>CAWKBA010000015.1:0-35000 GCA_963847765.1 Candidatus Melainabacteria bacterium | reverse complement strand
TTGGTAAATCGTTCACTTCAGAAGATGTTCACGGTGCTGCTTTTATAATCTTATGGATTGCGATTATGTTTATATACAAATATGTTGGTAACGAACAAACAAGATTGAACGCCGTAATCGAACTGCTGCGCAAATCCAATGTCATCAATTCGTAGGGGCGCGTTGCACGCGCCCGCTTGAACCGACGTTCCATATTGGAATTTGGGACGAAGCTCGCGAGCCCGCATTCTCAAAACTATTTCGCCGGCGCGCTAGGAACATAGGGACTATCCGGATTCACGGTCAATGTTTGAGACGCAGGATTAATAACTAGATCCATCATTTCCATTGGCACAACACCAAACAATGGTTCGTCTCCCATTACTAAGGCAGATAAATCACAATGGCGGTCAGCAAAATGCACACGAATCGGTCCGATCATAGGCACCGACCTATGACTTCCATCCGCTAAGGTAACTTCTCGGGTATCCACCTCATTCAGATCAAAACCCAGTTGGACAGCCAAGTGTTCAGGGATGATCAAAAAAACTGCGCCCGAGTCAACTAAAGCCTTTGTTTCCAGCTTCCGTTTACTCAATAAGTTTTCGACTCGAATATCAGCGTAAGTTAATCCCATAACATAAATATCCCCTTCTAACAAACATTATATAATGCCTTCGCTATGGCCTGTATATCGAATTTTTATTTATGCGCAGCTAATCGATTTATTTGTGATTCCAAAAAATCTAAACGATTCAATATAGTGCTAAACATCGGATCGTTTTGATCAAATTTAGATGATCGACCTGCGCCGGATCTTGCTTCCGCTTCCATTCTTTCGACAACCCATTGCCTTACCATTGCACCTACATTCTGTCGTTTTTTTTCTGCTAACTCATAAAGCCTTAGTATACTTTTGGGATCCATACGAAAACGCATCACTTCTGTTTTGGACAACTCTTCTCTAGCATGTTTGCCCAATTCTGCTTTGCGCTTATTCAATTCTTCTTTAGATATTTTTGCCATAGTTAAAACCGTTTGTTCAAATATTTTGCTGCATGCTCAGCATTAGCTTTTTTCGCGTGATAAATATGATTGCAATCTTCTAAATACTCAATTCCTATTTCTAAAAGTCTTTCAGTAAAAGTTCTTCCTATCCACAAAGAAGTTGGGTTTCCTCTATATTCACCAGTTTTTACTTCTAGTTTAAATGGATCCTCCAGAGCTTCCAGCACATCTTCATGACTGATTTTATGACGCTTCAAACTATCGTCATTGAAGGTAAAGAACACATAATCCTGCCTTGCTACATTTGTAGCACATTTGTAGCCCAATAGTCAAGCGCATTCATGCATGACTATTTATATAGACGTCGCGGTCATCGAAAAAGTTCAGATTGCGTATGAAATACCGGCTTATTTGCCGGAAGTCAGTGCACTAGCTACAAAATTAGCCACTATAGCCTGGCGCAAGCTAATACCAATAACTGGTGCCGAATCAGGTAGCTTGTTATTAATTTTTATACCCACATGACCAACAATATGAAGGATTTTGCCCCGGCCTACAGTAAAGACTATAGCTACAGAACCACCATGCTTAGGATCTTCCTCGGATAATTCTTTACTAGCTACCAAAACCTCTGCCTTGCTTGGATCAATTATTTCCACTAAATGAGCATTGGCATTTAAAAACCACATAGCATGGGTAACAGCACCATTTAAAAAAACTGGATCTGCATTCACAACAGCTGCTGTGTATTTATATTTTTTATTGACACTGGAGTTCCAGCGTATTAATTCAGGAAAAGCATTTTGCAAATAATGATCGAGGGCCCAATCCGATGTAACTAGATAACCGCCTTTTTCAACGAAGCTACGAAGACGAGGATAGGAAGCACTAGGCGCATCGCCCGGGCAATTGAGAATAATTACATGCACTCCATCAAAGGGATAGTCAATTAATTGATCGGTTGAAATTTTTAAATACGGCATGCCAAAAGCTGCCAATATCTGTCCTGTTTCATCGGCAGATCCTTCTACATCCAGAATAGCTTCCTTATTAAATTTCTCAATACTTGTAGCAAGCATTGGCTGCGATATTTTAAACCAATGGCGATAACTATTGTCAGGAACAGCTACATCAGCATCCGATAGATTGAATGCCGCGGTATTTATGGGTTGACTTTTTTCACTTGCATTTTTTACAAGATCGTTGCCACCATTTATACCGGATGCTACTGCAATTCGATTGACCGGCACTGTGTTGAGTTCCGCAGAATATTTTTGACCGTTGCGACTAAAAATCACATACAATTTGTCACCCAAAATTTGAGCATCAAGAATTTCATCTTTTGCTTCAATATTCTTGTAATAGGCTGGCGAACCCGGTCTGACCTTAATCACTTGAGCCGGCAAAACATTGGACGATAAAGTAAGTCCTGCTGCAGAACAACTGGATACAACTATATCTATATGCCCCTTCAGCATCAGCGAGGCAGGTTTAATGCTTTGTGCTGTTTTCGCTAAAGAATTTGCTGAGAAAAAAACCAAAAGTATGATCAGCGGACTGAATAAATAGGCTTTTGTTTTCATTTATGTGTTTCTAATTTTTTGTTATTTATTGTTCCGGTAATGGAAAGACTTTTGGCAGTGGCCTTCATTCCAACCAGTGGCGGCGGTGGCACAATGTCGCTTGTATAATTTACATAGTTGTGAACATATAAATTTGTTCCGGTGGGATCAATTTGAATATTGCCGCTTCCTTCTTTAAATTGCGATGTCATTCCCATGGCAGAGGCATTCAAACTATCAGTTTTTATTTTGTAGTATTTTTCAAGCTGATCAATTTGTCGACTAAGTTCTGCACTAATTTTATTGGTCTTTTCTTCAACTGCTTTATTGAGAGTACCAGATAAATTGTCATAATCCGGATTATCTTTCCTACTACCGTCCGGATAAACAATGTATTTGGGTATTTGCCCTATTTCCGAATCTCGCTCTTGGTTTAACCTGTTGATTTTTTGCGTTGCTTCGGATTTGAGCACATTTATTTTTTCATCCAGCTCTTTTCCTAATCTTACTTCGGTCTCCTCCATCTGTCCTTCAACTGAACCGGAGTTACTTTCAGTACCACTACCTTTAGGACCGTTGTTTTGTTCCTTTAGAAAATTCAGGGCTGCTTGTGCATACGATTTAATTTTGGGACTATCAGTTGCCTGCGCGCAAATAGTATATTCCGGCACGGCATCCTGAAATAACTTTAGTTGGGCATAAGCATTTGCCAAATAATAATGAGCCACCACATTTTGCGGTTCTTTCTTAACCACAGCCCGGCCAATTTCTACTGCCTGCTTAAAATTGCCTTGGCTATACGCCGATAATTCATCTTTGAGTGTGTAGTCCTCGGCGTAGCAAGCATCGGCAATGAGTAATAAAGCCAGCAAAAGAATAAGTGCTTTGTCTTTCCATAAAAAATTCATCGTTATAGTCATTCGATTGCTCAAAATTCGACTCTGGCTTTATTGATACAACCCTTATTAATAATATATCATTATTAAAGAGCATGGGCGAGACAGCGGCCGCTAGGTATGTAAGGGCGGCAGTTTGACCCCCACCCCTACAAATATATTTGATGAGCCAGCGCGCCTAATGTGTCTTTATGCCGAGCGCCGTTAATTACTATTATTTGTTTATCGCGCAATTGGCAAAGCAACCAACAGTCTGAGACTTTAAATAATGCTGTTGAATAAGTAAATCCTTCTACTGATTTTTCATCATGTTCACTGCTCAATGTGCCTGTGTATTTAGCATAAGTCATATTCGCCTCGGCGGCCGTAGGATAACATGCAATCAATAACTTAAGGCGGTCGCGATGCGGTTCCTCTAATTTAAAATCTGCCACAGCCCCTTTTAACAATGGCGCCAGATTAGCACTGTAAGGGGCAGGGAAAAATCTTTTCATACCTGCCGGTCCCATCACTAGTTTTTCGCTGCCGCGAACACGTTCCATAGTCGGCATATAGTTAAAAATTTCCGGCTTTGAGCTACTCACAATCAACTGTCCAGCGCCTCCACCAGGATTGGCAATCTGGCTTTGTTTGGGATTTTTAACCATCTCTATATGTTCAATCAGCTTCTGAGCTAATTTATTGATTGCTGATTTGGCTTCATCGTCATCTAGCTCTGAGCTTTGCAAGCAAATAAAATATTGATCTTTGCAAAAGGAAATGCTGTTTTGATCTTCACTTGATGCATCGCCCTGGGTTGCATAGCTGGACGAACCACGACGACCGGCGCAATAAGCTCCATAAGCACCGTCAGCAGTGGCAAATTGAAAAGCATCAATCGTAATTTTTCTTTGCCCGCGTTGCAAAATCTGTTTCGCTTGCGCTCGGCACCGGTACTCTTGCAGCAAATCAGGGCTAATGACATTAGACAAATTCTGGTCAACCCTAAATGGTCCAGCAAATGACCAGATAACTGTCCAGCCATCGGATGTAAGTATTGTCAGATACTGAAATACAGAGCTATTTGGACTATCTATGTTTTTTGCTGGGGCTGTCTTCATCGGCGCAGCGGCAGCTAATTCTTTGGTTAACAACGATGGTTGATTATTACCGCTAACCTGTGCCTGGCTAATC
The DNA here is from genome assembly GCA_963847765.1 of Candidatus Melainabacteria bacterium. Classification (GTDB taxonomy): domain Bacteria; phylum Cyanobacteriota; class Vampirovibrionia; order Obscuribacterales; family Obscuribacteraceae; genus CAWKBA01. The sequence continues at coordinate 30,382 of CAWKBA010000015.1, read as the reverse complement.
GGCGCAATCAGTGCAGCGCTTAATAAGGCTACTGACCCATGTACTAATAAATTTCGCATCCTATTCATAAGAACATTAAATCTTAGCAGTTAAAGTGCAAATATTTAAACTTTCGACGGCTTATTTCCGCATATATCCATATACAAGAGATAGCTTCATTAAAGCAATGGTTTGACATTATACGTCAAGCGTAATAAGATAGGTGTTAGTGCGTGATTAAATTCACATTGAGAGATTTATCTGCAATCCCAAGCTTAAGACTTGAGAAATTAAAAGGTGATCGTATAGATCAATGGAGCATCAGAATTAATGACCAGTGGCGTATTTATTTTAAATGGATAAACAATAATGCATATGATGTCGAGATAGTAGATTATCACTGAGGAAATAGTTATGTCCAAAAAGGATTTATTATCACCCATACACCCAGGAAAAATTTTGCGCGAAGAATTCATGGTACCTTTAGAGCTAAGTGCCAACAAGTTAGCAAAATTTCTCGCCGTGCCTACTAATCGAATTACTCAAATAATTAATGGCACTCGCTCTATTTCAGCCGACACTGCTTATAGACTAGCAAAGTGTTTTGGCACGTCAGTAGAATTGTGGATGGGATTGCAATACGATTATGAAATTGAGCTGGCACGTTATAAACATCTTCCTGAAAAAATAGAGAAAGAAGTAAGAGCACTGGCAAGCTGACATGGATAAACTTCAATTATTTCTGTACCTGATGGCGTTTGTCTTCATTGCGTATATACTGCTTTTATCTATGGCGTCGCTGGCAATTCAGAATTGGAGTCGCTGGCACAAAATTAGTGAAGCATATCCTTTGCGATCCGAATTTACAGGTAAATGGCTCAATTGGCAGACGCTTCTGTTCAGGGCGTATTTCGGCATCAAGGATTGCGTTTCGATAGGATTTAGTGATGAATTTTTGTATATAAAATTTAAGCCAAAATTTCTTTTTCCATTCGCAAAACCAATTCAAATTCCCTGGGTAAATATAGAGACCATTAAAGAAAAGAATTTGCTTTGGTGTCCGCGCTGCGAATTTATTATACAAAATACACCATCACTCATTTTCTATAAAAGCTGGAGGCTTAGCAGATATCTAAAAGATTATACGGGGAAGGTTAAACCAATCCTTGATTTCGTTAAGCAGCCAGACATTTTCCCCGATAATTTATCGTAGCGCCGGTGCTAAGTGCTGCCGATACCAGGCAATGGTCTCGGTTAAACCTTCGATCAAATCTTTTTTCGGTGACCACTTTAGCAATTGTTTAGCTAAAGAAATATCCGGCAATCTTCGTTTGGGATCATCAACCGGCAATGGTCGCATAATAATTTCGCTTTTTGAGTCAGTAAGTTCTTTGATTATCTTTGCCAGCTCCATTACAGTTTTTTCTTCCGGATTGCCTAAATTGACAGGCTCATGATAATCAGCCTGCATGAGGCGTATTATGCCTTCGACTAGATCCGATACATATTGAAAACTACGAGTCTGTTTGCCCTCGCCATAAACAGTTAATGGCTGATTATTCAATGCCTGGCTGATAAAATTAGAAACTACTCGCCCGTCATTGATACGCAAACGTGGTCCATAACAATTAAAAATACGGGCAATGCGTGTGTTCAAATTATGCTTGTGGTTGTAAGCCATCGTAATTGCTTCAGCAAAGCGTTTGGCCTCATCATAAACACCGCGCGGGCCAATCGGATTGACATTACCCCAATATGTTTCTGGTTGCGGGTGCACTTCCGGATCGCCGTAAACTTCTGAAGTACTGGCTAATAAATATTTTGCATTTTTTGCTCGCGCTAAGCCAAGAGTATTGTGGGTACCGAGTGAATTTACTTTTAGAGTTTCAATGGGCAGCTGCAAATAATCCACTGGACTAGCCGGCGAAGCAAAATGAACAACCCAGTCAATATCACCAGCAATGTGGATTTGATTACTGACATTGTGATGAATAAATTCACAATGGGCATTAGCTTGGTGCTGAACAATATTATCGCGGCTACCGGTTATAAGATTATCAACAACAATAACTTCATGCCCTTCTTTAATTAGACGATCGGTCAAGTGTGAGCCTATAAAACCAGCACCACCGGTGATGACATACTTCAATGTCCAACACCTCTATATGTTAGGCCTGCCTGGCGTAATTCTTTTTCAGGCAAAACATTGCGGCCATCAATAATCAAAGGAGATTTCATTATTTTGGCAATTGCCTGCCAATCAGCACATTTGAATTCATCCCATTCTGTAATCAGAAGCAAGGCGTCGCAGTCTTTAGCTAAACTGAGTAGATCATCACAATAGTTAATGGCCAGATCCGGATTTTGGGCACGGCAAACAGCATTACTTACCGGATCATAGGCTTTGATAAAAGCACCCATTTTTAAAAGCTGATTGATTATGGTCAAACTTGGGGCATCGCGCAAGTCATCAGTGTTAGGTTTAAAAGATAGTCCCATTAGTCCTATAGTTCTGCCTTTGATAATTTTCAGTTCCTCTTGCAGCTTGCCTATCAATACTTTTCTTTGTCTTTCATTGACAGATAGCGTCGCTTCAAGGATGGGGGTTGGATAATTATATTCTCTGGCACTTTCAATTAAGGCGTGTACGTCTTTGCCAAAGCAGCTACCGCCCCAGCCAATACCGGCATTTAAAAACAACTGTCCAATTCTTTTATCCAGCCCGATGCCTTTTGTTACTTCTCGAATATCGGCACCGGCTTTTTCACACAACCCGGCCATTTCATTGGCAAAGCTGATTTTTAAAGCCAAAAAAGCATTAGCCGCATATTTAATTAATTCGGCACTGGCTAAATCAGTGACTACAAAAGGGATTCCATCATCTTTTCATAGTTTTCTTCATTTAGTGCCGGAAAGCTTTGTTCAATGATTGGTTGATATAGTTTTTTCATTTCAGCAATTGCCGATTGATCACTACTACCAATAACAATTCGATCTGGATAAAGCGAATCAACTATTGCTGATCCTTCCCGTAAGAATTCTGGATTACTGACTACGGCAAAAACAGGCAGATTATTGCCTGATAATTTGTCTGCCGTCCTGACGGTAGCCGCCACAGGTTGTCTTGATTGCAACCCCTGAGCAACAAGCATTTCCACCCAATTGCCTGAACCAACCGGCACAGTTGATTTGTTGACAATTATTCGTTTGTGCTGCGTATCCAGCGCCGCACCAATTTCTTTGGCTACAGAAATTATTTGTGAAAGATCTGGCTCGCCATTAGGCAGCGAAGGCGTGCCTACCGCTATAAAAACTACCTTTGACTTCTTAACTGCTTTAGCAAGATCGTTGCTGAAATCTAAGTGCCCGGCTTTAACACTGCTTTGAACAAGCTCAGATAATCCTGGCTCAAAGAAGGGCACATGTCCTTGTTTAAGTTGATCTATACGGGTACTGTCTGCATCAACAGCAATTACCTGATTGCCCAGATATGCCAGACAAGCCCCTGTGACCAGGCCAACATAGCCGGCACCAATTACACAAACATCCACCCTCAATTACTCCCTGTTATTTCGAAATATGATATTTATTCTATGAATATTTCTCCATTATCCTTTATTATCCTTGTTAAATGCCGTCTTACTTTGAACAATTTTGCCAAACTATAGCTCATTTGCGCGGACCTGAAGGTTGCCCCTGGGATCGCGAGCAAACCGCTAAGAGTCTCATTCGCTATCTATTAGAAGAGACTTATGAAGTTATCGAGGCAATAAATAATGACGATTATGCAAAGCTCAAAGGGGAATTAGGTGATCTTTTACTACAGATTGTTTTGCAAACACAGTTAGCCAGCGAAGACAAACATTTTGTTATTGAAGATGTAGTAAAGGCAATAAATGACAAAATGATTGCCAGGCATCCACATGTATTTTCACAACAAAAATTGCACACTAGCAAAGAAGTATTAGTACAGTGGGAGCAGTTAAAAGAAGCTGAACAACTGGATAAGTCCGATGCCGACGACGGTAAGGTCTCTGCCTTAGCAGGTGTTCCCGAAGCAATGCCGGCATTGCTTAAAGCCTTGAAAATTTCAGAAAAGGCCGTTCATCAAGGTTTTGAATGGGAGAAAGAAGAAGATATATGGGCACAGCTGGATAGTGAGTTAGAAGAATTTCGCCAGGCAGTAAAAGAAAAAAATATAGATAACGAAAACATCTATTTAGAGATGGGCGATGTTTTATTCACCATGGTCAACATCGCTCGCTGGCACAAGGTTGATCCTGAGGAAGCTCTGTTGCTTGCCGTCGACAAATTCAGGAAAAGATTTCAGTTAATGGAAAACAATTCCAACCGCCCTCTAAAAGAACTATCTGCTGAAGCATTCACTAAATTGTGGCAGCAAGCCAAAACACAGCTGCAGGCAATAATTAAGAATCATTAATAATTTTAGTGACAAAGCCCTGTCGCCTACTGGCAACCCTTTAGGATGGAGTCATGATGAATAGAGATAGAGCAATGGTGCTGGTATTTACAGCCATTGCCGCAATGATTTATTTTTACTTTGACTGCCAGAAACGCGAGGCTGATCTACAGCCTATTAGAAAAAGTATTATTGCCAGCCATCGTCCTCTAGTCCTTCACTTTTATGCCGACTGGTGTGGTTCATGTCGGACCTTTGAGCCGATTTTAAGAAATACAATTAGCGCTTATGGAGATACCATCGGCTGCCGAGATCTAAATATTGATCAAGGACAAAATGGAAAGCTATTGCATAGCTTTGGTCGCAGCGCCATTCCTACTATAGTGATCTTTGACCGAAAAGGAAATACAGTCGCCATAGAAACAGGCTGCATCGGTGCACAAGAATTGGACAATGACTTGAGAAAGGCGGTTAAGTATTGACCTCTATGACAATCATTCCTGATAAATGTTATTTTCTTGCGACAGGTCAGATTTTTTGCCAGCTTTACAGGTATATTGCTGTTCAGAGCTAAGTTGACATAACTTGGCTCTTTATGCTCACTAGACAGCACCTCCAGCACTGAAGCCAGGCGCACTAAGCGATTCGTAAGTGAATTATCTGCACTACCCAGGGCTAAGATACATTTGTCAGTTTGTATTTTGACATCACGAGCATCGTGCATATCGATACATTGAACAGGGCATTGCATCTGTTTTTCAACATATGCAATCCAATCAGCCCAGTGACTAACATCATCAGCATTAAGCTTGACGCTGTCTTTATCCCGGCAATAAATTCTTAAAGCCGGTTGATAAACATGGGGAAAGTCATGAATTGAAATCAATCGCCCTGATTGAGCAATGATAAATTGAGGAGTGTCCACATCATTAAGATATAGTGTTGCCCAGGGAAACTCTTCCAGTACGTCTACTTGCAGTTTTGGTGAAGGCAAGGCATACCGTCTAACAAAAGCACATCTGATCACACCTAATTTTTCCACTCTTTGTTCTAAATCCTTGGGATTAAGAGCAAAGAGTAAATTGTTGAACGTTATACCTAAAGCTCGACGAATTTGTTCATCTGAAGCAACCAGGTTACCCTTGATAACAACTGATTGGTCACTGCTGCTGGTCGGCAATGTCCAATGAATTTTATAAAAAGCCATGCCACCAGCCACCAGAAGTGCACAGAGAACCGAATAACGCAAAAGCTGGCGACGCAGTCGAGCTAGCTTCGTCAGTTTTCTCTGTTGTCGGCGGCTGCGGATCCACTGCCGGCGTTTCTCTACCGGTAAATTCATAGGACTCTAACCTTTGTAGCTGTTACGCTGGTATTAGGCACTTTATCCTTGTTTTCTTTAGCTGTTTTCAATTGAGACCCTTTGACTTGAATTTGTCCCCGAAAACTCAAATTAGCTCCGCCAGTCATTTTTATATTATCATTCGCCAGCCATTCCATATATAACCTGCCACCAGGCAAAGTGACACTGGCTTGTCTATCGAGACGATCTTCAAGAACACCCGCAGTAAATGCCGCAACTGCCGCACTGCCACAAGCAAGTGTTGCCCCGCTTCCCCTTTCCCAAACAAATAATTGTATATGGTTTCTATCCAAAACCTGCACAAACTCCACGTTGGTGCACTCCGGAAAACGTTTGTCAGTTTCTATGTTTCTAGCTAGAGATACTAATTCTCGAGGGAAAAAATCCTGCCCGATATCAATACTCTCAGCTGTGATCGGTAATTCTTTGCTAAACGCACCAAACAATTCAGCCTTTAAAAAACTGCCTTCAAAAATAACACAATGGGGATTACCTACATTGACACAAGTAATTGGAAATTGCAGACCGCTAATAGTAAAGGGATGTCGCACTATTTTGTCAGCCTTCAGGTCAGCAGCAACAAATGGAATTTCTTTACTGTTTAACTTAGGAGTACTCAATGTGACAGTTATGTTATCGTCATCAATCCAATGAATTGTTATCGGCCCAATTTGTGTGGCTACTTTGAGTTCGCCGCTCATATTTTTTTCATGCTTTGCCCATAAAGCCAGACAGCGCAGCCCATTACCACACATGTGCGACTGTGAACCATCGCTATTGTGATAAGTCCATGACAAATGGCAGTCCCTGGCATAATTGCCATAGAGACTAACAGCCATTTGCCGTAATTCTTCACTATCCAAAGCCATGGCTAGAATAAGCCCATCAGCACCAATGGAGAGACGCCGATGGCACAAATACCGTGTGAGCCGCGGCACAACAGCCATCCATTGCGACAGCAATGGGCGCGCCTCAGACTGCAAAAGCTTTTGCGCATCAATAAAAATAAGGTCATTGCCCAATCCCTGCATTTTCAGGAAAGGTAGATTATAGATTTCAGGCAATATTGAATCAGTCATAGTTAAAGCATTATAGAGCCTAATTTTAACCATTAAATTTTAAAAAATAGACTGCTTTCTTGGCATTTGCTGCTCGCTTGTGGGTATTGATTAGATATAGGTGAATATTAATCACCGCTTGGCAGCATGGCATATTTCCGACAGAGGGAGCCGCATGTTTGATCAAAGCTATCAGCAGCTTTATGTGCAGAAGCAAATTATTTCACTCAGTGAGAGCTATCCTTGCCCTCGCTGTAAGGGTGGCAATATGGAGCCTTTCGGCGAAACGGAAACCTTTATGTGCAGCTCCTGCAACCGCCACTTCGTAGCTATTAATGCCGGCCGCATTTTATATCCATCCTCCCGTTTAAAGATTAAAATCGCGCCTGTTTTCTGGTGGGACGGCTTACGCTGGCATTTAGCCGGCACAACAGCTTCACCTGGGCAAAGTATGTTTACTCTGGCTTTATTTATTGCGCCCCTTCTAATGATTAACGCCTTTGTCATTTTCCTTAATCATGGACACCTGGGGACGGGACATATAAATCAAAGCTTCTTCCTCAATCTGGCTCTGCTTAATGTCCTGGTAACCTTTTTTATGACACAATTGTTTTATCTGTTCTGCTGGGACCACAACTGGTCTGTCAAGCACAATACTGAGCACAGCAGACGGGTCAGGCATTAATGCCCCCAACCCATCCCCTTGGTAGTGCAGCCGCTTGCGGCGTGGTTTGAATACGCCTAAAATGCATGATAAAGAAGAGAAGTCGTCGGTGCCAGCCGGGCATGTGCCCGTCCTGCTCGATGAGGCTATCTCCTTACTTAATGTCAGGACAGATCATATTTATATTGATGTCACGGCTGGTGCCGGCGGCCATTTGCAACAAATCTGTACTGCCCAAGGTTCAGGCAAGGGTATAGTGGCTCTGGATAGAGATCTTTCTGCTCTAGAAAGATTGCGCCAGCGTTATGCTCATCATAAAAATTGGGCGGGGATTAAATTTGCCCACGCCAATTTTGCTGATCTGCAGGCAGTCCTGGCTTCTCTGGACATCACCACTGTCAATGGTGGCATCCTGGCAGATCTTGGCTTTTCTTCCGATCAGCTTGAGGACGGCAGCCGCGGTTTTAGTTTTCTGCGCGAAGGCCCCTTGGATATGCGCATGGATGTAAATAATTCTTCATCTCCTACCGCTCACCAGCTCGTTAACCAGCTCAAGGAAAAAGATCTCGCCGACATTATCTACCAATATGGGGAAGAAAGAAAAAGCCGCTGGATTGCTCGAGAAATAGTAAAGCATCGTCCCATTGATTCCACAGCAGCATTAGCCAGAGTAATTGAATCTTGCCGGAAAGGCCATGAGAAAAGGTCGCTCCTGCATCCAGCTACAAGAACATTTCAGGCATTGAGAATTGTTGTTAACAACGAACTGGAAAATTTACAGCAATTTCTCAAGCAATCTGCCACCATCCTTACTCCTGGTGCCAGACTGGTAATTATTACTTTCCATAGCCTTGAGGATCGCATCGTTAAGCAATTTTTCCAGCAAATGGCAGGTCGTTGCTTATGCCCACCGAAACAGCCTATCTGCACTTGCAACAATAAAGCTCAATTTCGTATTCTTACTCGCAAACCAATAATTCCTTCCGAAAGGGAATTGCTTGCCAATTTACGTAGTCGTAGTGCTAAACTACGTGCAGTAGAAAAATTGTCCCAGTAATTACTGAGCAAACTACTGTCCTTTTTTATATTTTTCCCTTATACTATGATACCAGTCCGCTTATACAACTTTAGCTTGAGATTAAAATGACCAGTACGTTGCAGATAAAAAACCTAGAAGCAGATATGGCTCGAATGTCTCTGGCTGATAACACATACAAACAACAGCATATGGATGACATATATGTTACCGGCAATATAGTCAGAGTTGCAGCTATAAATTTGCCCGCTTTCATTGACGAAACAAATTCCAGCCCTGAAAATCAGTTGCCTGTGAGTTCGCCCCCGCCCGTCTTTAGAGGCGGTAAATCCAGTTCACTCAGGTTTTAAGGTACCGCTGCTAGTGCATATCAACCGTTTGCTGCAAGTGGGGTTGATTGTTTTATCTAGCCTGGCTGTTCTAGCCTATAGCCTGGATGTAATAATATCCCGCAATGTAATGCTCCGGCAGGAACAGGCGCGCCGTCTCAGTGAGCAAAATGCTGAATTGTCCGCCCGATTATTGAAATCAATTTCTTTTCAGGACATTCAAGAAAGTGTGCTTGGGCAGGGCTCAGGCCCAGCCAACTTGCATGTTGCCGATGAAGTTTTAATTGCCAGAGAAGTACCACCGGTAGCAATTGTGCCTTTTAAACCAAGAAAGCATCATTTACCTTTGTTGTCTGGATACTAGACACGCATTGACGGTGTTAAGATGTCTTCTTTGCTGACAGTACTAGAATCCGAACGCAGCATAAAGATTGAACGACTGCTGCGGCCGCGCTCACCTTTATGGCGACTGCGCTCATGGCAAATGCTTTTAATTTGTCTCTTTCTTATTGCGCTTGGCCGGCTTTATTATTTGCAGATATTCAAAGGCAGTCAACTCTATCATCAGGCCATGGTACAAAGACAGCAAAATAATTTGCTGGTACATCGTGGCACCATAACTGACCGGCATGGTTTACCGCTAGCTATCGATACCACCCGCTATGACGTTTATATTCACCCGGATTTGCTCAGAATAAGTCTGGATCAAGCCGCTGAACTTTTAGTCAAAATAGTTCACCAGGACCAGGACAAGATCAAAAAACTCCTCAGCGCCGGTCATTCTGTAGTAACACTCTCCAGGCATCTTGAGCGAGAGTCCGTAGATCAATTACAATCACTTAACTGGAGCGGCATAGATATTGTGCCCAGGCCTTTCAGGCATTATCCAGAAGGAACGCTCGCTGCCCATGTGCTTGGCTATATAAATGTAGACGGTCATGGACAAGGTGGTATTGAGCAAAGCCTTGAAACAAAGCTGAAAGACACAGGCAGTCTGGTCAGACCACAACTTGACGGACATGGGCAACCTATACCATTGCCCACCCATACAGCTGCCGGACAGGCAAGAAATGCAGTTGATGTAATTCCGCCTCTAGGCAGCCATATAGAGCTGACAATCGACAACTATTTACAACACCTGGCTGAAAAAGAATTGTTTGCTATGTCCAAACATGCCCGTGCAGAGCGCGGCACAGCCATTATTACTAATCCCAGGACTGGTGAAATACTTGCCTGGGCAAATTATCCATCATTTGATCCCAATCAATACTCTCAATATTCTTATGCTATAACCAAAAATTGGTCTATGGTTGATGTATATCAGCCAGGATCAACTTTTAAAATACTGACTCTCTCGTCAGCACTTGATCTGAACACCATTAAACCTAATTCTATTTTTTATGATGCCGGCTCGCTTAAAATAGGCAACCGTACTGTACATAATCATGACGGTGCACACGGGCAAATTGATCTGTTGCACTTGTTAATTCATTCCAGCAATGTCGGTGCCGCTCAAGTAGCTCTGACAATGACTCCCAAACAATTTCATGACAAATTGGAGGCTTTTGGTTGCGGCAATTGTACCGGCATTGAGCTGCCTGGCGAATCGGCCGGACTTTTGCTCTCCACCAAAAACTGGCGTCCAATTGATCAGGCAACTACAGGTTTTGGACAGGGAGCAATCGCTGTCACTCCCTTGCAATTGGTAACAGCCGTTGGCACTATTGCTAATGAAGGTGTTTTGATTGAACCCCATATAGTCAGGCGCATTTATGACCCGCGCAGTGGTGTAACCGAAAAATGGACTGAGCCCACAGATAAAGAAGTAGTCCGCCCGGCTACAGCCAAACTGATGCGCACTTTGTTGTCAGAAAATATTGCTATGGGTCACAAATAGCCGGACAAATACCTGGCTACACAGTAGCCGGCAAAACCGGCACGGCTCAAAAGTCCATGACATGGGCGGGCATGGTTATATTGCTGGACAAACAGTAGCGTCATTTATAGGCTTTTTGCCTGCCAACAATCCCCAGCTTTTATGCCTTGTGGTTATCGATGGCCCGCAAACTGATGGGCGCTGGGGCAATACGGTCGCCGGTCCAGTATTTAATGCCATTGCCGTTGAAGCAGCCAGATATTTAGGCATTGCTCCTGATGTTGCCTGCCGGCAATCACTAATAAATTCAAGACGGCGCACCCAAGCAGCACCTTCACTTAAATACGCCAGTGAAAGCATATTGACCATTAAATTTGAACTTTTTTTGGACTCTTACGTCTTTAATAGAAAGAGGTAAAAGTCTATGCAAAACATACGGTTCAAATTGACAATGCGAATGGATAAGCCATACAAGATTATTGGCGCCAGCTTGGTCGGGTTCTTAGTGCTCAGTTGTGCTCTAGCTTGGTCATTTGGTATTAAGCAGCATGCCAGCAATGCGTCAGGCGCTTTTAATCTAATCATTCTTCATACCAATGACATCCACGCTCACGATATACCTTATATAGATAGAGGTAAGTTGATAGGCGGCGTGGCCAAAATTGGCGAATTGATTGAGTCTATAAAAAAAGAACATGACAATGTGCTTGTAGTTGATGCTGGTGATTTTTTTCAAGGCACACCCATGTTTCAACGTTATGGCGGCGATGTCGAAATTGAGTTATTAAATAAAATTGGCTATGACATTGTTGAGCTAGGCAATCATGAATTTGATCGCGGTGCTATTTATTTAGCTAAGCATCTTCAACAAGCTAAATTTCCTGTGCTTGCCTGCAATTTAGATTGTTCGCAATTGCCGGCTTTGCAGCATATTGTCAAACCCAGCCTTGTCAAAGAAGTGCATGGTGAAAAAATAGCCTTTATTGGTGTTATCACACCAGATTTAGCACAGAAAGCTCTTAATCTTAATGGGGTCAAAATTATCGCCCCTGACGGCAATTGGTTAGCGCCCGTTGATGAGCAAATTGCCTACTATCAAAGTCTGGGTATTAATAAAATCATTGTAGTCAGCCATTGCGGTGTGGAACTAGATAAAGAACTGGCTGAAAAATGTCCAGCCGTAGATATCATTATTGGAGGGCACAGCCACACCCGCCTCAGCAAACCCATCTGGGTAGAACATCCTGACGGCACTAGCACGGCTATTGTACAAACCGGCTGTTATGGGCGCGCTTTAGGCGAGATGGAAATTGCTTTTAATCAGCAAGGTAATGTGCTGCCACCAGAGACTAAATATCACTTGATTAATATTATTAATGACAATGTACAAGCCGATCCTCAACTGGACGCCTATTTAACTGAAAAAGAAAAACCATTGCTGGCCCTGCAAAAAGAAATAGTTGGTTATTCCGGTGGCACTTTTGATAATTGTTTTAATATCATGTCTTTAGATTCAGCCATTGGCGATCTCATATGTGATGCTCTGGCTGAATCTGGCAAAGACTATGGAGTGCAAATATCTTTTCAAAATCGCGGCGGTATCAGATGCAAAATAGAAAAAGGTCCAATTAGCGAAGAAAAAGTGCAAGAAACGCTGCCTTTTGATAATAAAGTTGTTTATGCCACTATATCCGGTGACATACTTCTTTCCATTCTGAAGCATAGTCTGGCCGGGCCTCTTCACGGCAGTTTTCTTGATGTGCACGGCTTAAAAATCGGCTACGATAAAGAGCGCCAACCGGACAAACGTCTTGTCTATGCTTTCACCTGGGATGAGTCCGGACAATGGCTGCCTGTAAAGCGCCAGGCTCTGTATAAAATCGCAGTCAATGATTATACCTTTAAAGGCGGCGAAGGCTATGATTTTTCCGGGGCTGCTAATGTGCAATATTCAGATAAAGATCTGGTTTCCGTACTGCACGATTATTTACTCAAGCACAAATATATCAAACCACATTACGGCAACAGAATTATTTTGATTGATAAGCCACATACAAGAGGCAGAAGACCATTTTCACCTAATGGTGAAAATGGTCTTAGATTTCATATCCAGAAGATAGTTCGATAAGCACAAAAGAGAGGCTATCGAAGCCATTATCTGATTTTTTCAATTAGGTGCAATAATAAGAGAGGTGTATACATATGAAGAAGGAGCTTATAGCCCATTTGCAAACGCAATTTGACAGTATCGGCAATATTTTGCCCGATTCCGATGTTGAATTCTGGTACGCCAGAGATTTGCAGAGTACTTTGGGTTATGTACAGTGGCGACGTTTTCTTGAAGTTATAGATAAGGCAAAAACTGCTTGTATTAACTCAGGTGCTGATACGGCCGACCATTTTGCCGACGTCGGCAAAATGGTCACAATTGGCTCAGGGAGCGAACGACAAGTTGACGACATCATGCTCACTCGCTATGCCTGTTATTTAATTGCCCAAAACGGCGATCCACGTAAAGATCAGATTGCCTTTGCGCAAAGCTACTTTGCCATCCAAACCAGAAAACAGGAAATTATCGAGGAACGACTCCAACTACAAGAGCGTATACAAGCTAGACAGAAGCTGCGCGAATCAGAAACTGAACTATCAAAAAATATTTATGAGCGAGGCGTGGATGATAAGGGGTTTGGACGTATACGCTCTAAGGGTGACGCTGCCCTTTTTGCCGGTAATACAACACAAGATATGAAAAGACAACTTGGTGTCCCAGAACATCGCTCTCTTGCTGATTTTTTGCCAACCGTCACTGTGGCTGCCAAAAATCTGGCTACAGAAATAACAAACTACAATGTGAACCAGCGCGATTTACATGGTGAATCTCCCATTGCAACTGAGCATGTACAGAACAATAAAAGTGTGCGCAAAATGCTGGTAGACCGCGGCATCAAACCTGAGACATTGCCACCGGAAGAAGACCTTCAAAAGCTGGGGCGCCGGATAAAGTCTGATGAAAAGAGAATAATCACAATATCAAAACTCCCTAAGAAGCTAAAGAATGAGAAATAAGCATTTTGTACATCTAGCTGTAGGAACCATTTCGAAGAGATCCTCGAAATAGTCAAGATTGGCTCTGGAACTAGCTTCTAACCATTTTGCCGACGTCGGCAAAATGGTCTAAATTGGCTCAGGATGCCATTATAGACCATTTTTCCCAAACGGGAAAAATGGTATCAGTTGGCTCTGGAGTCTCTCATTTTGAGATTGGCAGGAAGGTTCGCCAAACCATAAAAGAGATTGGCGGTACAATACCGGAGGATCTTCCGATACCAGAGAAAAGCGCCAAGCAGCTGGAATTGGAACATAAAAAGCTGGAAGATGCGGGGTAATGATGATGCTGTTAGCGACCATATTGCCGACGTCGGCAATATGGTCAAGATTGGCTCAGGAGCTAGTTTCCTACCATTTCGTTGACGTCAACGAAATGGTTCAAATTGGCTCCAGATCGGAATATTCAGTCACAATCGCTACTAACACGCTATCATAGAATAGTCACTAGCAGACAGTTATTAAACTGTTTGTTTTAAGATCCAAAGCTCCTGCGCGGGTTTAGAATCATATTTATAGTAAGGTTGAGCAAAAGCCGTTTATGCAAGGATATTTCCAAAAACATCTAAATCTCTTGTGCTTCTGTACGGGAGCTGCGCCGATTGCCTGGGAAGGCGTACTTAGATTGATATGTTGTCTGCCCGGCTCTTACCCGGGCTTCTCTATATGGGGAATCCTGACAGGAGCTATCAACCTGGTCGTGTTGAGCTTGCTCCTCTTTTGTGTTACGCATATCAAGGGAGGGAGTTTTCAACGGTATTTCCCAATCTTAGCTGCCGGTTGGCTGATTCCGTATACAATAGTGGCATTCATTATTAGCTTTGTCGTTGATTTTGGGCTGGGAGAGTGGGCAGTGAGTAATGGCATACATAAAATCGCATGGACAATGCCATTTTCTTGGTATGTGCAAGGCCAGCTTTGGACAGCATTTCCACTTGGCATAATTGGACTCATGTGTGCTGCATGGTATACAAGGAACGCAAACAAGGACTGGAACTAGTCTCTTCGTCCTCAATTCAGAAAGTCTATTTATTTGTTAGTGCTTCCAAATTATTTTTGGCTTCTTGAAAGTCCGGTTTTATGGATAGGGCTTGCCGATATTGTTGCACTGCCAGATCATTTTGACCTAATTGGTGGTAAGCAACGCCGAGATTATTGTAGGCTTTGGCATTTTTAGGATCATATTGAAGCCCGGCTTGATAGTACTTAATTGCTTCTTGCACCTGATTTTGTTTTTGATATAACAACGCCAAATTGTAATAAGCATCGGCATATCCGGGATCAATTTGCATGGCTTGTTGATACTCTTTTACAGCTGCTTCTATCTGCCCCTGGCGAAAATAACTGATACCAAGACTGGTATGAGCCTGGGCATAGCCCAGGTTGCGTTGCGCCAATGGATAGTCAGGCGTGATTTTAAGAGCCTCTTGAAATTCAGCAATTGATTCAGGATATTTTCCCTGTTTGCCGTAGATTACGCCTAGATTATTGTGCGCCTGGAAATTTTTAGGATCAATAGCCAGAGCCATTTGATATTCGGCAATGGCTTGATCTAGATTATCTTCCCCCTGATAGAGCCTGCCCAGAGAATAATGAGCTACACCACTATCCGGAGCCAAACGGACTGCCTTTTTAAAATAAGAAAGCGCTTGATCTTTTTCTCCCAACTCTTCAAGTGCAACCGCTAAATCATGTATATAAGCGAAGTTTTTTGGGTTATCGTTTACCAGCTTTTGCAATATATCGCAGGCCTCCCTGGTTTTACCTTGATCCAAAAGAAGATTGGCTTGCTTATATTTAGCCTCGGCGTCTGATGAAGCTTCACCTGCCTGCACTATCAATTGTCCATTAAAAACCAGCAGAACCACGACAAGCCAACAAAAAGCTGGGATTCTTGAATTTACTCTCTGCTTTAATTTAATCATTTTAGTATTTTACTTGATCCATTATTCAATTGGCATATGATCGCAAGGTTTATATGAGCTAGAATCTAATTATTAGACAAAGGACAGTTTTTATGGTTGCTACAGAAAAAATTACAGTCGGCGCCCTGGTAACTCTTAAATCAATTAATCCGGCAACTCTTGAAGTTCTAGCAGAAGTTAAGGTAACACCTGGCGAAGCAATCTCCAAGGCTGCTGAGGCATCGAAGCAAGCCTTTCAGTCCTGGCGAACAACAACACTACAAGAGCGCCTTAAAAAGATTGAAAAATTTTATCGGCTGCTTTCGTCTAAACAAGATGAAATTGCCAGATTGGTTACATTAGAGATGGGTAAACCACTTGTAGAAAGTTATCTGGGCGACATTTCCGGCCCGCTGGATACTTGTGTGTGGTTGATGAAAGAAGCACCAAAGATTTTGTCCGCGCAATATATTTCTGTTGCCAATCCTCTCTTATTTGGTAAAACACACCATTTAAAATTTGAACCAGCCGGCGTCATCGGCATTATTTCACCCTGGAATTATCCCTTTTCCATCCCGGTAATGACCATGCTAATGGCGTTAACAGCCGGCAATACAATTATTTTAAAGCCCTCAGAAAAGTCGCCGCTAACTGGACTTAAAATTGGTGAACTTTTCAAAGAGGCTGGTTTTCCAGAAAACACGGTTACCATAATTACTGGTGGCGCAGAGCAAGGAAATATATTGGCTAATCTCGCTTTAGCTCGCTTGATTTTCACAGGCTCTGTAGCCACAGGGACGAAGGTGATGGCTGCAGCGGCATCACATCTAACACCTATTAATTTGGAATTAGGCGGCAAAGATGCAGCCATTGTGCTGCCCGATGCTCCAATAGAAAGGACAGCTCGCGCTCTTACCTGGGGGGCATTCACCAATGCCGGGCAAGCTTGTGCTTCTATCGAACGACTTTACTTTGTAAAAGGTGGTAATAGCGAAGCTATACTAAAGCGAATGGTTGACTTAGCCAAGCAACTAATAGTCGGTGATCCATTGCTCGAATCAACTGAAATAGGTCCACTTATAGATGTCCAGCAATATGATCATGTCGTTAATCAAGTTGAAGAGGCAATTACCGGCGGAGCTAAAGTTCTCTGCGGAACTGGTAAATTATCTTCACTAGATTTAAATACTGATCCATCCGGTGATAAAAAATTAGCCGGCTATTTTTATCAACCAACGATTATCACCAATGTTAATCACAATATGAAAATTATGCAGGACGAAACTTTTGGTCCTGTTTTGCCGATGATGATTGTTGATTCAGTTGAGGAAGCAATTAAATTAGCCAATGACAGCACATTTGGTTTAACAGCTAGCGTCTGGTCAACGAATATCAATAAAGCAAAAACATTAGCTGACCAACTTGAAGCCGGTTCAGTATTTATTAATGACTGTCTATATACTCACGCCCGTCCGGAATTGCCATGGGGTGGACTTAAAAACAGCGGTTTTGGCCGCAGCCATTCTCAATTTGGTTTGCTTGATCTGGTCAACATTAAACAAATTGCTGTCGACACATCACCATGGCACCGCCTGTGGTGGTATCCCTATGGAGCAAATAAGTTGAAAGCAGCCCGGTCCGGCTTGCATATTCTTCATGTTCGCCGGCAACCAGTCAAATTATTTGAATTTATTACTAGCCTGTTCGACAGCAAGTAACGGTTAAGCTAAATTTTGACCAGCCAAACTTATTTGGATAGCATGTTCGTCACTGCGCAAAATATTGTCCAATACGGCTGCTATTTCTTCGCACTCGTCAAGTGTATTGAATTTACCAAAGCTTATGCGTAAAGAGCCAAGCGCCTCTTCGTCAGAAAGCCTAATGGCTCTCAATACATGCGATGGTTGAATAGATCTGCCGTGACAGGCAGAACCGCTCGATAAATAAATGCCGTGCAGATCACAGCGTAAAACCAGGCTTTCGCCGTTTCTTTCTGGTGCCACCAGGCTGACATGTCCGGGCAAGCGCTTATCTAGATCAAGCGGTCCTGTAAATTTAATTCCTCCTAAAGAAGAAAGTCTTTCTATAAGCTCTTTTTGCATTGTTTTGAGCAAAGACTGTGTTGATTGCAATTCACTAAAAGCTAATTGAGCAGCTGTTCCCATACCAACAATATTAGGCACTGATTCTGTGCCGGGGAATAATCCCTGTTCCTGCCCGCCACCAAAAGTGATAGGCATAACCGGATGCCCGTTTCTCACAAACAATGCGGCAACACCTTTTGGTGCATAAAATTTATGGCCGGAAATGGAAAGAGCGGAAACAGGCAATTTTTGCAAATCAATAAGTAATTTTCCTGTCACTTGCACAGCATCAGTATGAAAAAAGATACCGGCTTGCTTTGCCAGCTCAGCTAATTCATAAATTGGCTGTACTGATCCAATTTCGTTATTAGCCCAGGCAATAGAAATGATTGACGTTTCTTTTTTAATGGCTTGCTGTAGATCTTGAACACTAACCAAACCTTGATCATTGACCGGCAAATATGTCACCTGCCAGCCCGATGCTTCCAAAAATTTAGCCGGGCCAAGAACAGCCGAATGTTCTATAGCAGTTGTAATTAAATGTTTGCCCTGTCCATTGGCCGCAGCAAAACGGCCTCGTCCTAACAGAGCAATGTTATTACTTAAAGTGCCATTGCCTGTAAAATAAATTTCTTCACTGGTGCAATTCAGCAAAGCAGCCACATTCTCTCTGGCTATCGCTAGCGCATCATGAGCAATATGACCTGGTTCATGCAATGAAGATGGGTTGCCGCTTAATTCACTAAGATAAGGCAACATTGCTTCGCGCACTTCAGCGCGTACTTGAGTAGTGGCGCTATTATCGACGTAAATTGCCATTACTGCATTATTTTCAAAGCATGCTGACAAAAGGATAATAAATATGGACCGAAAATAAATACACCGGCAATGGCAGCAAATATAGAAGCTACTAAAACAGCTCCAGCAGCAGCATCTTTAGCAGCTCTTGCCAGTGGATGATAAAGACCATCAGCAGCTAAATCAACCAGATGCTCAAGAGCTGTATTAATAAGCTCAGCAGTCAAAACCATGGCAATCACCTGAATCAGTATTACCCAGCTTAATAGACTTATTTTGAGCAGCCCGGCAATCCCAATAGCTAAAACAGCACAGACTAACTGAATCTTAAAATTACGCTCGCTTAAAAATGTTTCTTTAATACCAGTGAAAGCATGGCTGAACGACCGTACCAGCCCAAACAAACGCGATTGTTTGTCCAGCTTAAGGATTTGTTCCAGCCCTACCCACTCAGAACTACCAGCTGCCCTGGCATTGCTAGTTTGATCTGCCTCTATGGTGGAGTTGGATTTTTCTGGCACCGGCAAATGGCTCATTATTTTCCTCTGTCCATATTTATTATATGGCAGTATTTGCCTAACGGGTCGATGCAATCGACCCCTACACAATACTTATTTACCTGGATTTATCCTTGGGTATCCGGCTTGCCTTAAAACATGCCTCTGCCGGTCAAACATATCCTTCTCAGAAGCTCTGTCTTGATGATCAAAACCTACAATATGCAACATGCCATGTACAAAAAGAAAGGCTAGTTCGCGATCTATACTGTGATTGTATTCCTTAGCCTGTTCACAAGCTTTTTCATAAGCAATAAAAATTTCACCCAATGGCTGCATGTCTTCCTCTCTCAGCACTACTTTTCTGCTTTGTGATACAGACAGATCTATGCTCGGGAAAGAGAGCACATCAGTTTCTCTGTCTTCGTCTAACCACTTGTTGTTTAGCTTTCTGATTGCTTGTTTGGAAACAATAATCAGATTAAGAGCAGCATGTATTTTTATGGCTGCCAGTGTTTTTGTGGTTAACCAGGATGGTTTGTTTTGCTCTAAATTAGCCAATACAGCTAAACTTAGCTTCTGCACCATCGTTTTTATGCCTGACAGAGAAACTTTGTGTTGCCGTTGTTTATTGAGAACAATGATTTTCACAGGGATATGTTATATTAAATGTGGAAAGTAAAGCTTTGAGCTTGAAAGTCGTAGGCTGCGGTGCTTGCGGCTCTTTTTATCTTATAGGGTTTCTTTATAGTTTAAGGTGCCTATGCAGGCAACAGCAACAAATATGGCCAATTCAGGAATGGTAAAGGATACATTATCCAGAATTAACGAATTGGCTGTGCAGACAGCAAATTCCCTGGGGTTGACAGTAATTAACACTCACTTAAGACAGGGCAGTTCAAAAAGCCTGGAGATATGTATTTATCGCCAGGAACCGGCCATTGGCTTTGCCGACTGTGAAGCAATGAGCCGCCAACTTGAGCAACTTCTCTCTGGCGAAGAAGCCAAAGGTTCTACTCTCATTAATGGTCCTTTTACAATCGACGTAGTCAGCCCTGGCATTGAGCGCCGTTTGACCACAGCCCTGGAATTTACTCTTTTTGCCGGCAAGCCGGTGCGCATATCCACCAGAGAAAAGATTGACTCTTTAGGCACAGAATTTACCGCAGTACTCACTGGTGGTGATGGGCAGTCTATAATGGTCAGTCAGGCTGAGCCCTTGCAGACAGGCAAGAAGAATTCGACCAGGCTGAAATTATCTAACCAGCCCAACAAAAGTTTAACTCTTTCTCTTTCTCAAATTTATGGCATTTATCTTTGGCCAGCTGGCAAACAATAGCGGAGGTTTTTTAGGGTGATTAAAATAGGTGACAAACTGCTCGAAGCGGCAGAAGAATTGGAGCGTGATCGCAATATCCCTCAGAACGAGTTTATTGCTTATGTTTGCGACGCTATTGTCGCTGCTTATAAAAAGAAAGTCCCCGACCATGACGTGGAGGGAGTAAGGGCAATCTTTGATCAAGAAACAGGCGAAATAGGTATTTTTGCGCCTAAAGAAGTGGTTGATAAGGTTGGCAATCAATATCATGAAATAGGTGTTTCTGATGCACGTGAGCTTATTCCTGATGTCACTGTTGGCGAAGTGTTGGAAATTGAAGTAACACCGGCTGATTTTTCTGAATTTGGACGGATTGCCGCACAGACAGCTAAACAATTAATGACTCAACGCCTGCGTGAAGCAGAGAAAGAATTGATCAAAAAAGAATTTGAAGCTCGCAAAGGCACCTGCACCACCGGACAAATTGAACGGATTGAAGTAATCAGCAATACGCGCAATAACGTTATAGTCAATCTTGGTCGTGTTGAAGGCTGCATGCCCAGCCGAGAACAGCTGCCCGGTGAAACTTACCGGGTCGGCAATCGCATTCGTGTCTATGTTTTGGAACTAAGAGAAAGTGGCCGTGTGCCGCAAATTATTGTTTCTCAGGCTCATCTTGAGCTGGTGCGCGAACTATTTGAATTATATGTGCCCGAAATTGAAGATGGCACAGTAGAAATAAAATCTATTGCTCGCGAAGCCGGTTATCGCACTAAAATTGCCGTACATTCGGAAGACGCTGATGTTGATCCTGTGGGTGCCTGTATAGGCACGCGCGGTGTGAGAATACAAAATGTTGTTGCTGAATTGAGAAACGAAAAAATAGACGTCATTCGTTACTCTACCGATCCGGTCGATTACATTTCCAACGCTCTCAGTCCGGCTCGCATAACCACTGTCGCTTTATATGAAGAATCAGCAGAGTCGGGCGGGAAAAGGGCAGAAGTAATTGTGCCTGATGATCAATTAAGCCTGGCTATTGGCCGAGGCGGTCAAAATGTCAGATTGGCCGCCAAGCTGACTGGCTGGAAAATTGACATCAAGTCGGAAAGCCAGTCCGGTGGTTCTTTTCGTCCAGCCGACTCGCAAGTAGCCGGACGGACAGTTGTTCAACCAGTTGCCAGTCCTCCTCTAGCTGCTACTGAAGAGCTACAACAAGAAAGTTTAGTTGCTAGCGAAGATGACCCGCTTTCTACATCTTCATAAAAATATACTCATCCACAGATCAAACCATACCTACCTACCAATCTCTACTTAAATTGTCTGCCAATCAGCGTATTTGTATAATTTGCCGCAAGCACAACAGTAAAGAAGCACTTATAAGGCTCACTGTTGAGCCAATTAGCGGCATTGTCTTTCTCAATCAAGAGGGGCAATACAAGCCAAAAATTAACGGACGATCGGCTTATTTCTGCCGATCTCTGGTATGTTATGAAGCCGCTGTTAAAGGTGTTTATTTAAAACAGGCTTTAAGCGGGCGTCCTCAAAAAGCTGGCAAGATACAGCGTCGGATTGGCTGGCCACTTCAGTCACAACTTATCAAGGATATAGCCAACCTCTGCACAGAACCAGGAAAAACATGCCAAAATACTAGATGTATGGAGGCATAATGGACGATAGAGTTCGCATTTACGATCTGGCTAAGCGCATGAATCTCCCTAATCAGGATGTTATTTCGGCCTTGCGCGCGCTAGGCTACGATGTCAAAAGTCACTCCAGCACCATTGATAGCAATGCCGTTAATCTTCTCATTGCATCGTTCAAAAAGAAAAAGAGAAAGAAACAAAGCCGAAAGAAACCAAAGAATTAAGCCGAATAAAGATAGGCAGTCCGATCAAAAGCGAAAAAACTACCGTTAAGCCCGTTGCTGTTGATACAGCCGTAAAGCCTGCCGTCGTCAAACCACGCGTGTTATCCCGTTATAAAAAAGTAGTGGTGCCTACAGACATGCCGCCTGGCGATGGTGGTCAAACCGTAGTTGAGCCGATAGAATTAACCCCAGTCAGCGAATCAGTGCAATTACCCCAGCCGGTAGCTATAGAGCAGCCAATCAATATGTCAACTCCTCCGGCAGCCGCGCCTGCTACTGTTGTGGAAGGACATTTGCCGCATGAGATCAGTGATTTTAGCCTCACAGCCAGTTCACCAGCTGCAAAATTAAATTTAGCAGAACCAATCAGGCCTTTAACACCATCAGTTCCAATTAGAATTGCGGCGCCGTCCATCCGCGCTATGCCTCCTCGACCACCAAAAACACATCGCCATCTGCATACCGGTGATCGCCAGGCGGTCAAAAAAGACGAAAGAGTCAAACCTCAAGAACCTGACGCTGCCGTCCTGGATCAATTGCCCAAAGCAATTAACCTCACCCAGTCACTGACCGTCCAGGATCTGGCAGAAAAAATGAATGTGCCGCTCGAAGAAATCATTACCCGGCTGCTGATGAAAGGTATTATGCGCACCGTTAATCAACTGGTTGAACTTGAGCTGTCCACTGAGTTAGCTGCAGAGATGGGCTATGAAGTATCAACAGCTGCAATTGAAGCGGAAAGCCATGAATTGTCTGAAGATGACAAACATTTTGAAAGCTTATCTTCTGATGACCAAGCCAATCTGATAGCACGTCCGCCCGTTGTCACCATTATGGGACATGTTGATCATGGCAAGACCAGCCTGCTTGATGCTATTCGGCAAACCAAGTTTTTGTTGACCGATGCGGAAGCCGGCGGCATAACTCAGCATATAGGCGCCTATCACGTAGAGATACCTCATGAAGATGGCACAATGAGACAGATTGTTTTTCTGGATACGCCTGGACACGAAGCTTTCACAGCCATGCGAGCCCGTGGAGCCAAAGCAACTGATATTGCCATTCTGGTTGTAGCAGCCGATGATGGAGTAATGCCACAAACTATTGAAGCTATTGATCATGCCAAGGCTGCCGGGGTACCTATTATCGTCGCCGTTAATAAAATCGACAAGCCCGGTGCCGACGCGGATCGTGTTCTTTCTCAATTAATGGAACATGGCTTAGTACCAGAGAAGTTTGGTGGCGAGACGGTTACCGTGAATGTTTCTGCAAAAAAGAGAACAGGATTGGATGACTTGCTGGAAATGATCCTGCTGGTTGCCGATATGCAAGAACTTAAGGCTAATCCAGAGAAACCAGCAACTGGTGTGATCATCGAAGCTGAGCTGTCCAGAGGCAAAGGAGCAGTAGCCACTGCTCTTGTTTCTTCCGGTACTCTGCGCGAAGGTGATTTTATTGTCATTGGCAGCAAGTCAGGAAAAGTGCGGGCACTCTTTGATGATCGCGGGCAGCGTGTCAAGGCTGCCGGACCATCAATGCCTGTAGAGGTACTGGGTCTTGATGAAGTGCCACAAGCCGGCGATCGTTTTGAAGTTGTGGCAAGCAACCAGGCATTGAAATTTTTGGTTGAAAAACGAAAGCTGACAGCGAATGTCAGTCACAATTACCATGTTACTCTGGAGTCGCTGCACGATTTGTTGGCTAAAGGAGAAGTTAAAGATCTTAATGTCATTATCAAGGCGGACGTGCAGGGAACAGCTGAAGCCATTGCTGATTCGGTCAGACGGTTGCCCAATAAAGACGTACAGGTACGCGTGCTGCGCACTGCTTCTGGTGACATTTCGGAGAACGACGTTAATCTCGCTGCTTCCTCAAATGCCATAATCATTGGCTTTAACGTCCAACCTGATCATAATGCAGCCAGAGTACGTGAATTAGCTGGTGTTGACATACGCACTTATACTGTCATTTACCAGATAACTGACGACCTTCTAAAGGCTATCGAAGGCTTGATTGAACCAATCAAAACAGAAGTATTGTCCGGTACAGCCGAAGTACGGCAACTTTTTAAACTGGGCAAGCATCTTACCATTGCCGGATGTATGGTAGCAACCGGAAAAATGATCCGTGGATCATTAGCACGTCTTGAGCGCAACGGTGAAATAATTTACGAAGGCAAAATCGAAACCCTTAAGCGTTTTAAGGACGATGCCCGAGAAGTAGCACAAGGATTTGAATGCGGCTTGGGTTTGGAAAAATTTTCCGACATGCAGGAAGGGGATATAATTAAATCCTTTGTAATTCAGGAGAGCAAGAGGGTTGGATAGGTATATATGTCAGGGCAAAGACCTTTGCGCGTGTCGCAATCAATTAAACGAGAAATATCGCAGATTATTACAAGAGATCTCGAAGATGAGAGAATTTCTGGACTAGTCTCTATAACCGATGTCGAATGTGCCGCTGACTGTCGCTCCGCTCGTATATTTGTGTCTGTATTTGGCAATGCCGATCAACAGCAGAACACCATGCTGGCCTTAAATGATCATCTCGGTTATATTCGCGGTGAAATATGCCGACGTCTTCACCTGCGATTTGCTCCGGAGCTCCATTTTAAACTTGATCATTCACTGGAGCGTGGAGCACGCATTTCTGAACTCATTAACAAAATTTCTCGCGGCGAAACCTCGTAGTATAGCCGCTTGCGGCGTGGTTTTAAATAACAATGGTATCCGGTTTTTTCAATATTCATAAGCCGGTCGGCATTACTTCGCACGACGTGGTTGCCAGACTGCGCCGCTGGACAAATATAAAACGCATTGGCCACGCCGGCACACTTGACCCCGCCGCTACCGGGGTTTTGCCCATAGCTATTGGCACAGCTACAAGATTAATACCTTATTTAGACAATGATAAAATCTACCTGGCAGAAATCCTTCTTGGAGTTAGTACTACTACAGATGATCTCGACGGTTCCGTAATGGCACAGTACCCTGTGCCTGCCTCAATGAATAAAACACAAATCGAATCTGTTTTACGGCAATATACAGGATTGTTTGAACAAAAACCACCTTTATACAGCGCTGTGCAGCAGAATGGGCAAAGGCTTTATGATCTGGCCCGCCGCACATTGGAAAATGAATTAAAGCTTGTCGGTGACAGTTCCAAGCTTGTTGATACAACTAAGGCTATTCTTGCTGATATAAAAACACGCCCGGTAAATATAGACAAAATAGAACTTTTACAGATCAATTTGCCAGTATTGAAAATAAGAATTTTCTGCTCTGCCGGCACTTATATACGTGCTCTGGCACGAGATATCGGCCAGTTAATTGGCTGCGGCGCCTGTCTTAAGTCTTTATGCCGCGAAAAATCAGGCGTCTTTACTATTGACACAGCTATGCATCTTGCTGCAATGGAAACTCTAATTAAAGACGGGCAATTGCAAGAAGCGTTATTGACACCAGACACGGTGCTTTCGGCAAGGGTAATTCAAGTTGAATTGCCTGCTGCCGTTCTCCTTGCTCAGGGGCGCAGTCTCAATTTAGAAACAATTGCCCCCGACTGGACAGCCGATACCGGCAGCAATTACAGTTTTAATGAACATTGTCTGGTAGTTTATCCGGGAAGATCGCCTGCAAGGCATGCAAAACCAGTGGCTCTCTGCATAATCAGCAAAGACAAATTAATTAAACCGAAAGTAGTGTTGACTCACCTGGAAAATTTGCATTAAAGGCAGAAGAACCGGCAGCGCTAAAATGGCCAGTCTTAAGCGTGGCCCGCGTCATTACTATTATTACCGTTCATTATATTCTGATTGCTGTTGTTGCTATTGCCGGCGTCGGTTGAATTTGTAGTGCTGGTACTAGAATTGGTACTACTGGCGTTGGTACTGGTGTTGCTGTTGATGCTGGTACCACTGCTGTTAGTGCTGGTGGCGTTGCTATTGCTGGTGCCGGTGCTATTGTTGCTGCTGGTATTACTGGAATTGGTGCTGTTGGTATTGCTATTATTGCTGGTATTGCTGGTGTTAGTACTATTGGTACTGGTAGTACCGCTGCCCCTATTGGTGCTGGTTGAGTTGCTGGTACTGCTGCTGTTACTGGTTGATGTACCGCTGGTACCGCTGGTACCGCTGGTGTTGGTGCTGTTGGTGGAAACGGTATTAGTATTATGGGTACCGGAGGAATTGTTGGTACTAGTGGTATTAGTACTATTGGTACTGCTGGTGCCGCTGCCTTTATTAGTGTTAGTTGAGCTTGTGGTACTGTTGGTACTGTTGTTGGTGGTACTGTTGGTGGTACTATTATGGGTGCTGTTGGTGTCGGTGTTGCTGTTGCCGGTGCTGGTGCTGCTGCTGGTGCTGCTGTTGCTGGTACTGCTGGTACTGCTGGCTTGTTGCGGATTCTTGTAGTTAGCGGCGTTAGCTGCCATCACAGTAGCATAGGTATTGATCAAAGGAGATGAGTATACGCTTGCCACTTGAATTGTATTGGGAGTTATACTGGCGCCCCAGAAAAAAATCGGTGCCGGCACCACGGCAGTCATAATACAACGAACAACTACATAAGGTCCTGGAGTATAAGAACTTACAGAATAAGCATTAGTAAGCCAGACAGTTACTTTATTATAAGGAGACGGTATGCTATTGCCATAGCCGGCAATACCGGTTGTACTTTGCCAGGGGCCATTCAGACCGCCGCTGGTTGTATTAGGAGTACCTGTAGAATAATCTTCGTATACCATAAGCTGGGCGCTTAGCCCGGTCATCATAGGACCAAGTCCATTAATATGTGTCGTTAAAGCAGCATTCATAGCATCAATTGCCTGTCCAGGTGTTCGTCCTGTACCGGCAGCACGAGCACAGTCTTTGCAAGCCTTGTCGCAAGCATCAGAAGCAAAAATCAATATACCCACATCAAGCCCAAGGGCAGCTATAACTACCAGCAGAAGAGACATAACTGCTAATTCCGCTAGAGTAAAGCCTTTTGTTCGCTTTTTTAACTTGCTCAAATAAGTAATTAAATTAGAAGTTCTGAAATTCATTATTTACACTCATTTCTCTATGATACTGCCTTTTTGCTTTTTAATAACTTAAGGCAGTAGGATTTTCAATTTGTTGCTCTGAATAAACAGTCATGGTAAGCGGTGCGTTGAGCCCCGGCACACTAATTGGAATGAACGGTATGCTGATAAATGGTTGAATTGTGCCGGTCATTGTTACTTGCAAAATAGGAACGTACAGTGATTTGTCCAAAAATGTGCTTGTTGAAGGGGTAAAGTTCATAGTAGGAGCATTGGTGTTTGGTATGGGTTGAGCAATTACTGTTAGTGTCGGGCCACTGGTCACAGTAATGCCGGAAAACATTTTCACAACAGAATTAGCGGTATTTATTGCTTGCGTTTGAATGGAAGTGTAGTAATTGTTTGTATACATATTGCCCGAAGAAGCAGCACTAGTTGTAGTCCATATACTGCCTTTGGCACCGGCCATTGCTCCTTGCTCGCAAGCAAACCAGAGAAAAAATGATCTTAGCCCCATGGCGGCCAGATCCATAAGCGGAAAAAACAAAAACAAAAACAGAACATAAAGGGCAGCAACAGCTTCTTCGGTTACCGCTCCGCAGCAAGAATTATATCTAGCCTTTTTCTTTAAAATAGAGCGATTGAACATACTTTCCATAGATTCTACTTAGGCAGGCAATTCCTGCTCTCCGACTATTACGAAATTATCATCCTCAGTCAATCCCTGTCAACAAAATAGTAATTATTAACTTTATTATTGCCGGTTAACGCAGGCATTGAGTTAATTGTTTAGATATACCTGTGAAAGCAGCTGTTAAACTGCTTGCGTTTATAACCTGGAAAAATTGAGAGCCATTGGCACCATTATTAGTTAATGTAGTAAGAAATGTGTATTGCTCACTCTGGACATTGGAGTTTAGAGCTAGACCAATAGAATATATGGGTATGCCATGTGTCTGAGCCGGGCTGATCACTTCATTAGTATAGTTAGAATAACTGGTGCCGCTCGCACTAGTGATAGCATCCGTTGGCGCACCGTCAGTGAAAAAGACTATTACATTTATAGCCCCGGCACGCTGGTTGGTGAGGCTGCCGGTGTACTGGGTCAGTGAACTTAAACTATAAGCTGAGGTGCTCGTACCACTCGCAGTCACACTGACACCAAAGTTAGCCAGAGCGGTCTCCAGTGCTTCCAGGGCGTCAGTATCCATAAGAGGGCGGCAGTGAAACAAGCCATCGCAACCACCATTAGATGGACTGGTGGTGACTCCGCCAAAAGCATATACGGACATAGTTTCATTGGAACAAACACCATTAAAAGTCTGTTGTTGTATGCTGCTACTTGAGGTATCGCTGTTGCTGTTTAGAAAGCAGCGTGGTATCTGAAATCCCAGATTAGTAAAGGCCCAGTTTACACCTGCCGGATTATTAGTAGACGAGGAGTACGCTGGTGGCTGGCTGGTCACCCCGGGAGGGTTGTTGCCAAAATTGATATTGAGCCAGGTTTTAGCAGCTGTACCGCCAGGATTGCCAGGACCACTAGCATTATAAGTAGCACTATACGGTATGCCTGTCGGGGTGGCGGCAGGACCAGAAGATCCATCTGTCAGGCTGGTGGTGGTGCCTGAAGTCGAACTGCCGGCGCACATCGGTGACCACATCCAGACATTAGGATTAATAGTGAAAGTACCTGAATTGTTGGGCTGATAAAATAAACCTGCATATGTAGGCGAAGCGACTGAGGGAGTGCCTGTACAACTATAGAAAAGACTGCCTGGGTAGCCGCTATTAGTTAAATAATTACAAGAGTCAGGACTGCCATTGTAATTAGTTGCGGCTGAGGGGTCGGTGTTGGCAGGGGCCGTAGAAAACCCAATAAAGCCAAAATAAGCAGCACTGGTTTGGGCTGTGTTTTGGAAAAATTTAAAGGCTCCAAACTGAGCCGTAGCAAAAGGCTGACTAACATACATGGCCAGACGCTGATAAGCCTTCTGGTAGGCCGGTGTTGATGATGTCGGCACTGCTAAGGTGCTGTATTGAGCGCTGCCATCGTTTAAAAGGGCCATGTAATAATTAGTAGCCTTGCCATTATTATCCAGATCAAGATTACCTCTGGATGCTTCTACTAAAGCAGCAAGACTGGGAAAGGCATATGTTTTGCCTGCCAATTGCGAGTCATATTCGTAAGAATAAGTGCTGTTGCCGCCGGCCCCTTCAGCAAAGAACACACTAAAGCCGGTACCGGTGGCAGGAAAAGCAAAAGAACTGATACCGGCATAGGCAGCAGTAGACGTTAATGGCTGATTGATATACGGGTTGGTAGTCGAGCCGGAAGCAAAGCTTACATTCTCTATATTAACTACCATATCCGTAAAAGGTGCATAGGCGCTGCCCGAATATGGCGAGGGTACAGCATTAGGATCATAAAAATAAGTATGCCCGTCCCAAGTAGGACTACTGGAAGAAGCATTGTAATAGCCCGTAAATCCATTAGGTGCGCCGGGTCCCCAGCCATGATTGGCAACACCATCCCAGCAGGTAATACCGGTATAGCTCCATGGATTAGGAAATGATTGCCGAGACCCATATTTCAGCGAGCAATTGCCGGGCGGTGTGCCAAAATCATTGTCATACCCGGGTCCGATAAAGCTACTGGAATTGGGAGCAGAAGAAACAGGATAAGAGGTTGTGGGAACAGCCACATAAGATCTCATACTCCAGTCAAAAGCAAGAGGCTTACTACCTTTATAGAAATTGCTAGTACTCGAATCTCCCCAGGTGCTATATTGACCGCTGTATAAATAGCCAAGGTCAGTTAAATTTTGCGGCGGCAGAACATTTAAAGGCGTGCCATTAGGCGCCACGTTATAATTTAAACCAACATAGTCACACAGCAAGTTGTCTGAGCCAACAGTGGGAGCGATTGCATAATTACATTGGCCCGCACTATTGTTGGTGGAATTATTGTTCCAAGTCCGTTCTACAAAAGTAACTGAGGTATTGTCGTCCATTGAGCCGGAACAGTCAAAAACCATAATTACATTCATTAACTGGGTGGC
>CAWKBA010000014.1:0-4238 GCA_963847765.1 Candidatus Melainabacteria bacterium | reverse complement strand
GCGCCCGATATCCTGGTCAACAACGCCGGCGGACCGCCGGTCGGGGACTGGCGCAAGTTCAAGCGCGACCATGGCTGACGGCGGCCGAAGCAACATGCTGACGCGCGATCCTGCTGATCCGCTCGGTCGTCGCCGGCATGGCCGAGCGCGAATTCGGGCGCATCGTCAACATCACCTCGGCCATGGTGAAGATGCCCAATGCCCGGCCCTGGGCCTGTCGGTCGGCGGCCCGGCTCGGCCTGACCGGCTTTGCCAAATCGATCGTCCCCGGATTGCGCCAATCGACAACGTCACCATCAACAACCTGCTGCCCGAGCGTTTCGACACCGACCGGCTGAGGTCCAATATCGCCAGGCTCTCCGGGTCCTCCGACAAGCCGATCGACGAACTGCTGGCCGCCCAGGCCAAGGCCAGCACCGCCGGCCGCTTCGGCCGCGTCGAGGAGTTCGGCGCGGTCTGCGCCTTCTATTGCAGCGTCCACGCCGGCTTCCTGACCGGCCAGAACGTCATGCTCGACGGCGGCGCCTACCCCGGCGTGTTCTGAGATGAGTACCACCAGCGGGCAAGCCCGCCGCAGCGTATCGCTCGAAGACAAGTACGCCCGCTCGAAGGGCCGGCCTTCATGACCGGCATCCAGGCGCTGGTGCGCCTGCCGATCCAGCAGCGCCGGCGCGACCGCGCCGCCGGGCTTTAACACCGCCGGTTCATCTCCGGCTATCGCGGCTCGCCGCTCGGCGGCTACGACCTGGCGCTGTGGGGCGCCGAGAAGCACCTCGCCGCGCACGACATCGTGTTCCAGCCGGGCGTCAACGAGGAGCTGGCGGCCACCGCGGTCTGGGGCACGCCAGCACGTCGACCTGTTGCCGAGGCCAAATTCGACGGCGTGTTCGGCATCTGGTACGGCAAGGGCCCGGGCGTGGACCGCTCGGCGACGTGCTGCGCCACGCCAACTGGGCCGGGCACCAGCGCACTGGGCGGCGCGATCGCGCTGGCCGGCGACGACCACGGCGCCAAATCGTCCACGCGTGGCGGCTACTCGGACATCGTGTTCGATTCGATCGGCATGCCGGTGTTCTATCCCAGCAGCGTTCAGGAGATCCTCGAGTTCGGGCTGCACGGGATCGCGCTGAGCCGCTTTGCCAGCGTGTGGGCCGGCATGAAGCTGGTGACCGACGTGGTCGAGAGCGCCGGCAGGTGATGCTGCACCCGGGCGATCCGGCGATCATCGTGCCGCAGGACTTTGCATTCCCGCCCGGCGGATTGGGCATTCGACCGACCGAGATGGCACTGATGCCGGTCGAGGAACGGCTCTATCACCAGCGCCTGTACGCGGCACTCGCTTATATCCGCGCCAATGATCTGAATCGCATCACCCTGGATGCGCCGGCCGCGTCGATCGGCATCGTATCGGCCGGCAAGGCCTATCAGGACGTGCGCAAGGCGCTGCAGCACCTGGGCCTCGACGAGGCCCGCGCCGCAGCTCTTGGCATTCGAGTCCTCAAGCTCGGCGTGATCTGGCCGGTGGAACCAGAGATCGTGCGGCGCTTCGCCCGCGGCCTGCAGACCGTGGTGGTGGTCGAGGAGAAGCGGCCACTGATCGAAACCCAGATCCGCGGGATCCTCTACGGCACCGAAAACGCGCCGGCTGTGATCGGCAAAGTCCGCGATGGCCATCTGTATGACGCCAAACCCACCTGGGTGTTTCCGAATTTCGGCGAACTCAAGGCAACGATGGTGGCGCAGGTCCTGGCCAACCTGCTGGCCGACGCCGATCCGGCGATCGCGGCCTGGCGGGCACCGGGCAGCGCGGCCGCCGCACCTGCCTCATCGGCCGCACCAGCATCATCCGCGGCACTTGCCTCATCCGCCTCGGCATTCGCCTCATTCGCCTCACCCGGCCCAGCCCGCGCCAGCCTGACGGCCGCGATCCCGCGCACGCCAAGCTTCTGCTCCGGCTGCCCCCACAATACCTCGACCAAGCTGCCCGAAGGCTCGCGCGCGCTGGCCGGCATCGGCTGCCACGACATGGCCAGCTTCTCCTGATCCGGACCGATCTCAACCAGCCACATGGGCGGCGAAGGGCTGACCTGGGTCGGCCGCCACCGTTCACCACCGAGGACCACGTCTTCGCCAACCTCGGCGATGGCACCTACGCGCACTCCGGCTCGCTGGCGATCCGCCACTCGGTCGTGATGCCGGCAGCCAATCACCTACAAGCTGCTCTTCAACGATGCGGTCGCCATGACCGGCGGCCAGCACCCCGAGCGCGGCTTCGCGGTCGCACAGATCACCCGCCAGCTGGCGGCGGAGGGCGTCACCAGCACCGTCGTCGTCGCGGACGAGCCCGAGCGCTACCTCCGCGTCACCGACCTTGCCCCCGGCGTAGAGGTCCAACCGCGCGCCGAGATGGACCCGTGCAGCGGGCGCTGCGCAAAGATCGC
Source organism: Candidatus Melainabacteria bacterium (assembly GCA_963847765.1). Classification (GTDB taxonomy): domain Bacteria; phylum Cyanobacteriota; class Vampirovibrionia; order Obscuribacterales; family Obscuribacteraceae; genus CAWKBA01. The sequence goes on along the minus strand of CAWKBA010000014.1, from coordinate 1,797 downwards.
CGGCGTCACCGTGCTGATCTACGACCAGACCTGCGCCACCGAGAAGCGCCGCCGGCGCAAGCGCGGAACTATGGCCCAGACCCGCCGACGCGTGTTCATCAACCCCCTGGTCTGCGAGGGCTGCGGCGACTGCTCCAAAGTCCAACTGCGTCTCGATCGAGCCGCTGGAAACCGAGTTCGGGCGCAAGCGCCGGATCGACCAGTCCACCTGCAATCAGGACTTCAGTTGCGTCGAAGGGTTCTGTCCGAGCTTCGTGACCGTGCATGGCGGCCAGTTGCGCAAGCCCGATCAGCAACCCGGCCGAGCGCTGCAGGCCTTCGAGGTACCCGCGCCGCATCTGCCGGCCCTGCAGCAACCGTTCAACGTGCTGGTCGGTGGCATCGGCGGCACCGGGGTGGTCACGATCGGGCAGGTGCTGGCGATGGCCGCCTACATCGACGGCACCGCCTGCCTGTCGCTCGACGTGATGGGGCTGGCGCAGAAATATGGTGCCGTGTTCTCGCACCTGCAGTTCGCGCCCGATGCCGGCAGCTGACTTCGCCGCGCATCGGCGCGGCAGAAACCGATACCCTGATCGGCTGCGACCTGATCGTGGCCACCGGGCGATGAACCGGTCGCCACGCTGGCAGCCGGGCGCAGCCGGGCGGTACTCTGCACCGACCTGGTCGCCACGGCGGAATTCGCCCGCAACGCGGACTGGAGCGCCGACGCTGACGGCCTGATCGAGCGCGTGCGCTCGGTGACCGGGGAGGCGATCCGACTCGTCGACGGTCAGCGCCTGGCCGTGGCGCTGCTGGGTGACGCGATCGCCAGCAACATGCTGATGGTGGGGGTGAGCTGGCAGCTCGGTCAGATTCCACTGAGCCTCGCGGCGATCGATCAGGCGATCGTGCTCAACGCCGTTTCGGTGGAGATGAACCGGCAAGCGTTTCACTGGGGCCGATGTGTCGCGCAAGACCGTGCGCGTGTCGAGGCGATGCTCTCGGGCGGACAGGTGGTGCAATTCCATCCCCGGTCCGCACCCGTGCCCTCGATGAACTGGTCGCACGCCGGGTCGCATTCCTGACCGACTACCAGAACGCCGCCTACGCCCAGCGCTACGCGGCCCTGGTCGAGCGGGTCCGGCGCGCCGACAACCTGCCCGCCGGCAAAGGCGAACTCGCTCGTGCCGTGGCCAACGCCTGGTTCAAGCTGCTGGCGGCCAAGGACGAGTGGGAAGTGGCGCGCCTGTACACGAGCACGGCATTCCGGCAGGAACTGGAGCAGCACTTCGAGGGGACTTCACCATCCGCTATCACATCGGCGGCTGGCCGTTCGCGCGCAAGAACGCGCAACCGGCCTGCCCGAGAAGCGCGAAGTCGGCCCCTGGCTGCTCAAGGCCTTTGGCCTGATGGCCGAGACTTCGCGGACTGCGCGGTAGCGTGCTCGATCCGTTCCGCTTCAGTGCCGAGCGTAAGCTTGAGAGGCGCGCTGATTCAGCAGTACCAGGCCGATATCGATCGTGTGCTGAGTGGACTGTCCAGCTGCGAACTACGCAACTTCGGTGCAGATCGCAGATCTGCCATGTCCATTCGGGGTTATGGGCACATCAAGCAAGCGGCCGCCGACAGCGCTGCCCGTGAGCGCGAGCGTCTTTGGCAGGAGTTCGCTTACCCGGGGATCGAACTGCGTGGGTCGGTTGAGCGGGCTGGTCTTTTTCATGAACGGGTGCGATACCGGTCAGCGTCAGTTCATGTCGCGCACCTTTGTCATTACGGTGGGGCCGTGACCTAAGCGTAGGTCAACGAGCACAGCGC
>CAWKBA010000013.1:0-7246 GCA_963847765.1 Candidatus Melainabacteria bacterium | reverse complement strand
AACCGAACTTCCGGACGCCAAGGTCGTCGAAGGTTCCGACGGCCTCCTGCTCGAGATCGACGGCAAGATCGTCCCCAACTACGACGCCACGATCCACCCGTTCGCCGAGGGCGAAGTCGTCACCGGCACGGTCGTGCGCGTCGACAAGGACGAGGTCCTCGTCGATATCGGCTACAAGTCCGAAGGCGTCATCCCGGTCGCCGAGCTCTCGATCCGCAGGTCGGTCAATCCCGCCGACGAGGTTTCGCTCGGCGAGGAGATCGACGCGCTCGTGCTCACCAAGGAGGACCCCGACGGCCGGCTGATCCTCTCGAAGAAGCGCGCCCGCTTCGAGATGGCCTGGAGGAGCATCGAGGCGCGCCGCCGAGTCCGGCGAGCCGGTCGAGGGCTCGCGTGATCGAGGTCGTCAAGGGCGGCCTGATCATCGACCTCGGCGTGCGCGGCTTCCTGCCCGCTTCGCTCGTCGACATCCGCCGCGTCCAGAATCTCGACGAGTTCCTGGGCCAGGAGATCGAGTGCAAGGTGATCGAGCTCAACCGCTCGCGCAACAACGTCGTGCTCTCGCGCCGCGCCGTGCTCGAGGAGGAGCGCAAGGAGCAGCGCGAGCAGATCCTCGACCGGCTCCAGCCCGGCGAGGTCGTCGAGGGCCTGATCTCCAACATCGTCGACTTCGGCGCGTTCGTCGACCTCGACGGGATCGACGGCCTGATCCACATCTCCGAGCTGTCGTGGTCGCACGTCAACCACCCGTCGCGAGATCCTCGACGATCGGCGAGACCGTGTCAGGTCAAGGTGCTCGACATCGACCGCGACCGCCAGCGGATCTCGCTGGGTCTCAAGCAGACCCAGGAGGATCCGTGGCAGCAGGTGCGTCGACACCTACAACAACGGCGACGTGGTCGAGGGCCGCGTCACGAAGGTCGTCACCTTCGGCGCGTTCGTCGAGATCCTCGACGGCGTCGAGGGCCTCGTCCACATCTCCGAGCTCGCCCAGCACCACGTCGAGAACCCGCGCGAGGTCATCCAGCCGGGCGACCCGGTGAACGTCAAGATCCTCGAGATCGACGCCGAGCGCCGGCGCCTGTCGCTCTCGATCAAGCGGGTCGAGGGCCAGGTCCTCCCGGTTCGGCCGATCGTCGCGCCTGCCGCGGATGAGATCGAGGACGTGCCCGAGCTCGGGCTGTCTGAGGATGTGTTCGCCGAATCAGACCGCCGCGGCCGAGGTCGAGGCTCCCGCGACCGGTGGCCGAGGTCGGAGTTGCGGACCCGGTCGAGTTCGCGTCCGAGGAGGCGTCGACCGACGTCGCCGAGGACGAGCCCGCCGCTGTGGCTGAGGACGAGCCCGCCGCTGTGGCCGAGGACGAGCCCGCCGCTGTGGCCGAGGACGAGCCCGAGCCGCTGTGGCCGAGCCGGCGAGCCGACGCCGAGCCGCGGCCGAGGACGAACCCGCCGCCGCGGCCGACGGCGAGCCTGTCTCGTAGCCGGCGCTCAGGCCGAGTTTGGTGAAGGGCGGTACGGTTTGCACGCGCCGCCCTTCATTGCTTTAACAGGCGGTATCGGTGCAGGGAAGTCGACCGCACTCGCTGCGCTTGAACGTCTTGGGGCTGCCGTCATCTCAAGCGACGCCGTCGTCCATGAGCTGTACGCGCGCGCCGCAGGTGCGCGACAGTGTGGTTGAGCGGTTCGGGCGCGAGGTGGCACCGGACGGCGTCGTCGATCGTGCCGCGCTAGCCGAGCGCGCTTTCGCGACGGAGGGTGACCGCTCCTGGCTGGAGCAGCTGTTATGGCCGCTCGTGCACGAGCGGGTAGCCGCCTGGCGGAGCCGCGGCGAACCGCAACGAGCCGGCTCCTCGGGTGTTGGTGGTGGAGGTGCCACTGCTGTTCGAGGCGGGGAGCGACGCGATGTATGACGCCACCATCGCAGTGATCGCGACGAGCAGGTGCGCGCCGGTCGCGCGCAGTCCCGCGGACACCGGGCGTTGGACGAGCGCGCAGCGCGTCAGCTCAGCCAGGAGGAAAAGGCCGCACGTTCCACCTTCGTCGTCAGCAACGACGGCGACGTTGCAGAACTCGAACACAAGCTGTCATCGATCCTTGTCATGCTGGGTGTGTGAGCGTGGGTGAGGATCGCGTGAACCCGGCAGGAGCCTGACGTGGGCGTGACTCGAGCGGCACGTAACCTATTCGCGCGGGCGCTCCGGCGGCGTGGGCATGCGGCGCCGTCGGCTCACCGCTGCTCGTCACGCTGGTGCTGATCGGCGCCGGCGTGCTGGTGGTGCTGCCGCTGGCCCGGCGTGCGATCCAGCACTTCACGCTGCCGCTCAGTACGCGTCGATCATCCGCCAGCAGGCGGCTGCCAAGCACCTGGACCCGGCGCTGATCGCGGCGGTCATCTACGCGGAGACCCGCTTCCGGCCGCGCGACTCCCCGACCGGCGCGCGCGGGCTGATGCAGATGGAGCCGACGACGGCGGAGTTCCTCGCGCGCCGGTCAGGCGGCTATGCCTTCAACGTCGCCGACCTCGGCACACCATGCGGTCAATATCGCCTACGGCAGCTACTACCTGCGCTACCTGCTCAACGCGTACGGCGGCAACGAGACCCTGGCGCTGGCCGCCTACAACGGAGGCGAGACCAACGTCAACACCTGGCTGAACAAGGCCCGAGCCGCTCATCAGTCGTTCACCACTGCCGACATCCCGATCGCTCAGACCCGCGCCTACGTCTCTGAGGTCACCGCCAAGCAGCAGGCCTACCGCACCCACTACGCCCACCAGCTCGGCTATAGCTGATCGGCTACAGCTGATCGACTACTCCCGCCGCCTGAGCTCTCTCCGGATCAGGCCCTCCACGGCAATGTCGTAATCCAGCGGGTCGCCGGCTGATAGCGGTCGGCACGTATCGGATCCGATACGCAAGCCCTAGCGATTCTGATGCTGCGTGGTGATCGGAGAACCAGATGCGGAGCGCTTCCGCACCAATGTGAGTGAGCCGGCCGTCCGGACCGGCGACTCCAGGTTGGCGCCCCGGCCCCGCGCTCGACCCGGTATCCGCCCTCGTGCACGAGCTGATGATGGTGGGAGCAGAGCTGCACCGGGTTGCCGATCTCAGTCGGCCCGCCTTGGGCCCAGTGCTGGATGTGATGCGCATGCAGATGCTTTTTCATGGGTGCATCCTGGGAACCGGCAGCCCTGATCACGGCTGCGCAGCGCCCTGCGCAAGGCCGGCGGTATCGCTCGCGTGCGTCGCCCGACGGACAGCGGCTCCCCGTTCCGTTCGATCATCGCCACGACCGCGGCATCGCATCCGAGCCGCCGCACCGTCTCGGGCGCCAACGCCGGACCGCCGCCGAGCTCCGACCGACTCTTCGATCTCATCTCCCGCCAGCGTGTCCGCATCCACGTGCACTACGACCTCCGCCGGTGCGCCGCCTCGGGTCGCCAGCGTCACCAGCGCCTGCGCGCGGACGGCAGTTCCACCAAACTCCCGGGTCGCTTCGGGCACTGAGGCCGCGGCCTGATCGAGAGCGGCCAACAGCGCGGCTCCATCCTCCGGCGTCAGCCGGCCCTGGACCACGAGCATCCCGTCGTCATCCCAGAACGTGTTCAGCTGCTGACGTTCATGCATCGCCGCGGCATTGGCTGAGGTCGCCTGAAGCACTCGCCCGTATTGGCGGCAGAGCCTCTCCAGCTGTGCGCCGGTCGCATGCCGAGCAAGTTCCACAAGCTCGGCTCCCGTCTTCTCGCTTGCAACGCGCGTCAGCGCGCGCACCTTGCTGTACGACAGTTCACCCGACGCAAACGCCTGCTGCACGAGCGGCAGGCCGCGCAGAACACGTCCCACCCGCACGTGTTCACGCCCGGCGGTGAGGCCGATGCCACAGCGCCAAGAGAGCCAATGCGCACACGACATCACGCCCCACTCGGCCCAGCCCCGGCTCGCGTCGAACTCGGCGACCAGCAACAGCCAACGGCAGGTCGCCGCTGCCAGATGGGACGCCAGCGCGCAGATCTCGCTCTCCAGCGCTTCGAGCGATCTCGGCTTCCCGGCCTCTGGCTCGACGGCCTCAGTCTCCACCTCTGAAGTCTCACAACGGATCGAACACATGTTCGTATTGTGGCGTGCACTCCGGACGGCTTGAACTGCTGTTCGCCAGGCCGATCAATAAGGTTGAGCCCTCAATGATCCTTCCGCGGAATCATCGAGCTGCGGCGGGCCGGCTATCGCCAGACGGTCATGGGGAAAGCCTGTCGCGGAGCTCCGGGAGCCTGTCGCGGAGCTCCGGGAGCCTGTCGCGGAGCTCCGGGAGCCTGTCGCCGAGCTCCGGGCGATTCTTGGGACCGATGGCCCTCGCATCGCCGGCACGCGGTTTGCGGGCTGGCCGCCAATAGGGGCAACGCCCACGGCAGCCAGCAACGAACGCCGGACTTCGTCGCGGCGGCGTGCCACTCGTGGGGCCCACTTCGCTCTGAGGGTCGGGGAAAGCCGGAGTACCGATTGTTCATCTCCCGCTCGCAGTCGCCGAGGCGCCGGAGCGACAGTCGATCGCCGCAGGGCGTACGTCCCGTTCCCTGGCGGAGCGGCCGCCATACGCGCGGCCTGAGCCAGCCGAGCAGAATGAAAGCAGCCCTACCCACACGCAACAGCCCGACAGCGGCGCGCCATGCGCCCACCGCCAAGGTGCGCCAATGACGACGCTCTCGGAAGGCCAGCTTGACCGCACGCCGCCAGCCAAACAATCGGAGCAGGCGAACAACGAGCCAGAGCAGCATCTGCCTGACCCAGCGACGGCGAACCAGCCGCCAGAGCAATGCGATAAAGGCCATACATCCTTCCTGACCGCGGCACGGCCGCGCTGAAGCCGAATTGTTGCAGCTGCGCTATTCGCGGCCGATGCGGGCGAGTAGCGCAATCAGCACGGCACGGTAACGTCGGCGGAAAGACTGCTGCGCTACTAGACTGGTTATCAGTGGCAGCGGCTCGGCTTGCGCGGTGAGAAAAGAGACTCGATTGGCTGCAGGGCGGAGTAGGGCCCGGCGGCGCCTGAGCGTATCGCTGGCCGTGGTGGCGGCGCTGATCGTTGCCTTGCTCTGTTGCTTCGGCATCGCCACCGCCGGGACGGCCAGATAGAGGGCGGTCCGGCCGGGTCGGGCTTTGGTTCCAACTGGACCACCTACCACGGGGACGCTGAGGCGACCGGATTTCGCGCGGCGCAGACCGAGCTGCGGCCTTCGCGGCCGGCATGGACCTCGCCGACGCCTCGACGGGCAGCTGTACGGCGAGCCGCTCGTCGCCGACGGTCGGGTGATCGCGGCGACCGAGAACGACACCGTCTACGCGATGGCCGCGCGCACCGGACGGATCCTGTGGTCACGCCACCTGGCGAGGCCGGTGCCGTCCGGTGACCTGCCATGCGGCGACATCTCGCCCGAGGTCGGCATCACCGGCACGCCCGTGATCGACCTGACGCGCAACGAGATCTTCGTCGACGCGGACACCCTGATAAGCGGCCCGGCCGCCTCTCACGGCGTGGAGGCGTCGCACCGCCTGTTCGGGCTCAATCTATTCACCGGCAAGGTCGAGCTCAACGAGCAGGCGATGCCGAACGCCGGCGAGGACCAGCTCGCGCAGCTGCAGCGGCCGGGTCTCGCGCTCGACCACGGTCTGCGTGGTCATCGCCTACGGGCAGAACTGGGGCGACTGTCCCGGCCCCAACGGCCCCGCGCACGGTTACGTCGTCTCGATCCCTGAGCAGGGAGGAGCGCTCCACTACTTCCAGATCAGTCACGGCACGGATCGCGGCGCGGTCTGGATGGGCGGCAGCTCTCCGGTCGTCGACCCTCACGGGAACGTCTACGTCGCGAGCGCCGACGGCTACAACCTCGGCGCAGGCCAGCCATACGACGACAGCGACGCGGTGCTCGAGCTGTCGCCGACCATGCACCTCAAGTCGATCTTCCACCCCAAGGACTGGCAGACGCTGAGCGGCGAGGATCTTGACCTCGGGACCGGAGACCCGGCGCTCGTGGATGGTTTCGTGTTCCAGGTCGGCAAGACCGACACCGGCTATCTGCTTGCGCCAGGGACATCTCGGCGGCTAGGAGGGCGAAGTCGCGTCGCTGTCACGTGTGCAGCGGCAACCCTGACGGCGGACACGCGGTCAAGGGCTCGGTCGTCTACATACCCTGCCCGAACGGCGTCACGGCGGTCAAGGTCTGAGCAGGCCCCGTACCTGAAGCAGCTATGGACCGACAACGACGGCGCCGCCGGCCCACCGATCATCGCGGACGGACTGGTCTGGACGATGGAACCGACAACGCCGTACATGGCCTCAACCCCGCCAACGGCAAGGAGATCGTCTCGATCCCCTTCGGCGGGTCTGCGAACCACTTCCCGACGCCGTCGGTCGGCGATGGCCTGCTGCTGCTTCCGGGCACCAACCAGGTCTTCGCCTTCAAGGGCCCGGCCGGGCTGCCGCCGGCACCCCCGGCGAGCTGAGGCGCTACAGCGTGGCTGGGTCGAGAACCCCCGACTCCGTGACGATCCCAGTGACATCGGCGAGCTCGAGGACCGTGTAGGGGGAGACGGCACCGAGCTTCTCGGAGCTCGCCAACACGTACGTGTCGCCCGCCCGGCGCGCGAGCGTGCGTTTCATCGCCGCCTCCTCCGCGTCGCCGGTCGTGAGGCCGTGCTCGGCGTCGACGCCGGTGACGCCAAGCAGGAACAGGTCGGCGCTGACGGCCTGGGCGGCCTCGGCTGCCGCGGCTCCGCAGGCGACCGCCGAATGCTTGTAGATGCGACCGCCGAGCATCAGGATCTCGACGTTGCGATGGTCGATCAGCGCCGCGGCGACTGTCGGGCTGTGGGTGATGATCGTCGCCTCGAGGTCTGGGGGGAGCAGGCCGGCGACGGCGAGCGTCGTCGTACCGCCGTCGAGGATCACGCGGCTGCTGGGGCGCGATCAGACGTGCGGCGTGCGTCGCGATGCGCTGCTTGCTCTCCGGCTCGACGGTCGCGCGGTGCGCGTATGTTTCGACAACGCGCGGGAGCCACGGACCGCGCCGCCGTAGACGCGCTGGCAGTGGCCGGCGGCGGCGAGATCCCGGAGGTCGCGGCGGATGCTGTCTTCGGAGACCTGGAGCTCATCGGCGAGCTCGCGGGCGATCACCCTGCCGTCAACCCGCAGCCGCTCAAGCAGCAGCTCTCGTCGCTGAGAAACAAGCATGCACAAAATAGCGTACTTCAAT
>CAWKBA010000012.1:0-8273 GCA_963847765.1 Candidatus Melainabacteria bacterium | reverse complement strand
TGGCTATCAGGAGCAGCAGAACTCTCTCAAAAGGACCGCCTTTCCCCCCGCACCGCCTTGGATCGGCCTCGGTCAGTCTCCCCACGCTCGTTGCTCAGCTATGGCCTGGACAGGTCCAGGGGTCCCGACACCCCGCCCCTTCGCATTCAAACAAACGCGTCGCCGACAGGGGTACTGGGGTTGCCCCCTCGAGCGGCCGGCCCTGCGGGATCCCGGCGCCCGCCAGTCGGTCGTGGCCGGAGCGGGGGAGCCACCTCTGGGGGGGGCCCGCTTGCTGGGCAGAAGTGCGGCCTGGGCTGAAGGTGCGGCCCGCCCCGGGAGGAGAAGGCGACTCTCAGAAGAGAGGTTTCTTGGCGGGGACTCCGTCACGTCGGGGGAAGCGCTCGGGGCATGCCTCAATCTGGCGCAGCACGCGGTACCCAAAAGCCTCGTGCACGACCTCGGCGGGCTGGAGGCCCAGCTGATGAAGCGGCTCGAGCGGCCACCGGCTGTCGTCGTCATCCCCACTCAGCGACTGCGGAGGCTCGGAGACCAGTAGCCATGCCCCCACCATCAGAAACGGGGCGGCGCACTCGGCCACGACTGCAGGGCGCCCGAAGGATCGGGCCAGCGCGCCCGCAAAGCCCGCCCGCAAGCCCGGTTCGCGTCCACGGGCCTCAGCTCGGCCCTCGAAGACCGAGACGCGGTCCCCGAGGGCGAGACCCTCGACAGCACGGCGGAGAAAGGCGGCGCGGCGCCCGTTTGCCTCCAAGAGGTCCAGCGCCACTTCGGGCCACGCCATCGCCACCACGAGGCCGGGGAGACCGCCACCCGAACCAAGATCGATCACTCGAGGAGACCCGGCCGGAGAGAGGCGCCGGCCGATAGCCGCAAACCCCTGGGCATGCCGGATCTGTGGTTCGAGTGGGCCCGGGCCCAGGAACCCGAGGGCGCGAGCTTCTCCGAGAACCTCATGAAGGTGGGCGGGGGAGTGGCCCCCATCGTCAGCGCCGGTCATCGGCGCTGCGTCAGTCCGCTGGCGCGATGACGATGTGGCGGTTGGGGTCTTCGCCCTCAGAGCGAGTCTGGACCCCGGGCATCTCATTGACAGCGTCGTGCACGGCCTTCCGGTCGGCCGGGCTCATCGGCTCCAGTGCCTTCTCCTGCCCCGAAGCCAGAACCTCTTCGGCAATCTGGACGCTGAAGCGCTTCAGGGCGGCCGAGCGCCGCTCTCTGTACCCGGCCACGTCCACCAGGATCCGGTCGGTCCGCGACGGGCATTGGCGCTGCACCACGGCCCGCGTCAGGTCCTGGAGGGCAGCCAGGGTCGACCCTCGAGGCCCGACCAGGATCCCGAGATCCTCACCGAGGGCGGCGATCTCCACCGTGTCCTCGTCCAAGAGCCGCGTCTCGACGGTCCCCTGCATACCGAACTCACCCAGCAGATCGGCCACGAAGGCCCGGCCGACCTCGCCCTGCTCTTCGAGCGTCATACCTTCGGCCATGTCCTCTGTCTCCTTCGCTTCGGTGCTCCGCTTCGGAGCCTTGTCGCCCGACGGCCCCCTCGAGCCGTTGTTCGAGCTTTCCACCGACGCCGCGCCGGTGGTCGTGGCTTTGCTGCGATTACGCCGACGCCGAGCCGACCTGCTGGTGCCGCTACCCGTTCCGGCCGTGGTCGTGCCCGCTCCGTTGGCGCTGGCCTCCGTTGGGTCGCCCGAGGGGCCGCCTGCGGAACGATTGCGCCCGGCACCGCCGGACGAAGGCCGCTCACCGCCCTGACGCCCTCCTTGGCCACCTTGGCCGGACCGGCCTCCACCGCTGCGCCGTGAGCGCTCCCGACGAGGCCTGGCCCCGACAGGACGGACCCGGGCGCGGACCCGGGCCTCGACCCGGACCCGTCCGAACAAGCCCGTCTTGGGCTCGTCGACCACAATGACCTCGGCGTCGCCCGCAGCGACACCCAGCTGATCGAGTGCTTGTTCGGTCGCTTCTTCGACGGTCTTGCCCGCCACCTCAACCCACTCCACGCGTTATCGAGCCTTTCTTGTCCGCTTCGAACGCGACCGCGGGTGCGCCTTCGGTTCCGGCGCGTCTTCGATGACCTCGTCGTTCGTCGCCTTGCCGTTCGTCGTTCCCTTGCCGGCCGCCGACTTCTTCCCGTTGGTGGGCGCCCGTCCGTTGGTCTTTGCGCCGTTCGTCTTCGCTGTGCTCTTGCCCGGCGGCAACGTCGCCTTGGCGGCCGCCGTCCCGTCCGTTGCACTCGACGTCTTCTTCACCGCTTTTGGAGGCGGTTTCTCCTTTTCCTTCGTCGCGCCGATCTCGCGTTCATGCACGACCGGCGTGACCATGCCACTCCGGAACATGAATTCCTGAGTCCCGATGCGCATCGCCGATGAGACCACCATGTAAATGGTTGCTCCAGCGGGCACTCTTAGGTAAATGACACCGAAAATAATAGGGAAAAACTTCTGCATTTGTTGCATCTGTGGGTTCGCCGCAGCAGCCTGAGGATTACGGCTATTCATCTGCTTCATTTGGTAATACTGAAGGAACATCGCAGCCCCAATGAGGACCAGATAAGGGAGCACCAATACGGCTTGGCTTGCACTCCCTGGGAAGGCATGATGCGAGAGTGGAAGGGAAGACAAATCCATTCCAAACCACCAGTGCATTTGGCCATTACTGGCTATTAGTGCACTGTGCATCTGCGAGTTCGTCGGTATGTAACGCGGCGAGGCGCATCCAAGTGCCTGCGTACACTTGACTGTTGCTCCGGCCGCATTGGTATATGTCTGTCCCTTGGGCACCAAATACGACAGACCGCGGATCAGCGAGTACAGCACGATGAGGAAGGGCATCTGCAGGAGGCTGGGGAGGCAGGCCCCAAAGGGGCTGGTCCCGTTCTCCTTGTAGAGCTTCATCATTTCCTGGTTGAGCAGTTCCCGGTTCTCCGCGCCCTTGTACTTGGCCTGGAGCTTCTTCATCTCGGGCTGCAACCGCTGCATGGCCAGCATCGACTTGGTGCTCTTTACCGTGACCGGCGTCAGGGCCAGCATGATCAGGACGGTCAGACCCGCGATGGCGAAGCCGTAGTTGGGCCAGACGGCGTAGAGGCCGGCCAGGATCAGACCGAAGAACTCGAAGAGCGGATGGAAGATCTCCCCGACCAGCTTGAACAGGGAATTCTCTGCCAGCACGGGGTGGATCAGCACGGGTGACTCCGTTCATGGGCGTGGACTCGGACCGGGACCAGGTCCACTCCGTGGGGCCCGAACGGACGGCAGCGCAGCAGGCGGCGTGCGCTCAGGGCCAGGCCGCGCCAGAAGCCGTGCACCGTGAACGCCTCCACCGCATACGTGGAGCAGCTCGGATAGAAGCGACAAGGTGAGAAGTGTCCGGAGGCTGCGCCCTGATAGGCGGTCACCAGTGCAACGGCGACACGGACGGAAAGGCTCTGCCTGGCCTCCGAACCGCTCATGTAGGTACCCGACCCTTGCCGGCCTTCATGAGGGCAGTCGCCAGGTCGCGGCGGTACGCGGAAGGGTCCTCGGTGGCTGCGGCCGGCTCGAGCCGCACAAGGTAGGCACCCCGGGGCAGACCCGGGGCCTCGTTGCGTACGACCTCGCGGCTCGTCGCCGTAGCGAATTCCGTACGACCGCATTTCCACAGTGACGCCCAATTGCATAGGCCACCTGGGGAAACACTCCAGTTTCGTCGGTCTCGGCCGGGACAAACGTCACCCGCACCGGGCCGCTGGCCCCACGCGCTCGCGAGCGTTGCAGCTCAGCGAACGCCTTGCGGCGGGTGATGCGTCCGACCGTCCTCACAGGCACTTGAGGACCTCAGACGGTGAGCCGGTGGCGCCCCTTGAGCCGTCGCGACTTCAAGATGGCCCTCCCCGCCCGTGTGGACATGCGCTTGCGGAACCCGTGGGTGCGAGCCCGTTTCCGGGTGTTCGGTTGATATGTGCGCTTCACGTCAATTCAGCCTTTCGCGGCGGCCCTACGGTGATCCGGAGCCGGTTCGTCACAGGTTCCATGCCTCGGCCCTCGGTTTGCATCAGGCCGGCGGCGGCAAGTCCTGCCATGTTAGGCGCGATTTGCCGATGGCCTCTAGTCGCATGGCCCGGCACGGTGTACGTTCATCCAATTACCCGCACCGAGGATCGTTCCGAACATGTTGCCTGGACGCCGAGGGGGGAGAAGGGGTGTTCGGAACTCGCAGTGACCCAGGCAGGAGATCTTTGGACACGATGCACAGGGTCGCTGCGCGACCAGGTGTCAGAGAGCACCTGGCAGCTTTGGCTTTCGGGGATCGAGCCGGTTGCGTACACCGACGGGGAGTTCGTCCTCTCCGTCCCTAACGGGCTCATCCGGGAGCGGGTGGAGTCGCGCTACCTGCCCATGATTGAGGACACCCTGGCCAACGAGGTGGGCTCCCCGGTCCGAGGGCGCCTCGAGGTCCAGGAGCCCGAGCCGGTGGTGACACCCGCCCAACCGACCACAGAGCAGGTCTTCGGCCTGTCCCCCGAGCCGGTGTCGCAGCCGGCGGCACCGGTCCAACCGGGTCGTGAGTCCCCAGCGGTCCAGCTCGACACCAAATTCACCTTCGAGACCTTCGTGGCCGCATCATCGAACCGCCTGGCCCACGCCGCCGCTCAGGCCGTGGCAGAAACGCCCGGCCGTTCCTACAATCCGCTGTTCATCTACGGGGACTCCGGGCTGGGCAAGACCCACCTCCTCCATGCCATCGGGAACTACGTCACCGAGAACTACCCGCGTCGCAAGGTCCTGTACGTGACCACCGAGACCTTCATGAACGACTTCGTCGATTCGCTACGGACCTCGACCACCTTGACCTTCAAGCGTCGTTACCGGGAGTGCGACGTCCTGCTCATTGACGATGTCCAGTTCATGGAGCGAAAAGAGGGCCTTCAAGAGGAGTTCTTCCACACCTACAACGACCTCAAGGGCGCCTCCAAGCAGATCGTCCTCACCTCGGACCGGCCCCCGAAGTCGATCGAGACACTCGAGGACCGCCTGCGCAGCCGTTTCCTCTCCGGCCTGATCACCGAGATCGATCCGCCGGACCTCGAGACACGTCTGGCCATCCTCCGCGCCAAATCCCTCAGCGAACACCAGGATGTGCCCGACGACGTCCTCGGGTTCATCGCGTCCCACGTGAAGGACAACATTCGGGAACTGGAAGGTGCACTCGACCCGCATCTGCGCCTTCGCCAACCTCAACAAGGAGCCCATTTCCCTGGCCCAGGCGGAAAAGGTCCTCTCCGACCTCGTCCTGGCCGGCGAGCCCCGCCGCATCACACCGCAGATGATCCTCGACGCCACCTCGGCGAGTTACGGCTTCTCCGTCGACGCCATCTGCGGTCCCAGTCGGACCCGACCCCTTGTCACGGCTCGCCAGGTCGCCATGTACCTGACCAGGGAGCTCACCGACTACAGCTACCCCGCCATCGGGCGCGTCTTCGGCAAGCGGGACCACACGACGGTCATCCACGCGGTGGACAAGATCGCCGGACAGATGCAGGAACGTCGGCAGATATACGAGCAGGTCACCGAACTGATCCAGAAGATCCGTGCCGGCTCGGCCTGACGCCTCCACCCACCCAGTCGCCCCCCACCCCGCTGTGGTTCGCCGAGGGCAAAGGCTGTGGGCCACCTCCCCGAACCCTGGGGATCGGCACCACACTTATCCCCAAGCCGCCGACCAGGGCTCCGCGCGTGAGCATCAGTGCCGCGCCCGGCCCACAGCCCCATGGGGAGGACGATGATGCCCGCCACCAGGGTTCGTCGGTGTCATCCACAATCCACACCCCTTATTACCTCTACCACCTGACATGTACCCCTCCCCCCGAACTGAAAAACCGGGAGAACACCCGAAAGGACTATCTCGTGAAGTTCAGATCCGAGCGCGACGCACTCGTCGAGATGCTGGCCACGGCAGGCCGCGCCGTAGGAGGTCGAGGTGGCTCTTCGCCGGTGCTGCTCGGTCTCCTGCTGACCTGTGACGGGAATTCGTTGTCCATGACAGGCACCGACCTGGATCTCACGATTCAGGTCACCGGAGAGGTCATCGGGATCGAGGATGGAAGTTGTGTCATTCCGGCGCGTCTCTCGACGGACATTGTGCGACGTCTGGAGCCCGGTGCGGTGACCTTCTCGGACGAAGGTGACCACATCACCATCTGCGCCGCCCGCTCGACGTTCAAACTGCACACCTATCCCGTGGTGGAGTTTCCGCCGGTCGCCAAGACCGAAGAGCCGACGACGCAACTGTCCGAGACCGCGTTGGGTGACGCAATCCGCCAGGTTGTGCGGGCGGCCTCACACGACGACGGCCGCCCGTTGCTGACCGGTGTGCTCGTCTCGCGGGTCGACGGTTCCATTCGCATGGTGGCGACCGACTCCTACCGCATGGCCATGCGGGATTTGTCCGGAACGGAGATGCATTCCCGGGGAAGAAGACCTGTTCGTGCCCGCCGCGAGCGCTTTCCGAGCTGCAACGGCTGCCGACGGGAACCATCGCGGACGGCAGCGAGACCAATCGCGTCGGGGTGGCTGCCAACAGCAACGAAATCACGTTTTGGCAGGGAAACGTCCAGATCAGCACCCGGCTGTTGGAGGGTCGCTACCCGGACTACAAACAGCTGATCCCGGATCACTACCCGAACAAGCTGCACCTCGGAAAGGAGAGCTTCCTGGCTGCGTTGCGACGGGTCCAGTTGCTCGTACGCGACAACACGACGCCGGTACGGCTGTCCATGCGTCAGGGTGGTGTCGATCTCAGCGTCCAGAGCCAGGACGTCGGTGACGCCGCCGAAGTCGTCGACGGGGACTACACCGGCGAGGATCTCGTGATCGCGTTCAACCCGGCCTACCTGATCGACGGCGTCGAAGCCGTCGCCGGCGACGAGGTGATCGTCGAGACAGCTGACGCCTCGCGGCGGCCACCGTCCGCGGCGCCGAAGCCGATGATTTCCGGTACCTGCTGATGCCCGTGCGGGTCTCCTGAGCAGCCCGCGGCGCGGTGAGCGTCAGCCACCTGGAACTGGCCGACTTCCGGATTTTCGGCGCCGCGCAACTCGACCTCGCTCGAGGGGACGACCGTCATTACCGGACCGAACGGCACCGGTAAGACCAGTGTGCTCGAGGCCCTCGTTTATCTGGGACTCGTCGTTCCTTTCGGGGTGCGCCTCCGGAGGCCATGGTCCGCACGGGAGCCAGAGTGCGATCGTCCGCGCCGAGCTCGACGGAGGGACAGCCCCACGTTGGTCGACGCAGAATTCTCCCGGCGGGCCGGAGTCGCACCCAGGTGAATCGCAAGTCGGTCAGCAGTCGTCGGCCGCTCGGAGCGGCGGCCCCGTGCACCATCTTCTCGCCCGAGGACCTGGGCATCATCAGCGGCGGTCCGAAAGGGCGCCGGCGAGGTCTCTCGACGACGCTCTCGCCGTCCTGACGCCGAGGGAGCGCGGGCCGCCGACGAGACCGACAGGATCCTCCGTCAGCGGGCGGCGCTCCTCAGGCAATCCGGCGGTCGGGCCGGGGAGAGTCTCGGCCACCCTCGACGTGTGGGACGGCGGCTGGCGGACGCCGGCAAGGTTCTCGTGGCGCCAGGGAACGGTTGGTGGGCGACCTCGAGCCGCTGGTGGCAGCGAGTTACAGCCACCTCGCCGGGAGCGGAAAGAGGCCCGCACTGTGCAACGGTACGTGCGGAGCTGGGAAGGGGACCTGCGTGAAGCGCTCACCGCGCCCGGCGGCGCGACGACTTGCGGCGGGGAGTCAACACCGTGGGTCCGCACCGCGACGATCTCCTCCTCCAGATCGACGGCCGGGAGGCGCGGACGCACGCATCACAGGGCGAACAGCGTTGCCTGGCTCTGGCGCTGCGGCTGGCCGTGCACCGGCTGATCCGAGCCCGAACGCCCCTGGTCCCGACCCTCCTCCTCGACGACGTCTTCTCCGAGCTGGACCCGGCCCGGAGCCGGGCCCTGGTGGCCGAGTTGCCCGCAGGACAGTCGATCCTGACCACAGCGGCGCCACTGCCCGAAGGTATTGCCGTGGCCCGGTTGCTCCCCGTGCAGAGCCTGGACGTCGAATGACGCGCTGGTGATGGGACAGCGGTCCCCGGCGACTGGGCGACTCCATGCCCCGCCTGCTCGGCCGGCTCGGCTCGGCCCCCACTCCCGCCGTGATGGAGGCGGTCTTCACCCGTTGGGACGAACTGGTGGGGACCGAGCTCGGCGCGCATCTGCGACCACAACGAGTCGATGGGAG
>CAWKBA010000011.1:0-14672 GCA_963847765.1 Candidatus Melainabacteria bacterium | reverse complement strand
TCGTGGTCTGGGGTTTTGTGATCATGTTTGTGCTCAGTGCCCTTCTTTTTGTGCTTATACCAAAAGGATTTATGCCCAGTGAAGACACGGGACAAATTGTCGGCATTACCCAGGCACCGGAAGGAATTTCATTTACCGATATGGTGCACCATCATCAGATGCTTTCTAAAATAATTGAAGCTGATCCTAATGTGCAATCATATATGTCCAGCATTGGTACCGGCAACGGCATTAATAGCCCTAATCTGACTTTAAATTCAGGACGCTTTCTTATTGTTTTAAAACCACGTCAACAAAGCCAGCTGACTGCTGATCAAGTAGTGGAAGAATTGCGCCCCAAGCTTGATACTGTGCCTGGCATTGAGATTTATTTGCAAAATCCACCCACGATTAGTATAGGTGGACAAGTGACCAAAGCTATCTATCAATTTACTTTATCCAGTCCCAGCATGACCGATCTAATTAAAAGCACCCAGGCATTGCAAACTATGATGACAAACATGAAAGGCATGCAGGATGTTAACTCAGATATGCAATTAAATAATTTGCAAGTAAATATAAAAGTAGATAGAGACAAATGTTCACAACTGGGAGTCACTATGTCGCAAGTGGAAGACGCTCTCGATAGCGCTTATTCCGCTAGACAAATTTCTACTATTTATGCACCTACAAATGAATATCTGGGTAATTATTGAAGTAGAGCCGCGCTTCTATCGTAATCCGCATGTGCTCAATAAATTATATGTTCGCTCCGTCCGGTGGACAATTAATACCACTTTCCACAATAGCCGATATTAGTGAAGGCATAGGTCCGTTATTGATTAATCACCTTGGGGCAATTTCAGTCTGCTACTTTGTCTTTCAATTTAAAACCAGGCTATTCGTTAAGCCATGCTGTTGAGCAAATAAAAAAAGCCGCCGCCAAAGTTGACGCGCCCTCTGTGAGCATGACCTTTCAAGGCATCGCTGCTGAATACCAAAATTCATTGCAAGGACTATGGGCATTACTGGCGGTGGCAATGTTTGTTATTTATATTGTTCTGGGCATTTTTATGAAAGTTTCATTCACCCGATTACTATCTTATCCGGCTTGCCGTCAGCCGGATTGGGTGCTTTGCTAATTCTTGCTTATTTCATATGGATTTAAATATTTATGGCTATCTAGGCTTGATTATGCTTATCGGCATAGTCAAGAAAAATGCCATCATGATGATTGACTTTGCTCTTGACGCTGAGCGGGAACAGGGTCTAACATGCCGAAGAAGCAATTACTCAAGCGGCTCTAACCCGCTTTCGCCCCATTATGATGACCACAATGGCCGCTCTTATGGGCGGCATAGCCCATCGCCATGGGCATAGGCGCAGGCGCTGAATCCAGACAACCGCTGGGCTTAACTGTTGTCGGCGGTTTACTTTTGTCGCAAACAGTAACACTATTTATTACGCCAGTCTTTTATATTTATCTAGATTCTTTCCAGGATAAATTTATAAAAAGCAGAAAAAAAGCAAAAGCATAAAAAGAAAAGACGCCCCGGAAGTTGAGCGAAGAATTCTCCTCACGGAGAACACGCCCGCATCTTCCGGGGACAGTTTCAGTCACAACGTGGTGTCGTCACGCGAACGTACGACAGGTCGACGAGGTCAATCACGGTCCTTCGAAGGTGCCATTGCTGCCGTCGAAGATCAGTCCGGTGACCTTGTTGTTGGCAGACATGTTCACATCCTGGATAAAGCCATGGGACGAGAACGCATAGCCCCCAACTTCTTCTGTCAGGGTACTGTTCGAGATCGTGACGGTTGAGCTGTCTGGCGACGAGGTACCGGTCACGTTCAAGGCGTCTTGGGTTGTCGTGGTGTCGATGAGCGTCGTATGATCGACGTCCACCGACTGCTCCGCGCCCAGGGTGATCTTGATGCCGCCGTTGTTATCAATTGTGTCATTGCTAAAATTAACGGCACAATTCAGGATCATCGTCCAGCCCTCATAAGGCGCATATGAGGTCTCGGCGTTGTCGTTGTTTGTTAACGTGCTGCCGGATATGTCGAAAGTCCCAGCCGTGACGATCACAGCGGGCCAGCCGCCGTTTGGATTGTTTGTATTCTCGATCGTCGTCCCGGACACAATGAGCGTGCCCTGGTTGCTGATCGAGGCAGCGAGTGAATCGGACAGATCTCCGTTCAACACGCAATCCGTAACGTAGTATGTCCCTCCTGCAAGTGTTCCGGTGATCGTTGTCAGATCGAAGACGTTGGTTGTACATTGCAGAACGTTGTCGTTTTCGATCGTGACGGTAGACGCAGTCTGCGATGCGGCCGCAACTGCCGTAGAGCAGCCCGTATATGAGCTGCCATTGTCGGTAAAAGTCTGTGAGCCATTGCTACTGGCATAATTTACGGCCATTTCCCACGACATTAGCGACCGTATTGTCCGCTAAGCTCACGGTTGGGGTGTCCCTGAATTCAAGGGCTGCAAACGAGCCGTTCGTGTCACTAGTGACAGTCTCGCCGATCATTGTTATCGACGCCTGCCGTTACAACATCGACACAATACTCAGCGCTCGAATACGTGTCTGTATTGAAAACGTAAGCGCCAGTCCCGTTGATATAGATCGGGGTAGTGGCGAAACTATTGCCAGAAAAGTTGATGTCTGTAGCACCATACGACTCGATCACGCCGGCGGTGCTCCAGTTAGAGTTTTCGAAGTTTACGGTGCCGCCCGAGCCGCTTACATAGGCGGCAACAGATTGAGCGGTACTCCCAGTGATGGTGGCGCCGGAGACAGCCGCCGTAGCACCGGTCGAACTACTCAACGTGAGCGCGCTTTCTGGCGCCGTGAGGTTAATCATTGCAGTCCCGATGTTAACCGCTTGGCTCGGCCGGTCTGCGTGATGTCGAACACCGCCGACCCAGACCCATAAGAGCCGTTGCCGACGAAAACAGCATTGCCCTCAACCGTTAGGTTAGTTGCTCCGGCAATTGACAACAAACTGAGCGGCAGAGCTGTAATTGCCGCCATTAATGGTGCACGACTCACCGGCTCCGACGACGACAGCGGCATCATTGGCAGACGATGCACCGCAATCGCTCGTGTTGTCATTCAACAGCAGAAGCGACGACGTCGCATACTGCGACGTAAACCCATACGGCGAGTCGATGCCATCGATCCCTTCCACGGTGGTCATCAGGGACGAATTGCCGCCGGCAATCAGAAACGCCGAATAACCAGGCGGTGATGTGGGCAACGAAACACTCACCTTGCCCCCACCGTTAATGGTCTCTCCGGGCTCAAGCACGACGGCCTGCGAAAGTACATCGTCGGTGACCCCGGGAGCGAACACAATCGTATCCGTATACTTATGCTCCACATAGTCGGACTCTGCCTGCGCAGCTATCTGGTTGAGGCTGCCCTGCAAGTGGGTGCCGTTATTCAGTCCCGTAGTCACAGTGTATGTAACACCGGTGAGCAGGGTTCGCCCCTCCAGCATACCAACCACCGGAATCAGCGCCCGAGAGCGCCGATCACGTTTGGTTGCCCGACGGGCGCCGAACAGACCAAACACGGAACCGAAACGAACGGATGAACTTTGCGAAAACATGCTGCGATTCTCCGCATGTGCGAAACTGAAAGTAAGTAAACTCGATTTGTTCGTTTGCCGAAGGCCCTATAGCGAACACCGTGATCGCCCGCAGAGCCTTATTGCTCCAACCAACCCACCGACAATTAACAAAAGCGACTCCTAACCACTATTCCTTCAGACAAATCCTGCGACAAACGAACTCCTCACTTTGACAATTCTCAGTCTGATAAATCAAGTTCGGGAATTATTGTGTCTCAACATCTGTAAAATCATCAGCAGGTTTTGATTATCGCCAGTATTCAAGCGCTCGAAGAAGGCTGTCATTAGTAAATATTTAGAGATATTCATGGGATATTTTTGCATTAAAGATCGCTACACATATAGCAAAGCTTGCGCTATGACACGGCGATGCAGCATGTGTTCTCCCACTCCGCAAGCTAGCGCTAGGTTTGAAAACTATTTCATATATGCGGAGAATCTGGCACGACTTTTCACTTTTTGCGGATCACTTGCAAAATTTCAAGCAAATTATCGTCCATCTGTTCAACAGTTGCTCTTAGGTCAGTCAGCATAGTCATACGATCTTGCAATATGTCGCTGGTGAGTCGAAAACTAATTTGATTGGAGCCGGAAACTTTTTGCACCCGGTCTACATCCGAGTTTTTGCGTTTATTTTTCATCAGATAAAGCCCATGCTTATACCAGTGATCCAGTAGCAACTCGCGCCTCGACGGTTGTGTGTTGGTTCCCGACGGTGAGCTATTTAGAAAACTCCAAACGCTGGGTGGGTAATTAATTGAATTGCGCGCAGAAGGGTCAAATATTGGCGCCAGCATATTTTCTTTGCCGCTTCGCTCCAGTCGCTTTTCACCGCGCAATTGCCACACACCCCAGGAAGCAAGGCTGGTTTGAATAACACCTTCAATAGCAGTAAGGGTATCTGGAGCGATATGATTGACGCTGCCCAGGGTAAGTCCACCGGTGACCATCCTTGTGATACCGCCGCTGATAAAGTTAACGTATGTATTCATACGTAAGGCTCTGTCGCGTTGTTCATTTATATAAGTATTGACCTCACCAGATTGAGCCAGCTCTTTGTCAATTTTGTTGACTACAGAACGGGTTTCATAGCTGGCAGTTAAAACTGATTCAAGCAAATCTATTTTCAAGGAAATCAATTCATTACTATCAGAACCAGCTGTACGCTTAAGCGTCGTTAATTGATCTAGCTGTGGCGAAATGCCAAGAGATTTTGCCAAATTAAGACTGTCGGCCGACAAGTCAGAATTATTCAAGATCGAATCAGCTTGAGTTGGCACTGATCCAGCCAAAGCAATCTGGTTTTCTGCTTGAGCAGCAGATAAATTTAGGACCAGCATTGCCGCCAAAAGAAGCCCACAGAGAACTTTAAACAGATATGTTAAGCTGATTAGCATCAGTCCTCAAGAGCAGGCAGCCGCAAATGATCGACTACAAGATATTTTTGTTATATCCACTAATCGTAATATGCATGATGGCATTTGTACAAGCAACACGAGCGGATGACAAGGGAAGCATAAAAATGACAGACAAAGCTAGTGAAGAAATGCGCAATATGCCGGATAGTTATTGGAAAAGTAAATTAGACCCTGCCACATATAATGTCACTCGCTGCAGCGGCACTGAGCCGCCCTTCACCGGCAAATACTGGAATAATCATGAAAAGGGTATGTATAAATGCAGCAATTGCGGGCAGCCGTTGTTCGATTCAAATGATAAATTTGATTCCGGCACTGGTTGGCCAAGTTTTACCAAACCAGCCAGCAACAATGCTGTTGGTGAACGCACAGATCAATCGCTAGGAATGACACGGGACGAAGTTATTTGCAAGCATTGCGGCGCTCATCTAGGACATGTTTTTGATGATGGACCAGCACCAACTGGTCAGCGTTTTTGCATTAATTCAGCATCATTAGAATTTGAAAAAAAGAAATAGCACTGAGTTATAAGGAAAAACTTTTGCATGCTTAAAAAAAATATTGCCAATTCCTACCGCAGAGGCAATAGGCTTCTAACTGAGTTAGGCAATGTTACTCAGATATTTCTCTTGCTCTTTTTTCGTTTGAATTGGGGCTGGCAGTTTTTTGTCACCGGTAAAGGAAAGCTGCTCAATCATCACGACGTAGCTGTTTTTTTTACCAGTCTTCACATTCCTTTTCCGGATTTAACAGCCTGGCTGATAGCAATAATCGAATGTGTGGGTGGTTTATTTCTTATGGCGGGATTAGCAGCCCGACCGACTGGATTGATACTGACCGGCACAATGATTGGGGCTTATATGAGTGTTGTGGCCGATCGGCAAAAAGTTTTTAATTTTTTCAATGATCAAACTCCTTTCTTGCAAGCTGATCCCTTTTTCTTTTTGCTTACAGCTTTGCTTGTATTTTCCTCTGGTGCCGGCCCTATATCGCTGGATGCGCTAATAGAAACAATATCCAGAGGCAGAAAAAACAAAGCACCCAGCCTGGATTGAATTATTTTTTTCTTGCTCATCTAGCCTGGCTAACTGAGCAAAAAAATCATCGTAGATAATTTGAGCACCGTTTATACCATCATACTTAGGCCGCGTCGATGTGCTGTCTTCTTTTGAGCCCGGAAAACAATGTCTGGCTTTTAACAACTCATATTCATCCATATTTACTTTTACACCGCGCCTGGCAACTTCATAAACCCAGCGAATATCTTTTTTCGCAGCCCGTGCTTTTTCAACGGCTTCTTGAGTTTTAAGCTCTTCACCCTGGTCTTTATTTGATCCTGGTTCAAAGTTTTTTGCAGTTTTTAATTTGGCGTCATTGTCCTTAGCCACAAAGGCTTTGACTTTATATTCTTTAGAATGATCACCAGGATTACGATAAATTTTCACCAACTTACCGTCAATAAGAACTTGACCAGAGTTATCAGTTCCCAGATATGCAAACGCCTGCCGGTCTGGATCTTGATCTTTATTATTGATCGCATCCAATCCTGCCAATATCTTTGCATTTCTCGCCAGGAAACCTGGCTCTTTCCATTTATGAGCCAGTGTGTCTTCATCGGCGACAGTATCGTAATTAATAGAACGCACACCATTGATGCCGGGATCATATACAGTCCGTGCATCAGCACCGGTTGGAATACTGCCACCGGCAAAATAAACATAACGCATTTTGCCTTTAAAGCGCTGATCAAAACAAGCCAAATTGTGAAGCAGTACAGCGCCTTGCGAACCACCTGTCCACCCCAGGCGACTGTCATCATTGGTGGCGGTAGTTAATTCTTTGACTAAATTCACAACCCCAATCATATAGTCACTATCATCATATTTAACTTCGCTCTTATGTTTTTCTACTAAGTCAGTCGGAACAAGAGTGTTGCGATAGTTCCACCCCCATGCTTCGCTAGTCGATCTGCCGCCCATTAAGTGCTTCTCTGTGAGTGGAGTAACAATTATGGCTTTATTTTTGCTTCGGTCAGCTACATCATCCATATGCACTTCTTTTATGTATCCACGTGGATCCTGAAAACTGGTTGAAACACCAGGCACAACAAACATCACTGGTGCCTTATCTGGGGTGCCCTCTGGAATGTGGACGCGGAAAGCACGACCAGATTTATTGTGAGCCACCTCAAATGGATTTGGTTTAAATTGAACTTCATAAGTACCAGACTTTAACTTTTCGTTGTCTTTAAGTGAAACTTCTTCAGCAATTTCTTTTGTTTTGCCGTCTACTTTTTCGCTGCGAATTCTCAAGATCTTATCTATTCTAGACCGATCGAAAAGCTGCTCACCTTTAAGTTCTTTTTTATCTATCTGTCCAATTGGCTCCGGCGTCTTTGTTTTAGCCTTTTCCTGCACAAAAGCTGTAGATGCGGTAAAAAGCGATACAGACATTAATTCATAGAGCAAAGCCTCTCGGCTCTGCTTCTCCGGATTGTCGGCAGCGATTAATTGTCCGTCAGTTTTTGTACCGGATTTTTTTGAGGCTAAATCAATGCCTTCTTCCATAAGCCGTCCTCACCAGGATGTATGCTATTGAATCAATACGATAGTCCTTTTTTGTGAGATTCTTGTGAGGACAAGGTTAAAGAAGAACAACTGATTGTGCGAATTAATCTAGCCGACTGCACATTTTATTCACAAAAAATTGTTTAAATGCACTACCAGTATCATATTGGTAGATAAATGAGACCACGACATATTTGCCTAATTATTTTAACTGCACTGGTTACTACACCGGCAACCTGCGCACAGCCATATGAAGAGGCATACGACGATCCACTTGCTATTAAAGGCGAAGTTCGCTGTAATATCGCGCAGGATCAGTTGACCGAAGCTGAACTTCAACGTCTTGCAGCTCACGACATCGTCATTCTAATAGATAAGTCCGGCTCGATGAACACCTGCGATTGTCCTAAAGTTAAGGAGGGCAGCTCGAAAGGTTCAAAATTGCTACAAACCATTTTGTTACCGGCACTTCTATGTAGCGGTTATCTTTCCACGCCACTGGTACGGTCCAGTCGTTGGGACTGGTGCGCCGAACAGACAATAAAAATGGCCACGCAAGCCGGTACCGCTTTGCCTGATGGTTTTACCGTAGTCACTTTTGCTGATGGTTTTACGATCCATAAAAATATGACTGTAGATACATTGCCGCAATTATTCACATCGGGTGTTCCATTTGGTGGAACTCATTTAGCTCCGCCACTCAATGAAATATGCAAAAACTATTTTCAATCAAGGACTCTTGAATCGCAGCATGTCAAGCCGCTTTCTATAGGCATTATTACAGATGGAATACCATTAGATAAGTTTTTCGTTTCTCGAGCAATTGCATCTGCTGTTAAACAACTGACTTATGCCAATGAAATCAATATAGTTTTTTTTCTTATAGGCGAAAACGATTTTCAGGGGAAAATATATATCAGTTATTTGATGCATAAATTTTCCGGAAAGAAATTTCAGTTCCATATAGTAAAAGCAGTTTCATTCAAACAGTTAAAACAAGCCGGGCTGGCTCGCTGTTTAGCCATGAATTTACAATAGGTGTAAGTTATGAACATGGCTTTCAAAATAAATTAAGGCTCCAGCTAGTCTACTTGATGCCATGATGTTCATTGTGACGCGCCATATCTTCAACAATACCCATGCGCTTGCTCAGTTCGGTTAGTGGTTGTTGTATCTCCGATCTTAGTTTATTTATGGCAAGATCAAAAGCTGTTAGTAAGGAGCCTGTGTCTAGAGCAACTGATTTACCAGTCTTGCTCATTGCCTCAAGGTTTATTCTTTCTACTATCCATTCCCTGACTAAGGTACCTACTGGTTTGCGTTTTTGGGCTGCGATGCGATAAAGCTTTTCAATATTCTCCGGCTCAAGCCGAAATTGCATAACTTCTCGTTTTATCATTTCAGCATGAACAATTTTCTTTAACTCTGCCTTGCGTCGTTTTAATTCTTCTTTTGTCATTTTGCTCATTTTTATTCGCCCATGTTCTGCTTAACGATTATCGTATTTAGACCTATTCTTTAGACTGGCTTTCCGCCCGTGATAGACATGTGTCTCGTATTCTTTGTACTCGACTCCTATTTCTAAGAGTCTCTCAGACAATGTTTTGCCAACATACATAACCGTTGGATTGCCTCGTTTACTCTCCCCTTCTTCGCCCTCTATGGTCATAGGGTCATCCAAAACTTCTATCGCTTCTTCTTTGGTAACCCCGCCCCTCTTTAAGCTATCCTCATTAAAGGTAAGAATGGTCATGGATCCTCCTACAAATGTAACACACACATACTACATATGCAATACGCTGCGTCTTGACCTGGTGCAGGCACAGCGACTGAGAACACGGGCGAGGCACAGCCAGCCCCTACAAAGTAATCAACGAAAACGGGCTGGATAAAGTTCAAAAAATTTGGTCATCAAGTAGAAAATTAATGTTGCATGGCCAAGAGTGGCTTTGTTTTGCTAGAATCAGCAGGTCAGTCGAATGGTTGGGAAATATAAAATGGAACGTTTTCCGGCTTTAACACGTGCACGACTTAAGCAATTAGCTGGCGATATGAAAGCCTTGATTTATCCGCAATCGCAGGCGGTGGATAAGTTGACCATGGCTGGTCCAACTGATCGCATTGATTATAACCAGGCAATAAAACTCAAGTACAAACCGGTTAAATTAGGACAACCGCTTGGCCCTTTATGGTCAACTTTCTGGTTTCACGTTAACGCCACAGTTCCGGCTGGCTGGGCAGGCAAGCGTATAGATTTACTCTGGAATTCTCTTTCCGAAGCAACACTGTGGCGTGACGGTAAGCCGCAGCAGGGGCTAAATTTTCCTTATGGAGAAAGACCGGATGCAGTATTGACAGAGAAGGCAAAGGCAGGAGAGAAATTTTCCTTTTATGTAGAAATGGCTTGCAATACTAGTTATGGGGTTTGGCTGGAAGATAAATCACCACATGCACCACCATTTTCGTTAGAGCGTTGCGAAATAGCTCTTTTTGAGCCAATTGCCTGGGAAATATATCTTGATTTTGTAGTTTTGCAAGAACTGGAAGCTGAACTGGCTGCCGATAGTGCAGCTAGTGACATGGCATATGCTGGTACATTACTTTTTGAATTGAATCGCTTTGCTAATGAATATGATTTAAATGATAAATCGACCTGGGGTAGAGCCCAGAAAATTCTAAAAGACTTATATAAAAATCACAATGCCACTACTGTGCATCATGCTTATGCTGTTGGACATGGACATCTTGATACAGCGTGGCTGTGGCCAATTGCTGAAACATACAGAAAATTGTTGCGCACCTGGACCAATCAATTAGACATTATGCAGGCATACAAGGACTATAAATTCGCTTGCTCGGCTGCTTTCCATTATCAATCAATGAAAGATCGTTATCCTGAGATTTATAAAAAAGCAAAAGAAAAAATAAGAAGCGGGCAATGGTTTCCTGTCGGCGGTACCTGGATTGAGCCTGATTGCAATATGCCTTCCGGTGAATCTTTAGCACGGCAATTTCTTTATGGACAACGTTTTTTTGAAAAAGAATTTGGTAAACGCTGTCGTGAATTTTTCAATCCGGATGTTTTTGGTTATTCAGGACAATTGCCGCAAATCATGAAATTATCCGGCATTGATTATTTTATTACTTGCAAATTGCATGAAAACGAATTGAATAAACCTGCTTATCATACTTTTCTCTGGCAGGGCATTGACGGCTCTGAAATACTAACTCATTTTCCCCCGCTTCGATTTTTTACTGTGCCGATAACTGTCGCCGATATGCGCGGTGTCTTAAAACGTTTTCGTGATCATGATCGCACATCCGCCTCGCTTATTCTTTATGGGCATGGGGACGGTGGCGGTGGTCCGACAAAAGAAATGGTAGAAAGGTTAAGACGTTATCGCGATTTACAAGCATTGCCAAAAACAGTCATGTCCGGCCCTGAAGAATTTTTCTCTGCCATAGCACCTGATCAAACAACTTTACCCAAACACATTGGTGAAATTTATTTTGAATATCATCGCGGTACGTATACCAGTCAGAGCTGGATAAAGAAAGCTAATCGTCAGGCTGAATTTCTTCTACATGATGTTGAATTTCTTTGCGCTGTCGCTCACAGAACCAGGGCATTTCACTATCCGCAGCCAGAAATTGAAGCTTTATGGAAAACACTATTGCTCAATCAAATGCATGATATTTTGCCGGGCAGTTCCATAAAACCAGTTTATGAAGACGCACATAAAGATTTTGCAGAGATCCAATCCAGAGGACGGAAATTAAAAGAAGCGGCTCTGGTGGCTCTAATTGGTGAGAAACCAGCCAACAAATCAGCTCTCGTGCCAATCAATACAATTGCCTTCGAGCGCCATGGTGTTTGCAAAACACCGGAAGGAAAGTTGGTCTTTATTCGCGCCCAGTCTTATGGACCAGGGGAAGTATTAGAATCCGAAGATCTGTCTAATGCTGTAAGTGATCGATCTCTTGCATCTATCTGTCCGACAATAACCGACAATGGCAAAAAAATAATTCTGGAAAATGCACATCTGCGCGCTGAATTTGCTCACAGCGGCGACTTAATCAGTCTGCTTGAAAAAAGTATAAAACGTGAATCGCTAAGTGCTCACGGCAATCGCTTGCAAATATTTGATGACAAACCGGCAGTGTATGACGCCTGGCAACTTGAGCTCTATCATCTGGAAACAATGAGAGATTGTCCGCCGGCGCACAAATATTCTATTGTTGCTCAACCTGCTGCCGTGCGGCGCTCTCATTCTTCACCACGCTACAATGGCAAAAAAGAGGTACAGGAGTCACTGCGTGTCGAAGTCAAATTCGAGCGCAACATCGGCGCCGCTAGCTCCATGATACAAACTGTTCGCCTGGATGCTGCTTCACGCCATCTTGAATTTCACTGCCGCGTCAACTGGCAGGAAAAACACAAAGTATTAAAAGTGCTTTTCCCTGTTGATGTTAAAAATATGAATGCCACATATGACATACAATTTGGCGCTCTTGAGCGCCCCACTCATTTTAATACTCCTTTTGATTTAGCTAAATTTGAAGTTTGCGCTCACAGATGGGCTGATTTATCAGAGCATGGATTTGGTGTAGCCTTGCTGAGCGATTGCAAATATGGATTTAGCACTTTTGCTAATGATATGCGCATTACACTTCTGCGCGCTCCTAAACAGCCTGACGACACCGCTGATATAGGTGAGCATGAATTCAGTTATGCCGTCATGCCTCACATAGGCAGCTGGCAAGAGGCAGGGGTTGTTGCTGAAGCTTATAGATTTAATACGCCTGTAGCCTGGGCAAAAAGTTCGGTGCCGCTGGCGGTGCGTTCCTTTTTTATTATGAACGATAACAATTTAGTACTTGATACCATAAAAAAAGCCGAGGACTCAGACGCGCTTATTCTCAGACTTTATGAATGTCACGGCGCCCGCGGTGTGGCTAAGTTGAAAGTTAATTTGCCTTTTTCCGGTGCTGTTTTTTGCAATATACTCGAAGATGAATACAAAACAGTAAAAATGATTGGGCAGGACCTGCTTATCCCTTATGAACCGTTTCAAATCATTTCAATTAAGCTGCTCTAGTCTCATTTGATTTTCTAGCCAGAATATCAGCAGCGGCAAGCACTTCACTTGAACTTTGACTGTATGCATTAGCCGCAGCAAGATTTCCTTTATCAGTAGCTATTCTGGCCCTGTTTGCAAACATCGCATAGTATTCAAACAGCAGTCCTTTAAGGCTCTCCGGATTAACAGCACCTTGCGCCAGGGTAAGAAGACCGCTTGCTTCATTAGTGCCGGCGAGCTCTGTGGTTGAATGTGTTTTTTCTTTGCCGGTATCTTTGTCTTCGCTGTCACTATCATCATCGTGGTCGACCAACTTAGGTATCCCAGGAACTAAACCCTGGGTCGGACCAAATCCAAAAAGTTGAGTTCCTCGTGAATTAAAGGCAGTAACAGTACCACCACGATGCATTATGGTCTTAAAATGGTCACGATCTACAATTGTGACGCTACTGCTGCGATGAACAACCGGATCGCCAAGATCTATAGTGTAAGTACGGCCGCTCTTGGTAGAACCTTCAATAATGCCCTTATTGGTATCAAAGCTTTTAAATAAACTGGCATCAGAACTGAGATTGCGAATAAATCCTTTGCCATCAACCGAGACTTGTATTAAACCTTTTCGATCTACTATGCTTTTTCCGTCACCGGATAAAATGGTAACTGCGCCTTGATCAGATTTAGTGCTTAATTCTCTAGCCAGTAATTTAACAGTTGTGTCGCCAACCTTTAATTCATCACGCAGAATTGTAACCGGGAGTTTTGAGCCGTCTTTATCGGTGAATTGAAAGCCTTCCCCAGAATAACCACCATGTTTACCAAACTTCTGGAGCTCACCGTCGTTGACTCTGACGTCTGTGCCACCATCGCCTCTGTCGTGTTTGCGAATTACAGTTTTAATGTCCTTGCCTTGCTGATTGGCATCTTTTGTAAATATCGCCATATCACCGTTTGCACTGACATAAATTCGTTCTTCTGGTAATTCGCCTGTTTTTGATTGACGTTTTAGTTTTTCATCCAGTGCCATGGCTTCATCTATATTCTCGCCGGATAATTGATATACAGCCCGGTTTTTAGTAAGCAAGTGCCTGGCAAATTTATCTACACCATTGAGTTCATATAAGACTTTGTTGTCTTTATTTAAAAACTGAGCCTCTCTTTTAACGGCATCAAGCTTCAGGGTTTGGTCGATCTTGCCCTTAACTAGTTCGTGCAATGTATAGCCGTTATGTTCTTCTGTAACATGCAAGTCTTTAGAATTATATGTTTTGCCATCTGGACTGATTTCGGCACCATTTACAGTTCTTTCTTTTGAGCGCGCCAGAGTATGTTTACCTTCAGCTACAAACTCGCCCAGCAAAGATTCTTTTGCAGCTGTGGCTTTATCTGTTTCAGTAGAAGAATCAGATGGATGCGCAGGCTTTCCTGTTTTTTCCGGTGTTTTAGCTGTATTAGTAACCATCGAACACTATAATTTATTAAACAACCGATGGAGCTGATGCAATTTTAAACAAGTACTGTGAGATATTTGTGAGATATCTTCGAAATTGTTGTCCAGCTAACATAAAAAACAAAAACCACCCAGGAGAGGACGATGGGGTCGTCGCGCTCGAGGGGCTGTCTATACGATTTTGCAGTTCAAATTTTTACTTTGCAACTTAGCGGCGCTTGCGCTAGCAATATTTCTTAAGTAGTTCTAAAGGTAAAATTTGGTCTTGTTTTTGTCGCTTAATCGGCGTACAATTAAACTAGCTTCAACTAGTTGGAGATTAAGTATGGAAACAGTAGGCTCCTTCGAGGCAAAAACACATTTGGCTGAGTTGCTTGATCGTGTGCAACATGGTGAGACATTCACCATAACCAGACACGGTGTACCGGCAGCCCTTTTATCGCCTGTTAACGCAATCCCCAAAAAATTAACCCATAAAGAAATTGTCGAAGGAATGCGGGCGCTTAGAAAAAAAATTAAACCCGGCAAGATGAGTCTGCGT
>CAWKBA010000010.1:0-185181 GCA_963847765.1 Candidatus Melainabacteria bacterium | reverse complement strand
TGAAAGAAGTAGCCAAGATTAAGGAGAAATTGCATCTCTCTCGTTCATGATGCGAACAGAGAAAGAGCCGTTATAGCAGAAATTAATGCCAGGACTACTGATCCGGAGATTGCCGGCGCCATAGTACGCCTCTATAAACAACTCTTTGCCATAAGCAAAATGTACCAGCGATCGCATGGCAAGCCTGGTCTGCGGAGACCAGCAAGAACAAAATCTCTTAAGACATAATCTTCCTTTTGACGCAGTTCACTACTGCTGCAATGGTTAATTCACTTGTATCTATACAGATATCCGCCTGCGCATAAATATGCTTACGCTTTTCCACAAGGGCTTGTAGCCTCGATTTCTGACTATGCTCAGTGGTAGCGACTGCTTTGCAACCGGTAGAATTTTCAACAGGTGGATTAAGCAATGGTCTATCCCCCTGCCTCATTACCCTTTCAGTCAAAATATCAATGGCAGCATATAGACCTATAAGCCTGCCCATTTTGGAGAGGGCAGTAAAGTTTTCCGTAGCCACTGGTAAGCCCCCACCGGTAGAAATAATAGTGCCACTAGCAGTTAGTACAGAAGAGGTGGCAGTCTGGGTTTTCGACACTAAGTCATAAACGTCGGAAATCTTCTGAACCAGCTTATTTTCTAAAAATCTGAGTGTTTCTTCGCCATGTTGAGCAAATATCTCAGGAATTGTCAGTCCAGTTGCTTGTTCTATAAGCACGTCTGTATCAAGAATGGTCCAGCCAAGATCAGCAGCCAGAAAGTTACCAACCTCGGTTTTGCCACTACCAGATGGTCCGATCAATATCACCACCGGCAGTGCCAAAGTAGATATAGAAAAATTTATATCGCTAATTTTCAACAAATAGTATCTTCCTTAATGACTTAGCTAATTAAAGACTGCAGATCTTTCACAAAATCTGGATAGGAAACAGCCGTTGAATCAGTCTCTTCTATGGTTAATGGTTCATTGCACAAAAGATTGGCAACAAGTCCGGTCATAGCCAGACGATGATCAAGCGCAGTCTGCCAGAATGAGCCCCCTGTTAATTGTTTTTTGCCAGCAATAACAAATCCATTTTCTGATTCTGCAATCTCCGCACCGGCTGCTTTTAAATTGGCTGTGATTAATTGCAGACGGTCACTTTCTTTATGGCGCAATTCCTGAGCATCACTGACAGAAAAATTGCCGTTGCATAAAGATCCTGCCAGCGCTAAAACAGGTATTTCGTCCACACCACGAGCAATGTCATGTCCAGAAATGTTTATCCCTTTAAGGCGCTCACCACCTTTAATTTTAATATCTGCCACCGGTTCGCCGCTTTGCTGCCGCTTGTTGACTAACTCAATATTTGCTCCCATTCTGGTTAACACATCGATTACCAGGATACGCCCATCATTAATGCCAACATTAGTGAGCATAAGATCCGAACCCGGCAAACAGGCAGCCGCCACCATAAAAAATGCAGCCGAAGAAATATCGCCCATGACATTATAGACAAATGGTTTTATTGGTTCAGCAAGCTTTTCCACGCTGAGTGAATGTTCTCCATTTTTCTTAAAAGGAATGCCTGTATAACTAAACATGCGTTCTGTATGGTCACGCGCCGGACCTGGCAGAACAACTGTAGTCTGTCCAGCGGCTTGCAGTCCGGCTAGAAGCAATGCAGTTTGCACTTGAGCAGAAGCTACTGACACCATAAATTCTGTGCCTTCAAGCTTTCCGCCAGTAATAGTAAATGGCGCCTGTCCCTGTCCATTAGCATAAGTGATGGCTGCTCCCATTGTTTTTAAGTGCTCCAATATTCGCGCCATTGGCGCGTCTGCGCAAAGATTCATCGCCGTCTAAATGAGAAGTGAACGGACGACCTGCTACCAGTCCCGCCAGCATCCGCATTGTTGTACCACTGTTGTTGGCAAATAGAGTCTCCTGTGGAGCAACAAACTGATTTATTCCTTTTGCTTCTATGCTCACAGCATTATTTTCACTAACGATACGCAAACCTAACTTGGTCAAACAATTGATTGTGCTTGAGCAATCTTCAGCCGGCGATAAATTATTGATACGGCTTATACCTTTACAGAAGCCGGCAAAAATAAGGGAGCGGTGAGAGACAGCTTTGTCTCCCGGCACTGCAATATTGCCGATTAGTTTTATTTTTGCCATTTGTACCCAAACCACGGCGCAAGCGCCTGCACTACTTTCTGTAATATAGAATAGACATATAACCATCAAACGGCTATATTTGTAAAGGGAAGAAGGCAATCATATAGCAATGCTACGATTTTTTACCAGTGGTGAATCGCATGGACAGGCAGGTCTTGCTTTTATTGAAGGACTGCCGGCTGGCTTAAAGTTGATATTGCTGCCATAAACGCTGAGCTAAAACAAAGGCAATCTGGTTATGGTCGCGGCAATAGGCAGAAAATAGAATCAGATGAAGCTCAGATTTTAAGCGGTATTCGTCATGGTATTACTACCGGTGCGCCAATCACTTTGATGATTGCAAACCGCGACTTTGAAAATTGGACACATGTAATGTCCGTTGATAAAGTTGACTTAAAGAATGAACAAGTAATTGAGCAATTAGAAAAAAAAGCGATCAAGCATTTCCGCCCCGGACACGCTGATCTTGCCGGCACTCTAAAATATCACCAGAAAGACATAAGAGATGTCTTAGAAAGGTCATCGGCTCGAGAAACCGCTGCTCGAGTAGCAGCTGGCGCTCTTTGCCAACAATTACTGCAGTATTTTGGCATCCAATCGACAACCCATGTTTTGCAAATTGGCAATATCAAAATCACTAAAGAAACCGCAAGTATTCCTCTTAAAGAAATTGAACAAAATGCTCTTGGCCTCTGATTTATTGTGCATCGATAGCCAGCTCTGCTGAACAAATGAAACAACTGATCACTGAAACATGGCAAAAAGGAGACACTTTAGGCGGTGTCGTGGAAGTAATTGTGGAAGGGCTGCCTGTTGGTCTGGGCAGTTATGCACAATGGGATTTGAAACTAGATAGCAAACTTGCCCAGGCTATCATGAGCGTACAGGCAATTAAAGCTGTAGAAATAGGGGACGGTTTTGAATCAGCCGGTAATTTAGGATCGCAAGTTCATGATGCTCTTTATCCAGCTAACAATGGATCGCCCTTGCCATTCAAACGCAATACCAATCATGCCGGTGGCGTGGAAGGAGGCATGACTAATGGTGAGCGCCTGATAGTCAGAGGCTATATGAAGCCGCTGTCCACCTTGCGTGAAGGACTTGATTCACTTTCATTTCCTGAATTTACTGAACATAAAGCCCACTACGAGAGATCCGATGTTTGCGCTGTGCCAGCATGCGCTATTGTCTGCAAAGCAATGGTCAATATAGTTCTAACTGGAGCAATGCTGGATAAATTTGGCGGCGACAGCATAATTGATCTCGAACATACTGTTAAGCAATACAAAGATTATTGCCGCGATTTGCCTAAGAAATCTAAACAACCTACATCTGCACAATGACCAGACATAAACACCATTTAGAACCCCTTAATCTTAATTGGCGTTCTTCAATTGGTATTGAGACTAGAGTTGTTATTGGTCAGGGAACTCTAAATAAACTTTCTGATCTTTTAACTCAGCTACATGCCGGCAGCAAAGTTTTACTGCTCAAGCAGAGGGGTCTTTTTACAGAAGAGATAGAACAGATTAAGGTTGATCTCCACGCATGTGGAATGTCAGCGCACATATTAGAAGCCCCCATTGGCGAGGACTGCAAATCTGTCGATTATCTAACAAAAATTTGGGACATTTTGCATGAAATGAATTTTTCTCGTCAAGATACTTTAGTAGCTATTGGCGGCGGCGCAATCAGTGATGTTGCCGGTTTTGCCGCCGCAACCTATTTGCGCGGCATAAACCTTGTCACCATACCAACAACACTGCTTGCCCAAGTCGATGCAGCTATTGGTGGCAAAACCGCTATTAATTTTAATAACACTAAAAATATGGCCGGCACATTTTATTTTGCCAAAGCAATAATTGTCGATATTAATATGCTGTCCACATTGCCAACCGATCAATTTATTTCGGGCTGGGCAGAAGTCATAAAATATGGACTGCTTGAAAAAACTATAGCTGATGAAAGCGAATATTCGCCAGGTCCTAAACCTCTGCTTACAATCATCGAAGAGATGACTGAAGATCTTTCTTGGGATAATATTTTACTGCCCGGCATTATTGCTGCCTGCATTAAGATGAAGCTGGCTGTCGTAGGCAAGGATCCTCTGGAGAGCGGACTGAGACGATCGTTAAATCTGGGACATACTTTAGGACATGCCCTGGAAGCTGCCAGCAATTTTCAATTAAGCCACGGGCAGGCGGTTGCAATCGGTATGGCTTTTGCTTTTCGTCTTGCCGTTTCACGTTCTCAAATTAATAAAGCCGATGAAAAAAAGGTCATCGCCCTTATAGAAAAATCCGGGTTACCAATACAAATTCCAGCAGGCATAAAAGCTGAAACTTTAATAGAAGCAATGTTCTATGACAAAAAAAGAGACGGAGAAGGAATCAAAATGGTTCTGCCTCAAAATACCTTAGGAGAAGTAACCTACAAAGATCTCATTAAAAGGACAGAAATCGAGAACATGCTTTCAGTATTCTGCCAGTAAAATACTTAAATCTGGTGACAGAAAAACTATGTTAGCAACGACAAAGCAAAAGCAACTGGAAGCCTTAAAATACTGGGTAATTGGGAAAAATATTATTCCTGGGGTTGTTTTACTAATATTGTCTATAACTGCAGGGATACTTTCAGCAATTAAGTCTTACGAAACTTTTGATCCCAAAGTAGAAATCGCTGCCTTCATATTCTTACTGGTCATTCCTATGATGGCTTTATACACCCTTATCGAGGTTGTGCAACGGTATCGTCGAGCCATTACTCTAGTCGATCAGAAACAGCCGCGAACAGCAACGCTCGTATGGCTTGATGATTTCAGCAGCGTATGTTTATCCTTACAAGGAGAAAAAAGCACTCTGCTTCAAGACTATCCAAAACGAATGTTATTTACTCTTTGGAATTTTGAGAAATTAATTTGGTTATTCATACGGTTTCAACTTGGTTTTAGCAAAGATGAGGTCCAACGTACATTATTGACGGAGCCTAAGCAAGTCCTACTTTATGGACCAGAAGATCAAGACAAGCAAAAGTTGGTCGTGATATTTTTCGGTTGGGTGCCATTCTTTGCCCTGGAAGAAGGCGAAATATACCCAGATAAGCTAACCTTGTCTTGATATATTAGATCAAAATAAGAAACGTCTAATCATCCATGCTCCTATGAAGGACGAATGATTGTTACGATCAGGTCTTTGGGACGGTAATAATCCATTGCATCAGCAACTGATTTTATGTAGGATAGCCAGATTCGTTTCCGAAATATAAGTAGAAGGTTCAGTCTTGTTTAGTTCTTTTCCAATTCGGGTTGCTTTTTACTGGTGGCGCAAGTCGCAATAACCGGGTAAGCAAACGCCGGGTTGGTTTTCTAGACCATGCCCTTTGAAGCAGTAATAAAGAATTTCCCTAGAAGATAAGACCGACCGCCAGATTTAGGACCGCAGCTTACCCCATATGGAAGCTGCATTTTTTTGTTTTTATAGGTCGAACCATGCAACAAACTGCCTCCCCAAATAATCTTCAACCAAAAATAGATCCTTCACTCTATACAGCTCCGGCTGTATTGACACTGCTTTCTGATATTGCCGCACCAGTAGATATTTTTGCCCGGTTAGGCAGTGATGAAAAGCATGCTTTTTTACTGGAAAGTACGGAAGGAGATGAGCGGCTGGCACGTTATTCTTTTGTCGGTTGCGACCCTCTGCTTACCGTAACTATTGAGGACGGCTGTGCACTGATTGTTTATCGTGATAATAATGAGTCTATCAAACAACCAATTACCAGTCCCACCAAATTTTTACAGGAATTGCTTTCTCAGTTTTCAAATAAATTGACTCAAGGGACAAATAATGCAGCAACAGAAGATGCTCAGTCTAATCAGGACTTTAATCGCCTCTGCAGTGACCTGCCTTTTGCCGGTGGTTTAGTTGGTTATATGGGCTATAACACCTGTCATTATTTTGAAAAAATTCCTCAACAGTCTAAAGATGTACAAAACGTGCCGGAAGCTTATTTTGCTCTGTATGACAGCATTATCGCTTTTGATCATCAATATAGACGCCTTCACATTCTTTCCTTGCGCGGTGAGGCCCACGCAAAATTGATGCTCACTAAGATATTAGAAAATGACAGATTGAAGGCACTGCCCATACAAAATACGAGTCTCGACGAACAAGAAATTTTTGACCAGGTAACCACCTCTTTTTCTAAACAAGAATATATTGATGCTCTCTTGCGTGCCAAGGAATTTATCACGCAGGGAGAAGCTTTTCAAATTGCTCTTTCGCAACGCTTCAGTATTCCGTGCCCAGCCAACACGTTAGATGTGTATCGCATGCTACAGGCTACCAATCCTTCTCCGTATGCATATTATTTAAAGCATCCAGACTTTGTTTATCTTGGCTCATCGCCTGAAACTTTTTTGCAATGCAGAAATGGTGAATTAATGTTAAGAGCCATTGCCGGCACAAGGCGTAGAGGCATTGACCCTCGCGAAGATGCATTACTTAGCCAGGAGTTAAGAAATGACGAGAAAGAAATGGCAGAGCATCGCATGCTAGTAGACCTTGGCCGCAATGATCTTGGCCGTGTATGCACACCTGGCACAGTTCGTCCCGATGAACTGGCAGTAATAACCAAATACACACATGTAATGCATATGGCTACAGCCGTTAGAGGCAAATTATTGCCAAACAAAACTTGCCTTGATGCCTTTCAGAGTTGTTTTCCAGCTGGTACTGTCT
This sequence comes from Candidatus Melainabacteria bacterium, assembly GCA_963847765.1. Classification (GTDB taxonomy): domain Bacteria; phylum Cyanobacteriota; class Vampirovibrionia; order Obscuribacterales; family Obscuribacteraceae; genus CAWKBA01. Next base: position 178,278 of record CAWKBA010000010.1, on the reverse strand, counting down.
CTGGTGCACCAAAAATTCGGGCAATGCAATTACTCTCTCAATTAGAACCAGAACGCAGGGGCATATATTCCGGGGCAGTCGGTTATTTTGATTTAAGCGGCAATATGGATGCAGCTATTGCTATAAGATCGGCGTTGATAAAAGATGGTACGGCCCATGTTAATGCCGGCGGTGGTATTGTTTTTGATTCCCAGCCCGAAGCTGAATATCAAGAAAGTCGCAATAAAGCTAAAAGTGTTCTGCAAGCAATTAAACTTGCCAATAATATAAAAGGGGTGGGAGCATGAAGGTAGTTATTATAGATAACTATGATTCGTTTACTTTCAATTTATATCAGATGCTGGCAGAAGTTGGCGCCAGCAATATTCAGGTGCTACGCAATGATGAAATTGATTTAGCTGGAATACAAGCCCTTAAACCTGAACGTATTGTTCTCTCACCTGGTCCAGGTCACCCGGGAGTAGACAGTGATTTTGGTGTCTGTAAGGAAATTATCAAACACTCAGTTAAAATTGTTTGCCCAGTGCTCGGCATTTGTCTTGGACACCAGGGCATAGTACAACATTTAGGTGGTAAGATTATCGGCGCACCACAGATAGTACACGGCAAAGCCAGTGCCATGAAAATTACAGGTGATTCACCACTGTTTCATGGACTGCCCGACAAATTTCCAGCCATGCGTTACCATTCGTTAATTGCTTGCGATCAATCCTTTCCCGAAGAGCTGTCCATTACAGCGCGCGACGAAAAAGATAATTTAATTATGGCTGTTCAACATAAAACCAGATCTGTTTATGGTCTTCAATTTCATCCAGAATCTATTGGCACTCCCGTTGGTATAAGAATTTTGCGCAATTTTATCGAAAAATGTTAGCCATATCACAAATTAAAGATTTGTTTGCCGGTAAATTGCCTGATCCACATGCTTATCAGTGCTTGCTTGATTTGAACAAAGAAAAACCAAGCGCTGCTATGCTCAATGAATTAGTAAATAGTATATTGGAAACAAACGACTGCTCGGCAAACGAATCGCTATTACAAGAATTTGGATCTGGCACAAAGTTAATTGACTGCTGCAGCACTGGCGGCAGTGGGCTTTCTCATTACAATACTTCCACAGCTGTATCTTTTGTCTTAGCTAGCGGTGGTCTAAATGTCGTTAAATTCGGCAACCGCTCGGCAAGCAGTCTTAGTGGCAGTTTCGATTTTTTAGAATCTCTAGGCATGGCCATATCATTACCGGTGGAGAAAATATTTAAAGCCTGGCAGCAAACTAAAATAGCTTTTCTTTTTGCACCTCACTTTTATCCTACGTTGGCAAAATTAGCACCAATCAGAAAAGCAATTAATGTCCCGACTATATTGAATATAATCTATCCTCTTCTCAGTCCACTTAAACCATCTTTGCGCCTACTTGGCACTACAAATCAGGATGCTCAACAAGCTATTGCTGACTATTTATTTTCGTATACCGCTAATGAAAAATCATTTGTTATCAGAGCTATGTCTGGGCTCGATGAATTGGATCCGGTTTCTGCAAATAGTATTATGCAAGTAGATCGCTCCGGCATTAAAGAAATCAGCTATCCTGCCGATTCGCCGGCAGATATATATCCAGAAACAGAAGGCTCATTAACTGCTAAAGATAATGCTTTTCTTTTTAAAGAAATTATTTCCACACCTGAGTTTTCAGGCACATATTTTCAGGATTTGATAACACTTAATGCCGCCGCCGGCTTTTTATTGGCTGGGAAAGTAGACTCATTTCCAGAAGGTCAGGAATTGGCTACTCACCTTTTGCAATCAGGAAAAGTTTTGGCCAAATATGAGCAATGCCGGAGGATTTATGCCGAACTGGCCTGACTCTAACAATACTCTCAATAAAATAGTTGCTAATAAAAAGCTGGAAATTGCCGAAAAGAAAAAAAGCTTTCCTCAATACGATCTGGAAAAATCTATTGTTCCTGGCAATGGCTCATTTAAGCAAGTATTACAAAAACCGGGACTAAAAATAATTGCTGAAATGAAACCACAATCCCCAAGCGCCGGCACTTTATGCCAGGATTTTGATCCAGATCAAATCATACAAGTTTATAACAAATATGCCACCGCTATTTCTGTGCTTACTGATGAAAAGTTTTTTGGCGGTAGTTTTAACTTATTGGCTAAAGCCGCTCAACAAAGTACATTGCCTGTGCTCTGCAAAGATTTTATTATTGATCAATATCAATGTTTATTAGCAAGACATTTTGGCGCCCAGGCGATACTTTTAATAGCTAAAATTCTCCCTGATCAAAAATTAAATGACCTCTATCAACAAACTCTAAAATTAGGCATGACTGCTGTGCTCGAAGTACAAAACGAAGCTGAATTGGCACGTGCAATTTCCCTTAAGCCACAACCGGAAGTGATATTAATAAACAATCGCAATCTTGAAGATTTCACCATCAATCTTCATACAACCAAAAATTTGGCTTCACATATACCGAAAGGTAGTATTGCTATATCTGCCAGTGGCATTGAATCGAGAAACGATGTGCAAGAGCTGATCCCTTTTTGTACCAACTTTTTGATTGGTTCGTCATTCATGCGTTCTGCCGATATAAAAAAAGCATTTCAAGACCTGTTCAGTCTCTCCCCTTCAGTATCAGGAATAAAGAACTAATGCCACCAGCAATTAAAATATGCGGTATATGTAATATGGACGATGCTCAATTAGCCATCGATCATGGCGCTAAGTATCTGGGCTTTATTTTTGCTACTTCTAGCCCTCGTTATATCGAACCAGAAATCGCTAGTTCAATTATCAATTCTCTGCGTAATCAAGTAAAAGTAGTGGGCATATTCCAAAATGCCAGTGTCAGTGAAATAGAAAATATTGCCTCTGCGGTTAATCTAGATTATTTTCAATTGCATGGCAATGAGTCTCCCGCCATGTGCAGTCGTTTGTCCAAGCCGGTAATCAAAGCTTTTCAAATTACCGATCGACCTATGCACGAACAACCATGTACAACTTTGTCTTTTGCCAATACAGAATCTGCTAAAGACGTTCATCCTTTGTTTATCTTAGAAAAATATCGTCAGCACTGTGCCCATTTCCTTTTCGATAAACCAAAAAAGTATTCTTTCCCCAACTGGCTTGACTATGCTATTAATCAATTAGAATCAATTGAAAACGAGCTTGGTAATTATTTCTTTGCCGGTACTCTCAATAGCAGCAATATCAATACTGTTTTGCAAACATTGCATCCAGCTGTTATTGATGTAGCGTCGTCTGTTGAAGAAACACCAAGACAAAAAAGCAAAGCTCTCATTGCAGATTTTTGTAATCGTACTTTATCGACGACACCGGAGGCCACATGATACAAACAGGTAAATTTGGACAATATGGTGGTGTTTATGTACCAGAAACACTGATGCCGGCACTTGAACAGCTTGAAGAATATTTTTTCAAGTTCCAGAAAGACACGAAACTGTTGGCTGAATATCAACAGCTTTTGAGTAATTATGCCGGCCGCCCCACTCCACTTTATTATGCAAGTAATACCTCAAATAAATGGGGTGCAAAAATTTATTTAAAGCGAGAAGATCTGCTCCATGGTGGCGCTCATAAAACTAATAATGCACTGGGACAGGCATTACTAGCTAAGTCAATGGGCAAAACACGCATTATTGCTGAAACCGGTGCCGGGCAGCATGGCGTTGCCTGTGCTATGGCTGGCGCATTGCTCGCCATACCAACAGAAATTTATATGGGAGAAGTGGACATGGCTCGCCAACAGCCAAATGTTCAGCGTATGGAATTAATGGGCTGTACTGTTCATCCTGTAAAAACGGGCAGCCGCACTCTAAAAGATGCAATTAACGAAACTCTGCGCGACTGGATCACCAATCTTGAAACGACTCATTATATTCTCGGCACAGCGGCCGGACCACATCCTTTCCCAACAATTGTTAAATTCTTTCAAAAGGTAATTGGCGAAGAAGCACGAGCTCAATTTAAGCAAGACTATAAGAGCTTGCCGGATTATGTATTAGCGTCTGTCGGCGGTGGCTCAAATGCTATTGGTATCTTTTCTGCATTTCTAAATGATGAGCAGGTAAAACTCGTGGGCGTTGAACCTGCCGGTCTTGGACTAGATACAAATAAGCATGGCGCAGTCCTCAACAAAGGTAAAAAAGGCTGTTTGCATGGTATGAAAAGCAAAGTATTGCAAGATGAAGATGGACAAATTTGTGAAGCACATGGTATTTCGGCCGGTCTGGACTATCCATCAGTAGGGCCGGAGCATGCTCACCTGCAAGATATAGGCAGAGTTTCTTATGTAGCCGTAGATGATCGTGAGGTAGTAAGCGCTTTTCACGAACTGGCAGCCCTGGAAGGAATTATTCCTGCCTTAGAAAGCGCCCATGCACTTGCCTATGCAAAAAAATTAGCAAAGCAAGCCAATGGATCTTCCATACTGGTAAATCTGTCTGGGCGAGGCGACAAAGATTTGGCTCATTTGAGCGCTTATGAATCTAATGGAGGTAACGGACATGAATAGTCGTTTTAAAAATAGATTTGATCGATTGCGCCAGACTGAGCGCAAGGCATTCATTCCATTTAACGTCCTTGGCTGGCCCGACAGAGATAAATCACTTGTCCTTATCGATCAAATGATCAAAAGCGGCGCTTCTGCCCTTGAGCTTGGTATTGCTTTTAGTGATCCAGTTGCTGATGGCCCAATTATACAAAGGGCAACTTATGAAACAATCTCCTCCGGTTTTTCGGTAAATGACGCCTTTAAACTAATTTCTCAGATAAGAAAACTGGACAATGATATTCCAATTGGTATTATGGTCTATTTCAATATTGTGCTTGCCAAAGGCATAGAGAAATTTTTTGCTCTGGCGAAGGAGTCTGGTGTCGACGGCATATTAATAACTGATCTACCGCCAGAAAGTGCGGCCGAGGTAATACCAGCTGCTCAAGCAAATGGTATTGATCTTATTTTTATAGTCTCACCAGTAACCAAGCATGATCGCTTAAACAAAATCATTGCCCACGCCGGTGGATTTTTATATCTGGTGTCACGCCTGGGTGTGACCGGCACTATCGAACGGTCCGATACTAAAGATCTGGAACTGGCCAATCTAGTTAAAGAAGTGAAGACAATGACCGATTTGCCCGTTTGTGCAGGTTTTGGCATATCATCTGTTGCCAATGCTAAAACGATGTTTAGCATTGGCGCCGACGGAGTGATCACCGCCTCGCAAATAATAAAAACTGTCCAAACTAACGACTTTACAACGGCTACCGCTCACCTGGACAAGTTTTATGCCGAAATGCTAGCTGGGTGCTCAAAACCACAAAGTAAAATACCAGTATAATGTGGTTTCTATTGGTAATTTGAGAGCAGGTACAATAACGATATGAAATTATTTCGTCCATTACTGAGCATGATTCTAATTGCTACTTCACTGGCACCGCTTTCGTTGTCGAAAGAGAACGACTGGCAGAAAATTTTAGCGGAAGGCAATCATGAACTAGCAGTTGGCAATACAGATCATGCAGTCGCAATATTCTCGAAAAAGGTTAACAAATATCCTTCTTCAGCAGCCTGCCATACAGCGCTTGGGCGAGCATATAAGAGATTAGGCAAAATTGATGACGCTAAAGCGCAGTTCAAACAAGCCACACAGTTAGAGCCAAATTTTCCTGACGGTTTTTATGAATTAGGCGTGATAGAAGAATCAGACAAACACTGGGCAGATGCTAGTACTGCTTTTGAAAAATATTTACTCTTAAAACCAGAAAGCAGCGAAAGGCGAGCCCTGGCAGACCGCATCAAATATTGCAAAGATCAACTGGCCACTAAATAAGTTCGAATTATTTGCTAGTTTTCTTAGCAATGGCAGTAGGTTTAGTTGTACTCGCTATTGGACTCTTCGTCACTGGAGCATTAGCCTGCGGTGCTTCGATAATCACAGCTGAAACATCAGTTGTAAATTTATGCACAGCATCGCCCACTTTCACATCAGAACCTTTAGTGATTGTTCCTGTTGCCGATGTCTTATCAACATCAGATATTGTAATAATAGCAATGGTTTTACTCAGTTCTTTTATTACGTTACCCGTGACAGGATCTTTTACTGTCTTGTAAACACGATCCACTTTTAGATTATCACCAGCAGCAATGCCATTGTTTTTGCCTACATTGATTATTACTTGCGTGCCGGTAACATCAGCAACTTTCCCCTCAACATTGGCAGCCGCTACAGATTGATTATCCGGAATTTTTGCAGCCATAGCTATTATTTGTCCACCAATGGAATCAACTGCCTGCAAAGTTGCTTCTCCAGCAATAGTAGTACCAAAGCCTGAGGACTCAAAATCAGGACCAATGCCACCTAAAAGTGTTACTCCTCCTCGCTTCGATTCCCCTTCACCATGAACAGCTCCTAGAATTTCAGTGGTATTAATATCAACCAAGCGAGCATCAATAGCAACATGGGCTTTGCTTTTTCTGACCCCGACAGAACCTAAACCCATACTGCCAAATCCGCCCACATAAGGAACATAGCTAGCGCCTAAGCCAGCTAATCCGCCTACTTTACTAGTTTTGGTTTCAAAACCAAATTGAGTTACAGTACCGACAACAATCGCATCAACACTTAAAATTTTGCCTATTTTGCAGGCAGTAGATGGATCAGCGCGATCGCTTACAGAAAGATTTTGTTCTTTCAAAATTGAATCGAGCATTTCTCTATCAACAACTGAATAAGTTCCGTCATTGACCAACTTTGTAATCACCAAAGTAGTAATGCCTTTACCCACATCAGCAGTACCAACTTCAGCCGACACAGCCCCATATGAAAACGGCATCACAGCCACCCGCCGCTTAGCACCGGCATAAGCACCAGGTGCAGATCCAAAAGTGCACAGCCCAGACAACAAAATTATTGACAGTAATAGTTTACCGGTAACAGGCAATTTCATTTTTTTTCTCCTATTGTATTTTTATATCTAGCTGAATTTTTGGTGCGCAGTCGAGCTAATTCAAGATTATGTTTATAACGAGCAATCAGTTGCAAGGCAATTTTATGATACCTAGTTTGAGGATCAACTTCCTTCAGTAAAACGATACCTTCACTATATTGTCCTTTCTTGCCTTTAACTTCGGCATTATTAACTAATTCTAGAGCGTGTTTTTCCATTTGCAATTTGACAATGAGCTTTTGAACATCCTTGTAGTGCACCGTGTCCGGTCCAATTTTCTTTAATATGTCAATGCTTTCACTGTAACGCTCAGCATCCGCTAACGATTCTGCCTGACTGATACTGTCTCTGGCTTGTAATTCAATTTGTACAGCCTCTTTAATTTTGGCAGTTGCTCTAGTACCAAGATCAGTTACGACCTCTCTAGTCGCAGACTGAACCAATTGCTTATTAAGTGGTGCACCCTGCCAATTGTTAGGCTTACCCAAATCAGAAGAAAAATCTTGATTATATTTTTGGGCTGCAAAAGTACCGATAATTTGTCCATCAGCTGTTTTGACTGTCACTGTACCATTGCTATGAATTTGTCCAGTGAATCTATTCTGATTATCATCGATATTACATAGCACATACCAATCAGGATTAACTGTACTTACCACTACATCAGGATCACCGCTAAACTGATTAGATATGTAATCTACGACCTCCTGTTCCAATCCACTACCGGAAGCCGCCGTAATTGCCAATCTTACTGGTGAAGCAGCCTGGGCTGATGGCAATCCCAGTAAACAAAATAGAGCAATGAGTAGAAATAAACGTACTATCACTTTAATAACATGTCCTGTTGATTTCCAAATACCAATAAACCATATTTGGTAGACAGTCATACAGTATATGGCCAAGAGATCTCTTTTTGTTCAATATAATCCAATAATTATCTACTGCGACAGTGCATCATACATGATTGCTGACGGCACCATAACCCCAGTCCAAAATTCAAAGGCATATCTGGCCTGATGGACTAACATAGGCAGCCCATCAATTGCTTTTAGTTTTCTGCGCAAAGCTAATTCAGTAAACATAGGCATATTGCCGTCTTTGCCATAAACAAGATCAAAGCATAAACATTGATCATTCAGTTTATTGATCAATTGATTGAGCCATTCCGGAGCAGGTTCGTCTTTAAGACCTAAAGGACTGGCGTTAACAACTAGACTCAATTGAGCCAGATTTTCTTGATCATTCTCACACAAGCTAATGGCAATATTATTGCCGGTTGCCTGCGCAAGATTGCTTTCCATTTCAGTTATAAATGAATGCACTTTGTGAGGATCTCGTCCTTTGATTTTTATGTTTTTGCACCCCAGCTGCGCCAGCGCAATAACTACAGCTTTAGCGCCACCACCGGCACCAATAATCAGAGCAGTGGTTTGATCGGATATGACACTATCGCCAAAGGCTTCGACAAAAGCTAACTTAAAACCAATAACGTCAGTATTGTGTCCGGTCAGTTTGCCGTCGCTTTCCACTTTTACAGTATTGACTGCCCCAACCTGACTGGCATCGCTCGTATATCCATTTGCCATCCTATATATACGTTGCTTGTAAGGAATGGTGATATTAAATCCTTTTACCCCGCCAGCTAGTATTTCTTTTACCCCATGGTCGAAAGCAGTAGGCTCTATATCAAAAAGCCGGTATTCACCTTTTATACCGGCAAATTGCAAAGCAGCAGATTGCAAAGTTGGTGATAAGGCATGCGCAAGAGGATGACCGAGTAAACCTAGTTTTAAATAGTCGGGCATCATTCATTATCCTGGTTAGCACAACTAGGCTTGCATGCGGCTTTCTCCGTTTTTTGTTTGATGACATGTTTCAAGAGCTGCCGGCCTTGCGCATTTGAACCATTGTGCGTTATTTAAGTGTCTATAAATCAAGTAAGGACAAGCAATTGCGGATTCGCATCCTATATCAAATTAATCACTTGGCATCAGATTTAATATGAGAAAGCTGTTTCGTTCTCACTCATCATTCATTAATATACTGTGTACAACCATAGTAGTAGAACTTTCATTTCCTCCCGCATATAATCATTCCACTCTAGGCTTTCTTAAGCCGGAGGGCTCCATGTTTGTTTACTGCATCATTGCAATTGAGTTGGCAGTCCTTTATGTCGTCTTTTGGATTGTCTTTTTGCGTGAGCCCCGGCCACGAAGCATTCGCGCGGAGTTATGGGGAAGTTATTTTAAACCGGAAAAACAATCAAAAAAACCTGGCAGTCAACCTGAGCAATCTTCTCATCTAATAGATGAACAAGAGCTGGAATTCTATTTACCCAGCATTGTACCTACGCCGCGCTCCTATCGCATTATTAAGATAACCAAGGCACACCGTAAAGGACCTTTTATCCACCATAAATCAAGATCGCATGCACATTGGCATTCCTGCTCTTGTGCCTGCTCTATTCAATATGTTTATCAAAGAGCAATAGACTGCAAACGGTGGCGCTTCAAAACATCGCCCCAGATAAGTTTAAACAAGGCAAGCCGTACTGTAGTTGAAAAGTTTTTATTTTCATTGAATAGGGTTTTAAACGAGTTGTCAGTTAAAGTCCCTTGAACTATAGTTAGAGCTATGTCGTCAGCACTTGTTACTATCAATAATTTAAAAAAATATTTTCCCATCCACAAGGGTTTTTTTGGCCGTCAGGTTGGCGCTGTCAAAGCTGTTGATGGTATTAACTTGAGTATAATGCCTGGTGAAACGCTGGGACTGGTTGGTGAATCAGGTTGCGGTAAATCAACATTAGGGCGTGTCATGCTGCGTTTAATTCCAGCCACAGAAGGCAGTGTGCAATTTGAAGACCTGGATATTCTCACTGCTGATAAACGAACCCTAAAAGCCTTGCGGCGCAATGTGCAAATTGTTTTTCAAAATCCATACGCAAGCCTTGACCCGCGTATGACAGTTTTCCAAATTGTTGCCGAGCCTCTGCAAGTGCATAAGATCATGAAAGACAATGAATTGCGTAAGCGTGTCTGGCAATTGCTTGATCTTGTCGGACTCAGTAAAGAAATGTCGGAAAGATATCCGCATCAATTTTCCGGCGGGCAGCGGCAACGCATAGGCATTGCTCGCGCTCTTTCTCTCAATCCGCGCCTGATTGTTGCTGACGAGCCAGTTTCTGCACTTGATGTTAGTGTGCAAGCCCAGATTCTCAATTTGCTTCTCGATCTCAAAAAAGAGTTTAAGCTTACTTATCTGTTTATTGCCCACAATCTCGATGTTGTCCGTTATATAAGTGATCGCCTGGCTGTAATGTATTTAGGCAAACTGGTAGAACTTGGTCAAAGCGATGATGTTTATAGACGCCCACTTCATCCTTATTCACAAGCACTAATCAGCGCTGCTCCTGTGCCCGATCCACTTTTTGATCGAAGCTCACGCATTATTTTGCCGGGTGATTTGCCAAGCCCAGCTAATCCACCATCCGGTTGTGCTTTTCATACTCGCTGCCCTATGGCACAGGATCGATGCAAAATTGAAGAGCCAGCCTGGCGGGAAATACAACCAGGACATTTTTCAGCTTGTCATTTCGCTGAAGATTTAAAATCATCATAGGGTATTAGTACAAATGTTTCCTTTAGTAGATCATAATTGCGGCGATAGCCTGCTCAAATGCATTGATTGCAATGCCCAAATTTGTCCCAAATGCCTGGTGCAATGTCCGGTAGGCAACCGTTGCAAAAACTGTTCAAAGCGTTTCACCAGTCATGTTTTACAAATTGATTTTTGGGTTGTTTTACGCAGTTTTATGGCGGCGCTCGTAGCCGGCCTATTATTTGCTTTTCTGCAAGCGCTTTTTCCTCTGGGAGGATTAGCTATGCTTTTATTTATTTATTTATTTGGATCTTTAGCAGGCAATATAATTTTTAAAATCGCCGGGCGCAAACTGGGAGCTAAGATAGTCACAACTGTCATAGCAGGATTATTGAGCGGCAGCCTTTGTATCGCTCCAATATCATTATCGCTAATTGTATTTATACTGGGAGCAATAGGTCCATTTCTTGGTTGGGGTAATTTCTTTTCAGGGCTTTTCAGGCGCTGATAGACACCGATAATCACAAAGCAATTATACTGGAATCTTCGCGACACTACCCTTAGTGCAACAGGCCTTTGAATGCAGAAACCCTCGCATAACAACTTCATCATACAAACTAAAAAGACAACGTTCTTCTGCTATTCCTGCTGCCTTCAACAAAGGTAATGTCCATTCTCGCAAAGTGTCCAGCCGTTTCTCATTTAACGCCACCACTAAAACAGGTTTATTGGCTTTAAGTAAGGCGTTTATTTTAGGCCGCCAGTGACGTTCTAACCGTAAGTTTCCCGTTTCCAGAACAAGCAACATTGATTGAGGATGATCTTCCGCCGAGCGCCTGAATGTAATAGTGGCATCAGCATGCCCTTTGGCTTCATTTAAATGCTCATTACCATTTTTGGTGCTTGGTGCTACTCTTTTGGTAACAAAATCAAACTCGGCAATTTTTTCTTGTTTAGCCGTACGCTGCCAGGCAAGGTGCAAATCAACCAGGCGGGTCAGGTGTTCTTTATGATTGGTGTTAGGCGGGCCGACAGCAATAACCTGCTCAGAAATATTTTGGCTGCTCGCCAGCGCTGCTACCGCTAAGTCCGCCAGAAAATATAAATGTTCCGGCCTACCTTTTTCTTCTTTGTTATCCGTAGCCGTGGCACCTAAATAGCCCGCCTGGTGCAATTTACGCAGCCGCTTGCGCACCGTTTCAAAACCGGCTTCTGCAAAACATAATTTGGCCAGCTGGCGCGAATTTAATGCACCATGCAAATGAAGCGCATTAAGCACACCAATATCTCTTTGTCCCAAAACAAGACGTTTTTTCATTATTTATTTTTGGCTGTTAACCATCTGCTGGCCAGTATTTCAAGGTTGACACAACTTTGCCACAAAGTTTTGTTAGTCTGCCTACATCAACCAAGCAATTACTAGCTTAATTTAATAGGCCCATTTAAAAAAATTGGAGAAGGAAAATGATAGCGCAAATTACAGCAATCGGGCAAACTCAGATCGGCAAAATTTTGCCAAAAATGAAAATAAAAGACAGTTCTGCTGCCGAAGTTAAACAAATGGCCACTGGCCAACCCCTTATTTCGAACGCAATAACTTCGTTAAGGAAGAAGTAAGCGAAAAAGAGCTGTCTTCCATACATAATTTGGGTCTGCTGAAAATAACCAGCCAGGATTTAGTTGAAATCAAAACTGCTTTTAACATTATTGGTTATGATCCTGCAATTAAATTAATTAATCTCATGCTTGATAATGATGTTTTGGCTTTAGCACGCACAGGGCTCAATTATCATCCCCATCTTGGCTTTATTGCTTCACTTTTACCAAGGCTAAAAAAAGAAGGTGGGGCAACACATCTTGCCTTGTGCTTGCCCAGATGTTTGCAAAGATTATTGGATACTTTTGTTATTACCGGCGAAATTGTACCTGCTCTGTCACCAGTAGACTTATCAAGCTATGGGCTGGTTGAAGGTAATGACTTTGCCGCCCTTTTGCAAGCCGCCAGACTTGCCGGTTATCAACTTATTGCTGTTGAGCCGGACCATTCCGGCATTGCTTTTGATCCTGGACATGAACAAAAAATAGCCGGACATATACTGACAATACTGAACGGCAAAACAAAGCCCAAAATAGTTTTTATTGCTCCTGACAGGCACTTAAGTGATTCGCCCATTGGTGACTGGCTACCGGCAGCCAATATTTTAAAGAGGGCCGGAATCAATATAATCACAGTCACTCAATACTGGCATTCTGACTTTATGCCTAAAATTATTGGCTGCCTGCTTACAGGACTTAGCCGTCCATTTGCTCTGGCTGCCAAAGACACTAAAATGTTCACAGCCTTGCAAAGTAGAGCTTTACCAATTGAATATATTGTCCCCATTCACTGGGATTTGACAATTATCTATCCTCGCTTGCCTGCAGTCCAAAATAAACTTAAGCACACTTTACTTAAAGTAAGCGCTGCTTTTAGCAAAACCCTTGCCTTGGGAAGGTAATGTAGTTTCATTATGCAACTTTATTTGCTAAGATGGAAATATAACTAGAAACGGCGCAAGTGCCTGCACTACATGAAACATAAAAGTCTGGCTCAAGAGACCTGCCCTATTTCCCGCTGCCTTAATGTCATTGGCGAATGGTGGACCCTGCTCATTATCCGGGAAGCATTTTATGGTGTCAAAAAATTTGCCGACTTTCAAAAGCGTCTAGGCATTGCCAAAAATATCCTCACAACCAGGCTAAAACAACTGGTAAAGGATGGTATTCTGCAGCTGGACAAGACAGGTGGAAAACGCTCTCAATATGTGCTTACTGAGAAAGGCCGCGATTTAATTTATGTTCTTCTCGCCATCACTCAATGGGGAAGCAAATGGCTTTTCCCGTCAGGCAGACCATCCTTGCATCTTGTAGATAAGCAAGATTTACTGGAGCTGGCGGCACTGGAAATGCGCTCTCGCAACGGACGTATTCTTGGCGGCAGCGATATTGAGTTTTTGCACGAGGATAAGCGCAAACCAAAAACCCAATCAGCCAATTAATGATCTAGATTACAATCATCGTTTATATAATCGCTAAAACAATTATGCTCATCCCTAAACAAACGAAACTATTACTTTTAATTTTTTTTAGCGCCTGTTCTTTGCTTTTTGCAATTAGCAGTATTGCCACTGTAGAAAAAGCTATCGTTTACAGATTCACAAGCTGTCTGGATGGACAGGAAGATTTTTACGTTTGGCGCTATGGCGAATCAGCACCCCCTAAAAAGTTAGAAGCTAAAACTAACACAGCCAAAAGACAGCCTGGTAGCGCGCCTGATCATACTTTGCTTGTCTATTTCCACGGGCTTACCGGCGACTTCAACGAATTATTCAAATCCGGTCTGGCTGAAGCAGTAAACAAAACATTTCCCACTCTATCTTTGCTTTCTTGCAATTACGGGCGCACTCCTTCCTGGGGCAATCCTATTGCCAGAATCGACACAACCAATAATCTGCGTCAAATCATGAAACAATCGAATGTAAAACACATTGTTTTGGTCGGCACATCCATGGGCGCCGGCGCGGCGCTTACTTATGCAGCCACGGCACCGGCTTATATCAAGCAAAAAATTATGGGCATTGTTGCTGTAGCTCCCTGCGCCGATCTGGACGATCTGTACCAGCAAAGCATGGCGCCGGAGGTAAAGCCTTCCCTGGAGGCAGCCTTAGGTGGCAACGCCACGGACAAGTTAGCTTTGTACCATCAAAATAGTTTTGACTCCTGCCTGGCGTTTTTACCGCAATCGATTAAGATTGCTGTTATCACCGCCAGGGAAGACGCTGTTGTGCCTATTGCTCTGCAAATGAATGTGGTGCGCGATCTGAACAACCGGGATATAAATGTAAAATCTCTTGAGATGGAAGGTAAATCAGAGCCGCCACCTGTTGAATCTATAATGGCGGGGCTGCGCTTTGTATTTCAATAAAATGCAACAAACTGCCATTTTATTGCCGGTCGATAATAGACCAATTACCTATTTATTTCCACAATTGATTTGCCGGTTGGCTGGTTTAAACGTACTGGTGCCGCCGAGAAATCTCATGGGTTCACTGCTTGCACCAACGGATATTAATGCTTTATCAAACTGGCTTGAACAGGCGGTTTCCCAGGGCAATGAAGGAGCAATATTTATCTGTTTGGATAGCTTGCTTTACGGCGGACTAATCCCCTCTCGTCGCGGTGATGACAGCCTGGAAATTATTTTGTCACGTCTAAAAAGATAGATAGTCTAAAGAAGCTCTGTGCCGGCAAGTTTAAAATCTATGCCCAGGCAAGCATAATGCGCATTTCAGATAATTATGATAATACCGAAGAAAAGCCTTACTGGTCACAATGCGGTCGAGAAATTTTCCGCTGGTCCAGCTTATTACATAAAAAAGAAATTGGGCTGCTTGATTCTCTGTCTGAGTTGGAATTAGCCCAGTCGCAAATAAAAGGCGAAATACGTGAAGATTATCTATCCACAAGAGAAAGAAATTTTGCCGTTAACAAAAAAATTATTGATCACGCCGCCTGCGGTGACATCGATTACTTAATTTATAGCCAGGATGATTCAGGCAAATATGGCTTAAACGTCCTGGAAAAAGAGAAGCTCCTGCAAATAGCCAGAGAAAAAAAAGCAACTAATATCCGTGCCTATGCCGGTGCCGATGAAGTCCTGATGAGCTTAATTGCTCATTATTTAAACACTCAACACCAGGCACCGCCTAAAATATCGGTCCAGTATTCATCACCCTCAGGAAACAATATTGCCAGCCTTTATGAAGGGCAGAGCATTGGTCGCAGTCTTGAATGTCAGGCTGATGCTCAGGGGTTACAAATCATTTCATCTGATGGGTCTGGCGACAATGTCGATTTTACCGTTATCGTTCATACCGGCTTAAACACGCAGGGCGATCATATCTGGTTGCCCGGTCTGAATGATTTAAGGATAGTAGAAACCCATACGTCAGCTGCAAAAACAATTGCATTAATTGAACAAGCCAAAACACCAGTAGTTATTTGTGATGTAGCCTATGCCAATGGCGCTGATCCGGTGTTGATCGACTTACTTTTACAACATCCGCAATTAATTAAAAAAATCTGGTCATATGCCGGCTGGAATACAACTGGAAATACCATGGGTTGCGCCTTAGCTGTCGGCTCAGCCTGCCTGTCTGCTCGCGCAAACGGCAATCTAAATGATCAATCCAGATTAAATTTATTATGGCTGCGCCTGCTGGACGACTGGGCTTATCAAACGCAGGTGCGCAAAGAATTGATGGCGGTTCAATCAACTGATGGTACACAAGTAGCTCGGCTCATGGACAAATATGCAACCATACTAACCGATGCACTGAATTTTAAGCCTCAATCCATTCAATACAGCCTGCCCTGGCACAGAACATTTGAAGTGGAGATTGCCACAGGATTGTCATAAGTCTGTCACCAAACTGCCACATAAATCCTTTACTTTATTAGTCAACCCTAGCAAATAGTTTGTTGGATTGGGATTAATGGAGGATTTTTTATGGTCAGCGCATTGTCTAGAAAAGAACTGAATCAAAAACTGATTGATCAAGCAAAAACCTATGATGGTCTCGCCTGGAAGAAAGCTCTGCCATATAGACAGAACACTGCAATACCCTTATATGACCAGATTGCTAATTTAAGCCCAACCAACCAGGATAATTTTCCCTATGCTTTGCGGGAATTTATTAATTCGCATCTTGATTTACCAACATTAGATGAAATTGTTCCTCAATCTAACTGGGCAACAGACCTATGGTGATATAGCAATGCCATCCAATTTATCCGAAAATAAAATCAAGTCCTATGTACAATGGGGGCTGGCACTTAGCCATGTAAAAGACATCCTCCTTCAGTGCCGGCAGGAAGATATTAGCAATAAAGCAGAAATACTTATTGAAGCCACACGCCATATCAAGCAAGCCATAGACCTTTCCTGCGAATTTCCCAGAAATGATCTCAGGCGCTTTCTTACTCTCAGCACAGCTATTGCTCTTTATTGCCATCTGCATCATTACAGTTATGTTGAGCTTGACCGGCAAATTTTGCTGAGAATGTCCAGACGTTATCCACGCGCGGCTGTCGGCGATTTATTGAACAGCCTGGGCATGCTCTATCAAGAGCATGGCAAAATTAAAGAAGCAACCGAGTTGTATAAACAAGCCATTAAAGTCCTGCCTTCTTCACACCCACGTTTCCAACTGCTTGTCTCTAATCTCGAATCTCTTAGAGTTGCTTTATAAATTGGTTGGTCTAGTATTGCCTGATGTTTCCATGCTATGCTATCCTATCCACTTGGCAATTGCGTATTTGCTTGCCAAGATAAGGATGCGTCTGGCAGATAAAAATGACTTCTCAACTCAAAGATTTCACAATCAACCGCAGCGACTTGATTATACAAACATCTCCAGAGAAAAAAGTCGTCGACGCGCCAAACAGCCTGTTGGTGCGGCGAAAACTATTGACCAGCCGCTTTATTGCTGCTTTAGCCTTTTTCTTTGTGGTTGATCTGGCTGTTCGTTTTCAAATTCACCCAGATCCTTATAGCCTTCCCCAGCGCAGCTTTATCTGGTGGGCAGTGCATGATTATAAGCAATTAAAACAAGTGCCGGATATCGTGCTCTTTGGTTCATCATTAATGCTGGCAACGGTTAATGAAGGCGATGCCGCTCATTACAATAAATTGATTGACTCAGCTACCCACCATCGCAGCTTATACCTGGAAGAGTTGTTGAAAGATAAGCAGGACAAGCCAGTCTCTACTTTTTCTTTTGCTATCGGCGGTCAGATGGCTTCTGATGCATATGCCATTGCCGCCAATTTCATAACACCGAAATTCAAACCCCAGCTCATCATATGGGGCATTGCGCCTCGCGATTTACTGGATTCAGCCTTTCCTGGAGCCATCACCAGCGATACTGCTCAGTATATGAATAAAATTGCCGGTGTCGACCTTATTGTCAATGAGCACAGGACTTTTAACAGCATTGTTGATCAATGCTTGCGCCGTATTTCCAGCATGTATCGCAATCACCTCGGCTTCATTTCTGATTTAAAACAATCATTGCGTAACCTGCAAGCAAAACATGCCTTCCCGCTTTTTGCTCAAAAAAGTGACGACAACGCCGGAAGAGCAACCATGATAAGACAGTTGATGAATCCACGTGACGGTAGTATGGGTGATATTGAAGTAGGCGAATGGTTAATTGCCGCCAATAACAAACCGTCAACAGAATTAAAAGACAATAGCCGTGAATACTATCTGCGGTATAACCCTGTCAAACCCAAAACATTCAATACACAAGTTAGCTACTTACAAAAATTCTTGCAACAACAAAAAGAGCTTGGCATAAAGGTAGTTCTGGTCAATATGCCACTCACACAAAAGAACATGACACTTTTACTTCCGGCTATCTATGATAAGTACTTAAACACCGTCAGAGAATTGGCTGCCAATTATGGCGCTAGTGTAGTAGATCTTAATCACGATCCCCATTTTTTAACAAGCGATTTTTTCGATACAGCTCACTTAAATGGTTTGGGCAGCGAAAAGCTTCTCAAACTAATCTCTGCCTGCAAAGAAACCAGCCTGCCGGAGTGCAAGCTGGCTACCAAAGTAACAACACCCGATTTATAATGTCAGTCCAGTCTATTTATCGCAGCGGTCATGATCTGATCAAAATACCCATGCACCCTCGGTGGCAGGCTGTAGTTTTTTCTGCGCTTATGCTTATTGCGCTGGCAATTGCTTACCAGCCCGTGATGTTCAATTTTTTTACCTCTGATGATTTCTATATTATTGCCTGGCTCCATTCAATCAAACATAACCCCGCCCTGTTATTTCAAGGAGTTTATGAAGGCACGCCTTATTATCGACCGCTAACCAATCTCATTTGGTTTGCTGAATATCTATTATGCGGAACAAACAGCTGGTGGTATAGAGTCATTGCCATTATCTATAAACTCCTTACCACCGTTGTTTTAGGATTTCTTTTAGCAGAATTATTGCCGGATACAAGCAAAGATCAAAAACAAATAACTACACGTGTCAATTGGTCTTTGTTCTCCGCTAGTTTATTTCTTCTTTATCCTTTACACACAGAACCAATTAATTGGTTTGTCAGCACCACAGAAGCGCTCGTTAATTTATTTATTCTTTCCGGCTTTTTGTTTTATATATACTGGCGCAAGCAAGGAAAAATTTCTTTACTTGTGACTAGCTGCGCCTTTGCCATTTGTGCATTCCTTAGCAAAGAGACGGCCGTGATACTACCTTTGATACTGGTAATCTACGAGTATTTTAATCAGCGCTTTAAATTGTTTGCAAACGCTGTAACTACTTTGCCATACTGGTTTTTGCTTAGCGGATATTTACTGTTAAGAAAGTCAGTGACCGGCAATTTTTTAGGCACCTGGAGCGACACTGTTTTTCATTTTACTAACAATCAAATGATGTTTAAAGCCTGGCTACAAAGCCTGAAAACAATACTTATCCCTCTGTCCTCCACCATCTTCAACCACAATCATATTGCCTATTGCCTCTGGCTGGTGATGCTAACCGCCCTTACTTCTTTAACCGTACACAGCCTATGGAAGAATCGCAGCCACGCTACCCTGGGCATATTTATTGTCATATGGTTTTTTATAAGTTTGCTGCCCATGCTTAAACTTCTCTGGATCACTCCCAATCTGCTCAACGCCAGATATGGATACATTGCCTCAGTGCCCTTATGCGCATTTTTGATGTTTGGGTTAGCTATGATCAGTAATCACAAAATAGCCGATTACTGGCGCTATGTACTGTTTTTTCTTGTTTTAGCCTTTTCCACCATGGTTTTGCGATCCAATAATTTGGCCTGGGCGGAAGCAGGACGGTTAACCAATAGCATGCGCTATGACTTTGCCAGAATCCACAAAGAAATAGCCGGTGATCCTAAAATTTATTTTTTCAATATTCCTGACCAATATAAAGGCGTGCCTATTGCCGGTATTAAGACCATTCAATCAATGAATCATATTCCTTTCTCCGACAAAAATTTTGACAATGGTTTATGGCTTCTCGATGAAGATCAACTAGAGGCAGAAAAAACCGGCGCCTATTTTTACCGCTGGAATATGATTGACAAACGCTTCGATAAGACCATACCGTGACAACTGGAATAAATTATAATTCTATGCAGTCTATAATTGTTTCAGAATTCCCGTACTATACATGATCAATCTATTCAGCAAGTCCAGCCTTTGTCGTATTGTTTTGCCTATGGTTTTAGTCTGGCTTATCGCTTGTTGCCTGCTGGCAGATAGACTGAATCATTATGGCGCTTTTGCTTCTGCCGGCATGACAAAAACTCTTGAATATTTAAAAGAGATTGAACAAGCAGATCCGGGCAGTGTACGTTTAAATCAATCGTACAGTCAGTGGGCTCTAGCACTAAACTTGACTGATGCTTCTAATTACATCAAAGTCGGGCTTGGCTTTGCTGAAGGAAAAGGATTAAGCCGGAAAAATATCAGCCCGGCAGATCCAAATAATAAAACCTATATGCCATATTATTTCCAATCACCAGGCACACCGCTTGTTATTGGCATAATGATTAAGCTCTTTGGTGAGCATAGTGTTCTGCCTTATTTTATCCTGATGGCTACTGCTCATCTGATCACTGCCCTTTTAACCTGCATTTTGGCTAGCTACTATGTTGAGGGAGATGGTTACATACTGGGTGCCGGGTTATTAAGTTTGTTATGCCTGCCGGTATTGGATTTTAATTTTGGTCTGGGTTTATTTTCCTCAGAACCACTTTCAAAACTATGCATAGTGTCGGCGTTAATTGCTCTGTCTGATTTTTGGCAAAAGCTTGAAAAAGGACCTCTTTCATATAAATATGTGTTTATCACTGCCTTAGGCTTTGGCAGCGCATTAGCCATAGCCTCTTATTTTCGAGGAATTTATACTACATTTGCCCGCTTTTGTTGGCTTATTCTTGCTCTGTGTGGATTGATAAAACAAGGAAAGCGCAAACAGATTTTCCTGTTTGTGATCACAAGCATGATAATTTTAGCTGCTATTCAATATCCATGGCAAAAACGCAATAAACATTATTTTGGTGAATTTACTATGGCCGGATCCACTTATCATGGCTACAGCATGTGGCGTGACATCTGGGAAAGCCAAAGAGAGTCAGCCAAATGGGGCTGGAATGCCGGACGCGGCATTGGCAATTATCTTGCCCCGGAAAAATCAGCAGAAGTATTAGCCAGGCTTGATAAAAACAAGAAAGAAGGCAGCTCCTATGCCTTGCAAAGCCTCCTGGCTGCCGTAGCCAAAAAACCGTGGGAAGCTGCACAATTTAAGCTTAAAGTTTATGACACTCTCTGGTTTGGGCAAAGATGCAACTGGTATATCTATGCCTGGTGCGTACTTTCTGCCCTTGCCTTTCTTATTTTCCTTGGCTTGACTCGCTTTAAGTTTATGCCTGGGTTATGGTTATTTCCTCTGTTTTTTGTCTGCCTTTCACCAATTATTCATTATGAACATCGCTATTCTCAGTCATTTTATTTTTTCGTTACTCCCGTTGCCGCCATGTATGTTCTGAGGTATTTCCTGACAAAACAACGACGGGTGGATGCGGGCTAGGACATGGGCACAAGTGGCCGCAATGGCATCTGAGTGGTCTGCCGCTTGCAGTTCTACGCCCCCACCCCCTACGCGCCCATAATTACCGCCTCAGCAAGTTAGCCGTTAAAACAAGCTGGCTGATAGCCCCGGCAATACTGCCGGCTGCATTAGCTACAGGAAATTGATAAAGATACCGAGACGGGAATTGATTCGGGTACCGATATAGATATGGATATTGAAGGGGAACCTGATTCAAGTATTGAATCGGGTATTGATATGAATATTGAGAAGGAACAGGAAGCTGATTCGGGTACTGATACGGGTATTGATTAGAATATTGAGAAGGAGCAGGAAGTTGATTCAGATACTGATATGGGTATTGAGAGGGAAGCTGATTCGGGTACTGATATGAATATTGAGGATGAAATTGATTCGGGGCAGGAATAATATAGTCAGAATGTTCTCTCTTTTCCAGGTGTTCACCTGGTTGAGGAATTATTCGAGCCCGAATTTCAATTGCACCATGCACAACCTGTGCATCTTCAAGATAAAATTGAACTGTGTCTTGCCCGATGCGCACGTCTTCAATTCGACTTTGATGCACACTATCCATTAAACGGTTAAGGGCTTGTTGCTCAGAATAATATGCCGGATTGATATCAGCAGTCCGTGCCAAATGTCTATAAGAGGGGGCCACAGGCGGCATAATTTCGTTTGATCCGCCATTGAATAAATCAGGAGCATAAGGGGGATACTCTGAACTGGGAGAATTTTGATATATATTGCCATCCATGTATATTTACCGATTGTTTTTATCCCGGCGATTTTTATCAGGCATAATGTCTATGTGATTCA
Organism: Candidatus Melainabacteria bacterium; assembly: GCA_963847765.1. Lineage (GTDB taxonomy): Bacteria > Cyanobacteriota > Vampirovibrionia > Obscuribacterales > Obscuribacteraceae > CAWKBA01. The sequence continues at coordinate 156,178 of CAWKBA010000010.1, read as the reverse complement.
GATTGCCGGCAGCATCATAAGACGGTTGTGCTTCCGGGTATGGTGTGCCTGATTTTGGCTGTGCACTGTCTTCAATTTTATGATAACCAGGCGGCACTTTTGTAACTTCTTTCCCGTCACCAGGATTGATGAGGACATTTGTTGTAATACCCCCTTTAATTATCGGTTTTTCTTTATTCTCTTCGGACACTGTCGATTCTTTCTGTTGAGGAGATTTCTTTTGTTCTGTTTGCTTAGGCTCTACACGCCCTTGGTGTACATCATCACGACAACGCTCTTCGGCTTGTTGTTCAGATGTATGGGCTCCTCTTGGGTCTTCTTTTGCTTGTTCCGATTTCAATAATACTGGCGCCTTTTCTGGCGATGGATTAGACATATACTCCTCCTGACTTAGGAAAATTCATTTCAAGAATCCTGCCTCGTCTACTTAGAACTGTCTTGCCGCTTGGATAACGTTCAAATGTATTCGCTTCCATTTTATTCACCAATTTATGGCGGTCGATAATTTTTTTGTATTCGTCTGCACCGGGCAAACAACGATCAAAACCAAAATATTGCTTGCCATCGTCTTGCATTTTTACATAGCAATATTCAATGACATCATCTTCAAGCAAGATTGCCGCTTCCGAGAATTCCGGTGTTTCATCCAATAAATCGAAGTAATTGGGCTGAATACCATCGGTCTTCTCTTGCTCGCATTCAACCGGTACAGGGTCATTCAATATCAGTGAATGTGTGGACATGATTTTTCTCCGTTATATTAATTTCTTGTTCCAGTCTGTCAGTGGTATATGGACCGTAGTGCAGGCGCTTGCGCCGTAGTATTATTTAGTAAAGACCATTTGCCTTATTTTGGTTTTTTGGTTTTTTATTTATTAAGACAAATGGTCTTTTAAGTACTGGATAGTCTAGGCAGCTTGTGTGACAAAGTTGTGACAACGTGTGGAACAAAGTTTAGTGAAGCACAGCGCGGCGAGGAGCCGTGCACAGCGGCCGAATGGCATCTGAGTGATGCCGGGCGGGCTTGCCGCTGCGGTTTTAGTCGATACGCGCGTCTGGGCAAGTGGAATGCAGCCCAGGCAGCGCATATTGAAAATTGCCGCCACAAAATTTAAATTGCCGTGTAAAATAAGCACCATGGCAATTACAAGGAAAATTAATTTGTACAGCGTCGGCATTATCATTCCTTGGCTGTTTCTGTTCGTTTTTATCAACAGCCCTTGCCTGTCCAGACCTGTCAGAGGCAGAAGTGAACCAGGTTGGGCTATACGGCAATCAAGTAATTTTGCAGGCACCGTTTTCTCTGACTTAACGCCACATGCCTTAAGAATGCATATTGGCCGCCTTGGGTTGACCATTATTACCAAAGCTCCGCAGTGGAATGCGCTTGTTTTTAATGAAAATTCTAAAACTTATGCCGATTTGCCGTATCAGCGCTGGCAACAGCGATTTTCTATCAATGCCAAGAGCAGCTACCGCGATGAGCGCGGACGGCTGGCTTTGACTGTGCAAAATACAGGGCGAACAATGACTATCGAACATTACAAAGCTTACGAATGCTGGGTAGTAAGAAAAAGCGAGCCCAAAAAACATATAGCCGAGCAAAAAATTTCTCAACTATGGATTGCCTCTGACATCAAGTTGCCTCCACAAATTGCCCAGATATTTTGCAGTCACCTAGGCATACCGGCACAAAAAGGCATACCGTTAAAAGCAAGTCGCGACACTAACGGCAAAATGGTATCGGTGCTGGAAACACTATCCGTAGACCGGCGTCAAATGCCAGGGTCCAATTTTGATCCTTTGCCCGGTTATAAAAAAGTTAAAAATGAAATTGAGCTGGTCATGGGCGAATCGAGCGATGAAGCTATGAACGATTTGCTCGACATACCAGGCGGCGGTCTTGACCTGCCCGCCTGCAAGCATAAATCCAAATCAGGCAATGTCAAATGAATACACTGCGCCTGCCAAAACCCAAAATTACCGACACTAAGATAACCCCGCTGGAATGGTATTCCATATTATGCGTGCTAATGCTGGTTGCTCTCATTTATTCGCCCGTGCTAACGAATGCCTTTAACGGTGATGATTTTGTGCATTTAAAGTGGCTGCATCAGGCGGTCAGTCAACCTGAACTGATCTGGCGCAATTTTCACAGCAGTTGGCTAGATTTGACCACCGCCAAGTTTTACCGCCCACTTATTTCTATTTTTATGCTTGGCGATTACATTATCTGGCACAGCAATGGCATTGGCTTCCATCTAACTAATCTTTTATGCCATCTAGCAAATACTTTGCTTTTATGGCTTGTGCTCAAGAATATTATTAGCAGGCAGTACCAGATAAGATCGTTCAGTCACCAGATATGGTGCTTGAGTGCCGCTGCCATGTTTGGACTTTATCCTTCACACCCAGAAGCAGTAACCTGGATTACCGGACGAGTCGACACCATTGTCACTTTCTTTTTTTTGTGCGCTTTTCTTGGTTACCTGTATTGGCGACAGTCTAACAGACGAAAATGGCTTGTTCTTAGCATCATCGCATTTGTTTGTGGTTTACTCAGCAAAGAAATGGCTATTATGTTACCGGCAGTATTATTCATGTACGAATTAATTTTTGGCTATGCAAACGCTCGGGATAGAATTTTAAAAGCGGTAGCATCCGCTTTTAAATACAGTCTTATTTTCTGGTTGATCTTGCTAAGTTATTTTTTATGGCGCTGCTATGCACTCGGTACATTAATTGGTGGATATGACAGCACGCTTTTACCGCACGACCGGTACTTGCTTATTTATCTCTGGAAACATTCCTTATATATGCTCGTTGTTCCTTTCAACCAATCTCTGCTCACAAATGGTAAATCTATAATTACTCTCTGGGTCGCACTTTTGCTATTCAGCGTAGCTTTGTGCATAAAACAAATCCTTGCAGATAAAGAAAGTCGTCCCATTTTTATTTTTCTCTGTAGCTGGCTGGTATTAAGCCTGGTGCCGGTATATAAACTCTTTAATATTGGTACCGATTTGCAAGGCAGCAGGCTTGCTTATATGGCTACAGTGCCATTAGCCATGTTAATTTGTTTTGGCTTATCTGGCACAATACAAAATAGCAACAGTAAGAAAATAAATTATTGGGCAATGGTCGCCCTGTCCATAATGGTCTCAGCTGCTGGAGCAGGGTTGCTGATGAATAATTGCGCCTGGATAAAAGCCGAAGCTGCTTCACAAGCAATTATGCAGCAACTGAATGATCTTTCTAAAACAATTCCCACCAATACAGTAGTTTATATTGTCGGTTTGCCGGATGAAATCAATGGTGCTTATGTATGTCGCAACGCTCTTGATGGCATGACAAAATATCCACAGATTAATAAAGATGTAAATAACTGCTTCAATCTCAGTGAAATTGATCATATATTTCCTTTCGGTTATGCATTGCATTCAATGAACAATGTCATGCCTGGAGATCAATTGCCACAATTTTTTATCTGGAAAGCAGATCAACAAAAACTTCAGCAATTAAAATTACTTCCTCAATCAATTGATTTTATAAAAATCTATTGTACGGGCAATAAAATGCTAATAAAAAAATTTCCTCCCTATGTAATATACAAAAATGATCTTCGCCCGCAGGGAGTACGTGTTGCCTCCCTGGCTTTAGAAAAAGAAGGCGAATTTATCGTACCACTACATAGTCAAGCAGATTGGATTTTGGGAGGCAAATACTCGGATTTACAGCCAGAGCTGTCACCGGAATGTGCCAAAGGAGTTTCAATCAAATACACAACCATAGTCCCAGCAAATAAAATCATGCCTGTTTTGTCTTTTAAAGGTGCAGCTAATCAATATATTGTTGGATATATAGAGCTGAATAAGTCACATCCTGCCTGTCAACTATATTATGATGCCAGTAAGATAACAGATGCAAAAAATATATCTGTGGAATCGACACCGCCTAACAAAACTTTTGCTGCGCCGAACGATCCTTCACCACAGACAGATACAATCCATCTCTATAAAAAATTATCGGGGCTGTCCGGAACATTTTCATTAACGAAAACCGACTTTCCTGAACCTGGTATATATGCCTTACGTTTAAGAGCCATTGGAGAAAATAATAATTATATTGGTGTGGCTGGAGATCATATAATAATTACAGTCAGGTGAAAAAATGACCAAAAAAGAAGAAAAAAACAAGCAAGAAAATAAAGAGTCAAACACCAATGATGAGCTGACCATTAAGTCACTCATCGCTCAATCCAAAGGAATTGAGCCGCTGATTATTGGCGTGTTCATTATCATTATCTACTGGATAGTTTCCGCAGTGGCGTTTATTTTATCCTGCAAATTTGGCCGTTTGTAGGGGCGGGGCTTGCTCCGCCCGTGTTCTCAATCAATTATTGTTTCGACACCGGACGGTTGAGATCAGGATTGAGCGAAACAACTGGTTTTCGTGGCGCTGCATTTGCCTGGTTATAGTCTTCAGGATTGTATCCATAACTTTGCCTGGTTGGCTTGGCCAGTGGTGGGTCAGGACTTTCTTCGTCAATCTGAGCCAATGAACTTTTTACACCGCCCCAGGCCGCTTCCTGCCCGGGAGCTCCTGCGCTGGATGCAAACGGAAATGGCGGGGGAGCAGATTTTGCAGGGGTGCGTTGCACGCGCCCGCTTGCAGAGCCAGTCTGATTCACTGCCATATTGGTGTCCCTTGTCACTGGCGCACCCAGGAAAGCACCGCAATTGGTGCAGAATTTCTTATTAGTAGCCGGCTGTTTGCAGCTAGGGCAAAGGCGTTCGCTTATCATCGCCTGCGCAGGCGCCTGCGTGGCCGCTAAAACATTGTCCACTGCCTCCCCAATTGTACTGGGCGAAGAACTAGGCATTATACCGGGCAAAGCACCAGCCAATGTGTCTGCCAGCCTACCAACAGAAGTAGAAGATGCAGTTGTTGCCGGGCTTGCTGATACTGATTGTCCAGCCTGAGCAGCTTCAGTTGCCTTAGCGACGGTTTCAAATGCAGCTGCTGTCCAGCCACCAGGCTTCCCGCCACCAACAGCTTCCCAGGGCACATGTGTAGGAGGTGGAGGCGGTAGCATTGCCCCTTCCGGACCACCAGCAGGCGGTTTTCGTCCTGGAATACTGTAAAGTAAGTGCATGCGAGCAATTTCTTCAATACCGCGCAAATCAACCATAAACGGCTTCACTTCGCCAAACTCAGGATCTCCGGCTGGTGAAAGATAAACAAGAGCGTGATGTCTTTCCATGCGCTTAATGGCATCTGGGTCAACCCGCGGCACAACTTGTTGGGAGTGGATTCTATTCCAACTGATTGGGAAAGTACCAAAGCTTGATTTGAAGTGGTCAGACACCCCGGGTATAATCACCGCGTGTTTGCCAATTTCATCAGAGAAGAAGCGCGATGTACTCTCATCAGCGTTGTGCAAACATATGCGTAGCGAAGCGTTGGAGAAAATAGTTCTCAGTTCCGAAGCACCAGAACTAAGTGGATTGTTCATGCTACTCCCAGAAGTAATCTGACTTATGTTTTGCAAAATAACCGTCAACCCGCCATTAGCACCACGGACAATGGCAGATAATCTGCCAGCTATGTCCAAATTCAATGTTTGATATTCATCAAAGAAAGCAAATAAAGGCAAAATGGAAGCAATACCATATCTGGTGTGCAAAGCTTGTTGCAATTGGTACACAAAACAACCAGCCAGCGACTCAGCATCAGGGCCCAGAGAAGCCGGGGCGCCAAATATTAAAACAGTCGGTTTATGCATAGCTGCCTGAATATCTACATTAGATTGTTCAGTTACTCTAATTACGCTTTGATTTTTGAACATACGCAAGCGCCCACGCACACCCTGAATGTTTTTATCCCAATCGGTATCAGTGCGAATAATTGAAGACAATGTCTGGGTGAGCTCGCTTAACTCTGCCGGATTAACTTCCGTATTATCCTTGAGCCGGCGCAACGACTCAACAATATTGCGCCTGTTGTTCACCAGTCGCATCAGTCCACGCGGATTACAGGGCAGTGGTGTCACTTCCGAGACAAAACCTTCCTCATCTTCACCAGCTACTTGCACAGCTCCCCATTTGAGCAATTGTGCTAAGCCTGAGATATAACCATGGTCACGTTCCGCCCAGTGCTGTTCTTCAGGGGCCAATCTATTAATATCTTGTATGACTGAAGAGGCAAAAGTAATCGGTGAAACATCAAGAGGATTCCAATGAATTGATTCTTCGGTATCCAATGGATTGAAATAAAGTGTGTCAAAACCAGCAGCTCTTGCCTCTGGCAGAAGCGTATATTTAAAACCTTCTTTTTTCTCATCTAAATGAGGATCATTAGCTTTTGCTTCCAGAGCGATCAGCACACACGGTTTAGCCATTAAAGCTTTGATAATGGCGCGCATCAAGGTAGTTTTACCGGAACCGGTTGGTGCTACTATGAACATATTTTTGTTGGGCAGCCGTCCAAGCGGTATAGTGACCGGTAAATGTGTACGAGCCAGGAAACCGAAAGGCAGTACTACTCCATCAGCTTCAGTCCAGGTAGCATTAGGATTACGCTTACCTAATCGCCCGTGGCGTCTTAAGTTAGGTGGACAAAGAAATGATTTTTCATATTCACTGGGCGCCATCAAACCGGACGGCGGGCTAAACGTACGGATGGTTTGCCAGGGGAAAAGTCGCTTTTTGTGGGCAGCAGCAATGCTCAGAGCAACCAATATTAATGTGGGCAATACAATAGCGATAGAAGTAGCATCAAGAAATCCATGAGGGTGATAAGCAACACTTTCCATGCCATGACCAGGAACACCTTCCATGCGCATGCTTTTTTCTTGCGTATATGAAGGTGGTCCATCTGGATTTGTTGCTGGTGCTGCCGGCGTGGTTGACTGTGTATTGCCGGGATTAAGTATTTGTGCACCAGGTTGAATTAACGGGCTAGTTCCTGTCATAGGCAGCACTCCCGGCGCAACTGGTGCAGAAGGCGGCTGGATCCATTGTGATGCCGGCTGCCGAGATTGAAAAGCCGGCATGGCCATATTTTTATAGCCAGGATCATCAGGGCTGACTAACACGCGCTTGCCGGACTGCGTGCTGCTCAGGTAGGCTTGATTACCAGGATAGGGTGTACTGCCTGGATAGCTTTGATTGGCAAGATAAGGATTAGCACCAGAAGGGGCAGCAGAAGGAACAGCAGCAGAGGGATAACCGTTTGTATAACCTGTCAGCGGTTGAGTACCAGCTACACCCGGATAAGGAGAAGCCGTTATACCAGTAGGTGAGCCATCAGGGGCAATGCCCGGCTGAGTATCACCAGGTGTATAACCGCCCTGCATCATCTGCACACGTCTTTCGTATTCCCGAGCACTGATCAATTCGCCGGTATCAGGATTCCTGAAGCTGACAATCGTGCCTTTTTCATTTAATAGTGCTCTCCAACCCATAATAGTTTCTCCTCGGCCGCCTTCTAGCTTTTGTCTGCGTCACTTATACCGGCAATACGTAAACCATAAGCAGTATTTTTTACCAGATATTCAAGTTTTACCTGGCGTACTTTCGAGCCTTTGCCGGGAACATCCAGCACTTGCTTGCCTTCAACAGTAATTACAATCGTTCCATCAGACTGCATATGTCCAGCTGCTACCCGGCTGGCACTGAAACTACTCTTAATACCGGAAGCATTTATCTGTCTGGCCATATCTTGCGTCCAAACATTTTGCCTGTAGGCTTGCGCACATTCATCAGTCATATATTTTATCGCTTTTTCCTGGCTGTCTGCGGCTGTGCCGGCACTTAAATCCCAACCTAGAGGCAGCCACTCTTGAACCATATTAAGAGCAGCAAGGGGATCAGTACCATTTGCAGCAACAGCACCTCTTTGTTCAACAGCTTGAGCTTGCCCGGACATGCCGGCATTGTACTCCGGTGGTGCTGCTATTGGTCTATCCCCTCTAAGATCCGGATCTTCGTAAGCATGCCGTTGTCTGGCTCTAGGTGGTTCAGATGAAGAAGATAATAAAACAGTAAAGAATGCTCCGGCCATCATGCCTGCCAAAGCAACCATGATCAACGTTAATTTATATTTTTCTCCGGCAGCGTAGTCGAACATAACATTAATACCTCTAATGGGCCTTTAAGTATTCAGGGGTAAAGTTATCCGGTGTCACACCTTGAGCAAGAAGATGACAGGCAAGACGCGCGTCGCCCTGGCAAAGATCAATCATCCTGGTGCGCATGGGCAGATCAGAATTGGGCTCTGTTGTTGCCACCCAGTACATGAAACGCGGTACAACCAGTTTTACCACACCCCGTGAAAGCTTGTGATAAACCAGAAAGGCATCACTGTATTCACGATTTTTTCTTGTCAAATGGGCAATCGCTTCCATTTCTTGAGGCGTGAGCCCGCAAGCTTCTCTAATAAGCTCGAAGTTACTTGGATCATTGCCAAGAATAATTTTAATAGCACTGTTTGTAGCTAAATTGCGGGCTCTATCATCTTTCAATAAATCGTTTAGTTCTTGCGAAATACCTATGAAAAGCAACCCTAAGTGCCGGCTTGTCCGTGAAGCATCTTCAACCAGTGTCTTGCCGCCCTCATAACGAAGCAAGCGCCACAATTCATCTATACAGAATACAAAGCGTGCCGGCAAGCCCTTCGCCATCTGTTCTGCCTTGTGCTGAGCTGCTCGCCGCAATACAAAGTCAGAAACAAACAAGGTTACCACTGCTTCCAGGGTTTTATCATGAGCAAGATCGGAAGTATCAAAAATCATCAATTGAGCATCCATGGGAATTGAAGTTGCCCCATCAAACAGCTTGCCAAAGATAGCACCGCGGCAATATAAGCTCAAGCGATTAGCTAAGTCTTCGCATACTCCTGCCCGTTTAGCATTAGCTGTCTGTTTTGATTCTTCAATTAGCCATGCCACCAGATCAGATTCTACAGGCACACGGTTTTCTGTAAACGCTCGTTTATATATTTGTTGAATGCCTTGCATTAAAATTGGCTTTTCATCCTTAGTTAAAGCTTGCTCACCTTTTTCACCAAGCATGACAGAGTGAAAATTCAATATTTTTATTATATGGGATTCAGGCGGATTAGCTGGATCAAGCGGTTTTTCACCAGGCAATACTGTCGGCAAGTCATAAAGGTTGATGCAAACAGAACCATCCGGCCCCAGTTTAATGTAAGCGGTGTCATCATAAACTTCAGCCAGCATTTTATAGCTGCCGGAGCGGTCAATAATTACTGTTTTTGCTCCAGCCAGAGTTTTCATTTGAATAATTTGCTGGGCTGTCATTGATTTACCTTCACCAGGCTGACCAAAGACAACACAAAGAGCATTGGGTAATTTTTCATCGTATGGATTGAGAAAAACAGGCTCAAGCGTTTCTTTAGAGAAACCAAGCCAGTCACCTTTTTCAGAAGCAAGCTTGGCATGCACATAAGGAAAGGAATTGCGTAAAGTAGGTGTGCGCACCACTTTGCCCCGCCGGCAAACGTCAACACCTAAGCCGGGCAGACTGCCGGCAAATAATGATTTTTGCTCATGATAGCCAACTACAAAGCGGGCGCCACGGCATTGCGGAGCTGCTGAACGCACTAGTTCTGACGAGCGGTTTAAGTCATCAAGCGTATCAGCAAGTAGGGTTAGATAAATGGCAAAATTAAAGACTTCGATATTAGTGGTGTAAAGCTCCGAACCAATATGAGCTGCTTCTTGTGCTTTTTCCGCTTCTTCCTGATTAGGGGCAGAGCGTTCTCCTAAAATTCCTTGATAGGTATTAGCATGCGCTTGTGCCTGCTTGCGTTGCAATTGATGCCGGAATGCATCTTTATCAAGTTTATGAGCATAGATATTCATGCGCCATTCACAGTTAAGACGCAAAAGAGGCAATAACCACAGCGGCCCTGTGCGCTCGGGCAAACGACTCATATACATAGTGCGCATATAGCGCCCCTTTTGCTCATGCCCTCTTTCTACTTCTGCTTTTTTTGCTTCTGGTTGCGTTTCCAGCAACGTGGTTTCTGAACGAGGATGGTGACTGGACAAATCAGTAATCAAAGCATAATCAGGATGGCTAAAGTCATAACAAGACTCGGTCAATTGCTGTCTAACACTGGCCGGCTCCATATCCGGAAATACGCGGCGCAGTCCTGCCGGCAATGCTTCTTGCTGTTGCCTGATCGGTTCCGGCAACCTGCTTTCTGCCTCCATAGCAAAGCCCGGGTTAAGCTCGCGGTAGAGCATACGAAAATATTCAATGGCGGAAATAGCCCTGCCGCTCATGCCGCAACTGGCTAATTGATTGGCATAACTTATTGCCCTCTGAACTAAAGTGGTGACATTTTTAGCATGACTGCTCAATGTTTGTTTAGTAGCCTGGCTTGAAAAAGTGTCAATTACATGATTAAGCTGGCTCTTCAACCAACTTTGCTCAGCCGGTTTTTCTTTAGGTGGGCGATAGCAAAAGGTAACAAAAAATTTCAGCTCTGGTACAAAATTGCGCGCCAGAAGAAAAGCCTGGTCGCTTTCTACGCATTTAGCTATATATTGAAGAAAGTCATCGTTAATTACATCAACAGCATGACGAGCAAAATATTCGCGCTTGCTAATATTATGACAAACCACCGTCAGCTGTATAGAGGTATCAATGCCGTTGATAAGACCAGTAAAGTGATTCATCAGCGAGACAAGGCGCACTTCATCAAAGCCACTCACATGCACACCATCAAGTTCAAAACAACAGCGGTAGCTGCCGTCTTTCAAGACAATCACACCCAGCCCGGAAGCCTCGTCTTGAAATAAATCCCACAATGGTATTAGCCCGGCTGCTGATGGATGCGCACGCGGCACGGCATTAGCCGGCAACTTAGCAAGTGCTTCTTTTGCCTTATTATCTTCTTTTTTAAGGCTAACAACCCCAGATTGAAAAATCTGGAGAAGCTGAGCCGGTGTTGTAGAGGTTAATTTGTTAATGGCGGAAAGCATTTTTCACTCTCGTTATTCAATAAATTGGGATAATTTTTCATCGATAAGAAAACGCCTGGGATTGGGATCAACCCCTGGCACATAAATTTGGGAAGTGGCATAAAAATTGATTATTGTTTCCCAGTTGGCCATTGAATTATTCAAAGTAATAAGGGAATAGAGCGGCCCTAGCAAAGCAATAACAATACAAATATCCATACGCAAATCTTGCCCGGCAAAGTGTATAGGAGCCAACCAGGAATACAATTGCGTAGAAATAACTAAGCTGGCTAAAACAGCAATCAGCTGATCATAACGCATGCCAAAAAGCTTTGGATGATCTTCAAGATTTAGTGGTGTTACATCTTCCATTTTATTCCTTTACCTCCCTAAGGCTTGTGCTTTTTGCACTTCTTTCCAGGGCGAAACGATAGCAGAGTTGCTTTTTGCTTTTCTTACCGGCAAACCTGCAATAGCTATTGGCACAGATGTTGTTTCTGATGAAGAAGTTGTTACTTCGTTCATTGCTTGCTCAACTGCCATTTCTGTGCTGAACATTTCTGGCGGCAAATCTACCGGCAAATCAGGAAAAAATATTTTTGCTACTTCTTCATTGGTCAATAGAACTGAATGGCTTTTTTGATTAACAGCCAGCTGTTTTTGTCTGTTGACCAGGTCGGCAGAAAGATTAGCACTGCCATCAACTAAATCAAATTCCGCACATGCACCGGCAAATTGTCCCTGCCTGCGCAAAAGTTCTGCCAGAATATAATGATAGCGAGCTCGATTGCCTGCCCAGTTTTGATCAGCAAGAGCAGCTGCCAATTCTTGAACTGCAAGAGCTAACCACTTATCCAGTTGATAATGACATTCTTGAGCACACCAGTAGCCATTCAATGCCAGCATAGCTCGGTCAAGGACATGGTAATTGTTTTTACGCCCGGTAAGTACAGCATGTGCAAACTTTCTAGCAAAATCGACAGCTGGTTCTGCTGGAATACCAACCGGCAATGTGAAATGTCCTGAAAAAGTGCTGGACCACCAGGTATATTGGCAAAATGGACAAATGGTAACCATACAAGCACGTGTAGCTCCGAAAGGCAAAATCCGGTGTAAATCAGCATCTACCGGTAATGTTTTGCTCATCTCCGGCAAAGCCTGATTGACCGGCGTGGTAAAAACCTTTTCACAGCTAGTGCAAATCACTGATTTTTGATGAATAACAAACTCAAATCTTGGCATTACTCAAGTACCTTTTATCAGATGCCTATAGATTAAGGTTTTCTGCCATGCGGGTAAATCGGGAGAATTCCCATAATAGTGGGAGAATTCCCATGGACAAAGATTAAAATTTGAGGGATTGCCACTATATTTACATGAAGGTTGGCGATAGAATCCCTTAAATGATTAAGGATTATTCTATTCGACTGGCCAACAAAAACGACCTGCAGCGCTTAGCTGAAATTGAGATTCTATCGGCAAAGCGGTTTGCAGGATTGGGACTTTTAGATCATTCATGGCATTTGTTAAACGAAAGCTTTTCTTCTGAAAAACTTGCTCACTTAATCGAAAAGCGTCAAGTTTGGATGGCTTGCAAAGAAAACGAATCAGTTGGTTTCGCGATTGCCTCCGTTCTGGGCAACAAAGGTTATCTGGAAGAAATTGATGTACTGATCGAACATAGTCGTCTGGGTATCGGCAGCTCGCTAATTAAGACAGTCTGCCAATGGGCACATAAGAGCGGTTTCAAAAGTCTTTTATTGTCCACCTTCAAATCAATAGCCTGGAATGCTCCTTTTACCAAAAGCTTGGATTCAGCATCCTGGATCCTAATGACTGGACTGCCGATTTACATGAAATTCGTGAGCGAGAAAAAGAACATGGATTTCCTATTGACGAACGTGTGTTTATGAGTATTGAACTCAATGATATTAATTGAACATTAGTTTGAATTTTTCTGACTGCTGTTTTTAATCTTTTTGAACTTAACGGCACGAAAAAACGTATATAAACACAGACTGCCGTCTATGCAACGGCAGCCTTGGGCCGAGGTGCTAGGTGTAACGAACACCTACACCTGAGCGAATTCACTACAAAAAACTGTACCCCGGGCGCTTGCAAGCAGAGGCACTTCCGGGGCGTACAAATTCATCTTAATGTCCCTCTGTGCTTCATGTCAATCACTTAGTCAACATTTAATAATCCGGAGAAAGCTTTGTTATTCAGTTTTAATTATTCTCTTACTATTTTAAAAAGCCTGGAAAAAACCGTATCATTAGATAGGCTTTCTACCTACATGAAGCTTGCAGAGGGAAATGCAGAAAAAGCTCTTAGACTGTATACCTGGAACATCGCTTTAAGCGAAGCACTCTACTTTCCAATTCAAGGCTTTGAAATTACCCTTCGCAATGCCCTACATGATTCTCTTTCAAGGGGAGTTGGTGATAATTGGTTTGATATCTACCGTTTTGAGAATCGTGAGCGCGCACACATTATCAAGGCCAAGAATTATCTTTATATACTTGGGAAATCGATGTCAGTCCCTAATGTCATCGCGGCATTGAACTTTGGTTTTTGGACTGCAATACTGGACAGGCTCTATGAAAATGATCTTTGGCGACCTCACCTTCGTCATGCATTCAAAAATGCGCCCAGTCCGCTAAGACGAAAACAAGTATTTGTTATTGTAGACAGAACAAGGCGACTGAGGAATCGCATTGCCCATCACGAACCCATATTAACGCGAAATCTTGAAGAAGATTATGGAATGATGCTCGAACTCATAGGCTGGATATGTAAAGATACTGAGTCGTGGATTCGCCAACAGAGTAGATTTGAAGAAGTTTGGAAAAATGCTCCTCTATAAAGAACCATAGATGCATCAGCTGTAATAAGAACGAAAGTGTGGCGCTGCGGGGTAATTAATGCCTGCATGGAAAGAATAACCGTGTTCGGTTTGCAACGGCAAGCTGACTTTAGAGTTGGCATGATATGGGCGCTGCCAGCCGGGATAAACAGGGGATGAATAATAAAGAGCTATTTTGTGCTGCTTGAAATATCGATTGTTGTGCCCGTTTTGACTATATAGGTAATTTTGGTTGGCAGTTGATCCACTATCCTGGCGGCTGGGTGGAATATTGTTGGCTGCCGGTTCAGTTCTATTAGTCTGACCATGTTTGTTGTCATTGCTAATGTCATAGGACAATTGATGGCTACGGATAAAACTGGGCAAAACAAATTGTTGTCTGTTGCCCACTGCTGATCCTGATCCGCATGTCAATTGGGCCGCCGCCTGACGCGCGGTTAATAGTCGGTTACTCGAAAACTTTGTCTGGCTCGCAACCATATCTAATTGATTGCCGGGTCGTGTCATCAATGGATTCAGAAACAACTTTGGCTCAGGTAAAGTTTGCCCGCTCAGCAAAGCTGCTGCTTTTGCCGGCACATCATGTTGTGGCGCTTTTCGTGGCAGCGAATTAACTGCGTTGTCGCCAATGGCACCACCAGTTTTATTGTGCCTGGTAAAAATATTTCCTTGTCTGGGCAAGGTTCGCCGGCCCGGAATATTAAAAGCATTATGACTCTTAACTGATCTTTCCGCCTCTATATTTTTGCCAACTGGCACAGTAGAATTTGGCTGTTTATGAATAACCGGCGAGGGAATATTATCAGTTTTGGTAGGTAGATTCTTCTCGTTGCCGGAATGCGCATGGCCAGATTTATATCGATCGCTACCAGGCAACGGCGATATGTTTCCGCCAGCATTACTAAAACTAAAATCCGCTGACATTTTATTGTTGCCGGAATTAAATGTTTGACCGGCACCGGCTTCTCGAAACATATCTGTAAATGCGCCAACAAATTGATTTTTATAGCCGGCAATCTGCCTGGCGTAAGTGAGGGCATTTTTTTGTAATCCATCTGTCAGAAAAGCAGGATTAACAAATGCGGAAGCAGCACTGACCTTGAAACGCCCTAAGAATTGGGGCACGCGCATCATTAGTTGCAAGATACCAATAGCGGTAATTATTTTGCCCCAGGGATTGAAGCTGGCATACATAAGAATTACTAAAATCTTTAAAAGACCAATCCATATAAAGCTCCACATACTAACCTCGACAAAAGTACGTATATAGCCTGTAGTAATTTTTTCTGTGCTTGGCGCGGCAAAGAAAATAAGAAATACAGGGGCAAAAACATATTGGGCTGTCAGCAACGCAGTTTGCATTGCCTTAAGGGCAATAAGATAAACTAATTCGTAAATGAGAATTATTGCCAGAATACATAATGCCAGAAGAGCAATAGCTGATATAAAGCCACTGAATTGGGCAACGCCTAGAGCCACCGGCCGGCTTATCATCAAAGTACCTAACAGCCCTGAAACGGCGCTAACGTTAACCATATTGGCCATCACCATATCAAATAGATGTAGCTGATCAGCCCCGTTGGCAAAAATAGCGCTGATCATTTCATTACTTAATTCAATCTCAAAGCTATAAACAATCGGCCAGGCAATGACAATACCTATAGTACATATCAGCCGCCCTATAGCACTCATGGCGCTAATATTGCCTTGCCAGGAGGCTTTAGTCCAATACTGCCAAATGGCGCAAAATAAATAACAAGAAAAGCAAATCAAAAGCAATACCATATATGATATTGGCAAGCTGGTTCAGCCAAAAAGAGAGATCGCTATGATTATTTGAATTAGCTGCTATCTGCGCTAAGTCAGGGTTAAGAAAAAAGCTTTTGACGACACTGCTTAAGGCCGCAATTGTGCCGGGCAGGTAACCATTGAAAGACTGATTCAATCCATTAGAAATTGCCTGACTAATACCAGCAAAGAAGCCACCCAATAAATCATTATGCCAAAATTGTTTAATACCCTGATAAGTCTCGTTGCCGCGCTCAATTCCATTAGTACCACCGATTAAAGCAGGATTTAAAACAACATTAGGGTCGGCAAAATTCTGTTCAATCATCTGATAGATCAAAGAACTGTCCTGTCCATTAGCCGGCATAGTATAAATATGATCGAGATTATCAGGAGAAGCTAAAGACACTTGTCGGGTAGATAGAAACATGGTCAGTAATAAGAAGAACCAAAAAGCAAACTGTTTTTCAGACATAGGCAACCCCTGCTTGCGTTGTGCCATTGCAAGACTAACTGCATCTAATTAACTCAGTCTAATATAATATCAGCGGATTGTCACTGGGGGATTTCCCATGTTAAAACAGAACATTGAAAAAATGAGATTATAAACTGATGACCCAAAATTCCCCAAAAAACTTCGTACTCTTATTACTAGTTTTCTTTTTTTCTGCAGGCTTAATTCTTTTGGCGCTCTATGCACAAACTAATGTGCAGGGTCCTCTAAATGTTCCCGGCGATTTTAGCTTTACGGCCTGGTTCCCAGGGACATATTCCCTTTACCGCGAAAACCTTATTGACCCCAACAGCAAAATCACCCCTTTCTCTAATGACACAGGGTTAAATGAAATACTGTTGTCCAGGATAGAAGGTAGCAGGCATCTAGCCGGCTTATATGTAAAAACTTGGAATACAGGCGATGGTATACCTTATTACATTAAAGAGCCTAAATCAGGATTGATCAGGATGGGCATACCTTTTGCAAAATTTGAAATTCTATGGCCAGGGTCATATGATTTACATGTCGAGTTCTCACCGATACAAGTAGTAAATAAAAACCCCAATGTTACGGTTGGTCCAATTGGACTAATTCCAATTGCTATAGGCATTAGTATCATCGCTCAATTAGTTGTTTTAATTGTCATAATTAACAGCTCTAGATTCTTTCAAACGGCGCCTGAAGAAATGGTTGAAGCAAAATAAAAAGAAAAAGCCTTTCGTAATCTGAAAGGCTCTTTCTCTCCTGGAAGGGGTCGAGGGGGATTATAGACCGCCGCCCAGTCCACCAAAGTTGTTGATAGCAAATGTACCAATCAAGTGGCAAGCGGTTGGACCGCCAAAGCCTATTCCTAGGCCTTTTGCTACGTTCATGGCTGATTCACCACCGTCTCTTTGACCGAAGGCAATTTTCATGCCTGCCAGTGAAGATGGGACTGTAGACAGAGCTGTGACAACGCGAGAGATATCTCTGGCGGTATCATAACCGAAGTCTGCCAATTGACCTACTTCATTGGATTGTCCGAAACGAGGATCGACAGGTGCGCCGACTAACCCTTGAGCATGCGCAACTTGGTCATAAACACCTATGGCGATTAGTACCAGCTGCGGAGCCAAGAGGAAACCAACGCGTCCTGCGACTTTCATCGCACGCGAAGAAACAACTTTCTTAGTTATTGATTGAATGCTGGTTGCCATTTTGACCTCCTATTTTTTGTTCTGTATTTGATCCGATATTTATCGACCGTTTGTGTAGTGACGATGTAAAAGTGTGCCGGATACGGCTGTCCTTACATTCATGCCATCACCTGAGGCGGTGGGTACAAATGCGCCGGGTTCGTAACCGAAATTCTTGCCATAGCTGGCAGCAGGCTTCATTGCAAGCGCTTGTCCAGATTGTCCAGCTATATGATTTTGCTTGAGCAGTTTGCCCGCTACTTTGGTGCCAATATAACGATTATTTTTTGCATGCATTAGCTTGGCAGATACTGCTTTGTTAGCAGAATATGGTTTTTCACCAACCTTAGGTGTACTAAGTGGTGTCAGTGTTTTAGGCAATGCCGCTAATGCCGGAACGTTATTAGGAGCACCAAAGCTTTCTTGATAGTGGGCGGGTGTGGCTTGCATTAATTGAACTTGAGGGGGGCTGACAGCAGCAGGGGCCTGAGCAACAGGCAAAGAACCAGGATCAATACCAAGGATATCTTTGCTGCTTGGCACATGCCCGCTTCTCACAGAATGAGAGTCTGGCGGCAAAAGAGCACTGTCAGGAACGCGTGTATCTTCCAAACGATAAACATTGGGAGCAAAATTAAATCTGGCACCGCCTCTTTGTTGAGCAGAAGCAGATGGTACGCTCATAGCTAGCAATAGGCTTATTGAGGTTATGGATAATGTCAGTTTTGTGTTTATATTTGTATTCATGGCCTTTTACCTAAAAGCTAAAACCACTACGCAATCCGTAGCCCAGCATAGAACCGCCCAATTGGCCGGCACTATAAATATTGCCTGCGCCATTCTGATTAGCAAGAGACAGCCCCTCTAAACCAACGCCAGCCAGCAGCCCGCCTATACGGCTGATACCACCGCTAGTACGAGGCTGGCTTGTTGAGGGTGTGTTGACGCTGCCGCTCAATGTTTGTGTTTGACTGGGGGCAGCACTCATTAAATTATTAAATTGACCGGGAGTATTTGAATTAAATTGTCCCGATTGACTATTACTTAAAGTTTGTGACATACCTTGAGTGACATTTGCGCCACCCATATTGCCGTTTTGATTAAAAGAAAAATTGCCACCACTAAATTGTGGATAATTATTGGTGCCCATAAGTGAATTGAATATAGCCTGACGGGCCTCCTGGGCAGTTTGCAAAGCTGGTTGTGCAGCTGGTTGCGCAGCCGGCTGTGCAGCCGAGACAATGCCGGGCACCTGAGTAGCCGGCACATTACTAATTTGAGAATTGGCCGTATATTTAATAGCGGTATTCACCGGTATTACTTCCGGCGGCAGGCATGAATCTTGTCCGGCTAATTGAGCACCAGCCGGCAAACCTGTACTCCCGCTCATAGTAAGAAGCATTGCTGATAAAAGCATTGGTTGTTTAGAATGCTTGTTTATTCTTATAGCTGTTGCTTGCCTTTTCATTTTTTTAGCCCTGTTTATTCTTTTTATTGTTGTAATTGGAAATTTGCTTTTTCATTAACCTTCAAATATTAAATGAATAATAGAGAGGATAGAAGCGGGGTTATTCCCACAAGTATGGGAAAACCCCCCCTTAAACTATCAGAAATTAGTTTCCACTCCTGTTTGCGGAATAGTGTGGTTAGGTTCCGCTGGTGGAGAATTGTAAGGACATTGCGGCGTCAAAGGAAAACCAAAATCGGTGGAGAGGCTATAATTTCTGCCCACGCTTGTGAAAGCTAAAGGTGCCCCCTGACCGAATTCAGTCGAACGGGTTGCGCCCAGACTGGGAACGCCGTTGCCATACAAAACATTCAAACCATTTTGGTCCTGCACAGTTTTGCCATTAGACAAAACTACGTTACCAAATTTTTGTCTCATGCCGCCGCCTAAATCAATTGATTTATTGTAGTTATCAATATTCGATCCAGCCGGACCAACGTGATAACCAACACCTGTTGGCACACCATTGGGAATTCCATACCCAGCTAATGGACCAGTCAGAGTCACTTCATCCTGTCCATTACCACCACCACCAAGAATAGAATATCTGCCCCGTCTTTCATACTGAGCCGTTTCTTGCGTACCCAACCGGCGAATGTTAGGGATAGTGCTGTAATAGCCACCTGTGCCAGGTAATCCACCAGCCGGCTGCACACGAGTTAATTCCGCTGGATTACCATAACCTTTAAGCATGCCCGGTGCTGGTCCTGGAGTCGAAGATGATGGCGGCAGAAAAGGTGTAAGCAAAGGTCCCCATGTCCCTGGCGGTAAAGCTATTGCCGGTGATATGGGCAAACCAATACCGGAAAATGACGAATCTATACTATTAGAAGGAATAGCCGGTATCGACGGTATTAAAGTCGGTGGGCCAATCATGCCCGGCGTAACGCGCCCTGGTATTAGTCCGGAGCCTGGTGGCGGCAAAAGCCCCTTAGGTGCAGGCACCAGAGGCATCTGGCTTGAAGCACCAGGCACAAGAGGATCGCGCAAAGTAGCTGCTACCTGCGCATATGCTTGCTGCGCATAAAACAGGCTCAAAGCAGTAAGCGTTGTTGATATTTTATTGATAGTGTTCATTTCTAATTAGGCCTCCTTGAGCCTGTACAAATTAATAGGGAGCAATAGTAGTGAGTGGAACAAGACCACTGGCCTTGGGATTAATCATGGGCGTGCCATATAAATCATTGGTTACTTGAGCATTGTAAAAATTAGGATATTCAAGGTGATTACCCGTACTGTTTTGTCCTAAGTTACCGGTATTACTTTGACCGCCTGGATATTGAGCCGGTCTTGTTGAATCAAAAGAAGTTTGCGGTGGCTTTGCTAAATAGCTAAGCTGGCCGGATGACGCCAACTGCTTAACACCAATACCAAAATCTTGGGTAGTAGAACCAGGCTGCCCCTGCCAGCCATTAAATACTGCCGGCTGACCATTACTGCCGGGACTCATCATCATGCGGTAAGCAAAGTTTGTTTTTTTAGCTGGCGTTTTTTGGCTCAGGCCAAAATCATTTGTTTGCCCACGGTCCGGTGAGCGGGTTGTTGGCGCAGCACCATTTGGTAATTGACCATTACTGGGCAAAGCAACTGTAGCTGCCGCTGGGGTAGAAGTTTTTCCAAACGCACCAGAATTAAGACCTGGCTGCCGCAACATACCAGGATCTGCACCGGGCGTGGAAGGCACTTTCGGGATAATAGCTTTTATTTGTGCATTCCATGTGCCGGGCGGCATAGCAGCCGCATTGGTAAAAGGCATGGATATTGTGTTGTCGGGCTGATCAATTTGATTGGATGGTATAACCACTGAATTAGTTAAATGTGTTTGCGGATTGCCGGCTGTACCATCTGCCCAGGGCACCATAGTTGGGGGCTCACCCAACATACCTGGATTAACTGGATCAGGAGTAAGACCAGATCCTAACGGTGGCAACAGACCAAGCGGGGCTGGTATCCAGGGATAGGAAAAGCTGGCACCAGGAACAAGCGGATCTCTCAAGGTAGTAGTGCCGGGAAGTCCATAGATAACATTGCCTGGAATAATGCCATAGCCGGGTATATTGCCTGGTCCATTCACAATACGTCTGGGTATCTGATGAAAAGGAATACATCCGTAATTAGTCGGGCAATATGGTGTAACCGGCTGCTCCGGAAAAGATGGTGCATTAACAGGCACTTGTGTTAAGCCGGGCGGCAAAGGCACTGGCGGTGTGGGCACAGGCGGATGCTCGCAACTGGGCGGCTGAACAGGACCACCCGGGCCAACAGGTCCAGATTCTGAACCAGGAGGAGGAAAAGCCGGTGCGTTAACAGGAATTTCAATTAGATTAGGAGGATATGGTATTTGAGGTGGAGGCGCAGGTGGATGCTCACAAGATGGTGGCTGAATAGGACCGGCACCATATGCCGGCAAACAGATCGCAACGATAGTAAGTGCCGTTGAAAGCAATGCTTGCGGCATTGCCAATTTTGTTTTTAAATTTTGCATTGCATTTGGCATTTTTTTTCCCAACCAAATGAGATATGGACCTATTCCTCATATAAGGTAATCCCGAGCTTAGTCGCTGTCTTTGGTGTTATTACGTAGTACCCCCCGGTATTTCCCATTTGCAAACTCATTTCAGTCTCGCCATAAACTGACAAGAGTTACCTTTGCTTGTCAATGTAATCGGTTTGCTGGTAATTGGATTCCTGTCTATTTAATTGTGGACCTTGTGCTCAGCAGCTAATTGAGCCCAAGCAGAGATTAATCTTGCTTAATAAACTCGATCCTGACTGGGAAGTCAGGTGTTGTTTATTTCTTTGCTTTAGCAGTTCGATTAACCGCTCAAAATAGCACCAGAGCTGGTATTGACACTAATATTAGGACTAGCACCTGCCCTGGTATCACTTACATAAGCGTATTGCCGGTGGTGGCAAAAATTGTTTGTCGAAATTCAAATTTGCCAGTATCATATCCGGTGAACTCGAAGGGGAGGTTCCGTGAACGTGCAAGAGAAAAATACAAGCAAAGCAATAGACATCAATCAGGATGGACATGAACAGTCTCTGGATATCACCGGTCTTGAACATATATTCAAATGGGCCTCAGACGTAATTACAGAAGATGGCGAAGATAGCCGAGTCAAACTGGCAAGAGAAAAGCGCGTCCGTAAACAGGTGTTTGAAGTCGTGCAAAAGGCACGTGAAGATAAAGTAATAGCTGATGCACAGAATGAAGTCAGTTATTTGCAAAGAAGAGTAATTGCCTTACTAACCAAACTACAAGAAGTAACCGAAGAAAATTCTCTCATTAAGCAAATCATGCTCACTCAGCTTTATTCCCTGCAGCAAATACCCGCTTTAGAGCGCGAGTTGAAGGAGCTTAAGTCAATACAATGCGAGAAAGATTCTGCCGTCACAGAAAGACGCTACTTGATGGATGGCTTGACCAAGCTTAAAGTAGAAAGAGACTACCTGGAAGGAATTCTGGTAACTGCCGAATCAGAAAACTCTCGCCTGGCTAAACTTCTTAAAGATAAAAATGAAGCGTTGGCTCAAGCTCAAACCAAGAAATGGTGGCATCAGCTTTTTGCCTGGTGCAGTACTTCCATAGAAGGGCTTCGTCCATAAAAACGCACGGCGCTAAGTAATAATACAACGCCGTTCTACAGCTGGCGCACTTACGGGCGCCCCTACGGGGCATCGGATAATTTGGCTTCAAAACCACGCGGGCCGGGTTGATAATATTTTCGATCAGCTAATTCGTCCGGCATACAGTTCATTTGCTCAGCCTTGCCTGATTCAAAATTGTGGGCATATTGATAACCTTTGCTATAACCAAGCTCTTTCATTAGTTTTGTCGGTGCATTTCTTAAATGCAAAGGCACCGCTTGCGTCAGCGTATTTAAAGCATCATCAGCAGCATGGTTATAAGCCATATAAACTGCATTAGATTTAGGGGCACTGGCTAAATAAATAGTTGCTTGTGCCAGGGCAATTTTTGCCTCCGGCATGCCGATTAACTGCACGGTCTGCATAGCTGCTACCGCCTGGGGCAGCGCCTGAGGAACAGCCAGCCCTATATCTTCCGAGGCAAAACGAACCAACCTGCGAGCAACATATAAAGGATCTTCGCCTGCTTCCAGCATACGAGCCAACCAGTAAAGACTGGCATTAATATCGGAGTTGCGCATAGATTTATGCAAAGCCGATATAAGATTGTAATGATTTTCACCAGTTTTGTCGTATTGCAAAACCATTTGCTGAATAGCATCTTTGATAATCTTTTCGCTTAAAGTTTTTTCTTTGGCTCTTGCAGCCAGCATAAAGGCCAGTTCTAAACTATTCAGTGCCGTGCGGGCATCGCCCCCTGAATAGGTGGCGAAAATTTTGAGAGCTTCATCATCCGCAGCAATGGATTTATCATTCACGCCTCGTTCGCCGTCATCAATGGACTGGCGCATAATTGTGACAAGATTGTCGCTGCTTAACGAATCAAGGACAAATACTTTCAGCCTGGACAATAAAGCTGAATTTATTTCAAAGGAAGGATTTTCTGTTGTTGCGCCAATAAGAACAATAGTGCCATTTTCTACATAAGGCAGAAAGGCATCCTGTTGAGCCTTATTGAAGCGATGAATTTCATCTACAAACAAAACAGTCTGCTTGCCGTTGAGCTTCATCAAGGCTTCGGCCTCAACCATAACATTTTTTATTTCTTTTATGCCAGAGGTAACAGCCGAAAAAGAAATCCACTGACTTTTAGTTTCATGGGCAATAATTTTGGCCAGTGTTGTTTTACCAACTCCAGGCGGTCCCCAGAGAACAAAAGAAAAAAGCTGCCCGGATTCAACCATTTTGCGCAACACACCACCAGCACCGACTAATTTTTCTTGACCGATAAATTGGTCAAAAGTAGCCGGCCGCATTCTGTCTGCCAGGGGTGCCTTATTTGTCTTGGTCATAAAGATAACAGAGACTTAGCGAGTTATGAATAAAAGCGAGGGCAACAGGGTGATTATAAAGGCTATGATCATAAGCCAGATTATAGAGCGGTAGTGTTTTTGAAAAAATGCCATCATTTCAGCAACTCGCTTACACTTGTCATTAGTTTATCAGATTTGGTTATCACTTTAGCGCAACTAGTATCTTTTGGGCAAGCGCTTGAGAAAAGCCAGGTAAGGCAGTGAGTTCGTCTAGCGAGCTGGCCTTCAATTTTTCAAAAGTACCAAAATGCTTGATGAGAGCTTTGCGCCTGGCCGGTCCAATACCAGGCAAATTGTCAAACCCGGATTGCAATACACGTTTGGCACGTTTTTTGCGGTGAAAAGTAATAGCAAAGCGATGAGCTTCATTGCGCGCATGCTGCAATAAATGTAACGCCTGACTGCGTCTGGACAATAAAATCGGCTTGTCTCGATCAGCTTTATATATTTCTTCTTGCTTTTTAGCTAAACCAATGATGTCTTGTTCAAAAATCTCCAAATCTTTTAATGCTTCGCCGGCTGCGTTTAATTGCCCGCGCCCGCCATCAATAATAATTAAATCAGGTAATGATTTTTGTTCTTTCAATAAGCGCCAATAGCGCCTGTTTACTACTTCTTTCATTGAGGCAAAATCGTTAGCATTTCCTTCTACAGACTGAATCTTAAACAGGCGGTAATCAGATTTTTTAGGCGCGCCGTTTTCAAAAACAACCATGCTGGCAACATTGTCTGTACCTTGAATATTGGATATATCAAAACACTCAATACGCCTGGGTAATTTTCTTAAGCTAAGATCTGTTTTTAATTCCTCAAGCAAATGCAATTCGTGGCTGTCTATTTGCGCCTGCTCAGGCATATATTTTTGCATTTCTTTTATGAGCGCCGCCTCAGCATTTTTTTTAGCCATTTCGACTATTCTGTGCTTTTCGCCTCGCTGCGGCACAAGCATATGTACCGCAAATCCCGATCGCTCACTTAAATGCTCAGACAATACTTGCTTATCATCAATATTTTGCTCCAACAAAATTTCTCTAGCTATAGTGACTTCATCACAATTAGTGTAATATTGATCAATAAAACTTTGCCAGGCTTCATCTGCACTGGTTTTGTCGGCAAGCGGCAACGTAATTACCTCTGAAGAAATCAATTTGCCTTCGCGGATTTTCATTAGACAGACAGCTATCAGTTTGCTATTGTGCGCACTGGCTAGCACATCCTGACTTATTTTTTGACTGGCAAAAAACACTTCTTGATGCTCAACCATTGTATTAAGGGCGTTCAGCTTGTCTCTAATTTTCGCTGCCTGCTCATAATTTAATTGCTGGGAATAATCATTCATTTCGGACTTTAGTTGATCAATAACTTCCTTTTGCCGCCCGGCCAGAAATAATTCCACCTGCTTGACCATTTTGTCATAGGGAGCTGCCTCAACAAGGTTTTGACAGGGACCAAGACATAAACCCAGATGATAATTCATGCATGGCCTGTCTTTAAATAAAGGTGTTTTTCTTTGCCGCATCGGGAACACTTTGCGCAAAACACGCACAGTTTCCCACATTGCTCCTGCTGCCACATAAGGCCCAAATACTTTTGCTTTAGGATTATCTTTGCGAAAAGCAGCAGGATCACGAATCATTACCAGGCGTGGAAAAGGTGTGTCATAAGTGATAGCCAACCATGGATACCGCTTGTCGTCTTTTAAAGCAACGTTATAACGCGGCATATGCTGCCTGACTAAATTAGCCTCAAGCAATAAGGCCTCTTTTTCACCGTTAGTAATAATAAAATCAAAACTGCCTACCTTAGGCATCATCACAGCCAGCTTAGGTCGCTCCCGCCAGGCATTGTCATTAAAATAAGACCTGACTCGCTGGCGCAAGCTCGCCGCTTTGCCAATATAGATAATCTCAGCCTGGTCATCTTTAAACAAATAGACACCGGGTGCTTGAGGCACGCCAGCAAGCTGTTTTTTTAATTGATCATTAGCAGGAGAAGCTTTCATAAAGGACCAAGTTAAAATTTCAACTGACGAAGAGTCTTATTTCTATAAGTTTACTCCAAAGCCCTGTCTCAGGTACAGTAATTCCAGTCTACTAGATATCCGTTGTCACCCCAGTACCGGCAATGAAATCATGCACAGCCCGTTGTGCTTTCCCTGTCAAAACAGGTAGAAAACCAAGCATTAACATTAACGCTATATACAAAAAGAGAGATAGTAAAACACCGCCCCAGCTTAAACTGGAAGTACTCATATCTCGAATTATGGTTCTATCCCAACCATCTTGAGTAGCTATATACCAAATAACCGCTGGAATAACTCCTTTTGCTAAATGTCTAATTGAGGCGCGAAAAAATGATATTGGTACGTCTTGCACATTAATCACTTTGAGTTTAAAAAGTTGTTTGCCAACAGTACCTAGCAGCGAACTTTCCAGATAGGCATGATATAACCAGTTAAAGCCTATTACCAGGATAAAACATAATACAAATTGATTATTACCAGCCGAGGAAGAAAACCGAAAGTTTTTTGTTATTGGTTGATACTTAAGATCAAACAAGTTTCGACCATAGAAAAGTATGGCCGGACAAACATCCATAACTGCCGCGTCAAGAAAACTGCCTATAGCAATAACATTGCCAATTACAGCCGGCTTTTTAATAAAGGTCTGGTCAAAACTTTTAGACGAAAATAAAACCACATAAGCAATTGCCCAGCATACACAGCCAATAATCACTGCATCCACCAAACCCGCCAGGATTCTTTTTACTAAATACTCAAACCGATCCATAATTGTTGTTTTTTGCTAATAAAAATTTGCTCTAAAGATCGCCCGAATTGATTGATGATCTAATTGGTAATTGTTCTGCCAGTGGCGGTCCACCCCCATTTGAAAATTGCTCTCGCGATCGGCAAAAATGGATGATTTATGACCATTCCCCAAAAGAAAGCTTCGTGCTCTTTTTCCACAGCCGATAATCTCAACAATTCCGCTGCAAATTGAGATAGACCAAGCTGTCCGGCATGATAGGCTGCCACCTCGTATTCTTTTATATTGGCACTTTCCAGCCTACCGGCAAAATACATAGGTAAAAACCAGCCAATTAGATAGCAAGCAAAGCCGACAGTGCGTCCGATGATTGCCATCATTAGTTCTCGCCATATTTGCGGTTTAGCGCCTAAATGTGCCAACATTTTTCCAACAATTTCACGATGAGCCCATTCTTCGTTTTCAATTTGTTGTATTCGTTGCCGTTGCTCAATATTTTTTACTGAGCGCCAGTGGGCATTATAAGCATAACTTGCTGCTTTCTCACCGGAATAAGCCATATGCAAGGTGTGAATAAGCGCATTTTTGTGATTATCACTCTCATCCATAGAAGGCCGCCTGCTTTTCTGACTGCGTAACTATGCTTGCCTGCTGTCCGGAAATTATTTTGTTTAGTGCTGCTTGCAAGGAGTCTACTCCGGCAATTTCTAATTTGCTTATCTTTTCGCCGGTCGCTTCTTTTAGATTAGACTTAGGAATAATAGCTTGCTTGAAGCCCAACCGGCCTGCTTCTTTTAATATTTTAGCCAGGCCAGCCACCGGTCTTATTTCGCCTGTCAGTCCAATTTCGCCCACCATAAATAAGCTAGCTGCTATGGATTTTTCATAAAACGATGTGGTAATAGCCGCACTTACACCTAAATCGCCGGCAGGATTATTGAAATCAAGGCCACCAACAACATTGACATAAACATCATGCCGAGCCAGGCTAAGCCCAATTTTCTTTTCCAGCACAGCAATGATTTGCAGCAAACGATTATAATCCCAGCCATTGGCAACACGGCGCGGGCTAGAATAAACAGTTGGGCCAACTAATGCCTGTACTTCCAGAAATAAGGCTTGATTGCCTTCGTTATAGGCAACAATGGCAGTACCAGGACTCAATTGCTCGCCATTATTTACTTTGCTTAGATGATCGCCCAGGAAAAAAGCACCGGCTTGATTAACTTCATTCAGCCCGGCTTCATGCATAGAGAAAAGAGCAATCTCAGATGTTGAGCCAAAGCGGTTTTTCAACGCCCGTAAAATTCTAAACTGCCTTGATTTATCTCCTTCAAATTGCAGCACAACATCCACCATATGCTCAAGTACTTTTGGCCCGGCAATAACACCTTCTTTATTAATGTGACCAACAATAATGGCAGCTATATTATTCAACCTGGCACAATTGATAATTTCTTCTGCCGCTTGGCGTACCTGACTTACCGAACCGGGTGCTGAACCAATATCAGGATGATAAACAGCTTGAATGCTGTCAATAATAATCAGCCCCGGCAATTTAGTTTGAATAGCCTCACATATTTGTAAAACATCTTGCTGTGTATCTATATATAGTTGATCACCAACAATATTAAGACGACTGGCTCGCAAGCTCACCTGAGCTGCCGATTCTTCTGCGCTCACATATAACAATGAGCGCTTGGTTTCCAAACACTTAGCTACCTGCAAAAGCAATGTTGACTTGCCTATACCAGGATCTCCAGCCAGCAAAATTACAGAACCCGGCACAATGCCTCCACCTAAAACTTCATCAAGCGAAGCCAGTCCACAGCTAAAGCGCTCATAATCTTCTTTTTTGACATCTTTCAATGCGATTGGACCAGTCAAACCATATACATTAGCCTGCTTTTCTGCCCTCTGGACTGAAAGACGCTCACCGCTTCTGGCATTAACCGGAGCTTCTCTGACTATTTCTTCAACAAGCGAATTCCAGCTGCCGCATTCGGTACAACGGCCAAGAAAGGCTGGCGATTGAAAACCGCATTGCTGGCAAATCCATTTTGATTTTAATTTGGACATATCACTTATCTATACGATAAACTAACCTAATAAGTTCAATATTATCCGCTAAATTTAATCTAAAAGCTAAGAATGACCTTTTACTCACCTGGCTCAGTTTTTATTCATTTTGGACCTCTAAATATTCGCTATTACGGTCTGATGTATTTGCTTGGCTTCTTGCTTGCCGTGATGGTACTGCGGAGATTAGCCAAGCGCTTCAATGTGCAAGTTGAGCCTTTGATTAATTGTGCTCTTATATGTTTTCTTGCCGGCATTGTCGGCGCCAGACTTTATTATGTTTTGCTCAGTCTGCCTTATTTTGTCAATCATATCCTTGAAATTCCAGCTGTCTGGCATGGCGGCATGTCTATCCATGGCGGTATCATTGGTGGTGCTATTGGCTCAATAATTTACTGTAGAAAAAAGCATATATCTTCCCTTCAAACAGGTGATCTGTTAAGCACCGTAATTCCTCTAGCGCAGGCAATCGGGCGCTGGGGCAATTTTTTCAATAACGAATTATTTGGCTTGCCTGTGTCAGGCAATTTTCCTTTAAGACAATACATCCCGCCGGATATGAGACCGGAGCGTTTTGTCTCATACGAATTTTTTCAGCCGGCATTTTTATATGAATCAGTCTGGGACTTTGCTCTGTTTTTGCTTCTTTATTTCATTGTTCTGCCTAAAACCAGAAAATATGCAGGCATAACATTTTTTATTTATGTCGCCGGTTATTCGCTGGGCAGGATTTTAATCGAGCCAATACGGGTAGACAGCATTATGCTGAACAATATCCAGATCCCATTCATTGCCAGCTGGCTATTTTTATTAATATCACTAATAGCAATTGTTTTTTTGTATCTTAGAAACAGACAGACCAGTTAAAGGAATAACCTCGTGTACAATATTATAATTCGCAATGGCACTATATATGATGGCAGCGGCAACGAGCCTTATGCTGGTGACGTGGCCATCAATGGGCAATTTATCGCTAAGATTGATAAAAAAATAAATGAGCCGGCCAAAATTGAAATTGATGCCGGCGGGCTGGCTGTAGCCCCTGGCTTTATCAATATGCTCAGCTGGTCCAATGAATCTTTAATCGCTGATGGCCGCTCGCAAAGCGATATTCGGCAAGGCGTAACACTGGAAGTAATGGGCGAAGGCAGCTCCATGGGACCCTGGAATGAAGGACTAAAGCAAGATCGCTTGGAAAGACAGGGGGATATCAAATATGACATTACCTGGAATAAATTATCCGAATATCTGCAATTTTTGATCAAACGTGGCATTTCTTGTAATGTCGCTTCATTTGTCGGCGCCACTACTGTTCGTCGATATGTAATGGGCGACGAAGATCGTGCCCCGAACAAACCTCAATTAATCCAAATGCAGAATCTGGTCAGGCAAGCCATGCAAGAGGGGGCTGTTGGTGTTTCTTCGGCTCTAATTTATGCACCGGCATTTTATGCCATGACGGATGAGCTTATTGCTCTAGCTAAAGCCGCTGCTGAATATAACGGCATGTATTGCTCGCATTTGCGCAGTGAAGGCAATACTTTTTAGAAGCCCTGGATGAGTTTTTGTATATAGCCGAAGAGACAAAAATACGTTCTGAGATATATCACCTTAAAGCTGCCGGCAAACAAAATTGGTATAAGATGGACAAAGCCATTACCAAAATTGAGGCGGCTAGAAAAAAGAGGCTGCCCATAACTGCATCTATGTATACGTATATTGCTGCCGGCACCGGCTTTGATGCTGCCATGCCCCCGCGCGTGCAAGAAGGCGGGGAAAAGAAATGGATTGAGCGCTTAAAAGATCCTTCTATCCGGCAACAACTAAAACAAGAAATGACTGCTGAAGCCAAAGACTGGGAAAACGGTTTTTTGCATGCCGGCCCGGAAGGTATTATTTTAGCTGAATTTAAAAGCGAAAAATTAAAACCTCTGACTGGAAAAACACTAGCTGAAGTGGCAAAAATGAGAGGCACATCGCCGGCAGAAACTATTATGGACTTGGTAGCCGAAGATGAAAGTCAAATTGGTGTAATTTATTTCTGGATGTGCGAAGAAAATATTCACAAGCAATTAAGATTGCCCTGGGTTAGTTTTTGCTCGGATGCTTCTTCGCAAGCGCCGGAGGGCATATTTCTCAAATCAAGCAAACATCCAAGAGCCTATGGTAATTTTGCGCGCCTGCTTGGTAAATATGTTCGCGAAGAAAAGATTATTCCATTGCCCGAAGCCATACGGCGGCTAACCTCGTTGCCGGCCGGTAATTTAAAAATCGATCGCCGCGGTACTCTGCAACCAGATTATTTTGCCGACATAGTCATATTTGATCCAGATAAAATTAGCGACCACGCCACATTCGAAAATCCCCATCAATATTCAACTGGCGTTGTTCATGTCCTCGTCAACGGCACACAAGTTTTAAAAGACGGCGAACATACAGGCGCTCTACCAGGGCAAGTAGTCCACGGACCAGGAATTTCGATTTAATGCCAGAGTAATTTAAGGCGACTTCTGGCATCAGCAACATTGGTGCCGTTAGGGGCTGTTTTTAAATATTTTTGGTATTCACTGATAGCTTGGGGCTTTTGACCATTGGTGTCATATATGGTGCCAAGATAATAATGAGCATCAGCCAGGCTTGGATCTAATTGTAAGGCGCGCTTATATTCTTCTGCCGCTTTGACTAGGTTATTGTTGGCTTGATAGGCTGTGCCCAGGTTTAAATATGTATTGGCGTCGTCGTCAATTTTTAAAGCGGCTTCGTAATCAGTTATAGCGCCGGACAGATCATATTTACCAGCTTTATCAGCCGTCGTCTGCTTTTTAATTGCTGATTCAATTAACGGAGCCGCCTGAGCTTGATTAACTTGCTTTAGAGCTTGCTTAAAGCTGGGTTCCTGGGGATTAAGGCTGATTGCTTTTTTGATATTGACCACTGCCTGTCCAAGATCATTTTTAGCCATATAACAAGTGCCAATGCCGTAGTAATAAGAAGATTCATTAGGCTGGGCAGCAATAGCCTTCTTATACATTTCCAGGGCTTCATCAAGTTTATTGGCTTGTTGCAATTTAATTGCCTGATCATAAATGGAGCTGGCTTCGCTCAGCTTGCTTTGATCAGCAGCAGTAAGAATTTTTTGAGTTTGATTAGGATTGCCTTTCAGAGTTGACCAGCGGCTTTTAGCATCATTGACATATTGCCCGCGCGGAGCTGCCGCTAAATAACGTTCATAATCTTGTAAGGCTTTGCGTCCTTGATTAGCATTCTCATCCAATTGTCCGACGAAATAAAGATCATCTACTTCGCCTTTGTTATCTAAAGAATAAGCTTTGCTATAGGCATCGATGGCCTTCTGGAAATTGCCGGCTGCCTGATAAGCAGAAGCAAGATTTGTCCAGCCTCGCGCATAATCCGGATTAATAGACAAGGCTTGCTCATAAAGTGGTATGGCGCCAGCGATGTCGCCGGCTGTATGCTTCTTGACCGCTTCGTCCATTATTGGTCCTGCTTTTAACTGTTTAGCGGCCAGATAAACTTTTTTATAATCAGGATTTTTGGGTGCCAGAGCGAGGGCCTTTTCGTATGATGCAATAGCATTATCCATATCATTTTTAGCTTGATAAGCAGTGCCTAAGGCGTAAGGATAGGCGGATTCATTGGGAGCCTCAGCGATAGCTTTTTGATAAAGAGTAATGGCATCGTCTAATTTATTATTTTGCTGAGCCTGCACAGCTTGATTGTAATCATCTTGTGCTGCTGCTGCAGTTTTCATTTGTTCAGCAGTTTTTAAATGCTGCACATCCGCAATATTGGCAGTCAATGCTTTGACACGACTGGCAGCTGCTTGCGCATATTGTCCGGTTGGAACCTGTGCTAAATATTGCTTATAATGCACCAGAGCATTAGCACCTTGCCCGTAGTTTTCTTCAATGTTGCCAATTAAATATAAGTCGCCAACCTCATTTTTCTTATCGAGATTATAACCCTTCTGATAAGCATCTTGGGCCTCGCGATAGTTTTCTGATTGCTGGTAGGCGGTACCTAAGTTAGTGTAAAGTCTGGCATTATTGGGTGCAATAACCTCAGCTTGTTTATATAAATCAATGGCGCCAGGAATGTCACCACTGGTTTGTTTTTGCACCGCCTGGTCGATTAGACCATCGGCCTTGTTTTCATCAGCTGCCGATAGGGCATTGCTGTAATTCTTGTTTTTAGGATCTAAATTATTGGCCTGATGATACCAGGTTATGGCCTGTTCAATATCATTCTTTTGTTGATACAAAGTACCTAAAGCATAAGCATAGCTGGCTTCCCTTGGTTGCAGCTTTATTGCCTGTTGGTAGAGAGGCAGTGCCTCATCAAATTTTTGCTGTTGTTGTAATTGCACGGCTTGCTGATAAGCTTTAGCCGCATCTTGAATCTGCGCCAACTCGGCTTCGGTTTTGATTTTTGTTGTAGCAGTACTATCTTGGCTAAGGGCGGCAATACGAGCTGTAGCGGTAGCGACATAATTTCCTTTCGGCGCAGCCGATAGATATTGCTTATAACCATATAAAGCATCAGTTCCTCGACCGTCGTTGTCATCTATAGTGGCAATGAAATAGAGGTCATCAACTTGATGCTGTGGATCTAACTTCAATGCCTGAACGTAAGCTTTTTTTGCATTAGGATAATTCTGTCTGGCATACTCAGCACTGGCCATATCAAACCATAACTCAGGATTATTAGGACATAAAGCTAAGGACTGCTGATAAAGATCAATCGCCTTGGCATAGTTTTTGTTCTGGTGCTCCTGCACAGCCTGATCGATAATTGGTTTCGCTTTTTGCTCTAAAGCACTGTTAAGAGCGGTTTTGTATTGAGCATTATCAGCATCGTAGGCAAGAGCATTGTTATATTCATTGATAGCTTGTTCAAGATCTTTTTGGCCTGGTAAGTGGCGCCAAGATCAAAATGAGCAGCAGCATTTTTGGGATCAGCGTCAAGCAGCTGTTTATATTTCTGGATAGCTTCATCATATTTGCCCTGTTTAAACAAATCATCGGCTGTGGAAGAAATTTCTTTTTGCAGCTTCTCCTGGTTTTGAGCTGTAGCTGTTTGAATGCCCTGCTTAGCGGCAGCATTGTTGGGATCAAGTTGTAGAGCTTGCTGGTATTTGCTAATAGCATTGGCAAAATCACCTTTAGCCTGGTAAGCAGTGCCCAGGTTAACAAGAATGCTAGCGTTATTGGGATCTAGCTGCAAAGCCAGATTGTATTCATCAAGCGCCTGATCATAAAGTTGGCGGCTCTGCAAATCTACGCCGGCATTAATGTGCTTTGTGCTTTTCACCTTCCGTTCCGCATCCGGCAATGCTGCCAGCAATTGTTGTGCAGTTTGATAAGCAGAGGATGAATTTCTTGCCTGTGCTAATTTAACCGCCTGCAACAATTCTTGTTTCGCCTGTCCAAAATCACCACGATATTGCAAAGCCTGTGCCAGCCCAATGTGATTTTCCGGCGCCAGGGGATCAGCTCTTAAAGCAGCTTCCCAACCGGCATAAAGGGCATCCTGCACATCCTGATCATCAGGTTTAAATGTAATCGCTTTGCTGTACGCCTGGATAGCATTGGTAACATCAGTTTTAGCTTGATAGGCCTGTCCAAGTTTTACCTCTACATCAGCACCATCTTCCATCATGGCCGCAATTTTTAATTGGTCGATAGCTTTATCAGGATTATCTTGCACTCGATATAGATCGCCTAAGGTCATGTGCAAATTACGATCATCCTTGATTTTTAAAGCTTCTGTATATTCAATGATTGCCCCCACCATATCGCCGCTATGCCGGGCTTGATCGCCAAGGGCAACACGATCGG
Source organism: Candidatus Melainabacteria bacterium (assembly GCA_963847765.1). GTDB lineage: Bacteria > Cyanobacteriota > Vampirovibrionia > Obscuribacterales > Obscuribacteraceae > CAWKBA01. The sequence goes on along the minus strand of CAWKBA010000010.1, from coordinate 121,684 downwards.
CAAATGCTTTGGGATTCTTGCCCATCATTGTGATAATGCCGGTTAAATTAGACAGAGTAGTGCTATTGCCAGGGTTTAAATATAAGGCCTGGTGAAATTCTTTAATTGCCGCCTGTGGATTATTCTGCAACTGCAAGCCATAGTTATTATGGGCAATGGCTAGATTATCTCGGGCCAGTTGATAACTTGGATCCAGTTTTACTGCTTGCTCAAATTTCTGCAAAGCCAGTTGAGTATTACCAGCATTAAGCGCCTTTACGCCCTCATTGTTAATCTCTATAACTTGATTATTGTCTGTCGACTGTCCATATGCCGCCGGACTTTGATTGCACAATAAGACTGAAAGCGCTAAAGAAACCAGGTATATATGATTGACTCCTGGCCTGGCATCTTTTTGTGGACACGTTTTCAAGTTGCGCAAAATTCCTCTAACAGACAGGTTCGATCCTCCCAAAATTTTAAACAGCCGGACGCATTTGGAACAACTATGCTAATAAAGAATAACAGAAAGTATAGTCGAGCGCAGCCCGAGGGTGAATCGCCTGCACCTACGCCGCACCCGACACTTCGACGAGGAACGTCGCTTCGAACGGGCTCCTCACTTCGTTCCTCGCCCCTACTAGTCCTCGGGTTCGATTAAACCGTAATTGTTATCACGACGATGATAGACCGTATTTACCTGATTAGTTTCATCATTAATAAACATAAAAAAGTCATGCCCGAGCAAATCCATTTGCTTGCAGGCTTCTTCCGCTGACATTGGTTTAAGCATAAATTTTTTCGAGCGTACAACTTTAGGTCTGAAACTTTCCTGTTCCAAGTCTGTATCCACAGTTGAATCATATTCAACCGGGGCGCCAACAATTACCGAGCCTTTGCCATTTTTGCCTTTGGCTTTGTGTCCTTTGTGATAATAGCGAGTTTTGTATTTTCGCAATTGCCGCTCAATCTTATCTGCCACCAGGTCAATTGAGGCATACATGTTTTCAGTTGATTCCTCACCTCTGATAATGGAACCATTGAGTTTAATAGTTACTTCAGCTGTTTGACTGCGAGCCACTGACGGATTTTTAGCCACACTGAGTAAAGCCATAGCCGCTAAATCATGGTCGAAATGTTTTTGCGATCTCTGTAATTTATCAGTCAAATAATCCTTCAAAGCCGGAGTAAGTTCAATATTGCGACCGGTGACGGTAACTTGCATAGTAGAACCTCCAATAGTTTTAGGGACTCAAAAGGACTTAGTGAAATCGACAAAAAAAGCGGGCGACCTAAAATCTGCCACGCTTAGATAAAAGTATTTTGAAAGTGAACGAACATAGTAAAGTGACGGCTGCCTGCCGCGCTTTTTCTGGCTGTATTTCCGCATATACGTCAATAAACATCTTGGTTACACATACTAGTTTACCCCCGAATGGCATGAATAAACCAGACGAAATCACCAGTATTAGACATATTTTTACTATGCCATTTGCATATGAATTGGCTACTTAACCCCACCAGCGGCTAACAAAACCATCTGGGCGGCATCAAAATAAGAAAGAGGTTCCTGGCTAGAAGAATTAGATTCGGCTGCGTAGGCCGGTTGCACGAAAAGGTGATCAACTTGACGATGTTGCTTAGACAAATGCGGTTTTTGCTTGTCGAATAATTTAAAAGAATGTCCCTTAGAGTCCACCAGGTGAGCCAAAACTTCAATTGCCTCTTTTGACGATATGGACGCTGCCAAGAATTCACTTCTTGCTTCCGGCACCTGCGGTAAGGCTGCTAAAACACCAGACATCGACAAAATACCAGTCTCAGCGGCAGCAGGATAAAATTGCCGTACCAGCAAATCATAGAATTGCCCACGGCTAATACTGTTAGAAGGGTCTTCTCCGGCAGGCAGGCAAAGCTTGTTACTTTTAACTAATTCCCGATAGGCGGCCAATCGAAAGCGTCCATCGGCTGGGAAAAATTCTGGATAATGAGCAATAACGCTCAATTGCTCAGCTGTTACTTTCTGGTTAGGGTAAAGGCTGGCCGACGTGGCTGCACCGGCTTTGCAAGCCAGCAAGAATTGATTGATTGACCGGCTATCAGTGCCCATGCCATCGCCAATAACATGTATATCTACATCTGCTTTGCCAGTTAATACTCGTATTCTCTTAATGCTTGAAAGCGTATATTGATAAGCCTCATTATTTGTATATCTAGAATGCCAATAGCTCATTACAGCCAGCACCGAGAAACAGTCAGCCAGCACCGGCCAGGGAGTGCTTGCCACCGGGGCAGCATGATTCAAAGGACTATAGACAACAGCTATTAGAGGATAAGAACTCCCCAGGCTTTGTCTTACCCGTCCACAAAATTGTTTAATTTTTTCCGCATTAAGATCTTTCTCCATATTTGCTGCCACAGCATCCACTTTATCGCCTTGATCGCCTCTAAAATTGGCAGCAGCAATAACTTTGTCTGCATCAGCATTTGGATTGGTTAATTCATCAAAAGACCAGGCAATGACACGCATTTGATAACGGTGAGCAGCACTAAGCAGCCTGCTTAAACCTGCCGGATTGCAGACAGCATCCGTATTGGAGCGCGATGTCTGAATAAAGATATTACGGATGCCACTGGCATAGAGCTTGAGACAATAGGCGTCAGGCTCAGCCGGGTAATTCCACATGTTAACCCAAACACCGCCGCCATCGGCAATACCTGTAGGGTGCGGGCTTTAGCCGCCCGGAATCCGCAGCCTGACATTGACATGCATTAAATAAGATTAGAATAGAGCCGAGGAAGAGGCTGACTCTTCTTAATGAAACCGACATGTTAACCCTGACTTTCTAGTAAATACTTAATACCCATTATAGCGGGATTTGCTCAGAAGCCAAGTAGGTCCTGCTATTCCTTTGATTAGAAAATACCGCAAGCTCAAAAATTTAAACTCTAGCTATGATAATGAAATGAAAATTGCTCTTGCTCAAATTAACCCTACTGTCGGCGACATTGTCGGCAATGTAGATAAAATCTTGCAATCTGCTCAACAAGCCAGACAAAAGGGAGCAGATTTAATAATTTTGCCGGAATTGTCTATTTGCGGTTACCCCCCGGGCGACTTGCTGTTAAGGCAAAGCTTTGTTGATGCCAATTTACAGGCTTTAGAAACAATCAAAGAAAAACTTGCCGATTTACCAACTATTGTTGGTTTTGCCGATCGCAACCCGGAGCGAGGCAGGCCGCTTTTTAATGCCTGCGCCTTTTTAAATAAAGGCAAAATTGAGACCAAACAATATAAAACCTTACTGCCCACATATGATGTTTTTGATGAAGATCGTTATTTTCAACCAGCTAGCAAATATCAATGCGCTCAATTGGGCAAATATAAACTCGGCTTGACTATTTGCGAGGATGCCTGGAGCACGGATGTGCCGCCGCTGGGTGTTCATGTGCATGGTCTCGATTGGCGTTATTTGAGCGATCCAATTGCTCAGGTAGCAGCAATGAAACCTGATTTCATTATCAATATATCGGCTTCACCTTTTGCCGTCGGTAAACATAAGCTGCGTGAAAATCTTTTAGCAGCGCATGCGCGCAAGCATCAATTGCCTATTATTTTTGTCAACCAGGTTGGCGGCAACGATGAACTTATTTTTGACGGCCGCTCTTTCGTGGTTGACAAAAACGGCAACATGGTAGCACTAGCATCTGCCTTCAGCGAAGATTTATTAATAGTTGATATCAATGAAGCCCATCATTTTAGCGGTGAAATAAAAACAACAAATGATCAAGATCCCTGGGAAACTTATCAGGCCTTGATTTTAGGCACGCGTGATTATGTGCATAAGTGTGGATACAAAGATGTAGTGCTCGGCATTTCTGGAGGCATCGATTCAGCCGTAGTCAGTGCTGTTGCTTGCAAGGCTTTAGGGGCGCAGCATGTATTGGCTCTCAATATGCCATCACCTTATTCATCGCCAGGTTCAATCAGTGATTCACAAAAATTAGCCCAAAATCTGGGCATGCAATTAGAAACTGTATCTATTAATAAGGCAATGAGTACTTTTGATCAAATGCTCAAAGAGCCTTTTGCCGACAAGGGCAAAGATGTCACTGAAGAAAATATTCAGGCCAGACTGCGCGCTGCAGTTTTAATGGCTTTCTCCAACAAATTTAAGCGTTTACTTTTAACCACAGGTAACAAGTCTGAGCTTGCTGTTGGTTATTGCACACTCTATGGTGATATGTGCGGCGGTTTAGCTGTAATTTCCGATGTGCCTAAAATGCGCGTATATGAGCTGGCCAAACTCATTAATGCAGAAGCTGGTTATGATTTAATTCCCCAGTCTATTATAGAAAAGGTGCCTTCAGCTGAACTTAAACCAGGTCAAACCGATCAGGACACACTGCCACCATATCCAGTATTGGATGCAATTATTCAGCTTTATATAGAAGAGGGCAAAACAGCATCCGAAATTATCAAAGCCGGTCACGCACCGCAAGTTGTGGCGGATGTTGTATCTATGATTGAGCGAAATGAATTTAAACGCCGGCAAGCCGCCCCTGGTTTAAAATTAACCAGCCGCGCCTTCGGTGTTGGTTGGCGCATGCCTATCGCCCAGGGCTTTCATGAGATCGGATCGTAAGCAATGCTCAACCCTATACCGGCAACAATCGAGTGTCGCCCAACGCATAACGAACACCTTCCACTAACTGCCAACGATACTTAATATCAATTGGTTTATCCAGCGGACCTTTTGCCAATAAATTTTTATCCAAAGTCGTAACCAGTTCACAACGAGCATAGCAATCCCTGGTTAATCCACCTGTACCCTTAGGCAAAAATATATGGAGCTTTGGGTGCGGATCTGCTACCGAACTACTTGTCGGAATGGCAATCACACTGGTTAGATGTTTATTTTGCGAATTGGTAGAGACTATTATTACTGGACGTGGTTGATGCGGATCATTCGACTGATTAGGAATTTTAGCTACCCAGATCTCACCACTTTGAGGAGCAATAGGCATTTTCGACAGCCCAATTGTACTCATTTCAAAACACGCCTAGCCGATTCACGAGCAATAGGCAACCAGTCCTTAGCGTCTGCATTTAGCTGTTTGGCATTTTTTTTAAAATAAAGTTCGTCCGCTTCTTCTTGCAATAGTCCAGTCCAATGAAGGAGCGCCTCTTCGACTATTGCACTACGGTTAAGATTCTCCTTTTTATGATTCATCACATATCTATCCACCAGATCAACAAGATCAGAACGAACCGAAACAGTAACCTTGCGAGCTTTGGTAGTGACCATATAATTAGCCTCCAGCTATCATACCCCTGGTATGACATTATGGCATACCAATTTGTGTTTTGTCAACGGGACGTTCCTGATCGCAAAGAAATGTCGAAAATAACAAACTTGGGCAGCGTGAGTATGATGTATGTTATCTGCTGGTCGAGCCATAGAACAGTTGCTTAACTGTCCATACTGCCAAACAGATGCCACTTTATCCAGTAAGATCTAAATTAGCAAGACCATAGGCTTTTGGAAAAGAAAAGTTTCTTATGCAAGTTTTGAATCCTCTAGGTTCTTTGATATTACTTTCTGTACCACTGTTGTGGTTTTATTTCGTAGTGCATAAAATCAAACCAGCACGCTGGCCATTGTCTTTGCTTTATGCAATGGGTTGTCTGTGTCTTAGCTATTTTGTTTATTTTCTTGCAGGCACAAATCCAATTTTGACAGAGATTCAACATATTATCTTCATAGTAATCTCTGGTTTTAGTCCGCCCCTTATCATACTGGCAGTTTCAGCGATCTGCGCAGTTGTTAATATGTCTATCTTGAGGTCCTGGAACCGGAAAGCTTTTTTTCTTTTGTTAGGTGCAAACATTCCACTTTCGTTAATAGGACTTGTTTTTTGCGTAATGAATGCCGGACAGGCTAATCTTTAGACAGGACGTAACACATTGCCGAAAATAGTCATTTTCGACAAAGATAAAATCCAGCTATTCAGAGATCAAATCCGCTAATAAAGGCAAATAAAACACCTGGTATAATGGTTCGATTGAAGAACATTATCGAATCATTAATCAATCGGAAATAATTTTTGTGGCTGAAATTAAACTAGAAACTGCTACAGGCAACAAGCAGCTTAAGCTGGAATTACTGGATTCCGGACTTCTTTTTGTCAAGTTCGATTCTCCGCACAAGGCTAATCACCTTACTTCGGCCGTAATCGCCGAGTTTGAAGAAGTTCTGACACGAATTGAGCAAGATGATTCAGTTAAAGCAGTGGGGCTTATTTCTGCCAAACCAGACAACTTTTTGCTCGGTGCTGACTTGCGCGAAATTATGCAATTGAAGTCAGAACAGGCAGCCAGCGATCTTGTCGAACGCGGACAGCAGATTTTTTCTCGGTTCGCCAGGTTAACTAAACCAACCATCGCCGGCATTCATGGCATTTGTCTTGGCGGCGGCTTGGAATTAGCCTTATGCTGCCATAAAAGACTGGCAACAACAGACAGGAAAACTGTTCTTGGTCTGCCGGAAACTAAGCTAGGCTTTGTACCTGGATTAGGCGGCACACAGCGGTTGCCCCGCCTAGTAGGTGTAAAAAACGGGCTGGATTTAATCTTGTCGGCCGAACCAATTGATGTAAATAAGGCGCTTGAAATAGGACTCGTGGATCAAATTGTCAACACAGTTCATTTAGAAAAAGAAATGGAGGCAGTCGCTAAGCTGCTTTTGACAGAGTCCGCTGTTGTGCCTGTTGATAAACAATATTCTGATCGATATACGCCCAGTGCTGCCGACGAAACAGTTCTTAAAACAGCCAGGCGATCAATGCGTATGATTACACGCGGCAATTATCCTGCCTTGTTGCAAGTTATTGATGTTATTGAAACCGGACTAAAGTCCGGGCTTGTGGCGGGACTTGAAGAAGAGGCAAAGACCTTTGCCCAGTTAGCAATTACTGAAACTTCTCGTAACCTTGTTTTTCTCTTTTCAACGCCGAGCTGGCCCGACAATCAGCACTGGCAGCCGGAGAAAAAGAAAAAGTTACCGCCATAGAAACAGTTGGTGTTATTGGTGGTGGCATGATGGGGTTAAGCATGGCTCAGTTGATTGCCGAGCATGGCTTTAAAGTGCTGTTCCGCACTCACAATAAAGCCAGGGCGACAGAGGCATTTAGCCAACTGCAAGAGAAGTTGCAGAAAGATACGGCCAGGAAACAATTGAATGGTGGCAATGAGCCGGAAGATAAAATTGATTTAAAACTTGCTGTTGAAGATCATGATTTTTCACAGTCCGATGTCATTTTGGAAGCCATAGAAGAAAAACTTTCCAGCAAAATAGATCTGTTTCGGCATTTCTCTCCATTCGTCAAACCGGATTGCATATATGCCACGATAACGTCATCGCTACCAGTCACAGGCATGGCTAATGAATTGGATTCCGGACATGCCGTAATCGGCACACACTTTTTCCATCCGGCAGACAAAATGCCTCTGGTAGAAATTGCTCTGCCGGCAGCTGATTTTATAGCCGAAAAAGGATTGGAGGAAGAATATCGCCAGGCTAATGCCAAATTACTGCAATTTGCAGCCCGGTTAGGAAAAACACCTATTTCCGTTAAAGAGGCTCCTTGTTTTTTAATTAACAGATTGTTGGCTTGTTATTTGTTGGAAGCAGCTCGCCTGGCTGAGTCTGGGGTACCGCTCAATTGGATAGATAAGTCCGCCTTGGATTTTGGTATGCCGCTTGGTCCACTGACATTGCTTGATGAAATTGGTTTTGATCTGGCTTTATCAATTGCCAAAACATTATCGCACGCTACCAATGGCAGAGTGGTGCTGCCTGCGGTGCTAAGTAAAGTAGAAACACTGGGCATGCGCGGCAAAAGATTTGGTCAAGGAGTTTATCAATGGGATGAAAACGGCAAGCGACTTGGAGTTAATCCAAAACTAATTGAACAAATAGGTCTTAAAGAATCAACGGACAATCTTGAGGCGGAAGAAAGCCAGCAAATAGCCGCTACTTTGATACTGCCCATGGTGGATGAAGCAGCTCGCTGTCTGGAAGAAAAAATTGTGCGGCGCGCCCGCGAAGTAGATATTGCCTCTGTGCTCGGGCTTGGTTTTCCTGCCTTTCGCGGCGGCATATTGAAATATGCGGACTCGTTGGGATTAGCTAATGTTGTCGAGCAATTGAATGATATTTATGCTCAGTCCGAACCGAAGCGGCAGGTGAGTAGTTATTTAAATGAATTGGCGCAAAGCAACGGCAAATTTTATTAGTCGCGCGCTCAATGTCGTACGAGCAAGACCTGCTAATACGGTGTCTTCGGAGAACGTTTGATCGCAAGCACAGCTGACAACCAGAAACTTCGCTTCGAACGGGCTCATAAATTTCGCCCCTACGGGTCCCCCGTATATAATCGTGTTAAAGCAAGCACAGCAATTTACGAAATCGTCGATGCACTGACACAGAGGTGATCGTTATTTGGCAGGGGGAGTGTCTTCGTTGAGTAGATCGGCGGCTTCGTTGGGATCCATTTCGATTGGGCCGCGCAATGGTAATATTTTGCCTGGTTTATTGTCGGCCGGTTGAGCTGGGGTTACGGCTTCATCAATGTTATTCATGATCACAGTGGCACCGCTACTCGTCCTTGCACCATTATTTATGATCGTTGAAGCGGGTACAAGTCTGTGCGCTGATTGAGCTGGCACCAGCCGTGATACCGCACCAGAGTCGATCGGAACAAGATTGGCGCTGGCACTGGAAGGAACAGATGTGGAGGTAATAGGAGAAGGGGTTTCTTGTATTAAAGGCTGGATAAGTTCTGAAGGTGAAGGCCGTGTTTCTTGGCGGCTTTTCGTCAGCTGCTGGAACATCAATTATTTTAGTAATCATTGGCACCGGGGCTCCGGTAGGCTTAGTTACATCCACTACTTCAGGTTTATTGCCTTTAAAGATTTTTGCTTTCCCGGTTCCTAGTTCTTCAATAGGTTGCCAGGCCACAGCCTCTGCTTTCAGATCAGCCAGGCGATAGTTAAGAGCTTGATTTTGCAAACTTGTTTTATCAGCAATAAATTCATTCCAGGCAAAATTAACAGGATCAGTATGATCGCCTTGCTGAGCGTAACGGTGAGTGACTATATTGCTGTCCGGTATATGATAATGGTTTTGCAAATAAACAACCAGCTTGATTACTGATTGCACTTGTTCAGCAGGATAAGTCTGGCTGCCCTGATGGCACATTTCGATGCCAACACTATTATCATTATCAAAACCGGGCAAAGTCTTGAAAATATTTATATGCACCGCCGCCAGATCCGGGTCTAGCGCCTGATAAATAGTGCCGTCGCGCTCAACTACATAATGAGCACCGGGATGCCTCCTGCCGCCATGGCTCCAGCCATCAATAACTGCTCTAGCACTAATAGGTATTCCCGGTTCAGTTGAATGTATGATTATATTTTTTATCGGCTCGCGACGAAAGAAAATGCCGCCACGAATAGGATAATAAGACACCAGTCCTGCTTTAACTAAACTGCGCGTGGGATAGTCTGCGGCCGTTCCCCGTGTGAAAGCTTTCCTTATCTTTAAGCTTATATCTTCAGGCAAAGGCGTAGAATCAAAGGGCGGCGGCTGGTAAAGGAATAAACTCATCGGATAAGCATATCGAGCTCTTGCCTGCACATGCCTGTGTCTGCCGGAAGAAGAATGAGAATGGTTTCGACGAGAATGTCGGGAAGTATGTCGATTGGTGGACAGTTCGGACGAAGTGGATGTTTGTACAATCTTATGATGTACATGACTGCTTAGCGTCAGTACTGCCAACACTATTACAATTTTCATTATTCATTCAATCCAGCCGCCACCTAATACGAAATTATCAGATGTGTCATAAATAGCAAGTACCTGTCCGGGTGTAATTGCCGACTGTGCTTCTTCAAACTCCACCTGGACTCTGTTTTCAGGCATTGGTTTAATTATTGCCGGCACAGCCGGGCTGTTATAACGTATTTTGGCCCGAGCCATAAAACTTTGTTCCGGTACAGGTGTCATAATCCAGTTGACCGAATGAGCTGTCAATTCCTGCCTTAATAATGCGCTTTTTGGTCCAGCATAAACAGTGCGGGATTCAGGATCGATATAAGTGACATAAAGCGGTTCACTGGCGGCTATGCCTAAGCCCTTTTCGTTGCCCAATAGTGAAATTATGCGTGCCTTGATGCTGCCCCAAAATTTCGCCAGTCAGGCTATGAATAATAGGACCGGGTGCTTCCGGCAAAAAATTAGCCAGGTATTCTTGAGTGTCGTCACCTTCGGAATAAAGCAAAGATCCTGGCTATCCGGTCTATCTGCCTGAAGCCAAATTATTTTGAGAAGCAATGGCACGAATCTCATCCTTGCGAAAATCACCCAATGGCAGCAAAGTGGACTGCAATTGTTCTCTAGTTAGCCCCCAGAGCACATAAGATTGATCTTTAGTCGAATCAAGCAGCACGGGCAAGCTTAACGTCATCCCCTTCGCGGACAATACGCCCATAATGCCCGGTAGCAATATAACTGGCGCCAAGCACTTTCTTGCCATAATTAAGCAATGCTCCCCATTTAATCAGAGTATTGCAAACACTGCAAGGCAAAGGAGTTTGAGCCCGAGCATATGACTTTGGAAATTCATCAACAATTTGCGCCTTAAACATTTCTCTCAAGTCAACAGCATGATGCTCAATTTCAAGCTGCTCACAGACTTTGGCAGCATCAATCATGCCTGTATCACAACAACGACTGCCTGATTTTATCAACCAGCCTGTGACACCAATGATGTCATAGCCGGCTTCCTTTAATAGAAGCGCTGTCGTACTGCTGTCCACACCACCACTCATAGCCACAGCTACGCGTGTTTTACCAGCCGCCGGCGTGGAAATTTTCTTTTCCCCGGCAACCATACTTTCCAATATTGGTGCACAGCTGTTCATAGGAGAGTCATTTTACACCAGAACATGAGACAGCCAGTAAATTACGTCCGTCTGTGAAGCACAAAATTCATAAAATTGAACCATTTTATGCCTCTATACGTTTATACAAAATATGGACGTAAACAACCTTGTTTTGAATTTCAATAACATGACTGAAGCCGAAATTCTTGAGCTGACTTTGTCTTACTATAAACGAATTTATCTCACCAACAAAAGATTTGGAATCCACTACACTCATGATGGTGAGCCCATCCTCTTTCACGAAACCACGTTTTATCATGCCTTCTACACATCTAGCAAAGGTTCACCATACGATGCACATAAAGACAAGCTCGATTATCAACGAGCAGCTCGTATATGCTGGATCAAAGAACTTATTGAAGGCAGATTACCCTATTCGGCTTGCTGGGAAGTAACACCCCGAAGCGGTAGAATCATGCAACCTAACAGACTCTATGTTTTATATGCGCCCGCATATATGGTTTGGCTTGAACCCCAGAAAGACAACAGGGGTTGGAACTTTTCGAGTGCTTATCCAGCCAGGCCAATCTATCTAAGAGAAAAAACTAGGGGTGGAAACCTAATTTGGCAGTACCCAAAATAAAAACCCAGTGATCAATTCGGCTCACTGGGCGAAGCCACTTCCACGCTAGTTGGAAGTCACTGCATAAGGAACCTTACGGCTACTTTGCATCAAATTCATACTATCACAATCCTCGCCAGATAAATACATTAATTTCATGTTTCTTTTAGGTACCAATTTTATCCAACAAGATGCCATTGTTATATTCGGTATTTGCGCAGCAGGCTGCTGCGCAAATACTTTTTAAATGATTCTCTTTAAGCGATCTTGAGCGGTTTTGGCATTGATTCCATTGGGCGCTAACTGTAAATATAAATTGAATTCTTTGGCTGCTTCTTTTGGTTTATTCATGCGCTCAAGAAGTATGGCCAGATTATAATGAAACACAGGATGCAGATTGCCACCATCAGCAATGGCAGCTTCATAAGCTGCCTGAGCGGCAGACAGGTCTCCTTTATGTTTGAGTACCATGCCAAGAGAATTATTAATTAAAGCCCGATTACCAGGATCGTCTTTGTCCAATTTTTTCGCTTTTTCTAAATATTCCTGAGCTTTGACGTAATCATGGTTACACAAATATGTTTGCCCAAGATTGTAATAAGCAGGACCTAATTGGCCATGACTTGAGGTAATTGCCTTTTTAAATAATTTCGCCGCTGCAGTATATTTTTTTTGATTGACATAAACAACACCCAGTTCATTCAAGATGACAGCATCATCAGGGTATTTTTTCAGCAAAGCAGAAAGCTGATCAATTGCTTTTTCCCACTCACGGTTATCCATAAGACTGCGTATTTGCTTAATTTGCTCTTCGCTGCCGACACCATTAGGCTGAACTGGCACGCTCTTCTCAGAAGAAGTATGTTCGCTTTCTTTTGTTGCTACCTGGTCTTTCTGAGCAGGATTGTTCATAGCCACCATTGCCGTTTTGTCTTTTTTCACTACCAGCGCTGTCGATAATGGTCGGCAAAGACTGTTCTGAAATCGATCTAAATCAGGCGATGAAACAGTTTTCACATCAAGCCCTAACTGTCCTATTAAGGAGCGCGTGTCTTGCGCATAGCGAGGATTTTTCTCATAGCGCAAAGAAAGTATGTATGCTTTCAGGGCATCGTCCTTTTTATCATCAGCACATTCAATTAAGCCAAGATGATAATAGGCTGTTGAATAATCAGGTTTAAGCCTGATTGCTTCTACTGCTTCAGGCAATGCTTCCGCATATCTTTGCTCGTTGTAGAGTAGCTCGGCATAGCCATTGTGCCCTGGAGCATAGAGGGGATTAAGTTCAATTGCATTTTTGTAATTTTCTTCCGCTTCAGTCATTTGCCCACCATCGCGCAGTGTGTTGGCCAAATTGGTGTACACTTCAAAGGCACGCTTAGGGGCCAGCCCTAATGCTTTTTTATAACAGGAAATTGCTTTCGTGCTCTCGTTACTCAAGTAGTAAACACCAGCCATACCATTCCAGGCAGCAGCATAATCAGGGTTTATATCTAAAGCAGAAGTAAAGTATCTCCTTGCTTCGACTAAATTACTGATCTGTTGTTCTTTGTCCGCACTGCTTTCACTAAGACTTAGATAAATAGCTCCCAAACTATTCAAAATTTCCGGGTTTTGAGGATCAAGCTTGAGTGCTGCCCCAAGCTCCGTCTTTGCCTGGTTGTACTTACCTGAATTATGATATTGCTCGGCCAGCCTTATATGTTCAAGAGACTGTTGCTTATAATTCTGTGCCAATACATATGTGTTGGCGGATAGCAAAATGGTTAATAAAAGAGTAAAACTGCGATTTTTAGAGATTGGCATTGGCTCACTTTACGCAACCCACAAAGAAAATTTACCATAATTGCATATGCTATGATAGATAATTCCCCATTTTAGCCCAGAGTAAATATGCTTGTTAATCCGGTAGCAACTCTTTTACAACAACGCCTGTTGCAATGCCCTCAATACGCACGCTTGCTGGCCAGATCAAGACAGAAGAATCTGGATATAAACATAGCCGGTCTTACAGATTCGGCAAAATCGCTGCTGCTTTCTACTCTTTCACAGGATCTAAAGCGTCCTATATTTTTTATTGTTGCCGACAACCACCTTGCTGCTTTCTATGAACGAGAGTTAACAGAAATGGGACCTGGCTCAGTTTTGCTTTATCCGGCATCAGAAATATCTCCTTATGAGCAAGTGCTTAGCAGCCCAGACAATATTGCTTCACAACTGGAAGTGCTGCTTCGTCTTGAAGACAGAACCACGGCGCAAGCGCCTGCACTACATATACAGAACCATCCGATTGTAATCGTTCCCACGCGCGCTCTTGTGCAACGAGTACTTGATAAGCAAACATTGCAAGCTAACACTTTCATTTTGACTACCGGGCAGGAAATCGATAGAGACAATCTGGCCAATCAACTTATAAATCTGGGCTATAAGCGTGAAGCTCTGGTGACATTGCGTGGTGAGTTTAGTATCAGGGGCGATATCATAGACTTATATCCATCTGCCTATAGTCCGGTACGCATTGAGCTTTTCGGTGATCAGATAGAGTCAATACGCACTTTCGGCCTCGATGACCAGCGCTCCATTACGCCATGCGACAGAGTTGTAGTCCCGCCACGTTATTGGGTAGTGTTGCATGATGATGAAGCTCGTGCTCAGGTGCTTAAGTATATAGAAGAAACTACGGAAAGAAGAGCTGAAGAGCTTGATGCAGAAACTGCAGAAACATTGCGTTCAATGATTGAAGAAGAAAAATTATCTTTTGCCGCCAATCTTTATCCTGAATCAATTGAATACTACGCACCTTTTTTTCATAATCAATTTGCCAGTTTAGTGGATTATTTGCCGGATAATTCTTTGCTAGTATTTGATGACTGGGATGCCATCATGCTCAGTCTCAACAGTTACGACAATAAACTACAAAAATCTTATGCGGAAGGACTAACCGGTGGACGCCTTTTGCCTTTGCCCGGACCACTACACCTACCGCTTAATCAATGTCAGGACAAATTAAAATCCCAAGATCGTTTGTTTTTCAACCCCATGCCTATCTCTGCCGGTGAAGCAGGCACCGAAATTCAATTTCATTGTCATCCTGTTGAGCACTTTGCTAATCAGATGAAAACAGTAGTGGAGAAAATCAAAACCTGGCAGTCTGCCGAATATACTGTTTTGGTCAACTCAGAGCAACCGCAAAGAATTATAGATTTGCTGCGAGAATGGGACTGCGTAGCCACCTATGTTGGCGGCACTGAAAGCGCTCCAGCGGGCGGGGCAAAGACGGGCGAGGCGAAGCCTGCCCCTACCGGTCCATTTGCCCCGAAGTCTTGGTCAGCCGTCACGGCTTTTTGCGCGGCTTTGTTCTAGATGAAATTGCTCTTGCTGTCATTACAGACACCGAGCTATTCGGATTGAAACGCCGGCCTTTAACCTACAGGCGTCCAATAGCCGAGAAATCGCACGAGCATTTTACTTCTGCATCCGATTTAAAAATTGGCGACTATGTTGTCCATGTCAAACATGGCATAGGACAGTTTACCGGCATACAAAGAATTAAAGTTGATAATGAGCAACGCGAATATGTGACTATTCAATACGCTGTCGATGATCGTCTTTATGTTCCTGTCGATCAAATCAACCTGTTATCCAGATACCGAGGCGCCGGTGAAGCGGCACCGCGCCTTTCTCGCTTAGGTGGCACTGAATGGGAAAAAACTAAGCGCCGTGTCAAACACTCAGTTAAGCAAGTAGCAGAAGATCTGGTAAATCTTTATGCTCTGCGTGCCAAGCAGCAGGGCTTGGCAAGCCTTCCTGATACACCGTGGCAATATGAAATGGAAGAAGCTTTCCCTTTCGAAGAAACTCCTGATCAGTGGCAGGCAATTCTTGACACAAAACATGATCAGGAATCAATAAAACCAATGGACAGGCTCATTTGCGGCGATGTCGGCTTTGGTAAAACGGAAGTGGCTATAAGAGCCATTTTTAAAACAGTCATGTCCGGCAAGCAAGCAGCAGTGCTTGTGCCAACCACCATTTTAGCCCAGCAGCATTTCAATACTTTAAGCGAAAGATTTGCCCCTTATCCAATAAGAATTGGTTTATTGAGCCGTTTTCGCACAGCCACTGAGCAAAGGCAATTAATTGAAAGGCTTGCTGTCGGTGAATGTGATGTTGTTGTAGGCACGCATCGCATGCTGCAAAAGGACATTCAGTTTAAAGATCTGGGGCTAGTGATTATTGACGAAGAGCAACGCTTTGGTGTCGCCCATAAAGAAAGGTTGAAACAACTGCGCGTAATGGTAGATGTTTTGACAATGTCAGCTACGCCTATCCCGCGTACTTTGCATATGGCACTGACTGGCGCGCGCGATATGTCTCTCATTAACACACCACCAACCAATCGCGCTCCCATTAAAACTTTTGTTGGCGAGTATAAATTGCCTCTTATAAGAACAGCCATTTTGCATGAATTAGAGCGGGGCGGGCAGATATATTTTGTTCATAACCGTGTCGAATCAATTGATCAAATAGCTGATGAAATAAGACAGCTGGTGCCGGAAGCACGCATAGCCATTGGTCACGGGCAGATGGAAGAACGACTTCTAGAAAATGTTATGCTTGACTTTGCCTCTCATCAATATGACATTCTCGTCTGCACAACGATCATTGAATCCGGACTGGATATTCCTAATGTCAACACAATCATTATCAATGAGGCAGATAAACTTGGACTGGCCCAACTGTATCAACTGCGCGGGCGCGTGGGCAGAAGCGATGTGCAGGCTTATTCCTATTGTCTTTACCGTCCGCAGAAAGTACTAAGTGAAACGGCCGAAAACAGATTAAAAGCTATTCGCGAATTTACTTCTTTAGGTTCAGGCTATCAAATTGCTCTGCGTGACATGGAAATCCGCGGCGTCGGCAACATCCTTGGTGCCGAGCAGCACGGGCACATGCTTTCTGTTGGTTTTGATCTATACTGCAAACTTCTGGAAGAGTCGGTTTCTGAGCTGCAAGGCGTTGCCAAACCAATAGAGGCAGATACACAAATTGATCTCAATGTAACCGCTTTTATCCCGGAGACATATATTGCCGATGACGAACAGAGATTGATTGAATATAAGAGATTGTCTGATGTGAAAACAGAAAGACATCTAGAAATATTAGTCTCTGAATGGAAAGATCGTTTTGGTAATCCGCCCTACGAAGTTACACAGCTGGTCTCAGTTGTAAAATTACGATTGCTGGCAAGTCTTGCGCAAGTAACGGCAATAAAATCCGACATGCAAGGAATAAGATTATCTGTTGATTTCCGCCTCAAACAATGGTTACCTGTCCAGGCCCGTCTGCCCAAGCATCTTGGCAGCAAAACAACTTACAAGCCAGGACTGCCGGGCGGACCTGCGTCAACGCCCTATATTATATTGAAAACAGCCGGTATGGCAAAAGTTGATCAACTAGAATTGCTACTTGAATTGATAAATGCTATGGTGACAAACTATGCGGTCAAAGCAACATAAAAATATTTACAATTGCATCACGGTAATCATTTGTCTTACTGGCTGCTCGCAGCAAGCAAAGCAAGTTTCTCAGTTATCGCCGGCAACAACCGCGCCTGTCGAGAAAAGCATTGCTTCGACAAAGCCTAGCACCACTGCCGGTACCAATTCTCAGCTCTTGTCGGATCTCGCTCAAAAGTTGGCAGAGCACAAACTTGACAAACTGCCCAACAATCTGGTTATCTGCAGTATTAACAACGTGCCTATAACTCTTGCTGATTACCGGCGTGAGTTTAAAGAAGAACAACAAGAAGTGCAGGTTTCGATCACCACCAATCCTCAACTAAATTATCGCTTGATTGCAGCAGCCCATAAGCAGGGTATTCTTTTATCAAAACAAGAAAAGGAGAACTTACTTAAATCAACCAGCAAAATGCACATTGGCGGACAAAAAAGCTTTGATAAAATGCTGAACGATGGTCACATGACTATGAAACAATTTAATAACCAGGTTTTGGACGTAGGGTTAGCTTGCAAAACGGCCAATATCCTGGTTGAACGCAATGTGCTCAATGAACTAGTTAATCATCTGCTTCTCTCTCAAGCCGCTAAGGATAATGGTTTTTGCAAAGAAGCCATGAACAAATACACTGAAATGTCTCGATCGCCTGAATATAAACAACTGCTTGCCACTGGTGCTTTTTCCGCTGATGATTTACGTAATGAGGTTATCACCAACGAACTTTGTACCAAGCAAACGGAAAAAATAAAAAGTAATTCGCTGCTTACCGATGCTGAATTGAATGATTTTTACGAAAAGAACAGGGGCAAATTCAGGCATGGTGAACGTGTCCGCCTAAGCCAGATTTTTATTGCCTCTAATGACAAAACTGCAACAACAACAAATACTCCCAGTAAGGGTGAAATTGCGGCCGACTCTGAAAAGGAAACGGCCCAGCAGCAAAAGAAAAATTATCAGCTGGCGGAAAGCTTGCTGAAACGAGCCGGACAGGGAGAAGATTTCGCCGCACTTGCTGATCAATATTCGCAAGACCCTTCTAAAAGAAAGAAAGATGGCGGTGACTTGGGCTTTCAGGATGAAACTCAATTAGCTAAAGAATTTACCGATAAAATAATTAAACTTGCTCCAGGCACTGTTTTTCCAGAGGTAGCTATCAGTACTCATGGCTATCACATTTTTAAAGTTACAAATAAAGAAAGCCCTGGTTTTTACCGCCTGGAAGAAGTTAAAGGTGAGTTAAAACAACTTCTAGTTGAACAAAAAGGCAAGCAAGCAGTTAACGATTGGCTTGTCACTCAACGCCAGAAAGCAACCCTCGTTATCACACCCGAATTGCAAAATTTACTGGCAAGCAATAAATTAGAAAAGCGAGAAGATGTTGCCACCGAGAAGCACAGAAATTTTGCGAGGCAAATAAGTGGCCAGGGGCAGCATTTTTAATATTCGCCCAGCCAATTCAGGTTTTTACCTCTTTTTAATGTCGATTTCACCTCAAAAATAAGTGGTGGCATAATTTATTGCCTGGCAAACTTGCTAAACCCGCCCCCATAAGCGATTTAAACCATTGACCAATGCAATTGAATAAATAAATAAAATTGCTGGAGCAGATAACTGCAGAAAAATATTGCCTCTATGACATGAAAAGGTTGCCTCTGAAAGATTTCAGACAGATTTAATGTCCTCTGGGTATATAACTCACAGGAATCTCACAAGTATGCATTTTAATAGAGTTACTTGACTTCTTCTGTCGATTGTTCTGTCTGTTCTTTTGTCCATTACTAGCCTGATAAACAAGCAAGACATTTCGCCCATTAGGCAGTGTCTGTCTTTGATTGTCGACTCGCCAGTTATCTATTTTTTTTAAACAAATGTCTAAAGATCCTCCAGAAATGAGCAAAAATAATCGTCGCCCTTCAGATAGGGAGAAAGAACGTGCACGGGTAGCTGGTGATAGCACAGCTCGCGGCCCAAATGGCAATGGAAAGGAACCCGCAGCTGCCGCAGAAAAGTTAGCCCATGAGGCCAATGACACGAGCAAAGCCACCAGTATGGCGCAACAAAAGCGGGGAACATTAGAGAGCGCCCCAACAAAAGATAAAAATAGCGATGGACGTTCATCAAAAAAGAACAGAGTTCACCCAGTTTTGCTAGCCGGTTATTAAAAAACCTGGCTACGTCCATGTGGGGCGCCACAATGGCCATGGCTGAGGCAGAAGAAAAAAAGAACAAGCATCTCGCCCGGCAAAAGAACCATCAGGAATGGCAGCAAACAAAAGCCGAACTGATCATCCTGCAGGCAAAAGGACATCTGTACACAGTGGCGAAAAAAATGCAGACATTATTCCCACCGCCGCCGACACTACGGGGGCACATGCACGATTACTGGATGAGTCAGCCAACACAATGTCGGCTCCGGCCATTCAACAAAGAAGATTAGAGCACCCGGCTAAACCAACAGATGGCACAGGAAACAATGGCAAGGAAAAACCGGCTCATACCAGGGAAAGTGATGCTGCAGACATACTCTCACAAGGCAGAGATATAACACGAACCGGCAGTTTTATTTTTCACGACGGCAAAGGACAGTTACATAACCTGAAGGTATTGCGAGGAAGGGTTTTCGATAATCAAGAACAGCTCGGTATCATGACCGCCGATGGAGCGGTATTTTTCAATAAAGATAAATTTCAAATAGGTTCAAAACTAAACATACAAGAAACTTATGGCGCTGCCTTTCACAGCAGCACTTATAATCGAAATGACATATTTTACTCTAAAGAAAAAGCCGAACAGTCAGGAAAGTCGTCCGATAACGATAAAGATGTTGTTGATTTAAATGGCGAATTTCGCAAAGCCAATGGCGAGTTGGCATATACTTGCCTGCACGGCTATATTTTCGACGAAGCCGGAGATTTTTATGGCTGCATTACACGAGTCGATAGAGAAAGAGAGACTAGTGGCTGGGGCATTCAGCTGCCAGCAGAGCGACCAGCTAACAATCTAATTGGTGCCAGTCAAGACGGCAGTCATGGTTATAACGATGAAACCTGGGCACTCAATAAATTATTGAATGATTGCACATTTGCCGGCATAGAAAAAAGCAAAGATGGCGACGAACGCCCCTCCTCATTTAAGATTGACTCTGGACTTGTTTCAGGGAAATCCACTATTCAAGGTGGATTGCAGTCGCTCTTAACCGGCTACAATCCAGACGCTGCTCCTGTTAAATACGAAATAAGCAACAACTTAGTAATTGGTGCTGATAAAAAAATCTACGGCATCGCTCATATGCCGACAGCTTATGAAGACGGCTCTTTTGGCACGGATGGCTAT
This sequence comes from Candidatus Melainabacteria bacterium, assembly GCA_963847765.1. GTDB lineage: Bacteria > Cyanobacteriota > Vampirovibrionia > Obscuribacterales > Obscuribacteraceae > CAWKBA01. The sequence goes on along the minus strand of CAWKBA010000010.1, from coordinate 101,279 downwards.
ATCGCCATGCTCAAACCTACGGGTAGCGACAACCGCTTGCGAGCAGTCAAGAGTCAAGATGAATTAAGAAAGCTCATGGAGGAAAATCCAGAAGATGTACTGAAAAAGTCACTGGCCGGAATGACCGATTCTATTTTCACCTGGAAGCATGCCGGTGACACAGGCAAAGAAGGGCTGCCAAACTCAGTTCAATGCATGGGCGATAAACGCAACGCCGATGGAACATTTGCCACAGAACCTCACAAGCAAGGCTATGTCAACATTGCCGAGTTAAAACTTTTGCTTCTCAATAGAGCAGCAACTGCAAAAGACGAAAAAGGAACATCACAAACCGCAGAAGTGGTGAGATCACAATGCAAGAGTAAATTGGACTATTTAAATAACCTTCTGGACAATGGCCGGGTCAAGGTCGAGTACGGATCGCATGTTGCTTATGACTCGTATCTTTCACGCGGTATCAACCCATTCAGCATGGAGGGGTTTGAGCAACAAGTACGAAAATCTACCGCAGCCAACGATGCAGATTATGAAAGATATCTCTCTACGCATGTCCAGCAGCAAAACCAACTGGAAAAATTACCAGATGATTTAAGTGAGATTCACAGCGGACAATTTACGCGCACAGACAAAGATGGCACTATAATAAAACGAGAAATCAAAGACGGCAAGCTTTACGAACCAGGCAGTGAAAGCCCTTGCGAAGAATTATTTCGTACGGAAGACGGTAAATTAGCGGTAAGACAACTGTTATTTAGCGGTGAGCCTATGGACATAGTCACCGATATAACCGAAATGGATCAGGCAGCATTTGAATTAAATTTTACAGGCGAAGACAAAACCCCCGGCAAAAACAATGGCAAACCTGTTCCTGTCCAGGCGCAATGGATTGTTCAGGAGGGCATGGTTCACAGTGTAGCTATGGAAAAAGCAAAGGCAGAGCAAATCTGTGAACACGCTGAAAATATTGCCAAACTGACAGAAGACGAACAAGATCAAAAAACACGCACTGAGCTGAGTGAAAAGCTTGATTTATACAAGACAGCATTAGATAGCACATTTAAAACTTATAGCGCCGGTGGTGCGCACGAATCTGCCAATAAAATTCATGCTAATTTTTTAACCGCAGGTATAAAAAGTTTTGTTCCAGCTGAATTCGCTCAAGCCGGGAAACCATCTAAAACCGACCCCTCTTTTACCACGAAAGCATTGAAGGTTCACGAAAACATAGAATCAGTGAAGCGTAACCAACCGCTGGAAATACAGCCGGTAATCAAGGAAGTAGAAAATAGAACTTCACTACCAGATGATCCAAGCAAAATTAAAGATGGTTGGATTACTTTACCCTATAAAGATAAAAACGGAGAGCCCATCAAACGTTTTATCCAGAACGGCAAATTGTATGATGTCAAATTTGAGTTTGCTGATCTTTTGAACGATCCCAAGAAAGTGGAAGATCCTAATTCAATTCAGTTGACAGGCGAAATAGTTCGTTTACCTGATGGCAAACTAGCAATTAAAGACACTTCCTTTGGCGCTCGACTGGAATTGGACTTAACCAAATCATCAATTGTTGCCGGACTGTTTTCGGTGCCAGTTACTCCCACTATGAAAATTAACGGACCGGCTATTGCTTTGAACGATGTACCGAATATGTTCGCTCACTTTGAGTATGAAGACGCAAACGGAAAAACGATTGCAGATGATCGTTTATACATGGCTGGAGAACTTGAGCTACGTAAATCCGAGCTTCTACAAAAAGCCGATCAAGAAATCGAACGTCTAGAAGCACAGGAGAAAGCAAATCCAGATTTCAACAAACAAGTTTTATATGATGCCGTTGGTCGTCATGGCAAATTTACAGCAGCAATTGACCGTGTGTTTAGAAGAGAAAGCATTGAAACTGTTGCTGAAAGACAATTTCTCCAGGATGGTCCGGTAAGATCAATTCATCCCAAAGACGAACAGGATGCTGCTAAACATATTGCGTTGCCAAAACTTAGTTCAACAGCCATTCACATGGTCAACGGGAAGCTAGGTCTCGATGATAAAATCTACGAAATACGCAAAGGATTATTATATCGCTGCCACAATGATGTTGCCGAAAAATCGCCTTGCGGACAATTGCTGCCCAATTACGGAGTGGTTTTTGCTGCTAATGGCAATTTTAACCCCACAAGCACAATCGAGCAAAAACTAAATTACAGAAATTTGCACAAAGAAAATAATGTGCTATTTAAATTTAGCATTAGCCCTCAATCCTTTGCCGAAGCCAATGAGGCAGATAAATACAAGGTTTTCTCAGTTGGCGCTAATACAAGGCTTACAGCAAGCGGCCAAAGTATGTTTATGCGTGGCGGTCTGGTTGAAGCAAGTGAAATTGCCAAAGAAACCGCCGATTTGTTAGCGGCAGCCAAAGCCAGCAATTTCGATTATTGCAAAATTGCTCTCTCTACAAAGGGTTTTGCGGATTTGGTCATGGGCGATCGCCCATTGTCGGATTTTTTAAGGCAATCTATTCAATCTTGGAGTCAGGCTTGGGGTCTGAGCGAAAGCAATAAATTCAGTGAAAAAACTGCTTCCACCCGCCAGGATTTGCTGAATTTTTTAGTGAAATCTATTGAATCTCATCAAAGTAAGATAGACATTGACCGTTTATTTTCTGACGGATTAAGCGGTAGAGCCGACATTAATAAGCGAAGTGAAATGATTGCTTATACTCAAGCGTTGATGGAAACAATAGGTATACAAGCTGCAGATGCAACAAAGTTGGCCGCAGAAGGCGAGCATATGCAGTCCACCATAAACAGTGGTGTTTCCAGTGGCGCAGTACTTCTTGCCAGTCTGGTGAGCGGGGGCATCATTGACAAATTCGCCGGAGGTGGAGCACCGGCAATGTTAGGCGCCTTTGGGAGAGGATTGAGCGCTCTAGCTAGAATGCCAGGCTCAAAATTAATTGGTACGGTTATTGTTGGTGGTACTGTTTCAGCAGGAATGCGCCGCAAGGGGCAAGGAACCTTAGAGGAAGATATCAGACATTTTGGACAGGGCGGACTAGAAGCTCTAGCTTTTCTCATCCCCGGAGGTAGAGCAAAAGGGATTGCCGAATTGGCCGCAGAAACACCTGATCTGTCTACTTCCGTTGTTGGAGTAATTGCTACTGGTTTTAGAGAAAGAGCAGCAATATTAGAATGCGCCCAAGCTTTTGCGCGCTTACCAGGCATGCCAATGGCCATTGCCGGAGGCAAACAAGTTTTCCGCGGCACTATCAACAATGCTGCCGGTGTGGTTGGTGAAGCCCAACCTATTTCTGAGTTCTGGAATTGGAAAGCGATTGCCGCCGGCACGTTTTCTGAGGTCGGTGGCACCAAAATTGCCAACGGTATTTTTGGAAAAATGCATGCGCTTGGTTTAATAAGTGAAAATAGTTATGCTGGAAAAGCTATTGGGGAAATGGCTGAAGAATATTGTTCCGGTATTTCAGATTCTATTCAGCCATCCATGGCACGCCTTAAGCGTGAGAAAGGGCACGTCGCATTCGATGAATTATTTTTTGAAGTAACGCAACAGGCAGCCTGGAGTGCGTGGAGCTCACTTGGCGTTGGATTGGGCAGTGCTCACATAGAGCGCTCTCACCATAAACTTGCTGAAAAGCAGCACCAGGAAATGATCGAGAATATGAAGAAGCTGGAGCTGAAAGTATACAAACAATATCTGGGAGCTATGGAAGAAGCTCGCAATCGCAATAAAGCCACAAAAGGCATTGATACTGATGCTGATCGAGTCGGCGTAAACGATATATTGGCTAAACTTCCCGGTGTACCTGAAGGTAAAAAACGTTTCTTTATAGTGCAGGATCAAAGCGGGCCAGGATTACAACAATTCGGCTCTTTAGATGCGCCTGACTCAGCTGCTATACAGAAACTGTTTGAAAAAATGAACAGTGCTCCGGCCGCCAGGCAAGAAATACTGCCGCAATTAATGGAGCTGGCAAAAAAAGGGCAATTGCATATTTCTGCTTTCGAAGACAGTGACCAGGGTCGCGCTCTTCTGGCTCATGCGGACAACGAACATATAAACTATGTAGATATCGATGAATCAGATCTTGGCTCTTTCATCACCCAAGATGGTTTAGCCTTTGTTCCATTTGCCATGGTCCTTCAACGACAGCAACAACATGATCCAGCAGTTGGACAATTAGTTGATGCTGCTCAACAAGATAAAGATCTAGCCAGTAAAAATCCGGATTTGACCGCAAAAAGAGAAGCACAATCTCAATTTGCTCAATATCGCGCCAGGGTGTTGGATTTTATTCAGCAACAAAACCCCTCAGACAAAATCGACGAAAGTCACTTCGATGATGCCGAGAAGTATATAAAAGAGAAGTTAAAAAACTCTACAACGCTAGCACAACAAGTTTACCAGCAATATCAGAATCAACTAGTGGCAATAGATCCAATAATTAATTGGCACGATAGAGAACAAGAACTTGCAGCCGCGCTTGAGCCTAGACGTGCTGGATTAGAGACCGCGTTAAATAAAGCCGTCCCAGGCTCATCCATAAAAATACAATTTTCTTCTGCTACCAGCGAACCTCAATATAGCCATGAATTAGGGACAATTATTATTCATCCAGACAACTTAGCCGGTGACGAAGCAGATTTAGTGTTGACATTGGCACAGGCAAAAGAATACGCCCAACAGCATCGTACATTAATTGCCTATTTCCATCAGCAAGCCCTGGCTAAAGCAGCCGAGGGTGGTAGAACGTTAACACCAGAACAGGAAATAGCTGCTGTTCAGGACCTGCATAAACAATTATTCAATCAAGAAACTTCGAAAGACTTAGTTGAATCAATCATAAAAGATAGAAAACAACTCTCGCCAGATGAGCTAGCCGCAGCCAGGCGACTTGAGGCATCTTATCGCCGCGCGCAAGATGATTTGCCCGCAAGACAACTAACCCAAGAACAAACTGGCATTATTTCTCAATTAGCTCAATTATCGCAAACACTAGGAGCACAACAACTTTTCAATATTATTAATGCGTCCAGCCAGGTGGTCTCATGGAGCCAATTTGCTCAAGCTCTATTCAATTTACCGGCTGCCGAAGCGGAGCAAAAGTTGTCGCAGCTTAGAGACACTGTTGCTGCAGACACCGAAAAAGAGCCGGCACAAGCAAAACAAATTGCTGAAACTCATTGGAAACCAATTCTAGATCAACGAGCACAGCAGCTCAGTGCCCAGCAATCTGCTGCTCAAACGCGAAATAACAGTTATCATCATCAAAAACTAGCAACGCACGTTGTACAAATGGTTAACGATTCAGCACAAAAATATTTACAGCAAAAAGCAAACACACAAGCAGAAAATAAAACCGAGCAATCGCCGCCTGTCTCCGTAACTGCCAACTCATCTGTTCTTGACACAGCCACCCCTCTTATCAGCCAGGCTATAGCCAACTTGCATGCAGTTCAGGTTCAATTGCTGAAGTTGCGTGAATATCGCAATACTCTAGACACACAGCAGCCTGCTACTCAAAAGCAAAGTAATAACACCGTCACAGCCCAGCGCCCACTTCTAGCCCCGGGTGCCAAACGCTTCCTTGTCATACTCGACACTGACAAAACACAACAGATTCATGCGGTTGGCGACCTTGACGAACATGAGCTGACCCAAGCACAGCAACTGCTTGATGCAGTCAACAAGAACGCGACTAATAAAACGCAGGCTCTGACAGAGTTACTGCCTCTGTCCGGAAAAGGACAACTAAAAGTCCTGGCCCTAGATACTAGCACTGCCGATCCAGCACTCCTGGCGCAACACAGCAATGCACCATACATAGACATTAACGCGGATAATGCAAAAGATTTCGTAGCCGAAAATGGTTTGGTCTCTCTTCCCTATGAGCTGATAATCCAAAAACAGCTCGAAGAGCTTGACAAACAAGAACAAGCTGTTCAACCCAGAGCAGTCGCACAGACAGGCACAAATGGCAATGATCTACAAAGAGCAAACACAAGCACAAGTCTTGGTCAAGTCAAACTGGAAACATTTACACCCGAGCCGCTAGATTTCCGACCGGACCCAATCGATCTATCTGTAGTTCCTAAAGGAGCTCAACCGTCCAGGCAGAATGATTCCCCAGAAAGCTTCGAACCTTCCGCAACGATGCGCGCGGCTTGGCGGCGACATGGCACTTTGATTGCAATTGACGATCGATACGAAGATGCCTTAGGCGCTATAACTAATGGCAATATCGGTCGAGCAGTTGAATTAATAGTGCGCAGCCCATCTTGGCCAAGCATGAGCAAAGCGCTAGGTCGTTCTGCCGCGCCCATAGAAAGAAAATTCAATTCCGGCTCACGATGGGGTGCAGCTAGAAACAAGAAATTGATTGCCGACTTCAAGAAAGCCCTTCTCAGCCAGCAAGAGGACATTCGCGCTGAAACAGAACAAGTATATAAACAGCTTGAGGAGCTCTTTGCTGCGGAAAACAAAAACATTGTAGATTTTATACCCAATCCGCCTTGGGTTGGTGTAAATGCAACGGCACAAACCGGAACACAGCAAGCGGGCACTACTACTTCTCCTGCCACAGCCAATGTCCTTTCAATAGTCGGCACAAATAACCAGACACCTACCACCAACCGCAGTAAAAAGAATAACAAAAAGTCTCGCTCGAGCAATGGCACCGATGCACCAAACCCGATTCTGTTCTCTCTCGATGGAGCAAATACTGGGCGCGACCGTAGTGATGGCACAGCCCGTCGCAATCAGCCCTACAATTTGCAAAACTATCAACAAGCCGCCACCGGTCCACGCGAATATTACGAAAGACAAGCAGATCAAGTCAGTTCTGTAGAAAGTCTGAATGAAGAATTAGATAGCTTAATTAATACCGACAATATAGACAGTATACAAGGATTATCTGATTATGCGGCGACTGTTCTTGATCCTCGCCTAGCAGAAAGGGCCTTTGAGGCAATTCTAGAACGTCAACCTCCAAATGAAACAGAAATTTTGCGAAGAATTGCTGAATCCAATTCACCAATTGCCCATAGAGCTCTGTGGATCCTTGCCCAAGATGGCGATTCACAAATTCAATCGATACTCAGGATACGCATTGAGAATGGCAGCATCTTCAAGCTCTGGCAGGATGGAAGAATAAATACTGCTGATTTAGTTAGCATCTACGACCTTACAGCACTTTTGGAGGATTTAATGCAGGCAAGCACTGCATACCCTGACCTAAAACTGGATCTCGCCAATTCTATAGTCAAAGTAAACGACGACGGTGGCTGGGCAATTATAGGTATAGGTAGAGACGAAAGATATAGAGCACTACGAGTACTACTGGACGCAAAGGGACGGGATTACTCACATGCCATCTATAAACTGCTCCATCACGCAGGCAATCCTTACGACAATGAGAGCATTGATTACCTGAAAAGAGCGTGGACAACTCAAGAACAAAATCCGCCAGATCAACCAAGCGTTAATGAACTCTTGTTAGGTAACCGCATGGAGCGTCTTGCGACGTGGACTTACCCTCTATTGCGGGACGAACACAACGAGCTTGTCAGCCAATTATCAAAAACTGCGGAGGAACTAGAAACAAAATACGACACCGATGATCAACTGACACCTGATCAAGCAGGCACTCTCATGGATCAAATCAATGAGATTCACACACAACTACACGATATTCTTGTGGCACGACAGACAAGGGCTACAGAACTAATTAACAAATTTATCGCCAGTATAAATAAACAAGACCCCAATGCAAAATTGACCGAAGAAGCAACTGTGGTTCAAGCTTTTGGGCTACCGATAGACGGTGACTGCGGTGCCACAGGTGGTGCTGATGGACTAATGACGTTCATGCCTAGTTATTGGTTAAGTGCTGACTATCCATCGCGTGCTCTAGCCATCGCCATTGGTCACGAGTTGGCTCATGTACGCCCTCAAACGGATTTAATGGGTCGAGCAATTGCCGATCAGCTAAATATCAGCGGCACAGTAGTCGAAGATTCGGTTAAGTTAGACATTATAAATGAATATGCGACAGCTACTAGCGGCAGTCAGATATCAATCGATTATGTCGAAAAAATGCTAGTAGCAAGAAATGGACAAAGATTAACAGATGGACAATCCCTAACAGCAGATCAATTTTTCCAATCGACGAGAATGTGGAATGAAACGATCGGATTTCGAAGAGTAGAATGGTTTGACCGCATCAACCGGACAAAAGACCTAACGAAACAATGGCAAAATTATTATCAGAACTCCAGTGTTGATAAATTTCTTTTAGGCGATCATCCGGAAGATTATATAGCAAGAGCGGAAACCATGTTTGGATCTCCCTTGCCGCTTGAAATTGCGGAACCTCTACAGCGCTTGGTTGCAGCACATAAGCAAGACGAGCCGCCCGTTATTCTGCTGGAGAATATGAGTGGATTAGCCCAAGCTGTCATTAACTTGATGGATATAGGACTTACGAAATTAACATTAGAAAAAAATGCTATAGAACGCAGTTACCTTGCTTTAGCTCATGAAAAAGATGCTCGCGACGTAGCAGAGCGAGTAGCCTTCTTCTTTGATCTAAATAGTCAACAGCAGCATCAACAAGCACAGCAGCAGCAACTACAAGGTAAAAGTGCAGCCTCTCACGAGGCAGCAGAGCAAACTTATTTCAAAGAACTCAGCAACGATCAATTGAATCAAGACTATATTGATCTCCACACAGCAATCCAAACATTGCAAACTGTACGCGATATGTTACGGACTGGCGAGACCAGAGAAGCAATTAACGAGCTTGTGTCCAGCAACAACTGGACCGAGAGAATTAAGCCTGGCTTCAGAACGGATAATGAAATTGTCAACGCAATTGACACAATACACAAAGATTCCAATTTTGCCTTTGCCAGCCTTGCTGCTGAAACAGACTATGCACAAAAGCTGGCTTCTATGCTTGCAGCCGCTCAGGACAAACTCCGTAATCTCCGCCAATTGGCCAAGCATGAGTTCGAGGCCCGTGACTTACAGGCGCCGCAAGCATTGTCATCAGCTCAAAATCAGCAACAATTGGAAACTACAATCATTCAAACAGCTGAAAGTTTAATTGCCCGAGGGGACTGCAGCAGTCTGGATGCATCAGATGAATTAGGTGCGCCCTCTTTTTCCGAAGACATCAAACACAAAATTTTATTTACACTGCTCACAAAAACTGAATCAACAAGCCCAAGCGGACAGGACGCCTGGAGAAGAATTGAAAAACTGCTGGCAGAAATTGCCCGGATGGTTGCTAGTAAATATTCACTGCGCCAGCAAGCTGATGAGCTAGTACAAGACGCTGCTGTCAGGTTGCTCAGAGTGTTTGCTGACGGGCAGTTTAATCTGCGGGAAAGTCTTGATAATAATCAACGTGTCTGGTCTTACTTGAACACAATCGTGAACAGCTGTGCAATAGATAGATTGCGCGCACAAGGAAGAAACCATCGAAGAACAGTACCTCTGGACATCGACGTCCCGTCAGCAAACTCTGGCAAGAATGTTGAAGATCGTGAAAACAAACTTAAAGCAATTAGAACGGGTTTGGAAGAATTAGAACATGAGACAATGCGTCCTATAAACCCACAATCCTTTGCGGCTTTCAAATTAGTGTACGGAATTATTGCACCGATACAAGATAACACACAGGGCGGCACCGCCAAGAACAGCAGGAGAATAGCTTCCTATGCAGAGATTGCCAGGCAGCTGGGATTTACAAGCGCTAGCGCCGCCAAACAGGCAATTCATCTAGTTCGAACAAAATTGAGAAGCCGTCTTCACTCCTATCGTTCATTTACCAGAGCGGCGATCACAAATGGACGAACGCCAACCAGAAACAGGCAGCACCAGCAAATACAGCAGCAGCAACTACAAGAACAATCTGGTGTCACGTTGGAAATGCCGGCAAGCACATTAGGCGAATCTGCCTTAGGAACTGAACCAGCACAAAAATATCGCACATGCGTGGAAGATCGTAAGTTAATAGAAAACAGCCTTCGAGCATTAAAAGAACGGCAGGCACTGGGAACGTATGCAGTTATGGGACAGTTAATAGCAGCAAAGGGAGAGGACACACTTTTAGGACTCGCGAAACCAAACACCGCAATGGTGGAATTGATAGAAAAATATCAAGCTGTAGATTCAGACCCTATAAATGAGAGATGGCCATCAAATGAGGAAAAACTCGAAACGATAATTTCTAACTTTCTAGAAAACGAGTGGACTAAAATAAATAAGGCGGAATATTCCGCGGCAGCTTCAGATCTTGAACATCAACGCACCACATTACAAAACGCTTCTGAATTCGTGGCAAACGATGTTCAACAAGCAATTAACCAGCTTGTTTCCAACCAGGACTGGAATGATACATTAAAACCACTCTTGGCTCAAGTCGATAATGAACTTGTTGAAGAAATAGAAAGAAGACATCAACAACCAGAATTGTACGGACAAGAAAACGAAATTACTTTTATAGCAGGACTTGAACAACTCCTGGGCATCGCTCAAAGTGAAGTCACCAATCAACAACTTTGGCTCTTTGATCAATTCGATAGGCTCAATGTTAACAGACCTATTTTAACTGCATCACCGCCTCCATCCATCAGTCCATCTACTGGTCCAGAGTCAGTATCAACGAGTTCACTGATAGAGGCCCTAAGATCTACTAGGCCATTCAGTGCTGTACCTAGTAAATCACAACATCAGCATAGTCGCGAATCGGGCTTCTGGTCAGAACAAAATCAAACAGACACACGGAGAAAAACCGGTGCGCCGACAAGCGCCGACATATCGAACGTCAGCCAGAACTTAGAAAGCATCCTCAAGGAGCGACAACTGCTTAAACAGCGGCTTGAAAGCACCAAGAGTGCGTTACAAACTTTAGAATCGCAAAGGCGCCTGAGAGACCGATGGAAAAATCGCAAGACTAAAAGGAATTTAGATTCTGCACTAACCGATACACAAAATGCATTAGCAAAACTAATTGAGGATCAGACAGATATAGCACTTACGACAGTAGACCAGTCTGAACATGCCGCTGTTGCTGCATTTATAAGAGGAAATAACAACGGACTTGAAATATTGACCAAAGAAATTATCCGCGGTGTCAGAGGACAACAGCTTACCTCGGCACATTTGCAAGAAGTGTCCAGGTTGGCTGATCAATTAAGCGGCTATGATTCAAGACCTATGCAAAGATTACTGGGGCTTGGTCCTGCCATAAGTGTTTCGGCGCTCAATAATGCCATTGGCAATGATGCACTCAGTGGAAGAAGAGCTGCTCTAGCAGCGAAAGAGGTGCTTCGCGGGGCTAGCGCAGAGCAGCTAAATAACTCCCATCGCTTACATGCATTAGATAATCTCGTGAATTTATTTGGCGGTTATTATTCACCAGGCATAAAACAATTATTACAGCTTGAGCCTGCCGTCAGCCTCATCGACATAAGTGCATTTGTGGGTTCGGATACCTCTAGGGCTGATTTTATAAACCAAACGATATTGCTCGACGCAACTGGCGCAGGACTCAGTCATTTTGAGAACCTGGAAGCGGAGTATGAAAGCCACCTTGAATTAGGTGGCCCCAAACCGGCGTTTGATCGTTCCGCAAGAAAACTTGTTATCGATAGGGTTAGTTCGTGGGCAAGGCAACGCGGACAGCAAATTAACCTGGCAAGTAATACCGTGCGCACCTATGCTCAAATTGATCAGCTGATCAATCATTTCATTGCGGAACGGATGGAGATTCTTTCTCGCCCGCAAAGCAAAACCGACAGACAACGAACACAAATCAATCTTACTGCGGCCCAAGAATTAAAGAGAAGGCTCAAAGAAGCCATAAGTAATCCTTCCACTACTCCAACTTCAGTTTTTAACGATTTTGTCAATCAGTCTACTATTCAGCCAACCCCCACCAGCCCGCAAGGAACGAACCAGCAACAAAACCAGCCGCAGCTAAACGGCCCGCCATCATATACACATAACGACACGGACTCCACACAGCCGCCAATAGAATTAACACAAAAGGCAAAGACTCTCAGTGATGACGAGCGCCGTCGCGTATGGGAAGCACAGCAGCGAGGACAGGGACAAGACGCATTTGCAAATGATCAGTATAGCGACCACGGTATTCCCACAGTCTCTCAGGCAGCCTCGACCGCCAATTCCGCTTCGTCAAATTCAGTAGCCCCAGGGGCAGCCCAACAACAACTACAGCAACAACAGCAGTCCGGTGGCACACCAAAAGACAGCAAAGACAAAAGTTTCGAGCTGCAAGGAAAGAAAGGTAACAATTCCTCTAGAGACACAGTTGAGCGCGGATCGGAGCAACCAGTTAATGTTGGAAAGGTTAATTGGGCGGTATCAGACACCCCAGATGAAGCTGAAGTACAAATGCTAGTTGAGGCATTTACACCTTTAGCTAAGGAGCTTTCTGATCTTCAGTTTATGGCGTCCATGAGAAAACCCATGGAAATTTACAGGGTAATTCAAAAGCAAATCGCAGCGGTTCGTACTGCCTTACAAAGAAGGGGTGTTCCCTTAGATCAAATGAGTAGCACATACCATGTGTATACAGATGAGCCTACTGTAATAAGGATGCTTGAACTAGTTTCACGATGCAATATGGCCCTTGAGGAAACCGCTCCCGAGCGCGAAAGGATGGAGCTAAGAGCAACAGATGTGCTAAATGAAATCTTGGACGCCTATGATATGCCATATGCCGAGTTAGGAATTGACAGACTCTCCAGGGATCATGCTTTCGGTACTCATGCACTCGGAACATCAGTAATAAACTTGCTTGGCTTGTCTTTTATGGAAGACACAGAAGAAGAACAGAAAGAAAACGACTACAAATTGCTTGCCTTGTCTTTTATGAAAAAGACAGATGAAGGACAAGAAGAAAATGACTACAAATACAGGGTTAAAATATTAATAGAAGAATTTATTCATTATCGCCAAACTCTGGTTTGCGTAGCTTTTCAAATCGAAGAATCAATTGGAAATCTGGAAGAAAACAGAATATTAGAAGAAGCAGAAATAGACAAAATTTGCCAAGACTTTGCTAGAGAAAATCCCAATTCTAAGTTATCGCGAGAACTAGTAATAGAAGTTAAAGCCAAACGCGCAGCTACACCATTACGCGCAGGCAAACCATTATTGGATGAAGAAAGAGCTTTTGGTCTAGCAATGAGAAAAGCCAAGCAAGATCACGCGGCAGTACAGCTCAGATTAACGCGGTCCCAAGAGCAAGTACGCTTAGTAAATGAAATATTTGATCTGCCTAAGGAAAAAGGAATTTTGGCAGAAGTCCTTTTACTTGCCAATCATCTTGGAATTGAACAAATATTAACAGGCGGCTCCGGACAAAAAATTATCCAATTAGTAGACAAATGCAAACAAATTGGCTTGGAAAATATTGATGCACTTAATCGCGCAGAAGAAGAGCAGTCTTTACCTGCTTCGTCGCGCACTATAGATCCTCAAAGGTTGTTTTTAGATGTTCCAGAACTAGAAGCCTTGTATGAGGAAATGTATCAAACCTTTAGTTCTCTAATGGAAGAATGGGATAGCGAAGTTGAATTGGAACAGAAAGCCGCCCATGCTGCTTATAGAAATCAATTCCATGAACTTAATGCCAGCCATGTGACCGAGCTTGCCGACAAGATAATGTTAGAAAAAGAACGGCAAGCTTCTCTTATAGTCCATGCCGGCACTAGATATAAAATGTTTTTAGCAACGCATAGAAGTCTTACCACACAACTTGAAGACAAGAGAAAAGAACGGGCAAGGTTAATGAGGTCACAAGGTTTTATTGCCCGCATGGCCAACCAAGTATTGGGAATTATGACTCCGGAATTGAGAGATTTGAACTCAGCAATCTCTCAGTTGAATACACAATTACATGAGAATTCAGCACAGTCCTGGCAGGCTGAACAAAAAGAACCAACCAGTGGTTTTGTTTTTGGTGGCAAGTCACTTCCGGCTGACAGCATAATCACAGTCGGACGAGCAACAGAAAGTCCAAACCATATTGCAATTGGTTCCGATGTGAGCGTCCCCGGTACTGTAAAGAATCAACACTTCGCGCTTCATATAGGCGAGAACGGTAACACAATAACAATAGAAGCAATCCAGGCCGGGCTATCCGTCATACGTGGCAAAGATACTTACAATATTGATTATAATCGAGATGAAACATTTGCTCTGCAGCCAGGAGATATTATCAATTTTGGCGGTCAATCTATTGCAATTTCAGGGCAAAAACTCGGTAAGCAAGAACAAAGAGATGGAGGCGGCATTGCGGGCGGTCTGGGTGAACGAACATCGTTTAATAGCAGCGTACCAAGTGAAGATGGCGGGCCAGTCGTTAACCCGAGTGATCATGCCATTAGTTCGCAGACTGACAGAGCAAGCAGACGAGACGCTTCCCCACCAACAACTATGGAAGGATTGAGGAGTGAAGTTGAGCAGCTTGCTAAAGAGCGGCAACAATTTCGCGCAGCACTTCCAGCAGATGTAACCGAAAGTGTCGAAACCTGGAACTTAACTTTAGACATTTGTGACAATCTTCGGGATCGCATGGGGTTGATCAACGGAGAAATCAACGAAACTTATAAGCCGTGGAAAACACAAATAGAAAGATTGTCCGCTCGTTTGCGAGCCTTCGATTATGCCATTCTTGCCAGCATGAGATTTATAGAAAGGGCTTTTGGCTGGATCCATTTGCCCCGCTGGATAAAACAATAGTGCCCGCTGATCGTGTGGAAGAACTGGAAGATCACTATAAAGGTCGTCAGAAGGAAGTGCAGCAGCTACGAGAAATCGGTAATCTCATGAGGGAAAAAGGCGCCGAGCAGCGCATTATCCAATTGCAACAAGAGCGTCGCCGTTTACAAATGGCTTTATCTGCCGAACAAGGTGCACTTGCTCCTCCGGAAAGTTCCAAACTTGCAGTAGATCCAGAAACAAACTGCATGTCGTTGTTGACTGATGAGGATCTTTCGTTGTTAACCTTCGCGCAAAAGATATCGTTTAACACGCAAACATATCGCTATCGAAACCAACTCAGCAATTTCGACGGCATTCAAGTCGAGGTGGAGGGAGCAAATAATGTCGATTTGGATACTGCTGTCACTGCGATAGAAGCAGCTGGACATTTGCCTTCTAATATAGGTTTCCGGTTTGAAATGAAAAATGGTCGGGAAGAACCTATAGCAGGATACGGAGTAGAACCAAGAATTGCCGGGTTTCACCTGTATCCAGGACAGTCCCCAGAATTTCTAAAATATCTCTCCCGTCATGAGCTTGGTCATGCCCTGCTCGAACATTGGTTCAATTCCTTACCGGAAGCTGATAGACAACCAGTTATGGATGCTTATCGCACATGGTTGGACAGCGCAGAAACCGTCGCTATGTTAGGACCCGCCTTACTTGCCGAATATTCCTCTGCACTTCAGGGAGCGAAGCCTATAGAGCCTTCTCAATTTGACAAATTATCGTTTATTGCTTACTTCGCCAGTTTCGAAGAAATATTTGCCGAATTGAGAGGATTATATGAATTATCAAAAACTGAATTTGGCAAAAATTTAACGTATCAACAACTATATGACGAAGCAATCGTCAAGTTTCGCTCGGATAGAGCTGCGGTCTTGAAAGATTGCGGCAAACTTTACGAAGTTCTCAGACAGAACGTATTTGAGCGATTCGATCAAGCAACCGAAGCAGCACGCACTTCTGCGGCCAGAAGCCGGCTTCAAAGCATCAATGATAATGAGGATGGCGCACCGACAGATGATGCAACACATCCTAGGGATTCTATGCCACAGGCTACGGATAGTCCAGCCAGTAAAGTTGAACGGCCGATAATTTTGGATGCTACAAAAACCGAGACAGATGAATGGCACAAAAATGCACTTGGCAAATGTGATCAACTATATGCACCGGATTGTGGCATAGTCTCAGGCTTGAACTGTTACACCACAGACATAGCGAAATCCAAGTTATTACTTGAAGCTGTAGAGCAGACAGGTCCTGAACAATTCAGAGTAAAACTTCACAGCCGATGGCAGATCGATAATGACGGCAACACAGAGCCTGTTTTTATCGATGTAACCCTAAATGAAATAGAGCAAATAAACGCTCAAATGAAATCTAGCCGTGATCGAGAGGCACTACAAGGACCTTTATTTGCTCGCATTATAGAAATCGCCTTATTAAAACACCACTGTCAAGATATTCCGGAGCAATATGCAAATGTTGGCAGCAATAAGGACTGGTGGAATAGTGACTGGGGACGAGAAAACCGGGAAAAGAATCCAGCCGATGTATTGGTCTATATAAGCAATTCTACTTGGACACTTTCTAACATAGCAGGAACAGAATCTATTTATAGTATAACTGACCCGCCAGATTTTACTGCCGATCACTTAAACAGTCTAGCCCAGCGTATGGGCCAAACAGTAATTCAGTATCAATCGGGAACAATGGGCTCCAAAGAAATAATCGGGGTAGACGGCACAAAAATAGATCTCATCGGTAATCATTTTTATTCAGTTTTAGCAATTGATCCAACAAACCGCACTGTGACAATTTTGAATCCTTGGCGTGGCGCTAAACCTGAAACAGTATCTTATGAAACTTTCCTAGAGAATCTAGGCGAACTGAGTGCTTTCCCCATTTCAAAAGAAAACCCTGTCTCAGAAACACAACAGCAAAGTCAAGCAATCGCTGGCACACGCGAGCAAGCTGACACATTCCGTCAACAACTACAGAAAAAGAGCATTGTGCCAGGAAGATGGCATGGTGCCGATGGCAAATTGCATGACGATGAGGGCAACATCAAAGATCCGAGCAAGCATACTATCCGCGACATCAGCATCGCAAGAAGTGTATTAATTGAACGTTTATCAAATGGACTAGTTGACGAAACTGTAATTGGCAATCTTAAACGATTTACTGAAGAAGACTTAGAAAAAGAAGATGGGATTCGCAATGCTGCCAGCATTGGATTAAGAAAATGTTTGTCAGAAGAGCCATTACGATTAGACGATGCGGGCGCAATTGTAGATCTAGGTTTGCTAGTAGAACGCAAACTTGAGGCTGTCTATATAGAATGCATAAAAGCTGGTCACGCTAATACTGTTATCGAATTCATGGTTTCTCGTCGTAGAGACTTGGAATATGCCCGTGAATATGTCCGCGGTCTAGAGAAAAAGATTCAAGAAGCTCAAGAACAGCACAGTATAACTTCTGATACAGTGGACACAGAGAAACAAACAGATAGAATGGAAACAATACAACCCATTCTAGTCTCCGCCAGATCTTTTGTCAGTGAATTTTCACAAGCGTATCCGCAAGTCAGTACCGACGGACAGCTAAATTATTACCTAGCCGGCTCTCTCGCTGCAGCAATAGTCGTACAGGCTGACGAATTTAGACAAATAGATTCGACAAAGTTACCACAAATTGTACTGGGAGATCCAATAACAATTACTGCTGAAGCAAGAGCTTCTCTGTCAACTTCTGCCAGGCGCATCGGCGACGTGGATGTTGTAAGAGTCGGTGATTATTCTCAACTCGGCAAGGGTGCCACAGGTCCAGCATGGACCGATTTAAGCGAGTCCGCTCGCTCTGTTTTTAAGAATCCAGAGCATTCTTATGTACATATAGATCCGGTGGAAGTTATGTTAGGACACGATGTGGTTGTAGTAAACATAAATGGCGCGGATCATTATGTAGCTCATCCTATTAGTGCTTTCACGTATAAAGCTCTCAATATTGCCCAATCATTTGACAACGATCAAAAGGTCTCCACGCGTCTAGCAGATTTTAATTCGTTATACAACATGGCAATTACCTTTGTTAGTCCGGAAGAATTAGTACAAAGAACCAATCAATTACTGATTCTTGGAGAGCCAACTCTCGGCGAAACCACCTTCCTTCACGCTTATCATTCCGAATTCGTCGGTCCAATGAGAGACTTTTTGAAGCGGTAATTGCCGTCGACCCTAATGCAGAACATCTAAAAGATATTCATATCAGCATCGAACATAGCTTTGCCGCTCTAAGAGCATTAAGACGCGCTAATTCACCTGAGGTCAGAGAGCGCATCGTCGCTTTTATCAACCGAAATAGTCTGGATATCAATCGCTGGACATTACGTCATACAGAAAGAAATTACGGACTCGCAGTTGAATATGCAAAAGAAAACCCTAGTCTATTAGAGGAAATAAGAAGACATCTTAAGCTGGAAACAATATCAGACGAAGATATAGATCGAGGGCTAAGATCCGCCCGTTGGCTCATGGATCAAGTCGCTCGCGGAACAAAAAGAGAACTTGACCGCAGGCCACTCCCCTCAGAAGTATTCGATCTACTTATGATACTTGACGGCGATAATTTGAGTCGTCAGCTAGATATTATTGCTCAGCTACCAGGTTCAAACAGTGAAATTCGTAGACTCATTAACATTCTCAAATCGCGTGCGGCTAGAATCGGATATAGACATCAGATCCTCGAAGCCCTTCATCTAGACGGACTGACAACAAACGGAACAGGAAAAATAACGGGCTTCATTCATGATCTAGATAATGCTCTAATAATGGGCTCTTCCGAGTGGGCACAAACAGAAAAAGGCCGACAATTAGTAGCTGTTGATGATGCAATATATCTAGCCAGAATTGATGCGATTATGGCTAAGTACGATATTCCGATCCGCATCATGAAATCATCTACTAATTCCCGAGAACAGCAACAGCAACAGCAACAGCAGCAACAGCAACAGCAGCAACAGCAACAGCAGCAACAGCAAGGCAGCAATGGTGATGGGCAACCGTGGACCAGCGCAGCACGATCTGCTGGAACAACCGATTCTTCTGCTTTAGCCCAACAACAACAAATGCAAGAACAACAAGGTCATCCTGTATTACCTGAACTGCAAGAGCTAGGCGCTATCCCAAGTTTACCTTTGGCAAATCAGCTCCAACAACAACAGCAGCAACAGCAACAAAACCAATGGGGCTTTTTTGGAAACCTTGGGGACAGACGAACTGCTTCTCAAATTGAAAGAGACAGCACAGATACGAACGCAACTACAACTGAAGATAGCTACGAATGGGTTAATGATTATTGGCCTAGCGACACCGAAGTAAAAAGGACTGCTGACGCACTCGAAGAGATCAAATTAGATCTTGCCTATTATGAAAGTTTGCTCGGACAAATTGATAGCTGCAACAAAGTAATAGCCGAAACTATTGATTATGAAGCGTACAAAAAACAACGGGAAGAACTTCTGAAGCTTACCAAACGTAAAGAAATCGAGGAACGAGATCTCGAACGTAAATTGACCGATGCAGTCAACAAGATTAATAAAGCTAACAATTTGCCACCAATTATAGTTAAGATTGAGTCTGCGAGCCCGGATAATAGTGCGGTTGCGTCTTACAGATCCGGACGTCCTGTCATAAGTTTCGATCCCCTACATCTGGCTGAAAATCTAACTTTACGGCGCCTGGCTTGTATTTTGGCTCATGAAAATAAACACTACCTGCAAGATGCCGTTGTTATAGCCCGAGCAATCGACATAGCCACAAACAACTTGACCAACGGCAAACGCATAAGAGAATGGAACGGCGAATGGGCAAAAATCTCTGCGGCGTATAAAACGCTCACCAGGGGCGGAGAGTTATCTAAAGAACTGGCCGACAACATTAAACAAGCCCGAAAAGGTAAACCAATAACCGCCCGTGAAATTGAGTATGCAGAAACGATGGGCGAACTTGGCGGGCAGGCTGCCGCGCGTAATTTTTACTACACAGAACTAATGGCTGCAGTAGAACAAGCTCGCACAGTCTTTGATAACACAGCAGATATCCTTACAAAGCAAGGTCCTATGGCAGCCATTGCTTATTTGACTTCTCGACAATATATACAAAAGCTGGGTGCAAGACTTCACGCTTTTACTGAACAAGTGAATGCACGAAATGTAAATAGGCGTTTAGAGTCAGCCGACTTCCTTACGGTTCCTCGGGATTTGGTAACCATCGAAGGATTGCCAATAACTGCTGATCAAAAAGACATATCCGCTCAAGTAAAAGAACTGTGGAAAAAACTAAAGCAGTATGATGCTTTGATGTCAGCTCACATAAAAGATGGTCATAAATCGGGTTATGTTGTTCCAGACTGGCAAGCTCTCCAGTTCGAGGCTAACAGCGCATTACGAGACTTCATCAATGAATGTTTCGAACAATTTCGTGCGATCCAATACAACATAACAGCTCAAGGCTTTGAAGTTCAAGATGAGGTTGAAGCTCACAACCTCGGCATGCAGGTTGGCGGAGAAATTAGACGAAGAACAGAAGGACCAACACTAAGAGAAATAGAAAACGCTAAAAACACAGGCAGAGACTATGATCCCAAAAATCCAGTCGAGCTATGGACATATGCTTATTTTACCCATCTTCTTAAAGATAAGGTTTTCCAACCACCTGATCCTGGGCCAATGTTTGACCGAAAGGCAATGAGATCTTTCTATAAAGATTTTACTTCTCGGTGGCAAAGAATGGAAACTGCGATAGAGCAAAAAACCGGCAATTCGTTCTCTCATTTTAGAGCAATGGTTGAATATCTACTTGTTCAGCGAAGTGGATTCCAGCAAACTGCAGCTTTACAAACTCAGACTCTGGTCCACAGTCTAATGCGCCAAGATATGGATGAGGAACAGGCAAGAAAAATAGCCGAAGAACAATTGCGAAGCGATGCCGAATGGTCACAACTTCAGGCAGAGATAGGCAGATTGAATCTAGAAATTTCAAGACATATGAAACCATTTTCGGAAGTATTCAGATCAATTGATAACACTCTGGATCCATTGAATGTTCCTAGCTTATTTTTTGAATTTGATGAATTGGATTACCCTGCCATACATGAATCTGGCGCCGGCTCTGTCTGCTGGGATATCAACACGTTGATATCGTTAGATATGAGAACAATAGCATTGTACTTATATCATGAAGGAATTCATGCTGAACAAGATGCAGTGAAAATTCGTGCCATCGCTAAAGAGCTAGGAATACATAGTCTTTCTAACGACGACAACATTAAGGCAGAGCAAATTAAAAGAGTACAGGATATTTACAAAAAACGAACTGACAAGCAATTGACCGAAATATTGGCTTTCCGTTTACTAACCGGCTATGAACTAAGCGATGCTGATCTAATCAGAGCTAAAAGCTTAACAGCAGCAGCTGCAAATTACGGAGAGGTTGATTCTACTTATCTTGAGAGGGAATTTGAGAGGGCCAAAGAGGAGATAAAGACCATTGAACAAAAAGACAAAGCATACGAACATGCTTTACTGGGGATACTGAATGACACAAAGGAAGGTCCACCTGTCAGTGAAGACCTTTTGGAACGAATAAATTACCAACATCAATTAGGGCAATTGTCGCTGCCTATCAGAAAGACCCTGCATCCGGTTTAAATGATCAAGACCGCCTAACCATCCTCAATGCTCTCACTAGACGTCTGCATAGTATTAATGATCAACGACGAGAACAAGCACAGCGTTATTTCATGAACCGTCTAGAAAGAGAGGCCGGATTGGCATGAATTTACTTAATGCCGAAATTGACAGAATGGATCGAGGCGAGGCACTAGACAGCCCTTCCGCACCAAGCTTGTCTAGAGGACACAAGGGTATCAGTCCAATCGAGTTAACTCAAGGCGGCCCTATAACAGTAGCTAACAACCTTCGCCCTGGAGAAGAAATTTCACTTGGTCGCAATCATCAAACAATTGAAAGCACGCAGGTAGCTCAGGATCACGCCAAGATTGGTCGCGATGAAGACGGCAACTGGTACATTGAAGATCTTAGCTCCGGCTTACCAACTAGAATAATGCGAGTAACGCCAAGCATTGAAACTCTTAAGGACAACGATCAAGCACGCGAGACAGGCGATAAAGTATATGTAACTTCGTCGGCACAAAAACAAATAACAATATTTAGAGAACTGGCTCCAGGTGAAAGACTCCCGATTGATCCTAGTGAAGAAATTTATATCGGCGATACTCGCGTACAGATTATTTCTGCCGCTAAACCTGATGGATCAGATGCCGCTCCACAGCAGCAGCAACAACAGTTACAACAGCCGCAGCTGAATGGCCCGCCATCATCTACACATAACAGCACGGATTCCACACAGCCGGCAATAGAATTAACACAAAAGGCAAGCACTCTCAGTGACGAAGAGCGACATCGCCAATGGGAAGCACAGCAGCGAGGACAGGGGCAAGACCCATTTGCAAATGGTCAGTACAGCGACCATGGTGTTCCCGCAGCCTCTCAAACAGCCTCGACCGCCGACTCCGCTTCGTCTAATTCAATGGCCCCAGGGGCAGTCCAACAACAACAACAGCAACAACAGCAATCTGGCGGCTCTCAAAAACGCCGGCGGGCCAGGGAAATAGCAAGAAAACAAGAAGAAAACAGAAAGAAAAAACCTGCACAAACACCCGACTTAAGCAAAGAAACAGCCGACACACTTGCGCCAGCCCCGGATGAGGCAATCACTCTAGCGGAAACTTCCGAAGCCATTGGACACACTAGAGAAGAATTTCTCGAAGCAAAAGCGGCCGTTCTAGAAACCGCCTGGGTAAGCACAAATTTTCTCCTTACATTACCGGTGCAAGATTACAGAACGATTGATGCGATACCAGAAGAAATCACTCAAACAAGGTGGCAAGATTTCTGGTTTGACAAAGCTAAACAGGAAGGTCGAGAAGCATATAAAATATTGCGTCGCGGCGCCGAAATATTAGTCAATCGGGAGCTAGCCGAGACAATTATCAGTCTGTCAAATCGTGTCGCCGGTATTAGACAATTGTCGCGGCAAATCGAAGAAACAGTAGTTGCAGAAGCCAAAATTACCAGGCTGGCCGTGATACGCAATAAAGATAAAAGATTGAATTTCGATCATTATTTAAACCACGGCAGTGCTCAAGTTAAGACCTTATGCACTGCATTGCAAACGGCGCGCAAAGAATTAGAGGCAGCAGTTGACGATAGTCGTCCATTGCGTGAATCAGTTGAACACAAGCTAGAACAAATTTTCAATCAGGTTTACCCGCAAAAAAACCTGACATCCACTCCAGTAGTCATTGACTATGAAGCACCTGGTGATAACTTGATCGCTTATATAACTGTTAAAGGATACTTGCACATCAAAACACACTTTTTTCTAACCGTTCTTGAACAGTTAAATGAAAGAGATTCCCAAAAAATTCAGCCTGTTGAAAATATCATTGACCGGGTCAGTGCTTTGCTTGCACATGAAAAAGAACATCCTGCACAAGACAAATCAATATTGGCTCTGGCAATTTATCTGGCACCCAGTGTTATCAGTCAACTACGTGGCAAATCTCGCCAGGAAGCTCGCGCCATAGTTATTTCTGCAGCTCAGAAACTCGTAGAGCGTCCGGGGCGTTCAACACCACTTTCACCGCCCAGATCAGCGGAACGTTTACACGACATAAAATTTGTTTATGAATTGCTTTCTGACACTTATGTCGAAACTCAATTAACACCTGCACAAATAGGTATCGACCAGCCGACCGCGGTACCAAATCACCAAATCTTTTCCGCTTCGGTTAATGAAATCTTGGAAAATCGTCAAAACAAACCGTTGCTAACCGCCGAGATACTGTTTGGCGTGCAAATGGCAGCTGCAAGCAGAGTAGAGGTCTCAGCGCACTTAATTGAAGTAGCCGAAAATGAAGTAAAAGAATTACTGCCAGTTTTGATCGCACGCAAAGAAAGCATACTTAGTATTCTCAAATCTGTTGCCAAAACTCCTACCTACAAGTATTTACAAGCCATAAATACTAATAAATTTATTGAACAATTAACACAATTGAGGAAACGTCTGGAAGGCAATCAGCAAACTGTTCCCTTTGCTTTCACCATTGATGTTGGAACGACAACTTCCGCGTTTGCAGAAGACCAAGGCGCGAGCACCGACTTTTACAATATCCTTACCGCCTGGAATCAAGAGATCAAAGACCGAGCAAAGGCCGAGCTTAGCATAGCCGAGTACATTTCGCGCCGACAGGAATCATTGGCTTATGGTGCCCAGGCATTCGTGGCGATGGCTGCTAGGGACTCACGCGCACAACAACAACAATCAGAATCTGATAGCCGTAAAGAGGGCGAACAAGAAAAACAATCCAACAAACAAGATAGTTCGGAAAGCAAAAAAAGTTGGTCGGGATTACCAACTTCAGAAATCATTCTAGATAGAGCAGTGGCCGCATTGCACCCAGTGTACATGGAAATTGCAAGCGCACCACGGTTCATCGAAAATATGACAGCATATCTAGAGATTTCTCAACAAAATAATAGCAGTGCTCAAATTATCAGCGCGGCACTAGGAATATTACCTGACCAGCTCCAATACCAAAATGGATGGCTATCACCTGCATATAATCACCCCAATTATCCAGAAACGGTAAGGTTAGCATGGCAACAGTTTAATAGTAAGTTTTCCAGAATTAGGCAGCTAATTCAAGACATAGCGCAATACTGGGAAACCATCCAGCCTAAACTTATAGGTTGCATAACTGAAATAACCGGGGCAGCAGGGGCACCAAGTCTAAGGGCAACTCTCCAGCTTACCTTTAATCGATTTCAGGCAGCATCATACCAACAGGGAGAAACTACATTTGCTTTCAGCCCCGCAGAATTCCTGCCCGGGTACTTTTCAGCAAATGAATTTGCTTACAACACTGGACACGAAATTGAACATTACTTCCACCACTTATGCTTTATTGCTTCTGCCATAGAAGAATGTCAGATAGACTTGACGGATGGACAGGGTTTGACCGATGCGCAATTACCTGAAGTTTTAGCCGCATATAATCGGATATCCGGTTATGCGTTGTCCCCAGAACTAGCTAGAAGTGCAAAACTTTCACGTACAGAACCTATAAACGACGCAGAAAGAGAAGTAGTTCGAACGCTGGGGCCACGCTATAAATTACTAGCCGAATCCATACAAGCCAGAAAATCAGAAGAAGCTAGATTAGATCAAGAAAAACAACTCCTACGTTCTATAAGTCAGTCAATAACAGATCTTGGGCTTGTGCCTGCACTTAGTCGTTTATTAGCCCAAGCTGAATTCAGAATGCACTTACTCTCTGACAAAGTCAAAGATCAAGGCTCAGAGTTAATCTCTTTGCTAGAAAGCTCCAACCAATCACAAATTGTTGATCTCGATGCAAAAGCCGCTGAACTTTGGAAAGCTATCTTAGCCGATTGGGTTGCCGATCATAACAGAAACGTAAAAACCAAGCATCAACAATATGAAAATAATCCACCGGAAGTTTTGGCTCGCGCAGCAGGCCGACGCATGGCGGACGCTATGTCCAGACTATTATCCCAACAACAAAATCAGCAACAGCAACAGAATCGCCAACAAGGACAGCACCAGCAGGAGCAAGCACCGGTGAATGTGATGGTCGATAGACCGCGTCCATCACTGGAATCACCAACAACCGCAGAAATCGATCCGACAGAACAGCTCAAAGAAGATTGGCTGGCGCTCAATCAACAAATCGAAGAAGCAAGCCATCAATTTATAGGACCTATAGCCAGAGCCAGACATAACGGCGATGTTGTTGCCGCTGCAAATTTTGTCAGAAACAATTGGCACAATGAAGTCTGCCATGCGCCAGGCGCTCTCGGGAATAGGCGACGTGCTAGCCATATATGAAAACGATCAGCAAAGAAGTTTAAGAAGCACAGCGCGGGATCTGCGTGCGCAGCTCAGCACAATCGAAGGAATTTCCCCAAGCCTCCTCAACGTTCAACAAATGCTGGGCACGCCAGCTACAAGGTTACAAACGACAGGCACAGTTTCACTGTCTACACAGCAAAATCAACCAGATGCTGCATACCGCCAGATGGCAGAGCAACCACTGTTTGCAGGACAGGCAAAGGGCAAAAAAGGCGACTCAACAAATATCTTAAATTCTGAGGTGATAGCAAAGCTTTCCGAAGAAGAATTCCGTCGGCGAGTAGAGAAATTGAACGAAGCAAAAGATATTCCACACCTTTCCGCGTTAATCAAACACGCAGCTACGCATCAATTAGCTATCGAGGCTTTTGAGCAACTTCTGGATATTTTAGAAGCGTTCGAAAGGATAGGAAGATCTCTAGCTGCAGCAGATGACATTGTTATCGATATAATCCAATCTGATTCTTATGCGGCTATACATGCTTTGCGAATACAGTTTTCGTCTGACGAGAACGATATTATTACCAATCCATTGGCTCGAGAGATAATGCAAAGACGTTTGCAAAATGGTGACATTGCCCGCTTATATGCCGAAGGGAAAATCGAACCTGGCGATATGTCTTTGATTTTGCAATTTGCAGACCAAGAGAACATTCTACAGTTACGTGAACTTACTGCAAGCGACCCCGAGATAAGCTCCGCGATTGATAAAGCTCTTGCTGCTCGAGATGACATTTCAGTTGAGACCCCGCCGGATCCCAGACTTATCAAGGCAATTGCCCTATTAGAAGAAAACAATGAGAAAAAAATAGATAGAGAAAAAGCGCGTTTGATTCAAGAATTGGGTCCTGAGTTAACTTTTAGGGGTGCAGAGGGATTCGTCGAAGAAATATACAGACAAGCGGCAAAGTCCATACAAGATAAGGCAACTGCCGCCAGGCTGGCAAAGTTATTAGCTACCAGAGCGAAAAACAAAGGCGATAAAACCGAAGCCGCCAAAAAATCTGCTAAGTCAAAAACGGCAAAGGCTGGTTCGAAAGCTAAAGGCAAAACAGCTACCCGCGCCCACAAAACTGCAGTTGCAGGAACAGAGGGAATTGACTTTATTCCCGCTACTCTTACAGAATGGATGGAAAAAGAAGTAAGACCGTTCCAAGACATTAACGCTCGAAGCTATATGGAAAGCAGTGATTATCAATCTGATTTCGCCGCTTTCTACGGATATGTTCGGGCAAAACAAATCAGGATCACGGACGATAGTTTTGGCCCTGAAATCGATGCGTTTATTGACTATCGCCGGCAAAGAGAAATCGATTGGGAGACTGATAGACCCAGAGTATTGCCTGCGGACGCGGACGGAAACATCGTCAGATTAGCACCTAATCATCAAGAAGAATTCCCAAATCTTCTAGAAGAGTTTGAGAAACTCGAAGAAAAAATGAGAGGGAGAAAACAATCCGTTCCTGCCCACGATGAAGTACAAGAATTAAAGATGGACAAAAAACAGGAACAAAAGTCAGCGCCTGCTGGAGAAACTCTTCCTTCGGTAACCTTCCCAGCTCTGTCTCTCGTCAAACGTGCATTGGAGCGGCGAAATGAGCCCCAAATACCGGTAGAGCCAGAACTATCACGCGAAGAACGGATGTTGCAAGATCATGCTGAAATTATGAAAGACGTGCGCGCAGCTGGTCAGAAATTTGAAGCTGCGGAACGAGCAGTCCGTGGTTTCGATAACGCAAAAGAACCCTATGTAACAAACCATCGAGCAATACCCAAAGTACTGCGTTCAAAAATAGATACCGCTAACGAAACTTTGCTTGCAGCTAGACATGAATTTGATGAGGCTCAAGGCAGGCGAGTTAGATCACAAAGATCACTTTTGCAATATCAAGAAATTGGATATGCGTCAGAATTCCTCGCAGGCAATATGGAAGACTATAAACCTCGCCTGGCAAAAGCCAATATCAAAGTTGATTACCAGACTATTGATGAGATCGAAGGACAGCATTTGCTCGAAGAATTTGATAGGAAGCGACAGGCAGTTGTAGAAGCCCAGGATCTACTTTACTTAGTCCAGAAAGATCGTTATATTTTAGAGCTTTATGATCAGGATACCGAACAGATCGATGAAGAAATAAAAGACCTAGAAGAAGAGGCTAAGGAAGCTAAAGAAGCACTGGCAGAAATTGAACAAAAACTAGATACAATTTTACCGCATGATCTATTAGCTGCCGCAAACCATCACTTACGGCTAATGGAAACAGACTGTGCCACAGCACAAAGAAATTATCTCAGTTATGTTTCAACCCATCCAGTTTTAAAAAATCTCAGTCCAGCACAGGTTAAAACAAATCTCAATGAACAATTGCAAGACAATTTTGGCGTTCAGGAAGATTCAAAAACTCAGGCCAGTAAACTAGTACCATTACACAAAGCCATTGAGGACGCCAGAGCAAACTTAACTCGTGCCGTAAATATCTATCTCAGATTGCGTATTGAAAATACCTTAGCTGAACAAAACGCGCCGGAATATGTAAGAGCAAGGAAAACTTTAGATCGGACAATTCAAGAAGCAAGAGAACGTGACGATTTTGATAGCGGTAGGGACGCATTAGACTATGTTGTCGGGTCTCTGGAAAAGGAATATACCCGCCATCGGCAAGTACAAACAGGTCGCAATAAAGGGCGTGTAGCTATATCTACCCTAACCCCTGATTATGAAAGCACCGCGGTGCTGATATCTCAGCCTTCCAGTACCTCTAGAAATATCGTGAATATATTCGATGAGAAACATTGGTGCTATAGAGGACCAAAAAAAGGTTCGAAAGATTCCGAATATAGAATGTCGGCACGAGTAATTGCCCATCCAGGTTTAATCAAAGTAATGGATGCTCTGGCAAAAAGCTATGGCTTCAAATATAAAGTGCCGAACTCCGCCTTCAATTGGAATAGAATTGATCCATTACATATTTATCTGTCCGGGCCTCTGACTCCGTCACAAAAGCGTGAAATAGCCCTGGCTCTGGAACCGTTTGTTTTCCAAGCTGATGAAAGTGAGTTCTTTGGAGAAGAAATTTTAGATGGCCAAGGCAATTCAATAGCTGGCGTGCGCTGCACTACAACTCCAAGTTTAAGTCAAGTCGCAGAATTAATTGCCAAAGGCTACGAAATTTCCCCTCAACTTGGTATGGCTATTAAATCGAGATTTGAGATTGGTTCAATTGCCGGAGAAACAGACTACAGCCCTTCTCCTGGAAAATACGAAAGCATTCAACGGTTTATAGAAAGACTTCTAACCACTTCACAGTCCGAAACTGTGTCCGTATTAAACAGCCGTCTGGTAAATCGCATCGATCGCACAACAAACCCTTCACGCCTCTATGCCGTTGTTATTTCCACCATTGACGAACTACAAGAAACATTAGCACTTGGTGATGCGCAAGATAGAGAAAACTCCGATCAGCTTGAAGAATGCATAGCACTCAGAGCAGAAATTATAAGAGCGAGAGCTGCTGGTGATCCTCCACTGCCAGTTTTGGAGAGACTTGGTCTCATCGCCACAAAACTTTCAAACAACCAGCAACAGCCCCCACAACAAACGCAGCAGCAGCAGCAACAACAGAATCGCCAACAAGGACAGCACCAGCAGGAGCAAGCACCGATGAATGTGATGGTCGATAGACCGCGTCCGTCACTGGAATCACCAACAGTCGCAGAAATTGATCCGACAGGACAGCTCATAGAAGATTGGTTGGAGCTAAACCAACAAATCGAAGAAGCAAGCCATCAGTTTATAGGACCTATAGCCAGAAGCAAAAACTTTAATGGCGATTTCGATGCTGCGGCACAATTTGTCAGAAACAATTGGCACGATGAAGCTGCCATGCGTCAAGCGCTCTCGGGAATAGGTGACGTGCTAGCCATATATGAAAACGAACAACTAAGCAGTTTAAGAGGACAAGCGCGGGATCTGCGTGCGCAGCTCAGTGCTATAGAAGGAATTTCCCCCAGTCTCCTGAACGTCCAACAAATACTGGGCACACCATACACAACTCCTGCACCAGAAACCAAAGCAGGGTCTCCAGCTAGCGAATCAAACGGATTGCATCAAAGAAATGGTTTTCCAATAGAACAGGCGGCCCGACAACCACATTTCTCCAGCGGTGCAGAGAAAGCTAATGAAGGCACTAGAGACCAACCAGCAAAGCCATTAAGCCAAGCAGAGCTATTTGCCAGCTTTAAGGAACTTGAAGTACAGGTCGGCGAAATCACTCCATATGCCTCTCCATTAGCCGAATCAGCCTCAAATGAATACACCAGCCAGCACTGGTATCAAGGACCCCTACCAGGAGGATTTCGTGCTGCAGCAGGACATGATTTTCGTTCACGGAATACATTCTTTACAGTTGATCCAGAAAATGATCCTGTATTAGCCGCTATTTTTGCTGATGCTGATATTCGTTTTCGTCCTCATCTAAATGATAAACCCAGGTTAGCCAGAATGCTGACCCGGTACGCTGACGATTTAATGTCACCGGAGGAAATTACGGCGGAAGATTGGGACAAAGAATTTATAAAATTCCTATATTCGCACACCAATAAGGTTATACCAATTGGATTGATGGTCAAACTGAGAATAGGTACATGCGTTCCTCAGTCCCTGCTTCTGAAAACTTTAGCTGATCGATTTGAATTGGATTTTATATTAATGACAGGCAGTTTTAGTCCGCCTGATAGTTGGACCGAAGACCATTCCTGGTGCGTAACTCAAAATAAAGACAAAACAATTATCTATGATCCGGCACGGCAAAAATATGGAGTCCCGTTAGAAGAAATAGACGGTGAGTATGCAATAACACCCGGCAAAACTGCCGATATAGATCAAAAGCCAATACACGATACAGACATAAACCCGGAACGTGCTCTCAGCGTTCTAGCCAAAAAGGTTGAAGACGCAGCAAAGGAAGATGCAGGCACAGTAACTCAAAAAGATATCGCCGGCATGGCGCAAGAGCCAGGTAAGGCAAAAGGTGAAGCAAAGCCTTTGAAGCGAAGTCCTTTGGCCGACTTTGATTTTAAGGAACATCCGCTTGGTTCACAGCAGCGAGAATTAACAGTAGCACAGGCAGCCAGTATTTTACAGGTTAGTACAAACACAATAAGGCGTTGGGCTGATAACGGTGTTTTTGCAGAATCCGCCAGAGAGCGGACAGGTACTCATCATGACCGCCATATTCCCGAAAGCGCACTAGTTAAATTTATGCGCAGATACAGCATGGAAGCATTGCTGGCAAATCCACACACAAGAGTATTTGATTTAAATGAAATTGCGGATATTTGTGGGGCCGAGGTACGCGAAGTCGAAAAATGGATTCAAGAAAAAGAAAACGCCCTTAAGATTTTCCGACTGCCAAATCCTCAAGGTGATATTACAAAAACGTCAGAAAGACGAATCATTGAAGCAGATCTAAAACAATTCCTAAAAGAACACGGAATGAGCGATCGCTTCCTCTGGCTCAACAAGCAACCACCTAGATTGTATAAACCAGGAGAAATCGTCAAGTTATTTAAAATTTCAGCCGTTCAGGTTGCCGAATACATTAAGGCGAAATCGCTTAAAGCACATCGCTTTCCGTCAACTCCAAAACAAGAAGGGCACAGCCGTGTTTCTCATCCGGCATTGATGCACTTCCTAGCTGTTGAGGAACAGAAGCATAATTCGTTAGGGCTGGCGCTCACTGCCGAGCAAAGAGACGGTGTTCTTCGTGACACTCCTGTTCTTAAGAATAAAACACAGTTGCCAAATATCAACAACGGCAAAACAATTGTGCTCATAATCGGTGTTAATCCATCGGCGCAAGCGATTAAGCGGGAAGCACACGCCGATGATTTTCTTGATGGGTTAGGCTGTGCCAAGTACGCAACTCAAATGGGCTCTTCTATAGATAAGGCTGCTGTTCAACCGGGATTATACGCCAGAGCGTATGCCATGCCGGCAAGTCTAGCTACAAAAGGCTCACCACAATATTTGCTCTTCCTGTACCAGGGCTCAGAAGATTTCAATCCGGAAAATGAAGATGCGCTTGAGTCCCTTAATCCAGTCGCCGTTTATAGAATACCGGCAAAGCAAATAAAATCTAGTGCAAAAGCTCAGGTAAGCGAAACATCGCCAGCCGAGACTGATGTAGCTACACCAGGTGCTATTGAAGCTCGCCGGTCTCCCGAAGGAAGTCAAAGAAGAAGCAAAGCTCAACAAAACGCTGATGCAATAAAACAAGGTTCTCGCAGAGTAGCAATAACTGATGCCGTAGAGCGTGACCATAGACAATATGCAATCTGGCAAAAATATCTGGCTAACTATGCAAAAGGTACTTATGGCATAAATGACATGAAACGGTTTGCGCACTATACAACCGACCGTTCTTGCGCAAAAGCAGCAATCGAATTTATTCTCCTCAGTAAAGAAACCGACAGAATAAAGTATCTACTTGAACTAGCAGCCGCCACAGATTCACAAGTGAGTGCCTGGATTGCTATAGAACGACTGCTCTTAACCCCTATTAAGAAAAAAGTTAGATCAGCGGCTACTGCTTCACTTATAAATCTAATCAATCAAGGCGCCTTGCTCAGGCTTTGTCAATCGGGACAGATGAATTCCGATGATTTGTTCTTAGCTGCCGGCGTAGCTGAAAACTGTGCACCGGCAATTAGTGAATTAATGACGGCTCTGGATCATAGTCCGGAAGCTAAGCTGCTTTTATGTGAAGAAATTGTCGCGCCTTTGCGCATCGTTGCTTACACTTTCCAAACTTCAAATAGAAAAATACCAGAAGCAATGGCTCTGGACGCTTTCAAGTATATTATTGCCCAGAAGCAAGATGGCTACGCAATGATTGTCGAAGAACTTTGTTTAGCTTCTCACAATAATGAATTAGCCAAGCTAGCAAGAGCCGAAGCTATTACTATATGGGATAAAGAGGCTGAAAGTCCAGATGCTGCGAATGATCCTGGAATACTTCTCAATAGTCGAGCCCTGCGGGAATTCGTTCAGAAATTGGGGAGCCAGCCGTGGCCGAATGGTCGTGATCTAAGTGACCTTAATAGCCAATTTACTAAAGCCTTGCAAGAAGTAAGAACCCTAAATTCGAATGACAATGACTTCATTAAATATATGAAGACTCTGGGTAATAGTGAAGACATTACCTATAAAAATTGGCGCGACAAGTCTAGAGATGAGATGCGCCAACTAATCAAAGATGATGCCCGCTACAGCGAATACGAAAAACTCAAAGATGCGACAGACAAGCTAGAAGAGATTAAAGCTGAATATTTGCCGTTAATTGAACAGCGCCGGCAAATGGTGATGCCTCATGTTGAAAGACTTTGTAGACAACTCGAAATACCAGTGCCCGAGTGGGACACGCTGGCTATTTTTGAAAAAGAGAGCAGAAATGGTGAGTATTGGCTTGGCAGAGGTAGTATATGGATCTTTGAAAAACTTATATGCGAAGGAAAATTTCCCGGCGCCGGCTTTAGGCGAACCACCGCTCATGAAATACGCCATTGCTTTGAAGACGCTGAAATGATGTGTGACGAAGCGGATGAAATGGGACTCGGTGCTAATTTCGAAAATTCTGATGTACTAAAATTACTCGATCGATATGTCGCCCTTGGTTTGGGCGACAAAGAAATTTTCAATTTGCAATTTTTCACTGACGTTTTAAATTTAAGACCGCCTAAGTTCAACGGTAAACGATTGTCTCCTGAACGAAGTCAATTAGCAAAACAGCTTAAGAAATCTTATCGTGTAAGCGCCGAAGAATATGCACAACGTGTCTACAGGGAAGGACAGATAGGTGAATTAAAAGAAATCACAAAACATATAACGGATAAGAAATTGTTATCCGAAATGTTGAAACTCCCCCTTGATGAATGCTATGCAAAAATCCGCCATTTGCTCGGATTTACACGTGACCGCGTTCCAACACATGTCCTTTTTGCTATAGAAGTCCTGGAAAATGTAGAGGAAAAATATTCTGAAATAAATCCGGAGCATGTTGCCAAAGCCTATGAGCTTCTGCAGCAAGAAATAGATATACGTGTTGCCGACCTCGAACTATTAAACTACAAAGCCTATCGGGCAAAATTGCACGAGGAGTTAGCTCATAAGGTTGGTTTCCGCGCCGTTGTTTATGCTCTCGTGCTAGATAATCAACCAGCAAATGATACTTCAAAAACAGACCTTCATCAAACTCCTGCGCGAGGCACGGATATTCGCCCTGACGGGACAATAGTTGTTCAATCTTCATCAGAAAGACCGTCTGCTTTCTCCGTTGCCTCAGAACCACCGCCCTCCAGCAGCAGTGCACCGACTGGACTGCCGCAATCAGGCAGTCCCGATGCATTTGAGCGGGAGATACAGGTAATTTGCTCCAAAGGGCGAGATTTATTTGAGACCGAACGAGCAATTAATACAATCCTTCACAGTCGGCCTACCAACCTAGCTCAAATTCTGCAGCGGATAATCTTATCGCCCGACGCCAGTGAAAATTCTGTTCGCAGAGGATTGTCGAAACTAGTTGAAAATTTTAGTGATGAGTCCCTGGCCTTCTTACAAACAGAAGCAGGTCTTGCTGCCTGGGCAAAGGGACATATCGGTACTGAAGAAATAGTAAGACAGCTCACTACCGTGCGAGAAACAAATCCAGTTCCTTATGAAATAAATGGGGTTGTCAGCACGCTTATGTCCATACTTGATCAACATCCGCAATACGCCAAATTAAAAGAAGAGCTCTGTCGGGTAATTATTGGTGGCACCAATATCAGTCGTGCTCTCAGCCCACTAATATATGAAGAGACAAAAGTAGCTGCACTTAATTATCTTTTTAGCCAACAAGGACAAAACCACGAAAACCCGGTGGAAGAATCTTTGTTGATTGCATTATCAAGCCGTCCAGAAGAACAATTAGCTGCGCTGGCTATAAGAGAAAGAACTCAACGATTCACGGAACAGCCCGCTGCAGAACAAAGCGAGTTACTGCCACAGCAAAACATACTGCAACTGGTTAATGAACTAGCCAATAATCCATGGACTGATAACGCACATTCATTGGTTCTTAGGGATAATTTGCAAACAATCAATGAAGAAATTAGTGCGGTCGAAACAATAATCAATAGCCCGGACAGACTCGAAAAAGGAAGATCGGCAGGATTACAACAACGTCTTGCCAAATTAAGAAGAGACGAGAAAGCAATAAATTTGGAGCTTGATAAAATCGCCTCAGCTCGAGCAGAAGAACTCAACAGACGCCTGAGGTCTACAGCCGTATTGTTGGATGCTGGACTGCCGGCAATTTCTTTCAGGACAAGTACTCTGTCAAATGCCAATATCCTACTAGATAGGAATATGCTCTTAACTGGAAACAGTCTCGACAGAGTTCTAATCAGTGCAGTCATTTCTCACTTAGCCAGGCACGCGCAAGCAGCTTCAATCGTAAGATATATAGCCGATAACCGAACAGATGATAACATTACCGCCAATACCATTACAGCCTCACTAGCATGGCAGAATTTCTGCCAACATATCGGCTTCGATGCCGGAAATGTTTTCATAAGCAACGTTCTTACTGCGCGAGCCGGGCAAGTGTTGCCCGATAGACAAGCCAGAAAAGTTGAAGCATGCCTCGAGGCTTGCCAGAGACAGGCTGAATTTAGCAAGAAATATCCCAATTTGACAGCAAAAATTCAAGCATTAAAAGACATGCGTGAAAAAATGCGGTCCATACTGTATTTCAAGCATGAGTTTAAAACGCAGGACTCAGCCAAATTATTAGAAGCCATTGGTACATTGCTATCTCCCAAAGAATTACCACCTGTTCGTCACAATAAGCACATATGGACATTATCAACTCATTTAGAGCGCCTCGAAGATAATTTACTCAACCCAGACGATGAAACTCTAGATGCGCGGAAATGGGATATCTATGTGGATTTGAAAGAAGTTCTCGATCATCGCATCAGCGAATTAGAAAAAACTCTGTATTTCGAAAATGGCGTTCGTTATGCGCATGAAGCAGAAATAGAAGCCGCAGTTGAGGCCGCCCACTCTTTTGCCCGCCTTGCAGAAATCGAACGCAGAACTTCAGGCTATTCGCCACCAACTCCGTATAATCCTCAAAGATGGCAACAACAAAAGAATGGCATAGATCCGGCTGCTTCTGGTTCTGGACCATCAGAAAAAGGACCGTCAGCAGAAACGGCAGCAAGACCAATAGTAGATCAACGTGCTTTAGCAGAAGAATTT
This sequence comes from Candidatus Melainabacteria bacterium, assembly GCA_963847765.1. Lineage (GTDB taxonomy): Bacteria > Cyanobacteriota > Vampirovibrionia > Obscuribacterales > Obscuribacteraceae > CAWKBA01. Next base: position 65,141 of record CAWKBA010000010.1, on the reverse strand, counting down.
ATACGGCAACAAATGATGCAAGGAGAGCACGGTACGGACTTTACTCCCCCACCCGACCATCCAACACCTGCCGATCTAATACCTCCGTCTGGAATCAGTGATTTAACGCACCGAGCAGCAGACCTAAAAGAATTAGTAATAGCAGCAAGAAAACAAGCCAAAGCCGCTCGGACAGTCGAAGGAGCGCCGGCACTTCCATTGACCGCCTTTATACCGGTCGATAAATTGGAAGCATTCGTCATTGAATCAGCTGAAATTTTGGCCAGACAATGGAATTTGGATGAGCTCGATACAGCACTAAATATTGCCACCAGCAAAGGAGAAAGGGCATTCTATAAAGATGTGAAAAATAAAATCCTGGCCACATTACTTGCTAGAGCAGGAACAACAGAACCTGAACAAATAAAAACAATAAGCGATGGGCTCATACGCACAGTCCAAAAAGTGGTAGAGAAGAGCGTAAACGTTTTTGCTGCCAGACACAAAGTTCCGGAAACACGTGATGATTTACGTCAAGAAGTAGTGTTAAAAGTACTCACAGAGCTTCAGAAACCAGGCGTGTTTAAGCTGCAAGCAAATTTGGGACGACATAAATTTGCAGCTTTTGTCCACACTATTACTAAACATGCTCTGTTGGATATGGCGCGTAGATGGAGCAGAAAGAGCAGGCAAACAGTCTCGCTAGACTTCGACTTCGAACAAAAAACACCGGACAGACAAAGTGCAATAGATCGATTAGATAGAGTCTCTGCAGAACTGGAAAAACTCCCTGATAGTTATCGGCTCCCCTTTCAAATGCGATACAGACTTGGCGACTACCAGGAGGATACACTTCCCGCCAAGAGGCAAGTCGAATGCCGTGGGAAGAAATAGCTGAGGCATTTGGGCTTAAAAATGCTAACTCTGCCATACAAACAGTAGACCGGGTCCGCCGATGGCTGCAAGAAAGACTCAGACAAGACAATACCCCTCAAGTCGTTGCCGACAAACCTCTTCGCATCGGGATCGGGCAGCGTACTAACAAGGGTGGAACTCCTAAACGCAAACCTGAGAATACAAACGATACAACAAAAATAGACAGACAGCCACTGCGAGCAAAGATACAAGATGGCACAGATAGAGCTAAGTCGCTTAAGCTTAACCGCGCACAATCACTGATAGATAAACCGAATGGTGAAATAACAGCCCGCAAAACAGTAGTGTCTATTGATAACAACCTGAAAATCGAAAGGGGCTATGATCGACGAAGTAGACGAAATCCAAAAATAGAAGATGTAAATGTAAAAGTCGACAAACAACCTATGTCCAGCCGGCCGGACAACAACAATGCAAAATCTCTAAACACGGACAACAAACAATCTGCTCAATCACAGAACGTTTCAGACATTCCCGAACCCGCTTCAGAAAGTCCAGCGGAAGGGCACTCTCCGCTTGCTGGAAACCGGCTTTCACCCACACAAAATAAGCTTTGTGAATCTGCGGAGTTTCAGTCAATCACGGCTGAGCTGCGCAGAGGTGTTTTAGACCATGTAGAAAAACTTATGCCAGAAATCTCACTGTTGGCATCTGATATGGTAGAAAGCGATGAAGATCTATTTGAAGATGTTACTGGGGATACCCTGGTAGCGATCTTGGAGCTAGTAGCGGCAAAAGCGGAACTTAGTGAAATATTTAAATCGCCGGAAACATTCGTCGCATGGCTTAGCCAAACGGTCAAAGGCTGTTTGTTTGACGAAATGAGAAGCCGTCGTAACCGTGGCTACAGCAAAGGAGATTCATCCACACCGACAGTTGCTGAAATAGATGCGGCTGATGATACCAGCCATATCACAAGGATACTGGAGGAAGGGAGGTGGGACGATGATCTAGTAGCCGATTTGCTTAAAATGCAAAATACTAAACCTGATGAATTCCAAAAATATCTTCTTCGGTTCGTCGACAAACTTAGTCATGAAGGCCAACGCCAAATTCTTATTATGGCATTGGACTTGGATAACCAGGGGTATAGAAAACAAACCGAGATTGCCAAAACTCTGGGGAAAAAATACGACTGGGTTAGAAGACAACTGCGAAGGGGCCTGTCCGAACTGCAAGAACTCTGTCGGACCGACCTGAAAGAGGATCCCGTTATTGATGAATCTTGTCACGACAACTTACAGGCTTTGCTTGAAAGAATTATTCCTGAAGGAGAAGATCCAGGTAAATATCGTGTCCAAGTTTTAGGATGGCTTACAGGCGATGATATACTCAAGCGGAAGGAACGTCTAGCGATTATCTTGAAATGGGGCTTGGATGGCAATGATCCAAGGACACATGATCAGGTTGCTGCTAGACTTCGTGTTCAACGTAGTCATGCCATTATTGCGCGTGCTATAGCGGAACTGAAAAAACGTTGTCGCGCTGCGCAAGAAGAAAATCCTATTGTTGCAGAATCTGCATACGAAAGATTAAAGACTTTGCTTGGTACACACAAAATTATTCCTGAAGGAAAAGATGCGAGTATATATCGTGAACGAGTCGTAGAGTGGCTTCTAGATAACAGTGTTGATGAAAATAAACGCCGACAACGTCGTTGTCTAATTTACAAGTGGGATCTAGATGGCAAAGGCAACAGAACAGATGAACAAATCGCCGCTGCAGTTGGGCTGGGTGATGTACGAACTATAATTAGAATGGCCATAGCCGAATTACGAGGATATTGCTTTGGTAAAGTACAAGCCGATCCTACTATTGGAGAATCTTCCTATGACAAACTCAAAACTTTACTGGTTGACCACAATATTATTCCGGACGGCGATAAGCCCAATAAATACGTTGCCAAAACTATCGATTGCCTGAAAACAGATGGCGTTTTGAGTCGAGTAGAACGACTTTGTCTCATCATGTCCTGGAGATTAGGTGAAAAGATTTTCGAAAATAAAGCTGAGATGACCAATTTTCTTGGATTTCGCGATCCGACGTCGATTACAGATAATACGCGCCGGGCTAAAGCTAAATTACGAACATTTTTAATTCACGATAATATAAAAGCTCTGCTCGTCAAACATAAGATTGTTCCAAGCGGCGCCGATCCCGGTAAATATCTATCCCGAATTTTAGCATGCCTCGAAAATGACGGCAATCGAGCGCTTAAACTTAGCGAGCAAGAGCGTCGCTGTGTTCGATTAGCATGGAATCTCGACAGAACAGGCAAAAAATCAACAAAACAAATTGGCTTAGCACTGGGTGGTGTGAGTATACAGCGCGTACATGTCATTATTGACGCGGCGATAGCTAAATTGCAAATGCACTTTAACCCCGATCCAGATATCCCGCTTGTTGTTGCTCTGGACAAGCAAGCCCGGAATAGATTGAAAGCAGCCCTCATTAGAGAACATATTATTTCCGGAGATGATGATTCACAGCTTGCCCCCTTCATAGCCGCTCTGACAGATGACAGTGTGCTGGTTCCAAGAGAGCGCCGTATTGTTTTAGAAAGCTGGGGCTTACTGCCCGGTGCTGAACCAAAGACAGATGCTAAGATCGGTGCGGAGCTTAATAGAAGCGGAAAACAAATACGCGTCATTAGCACAGCAGCCGTCAATAAACTGCGAGCTCTAAAACCTTCTGATTCAGCCCCGGTTTCAACGACCATTTCAACAGAAGAATCAGGGCTGGCTAAAATCAAACATGCTTTGCTTGAGATGCAGGTAGCTGAGGGTGAGGACGCTGTTCTCATAGGTTCAGAAGAACTGCAACAGAGAATGCAGGCACTGAACGAACAAGAAACAGAGATTATTCGACGCTATTACTTAGATGAACAAACATTGGAAACCATTGGCAAGTCTTTAGGGAAACGCAATAACGTGGTCTATAACATCAAGCTAAGAGCTCTCACCAAACTTTCAAGACCACGTGAAATAGCAGATTCAGAAAATCAGTTAGCGCTTGCAACAAACAAAATAACCTCCGATTTGGTTACTATGATGAGGGGCGCTTTTGCTGAGGTAGCTAAACCAGCCGATATTTTGCCAATAATGCCCGTAAAAATAAGCGAGCACGAGTTTAGCCGCAACGGCCAAATTTATAACATCGCTCTTAGTGCTGCCGAGGTACTGGCTCAATTAAGCTATGCCTTTGGCGGAGAACTTATTTTGTCGCTAGAAAAAGTCCCAGGCAGGAGCGTAACTACAAAAGAAGCAGTGGATGAAATAGGAAAAGAATTTCCTGAAAGAATTGAACAAATTCGTAATGAGCTTAGCCTGACTCAAGCTTCCATTGCAAACACATTAAAAATAAGATTTCAAACCGTCAACCAGTGGTTAAAATTACCCAGGGGGCAAATACAGAGATTTTCGCGCTTCCTAGCCGCAACAGGACATCGCCCAACACTATCGTTCGATCCTTCACCTAATCAAGGAGGCGGCGATCGGTCGGCTATTGATGATCACCGATCAACAAAGAAGGGCAAGACAACACAACGCGATGTAAAAAAAATGTCTCACGCGTCAGGTAGCGTACCGGACAATGAACCGGACGTAAGGATTCTAACAAAGGTAAATGAATCGGAATACACTCGTGTTCTGAACTTGCCAAAAGCTGAATGGCAATCATATTTGGATAATCTATTGGTAGACGATAATACGCAAGAAAGATCACTCTTTGCTATTTACGCAATTGACCGACTAAAAGACCTGGCATGCAAAGCCAAAGAACAAAAAGATCAGTTCAAAGAACAAAACAAAGAACAAATGAAAGAACAAATGAAAGAACGGAAGAAAGATCCATCGATAAAATTCACTGTTTCACCCGACATAAGCAATCCGCAAGGCAGATTATTTGACGTAATGATCAAAATTATAAGCAAAGACGAAAACTTATCCGTTCTCAATACACTTTATACTGTCAAGCTTGAAGCTCAAGGAGAAACAAAATCTGCTCTTACCAAAGCAGAAGATCTGCCCGGCGAAGAAATTCTATACCGAGACATAAAAAATACCATTTTGGCAACATTAGTTTTTATTGAAGCACAAGCAGCAAGAGTAGCTCTGCAGCCAGTCAAGGAAGAGATTGAAGTTGCCAGACAAAGTGTTAAAGCTGCCCACGAAGAAGCACTGGCAGCAAGGCAAGAACTTAGCCAGGCAAAGCAAGTTGAACGAGCTCAACCAAGACAGGGGAAAGCATCTGTACAGCCACAATTACAAGCAGCCACGCAAAAATTGAAAGCTGCCCACGCTCAGAAAGATGCGGCTAAGCAAATCAGGGATGCTGCCCTATTAAAATTGAGAAAAGCCGGCAAAATAGATTTTTCCAATCTGGCTCAAATGGCTCGAGTACAAATTGTTGAGGATAACGATCACCTATTAAAGCATCTTGTCGGGAAAGCAACACGGCAATTCACGGTAAAAGAAGATTTATTCCAAGAAGGAGTAGTGGCCTTGCTGAAAGCCGTCCAAACATACAATTACGAAAGATCTTGATCCATGCTTCTCATTTTACTTCTTATTTTATAAATTATTATTGGCCAAAGGCTGTTGAGCCATGGCGCAAGAAAAACAGTAAAAATATGATAATGATTTCCGAAATAAGCACAAAACTGCTCAGGCAGTATGTGCGTGTCGAAAAATCTCTGACCGCAGCTGATGAACCAGCCACGTTTGAAGCTGTCACTGCTGCCATGAAAATTACAGATAAAACTACGCTCAGCAATCTCAAACAAGCGCTGGCGGCAACGCGCATGCGCCGGGAAATTACTTATGACGATGAGTCTACTGCCTTCGATCATTTAGTGATTGACGCAGCCGGCAATGCTGAAATTGGCGGATTAATAAAACAGTTAGAGACTAAAGAAAAAGTAGAGAAGATGCTACAGAGCTTAGACCCACGTGAGCGTCGAATTATTGAATTGCGTTATATGGAAGGATTAGGACAGGAACAAATTGGTCTATTACCAGAGTTCGGCATCAGCACACAGCGCATTGATCAAATCCAAAAGAGAGCAGAGGATAAGATACGCCAATTCTCTGATGATACAGAGAAAGGTGCATCACAACAAGTCTTCATTGACCAGAATAAAATTGAAGCTGAAGCTGGGGCTTTGACAGATGCAATTCAACCGGTTTTATCAGCGTTAACCGCAGAAAAAACGGGTCGAGAACTAGCGAAAACGGTACGAAGAATTGCCAGGCAATTGGCATTTCTTTCCAGCGCTCTAGGAATACCGTTTTCGTACAGATTAAGGCCATTGAATCGGCGGCCTCTCGAAGGAGATAGAATGCTACCAGCTCAAATCAATAAGATTATAGATTCTGCAGGTTCCAATACAAATAAATTGTGCCGACAATGTGATGTATCCGCCGAGACTCTAAAAGATTGGATTAGTAGTAAAAAGCTAGGAATACCCAGGATTTCACCATTTCTTACCGACCAGGACTATTGGCTGGAAATTGTGCCGCAATCAGACAACGGAGATGGTGACAACAGTCCAGAACCTCTTCGCAGAACTGAATCAGTTTCATCGTCCGAGTCTAAAAGCACCAGACGAGAGCGACCGGATTACAGCATGAAATCGCGCGAGAATCAAAAGGTAGAGACAAAAACAAGCAGACAAAAAATGTCCAACCGTCCAAAGAAATCTGAGGATAGTGCAAGATCTTATAAAAGAGTCGCCAAAGAACAAACTGAGTCCAGAAGCGAAACGGCAGGCTTGGATTTGACGAGCGACGAAGTGATAAGTTCTTTTCTTTCGCAGGAGTTTATCACCCGACTAGGGGAATGGTCACAAAATGTTCGAGCAATAAAAGAAGAAAAAAATGCGCAACAGCTCAACCTTAAAAAGCAAGAAGCAATAAAGGACCTGAAAGCAATCATAGTTCAGGCTTTGGCAGCAACAGAAAGACCAATACAAGAACAGCAATCTATAGAACGAAGCCTAGACATACAAATAAATCTAGACAGCCATGACAAAATGACGCGCGCAGTTAATTATATAGTCAATAGTCTCAACGCCAAAATTCCTGTTTATTGGGATGGCGCTAGGTATATTCCAATAACCAGTGCTCGTTTAGAAGTGGGCCAAAGTAAGCCCGCTACAGTTCGTACTGAAGTTGTAATACCTTATGGAATACTAAGCTCTTCTCAAACTTTTTTAGAGATCATCACTGAAATGGTATTAGAAAAGATCAGCGGGCGTACCTTCGATATTCACGAATCCAAAAGAATACAATCGCATGTACAAAAGGCGGCCAGGTCAATCGTGCTATCTTCAATCTCACCGCCTCTCAATTTACAAAGCCAAGAACCTATGGCAAGCAAAGAAACAGTTGGAGTAGCAGAAATAGTGATTCCGCCCCGGCCCACTGCTCCACAAAATTTAGGAATTGCGCCGCCGCTTGCCGCCTCCATCGCACCCGCGGTATACGAACCGATAAGAGTGCCTGATCTATCTCGGCTCAGTCCAGATGAAAGAAGAGCAAAGGTGCTTGAAGCGAGAAAAAGACTAGAGCAACAGAAAAAAGAGCGCGAGAAAAAACGGCGGTTTAAAAAATCTACAAGGCAACGGGGCGGGCAACACGGCAACACTGCTCGTAGCACTATATCAATGGATGCAGCAGGAAATGTGACTATTTCTCTTGCTTCCGCTCAAGAACTTTTTCTTGATCATACAACCCTTGTACGTGCTCAGAAAGATTTAGATGACAATGAATGGGCCATTTTTGCTCTCCGGCGCCAGACAGTTGATCAAAGCCCCAGAACACGAAAACAAACAGGTAAGCGACTTGGCATACGCAAAGAACATGTCGCTCACAAGACTAACAAAATTATAGAAATACTATCCAATTATGGCGAAATAATATCACCAACTACTGGAAAAAACTTAACCACACAATATGTAAGCGAAGGAACAGTTGAACAACTGCCTCTCATTTTGAGATATGCAGTGAGAAAATCAACAATATGTGAATCAGAAGCAGCAAGAGCGGTTAAAAAGAATATGCGCCTGCGTGAAGCTCGTTCGTTCGTTAGCAGGCGCAGTGATGGTTATCGACAAATATTTCAAAAATGGGAATCGGCTTTAGGAGTCGGGCTAATGTTAGAACTTAAGCCACGGGATAGCAAATCACCATCTCCAAAGACTGATTTAACGAATCAAATAAAAGCTTTAAGAAAACAATTGCCTTCTTCACAAGGTCTGTCTAAAGGATATCTAGAATTACCTATTCTTTCACAGTTTCTAGCTGCTTTGGGATGGCGCCTAGAAATAAAATATGACCCTGAAAAGAAACCTGCTAATCGAGTAGCGCTCGAAACGGATGGCAGTTTAACTGTTTATCGACCCGACACCAGAAGGACTTTTTTCGATGACCCAAATACAGTCAATAAATTAGTGCTTAGTCCGCAAGCACTCAGTTGCGCCATGACAGAATTAAGTACAAATGAATTACATTATCTTGATCTACTAATTAACGGGCAAACCCCGCCAGCAAAAAACTCTCAAAGCCTGTGGATACAGATTTTTGGTATTTTAGAAAAATACGGTAAGCTGAAATCCCCTTCAAATAAAACCATAATTAACAACAGGGTAAAAGGTCAGATAAAAGATTTTGACAATATCATAGCCACCGCTGTGAGAACTGCTCATATATCCGAGGTGGAAGCAGTGCGAAAAATGGGACTACAAATAGGCAACCTATCTTCTGAACGCATTTTTATTCAATCCGGATTACCCGGCTGGCAACGAACTCTAGAAGGACTGCAAGCTGCGGTTGGTTTGCCGCTACAATTTGAATTACTGGACATTAAAACCGGGTTGCTACCGCATATGAGTTTGAGACAACAATTCGTTGATATTGCTACAGCAGCAGGATTCGCAAAGAAACAAAACAAGCGCCTGTCTTCTTATATGAAAATCAAACCAAATGAGGTAGGCGAACGCAAACGACGTTTAGAACAACTTTCTCAATTCCTTGTTCAGTCAGGCCGCTGGATAGAAATATCCATAGCTGAAGAAGAGCATTCCGAAACAGAATCGGACAATTCATCCGAAGCTGAAGCGAGTCTCCCATAGGCTGGATTCTAATTTTGCCTGTAAAGCTGGAGCAAAAAATTTATCAGGAAGTGGCTATTTACAAGGAAAAATCAAAAATGGAATACATACCAAGCTTTGAAAGAATAGCCTTACGGACATAAACGTTGGTTCGTAGATGCTAGCGGTTGAGAAAAGGATTATGCTTTTTTTCTTCCCAAATATTGGTGCTTTCGCCATGACCGGCAATTACTTGGGTTTGATCGTCTAAAACAAGCAAGCGATTTTTGATTGATTTGATAATGTCATCAAATGAGCCGCCCCAGAGATCCGTGCGGCCAATGGAGCCGTTAAATAAGGTATCACCGGCAAAAAGTATGGCATCTTTATCTTTGACATTGAAACAGAGACTGCCGGGGGTATGACCGGGGGTGTGCAAAACAGAAGTTTTTATTTTGCCGATGACAAGCTCTTCTTCGTCAGCAAGATATTGATCTATCGCCGCCGGTTTGCCGGCTTTGACACCGAATAACATACATTGTCCTTGCAAATTATCGTATAGAAACTTGTCCGCTTTATGCAAACAAATTTTGGCGCCGGTTATTTTTTTTAATTCTGCCGAGCTGAGGAAATGATCAAAATGAGCATGTGTATGCAATAAGTATTTAACGGTAAAGCCCTGTTCTTTAATCAAGGCAATTATTTTTTCAGCGTCACCACCTGGATCAATAATGGCGGCTTCTTTGGTTTCCGGGCAAGCGATAATCGAACAATTACATTGTAATGGTCCGACAGGGAATGTGGTGACGTACATAAATTCCTTTGTGATCTTTCGCTTCGAGCGGGCGGAGACAAGCCCCGCCCCTACAATAAACGGCGCGAGCGCCTGCACTACTACACGGATTCGTATTTGGTGAGAAGTTCGCTGACGGAAGCATCGTCATGTATGCGCGCTATCGCCTCACCTAAAAGTTTGGCCACACTCAACTGCACTATTTTATTGGATGCTTTGCCGCGTTCAAGCGGAATAGAATTGGTGACAATCATTTGTTTTATCGGCGAAGAATCAATCAGTTCATAGGCAGGACCAGAGAGCACAGCATGTGTAGCACAGGCATATATTTCTCGCGCCCCTTCTTTTGCAACAATTCTGCTCCTTTAATAAGAGTGCCGCCTGTATCAACCATATCGTCAACCATGATTGCTGTCTTACCCTTTACTTCACCAACAATGCTCAATGCTTCAGCAACATTATGATGACTGCGCCGCTTGTCGATAATAGCAATGGGTGCATCATCAAGCCGTTTAGCAAAGGCTCTGGCTCTAGACACTCCACCGACATCGGGGCTGACCAGCACCACATCCTCTAGATTGAGAGAACGAAGATATTCAAGAAGCACCGGACTGGCATAAACATGGTCAACAAGAATATTAAAAAAGCCCATGATTTGCGGAGCATGCAGATCAAGGGCTAAAACTCGTTGAGCGCCGGCAGTGGTAAGCAAATCGGCAATCAGCTTGGCGGTTATGGCCTCTCGCCCGGCGGCTTTGCGATCCTGTCGCCCATAGCCATAATAAGGCATGACTACATTTATCCTGCCGGCAGAGGCGCGCTTAAGGGCGTCAAGCAAAATAAGCAATTCCATTAGATTTTCGTTAACCGGACTACATGTCGGCTGAATAAGAAAGCAGTCTTCACCACGCACACTTTCTTGAATTTGCACATAAATTTCACCATCAGAAAAGGGTGAAATTTTGATGTCTCCAAGGCTCAGCCCCAGATAAGCAGCTATTTCATGAGCCAGCTTAGGATTAGCCGTGCCGGAAAATATTTTCAGCTTGCCCTTCATGCGTTGGCTTTCCTTTTGCTTGACAGGCATTGACGCAATCAAAGTGGATCCCTCGATATTATAGCGGGCTCAGCGAGCCTCGCCCCTACACAAGCCCCGCTCCCACACAAGCGCCAATTTTAGAAGAAGGCTCTCATATATTCAAGAACATTTTCGAGCATACATTTTATATGTTCATAAGTCAGCCCACCTTGTTGATAGGCCACGTAAGGAGGACGGATAGGCGCGTCGGCTGATAATTCAATACTGCCCCTGTATAAAAGTGCCGGCAGCCATAATTACTTCATCAGCATAGCCAGGCATAGGCGCCGGCTCAGGCAGAACATGGATCAATAGGAGAAGATGCCTGCACCGCCTGACAAAAGCGTATAAGGGCTTCTTTATCTGCAAATTCAACAGTTTGCACAATATCGCTGCGCCGGCTCAACGGCTCTGGTCTCACTTTAAAACCAATTTTTTCTAAAACAGAGGCTGACAACATGGCCCCTTTGACAGCATTGGCAACAACACTTGGAGCAATGAAAAATCCCTGCAAAATAAGACGATTTTGATTATAAAGAACACCCAGATGACCATCTAAGCCTGGGGCAGTTAATCTGGTTAAAGCCGCTTCAACGAAACTAGCCTTACCGGCTATATAACCCCCAGTAATGGCCAGCCCACCACCTGGATTTTTAATTAGTGAACCGGCCATTAAATCAGCGCCACAGTCAGTGGGCTCATTTTCTTCCACAAATTCGCCATAACAATTGTCAACCATAATGATTACATCCGATCGATATGAACGGATAGTCCGACAAAGATTGGTGATTTCTTGATTAGTAAGAGCACGACGTGTTATCGAATAGCCACGTGATTTTTGGATATGGACTAATTGAGTTGGCGGTTCGAGCAGAGAAGCGAGTTTTGTAGGGGCGACTTGCTGAGCCCGCGGAATCGGAGAACACGGCCCCCCCTACAAGCGCAAGAAGGTCGCTGAAATCGAATTCTTCATAAAGAACACCACTGGCTATAAGTGACTGTGGATTGGAGCCTTTTAGACCAATTACAGGGTGCAAAGTGTCATAAGGACGCCCCGTCAGCGATACCATTCTTTGCCCGGCTTTCAAATTGCCAAAAAGAGCACAAGCTATAGCATGGGTACCGGAAACAAATTGCAAACGCACTGCTGCCTTCTCCGCTTGCATCACTTCAGCATAAATTTTATCGATTATTTCCCGTCCACCATCGTGGAGCCCATAACCTGTTTGCTCGGCAAAATGTTCTTCGCTTAAACGATTGTTTTTGAAAGCTTGCAAAACCTTTCTCTGGTTAGTCAGAGCAACGGCATCAATATGTTCAAAAGCTTCGTCGCAGAGATTTTTCCGCATCGCTGATTAAATCGGTATTGGTTCTGTTCGTCGTTTTTAATGTCATTTTTTATTTTATAGGGCTGTAGGGGCGGGGCTTGCTCCGCCCGTGTTCTCCTCGCCCCTATACGGCGCAAGCGCCTGCACTACAACCTTCACAAATGAACTTTTTGCCATCTGCTGCGTCTTATATATACGAGTCTCAAAGCCAGGAGAAAACAAAATGGCAAACAATATTTTAACTCACTTTGGCATGAAATCTAAACAATTTGTACAGAAATGGCAATATTTGCTTTTGCAGGAAAAATGCCGCCTCTGCCAACGATTTATTCATCCTTTTGTTAAAAATATGGATTTTCGCCGCTATGTGCCACCGGCAATATATTTTGCCGGAGGAAAGAAATTGTTTCGGATGCTCTTTGTCAATTATGCCTGAATCAATTGATCGTCCATCAGCCTTGTATAAATACTCACCAGTATGAAAGCCCTGATGGGCAGCCAAATGAATTGTACGTGGCCAGCAGCGCTGTTTTTGAAGAGCCAATCAATACAATCATCTATAAATTTAAATATGACGGTGATGTTTTGCTGGCTAAAGATTTAGCTTGCTTAATGGTTTGCGCCTGGTCATTGCTAAACGAAAAGAATAATGATCCGGCTGATTCAATTTGTCTAGTGCCGGTGCCACTGCATAGAAAACGGATGAAACAACGAGGATTTAATCAGTCTGAATTATTAGCCTGGCGACTGAGCCGTCTGCTCAATATAAAAATCGCAACAGGTTTGCTGAAGCGAATTAGGAATACTGCCTCTCAACAAGAGCTAAACAAAAATGAACGCATACTAAATATTGCCGGTGCGTTTCAAGCCATTGGCAAAACAGCTTTTGCCAATCGGCATGTGATTTTAGTTGATGATGTTTGCACATCCGGATCAACACTAACCGAATGCGCCAAGCCGCCATGGCAGCCGGGGCGCTGTCTGTGTGCGGGCTGACTGTAGCATTTGTTCCTTAAGGGCTTGTAAACTTCGCCCCTACAAAAAAGATGGGGGCATGCTCTGGTGAGCACTCTGGACCGTAATCCAGCAGAGAGGGGTTCATTTCCCCTTGCCTCCACAACCCCTTTATACCACAGGATTTATTGGTGAGCAATTAAAAAGCGCTAGCGGTTTCATCAAAAAACCAATGACAAAAATAATGGTTCGACAGAAATGGTTGAATAATGCAACGATTTACAATTGCGAAAGGGCGGTTTCAAAGGCTTTGATGGTATTGTCTATATCTTCTTTGCTGTGCACGGTGGATAAAAATGCCGCCTCAAATTGGGATGGCGGCCAGTAGACACCGTTTTGCATGAGCACATGCCAGACTTTAGCAAAAACATCGAGATTGCATGTTTTTGCTTTGTCAAAATCAGTTACTTCTTCTTTAGTAAAAAACACAGTAAGCAAGCCTGTAGCATGAACAACTTGCATATTCACTTTTTTACTACCTAACTTTTTTTGCCAGACCTTTTAGTCCTTCTGCCAGGCGACTGGTGTTTGCTTCCAGCATTTTATAAGGCAGTGGTGATTGTAAGGCTTTAAATTGCGCTAATCCGGCAGCCATAGCCAACGGATTGCCGGACAAAGTACCGGCCTGATAAACATTGCCCAGAGGAGCAATCATTTCCATAATTTCTCTTTTGCCGCCATAAGCACCAACCGGCATCCCGGCGCCGATAATTTTGCCCAGGCAAGTTAAATCAGGCTTGATTTTATATAATTCCTGCGCTCCGCCGACAGCAACACGAAAACCGGTTATTACTTCATCAAATATCAATAGCGCACCATTAGCGGTGCACAGCTCTCTCAGTCCTTCCAGAAAGCCCGGCTGTGGCAAAATCAATCCAGAATTGCCGACAATCGGCTCTACTATAACAGCGGCTATGTCTTTCTTTTCTTTAAAGGCCTTTTTTACCGCGTCCAGATTATTATATGGCAAGGATATGGTCAGCTTAATCAGTTCTTCCGGCACTCCAGGGGAGCTGGCAATGCCCAAAGTGGCCAGGCCAGAACCGGCTTTTACAAGCAAGCTGTCGGCGTGGCCATGATAGCAACCATCAAATTTAATTATCATTGATTTGTTCGTATAGGCTCTGGCAAGGCGTAAAGCAGACATAGTTGCTTCGGTGCCGGAATTAACCATACGGATCATTTCTATGCTTGGCATAGTTTTACAAATTAGCTCGGCCATCTCAACTTCTGCCGGGCACGGTGCACCAAAGCTGGTGCCATGGGCAAGAGCATGCTCGATTGCTTCCATTACTTGCGGATGTTTATGCCCCAGAACCATCGGACCCCAGGAGCAAACGTAGTCAATATAAGATTCTCCGTCAACATCATAAATATGAGCGCCATCAGCACCTTTAATGAAGACAGGCATAGCGCCCACTGCCTGGCAAGAACGCGCCGGTGAATTAACACCGCCTGGAATAACTTGCTTGGCTCGCTCAAAAAGACGGTGTGATTTTTTTATTTGTATGGTTTGCGACATTTATGCTAGTTGTGCAGGCGCTTGCGCCGTGGTTTTTAGGCTCTAATTTCGCTTTGGGCAAGTATACGTTGGATAACAGGCTCTACCATTTTAGCTGCTTTTTCACCAGCCTGAAAATGTCTTAGTTTACCTTCTTTGTCAAAAATATAGAAAGCAGGCACAAATTTATTTTCAAAAGCATCAGCTATGTTGTGCCAATTGTCGACAACACAGGGTTGTTTTATTTGATACTCTTTTACAGCTTCAGCCACAGCAGTAACATTAGTATCACTTTCCTGGCGCGGCATATGCACAGAAAGAATTTTCAACCCTTTTGTCCCATATTGATCCAGCCAACGGTCTGACATCGGGCAATGATTCCTTACAGCTATGACAGCTGATTGCCCAGAAATGAATGAGAGCCGGGTGCCCAGCAAAGTCAGTATTGCTTAAAGGCGCGGAATTGAACCAATCCGTACCACCTTCTAGAGAAGGCATTTTGCTATCCATGCGAAGGGTCATCAACTCGTAATCCGCCTTTTCTTAGGGATTGCTGTGCGTCAGGTGTACGGCGCAATGCGCCTGCACTACAATTTTATTATACAGTCATTGGCTTTTGGCCAGGCTTCCAGTTAGCTGCGCACAATCCGCCTGTTTTTAGAGCTTCCAGAACACGCAAAGTTTCATCAACACTGCGACCAATATTGAGAGCATGCACAACTTGATATTGAAGAATACCTTCGGCATCAATAATAAACAGTCCGCGCAAAGCAATGCCTTTGTCTTCCATGAGTACACCGTAATCTCTGCTCACATCTTTAGTGATGTCGGAAGCAAGAACATATTTAAGTGCTCCCAGCCCACCTTTATCTTCGGGAGTGGTAATCCAGGCCCGGTGACTATAAACACTATCCGTGGAAACAGCAACTACTTCCGCGCCTTCCTTTTGATTTCCTCGTATCTTTCATTAAATGCTCTTAACTCTGTTGGGCAGACGAAAGTAAAGTCGAGAGGATAGAAAAACAAAATCAAAAATTTGCCCTTGTAATCAGAAAGACGAACATTTTGACTGAGAGTCTTCATGTCTTTTGTCGAGGGCATATCAAATTCGGGCGCTTTTTTACCAACTTGCAACATAGTGAACTTTTCTCCCACATACTAATTTGATTCTATTCTAAAGCGGTATTGCCTGTTTTGGCCATCGCTTAATAGAATCTGTACATTTCCATAATTATTGGCGCTTGGCAGCCCGATTGCCGCCTTTTGCCGGTTCGGCCGAATTTTCATTATTCTTTTGACATTGAGACAATTCGTTGTGCAGCCCGTATTTGGCTACATATTTTTGCACCAGTAACGATGATGCCGCCCAGCCAATATTGAGTAAATGAGAAAGATGCTCGGCAGGAGAACTGCTCTTTTTGCTTCTACCTAGTTCGGCTTCGCTAATTGCATCATTCATTCCATTACCTTCATCAATTCTTTTATAATCCCATAACGCTCAGAACAGATACAAACCATTAATAAATATTGATTTGATCGTAATGCAGCCGCTCGCGACGTGGTATTTTATTGCATTATTATAAGGAAATTCTTTTATGAGCATATCTGCCGTAGTAGAAACCTGCGGACGCCAATATCAGGTGCAGGCCGGTAAATTTATCGACCTTGATTTGTTGGCGACTGAAAAGGGGGAAAGGTAGTTTTTGACAATGTTTTGATGATAGTTGACGGTGCCAAGTCCATATTGGGCAAACCAAAAATTGCCGGTGCTTCAGTAACCGGGCGTGTGCTGGATCATGGCAAGGACAGTAAAATAATTGTCTATCACCAGCGCCCCAAAAAGGGACAAGAAAAAAGCAAGGGCACAGACAACCTTATACACGTGTATTGATTGACACAATTGCAGTTGACGGCAAGATTGTAGGGGCGGCCGAAAGTCCGCCTGCGAAAGAACGGCGACGGCACGGAGATAACTAAATATGGCACATAAAAAAGGCGCGGGCTCCACAAGAAACGGCCGCGACAGCCAACCCAAACGCCTGGGCGTAAAATGCTATAGCGGCGAGCAAGTCAATCCAGGCAATATTATTGTCAGGCAGCGGGGAACAAAAATTCATCCTGGTGTCAATGTCATGCGCGGCGGCGATGACTCACTTTATGCTGTGGCGGCCGGTATAGTTAAATTTGAATTGTCGCGCGGTCGAAAACACGTTTCCGTGTATCCAGCAGGCTAACCTAATGCCGTCGTTCCAATTCGGGCGGAGCTTCGCCCCGCCCCTACATAGATAAATTGCCCAAACCACTCGCCACATTTTAAAACAAATTGATTTGCATCCAGGATTGTCGCCGGATGCGAAAACAAAAATACAGCAAGCAGCTCAATCTATCAGTATCAATGGTATCAGTTGCCATACAGGCAAAGTGAAACCAGGCGACGCTTTTTTTTGTCTGGTCGGCGAAAAAATGGATGGCAACAATTTTGCTAAAGAAGCAGCGGAAAAAGGAGCTGCTTGCATATTTAGCGAACGTCTTGATCTAAATTTGCCGGTGCCGATTATACCGGTTGCCGACGCGCGCCTATCCATGTCCATTGCTGCTAATTATGTTTTTGATTGCCCGAGCAATCGCCTGCGTGTGCTTGGTGTCACCGGCACCAATGGCAAAACCACTACCACTTACCTGGTTGAACATATTTTAAAAACAGCCGGCAAGCGCTGCGGTGTGATTGGCACGCTGGGAGCACGCTGGACAACAAACGATGGGGAACTATACAGTGAGGCTTTCGGACAGACAACACCACAAGCTCCCGAATTTCAAAACATGCTTTACCGTATGGCTGAAAATAATGCCGATTACGTAGTCATGGAAGTGTCAAGCCACGCTCTTGCCTTAAATCACGTCACCGGCACACAATTTGCCGGCGCCTGTTTGACCAATGTTACTCAAGATCATCTTGATTTTCATAAGTCTATGGAAAATTACTGGCGTGCTAAACGCAGGCTTTTTGAGATGCTGGTGCTGAGTTCACAAAAGAATAAATCGGCTGTTGCCAATGCCGACGACTCGCTGGCATCAGAGTTTCTTGCGTCCATCACTCCGGATATAAACAAATATACTTACAGCTATAATACTAAATCTGGTGCCACACTGAATCTTTTATCTGCCGAATATAGCTTTGACCATTCCAGGCTTCGCCTGCAGGGACCGGAAGGAGAGTTTTCACTCAATTTAAAAATCGGCGGGCCTTTTAATGCTTATAACGCCATGGCTGCTTTTTTAATTTGTTATGGCGAAGGCATTGATTCTGCAGTCATTATTCAGGCTTTGCAAGAATTTACCGGTGTTCCCGGCCGATTTGAAATAGTACGTAGCCAGCCGGTAGGGGCGGGGCACAGCGGCCGGGAGGCGCATGATATGCGCCGAGCGGGCTTGCCGCTGAATCCAAAACATAAAAGCTCCGCCCGCTCTATCCGCCCGCTTCCAGAAAACAGCGAGCCATTGGTAATCGTTGACTACGCCCACACGCCTGATGGTTTAGAAAATGTGCTTAATGCAGCACGCGTATTGGTGCCATCCGGCGGCAAATTAATTGCTGTCTTTGGCTGCGGCGGCGATCGGGACGCTTCCAAACGCCCGCGCATGGGAGAAATTGCCTATAAGCTTGCCGATCGGGTAATTGTTACTTCGGATAATCCGCGCTCGGAAGATCCGCAAAAAATCATCGCTGATATCTTGGCCGGTATTGGGCGTCTGTCGTCTGTGGAAGTTGAGCCGGATAGGGCTAAGGCAATTAATGCCGCTATTTTTAATGCCACCACAGATGATGTTATTATTATTGCCGGTAAAGGACATGAGACATATCAAATCTTGGGCAAAACTACAATTGATTTTGATGATCGCCGGCATGCCCGCCAGGCTCTGCTTGAAAGAAAGGGCTCTCATTGCGTATAATGAAAGGTTCGCCAATCTCAAATTGCCAGATTATTTATGTCGTTCAAACGAATCCCTAAACAACCTACTCGCCCGACGGACTATGTGGCTACCGATGAGCTCGTACAGGAGCTGCTTCTTGCCTTTAAAGATGTAGTCGCTTGCCAATCAGTTTTAGCAAGCAATAATAATGGCGGCCACTCGAACAAGACAAACGAATTAGAATTGCAAAAATTCAGGTTGGCAGTCAATAAAGTAGTCAACCTGCATAGCCGCGTCACTGTTCGGGGCACAAAGCTTGAGGACACCCTGGAAGAAGCCGGCAGTAAGACCGATCTTGATTTGCAGCAATTGTTGCACGATTGTTTACGTTTTCCAGAAGTCTTTCCCTATGTGAGAAATCGGCAGGGATTGCGAAAATTTTTTCTTTGCTATTGCGGCACAAAAGAATCCGTTGATCAACATGGACTGCGATTATGCTCTGATTGTTTGGAAAGAGCGCTTGAATGCTTGAAAGAAAAAAGAAAAGACGAACGCTTTATTCTTTATTCTTCTTATTCACCACAAGTGCGCTGCCGGCATGCTGATTTTAAAACACTGCTGATTACATTCAACAAACCGGGGCAATGGCCGCCGGCCTGGTGTGAAATCTGTTTGCAGCAAGAGAAACTGCGGCTGAGCCATTAAATATGGGTGTTGGTCATCGGCCCAGAATTAATCTATTCCACCGTTATTCCAAATTGAGGCTAGGGCATTACCCTAACAAGCAGCCATGAATTATTGGAATAGCTGCATTTTCAATACGGAAGAAGTTTAATTACTATGCGAAGCCATTTATCTTTATTAATTGCGGGTTTAATATTAGCCACCTTATGCCTGCCTATTTTAGGTACTATTCAGCCGGCTAAGGCACAGTCACAGGCTTCCAGCCCTCGTTATGGTGTCGATCTTGATTTTAATACCGACGAAGACATGTTTGTCGACCTGGTAATGAATATGGGTGCCTGGAGCCCTAACTATAATGCTGCGCCAGGCTATGTTGTTCCGCTTACTGCTAATGGTTACCCGGCTTCCGGTGTTGCCACCTCCTATTGCATCACATCTATAAATGGCTATCCGGACGGCATTTATAGTTTTTATGCTGAAAATATTCCGGTTACGTACCAATATATTCGTGGTGTCAATACCCCGGTACCGCAAATTAATTTTTATGGAGCAGTTGATAATCAAAACAATTCAGGATGGGTACCCAATTCACAAACAATCACCCTAACTAATGGCGGCGCTACTTGCACTTTTGCCTGCCAGATTAGCCTGGATCTAGGGGCGAGCCGAATTAACGACATCGGCTTTCCGATGCCGCCCAATAGTTACTATTTTCAGATTTCTTTACCAAACTGCAATCCAAGCTATCCGCCCACTAATTTTCATATAATTCAACCAGGCTATGCTCCCTGGCAGCCGGGTGACACTTATGATGAATACGGCGGCACTCATCCAATTTACACTCAGAAATTTTTGCAAGCGATAGCTCCTTTTTGCTGCTTGCGTTATATAGCATGGATGTTTAATCTCGGCAACGCAACCACTAGTGTCCAAGTCAGCGCTTTTAATGTAACCACTTGGGCAAGCCGCCCGCAGCCTTTCTATTATGGTGCCACAGGTGGTCGCTGCTATGAAAACATGATTGCTTTGTGCAATGCTGCCGGCTGCGATATGTGGATTAATATTCCTCTTTGCGCCACAGATGATTGGGCAACCGGCTTTGCTACATTACTAACTAATCCTGGTGGCGTGGGTGAATCAAATGTTGTTCCTCTTAATCCGAATTTGCATTGTTATTACGAGCTATCTGATGAACTCTGGAATTCGAGCTATTATCAGGACTGGGCTTATGTTGAAAATTTATCTAAAACTGATCCCGATTTAGACTGGATTGCCGCACCAGGTTATCTTATAGTAGACAGGCATGGAGCTGAAATGGCTAAACTTTTCATGCCCTTCATCATGGACATGCAGCCAATCTTGAACAGTCCTGGCGGTATGGGTCGTCCGGTTTTTTGCGGACAATTTAATTATGTGCCACCGCCTTATACTATTTATGGTCTTCAATATATAGCCCGAACTTATGGCCCGCCGGCTAATTACATATACGCGATCAGCGGTGCGGGATATTTTGGTCCCAGCAGTGTCGATATAGCCCAATACGGAACTCCCACAGCCTTGTATGGACTAGGCGGGGTCTTTCCAGATATCGTTGACGGTATCGGCACTTATACCGATGTTAACCATTTCACTGGTGGCATGGGACAAGCGCTTGCTGCTGAAATACAACTATGCCAGCAATATGGCATTAAATTCTGCTTCTATGAATGTGGACAAAGCCTGCCCGCATATGGTCAAGCTCAAGGTCCGTGGAATTTATACTTATCAGCACAAACAGATCCGGGCATGGCTGCTGCTTACCAGCAGTTAAATACTTTGCTGGCCAATGCCGCCCCTTATGTAGATGTATGTAATTATCATGACTTTGTCTCGCCGTGGGATCAGTATGGCTTTTTTGGAGCGCTGCCAACGATTAATGCTATGAACACTTCGCCGACTAATATAAAATATCAGGCTATCTGCAACATTGCTGCTGCTTGTAATTGCGGTAATGCAGCCACGCCGCCGCCACAGTCGCCATCGGCTCCTGCTCCGTCTTCGTCTTCGTCTTCGTCTTCGTCTTCGTCTTCGTCTTCGTCTTCGTCTTCGTCTTCGTCTTCGTCTTCATCTCAATCTTCAACAAACACACATAGCCAACCTTCTTTCTTTTCTGGTTTCCATGCCGGTCCGCCGCGCGCTGGAACAGATTAACTCCCCAAACTTAATGAACGACCTTCATTTATAAGCAGCAGCAGGAAACCACCATGCACCGACAATTATCTTTACTAATTTGCAGTTTACTGATAGCCGCCTTATGCCTGCCTGTTTTAGGTACTATTCAACCGGCTAAGGCGCAGGCCTCAAGCCCTCGTTATGGCATCAACGTCGATTACAACAATGATTCAGACATGTTTGTCGACCTGACAATGAATTGGGGGGGTTGGGGTGCCGTCTATAATGCTCCGCCAGGTTATGTTGTTCCGCTGAGCGCTAATGGCTACCCAACCTCAGGCAATGCCACCGCCTATCTGATTGCCGGAATGGATAGCTATCCGGACGGTTTATATAATTTTTACGGTGAAAATATCCCGGTTGTTTACCAGGTTATTCACGGCGTTAATACCCCAGTGCCTCAAATTAACTCGACTGGCCCAATTGACTATCAAAGCTATCCCAATACAGGCTTTGTGCCCAATTCGCAGACCATCACTTTAACCAATGGTGGCGCCACTTGCACTTTTACCTGCCAAATCAAGGTGGACTATGCCGGTATTGGTGCCACTCGCAGTACTGAAATAGGGTTTCCTAATGGTCAAGGGGATCTGCCTTTTCAGATGAGTTTAGTGGGCGTCAATCCCAGTTATCCACCCACCAATTTTCATATGATTCAACCGGGCTTTGCTGCCTGGCAGCCTGGTGATACTTATACCGAATATGGCGGCACTCATCCAATATTCACTCCCACATTTCTCAATGCCCTGGCACCGTTTTGCGCCTTCCGTTTTATGCCCTGGATGTTTAATCTCAGTAACCAAACCACCGTGCTGGATAGCGCTTTAAATGTAAACACCTGGGCAAGCCGGCCTCAACCTTTATATTTTGGTACAGTTGGTGGTCGCTGTTATGAAAATATGATTGCTTTATGCAATGCCGCAGGCGCTGATATGTGGATTAATATTCCATTGGACGCCACCAGTGATTGGGCGACCGGCTTTGCTACTCTGATCACTAATCCTGCTGGAGTGGGCGAAGCAAATGTTGTTCCGCTTAATTCGCAGCTCCATGTGTATATGGAATTGTCAAATGAAGTATGGAATTCAGGCTTTTATCCGGACTGGCAATATGTGCAAAATCTATCTCTTACTGATCCGGACTTGAATTTTATGTCTAACCCGCCCGGCGGTCCACCCAGACACGGAGCAGAAACGGCTAAACTTTTCATGGGCTACGTAAGTATAATGCAGCCAATATTAGGCAGCATGGGTCGGCCGGTTTTTGCCGGACAGTTTGGCTACACGCCGCCCAGTTATACCATTTATGGTCTTCAATATATTGCTCATGCTTATGGTCCGCCGGCAGATTTCATATACGCGATTGGCGGTGCGGCATATTTTGGCCTATATGGGCCAGATACGAACACTTATGGAACTCCTACAGCTCTAAGTGGACCAGGGGGAGTCTACCAATCAGTAGCCGATGCAATAGGCACTTATACGGGGAATCCTGCTACTTCCGGCGCCGGTACATTGGCTCAAATGATGGCCTATCATGTGCAATTATGCCAACAGTATGGCGTTAAATTCTGCGCTTATGAATGCGGGGAAGCTTTACCTGCCTTGGGTGATACTCAAGCTGAATGGACTTTAATGGAATCGGCAACCGTAAATCCAGGCATGGCTAATTGCTATCAGGAGCTGAATACTTTATTCACCAGTGCCAATGCGGATCTATGTAATTTTTATAGCTTTATAAACACATGGTCGCAGTACGGCTTTTGGGGCGCACTGCCAACCATAAATGCTGTTAATACTTCGCCGACTAATATAAAATATCAGGCTATCTGCAACCTTGCTGCCGCTTGCAATTGCGGCAATGCAGCACAGTCGCCATCGGCTCCTGCTCCTCCTCCTCCTCCGTCTTCATCTTCATCTTCATCCTCATCTTCATCTTCATCTCAATCTTCATCTTCATCCTCATCTTCATCCTCATCTCAATCTTCAACAAACACACATAGCCAACCTTCTTTCTTTCGTGGTTTCCATGCCGGTCCGCCGCGCGCCGGATCGGATTAACTCCCCAAACTTAATGAACGACCTTCATTTATAAGCAGCAGCAGGAAACCACCATGCACCGACAATTATCTTTACTAATTTGCAGTTTACTGATAGCCAGCTTATGCCTGCCTGTTTTAGGTACTATTCAACCGGCTAAGGCACAATCACAGGCTTCCAGCCCGCGTTATGGTGTAGACATTAACTATGGTTCGGATGAAGACATGTTTGTCGACCTGGCAATGAATATGGCTGGCTGGTCCCCTCTATATAATGCTGCGCCAGGTTATGTTGTTCCGCTTAGCGCTAATGGCTACCCGACTTCAGGCAGTGCCACCTCCTACTGTATCTCACCTATAAATGGCTATCCGGACGGCATTTATAATTTTTATGGTGAAAATATTCCTGTTACTTACCAATATATTCAGGGAGTCAATACCCCGATACCGCAAATTGTATTTAATGGAACAGCAACTGATTATAGGTCCTATCCCAATTCAGGCTGGGTACCCAATTCACAAACAATCACTTTAACTAATGGCGGCGCTACTTGTACTTTTACCTGCCAGATTAGCCTGGACATTGGCAGCGGTCGAAGCACCGAGATAGGTTACCCGATGCCGGCTGGTAATGCCGATTTTCAGATTATTTTACAAAACTGCAATGCAAGCTATCCACCTACTAATTTTCATATGATTCAACCGGGCTATGCTCCCTGGCAGCCAGGTGACACTTATGACGAATATGGCGGCACACATCCCATATACACTCAGAAATTTTTACAAGCACTGGCTCCTTTTTGCTGCTTGCGCTATATCGCATGGATGTTTAATCTCGGCAACTCATTAACTAGTGTCCAGGTGAGCGCTTTCAACGTAACCAGTTGGGCAAGCCGCCCGCAGCCTCTTTATTATGGCGCCGGTACCTGCTACGAAAACATGATTGCCCTGTGCAATGCCACCGGCTGCGATATGTGGATTAATATTCCTCTTTGCGCCACAGACGATTGGGCAACCGGTTTTGCTACTTTACTAACTAATCCTGCTGCCGTCGGCGAACCAAATGTTGTTCCTCTTAATCCTAATCTGCATTGTTATTATGAATTATCTGATGAACTCTGGAATTCGGGCTATTATCCGGACTGGCTCTATGTGCAAACTTTATCGTCAACAGATCCGGACTTGAATTTTATTGGGCCACCCAGCGGCAGTTTGCCCAGACATGGTGGCGAAATGGCTAAATTGTTCATGCGCTACGTAATGGACATGGCGCCTATATTGAATAGCCCCAACGGCATGGGACGTCCGGTTTTTTGCGGGCAATTTGATTATACGCCGCCGGTTTACACCATTTGGGGTCTTAATTATATTCAACAAGTGTATGGCCCGCCAGTTAATTTCATATATGCAATTGGCGGTGCGGGATATTTTAGTCTTAGCAGTGCTGACACCAGTCAATACGGTCTTCCATCAGGTCTTTATGGACCAGGTGGGGTCTTCCAATCTATAACCGACGATATAGGCACTTATACCAACGTTAGCCATTTCACCGGTGCCATGGGCAAGAGCTGGCTGATCATATACAACTGTGCCAGCAATACGGCATTAAATTCTGCTGCTATGAATGCGGACAAAGCCTGCCCGCATATGGTCAAGCCCAAGGTCCGTGGAATTTATACTTATCGGCGCAAACAGATCCGGGCATGGCTGCCGCTTACCAGCAGTTAAATACTTTGCTGGCCAATGCCTCCCCTTATGTAGATGTATGTAATTATCATGACTTTATCTCACCGTGGGATCAGTATGGCTTTTTTGGAGCACTGCCAACGATTAATGCTATGAACACTTCGCCAACTAATTTAAAATACCAAACTATGTCCAACATTGCCGCTGCCTGTAATTGCGGCAATGCAACAACGCCGCCACAGTCGCCATCGGCTCCTGCTCCGTCTTCATCTTCGTCTTCATCTTCGTCTTCGTCTTCATCCTCATCCTCATCTCAATCTTCAACAAACACACATAGTCAACCTTACTTCTTTCCTGGTTTCCATGCCGGTCCGCCGCGCGCCGGAACAGATTAATTCCTCAAACTTGATGAAAGCTGCTTCACAGTCAAAGACAAATTAATTTATTCAGCGTTATTTGTCTAATATATATGGGCATTCTGTGGCTAGTTACTAACCATTTGTATTTGCTTTTTTATCCATCAAGGTTAAAAATAATGAGCCGCATATTCACTTTACTAACTACTATTTCGCTTTTGTTGGCACTTTATCTGCCTTTATTTAGCGCTATTCCCAGTCAGGCACAAAGTTCCCCCCCCCCCCCGGTACTAGAATTGGCATGAATATTGAGCAGTCGCTTTGGAGCAGTGACGGCATGTATATTGATGCATTTATGATAGCAGGCGGATGGGGGGCATCTAGTCTGACCGCTAATGGTTACCCAGCCTCAGGATCAGCCACCAGCTTTTATATACGGAACAGCGTATGCTCCTTATATAGGACTGTCTAGTGCTGATCCGGCACCTACGGACCTCGACAGTACCTTTCAAGCAATAAATGACTATCTTAACAGTGTTCTGCCAACCATTTTTCAACAAGAAATGTCCATGGCTAATTATTTTGGTATCAGCAAAGTATGTTGTTATGAGTTCGGGCAAAGCTTGGTTGCAAGCAATAGCACCCAATTTAATTTGTTTGCATCAGCGCAACAAGACCCCCGCATGGGTACTCTTTATAACAACGAGATGATTATGCTGCAAAATGCCGGTTTCGACATCTGCAATCATTATGAGTACTGTTGTGCCTGGAGTCAGTATGGCTACTGGGGTTGTGTTCCTTCTTTGTGGTACTTGCAAAATAGCCAGCCTACTGTTAAATATTCTGCTTTAGCAAGTTTTGCCAGTACTTGTAATTGTGGCAATGCACCGGCACCGGCAGCAGCTTCATCCAGCAGCAACTCCGGTAGCTCTGGTGGCGGCAATGGTTCCGGCGGTGGTTCCGGCAATAGTTCCGGCGGTGGTTCTGGTGGCGGTTTTAATAGCTTTCATATTACCCCTCCCAAAGGGGGTCGCTCAGCCCAATAATACTCTACAATTGCTGAAGTGCTTATGGGGAGAAACGGTTGCTCACCAGACTGACCGATGCTAAAAGTATGAGTATGATCGGCATGCATAAGTTTAAACAAAAGGTACAACTCAGAACCAACCGTGGTATGTCAATCATTTTGCTGGTGATTGTTCTGGCCACTGTCCAACTGGCAATTGACTTTTTTGTTTTTAATCTTGTCCGCATTTTAATGGTAGAACGCCAGCTTAATGGCATTTGTGAAGCGGCCTCTCTAGCTGGAACATCTATCTTAGCCAAGCTTGATGTCGCCAATGACGATAGCAATCACAAAAGGTTAGCGGCGGCTCAAAAAGCAGCTTGCCGTTGCGCAGAAAATATGGTTCTGCGCGGGCATATTCTTGGCAATATTATTGATAAAGCAATCGATGCCGGTGAATTGCCGGATTTAGGTAAAAATCTTAAACAAGGCTGCTGCCAATATATTGTCACTGTTGCTTCTCCGGACAATAATTATTCACCCGTCAACTTTGGCGACCCCAGCGGCAGAACAATTAGTTGTTATATAGTCTATGGCTATAAACCAATATTTCTTGATTTTTTAGGCAGCGTTTGCTATGCCGTCACCGGCAATTGCATAAGCGGGCTGCCGCAAATAGATTCTGTTCTTGTCCTCGATCTGTCTGCTTCCATGGACGACCAGACTGCAGTTACTTTCGTGCGCCGTGAATGGATACGCAGCCCATTAGGTGCAGGCAGTTTCCCTACCGGCGATGTCGATCCCGGTAAAATGAATAGTAGCGGCTGCGGTATTGTTCAATATGTTTCATTGAATTGTCCTATGATCCCCCATACGTTAGCTAATTATTTAGGCTGGCAGAATAATGACAATGCCGGTGGAGCAGCTGATGATTCTGAAGTGTTAGATGGATCTTTAGTAAACGTCCTACCACCCCAAAATCTGGATAAAGCCGCCAGTGAGCCGCATGGTGCGATTACACATCCAATGTATTTCGATGCTTATTTGCGATCGCATTATTCTCATTATGACAGCAAATTGCGATACCTGCCCTGGGAAGCGACACAAGCACCTTATTTGCGCGCCCATGATTACGGCTCTCCGCCGGGTAATTGTGATTTAAGTGTAGGTCTAGGGGGAAACGGGGACGCTCTCACCGACATGGCAGGCAATGCCGTAACATTTAATCACGGTACCAGCAACGCCTCTCCTCAAATTAACGCCTTTGGTGATCTTGCCTGGCAATATGACAATGATCAATACTTCGGCTATCAACCGGCAGCGCCTGGTGCTTTGCATGGGCTAGCCGAAAATGATCCGGTACCTTCTGCTGATCAACAAACATTTACCGATCTGGTCGTAAACATTGCCAATCCAAGCTTAAGCAGTTCCGGATACACGGCCAACAACTCTCAATATGAACAACCGCTCAACGGCCCTGATAATTTTATCGGTTTTTCTTACACATTTCCTGCTGATGAGCCGGATTTTCTTTTGCGCAACCAGACTTTTAACTTTCCTAATATCGGTGTTGTCGTTGAGGCTGCCCGTGGCAACCTGGAAAATACGGCGATTTTATCAAGCGGCTTAAAAAATGCACAGGCTGCCTTGATTGACAGGCCTGTGTCGGTTAACGGCAACATCTTTGATATGCGTTCCATTGGTACTAAAGATGGCTATCAAAGAGCTTACCAGCGCCTGGCCATGCTTTTCACTCAGCCGCTGGCCAGTGTTTTAGCGGCTGCTGATCAGGCTTATTTGCAGAAATTGCACAAATTTGCCGACTGCCGCTTCGGCTTAGTCGCCTTCTCCAGTGCCGGCTCGCTCTCTAACAATGCAATCTATATGCGTACTATCGGCACGCTCAATGATCAATCAGCAAACATACCAAGCGGACGCAGCTTCTATCTATTCACCGCCCCTTATGGCAATCGTATTTACTCTAATGCTACATATGATGGCGGGCAACCTACTATTGACGGTTTAAACGATAATCCTATACCGGATGGCAGCGGCTTTGGCTTTCGCATTCCCAGAGTGCCTCTCAATGCTAATGCTGAGAATTATTTGCAATGTGCCAGCCAGAATATACTTGGACAGCCGGGCACAAGCGACCAAACTACAAATACTGACCTTAATGCCGCCGGCAGCAGCAATAGTATTTACAATTGTCGAGCCCAATCCATTACTGATAGCGGTGAGGCCTTACAAACAGCCTACAATATGTTCCATAGTGATACGTATAATTTGGACAACAGTCGCAATTGCCGGCAGGCCGCCAGTAAATTAATTGTTTTTTTCACCGATGGTGAGCCCACAGGCGGTATCACCGCCGAACAGGCGCAAACAATGTTAGCAGTGGCCGGACAGGGCCACGGCAGTCGATACAGTAGCACCTGCGAAGCAAATGGCATAGCTATTGTTACCGTTAGTCTAAATCTGTGCAAGGGCAAAACATATGATAGACGTAAGGAGCATCAATTAATATTATTGGATGATCAACAGCCCGATTCCGGACAACCTGGCGGTATTGCCTGGCGAGCCGGGCACGGAGGCAGATATTACGCTTGTGACAGCCTCGATAAATTAAAACCTGCCTTTTCCGAAATAACAAGACGTTATAGTCAAAGTCAAAGATGAAACCCAATAGAAAAATAAAAGGTTCTTTATTGGCTGAATTTACAGCCAATATTTGGGTTTTATTTTTCTTTCTTGTCTTGCCTTTGCTGGATATATCGGTACTTGCTTTCCGGGCTTTCTTCCTATGGTTCGCCGCCAATCAAGCTGTGTCCAGCGCCTGCAAAGCTAAAACTTATTTACAGCCCTCTGAAATGACAGTCAACGCCATAGTTAACTCGGCAACCCGTAGAACGACTTACCCAAGCGCCTGCGAACTGGCTGTAAGCAGTGCTAATCAGGTCAGATCGATGCTGTCAGGCATTCACTGGGAAGAAAGTGATAATAATCCTGATGTGCAAATCGTGCGTCAACCAATTAATGTCAGAGCAAAAGACGCTCAACCAGCACAAGTTTTTCATCGAGGGCATGGTGCACCACTGGAGGCAGCCGATGCGCCTGATATATCTGCCAATATCTATACATGCAGAGTGGTAATTAAAGGCCAGGTTGATCCATTAATAACCATTCCTTACTTTAAAATACCAGGCGTATCCTGTCCAATTGATCTAACTGTTTCTTCGCAGGCTAAATATGAAAACGTACCGGGGTTAACGATGTAGGGAGAACACGGGTGGAGCTTCGCCCCGCCCCTACGAAGGAAATAAAAATGGCTAGATACAAAAGCAGAAATGCACATGCAGCAACAACAATGGAACTGGCTGCATCACTACCCATTATTATTATTGTCACTATTTTTTCCATCAATACGGCTGCCTGCATGTTTGCTGCTGATTTCTGCGATCGGGCATGTAAGGATTGCGCCCGGGCAGCCGGACAAATGTCTACACCCGATGACGCAGTCAATGCTATGAATGCAGCTGCCGCCGCCCACCCGGTTGATAATCTTTTCTTTCAGCAATTAACCCCTCAATTGCTGGTTTATCAAGATTATAATTCTTCTTTAACCACACCTACACCAATCTATGGCAGTACGCCCGCCTATAACGGCGAAAACGGCAGCGATGATCTTAAACCTACCAAGCATATCGATAGCACCACTGACAATACCACATTGAAAGTTAACGACACCGCCACCACCAATATTAATGCCATTATTACTGATCCTAATCAGACAATAACTCCCGGACCTTACGTGATTGTACGCACAACTATGCTCATGCGCATACCGATAAGCATAAATTTCCTTGGATTGAAGCTGTTTCCAGGTAATGTCGAAAATAATCCGCAACTACTTCAATTTCAGAGCATTTACACGTTTCCAATTACAAATACATACGTGCCTATGTAGTAGTGCAGCCGCTTGCGGCGTGGTTTTATTATTTTAGGATCAAATTGGCGTCAAAACGCTTGCGGATACGATCGGTTAAAAAATAGGTGGATAGCCGCCGGTCAGGATTACATCTTTGATCAAGAAGTAAATGCGCAAGCACAGAAAGAGTAATGCCTACTCTATATGGATGCCTGCCCTCTCCGCGGCAAAGCACAAAGAAAAGAGCCAGTAACTCAAAAGAATGCAAAGGCAAAAAAAGTTTGCCGCTATATTTTTCGTGACAGGCTTCTGTAAAGCGCGACCAATTTGGCTTCCAGCCATGAGCGTGTACATAATCCACTATATGATCAAGATCAATTAACCATCCGGCCAAAAAGCTTGCAATTGCTGCTGGTGGAGACTTATAACGGCAATAGCTAGCCAGTCCGATGCCGGCCGAAGTAACTATATGACCCAATGTTCTCATGACAACCCGCTTTCTTTTTTAAATATTGATGCCAAGAACATTCTTAAATTTAAACTAAGATAGCAATTTAAGCAACTGGCTAATTATGAATATACCCAGCTTTTCAATTATGAATAACAATACAACGCCGCAAGCGGCTGCACTACCCGCCGTAGTATTATGGGCAAATTAGAAAAATTAATGAGATGGGAGTCTTTAATGAAAGTTTTAAGCTTATTTTTGCTTATCATATGGATGATCGCTTACTATCCCCAAACAAGCCGGGCAGCTGCCAGTTCTGCTGCCGACGCTTCAGGCGTTAATCCGCATGCTATCAGTCTTTATAATCTTGGACTGAGCGCATACAAACAAGGCAGCCCTGAGTCAGCAATCATTTTTTTTAAAAGAGCAGTTGATTTAGATCCGGATCTTGCCGATGCCCAATACAATTTGGGTGTGCTTTATCAAAGCGAGCGGCGCTTAAAAGAAGCGGTGCCCAGATTTGAAGAAGCGCTGCGTGTCAAACCTGATGATGTCGATTCACATTATCAGCTGGCCTTAGCCCTTATTGATCTCAATCAATTGCCGCAAGCCCGTCAGCATCTGCTCACCATTGCCCCTAATAGCGGGCATTTCAATGATGCCCAGAAAAAAATAGCATTTATAGACAGCCAGCTTAGCGGTGGGCAGGCTAATGCTCCCGCTTCTCAGCCTCAGGAAAGCACTACCGCCCAGACAGGACAATCAACCCTGGCTGTAGCAAGCGCCGTACAAACATCCGACAGCAACAGTAATAAACCAGCTCCATCTGCAACCCAGCCTGTAGCCCCTGCCGCTGCCGAAGTTGCCGGCACCCCTGCCACTGTCGTTGGCAATGCTTCTCTGCAGGTGGTTGCTAACGGTTTTGCTGCGCCTTCAGGCATTACTTTTGATCGCCGGGGCAATTTATACATTGCTAATTTCTTGAACAGCACTATTGATCGCATTACCGCCAATGGCATTAAGAGCCAATTCAGCAGCGGCATAAATCTAAAAGGACCAATTGGATTAATCACCGACGGTGACAACAACCTTTATGTAGCTAATTATCTAGCCGGCACAGTGACAAAAATAAATGCTGCCGGCATCGCCCAGATAATTGCCTCCGGGCTCAAAAAGCCTTATTATCTGGCCATGGATAAAGAAGGCAATCTGTTTGTCAGCCAACAAGAAGATAATTCTGTTATCCGTATAAATTTTGCCCACGATACCGCCGCCGTGGGTTCCAACCCATAAATCGAGCTGATACATGAAACCATTGACTGAATACAGTCCTGTTTTTGACGCTGTCCACGCTGCTTTTCAAATGTTTTTAGCTCATTATGTTGTCGGTCCCTACTATTATATTTTCAGGCGCCTCTGTGTGAGCGGCCGGGAAAATGTGCCTCACAACACGCCCTTAATTGTTGTCTCCAATCATATCTCGAACTTTGATCCACCGATAGCCTGCATAGCCGCTGATAGATATATGTGTTTTGTGGCCAAAAAAGAGTTGTTTGAAAACCCTTATCTAACCTGGCTTATTACTTTGCTGGGCGCAATTTATATTGACAGGCAGAAGCCATCGCATTCTTCGATTAAAAAAATTAAGCAAGCTATTCGAGCTGGTTGGTGCGTGAGCATATTTATTGAAGGCACACGCAGTAAAATACCAGGTAGCATTGGGATCCCGCACACTGGCGCCGCTTATCTTGCCCTAAGCAATAAATTGCCGATACTGCCTGTAGGTTTGATCGACACCAATACAAAGAAAGGCAAATGTTACGCTCGCATTGGCAAAATAATAGAGCCCAGTGCCGATCTGGAAGCCACCACCTGGAAAATCATGCATTCATTGTCCGAACTGACAGGTTACCGGCTGCCGGATAGATACAAACCACCCTGTATCGACGAAAACGCTGCCCAGATTAAATGAAGGGGCGGGCACCTTCTATTTTTCACCCTCGCATCAAGTCAGAAATTCACACGTAAATCTGACAACGAGCATAAAAGAAAAATGATATAGCAGTAGGGGATCATGAATTTTCATTAAATCGTGAAGACCATCATGAACTTTCTCTGCTCGTCCACGTAGTTAGAAATACACACGTAAATCTGACAGCAAGCGAGGATGAAAAATGACACACACCACCGCGCACATTAAAAGATATATTAAAAATTTAGAAAAAGGAAAAATATTTTCCACTCGAGAATTACTCATATACGGTTCGAGGGCAGCGGTAGATCAGTGTTTGAGCCGCTTGGTTCGAGAAGAAATAATAATCCGTCTGGCGCGTGGTTTATTTATGCACCAAGATTTCACTGTACCTGAGCCATCGGCATATACAATTGCTATGGAAAAAGCAAAAGCTTTCGGCAAACAAATTGTGCACCGTGGGCAGCCTAGCACCCCCGAATCAATTTATCTTGTTACCGGCAGCAACAGTTCATTTCGTACCAGAAGCCATAACATCATTTGTTTCCGGGCCGCAAGCCCTAGAAAAATGTACCTGGGTGACAGTTCTGTTGGATTGGTTATCAGAGCTCTGTGGCGACTGGGTAAGTATGCCTGCAATGAATCGGATCTGGAAGATGCCACTCTAAAATTTAACAGGTTAGAACGTCAAAAACTGCGCCAATCCGCCAACATAATACCGTCGTGGTTGAATAGTTTAATTAATCGCTTTTAGTTTACAGCCGCTTGAGTGGTTGCGCGTGGATTGCTTTCTTTATTTTTAACCATGGTGATTTTATTTTTAGCATCAACCATGACTATTTTAGGTTGAAAATTTTTGCACTCCGCTTCATTAAGCCAGACATAGCGGGCAATAATTACTAAATCACCTGGTTTAGCAAGATGAGCAGCAGCACCATTAATGCAAATATTGCCATCATCAAATTCGCCGGCAATGACATAAGTTTCAAATCTGGCTCCGGAAGTGACATTCCAAACTTGCACAGCGTCATATGGCATCAGGTCCGCCTGCTGTCTAAGTTGAGGAGGAATAGTAATGCTGCCCTCATAGTCAATATTACTTTCCGTGACCGTAGCTCGATGAATTTTGGCCGCTAGCATTTTACGCATGATTGTCATAATTTTATCCCCTCATTCCAACGGATAACCTCGCTTCGAACGAGCTCAGTAAACCTCGCCCCTACATCTTAATTATGGTGGCAATGCCCTGCCCTACCCCAATGCACATGGTCGCTAAGCCGTATTTTAAATTGCAGCGGCGCATTTCATAAAGAAGAGTGGTGAGAATACGCGCGCCGCTGCAGCCCAGCGGGTGGCCTAGAGCAATGGCACCGCCATTGACATTAACAATAGATTGATCTAAACCAAGTTGATCTATACAGGCCAAACTTTGAGCGGCAAAAGCTTCATTTAGTTCAATCAATTGTATGTCTTGCAATTTGAGCCCTGCCCTGGTTAATGCTTTTGTAGTTGCCGGCACCGGCCCAATACCCATAAAAGAGGGGTCGACTCCGGCCACTGCCGAAGTAATATAACTGGCCATGGGTTTCAGCCCCAATTCTTTGGCCTTTTTCTTTTGAAGCAATCAGCAGCATTGCCGCACCGTCATTGATACCGGAAGAATTGCCGGCTGTAATTGTGCCGATTGCCTTAAAAGCCGGTTTTAGTCTGGATAGATCCTCAAACGTGGTTGCCGGTCGGGGCTGCTCATCCTCGCTAACTACTTTTATCTCACCTTTTTTGCCGTCAGTCATCACCGGTACAGGACAAATTTCTTCCGCCAGTTTTGTTTTTGCGGCAACATATCTTTGCTGGCTTTGCAAAGCAAAAGCATCTTGTTTTTCTCTGGAAATGGCATATTTTTCCGCCACATTTTCGGCCGTCTCACCCATAGACAGGGGTGGGTACATAGCTGTTAGTTTCTCGTTGGTAAAGCGCCAGCCGATAGTGGTGTCGTAGACAGTCTGATTACCCCTGGGATAGTTTTGCTCCGCTTTAGCCATCACCAGCGGTGCTCTAGTCATAGATTCAACTCCACCGGCAATAAACAAATCTCCTTCGCCAAGCATAATAGATCGGCAAGCATCGTTGATTGCCATTAAGCCGGAACCACAAAGCCTGTTAACTGTCGCCCCGGCACAAGATATAGGCAAATGAGCCAGCAGCGCCGCCATCCTGCCTACATTGCGATTATCCTCACCGGCTTGATTAGCAGCGCCAAGAATTACATCTTCAATCATTGCCGGATCAATTTTATTGCGCTCAACCAACTTTTCAATTAATAAAGCAGCCAGATCATCCGGACGGCAGCCTTTCAGCACCCCGCCATATTTACCAATAGGAGTCCGGATAGCATCAACGATTACGGCTTCTTTCATGAATATTACAATAACATATTGGCAATATGCTATTGATTATGCACTTTTTGAATGATTGCCATTAATTCATTGGCATCAAGTTCCTGGCTGACATATTCAACATATTTCACTTGCCAGTCTTCCAGATCTTGTAAGACTTGAGATAGCGAAGCCTGAGCACGGTGAGCGGCCGATTGATCAAAACCCAGCTCGCCCTTAAGCCCAATTAAAAACATACGCCCTCTTAAAGAATAGCCGACGGCATCGCGCAGGCTCAATCTAAGAAAAGCAAGGCTGCGTTCCAGACCAATTTTTTCGCGAACCTGATTACAGACAGAGTTGAATTTCTCCAGTGTCTTCGATAAATCCACGTCCGGTAAATGGCTTAAGCCATTATGAATAAGCAGATTAGCTGCTCTTACTCCTTCAAAAATAGCCACATCTCCCAGTTTTTTAATAGCGTCATCAAGCTTTGTCAAACCATCAAGTTCCGCCCACAGCCTTTGCATTATGGCTATATCGCCGGCAGCCAGAGGTACATTTTCCTTAGGATCCAGTAGTGCAGGCGCTTGCGCCGTTGTATTATGCCCGTTGAGCAATCCTCTTTGATCAGGTAATTTTTCTAAAATAGTGTAAAGTCCTTCCGGCAACTGCTTTTTATCCACTTCCATATTGTCTTTTGCCAGAGCCGCTTCCAGAACAAGCTTATCCAGATTTTTAGTCAGGCGGCAGGTATCAACGGCCAGATCAGGCGGCGGCTGCCTTTGAATAAAAACAAAGATGCCTTCCTGCCAACTGCTGGCAAATTCAAGAATGGCTTTATTGCCGGCAATCTTGCCTACTTTGGCATGGGTAAGCTTGCCCTCCTCAAATTGGGCGCGAAAATGCGCATCGCGGTATTCGACAGAAAGCACACCGGTATATCGATTTTGAACAAAGTTCTGCAAAAGATTGGCCGGGTCGGTAGTGCCTAAATAGCCAACCAGTGTCTGCATTTGTGCTTCCTGGTTGCTGGCTTTAATTGAGTGACTTTGATCAAGAGATGCCTTTTGTCCATAAAAGGCCAATTCTTGCATAGCAATTTCAAGCTGGCGAGCATTAACAAAACCCATTTTTAAAAGTAGAGGGCCCAGATATTTCCACTGTGGTCCCGCCTTAACCTTCACACCCACCATCAATTCATCCAGCTGAGCTTGTGAGATAAGCTCTGCTGCCAGAAAATAATCTTTAGGTGTAAAGGCAACGCGATTGCGAAAACATTCAGCCAGGAAAGGAATCTTCGAGAACAAAGGATAAATGGTCTTTCTTGACTCCAGTTCTCTCAACTCAGCCAGCAACTGATCAACAGTCATCTTATGGCTTTGGGCAAGGCGCATGCTGATTGCGCTCAAAGGAGTAAAGTTATCAATCACGCTCAATACTGCATTGGCCGGGCTGTTTTCACTTTTGTTTCCTTTCCGCTTTATGCCTTCATGGGTTAAAACCGGTATGCAGGCAAAAAGTATTTGCTGAGCAAGATCTGTACTTTGCGAAAGAAAAGTTTCCTCTTGTCCGAATATATTTTGAACATGTTTGAACAATGACGGTGAAAAATGAAAAAGTTCGTCATAATTAGCAAAAATATGAAAGGATAAATCACCAACCAGTGAATCACGCCTGATAGTAATTGCCTTATCCATTTGCAGCAGCAACAATGTGCCTTGCACTTCCAAAAGCTGGGTGCCCAGGTTGGCAATTTCCAAAAAAGTTGTGAGCGGAAAGAGAAAACTGCTTTCTCGCCCATCAATAAGTATTGTTTCAAAGCGTTCTTTTTGGCCAGCATTGAACTGAGTTCGTCAACCAGCTGGCTGCTGTATTGAAGAACACACACATTTTCTGCCACCACTGGCACAGCGGGGGCCGTTCTTGAAGCTAATTCAGTTTGTCCTGACAATGGGCCCTTCCCATCCCCCTTATCGCTATGCCCGCCTGAGATGGAAAACAAAACCTCTTTTCATAACAAAGAGATACCTATATCCTTATATGATGATGGCTGGTTGGTTTTTTGGAATATGAACAAGAGAGTTAAATTAAAAAGGCTATTTCTTATCGGGTTCATAGCCAGCACTGTATTTGGCAACATTTACTACGCTTGGGCAGATAATGAAAATATGAAATTTCAGCTGCGCCCATATGTTGATAAACCAGTGAACAGTGAAGAAAACACGGGGGATGAAATGCCCGCCGACATTACTGATGCCGATGCTGATCCCATTTCAACGCCGGCGGAGCCCGCCCCTACACAAGCCTCGCCCGTACAAGCTTCGCCATCAAAAATATTGCGCGGTCAGGTTGTCTATACCGTACCTTCCGGCACACCTATTAAGCTTAAATTGGCCTGCGTACCCAGCCATCCTATGCAAATAATGAATCGTGATCTCGACGGCAACCTTTACCCGGCTCGCCTTGGTCAGACAATTACGGCCAGGACTTCGGAAGATATATATGTAGAAAAAAATAAAATTATCCCGGAAGGGACAATATTTTCAGGCAAGGTAAGTGAGATTTTGCCACCGCGGCGTGTTGGGCGTCCAGGCTCCCTTGTTCTTTCATTTGATGAATTAATCACTCCTGACGGCCGCAAATTTGCCTTTGAAGCCCGAGCCGATAATCACAGAGCCTCGACCATGAAAACAAAGGCCA
Organism: Candidatus Melainabacteria bacterium; assembly: GCA_963847765.1. GTDB lineage: Bacteria > Cyanobacteriota > Vampirovibrionia > Obscuribacterales > Obscuribacteraceae > CAWKBA01. The sequence goes on along the minus strand of CAWKBA010000010.1, from coordinate 27,104 downwards.
AAGGCTTCGGCATTATTGCCGCTCATGCTGCCGGTGGTGCCGTGGTGGGAGCATTGGTTGCTTATCAAGTCTTTGGTCTGGAAAAAACAATCGCTTTGCACGGTTATAATATAGCCGGTGGCGCTGCTGCCGGTGCTCTTATCGCCACAGGCTACGCCATCATGCGCAAGGGTCCTAAGGCTACTCTTGAGCCAGGCGATGATTTGAACATGACTATAAACGAAGATTTGCTTATGCCGATAGCTACTGCTGCGCCGGTAAAAAACAAAGCTCTGCCCAGCGATGTGGGCCTGACAATACAAATTGAAAAAAGCAAAATAGTAAATGACGGGTTGGGTGGGCAGTTTATTACGGTGGATGTGACCGCCATCAATGACGGCGACGAAGATTTAAGCTCAATTGATCTTTTTCTTGAAGACACAAATAAAGATCGCCACCCACTGTGTTCAAGTCCCGACGAAAACTCGCAATTTCTCTTTCATCTTGAACCTCATTCGAAGCAGCATTTGCACTTGAGTTTTCTTACCCCTTATCCGAAATTAAAACAACAATTGGTTTGGCTCGATCATGAAACCAAAATTGTCCTCGCCGAACAAAATTTGTAGCCCTGCCTCGGCTGCGTTCCACTTGCCTCAACGGGCGTAAAGGCGCTCGGCTATCCGACGGCTCCCCGCCGCCGTTGCCTCGCTGGTGCTCATGCAGCCTGTAATTGGACGGCGTAAGCTAATTGGGTTTTGTTTTCGTAATCAACACGAATAGAAACAGTATCGGCTGTAGCATATTCAAGTCTGACCAGTCCAAAATTTTCGGCACTGTAGTTTTGCCATTTATGAGGCACAGAGACAATTACATACTCCGGACCCCATTCCTCTACATAAGCCTTGAGTACCTGGCATAATTTGTCTTCGTCCATTGGGTTTTTGAATATAGACATGATTCCTGACTCCCCATTAGTAAAATTGCTTCACCAATGTTTTTAAGATAGGAACAGTTTAGAAACCCGGCAACGCCCGGACAACTGGTGCTTTTCCCACCGCAGTGGGACAATTCCCATGCGCCGTGCACTATCCAAATTAACACCGACGCATATAAGTGACATACAAGCGCTCATAGCGCGCCTATGCCATTAAATTAAACAATCATTTAAATATTATCGGACGGATTTGATGCATAATCTGTGGTCATGCTAAAGATCATAAACACTATTAAAACACTGTCCCTGTGTCTCTTTTCAGTGGCCGGGCTCTGTCTACTTTTAGTGGCCATTTATTCTTTTTCGTCCGCTTTTGCTGTTTCCCCCGATAGCAACGGCAAGACCACCCCGGCAAAAAATTCTCTTATACCGGGAACCACTATTTATGGTTATAACTTTGGCAGCGATGAAGCCGGTCGTCTGGCTAAAGATGGTGTATTTATAGGCAATGACAGCAAGAATTGTTATTTGGACCTGGCTTACGGCAATATATTGCTGCATCCTGAAAAAGATATGGTTGTCTGCACCGGTTTAAGCAAAATATATGTGGGTGCAGACGCTATGGTCTTCATTATTGACTCAGGACCAGATTTGGTTGTTTATGATCTTCAAGAAACTAGAGCCAAACAAGTAGTTGTGACCACAGGCAAATGCAAGCTGGTTATGGAGCCGGGCCGATTATTAGTTTTAACCGCAGATAATTCAAAAGATTTTGAACTATTGAACGTTAATTGCCATTCCATACCTTATAAAAACGTTCAGCGCTTAAATTTACCCGGCGAGCCATTAAACGTTTTTGTTGCCGATTTTTCTATAGCTTCAGCACTAAATACCATTCAACCGCTTAAACATTTGACGATATCCAAACATTAACCTCGTTCCAACGCGAGCTGTAGGGGCGGCCGTGAGTCCGCCCGTATCCGCGGGCGCACATATTTACACGCGCCCATAACACCAACGGGTGATATAGCAAGCCGTTTTACACCGGCGGGTGATATATCTATCGCTCCGGCGCTGTCTGAAAAGTCCCCTTGTAGGGGCGGCTTTAGCCGCCCGCCAGCGCGATGTATTTGTCACTTGCTTTCGACATAATTAAAGGGTAAGTCAGTTACCCGGTGCAAAGAAATGTTTAAACCACTCACCCCAAGTTTAATAGGCATTCTCTTAATAGTAGGACAAGCTCTTCCTGCCCATGCTGATAATCTGCTCGCTTATGCTCAACCGCAATCAGCTACTTTAACAGCCGGCAAAGCTGCCCTTGAACAAGAAACACAGTTGGTTGAACAACAAAATCATGTAATGCCCGGCATTGCTATCTATGCTCATACTTTTGGCGGTGACGAAGCAAACAGGCTGGCTAAAGATGGTGTTTTAATCGGCGGTAACAGCGTAGGCAATTATATAGATCTACAAAGCGGTAATATCTTACTTACTCCGGAAGAAAATATAGTAGTCGGCACCTACAAAGGCAAAGTTTCTATAGCTGCCGGCGCCAATGTATTCATCAGTGCATCCGACAACGATGTTGTCATCTATGACTTGTTACAAACAAAACCAAATCAAGTCTCTATTACTATCAACAAGCACAAGCTGGTTATGGAACCAGGTCGCATGCTTGTTGTTACTGCACAAGATATTAATGATTTTGAAAAATTAGACATGAATTGCCATTGTGTGGCATATCGTAATGCAACTTCGTTCGATATAAACAGCAAGGCTGTGAAAGTATTTATGGCTGATTTCTCTATTGCTTCAGCATTAACCACTGTCCAACCATTGCAACGTCTTACAGTTTCTAATCACCCGGAAGACAAACTGGCTGTGGAAAAACTGGTCAAGGCTGCTGTAGTCCTGGGCGAATTTGCTACCAGCACTGCCCCGACTACACAAGTTGCTAATCATGGTGATTCTGTCCAAGTTGCTGATTCCAGCAATCATTAAAATGACCATCACCATATTGTCGGCACCGAATAGTCCCTGACATTCTTATCACCAGTAACTAGCACAAGCTCGTCACAAATAGCCTGCGCAACCAGAAGGCGATCAAAAGGATCGCGATGCCTCCAGGGTAACAACACTATTCCCTCACAATGCTCGCGTTTAATTGGAAGCCAAATAAAATTGTTGGCTACCAGTTGATCAAATATAGTTGCTTGCCACCCTGCAGCCAATTGTAATTTGCCCAAGCTAATCTTGATACAAATCTCCCAATAACTGGCAGCACTAAAATAGACCGTATGCGCTTCATTCTCCAGAGAAGCTTTTCCGCGAGTAGATAATGCACGGCTACCGTCTATGAACCATAGAAATGCCTGAGTATCAACAAGCAGCTTCATAGAGTTGCCGGTTCATGATTAAGGAGCCATATATTCAGCATAATCAGTTAAGGGTTTATTGAAATCCGCAGGCATAGAAACTAATATTCCTTTGGCTCCGCCGGCTTTCCGGTTGCGAAGCTGAGGGAGTACTTGAAGTGTTATTAAGGGCACAGAGCCCTTTGCAATAATAATCTCTTCACCTTGCAGAGCAAGTTGAATTAAATGTGACAGATGCGTTTTAGCCTCGTGAATGGTTACTTGCTTCATATCCTTAGTTTAGTCAATATAGTTGACTAAGTCAATACACTAAAATCACCCAATAAAATTAACCATCTAAAAAATCACCCTTTTGAGAGTAAGTTTTAAGCTCTTTTTAACCCAAAAACACCCCGTTTCCAAGAGGCGTGTGAAATGATGGAAATAGAGAGTAGTAGTAGTAGTAGCAGTAGGGGTGGGGCTTGCTCCGCCCATATAGGGAAGACATTGTTATTGTTAGTGCTTGTAGTGCTTGATATGTTTTAGCAATTGCAGCCACGTGGATAAGTATAAGTGGTGGGGCAGCGCCGGCAGTTGCGGAGAAGCTAAATTTAGTAGGGGCGGGGCAAATCTGCGCCCGTTCGAAGCGAAGAAATAAGGACGAACGTAGTGGCGAGATTTATCGACAGAATGATTGAAGGGAGAGAGAACCATTAGAAGGCTGGCGTCAATATTATTATGCCTGGTGCTGACAGGGGGGCAGACCCTGTCTCTTGTCGCTTCTGCTTATCCAGGTGGCTCACAGCCCGGCTCCACTCCCACACCTTCCTCTTATCATTCCGGACAAACAGGTTCAAATCAGCCTTCTTCTAATAACTCAGGGCAACCGCATACCTTTCATCATTTTCAAAATAGTCCAGGCAGCTCCAGCTCTGCCAACTCATCGAGCAATAATTCCAGCAACAGTCAGTCTTCCTCATCATCAACAACTAATCAGCAATCAACTCCACAGGTCAATAACCACCCCACTTTTATCCCACCAAGCCTTCAATACAATCAAGGCGCCACTGCCGGGCAGAATGCCTTTCATCATCATTTCTTTAACAATCCCAACCAGCAAACAAACTCTAGTCAATCTAATCAGCAAAATAATTCCAATTCTCGATCTGCTTCAGGACAGAACCAGCCACCAGGCTCTCTCTATCATCACTACTCTAATTTCAATCAACAACCAGGTTACGGGCGCGCTTACGGGCGCCCCTACACAAGCGCAACGAACGCGGGCAGAACGGGCGCCCCCACACATGCTCATTATTTTCGCCATCTGCACAATTACATTGCTCAATCACTGTCAGGCGGACGAATAACTCTCGCTCCTACAAGCCAGCAAGCTTCCCCACGTTATCTCTGGAATCATAGCTCTTTATTTTCATACCAGCCGGTTGCTTCAAGCAGCGGCAATGGCTTTTTGTCTTTCCATTCGGACAACGAACACGATTCTAAAATTGGTTATCTAGCTCCCTCATCATTTCATTCTTCATCCGGATTTACGTCCTGGTCCGGCTCTTACCGGTCTGGCCGCTCCAGCAATCAACCTGTTACTTTGGGCACTGCCGCCAACGGCTCATTGCTTGGCGACGCCGATATATCCAACGCTTACGGCTTAAATTTCAGCTCCGGTGCAAAAACTATTGCTGCTGATTTCAATGCCACTATTACTGTCGGCGGACATCTTGGCGCTAATGACACAATAGTGGGCGGCAGAACTATGACTATCACTAAAGGTGAAATGCTTACTGCGGCTCAATATGCTGCTGCCGAGCAAGTTATTGGCGGCGCTAATCAACAAACCCTTATTGTTACTGCCTCTGGTAAAGCTGGCGGTGGTTTGCTTACAATTGAAAATGGACAAACAAATTCACTCTCTTCGCTTACCGTCTCCAAAAATATGACTGTTGATTTGGTTGGCTATACTTCAAGCAGCGCTCTTAATGTCACCGGATCCGCTAAAGTGTTTGGCACTGTTGATGTAAGTCAATTAGCCGGCAGCACAGGCTCAAGTATTGATGTCGGCTCACTGAGCGTCGGGCGTTCTGGCTCGGTGACCGACATTGGTTCGTTAACTTTGGATGCAAACGGCAACGTGGTTAATTCAGGCAGTATCACAGCGGCAAATCTCAATCTTTCCTCCGGGACTGGTAATTTCACCAATAGCGGGGTCATTTCAGCCTCCACGGGCAGCGTAACCTTTAATGCACCAAACGCACAGAATATCACTATCACCGGCACCGGCGGCACAATTACCGCTAATCAAGGCGCTATCAATATTCGCAATGCCAACTACTCTGGCGCAGCTAATATGACACTGACTGGCGGCGATTATTTATCGCAGCAATTAAACTTAAACGGTGGCAGTGGTGCCGTTAACGTCAATATCGGCAATGTCACCGGCGTTACGCAAACTACAGCCGGCACCGAACACTTTACCGCTGCAACGCCAACATTATACATAGGCAATTCCACCATAAGTGGTGACCCTAACTACTACAATACTGCCGGTGCTGTTGTTATTGCCGGCGCTATTACAACCAGCGGCGCTGATCTGGCAATTGTTGCCAACACCGATATCACAACCTCGCCTGGCGCCGGAGCCATCAGCACTGTTAATGGCAGTGGTGGCAATGGCGGCAACATAACTATGATTGCCGGCGTCAGCTTTACTTCCTCCGGCTTGCCCGCAGGGACAAATGATACTACTTCAACCTTAAGCAGCTTCGCTACTACTACTCTTGGCGGTAAAATAGACCTTAATACCGGCACAGCTATAACATCTTTAACATCTGCCGGCACCGGCGGCAATACTAATGGCGGTAATATTACACTTGTCGCTTTTGGTGGCACAGGCGTCGGTGCCGGCACAATCACATTACCAACTGCCGTGACCGTAACTAGCGGCGGTGTTGGTTCAGGCAATAACGGCACGGTTACTATAATAGCCGGTGCTACATCTGGCACGTCCATAACCACAGGACCTATCACTACCACCGGCGGCTCCGGTACCGGCGGCAGTATTTATCTTTTTGCTGCCACACCAACTATTAACGGCACTCCTACTATTACCAATGGCACTCTATCGGGTGGCAGCTTCACTGCCGGCGCTGTTCAGTCGGCAACCATTGCTCCCAAGGCATTGACCGCGGCCGGAGACATAACCGCATATACAGGTGGCACATTTACTCAAAGCGGCGCTATATCCGGCGGCAATGTAAATATTATTGCCGGTTCTGCGTTGACAATATCTTCTAATATTACCGGCTCTTCTTCTTTGACAATTGCCAGCACTGGCAGTACCATTAGTGAAAGTTCAAGCGCAGAACTCTTTGGCGGCAATGTCGCTCTTATTGCTGCAGCCGGCATCACTCTAAGTAACACGACAACCGATATAAGTACTCAACCGGCTGCCAGCAGCACGGCGGCTGCCGGCAATATTTTTATTGCCGCAGGCACCGGCGTATCAGTCAGCGGCACTACCACACCAACACTCACTCTTAGTGGTGGCGGCACTGGTTCCATTACCACCAGTGGAGCAATTAACGCCGCCGGCGCCAGCGGTAGCACCGGCAGCAATGGCGGCAATATCGACATGCTCTCTTTCAGTGGTTTTATATCTCTTAGCGGAAGTATAACTACCGGCGGCACTGGTACGGGTAATAACGGCTATGTCAATCTTATTGTCGGCAGGACTAGTTCTGGCGGGCTAGCTGCCAGCAGCAACACTATAACCACTACCGGCGGCTCCGGCACTGGCGGCGGTGGCGGCAATATTTATCTTTTTACTGCCACACCAACAATTACTGGTACTTTGACCTATGCCAACGCTGCTCTCACTGGCGGTAGCTTCTCCGCCGGCGCTATTCAAAATAGCACCATTGTCATTGGCGCTTTAGCAGCAGCCGGCAATGTTACTATATACACCGGCACTGGAGGCTTTACGCAAAACGGCACTATCTCCGGCACTAACGTTAATATCATTTCCGGCGCTGCGCAAACCATAGGCTACAATGTCACCGGTACTTCTTCGCTAACCATAGTTGATACTACTAGCAGTATCACCGAAAGCTCAAGTGCTGAACTTTTTGGCGGCAATGTTGCTCTTATTGCCCCCGGTGCCATCACTTTAAACAATACAAGTACAGATATAAGTACTCAGCCCTCCAGTGGCAGCACCAGCTCTGCCGGCAACGTTTTTCTGGCGGCGGATGCTGCTTTTACTATAATCGGCACCAGCACTCCCACAATCAGCATTACCGGCGGCTCAAGCAATAGTAATGCCATTACTACAAGCGGTACATTTAACACCGCCGGCGCTGTTTCCAGCAGTGGTAGCAGCGGTGGCAATATTGACATTGTTAATTTTGGTTATTTAATCACTCTTGGCGGAGCGATAAGCGCAGGTGGCTCCGGCACCGGCAACAATGGTTATGTCAGCATTATTACTGGTCGCACAGGTACAGGTGGTATAGGCATAGCCGGCGGCAGCAATACTATAACTACTACCGGTGGCTCCGGCACTGGCGGCAGCAATGGCAACATTTCAATTTATGATGCTTCTGTAAGTATTGGCGGCAGTGGTACTTTGAGTTTTACCAATGGCGCTCTTACAGGCAGTTATTCGGCAGGCACCGCTCAACTGCAAAGCATTGCCATTGGCGCCCTGACAGCCCCAGGCGGCACCATTACTGTTTCTGGTGGACAGATAACCATTAACGGTAGCTTCAATGCCGGCGCCGGCGGCACTCTAAATGTTACAGCAAACGGTTCTAACGTTATCACCAACAGCACAGCCTACACTCTCACTGCCGATACTATGAGTTTGAGTGAGGGAAGCAACGGTATGGTAATCACCGGCAATAACACTCTCTCAATCAGCTCCGGCAGTGCTAATTTGACACTAGCAAACAATACGCCCGTTTCTTTGACACTTACTATGGGGGGCGGCCTAGCTACTAGTTCTACTTATTATTTAAATTGGCCAAAAATTAGTTTAATCAGCACCGGTAACGGTAGCATTGGTACCGCTGCTAATCCTATCCTTATTGAAAACGGCAGCTCTGGTAATGTTACCTTAACTGTTGTGAGCGGGACCACGGGCGGCCAAACCGTTTATATTCAAAACGCAGCCGGTGCTACTGGTGGTGTAATTCTCAGTGGCGCATCATCGGCGGCCACGAGCTCCAGCATTTTCTCTATAAATTATACAGGCAGTATAACTTCCCTTAATAGCAGCGCTTACATTAATGCCCCTACTATTACTTTAAGCAGCTCAACCGGCAGCATCGGTACTTCCGGTACGGCTGTGTCTATTGAAAATGGCGCCTCCAGCGCTGTCTCCCTAACTGCTAATGCTACTGCTGCCAGTCAAAATGTATATCTGCAAAGTGTCAGCGGCAACACTAATGCTTTCACTATCGGCAGTGCTTCCGCAGCCGGTAGCGCAGGGATATTTTCACTAACAAACAGTGGCAGCACCATCACGGTGGCGGCAAATACCGGCGCTTCCGGATCAACTGTTAATTTAACTGCTAATGGCACTATTGCTGTTAACACTGGTATCAATATAGGTGCCTCAGGTGGCAGCAGCAGCACGGCTGTTACATTGCAAGGCACTGCCTTCACCACAACCGGCACAGTTAATGTCGGCTCCGGTACTGTGACATTGCTTCCTTATGCCACATCTACCGCCATAAATGTGCTCACCACAGGCGGATTACCTATTACGTCCTCCAATCTCAGCCAGATCACCGCCAACACTCTGGTCATCGGCTCTACGTCAGACACAGGCGGCATCACAGTCGCTGGCGGCATGACTGTCTCCGGCAATGCCGGCTCTACCGCCGGTGCTTATAATCTCACATTCTTTAATGGCGGCAATTTCACTTCTTCCGGTCAAACAATTACTCTGGGTGCGAATAATTTAAACGTTATCACTACCGGCTCTTCCAGCACTGTCACCTCCGGTGCTATCACCGGCACAGGCGGCGGTGTAACATTAGCCAGCAGCGATACAGTAATTAACGGCGTTGGTTTAACTATAAATGGAGCGATCAGCACAGGCGGCGGCAATCTGGCCATCATTTGCAGCAACAGTATTGTCAACTCATCCAGTGCCAGCACTATTAGTACAACCCCAACCACAGGCAATGGCGGGTCAATTATTATAATGGCCGGAGCTGCTTATACTAATTCAGGCTCCACTATCACTATTTCCGGCGCTACAACCGTTGCCGGCAGGATCCTTCTTGGTAGCCAGATCACTTCTATAACCAGCGCCGGCGCCGGTGGAAATAATAGCGGCGGCAACATACTATTACTTGCCTATACCGGGACAGGCGGCACTACCGGCCAAGTTTCACTGCCTTCCGGTGCTTCTATCACTACAGGGGGCGCCGGTGGGGGTAATAACGGCTCGCTTACTATTATAGCTCCCAACGGTGGTGCAGCATTAGTCGCCGGCACCATTAATACTACCGGCGGTACCGGTACAGGCGGTACTATCAGTCTTTATTCCGCCACACCAAGCATAACCGGCACTCCTTCCATTACCAGCGGCACTCTATCCGGCGGCAACTGGACTAATGGCAGTCTTGCTAACGGCTCTATAACGACCGGCACCCTCACCGCACCGGGCTCTGCTATTAATATTTCTACCAGTGGCAATCTTTTGACTCAATCAATTACTGACAATGGTCTTGGTTCAAACAATGGCGGCACTATCAACCTGTCAAGCCAGAACGGTGTCTTTGAAGTGCAAAGTGGTGCTACTTCTGGTGTAAATGGGACCATTACAGCTAACGGGGGCCCCACTGCCGGCGGTGGCGGTGGCTCGGTCAGCATAACCAACAAAAATGCTAGCGGTATTACACTTGGTACTCTCAGCAATATTTCGGTTAGTCCTGGCTCCGGCGGTGGTAACGGAGGCAGTCTCAGTCTTAGTACCAGTGGCAGCAGCGTTCCCATCACATTAGGCGGCACATTAAACCTTAATGCCAGCAATGGCGGTGGAGCGGGGAATTATCAAGGCGGCACACTTAATATCAGCTCGGGATCCGGCGGCAGCCAACCGCTGAGCGACGGCGGCAATAGTTTCACCATTAATGCTAATGGTGTGGGCAGTGGTACGGGTGGTTCGATAATTCTTAATGTGGGCGGCTTAAGCTTTACCGGCACCAGCCAGACTTTTAATGCCAATGGCGGTAACACAGGCAATGGCGGCTCTATAAGCATCACAACCTCAAACGCAAGCGCCGGTATTACTTTAAGCTCAAGCGGCTCTACAGGAATGATTTTCTCCGCCACGGGCGGTTCGTCCGGCTCTGCCACTGGCAATGGTGGCACATTGACACTCAATGCCACCGGCGTTCTTAGCATACCGTCCGGAGCTTCTGCCGCTCTTGCCCATTGGGCACCAATGGCAATGGCGGCAATATCAGTCTGACTACTCAGACTCTCGGCGGTCTTCAAGTCAATGAGTCAATAAATAATACGACATTCAGTACCAGCGGGGTGGGCACCGGCAATGGCGGTTCAGTGACTATCTCTACCAAAGATACTACTGCTGTAGTAATTGGTGCTTCCGGTTCTAATAGCTATATAAACGGCAATATTAATGCTGACGCCACCGGCACCGGTACCGGTGGCACTGTAACGATCATCAACGCCGGTAATAATAGCAGCATCTATACCTTAACCGGCGCTATATCAGCCAACTCTAGCGGTACTCTCGGCAACATAATTTTTTCTAACGTCGCCGGTAGCTTAACAGTGAGCGGAGCTGGCAGTTTAACCGGTATTGTCAGTGATAACGGCAATGCTACTCCAAGCAGCCTGGTCCTCAATCCGCAAGCTGTCGGCACCACACTAACCCTTGGCACAATTAAAGTTGCCTCCAATAGCACTGCCGCAATTACCGTTGATACTACTAACTCAGCTTCAACAATAGTGATACTATCCTCATCAACCATTACTGTGCAACCGAACACCGCTCTTACTCTTACCGGCGCCACTGTTACCAATAATGGCACCATTACCGCCGGCACTAGTAGTCCTAGTATTACTATCAATACCGGCAAGTTGAATAACAATGGTACGATCACAGATACTACCGGACAAATATTGATTCAAGGAAACGCCAGCGGTAATGCGCTTACTGTGGCCATGGGCAGTGGTTCAACCATAACTTCAGCCGCTACTTCCTACACAAACCCGATTGCATTTAATAATACTAGCGCCGGTTCTATAAACATAACCGGATCTTCAGGTACTATTTCTATTACTGGTACCGGTAGCATTCTATTTAACGGCGGCAATGGCAGTAATGCTGTCACTGTCAATATCGGTACTCTCACTGGCGCTACTTCAGGCAGCGGCTCAACTGTTTCTCTGACCTCATCGAGCTCACAAACTATAGGTGCTTGGAGCGCCAGTTCGTTTACCTCAGATTCAACCGGCGGCAATTTAGTAGTATCGGGCAATATCAATACCGGTGCGACCGGCACCATTAGCCTGACAGCCGCTGGCGCTGCTTCCACTATCACCGCAAGCAGTGGCAGCCGCACTCTTACCGGTGCTAATATCACTCTCTCTCAAGTGGGCGGCGCCAGTGCTGTAACCTTGACTCAAACTAGCGGCACAGGGCCAATTACCATAGGCGGCATGAGCACTGGTTTTATTGCCGAAGAATCTTCCTCAGTAGCGCCGGCGGCACTAACTATCAGCACAGGCACAAGTATATCGATCAATAACAATGTCAGTGTAGGCACAGGCACACTTAGCCTGACGGCCAATGGAGCCAGCTCCACTATCGGCAACGCTTCACCCTATACGCTCACTGCCGGCACTATGACTTTGTCTGAAGGCAGCGGTGCTATTACAGTTGTAGGCAATAATATTGTCCAGATGGCCGGCAGTGGCAGCAATAATCTCACATTATCCGGATTGGGAACATCGCTAACACTTAGCACTGCAACGAATATAGTAGAAAGCTCAGGTACTCTATCCAGTCCAATCATTAATCTGACAGCAACAACAGGCAATATTGGTTCAAGCACAACCGCTTTATCAGTTAGCAGTGGCGCAAGCGGCACTACAGCCTTACAATTAACGGCTAGCGCTGCTTCAACCAGCGCTAATAACGGCAATATCTATATTACTGACTCTAATAGTGATCTCAGCTCAATATCTCCTGCCTTGTTGCTTGAAACAGTGACAGCAGGGGCGAGCGGCTCCCCAAGTTCCAGCGGTGTCTTGCAAATAACAACAACAGCAGGCGGTATGCAAATAGCAGGAGCTGTTACTGGCGCTACAAGCATTACATTAAACTCGCATACTAATATATTGCAAGGAGCAGGCAGTTTAGCTAGTCCAATAATGAGCCTAACAGCAACAACAGGCAATATTGGTTCAAGCACAACCGCTTTATCAGTTAGCAGTGGCGCAAGCGGCACTACAGCCTTACAATTAACGGCTAGCGCTGCTTCAACCAGCGCTAATAACGGCAATATCTATATTACTGACTCTAATAGTGATCTCAGCTCAATATCTCCTGCCTTGTTGCTTGAAACAGTAACAGCAGGGGCGAGCGGCTCCCCAAGTTCCAGCGGTGTCTTGCAAGTAACAACAACAGCAGGCGGTATGCAAATAACAGGGGCTGTTACTGGCGCTACCAGTATCGCATTAAATGCGCAGACAAATATATTGCAAGGAGCAGGCAGTTTAGCTAGTCCAATAATGAGCCTGACAGCAACAACAGGCAATATTGGTTCAAATACAAGCGCTGTATCAGTAAGCAGCGGTGCTAGCGGCACCACAGCCTTACAATTAACGGCTAGCGCTGCTTCAACCAGCGCTAATAACGGCAATATCTATATTACTGACGCCAATAGCGATATCAGTTCCACTTCTCCGGCGTTATTGTTGGAAACAGTAACAGCAGGGGCTAGCGGCTCCCCAGGTTCCAGCGGTGTCTTGCAAGCAACAACAACAGCAGGCGGTATGCAAATAGCAGGAACTGTTACTGGCGCTACCAGTATCATATTAAATGCGCAGACAAATATATTGCAAGGAGCAGGCAATCAATCCAGCCCGACTATAAGTTTAACCGCCAGCACTGGCAGCGTTGGCACTCCTAGCGCTCCTGTTTTGATGGCAAACGGTAGTACAGGCAATGTCGCTTTAACTACTAATGCTGCTTCTGGCAATGTCTACATTCAAAATTACAGCGGCAATACTACAGGTCATGTTACTCTCAGCTCTTCCACTGTCGGCAGCGGCGATACATTCTCGGTCAGTTATACAGGCGGCATGGTGGTAGGGTCCGCTATTAATTCAGGCACATCAGGAACGATCAGTCTGACAGCCGGCGGAGCCAGCTCGACAATTACCAGCTCTGCGGCGCAAACACTGACTGCCGCTAATGTAACCTTATCGCAAGGCGGCGGCGCCAGCACGGTAACTTTAACTCAAACCAGTGGCTCAGGACCGATTACAATCGGCGGCATGGGCGCCGGTTTTATTGTAGAAAAATCGTCTTCAGTAGCGCCGGCTGCACTAACTATCAGCACAGGCACAAGTATATCGATTAATAACAATGTCAGTGTAGGCACAGGCACACTTAGCCTGACGGCCAATGGAGCCAGCTCCACTATCGGCAACGCTTCACCCTATACGCTCACTGCCGGCGCTATGACTCTATCCCAAGGCAGCGGCGCTATAACGGTCAGTGGCAATAATGCCATTCAAATGGGCGGCAGTGGTTCTAATAATTTGACGTTATCCGGACTGGGAACTTCACTGACATTGAGTACCGCCGGTAATATCACAAATAACTCTAATTATTCGCTCACTACTCCGACAATAACTTTAACCAGCACTGGTGGCGCAATTGGTACTTCGGGTAATCCTATTGTTATAACAGCGTCTAACCTTACTGCTAATGCCAGCGGCAACGTATATATTACTGACTCCAATGCTGTAACAATAGCCGCACCATCAACTGGGGCAATATTCAGCTTAACTGATTCAGCTAATGGCGCAGCAGCCATAACTGTTTCTAATAGCATAATAGCTGCAGGGGCTTTGTCATTAATCGGCAATGGCACAAATAGCGGCATAGTATTAGGCGCTAATGCATCCGGTACAGTTGATACTATTACTGCTACTGGCTCCGGCACAATTACTCAAACAGGCGGTAATGTCACTGGTTCAAGTTCGGTTGCTTTAACAAGCGGCTCTGGAGCTATTGGCCCAATGACCGTAATAACACCCAATATCACCTTTAACACAACCGGCAATGTCACTTTGACTGATACGCAAGCGATTACCGGTAATGGTGCTTCCACTGGGGCCGTGGTTAGCTTGACTGATAACGCCAGCGGCGGTATGACTACAAGCAATAATATAACTGCTACTGGCAATTTATCATTAATAACTTCCGGTTCAACACTAGCTATTGGTTCTGGTACATATGTGCAATCAACCGGCGGTACTTTAACTATACAAAATACAAATACTTCTACCGGCACAATTACTCTGGGGGCCAATTCAGTATATGTAGGTATGAATGGCGTAACAATAGAAATAGGCACTCAATCTCCAGGAGGTAATACAACAAATTCTAATGTACTGGTTACTTTAACCGGCACTGGCGCTGCTTATTTTGGTACTAATGGCGTTAATGCCTCATCGCCAACAAATTATGTCAGCGCCAATAATGTCACTGTCTCATTAAACACCGGCTCTGCTTCCAGTAGCGCTATTAGTTTAGGTGGTGGTGTACAAATTAATGGCGGCTCACCGTCTATATATAGCTTAGACTTAACCAATTCTTCCAACGTATCAATACTAACTACATATCAAAGTGAAGGCTTGCTGGGTGGCTCGTTAACTACAGGCGGAGGTATAGCAACCGGTGGTAATGTTATCTTCACTACTGCCAATAATCTAGCTAATTTAACTGCTGAAAATATACCTGCCAATGTCACAGTGCAGTTCAATGGTTTTGGTAGCGGCAATGTGGTCGGCATCAATATTACAGGCAGCAGTACATCGAGTCAGGCGATTATAAATGGTACAGAAACTTTTAGCAGTGCTACAGCCGCTGTAACTACTATCAATTCCAATCAAGCTGGACCGGTTTTAAGCATCGGCAGTACAGGAGCCCTAACAAGCAATACGTCTCTTTCAATAACTGCCAATGGCAATGTGGCAATAGCCGGTAGTGTCTCCGGTACTGCTGTAACTATAAATGCAACAGGCTCAGGTACTATAACCGGCGCAGGCACTGTAACAGGCACAAGTTCGTTGACTCTGGGTAATTCCAGCAGCACCAGCGCTATTAATCTATCTAATATCGTTACTCCTAATGTGACTTTTAATGCAACAGGCAATGTCACTTTAGTTAATTCGCAAGCCATGACAGGCAATGGTACATCTACCGGAGTAAATGTCAGCCTGACAGATTCTGCTGCCAGCGCCACGGCATTAACCACATCCGGCACAATTACTGCTTCCGGTACTTTAGGTCTGTTTGCCAACGGTACTAATGGTGGCATTGTAATCGGTAATAATGTCTCCGGTACGACCGATACGATTACTGCTAATGGTTCTGGAGCTATTGCTCTAAATGCAAATGTTACCGGATCAACTTCTGCCACTTTATCCGGCGGCAGCATATCAATGTCTTCCGGCAATTATATAAATAGCCCGACTATTAGTTTAACCAGCACAGCCGGTTCTGTTGGTGCTTCCGGTAGTCCAATCTATGTTGAAAATGGCAGTGCTGGCGGTGTTGCTTTAACGACTTCGTCCAGCGCAAACACATATGTTCAAAACGCCAGTGGCGCTACCGGTGGAGTTATTTTAAGCGGCGCTAACTCTGCTGGCAGCTCCGGTACTTTCTCTCTTAACTTTGGCGGCAGCATTACTTCTGCTAACAGCTCTGCTTATATCAATGCTCCTACTGTTAGTTTGACCAGTTCCGCCGGCTCAATTGGTACTTCCGGCACTCCTATCTATCTTGAAAATGGCTCCTCAGGTAATGTCACTTTAACTGCTAATGCTTCTGCCGCTAGCCAAAATGTATATGTTCAAAATTATACCGGCTCTACCGGTGGTGTGATTCTAAGCGGCGCTAATTCTGCCGGCAGCTCCGGTACTTTCTCTCTTAACTTTGGCGGCAGCATTACTTCTGCTAATAGCTCTGCTTATATCAATGCTCCTACTATTAGTTTGACTAGTTCCTCTGGATCAATTGGCACTTCCGGCACTTCTATCTTCACTGAAAACGGTGCTTCCGGTAATGTTGCTCTGACTACTTCTTCTAATGGTAATGTCTATATCCAAAATGTTAGTGGCACAACTGGCGGCATTACACTCACTTCTTCTGCTGTTGGCAGCGGTAATACTTATTCGGTCAACTACGGCGGTGCTATTACTGTTGCCAGCAATATTAATACAGGCTCCGGCGGAACTATAAATCTTACCTCTGCTAATTCTACTATTGGTAATAGCACAGCTTATCAACTTACTGCCGGCACTATGACGCTCTCTCAAGGCAGCGGCACTATTACAATCAGCGGCAATAACACAGTACAAATGGGCGGCAGCGGCAGCAATAATCTTACCCTATTCGGACTAGCTACTTCATTGACAATTAGCACTGCTGGTAGTATTACTGATTCTAATACCTCTAATTATTTCAATACACCTACTTTGAACCTGACCAGCACTTCTAGCAGTATCGGTACTTCTAGCAATCCTATCCTTATCGAAAATGGCGCTTCCGGTAATGTTACTTTAACTGCTAATGCTAATGCGGCCAGTCAAAATGTCTATTTGCAAAATGCTAGTGGTGCTACCGGTGGCATTATTCTCAGCAGTGCTAATTCTGCTGGCAGCTCCGGTACTTTCTCTCTTAACTTTGGCGGCAGCATTACTTCTGCTAACAGCTCTGCTTATATCAATGCTCCTACTGTTAGTTTGACCAGTTCCGCCGGCTCAATTGGTACTTCCGGCACTCCTATCTATCTTGAAAATGGCTCCTCAGGTAATGTCACTTTAACTGCTAATGCTTCTGCCGCTAGCCAAAATGTATATGTTCAAAATTATACCGGCTCTACCGGTGGTGTGATTCTAAGCGGCGCTAATTCTGCCGGCAGCTCCGGTACTTTCTCTCTTAACTTTGGCGGCAGCATTACTTCTGCTAATAGCTCTGCTTATATCAATGCTCCTACTATTAGTTTGACTAGTTCCTCTGGATCAATTGGCACTTCCGGCACTTCTATCTTCACTGAAAACGGTGCTTCCGGTAATGTTGCTCTGACTACTTCTTCTAATGGTAATGTCTATATCCAAAATGTTAGTGGCACAACTGGCGGCATTACACTCACTTCTTCGGCTGTTGGTAGCGGCAATACTTATTCCGTTAACTACGGTGGCAGTATCTCAATTGCTAGTGCTATCAATAGCGGTACTGCAGGCACTATTAGTCTAACTTCTGCTAATTCTACTATAGGCAATAGCTCTCCTGAAACACTGACTGCCGGCACTATGACTTTATCTCAAGGCAGTGGTGCAATTTCAGTTATAGGCGCTAATATCATCCGCATGGGCGGCAGCTCTACTAATAACCTCACTTTATCTGGACTAGCTACTTCTTTAACACTAAGCACACCCGGCAGTATAACCAGCTCTGCTTCTTCTAGTTATTTAAGTGCTCCTACCCTTAACTTAACCAGCACCTCAGGCAATATCGGTGCTTCTACTGGCAGCCCTCTATATATTGAAAATGGTAGCGCCGGCAATGTCGCTTTAACTACTTCTGCTGCCGGGAATGTCTATATTCAAAATTATAGTGGTGCTACAGGTGGTGTTACTCTTACTTCTTCGGCTGTTGGTACTGGTGACACCTATTCCGTTCAATATGGCGGTGCCATCACCATTGCCAGCAATATCAGCACCGGCTCCGGCGGTACGATAAATCTTACTTCGACAAACTCCACTATTGGCAATAGTTCTCCACGCACTCTTACCGCTAGCACTATGAATTTGTCTCAAGGCAGCGGTGCTATTACAGTTGCAGGTAATAATATTATCCAAATGGGTGGCAGCTCCACTAATAACCTGACGTTATCCGGGCTGGGAACATCACTGACACTGAGCACAGCAGGAAATATCACCACCAGTTCTACTTATTATCTAAATAGTCCAACAATAAGTTTAACCAGCACAGCCGGCTCTATCGGTACCTCCGGCAATAATATTCTTGTCCAAAATGGCAGTGTCGGCAGTGTCAGTCTGATAGGCAGTGCCGGTACCGGCAGTATCTATATACAAAACGCTAATACTGGCGGCAGCATAACAGTAGCCAATGGCAATAGCGTTAGCGGCACCACCGTGTCAATAACTACTCCATCTCTTACGGACAACGGCACCATTGCCGGCACAACCGGTGGTGTAACTATTACCGGCAACGGCACAGACAATAATCTGGCAATTGCTTTCGGTAATGGCGGCGCTATAACATCCACCAGCGGCAATGTAAACATAACCGGCGGCGGACCTACGTCCGGTGTTATTACAGTGACTTCTCCTTCAGGGGGCACCGCTTCTATTACCACTGCCGGCGGTGCTATCAATTTCAACCCCGCCAGCGGCTCATCCGTTATTTTTGCTGATTCCGGCGGTAGTGCCACCACACTTAACTTTAGTGGCGGCGCTGTAAACATAAACACGGCTTCGACGCAGTCTAATGTCACAACTACTGTTAATAGTAATGTTACCCTCTCCTCGGACAACATCATCACTATTACAGCTAATACCGTTACCAATAATGGCGTTGTCAGCTCAAGTTATGGCAATTCCGCCAATGAAATAGTAATAAACGGCAATCCCAGTCTTACTCTCAATGGCAGCGGCACCTATCTAGACAACGGTCTGAACGGGGTTTCCGGTCAGCAAGGAAATATGTCCGTGCAAGACGGCGGCGGGTTGGTTACCATTGGCGGCAATTTGACATTCAGTACATTCGCGAATGTGACAATAACCGGGAACACAAGTATTACTTTACAGGCTAACAGCACAGTTAATCTGGCCAACTCTAACGGTAGCAATTTCAATTTAGTCACACCGCTATTAGTCCTGGGAAGTAATTCAACCGTTCAGGATGACGGCAGTGGTTTTATCTTAAATATTAGTCCACCAAGCGGATCTTCAAATCTAGAAATTGATTTGCCCAATAATTCAACTGCCACTATTAATGTGTCCGGTGGGCTTTATATTTCTAACAATAACAGCGGACAAAACATATTGATTACCAATACTAGTGGACTTCCCTCCACTTTAAGTGTGAATCAGTATACTGAAATGGATTCGGCTACCAATGGCAATATAACTATCGGCGCCACAGCGACATTGAGTAACACCACCAGCGGCGGAAATAATTTGGCTGTTAACGCTTACGGCACCGGTAAAATTGATATTTACGGCACTATTAGTACTGGCGCTAATCAACAAAATTTTGTTACTGACCCCACCGGCAGTATGATAATCGAAAATGGAGCTTCGCTTAGCACAACCACTGGTGAAATATCCATAGCCACTCCAGCTCTCACTCTAAACGGTAATGCCAGCGCAGTTTCTACAGGCGGCACTATCGCGATTCAAGGGGGCGGCACCGGTAATGCCTTAACAGTAAATATGGGCTCTGGTTCAATAATATCTGCCGACGCCGGTGGACTGAGATTTAATCCCAACTTTTCCGGCACGATAACAATAACTAGCGGTTTGGGAACACTTGCTGATACTAACGCCAGTTCAGGTGGGATCGACTTTGGTATTAGTTTCCAACATCCTGGCACTGCAGCAGTCAATGTTAATGTCAATTCAATTAGCTTGGCTAGCGGTCAGTATGTCGTAGGCAAAGGCTCAACGGCTTCCATAACAGTTGCCTCAGGGACATTACCTATAGGGGCTTGGACAACCACCGGCTCTACCCAGTTCACCAACACAAACGGTAGCATACAGGTAGGAGGAGCGATTAATACCAGCTCTAGCGGTACTTTGAGCATTACCGCTTCTGGAACCGGCTCAACAATCACCAATACCGGCGGAGCAACAGAAATTCTTACTGCCGCCAGTGTGAATCTCTCGCAAACCGCCGGCGCCAGCACTATAACAATCTCTCAAGGCACTCTAGGACAAGCCACCACAATTGCCGGTTTTGGCAGCAATAATTTCACAGCTGAAGAATCAGCAACGGTAGCACCGGCTTCTTTAACCATAAACACAGGCACAAGCATTTCAATTGGCTCTAATGTCAGTGTGGGCAATACAGGCACAGTTAGCCTGACAGCCGTCGGCGGCAGTTCTACAATTACACCATCATCAGCTTACACACTCACGGCTGGAACAATAGTTTTATCTGAAGGCAGTGGAACGGCAATAATTTCCGGCAATAATGCCATTAAGCTTGGTGGCAGCAGCAATGCTTTAACATTAGCCTCCACTTCGCCAACATCTTTAACAATCAGCACAGCCGGCAGTATTACAGACAGTGGTAGCTCTACTCTAACTTGGCCGACCATAAGCTTAACTAGCACAGGTGGAAGTGTTGGTGTATCAGGCACTCCTGTCCTCATCGCTGCTTCTACCTTAACTGCAAACGCCAGCGGCAGTGTTTATATCAGTGACTCAAACGCAGTAACAATAGGTGGAGCATCAAGTGGAACAATTTTCAGCTTGACTGATTCAGCTAATGGCGCTGGCGCTATTACTGTTTCTCACAGCATAACTGCCACCACCGGCGCTCTGTCGCTAATCGGCAGTGGCACAAATAGTGGCATAGTATTAGGCGCTAATGTTTCCGGTACGGTTGATACGATTACTGCTACCGGTTCGGGCACAATTACACAAACAGGCGGTAATCTTACTGGTTCAACTTCTGTTGCTTTGACTAGTGGCAGCGGTGCTATTGGCTCTATGACAGTGGTCACACCCAACATCACTTTTAATACAACCGGCAATGTTACTTTGACCGATACGCAGGCGCTTACCGGTAATGGTGTTTCAACCGGCGGTATCGTCAGCTTGACTGATAGTGCCAGCGGCGGCATGACCACGAGCAATAATATAACTGCTACTGGCAATTTATCATTAATAACTTCCGGTTCAACGCTAACAATCGGTTCTGGTACCTATGTGCAATCAACCGGCGGTACTTTAACCATTCAAAATACAAATACTTCTACCGGCACAATTACACTGGCAAGTAATTCAGTACTTGTGGGTATGAATGGGGTAACAATTGAAATTGGGTCTCCATCACCTGTGGCCGGTTCTACTCCATCTAATGTATTAGTTACTTTAACTGGAACTGGTGCTGCTTATTTCGGCACCAATGGTATTACGGCTTCATCACCAACAAATTATGTCAGTGCCAATAATGTTAACGTGGTGCTAAGCACGGGCTCTTCTTCCAGCAGTGCCATAAGTCTGGGTGGTGGAGTTCAAATTAATGGCGGCACTCCTTCTATATACAGCCTCGACTTAACCAATTCTTCCAATGTATCCATATTGACCACGTATCAGAGCGAAGGCCTACTGGGTGGTACTTTGACCACAAGTGGCGGTATCGCTACCGGCGGTAATGTCATTTTCACAACTGCTAATAGTCTGGCTAATTTGACAGCAGAAAATATACCAACCAATGTCACAGTACAATTTAATGGCTTTGGCAGCGGCAATGTAGTTGGTGTAAATATTACCGGCAGCAGTACTTCATCGCAAGCAATAATAAACGGCACAGAAACATTTAGCGGTGCTGCAGCAGCTGTAACTACTATCAATTCCAATCAAGCTGGACCTGTATTAAGCATCGGCAGCACAGGTTCACTGACAAGCAATACTTCTCTTTCAATTACTGCCAATGGTAATGTTGCAATAGCCGGCAGTGTAAGTGGTACAGCTGTATCGATAAATGCCACAGGCTCGGGCACCATAACCGGTGCCGGTACAGTTACAGGTACAAGTTCATTGACTCTGGGCAATTCCGGCAATACCGGCGCTATTAATCTATCTAGTATAGTTACGCCCAATGTCACCTTCAATACAGCTGGCAATGTCACTCTGGTTAACTCACAAGCAATGACAGGCAATGGTGTATCGACAGGTGCAAATGTTAGTCTGACTGACTCTGCTAATGGCGCCGGCGCTTTGACGACTTCTGGCACAATTACTGCCACTGGCACATTAGCATTAATAGGTTCTGGTACCAATAGTGGCATAGTTCTTGGCGGTAATGTAAGCGGTACTGCCGATACAATCACTGCATCCGGCTCTGGTACTATCTCTCAAACTGGTGGTGTTGTTACCGGCTCAACATCTGCTGCTTTCACTAGTACTTCTGGCGCTATCGGTTCGTTGAACATAGCTACTCCTGTCTGGGCTGCCAACACAACTGGCAATGTGACATTAGTTGATAGCACGGCTACTACAGGTAACGGAGCATCTACTGGTAATAATATTAGCTTCACAGATTCAGCTAACGGTGCCGGTGCTTTAACTACTTCCGGCACCATTACCGCTGGCGGTACTTTAGCTTTATTAGGTACTGGTACTAATAGTGGCATAGTTCTTGGCGGTAATGTATCCGGCACTGTCGATACCATTACAGCTTCTGGCTCTGGCACTATCACACAAACTAGCGGGACTGTGACTGGCACCACTGTTAATATGACATCCGGCACAGGCTCCATCGGAGTATCGGGCACTCCCATTAACACTGTTGCTTCCAATTTGTCTATTAATTCCGGTGCTAATGCTTACGTTAGTAACGCTGGCAATGTGTCATTAACTTCTGGCTCCGCTAGTAGTGGTGATACATTCAGTTTGGTCACCACTTCTAGCGGCAATATCGCCGTTGCTGGCAGTGTCTCTGCTGCCGGTAGTAGCATAATCATACTTAAT
Source organism: Candidatus Melainabacteria bacterium (assembly GCA_963847765.1). Classification (GTDB taxonomy): domain Bacteria; phylum Cyanobacteriota; class Vampirovibrionia; order Obscuribacterales; family Obscuribacteraceae; genus CAWKBA01. Next base: position 3,818 of record CAWKBA010000010.1, on the reverse strand, counting down.
GCTGCCGGTGCTATTACTGAAACTACCGGTGCCTTGACTGGTGGTACTGTCAATCTGACATCTAATTCTGGTGATATCGGTGCCTCTGGTCATGCTATCAATACTGCTACATCTAACTTGTCTGTAAATTCTAACGGTAATGCTTACATATCGAATGCGGGCTCTGTAAATCTCACCCCTACAACAATCACTGTTGGTTCTGGTGATGTTCTAAGTTTAGCCACTACAAGTGGCAACATCGCTGTCGATGGTAATGTCGGTGGTAGCAGTAGTATCGGTACAATTGCTTTAAATGCTGCCGGTGCTATTACTGAAACTACCGGCGCGTTGACTGCTACTCATGTCAATCTAACTTCTAACGGTGGTGATATTGGTGCTAATGGTAATGCTATCAATACTGCCACATCTAATCTCTCTGTGAATTCTAATGGTAATGCCTACATTAGTAACAATGGATCAGTTACTCTTACCGGCTCGACAATAACAGTTGGTTCTGGTGATGTTCTAAGTCTTGCTACATCTTCCGGCAATATCACGATCGGCGCTGATGTTGGCTCTGGAAGCAGCATCGGCACAATAGCACTTAATGCTGCTGGTTCAGTAATTGAATCTACCGGTACACTGACAGCCGGTACCGTCACCCTCACCGCCGGCACTGGCAGTGTTGGCGCAAACGGCAATGCTATTAGTACTGCCGCTGGCAACATGACCGCTAATGCTGCTAACGGATCTGTTTATATTAATGACACGGCGTCCGGCACAGTCAATATTAATGGCGCTTCTTCAGCTGGAAATGACTTTAATTTCACAGCCGCTAATGCTACTAATCTACAAACAACAGCCACTATTGATGCCGGCAATACTAATAGTAATGCAACGATAGAATTGATTGCTTCTTCCGGCTCACTGTCCGTGGGAGCAACCATAGGTAATTCAAGTACCCCATTGAGCAGTGTAAGCCTGACCTCACACGATGATTTAAAGGGCATCGTCTGCGTTTCCGTTTGTGAGCTGATCGTCATCCGAGTAGTCGAGTGTCTTCGAGAGCGTATAGCTTACGTTGTACTGGTAGCCGACCTTGCCGAGTTTCGACTCGCGATGCGCCACGCTGGCAAGCAGCCCATCGTACCAGCTTTTGGCGCCGGACGTGATCATCGTGATGTTGTCAGAGATGCCGGTGGCCGGGTCGGTGATGGTGCAAGCCACATTGCCGCCGGGGCAACTGATGTCCGGCGATGTTGAGTCGGTGGCGCGCAGCAGATTGCCGATCAGTTGGCGCTCCCCGAAGACGTGAAGTCCGTCCGCGCTGATAAGCCAATCGCTCCCGGCCTCCTGTTGAAATCCGAAGGAGAATTGTTGATAAAGCGGATGGTGCGAGTCGGGCCCCATGGCAATAATTCCGATGCCCCCGGTTTGGCTGGGACCGCTGAACGCACTGTCGATGGTTGGGCTCCCTGGGGCAAACGATGAGCCCGGCGCGAAGCATAGATCAAGGCTTGGCGGAGCGGGGATATTGGGGTTCACGCAACTGGAGCCCGCATACTGCGTCACCGCCAGCGCGCGATCATTCTGCACCCGCTCTTCAGCGCCGGTCTCCAGAATAATACGGTCGTAATAGATGCCATAGCCCCCGCGGAACACCGTCTTTCCATGGCTGTATGGATCCCATGTGAAGCCCACGCGCGGGCCGAAGTCCTTCGTATCCGGATGCTTCTTCAGGTCGATCACATTCGCCATCCAGACACATGGGTCTGATGGGATGCTCGTCAGATTCGGGCATGGGTCATGGTCGCTGCTGGTTCCAGTCAAGTCAGAATCGTACTCCCAGCGAAGTCCAAGATTAAGCGTCAAATTCGGCCGCACCCGCCAGTCATCCTGCGCAAAGAACGCCAGGTAAGTATCGCCCACCTGCGGAATCGGCACGGGCACCACCGGCGCGGTGCTATGAATGCCCACCGCAAGCGGAATGTCCAGATCGTTAATCACGCCATCGCCGTTCAGGTCTGCAAAGCCAAAGTCAGAAACCAGGATCTCGGTTCCATTGCCAAACGGATTGATAATTCCGTGCGCGCTGTAATGCTGAAACTCGCCGCCCACCTTGAGCGCGTGATTTCCAAACGACATGGTCAAGCCGTCGCGTATTTGAGAGCGATCAAGAAACGTGCTCTGCGGCAAATTGAAATTGGCACCGTCTGCCAGATCGGGAAAAATCAACTCGCTTCCCAGGCCCAGGGAGGGATCAGTGAGAGCGGCGTCCTGTGGATAGGGCGGAATGTTGTTATAAAAGTTGTCGTAATGGAACGACAGCTCATTGGTGCGGCTCGGACTGAAGACGCTCGTCCACGCGGTCTCAACGGATACGAATCGATTCAGAGAGTTTTGCCGCTCCGCCCCGGTACTGAGCGGCGTTTCCGAAGAGGCACTGGCCTGCGCGGTGTCAGTCGACCGATTGAAACTGAATCGTCCGCTCAGGCTATTGGCCTGGTTCAAATGATAGTCAACACGATTTGACAGCAGTAAATCGCGCAGCGGCGTAGCGGCAGCCGTGTGCGCAATGGTGTCGGTGTCGAAGTTGCGCGTGCCCGTCTGGATGTCTGCATTCTGATCGCGAAATTCTGCCGATGAAAACCACCACAGCTTGTCTTTCGCGATGGGACCGCCAATGGCCCCTCCGTACTGTTCTCGATCGAACGGCGGCTTTGCCTGGCCGGCGTCGAAAGTGGCCGGAAGCGCCTGCAGATTGCGGTTCCGCTCAAACATGAAGGCTGAGCCATGAAATGCATTCGCCCCGGAACGAGTAATGATGTTGATAATGCTGTTGCCTGAGCGGCCCACTTCCGCGGTGAAGCGCGACGTAGCAATCTGAAATTCGCCAATTGAATCCTCCGGCAAATTCGATAGAGTTCCGCCCACAACTTCGTCGTTGTTGTCGCCACCATCAATCGTGACGTTGCCGCCGCGACCGAACCCGCCGGCAGAACTGACCTCCAGCGTGTTCGTCTTCGTCGGATCGAAAGTAGGCGCGGGGCGATTGCCGGGAATGAGATAGGCGAGTTCCAGGAAATTACGGCCGTTGAGAGGGATGCTCTCAATGGTGCTCTCTGTGATCTGTCCCTGAAGCATGGACTGGGCTAGATCGACTGACTGCGACGCGGCACTTACATTGACAGTTGTCACCTGGCTTGCGGGTAAGAGCGTGGCATCCAGCGTGAATGTTCTGCCCGCTTCCAACACCACATTCGAAAACTGCGCGGTGGCAAAACCTGCCGAGCTGACTTCGGCTCGATAGGTGCCCGGCAACAGATCCGGAATCGAATACGATCCGTCGGAATTTGTCGAACTTGCGCGAAAGTGCCCTGCGCAATGTTGGTAAGCGCTACCCTAGCGTTCTGAATCAAGCCCCCGTGCTCGTCCTTCACGATTCCGGAAAGCGTTGCTGTCGGGATTTGCGCCCGCATCGCAAACGTGCCATAAAGCATGAAAAGGCAAACAGCCAATGAGAACTTGCGCATCAACAAACCTCCTGAAATGACCGCCATCAGCGGCCGCAAAATTGCGCTTCATCGAATCGACGATCTGGAACTGCATGGGACGAGGGATGGCCGACACGAATGCTATAGAGGCGGTCGGTGGTGTCTTCCCCCTTTCGATGGATAAATGTCTCCACCTTGGGCAGTTGCGATTCCTGTCCCGGCTGTGTTCTGCTCACAGTTGAGATTCCGGCGAAGGGAGCTTCTTGCCAATGCCACATATTCGTCTTCCTGAAGGACTGCACGGCATTCGTGGTCCCATGGCCTTTCGGCCCGAGACAGCAATGC
>CAWKBA010000009.1:0-5823 GCA_963847765.1 Candidatus Melainabacteria bacterium | reverse complement strand
CCGCGAAGGCACCGGCTGTCAAAGATCAGGGCGAATACGATATCGCCCAGGCGGCAGGCAAAGAAACCGACCCGCTGAAGAAGCTGGATCTGTTGCACCAGTGGGAGCAGAAGTACCCGGATTCCGACTTTAAGGGTACGCGCTCGGTGCAGATCGCTCAGGCCGAGAGCCAGATCGCGGGAAAAGCGCAGCAACCCGGCGCGACACCGGCCGATCTCGACGCGGCTCAGAAGGCGGCGCAGGATCTGGCCGATAACCTGGACAAATATCTGGCGCCCGAGAACAAGCCGGCCGGCGCCACCGATGCGCAATGGGCGCAGGCGAAGCAGCAGATTACGCTGCAGGCGCACTCCGTCCTCGCAGCCGTTGCCGTGGCGAAGAAAGACGATGCGAAAGGAGAGGCCGAGTATAGAAAACTGCTGGCGCTCGATCCCAACTCGGCTTCCACCGCCTATTCGCTGGGGACTTTGATCTACCGGCAGAAAAATATTGCGCGTATCCCGGAGGCGCTTTTCTGGATTGCGCGTTCCGTTGAGATCACAGGGCCCGAAGCATTGACGGCGCAGGGTAAAACGGCCGCCGACAAGTTCCTCAACCAGGCATACGCCGGTTATCACGGTGACGCGAGCGGTCTGGACGACGTCAAGAAGGTCGCGACGACGGCAACCGCAATGCCGCCCGACTTCAAAATCGAGAGCCAGCTCGATATCCAGAAGAAGCAGGAGGGCGACGCGGCTGCTTTTGCGGCGGCGCACCCCGATCTCGCTCTGTGGCGAACGATCCGGGACGCGCTTACGGCTGACGGGGGAGACGCTTATTTCGCCCAGGTGAAGGATTCTGAAATCCCCCCGCAGGACGGAGCTTTCAAGATGTTCCCCGCCAAAGTTGTTTCGATATCAGGGAAAGACTTGATTGTCAGCGTCGATAATGCCGCGGGCGATGCGACCCTGCGGTTCGAAAATCCGCTAAAGGGCACCGTCGATCCTGGCACCGCTTTCATGTTCAAGGGAGTGGTCGATTCATTCACGAAACAGCCGTACAACCTGGTATTGACGGTCGACAAGGACGATATCGACGGCCTGCCCGCGACCTTGTTCGCGGGAGCGCCTCCGGCCCGCAAGCGCGCTCCGAAGAAGAAATAAACGCAACCCGATTGTTAACGTTCGCGATCTCGCCCCGTTGGCTGAATCGCGAGCGTTACAATTGGGTTGTATGCCTCTGTACGAATACAAATGCGGTTCCTGCGGTAAAACCTTTGAAGTGATTCAAAAGTTTGCCGACGAACCCTTGAAGATTCATCCGGAGTGCGGCGGTGAGGTTGTGCGCCTTTTTTCAGCTCCGGCTTTCCACCTCAAGGGGACAGGCTGGTACGCGACGGATTACGGCAAGAAGAGTAACGGCGGCGATTCGACATCGAAAGACTCGAAATCGAAAGACCACGATTCCAAATCGAGCGACGACTCTAAATCAAGCGACACGAAATCGAAAGACAGCAAAACCCCGGATTCGAAATCCGAATCCAAACCGGCCGGGACAACCACCGCATCCACAACCGAGTCCAAACCTTCAACCCCGGCTTCGTGAATTTTCGTCCGCCCATCGGAGATAGCGGCGCAGGTCCGCCCGGTGTTGCCACGCGAATGCCCAAAAGACACGAGGCGTAATAGTCGCCGCATCGATCCCGGACCATGTTTCAATGCGCCACCGGAGATACGGACTGGCCCAGGGCCGCAGCCGGTAGCCTTTTGTCAGCCTCCAAACGCTCCCCATCACGTTGTTTCGGTCAGGACGGATTCTTCGCCGCCGGTTTGGCCTGTGTCGCGTAATAACCGCTGCGCGTGCGCGCGGTGGGGTTGCCCGGGGCCTTCACCACCACCTTGATCTGCCGGAACGATCCGTCGAGCGCCGTGTTCGTGGGCGTATACCCGATCGTGTACTGGTTGCGGATATCGTGCGCCACCTGCGTGCGCGATCTTCTCCACCTCCGACACTTCCTTCGGATAAAACACCTGGCCGCCCGTGCTCTCCACCAGAATATCCAGCGCGCGCTTGGCCTTCCCGCTTCCCTCTTCTCTTCCTCGGACAGCAGGCCGATCGCGTAGATCAGCACGTCATCCTGCTGCGCCAGCCGCACCAGCGCCTCCAGCGACACGTTGCTGGCGTTGTCGTTGCCGTCGGTCACCACGAGGATCACTTTCTTATCGCGTTTGGCCTTTATCTTTCAGATGATCGATCGACATCCGGATCGCATCGCGCATGGCCGTGCCGCCGCGCGAATCGATCTTGGTCAGGCCCTGTTCCATCTTGGCGATTCACTGGTGAAATCGGTGTCGAGATAAGCTTCGTCGTTGAAATTCACGATGAAAACCTCGTCCTGCGGATTCGAATCCCGCACCAGCGCCAGCGCGGCCGATTCCACGCCCTGCGCTTCTCGCGCATGCTGCCGCTGTTATCGATGATCAGCCCCATCGAAACCGGCACGTCCTCGCGTTTGAAGATCTTGATCGTGCTGCAGAACGTCGTTCTCGAACACCTGAAACGCGCTCTGCGGCAGGTTCGTGACCAGATGGCCGTTCTTGTCCGTCACCGTGACGTTGCAGCGGAACCAGGCGGGTTTCGGTGGAAAATATCGCATCGCCGGAATCGGACGATTCGGCATTGCCCGGCTGCTTCACGGCTTGCTGGCCAAACAGGATGGCGGGGACGAATAATAAAACTGCGAATTTAGCGCGCGCTCACGTGCGTGCCGCGTCGTCAGAGGTGAAAACGTTATTGCGTCGGCGCATAGTAGCCGGTTCTCCAGAATGCGTGAAGGGGAGGTAATCCCCTCGGCTGTACCAGTTTGACACTAACCTTCCGGTACTTCCCGTCGCGCGTCTGGATTGCTCGGGCTGTAGCCGAGGACGTACTGGTTGCGCAGCTCGATTCCGATTTTCGCCGCCACATCCGGCAGTTCGTTCAGATTCTCCACCACGAAATGCCGGCCGCCGGTCGGTTCCGAAATATCGGTCAGCAGTCCGGGCCCCGCAAGTTCCTCCGGCGTGCGGCCGCGGGACGCACGCGGCTCATAAATCCCGATGGCATAAATCTGCACGTCGGCTTCCTTCACCAGGTTCTTGACTTCGCTCTCCGTGTAGCGGCTGCTGTTATCGCCGCCGTCGGAAATCACCATCAGCGCCTTGCGCGGATTGTGCGCCTTCTTCATGGTGTGCAGCGCCAGATAGACGCCGTCCAGCAGCGCCGTGCGGCCTTTCGACTGCGTAAAAGTCAGCCGGTTCTGAATCTCTTCGAGGTTGTGCGTCAGTCGGCGTCACCAGTTCGGGCCGGTCGTTGAATTCCACCAGAAACGCCTCGTCTTCCGGGTTCGCCGTCTTGAAAAACTCCGCCACCGCCTGGCGGGATTTCTCCAGCTTCGGCCCCATGCTGCCGCTGGTATCGAACACGATACCGATCGAGAGCGGCGCATCCTCGCTGCCGAACGACACGATTTTCTGTTTGATCTTGTCTTCGTAAACCTTGAATGACATCCTGATCGAGGCCGGTCACAAAACGGTTCAGCGGATCGGTCACCGTTACCGGGAATCAGCACCACGTTCGTGTCGACCCGGATGTTGGCCCGGGGCAGCGGGCGCGGCGGCTTCGGCAGGCTTGGCGCGCGGCGTAATTGCTGACGTGTCGGATCGTCCTCCGGAGATCCCGGCAGCCGAACAGGCTCCGCCGCGGTCAGGCAAACCGCGGCGGAAACGGTAAGCACGACGAAATCGACAACCCGCGGGATCGCATCGGGTGCTTCCCTTTCTGCATGGAGTCTAGCATAGGGCGGCTCGTGGTAAGATCGCGTGTGCCTCGCAAAATCCTGGGCGTTATTCCGGCCCGGTACGCATCGTCCCGTTTCCCCGGCAAAGCGCTTGGCCCGTCTCGATTCCCGCACCATGCTCGAGCACGTTTACGAGCGCGTTTCGATGGCCCGCTATCTCGGAACCGTCGTGATCGCCACCGACGACGAGCGAATCCACGACGCAGCCCGCGCGCTTCGGCGCGCGCGTGCAGATGACGCGCGACGACCATCTTTCGGGCACCGACCGCGTGGCGGAAGTGGCTTCGGCGTTCGACGATGTCGAACTGGTGGTCAACATCCAGGGCGACGAACCGCTGATCGATCCCGACGCCATTGACGCCGCCGTTTTGCCGCTGCTCGAAGAACCGGCCATCCCCATGGGCACGCTGAAAAAGCGCATCGAAGATCCGCGCGAAATTTCCGATCCGAATGTCGTGAAAGTCGTGACCGACCGTTTCGAGAACGCCATTTATTTTTCGCGTTCGACCATTCCTTGCGCGACGCGACGGGCAATCCGGCTGCGTACTTCAAACACATCGGGCTTTATGTTTACCGGCGCGATTTTCTGCTGCGCTATTCCGGACTTGCCGGTCGGCCCGCTCGAAACGACGGAAAGCCTGGAACAATTGCGGGCGCTCGAGAACGGTTTCAAAATCCGCGTGGTCGAGACCGATTACGAATCGCTGGGCGTCGATACGCCGGCGGATCTGGAGCGGGTCCAGGAATTGATACGCATCGGCACGCGGCTGTTGATCCGCGATAAGAGTAGCAGTTCGCGCGGCATGGCTAAATTCATTTTCGTCACCGGCGGCGTGGTCTCCTCCCTCGGCAAAGGCATCGCGGCGGCGTCGATCGGCTGCCTGCTCGAAAGCCGCGGACTGACCGTCTCGCTGCAGAAATTCGACCCGTATCTCAACGTCGATCCCGGCACCATGAGCCCGTTCCAGCACGGCGAAGTTTTCGTCACCGACGATGGCGCGGAAACCGATCTCGATCTCGGCCACTACGAGCGCTTCACCCACGTCACACGCTCACCCGCGCCAACAACCTGACCAGCGGCCGCATCTACGAACAGATCATCCAGCGCGAGCGCCGCGGCGATTATCTCGGCAAAACCGTGCAGGTGATTCCGCACGTCACCAACGAAATCAAAGCCGCCGTGAAGAAGCTTTCGGGCGAGGTCGATGTGGTGATCTGCGAAATCGGCGGCACGGTGGGCGATATCGAATCGCTGCCGTTCCTCGAAGCCATCCGCCAGGTGCGCCATGAAGTGGGCCGGGAGAACTGCATCTTCGTGCACGTGACGCTGGTGCCGTGGATCAACGCCGCGCAGGAACTGAAGACCAAACCCACGCAGCACAGCGTGAAAGAACTGCGCGCCATCGGTATCCAGCCCGATATCCTGCTCTGCCGCGCGGAGCGTTTTCTGCCCGACCGACATGAAGGACAAGATCGCGCTTTTCTGCGATGTGGACGCCGGAAGCCGTCATCACCGCGAAAGACGTCGATTCGGTCTACGAAATCCCGCTCGTCTTCGCCGAGGAAAAGGTGGACGAAATCATCCTGCGCCATCTGCATCTCGATGCGACCGGGCCGCGCGATCTGGAGCGCTGGACGCGCCATGCTCGCACCGCATGCAGAATCCGACGCGACGAGGTCGATATCGCGCTGGTCGGCAAATACGTCGAGTACGAGGATTCCTACAAGAGCCTGAAAGAAGCGCTGCTGCACGGCGGCATCGCGCACAACGTCAAAGTGAACATCCACTGGATCGAAGCCGAGAGCTTCGAAAAAGGCACGCTGCGAGCGCGAACTCGAAGAATTACGACGGCATCCTGGTGCCCGGCGGCTTCGGCAAGCGCGGCATCGAAGGCATGATCAACGCCATCGAGTACGCGCGCGTCAAGCAAGGTTCCCTACTTCGGCATCTGCCTCGGCATGCAGACCATGGTGATCGAGTTCGCGCGCAATGTCTGCGGACTCGC
>CAWKBA010000008.1:0-358024 GCA_963847765.1 Candidatus Melainabacteria bacterium | reverse complement strand
GCTGAGCTCTTCAACTGCAGACGCGATGGGGCACGCCAGTGACGTATGAAAAGTAGGTTCCTGGGACTCGGGAACAAGTGTCCTCGGGAGACAGACGTGACGCAAAGCGTCTTCTCTCGGAGTGGTCTCGACTGTTTTCATTGCCGTGGACAATCGTCGTTTCTCTTCCCCACTGATGCGATTCAAGATGCACCTCCCTCCGCAAGGATGCGGAGTGAACCAAAACCGTCCATGCCCGGTGTTCGTGGACAGACACAACTCTGTCCCACCGGACATATGCCGCCGAATAGGATTGAACCCAGCTTCAGCCTCAATAGGCGATCAGCTTCGGCGGCGTGCAAACACGGAAAGGCAGGGTTCCGCAGTCTTTATCCCTGATCTCGAGGTACGAAAATATAACTTATACCTCGGACTGGATCTCGACCTCTTGGAACCCTGCCCACCGCGCGACCGACTGACCCAACACACATGCACAGTGCATGCGCATTGTTTGTTCCACGTTAGACTTTTTCGCCCCACCGCAGCATAGTTTCTACTTGCCCGCCATGAGCAGGTAAGCAGTAATGCAAGAGATGGAGCAATATGTGTCTAGTAGTGGTGTATTCCGAAATGGAAGTCAGACGATCATCGCTTCAAACTCGCATTTTTACCCAGCCAAAATCAAGTCTTGAGCCTAGCGGAGCCAGGTTCCATTGCAAATTTTTAATCACCTGAAAAGGCTCATCTATACCTTGACAGCCGTTTCGGACCGCCGTCCATCCTGAGAAAGATGAGATTCAATTTCAGGTTTTCTTGTAGATTAAATGAATCCTTCTTGGCTAGCGCAGCTAGCGCCAACAAAAAATAGGGTCGATTCCATTAGATTCAACAAATGACGTCGCTTCGAACGGGCGGAGACAAGCCCCGCCCCTACCACGTGAGTTAACGTATCGGCGACTCTCGTTGTAGGGGTCGATGGAATCGACCCGCAGGCACGGCATAGATTATTATTTGGTGGCGGGTTGGACGGTTTGGGTTTCTAAAGCCCCGCCCTGCAATTGGACAGACGATGGTTTGAAATGTTCTTTAAGAATTTCCTGCGCTAATTCAAAAAAGCGTGAAGTGGCGTCAATTTTTCCCAACTCTTGAAGGGCTGTAGTATCTTCGCTATACGCATCGAGCTTTTCCATAGCATCAAGATACAAAGCCTGATTGAGTAGCTCTCGCGGCTCAGAACCCGGTGGGCTGAAAAGATCAGGAAAGGGAGCCCCTTCAAGCAAGGCAATGGCAGCCTGATAATTGCGCTGGGTTATGCTTTGCTCCGCCGAATGCGAGACATACATTTTTATCAAACCAGCTGAAAAGGCACCCATAATAACCAGCAGTCCCACCGCCAGCAATAAATCGATGATTATTGGGTGTCGATAACGAGCCGATATTGGCTCTTCCGGTTCTTCCAGCACTTCCTCAAGAATATGAGCCGGCGATTTTACAGGCACCTCGGGCGCCGATGCCTCTTTTCTTTCTCTTTGTCTGCGCCTGAATCTGAAACCATGCCTGGCACCTGTTAATTAAAGGAACAATAGTTAGTAGTAACTGGTTAATACCATAACTAATATAATCCTCTTTAATTTTTGCTGCAACGGGCGGAGCTGCGCCCCGCCCCTACATGTTTTTCGCCTCTATGCGCAAGATATCTAGAATGCCTATTTTTTTATGTTCTTCCCTGGTTGCATCTGCTTTGGCTTGCAAGGCTGCTTTAATCTGCTGTTTGAAAGCCGCCTTATCCGGTTGATTGAATGTATGCGATTTATATAGGCTGGCAATACTGGCAATAGCTTGTTTGCTGACAGTATTTTCCTGGGCATCTACAAGAGGAATAACGTCAATTATTAAATCCGTTTCTTCAAGGGCAGCAATACAATTGAGCGCCGATAGTTGCATCATCGGCGAAGGATCTTTAAGAGCCTGTTGCAAAATGAACGGGGCCGGCTGCGGCAGTGGCAGTTGAGGATCGTTTTTGTGCAAAGTCATCAATGATTCAAGAGCACAAGCGCGTTTATCGGGGGCGTAGTCGGATAGCGCCGTGTATAAAAAGGACACGGGCTCATAAATTTCGCCCCTACGTTCCTCGGACGGCGTCGCTTCGAACGGGCTCGTAAACTTCGCCCCTACGGCTTCGTCGGGGATCGTCGTTTGATCGTTGGCACAGCGTTCTTCTTTGTAGGGGCGAGGTTCACTGAGCCCGTGTTCTCCACCCGTATATTGCATATTGCCTAAGGCTTTGAGAATATGCCAGTATGCTTTGGCTTTGACAGGATCTTCTTCCCAGACAGGTTGTTTACTTTTCGGCTTCAAGCAACGCTCGCTGACATTGACCAGATGATTAGCAATATTGATCAAAACAGTGCTGATCCGCTCATCACCGAGTTCACCCAGAGCAGCAATTAAATAATTTATTTGTGCGGGTGAGAGCATGGATCCATTCGATTGGGACATCGTCAGCAACTGGCACAATAAAGGCGCCGCTTCTTTTATTTGTAATCTACCAGCCAGTTTAATTGTGTGAGTCAATTCCGCCGGTGCAATATAATTCCCCGCCACCACCATTTTTAAATTATCCAGAATTTTCTCCGTTAATGGCTGTGCCTGCTTTGAAACGATGATGTTCGAAGAATCCGTAGGGGCGGGGCTTGTCTCCGCCCGCTTTTGCGATTCCAACCATTCCGATAACATTATCGCCACATCAACCACTATCGGCTCATCGCTACTTTCCGCTAACTTTTGCAACTGCTCCAAACACAAATGACTTTCCGTTTCAAAAACAAGATCGCTCGTAAAACTACTCTGCGCCGCTTCAATAATGCCACTTATGAGGAGGCAGCCGGCTTTTATGATTTCTTCGCGGGCGGAGCTTTGCCCCGCTCCTACTTGTAAAAATTCTTTTGGTTTGTGCTTGCGAGAAATAGCATAAGCCATATAATCAAGCGCCTCTTGCTCATTGAGCAATGCTTGCGCTAACAACGGTGCTGTAGCTTCGAAATCAAAACATGCCAGAGCACCGGCAGCATCAACTCGCAGCCAGGAGTCTTCATTTTGCAAATATTTTTGCAGAGCCGCTTTAGCCTCATCTCCCTGTAATTTACCCAGCGCATAAGCAACATACACAAAAGACAAAGCACCATCTGTAATGTCACTTCCCGGGCCGGTTGCGCCGTGGTTCGTGTAGGGGCGGGGCGCAGCTCCGCCCGCGTCAAGAGTACCAGCCAGCACCGGCGCCGCTGCTTTAGCATCAAGAAAAGCAAGAATATTAGCGGCATTAGCTCTAACACGCCAATCCGGGTAAACAATGGAACAAGAGTCGCCTTCCGTCAAAAGTTTAACCAGTAACTGTTTCTGTTCTTCACTAAGTTGAGCACAAATATCTTCCAGCCGTTGCTGCCAAATTGTTGGTGACAGCTTAAGAGCCAGACACAAAGCCGTGCTGCTTTTATTGCTGATTGCTTCTTTTATGTCTGCCCTGACCAGTTTGATTTCTTTTTCATTCTCCGGAGCAGAGCCGGTCAGACCATGATAAAAAACCATGTGCTCTACAGCATGATCGTCCAGGCTCGCCTTCGGTTTTTCCCTGAGCTGGTAGGCAATTCTTTTTGCCCCAAAAATTATTTTGTTTAAAAGACTAATCGACATCCGCTGTGCCCACAATGAAAGGACGTTTAACGCAGAACCCGTAGGGGCGGGGCTCAGCGGCCGTGAGGCATATATGCCGAGCGGGTGCCGCTGAATCCAAAAACATACATGCTCCGCCCGTTCGAAGCGACGATATGCCCTTCCGTCGCTGTGCCCACGTTCTCCAGCCACACTATAAACGCTATTGTGGTTAGCGCGGCTAGCGCTAGCCATTGTAGATATTTAATTTTTAAAGCATTACTAAGAAATCAAGAGCGATTTTTGAGTCTAAAGAATACTCTGATCCGCAAGATCAGCAATGTATTTGACTTCCAGGATTATTTGAGAATACCGCCATGTCCACTCTTTGAAAAAGAGTTCATTATCGGCAGCCCCGGATTTCAAGCCCAGGTATTGATTATGCTACGTCAAAAAGCAGAAGATAAGGCCTGTCAGTTCTCTAGCCATACTGGTATTTTTTATTTCCGTCGCATAAGCATTTTTACAACGTTCCTTTTTTGGACGCGCGTCCAGGGAACCGTTGTTTGCTTGTGAATGGCTGGAGAGAAGACACCGTCGTTGATTTGTTCGTTCGAACCTCGATTTTGCAGGAGAAGCCCGATGATGATTTCGTTGAGCAACGAGCAGCGGACGCAGATGATTGAGCAAGGAAGCAATCACAAGAGAATCATATGGCCCACGCACTGGGGCCGTTCCAGCCCTGATCATCCCGAGAGACGGTCCGGTTATTGGAGAGGAGCTGACGGCACGGTGGACGAGGAGCAGATCCTCGTCGAAGTCAGACCGGCCGAAGACGACCGAGAGCCCCATTGTCACATGCTCAAGTCCGACTTTCTCCTGCTAATCGTCTTCCTGTCAGCACCGCCCGAACAGCATTTCAAACTCGTCGGGGAGGAGACACATTTCGTCCCTGGCGACACGGTTATGATGGACACGGACGCGTTCCTGGAGTTTCCGATGGGAGGCGGGCTGGTTTACGTCAGAATTCAGGAAGATGATGACTGATCCAACTCAGTTCGTCACGTCGACCAACTTCGTTCGGACCGGGCGCTCGCTCACCACGAGCGCCCGAACTACAGCCCTTATTTTCGAGGAAACCATGATTCGTCGCAACGACAAAGAGTTTGCCGCCCTCGCCGATAGTCTGGAAACCCCCGCAACAGACTGGAATGACTGGCAAGATCTCGGCGAGCAAAAAGAATTGTTCAGAGAGGGCGGGCGAAAGATCACAACGCCCTGGGAGGAGCAGTTTTTGCAGCAACGCGCACTCCAGGCGGGAGAAATTCCTTTTGTCTTCGTCGATTTCCAATTCGCCGGAACGATCGACGTCGTCGCCGGGGACTCGTTCTCGGTTCTGATCAACGACGAGTTCGCTCACCCGGCCAAGGCCGGTGATCACCTGACCTTCATCAAGCCGAAGAAGGTGCAAGTCACCTTCCCGGATGGTGGCGGGACGTTGCTCTTCGCCACCGATGACAAGGCTTGAGTTGGACCAAGATCGGCCGTTCACGGTCCGGGCGTTGCCCCCGCGCGCCCGGACCGCGCCTCTCCCCTGCGGCTTCTTTCTTTTTTTGTCTTTTTGTTAAACCATGCGGGCTCGCAAGCTTCGCCCCTACAGGTCCTTCGGTAGTCGCCGGACTGAAGCTGGCACAGCAGCAACCCTGCACCTACAAGACACGCAGGTCCGGTGATCAAGATGTTGTCATTTAGTGTATAAATCGTAACTATAAACAGAAAATGGAGAGCATGATCAAAGAAGGTCTAGAAGACGTTGTTGCCGCCAACATCAGCAATTTGCGATGTCAAAGGTACTGAAGGCAGGCTGATTTATCGTGGCTATGATATTCATGATTTGGCTGAACATTCTACTTTTGAAGAAGTGGCCTATCTACTTTGGTTTGGCCGTTTACCAAAAAAATCTGAGCTGGAAACATTAGTAAAAGAACTGGGCAATAACCGGGCGTTGCCGACTGGTTTGGTCGACTTGATGAAAAAATTTCCGCCGGCTACCACACCTATGGAAGTATTGCGGACTGCTGTTTCTGCTTTATCTATGTATGATCCAGATGGGCAAAATGACAGTCACGAAGCCAATCTGCGTAAGGCCATTCGCCTGACCGCTCAGACGCCAACCATAATTGCTTATTGGGACAACATTCGCAAGAACAAGCCGACACTCGCCCCAAATCCAGTCTCAGCTTGGCTGGTAATTTTCTTTATATGCTTACCGGTAAAAAGCCAGATGAATTAAGCACCAAATCGCTTGATATTGCCTTAATTTTGCATGCCGATCATGAATTAAATGCTTCTACTTTTGCTGCTCGTGTGGCAGCTGGCACGTTAACTGATATGTATTCAGCGATAATAGCGGCCATCGGTACATTGAAAGGACCGTTGCATGGTGGTGCCAATCAAGAAGTAATTAAAATGCTGTTAAAATTGGTGAGCCGGCTAAAGCGTCTGAGCTTCGTACATCATATGTTGGATGAACACAAAAAAATAATGGGCTTTGGCCATCGTGTTTACAAAACCGAAGATCCGCGCGCTCATCATTTGCGCATGATGTCCGAGCAATTGGGCAAGCGCATGGGCGAATTGAAATGGTATCAAATGTCAACCGCAATTGAAGAAATCATTCTGAAAGAAAAAGGACTGTCATGCCAATGTTGATTTTTATTCAGCTTCTGTTTATTACATGCTCGGCATACCCGATAGATTTATTCACCCCATATTTGCCTTCAGCAGAATGAGCCGGCTGGACCGCCCATGTGCTTGAACAATTAGAGAACAATCGCCTCATTCGCCCCCGTGCTGAATACACCGGTGCACACGATTTGCACTGGGAACCGATGGAAAAGAGATAATCATCGACCAGCAGCTGTGCCAACGATTAACCGACCGTTATCGCAGGACCCGTAGGGGCGAAATTCATGAGCCCGCTACCCCGATAGAACGGCGTACACGAATTACATCCCCGCCAATTTTTCCAGATAAGCTTCGGGGTTGCCAGGCGGATGGGCGGAGCTTTGCCCCGCCCCTACTTGCCCATTATTTAATTTCGCGTATAAATAAGCAGCAATTTTTTGCGAGAGATCAAGGCGCGGTTGTTTAAACATATATTTGCGCCGCCACAAAAAATTGCTCAACAATTCATAATCAGCTTGATTTAATTGACTGGTAGGGGCGAGGCTTGCTGAGCCCGTCTGCGTCTGCATAACTGCTTTTCTTTCCCGTATAACCACAGTACCGGCAGCAAGATCTCCCGTGCGTTTTTCATCTTTCTCCACCACCATAAATATAAGACCAATTAAAAACACGCCTTCATCAAAAGTGCGCAAGACATTGCGCAGCAACACCGCCTGCCAGGAAACAGGCTCGCCATTTTCTCGCACAACCCGTATGCCGGCAATCTTTTTGCCGGGTGTCTGCCCATGCCACAAGCCTTCAAAGAAAATAAAATAACCAAAAGTAATTAAAAAACTGCCCAGCGTACCCAGGGCAACGAGGGCTATGAAAACGTTGAATGTGTTGTAATCCAAATGAAAATGCTGAGTCACCCAGCCCAACCCGGCGCCGGTAAGGAGAATAATTATCCACAACAACGTAATCAACAGATAAGTAATGAGGGTGTCAATAAAACAAGCCAGCACACGATTACCTGCCCCCGCCAGCTCAAGGCGTAAGTCAACATTTTCCGGGGTAGAAATTAAATGATAAGAGTCGTACATTGCCAATATTATCCATGAATACTGTTAAAAACATGAAGCGAACGGAGCGTTTAAGTGTAGAAAGGCGACCGCTGTGGCAAAAATTAGAATTGATTCTGGACAGAATTGACAAGAAGGGACATTCCGGCTTAAGCAGGCAGGAATTAGAAGAGCTGGGCGGATTATATCGTTGTGTGGCTGTCGATCTGGCCCGGGCAAGAGCGCAATCCGCCAACAACGGTCAGCAATTACAAATATATCTTAAAAATCTGAGGGTTATGATAAAACGAGAAAAGCAACAAGAAATCATAGAAGCAATTAATTGGTTCTTTACAAGCTAGCGCGGCTCGCGCTAGGTATTTTTTCTTAGGCGCAGTTTATAAATCACAACCAGGCAATTTATTGGAAAAAGCTTTCATATTACCCGCACTTTTACTTGGAAATCAACCACTAGCTGGTTGATTTCCAACCATTAGCTGGTTACAATACAACCATGCTATATGCTCGCAATCTTAAACCATTGCTTCTTGAGGCGATAAAAGACACTCCTGTTATTCTGGTCAATGGCGCCAGACAAACAGGCAAGAGCACTCTGGTCGAAAAGCTTTACAAATTGCCGGAAGCAAATTATATAAGCTTTGATGACGTCACTAATCTCTCGCCGGCAAAACTGTCTCCTCAAGATTTCATTGATAGCTTGCCCGAAAGAGTGGTGCTGGATGAAATTCAGCATGTGCCTGAACTTTTTATTTCTATAAAACGTTCGGTTGATTTAAATCGCAAGCCCGGACGCTTTATTCTTACAGGTTCGGCCAACGTGCTCAGATTACCGAAGCTGTCCGACTCTTTAGCAGGGCGCATGGAAATACACACCCTATGGCCTCTTTCACAAGGAGAAATAAAAGGTGTTAAAGAAGGCTTTATCGATACTATATTTGGTGACAATAAACCCAAATTTCAATTCAGAACACCTCTGCCTGAAAAAGAATTGATCAATATGCTGCTTGCCGGCGGCTATCCCGATAGCTTAAGCAAGACAAATGCTGAGCGCCGCACCGCCTGGTTTAAAAGTTATATAACCACAATTTTGCAGCGCGACATCCAGGACCTAAGCGCATTGAAGGCTTGCTGTCCATGCCCAATTTACTGGCAATTTTGGCCGCTCGCACGAGCGGGCTTTTAAGTTTTGCCGATCTAAGCAGAACTCTGGCGTTGCCAGCCAGCACTCTCAAAAGATATCTTGCTTTATTGCAGCTTATTTTTCTTATAGTGCCAGTGCCGGGCTGGTACAAAAATCTAAATAAGCGCCTGATCAAATCTCCCAAGATATACCTCAATGACACAGGCTTGTTGTGCCATTTGCTGAATATAAGCACGCCGGCTGCTTTTAAGGATCGGCAATTGCTTGGCACTGTTTTGGAAAACTTTGTGCTTATGGAGCTGATTAAGCAATGCAGCTGGAGCCATGTGCGCCCGCAATTGTTTCACTATCGCACCGAAGGGGGGCAGGAAATAGATTTTATTCTAGAAGTAGGAAGCAGAAAAATAGCGGCAATAGAAGTGAAAGCGACAAGTTCTTTAAACAAAGATAGCTTTAAAACTTTGACTCTTTTGCGCGATGAAGTAAAAGAAAACTTTCACTGCGGAATTGTTTTTTACACAGGCACCGACGCCATTTCTTTTGGTGACCGCCTCTTCGCCCTCCCCATTTCCGCGCTATGGGAAACAGCATCAAAGCCGGCGAGCCCTTTGGCTTAGGCGGTAAAGCAATGCATCGACAAGCGGCATATTCGTTGACCGCCTTTCCGGTCTCCTCATCCAGCTCCCGGGGGAGGGCCAGCTCAGGAAATTGACACAGCCATTAAAGTTGTCTTGTCTCTCAAATAACCATCTCTTGCTTATTTTTCATTTGGGCTGCTTTAAAAGCGGGTAAAATGATAACATTAGGTCGTCTTATATTTTATGAATAGCCCGGATAAACCCAAAATAGGCTCTGCTATTAGAAGTCAACCGCTGCGTCGCATGCAAGCGGGTCGACCGATGCGACCAAAAGCTAAGAAGAAAACACCGCCTGGGCAGCGCCTTATTCATTATTGCGGTCTAGCCGGAATAATCGTTCTTTTACAAGGCTGGTCTTTCGTAGGGCATATGCAGCCAGCTCCAGGGCAACAGACTTCTGTCCGCATTGTTGAACCAGTCACACCAGCAGCTGAGCAATTAGACATAGAAGAACAATTAAGAAGCCTGGCTTTAAGTAAACCCTTGCGCATTGGTGTTTTTGCCATAGAGCCAAAATCAGGTCGCTATGTGAATATTGAAGGCAAAGGCCAATTTGCCTCTGCCAGCATTATCAAGCTGCCTATTCTGGTCAGTTTATTGCAAGCAATCGACATGCGGGCGCTCAAGCCCAGTCAAATGCTGACAATCAAACGCGAGCTGGTTACAAACGGCTCCGGATTCTTGCAGTTTCGCCCCGCCGGCACAAAAATTTCTTTGCAAGAAGCAACCAAGCTGATGATAGTTTATTCCGACAACACCGCCACCAATATGATTATTGATATTCTGGGCGGCAAAGAAAAATTGAATGATGATTTTAAAAATTGGGGATTGAAACAAACCAAAATCAACAACTGGCTGATTGATATTGAAGGCACAAACAAAACTTCTCCGTACGATTTAGTCTATTTATTGAGCCGGGTTGATCGCGGCGAATTAATATCGACTGCATCCAGGCAGTGGATGTACGATCTTATGGCGCATGCCCATGTACGCACTCTTTTGTTACCCGGTTTAGGACCAGGGGCAAGGTTGGCACATAAAACCGGCGATATTGGCAAAATGGTAGGCGACACCGGTATTGTCACCACCAGTGATGGCAATAAATATTTTGTGGCCATGCAAGTTGAGCGCCCGCACAATGATTTACGCGCCAATGAATTTATACGCAATGCCTCGCGTTTGGTTTATGAGCGATTGGCCAATACCAGTAATTTATCCAATTTGCCAGTGGATACGAAAATGCCGCGGTTGTAGGCATAAATAAAAATCATATGAACGATCGCCGCCGTGCATGCGGGCGCACTTACGGGCGCCCCTACGGGTTTTTCGGATACCGCCGTCTTGCATATGGGTACAGCAGCCGAATGGAATATATGCTATACTTGTATAGCATTGTCATACGCGAATCACTGGAAAATAAATATGCTTGCTATAAGACTGCCTGAAAATATTGAAAAACGCCTGTCCAAATTAGCGCTTAAAACCGGCCGCAGTAAGACTTATTACGCCCGCCAAGCCATTGTCGAATATCTTGATGACTTAGAAGATTACTATCTGGCTGTGTCCAGGTTGGAGCAAAATTTACCTGCTGTATCTTTTAAAGAAATGGAGAAACGCCTTGGCCTGGATAATTCAGTTTGATCCAAACACAGAAAAAGATTTTAAAAAAATCGGTCATGCTGAGCGCAAGCGCATATTTAAATTTTTAAATGAACGTGTTGCTCCCCTTAAAGATCCTCGCAGCATTGGGGAAGCTCTGCATGGTCCAGAACTTGGACGTTTCTGGAAATATCGTGTAGGCGATTATCGAATCATATGCGACATCAGAGATACCGCCGTAATAATTCTGGTAATTAAAGTCGGCAATCGCAAAGACATCTATCGGTAAGAAGAACACGGGCTCCTCGCCCCTACGGTATTTAACTTAAATCGCTGTGCCATCGCTAACACGGCAACATACGTAGGATCTGTAGGGGCGAAATTTATGAGCCCGTTCGAAGAGACGTACATCGTTGAAAAACAAAAAAAGTCGTAAAAAGAGCCGAAGCCCCGGAAGGCGGTGTCTGACCTTGGCGTGAGCCTTAGTCAGAAACAGCCTCCCGAGGCTTGTCCCGGTCCTGTTTTACTGGACCGAGGAAGCCGACGACGCAGCAGCGTCGTCGGTGACGGCCATCGGAGACAGCGGTTGGGGGCCAGGGCGGGTGCCCCCACCACGGGTTCCTCGCCGGTGGGACCCTCAGCTTCGGCGGCTTTATCGTTGCCGCCAACATCGACATTAACGACAATCCTGGTGCCCGGCGCCGCACCAGAAACATTGGCAAGGGCAGCCAGGACGGCTGCAGCAATCAAGTCTGGCACTCCCGCCAGCGGGTCGGCTAGTGACACCACGGTCGGGTCGTGCAGCGGCGCAGCGGGCGGTGGGTCGTCAGGCCGGCCGGCTCGGCCTCTTCGTCTGGCTTCCAGGCCAGCAGCACTCCATTGCCGCCATCCTTGAAACAGTACCGGACGGGTCCAAAGGCGATTACGTCGCCCGGACGAACGTCACTTTTTTCGATCCTGTGCCCGTTCCATCGAGTCCCATTGGTGGACCCGAGATCTCGGACCGTCAGTTTCTCATCCATGAGTTCACAAACCGCATGTTGCCATGACACGCGAGGCGAATCGAATCTCCATTCACATTCTGGAGCCCGCCCTGCAACGATTATCCCCCGGGAGAACTGTCTCCCGTCCGCGAGTCGCAGTTTTTTAAACATACCCACCCCCTTTCATCACCACTCCCGGCAAGCCGAATCCCAACCGCGAGGTGCAGTAGTTCACTTCCGCGCCACTACGCGAGGAAATGATGGGAAATCTGCTTATCTTCCTTGAATGCTGGGGATGTCCGTAAAAAGTGGTGACAAAATACAACTGATCACAACTTGCCATTTTCAGCCCCGCAAAGTCAATCCTTGCCTGATAGCCGCAATTGCAATCTTCTTTGTATCCGCAGAGGCGAGCCAATTGCTTGACAGCGGTCTTTTTGTTTGACCAATTATAAGGATTGTATAAACACAATTTCACGTTTTTATTGGGCATTTGGCCGCATTAAACCCATCAGCAAAGCTTAGCGCAGCTAGCGCAGCGCCTTAAAACATCCCCCATTTTGTGTTTGTCCTATGCGCGGGTCGATTCCATCGACCCCTACACTCCGCCGAATACCGTCGTTTTATCCCGGGCTCTATAAATCTCGCCCCTACAAAACTCCTGAAATCCCTGGTATTCTCAAAATTATTGGCACAAACAGATTTCCAAAGCGTAAGGATAAAGACTAATGATTCGCGATTTCGACATTGTAAAATTGAAAAAAAAACTTATCAATGTTCGTGACTCTCAGGGAGAGACAGTGAGCCTCCCGGCTGGCAGCTTCGGCACAGTGGTGATGATTTATGACAAGCGAGTCGGTTGCAAAACCGATAAACCGAGTTACGAAGTTGATTTTTGTGATGAAACAGGCGACACAATTGCCCTTTTAACATTAGAAAAAGAAGACATAGAAGTGCATTGGGCAAAAAAAAGACATGCATAAAGCCGTCCAAGTTAAGAAGCAGAAGAAAAAAGCCAGTTAATACACGGGCTCATAAATCTCGCCCCTACGGATTCGACGTACGCCGTCGTTCTGAAGCGGGCACAGCGATCGAATATCTATTCCCGAGGCGGCGCATTACCCAACAAGGGGCTGGTCAAGGGCACAGATCCGGACAAAGCCACGTGACGTTGTTTGGCTTGTTCAAGCAAACGCTGGCCGTTGTGCACAATTGCTTGTGATTCCACTAAACGCTGTCCCAGATTATTTAAATCAGTGTCAATGCGTGTGAGCACAGATTCGGCATAATGATCTGCCCCTTCACGTATACGCAAGGCTTCTTGCTCGCCTTCGCCACGCAGACGCTCTGCTTCTTCCAGCGCCTCACGCCGCATTTGCTCAACTTCAGTGACAACCTGTTTTCTAATGCGCTCTACTTCTGCTTGTACGGCTTTAAGTAATTCAGACTCATGCAGCATAGTCTCAGCCTGACGGCGAGCAGTAGCAATAATTTGCTCAGCCCGGCGCTGCGCCTCGGCAATTATTTCATCACGCTCTTGCAAGATTTCGGTTGCTTCGCGCAATTCTTCCGGCAAGCGCGCTCTGGCTTTATCGAGCACATCGAGAAATTCATCGGCATTGATGCCTTTAAACTTGTAAAAGCCAATTGAATCATCAATAAGATGCTCAAGCAGATCTAAATGCTTATAGATGGTAGTTTGTTTGTATACAGCGGTAGCTGGCGGTGCTTTGCATAATGGTGGTCATATTAATTGCCCTTTGTGAAAATGCTCCTTAAGATATTCGTTGACTGGCTTTGGGGACAAAATGAGAAACGTCGCCGCCAAGACGCGCCACTTCTTTGACGATGGACGAACTTATAAAAGAATACTCGGCTTTTGACATAAGAAAAATTGTTTCTAGTTCAGGATAAAGTGATTTATTTGTTTGCTCCATGGCAAGTTCAGTTTCAAAATCGGATATAGCTCTTAGACCCCTGATTAATACTTTGATTTTATTCTCTCGGGCATAATCTACGGTTAAGCCTTGAAATTCTTCCACCACCACACCTTTTAAATTGCCGATTGTTTCAATTATCAGTCTGGTTCGCACTTCTACCGGCAACAATGGTGATTTGCCCGGATTGCCGACTACAGAGACAATAATTTCATCAAAAAACTTAATTGAACGGTGAATAATATCCAGGTGCCCAAATGTCAATGGATCAAATGATCCCGGATATATAGCTCGCCTCACTCAAAGCCCGCCTTTTTTCGCCAATTCAGTTTCTTTGTATCACAACCTCCCGATACTACAATCGCCCGGCCGATTGAAATTACTTTTTATTGAACCTTGTCAACGCAGAAAATGATAACACGGCAGGAGCTTGAGAACCAGGAAAATAAAATAGATGAAATGGATTTACTTTCATGTCGACAAAAAATGACATGTGCTAGCTCGCGCTAGGTTTGCTCAAAACTTAATCTGGCAAATTTTGCTTTTCAAGGTCTAAATTTATCTTATTTATTGGCGTTTTCTAAAACAATGAAGCCGGCTGTCAAGCAATATGTCTGCCTTAGCAGTCTTGGCTGCCTCATTTTCTCTGCATGAAATTTACTAAATGCTGAGCTTGATTTTGCCATAAGCAAAAGTGCAGGCTAATGACATCAATGACAGATCACGCAGTTTGAGGAGTTCGCAGTTAAGACATAAGTAGCCGCCCGGAATATTTATTTCCAGGTTACCTCTTTTGAGGGGCTGCTTGCGTCTGACTAACAACGGACCGGTGACTCGTGTCGCTGGCCTTGGCGGATTTACTTGCTGCAGGCGCGAACATGAAAGGGGCCTTCCATGGCCAAGTTTCGCAGCGGAGAAAGTCGGTTTAAGGGAAAAGGCGGACGATTCGGGCAAACGGACGCGGATCCTCTCCTCTTTTCTGCAGAGCTCACGCTCCAGCAGTTAGAGATCGATGTGATGATCGTGCCCACCCCGGCGTATCGAAAGCGAGTTTTTGCGCTGATTTTGCTCATGGAATTACTGACCAAGATCATGGTCTCCAGAGCAACCAGCATGAAAATCGTCCGCATCACGGGTCATATTCTGCGGGCGTTTTTCTTGAGCGTGGGACCATTAGGGGCTCCGGTCATGGCCTTGCCTCGCCTGAGCCCGCTCGTACTCCAGCTATTGGCCTACCGGTTTTCGGAACCAGACAAGAAAGAAATCAGGAAAGCCGTCATCTCCTGGATGACAGAAGAAACCCCGGGCGTGAGTCCAGATACCATTTCGAAAGAGCGGATCGAGGAAGCGATTCTAACGGTCATTGAAACTTCTCTCGATGAATCAAAGCGAGATCGAGAAAGTGATATACCGATTAAGATCGCGGACGTCAAGGCGGTTTTAGCAAAGGCGGAAGTGGATCGTGAAGGAAACTGGGCACAGACGGCCATTGTCATGGCGTTAGAAGCCCTAATTTCCGTGCTCAGCTTGCGCAGTAGCAAGCCTGAGCTGGATGACAAATGGCTCGAGTGGCGCATCTCGACGACGCCGCAGGTCATCCAGATCATCTTGTCCGTCGCGATGCCCGAAATAACCATGCCCGCCCGAAACCTCGACCTGCTGACGGACCACCTGACGGCGGTCCGGGAAGTGCAGATGGGTCGGAGAAGTCTCGCCCAAAAACCCATCATCACTTCTATAAGAACGGCTACGAGTTGCTTCGTGGCGGATCTGGACGAGTGGCAGTTGTGATTGATCCAGGGGCGGTCGGTCCGGTCGAGGTCATTCCTCGGCAGGCCCGGCCGCCTTCTGTGCTTTTTTTGGTTTTTTTGGATTCTTCGAACATCGTCGCTTCGAACGGGCACAAGTGGTCGAATGGCATCTGAGTGATGCCATTCTGGCCTGCCGCTTGCAGTTCTAAGCCCGCCCCTCTTACGGGTCTTTCGTTAACAGCTGTGCCAACGCTAGCACAGCGTCCTGCGATAACACCGTAGGGGCTGCATTTATGCGCCCGCTGTATTCGGCACAACAACATCTGCTTGGGCCGCAGGCAAATAAACAGCAAAAATTGAGCCCTGACCAAGCGCCGATTCAACAGTAATGCGGCCATCATGTTTTTCAACCATTCTTTTAGCAATGGTTAATCCCAAACCCGTGCCTTTGATAGTGTGCACTTTGCGTTCAACGCGATAAAAACGATCAAAAATTTGCGGCAGGGCATCTTCAGGAATACCAATGCCATTATCGGTAACGGAGAGAACTACTTCGTCTCGATCGACATCGTCGGAATGTAGGCGGGGATGAATATGTTCTATTTTTACTTTGATTTTTCCGCCTACAGGTGTGTATTTTATAGAATTGGTAAGCAGATTGATAATTACACGCTCAATACCTTCTTCATTCATCATCACCAGGGGTAACGGCTCAACTGCATCCAAGCTCAAATCTATTTGTTTTTCTTTAGCGAGAAGATTTACTGCACGCAAAGCAGCCTCAGCAGCTTGTTTCAGACTAAGAGCATGCATTTCCAATTCGCGGTCTCCTTCTTCAATGCGGCTTAATTCAAGCACATCATTAACCAGCGAAATAAGTCTTTCCGCTTCATTGTCTATGGTTTGCAAAAATTCGCGATAAATATCCGATTCAAGTTTCTCGCCATGATTATAAAGCGTGTCAACATAGCTCTTAATGGAAGTAATCGGTGTGCGTAATTCGTGAGAAACATTGCTGATGAACTCATTTTTCATTCTCTCCAATTCAGTCTGCCTGGTGACATCATGCATGATCATTACTGAGCCGAGAAATTCTTGATTGAGAATAATGGGGGCAATATGCAGGCGCACAGTCATTTCGCCCAGATGCATTTGTTGCACGACAGGCTCAAGTGTGGTTGGTGAAAGGCTGTCGGTAAAATCCTGAACAATTTTACAAATTGCCGGTGAATCCGGGCCTTCAGTGCAAAAAACCAGAGGCTTGCCAACTATCTCTTTTGCTTCTTTAGCAAAAATGGCTGTGGCAGCCGCATTGACAATTTGCACGCGATTGTCCGCCCCGCAAACAACCACACCATCGGCAATGGACATAAGCACCAGCTCAAGCTTATTGCGTTCGGAAATATATTTATTGCGCTCCGATGTTAGTTGTCCTACATTTTGTTTGTTATAGTCCGCCAACCGGGCAGACATATAATTAAAAGCATTCACCACTTGATCAATTTCGCGCCCGGCTTTCTGGCTTTGAATTTGATAATCGAAATGCCCGCCGGCAATAGTGGATGCGCCCTGGGCGAGAACTTTCAAGGGTCTATTGATGAGAGCATAATTAGCCCACACACCGAGCGCCCCCAGCACACCAATAAGAACAAAAACAGAGACAAGAAAGTAACGGGTTTCTTGCGTGGTGCCAAGAATAGTAAAGGCTTCATTATCAAGCCCCACCCAGCAAATGCCCAGTTCAAGATTATTTCTCAGCATTGGCACAGCAATATTAGTGACGGAGCGATATCCAGGCGGACTGGGATATCGGCCCGGCACAGTGTAATTTTGCAGAGGCTGGCGGTAGATTGGAAAAATTTGCCCCTGTGTACCATGCATGTGTTGCAATGCTGGTAAAGATGAGCTATCCAGTAAAACATGCCCTTCGCGATCACAAAAAGCCACATAAGCTAAAGCCGGTGTTTGCCCGCATTCACTTAAAATATAATATTTAAGCGCTTGCAAGCTGCCGCTGCTGGTGAGCGCTTCTGCTCCACCGCGGGCAAGTGCCTGGGCCAAAGCCATACCGAATTGCTGCACTGATTTATCGACTATTGCTTGAGCACGCGCCACCCATACCCAGGCAACAAACGTGACCAGGGCAGAAATGGAAATAATGCCGATAATCAGCAATTGTTTCTGCGCAGAGGTTTTTTGCCAAAATGATTTCAAAGAAAACATATATTAATATTGCATTCCACTGTAATTTCAACTGCCATCTTACATTAAACGCTCCATTGGGCCTTGTAGGGGCGAGAGGAGAACACGGGTGGAGTTGCGCCCCGCCCCTACATAGTTTAAACCCTGGTTGGCAGGGGAACAAATGCTCTGAGTGGATGGAGGCGTCTGTGTCAAAAGTACAAGAACATTCACCTGAAAAAACACCCCAACAATCACCGCCGCCCGCGCTTACTATTCAGTCATATGCGCTGGTTGAAAATAATCTGCCGCTTGTGCAAACAATAGCTCGTCGCTACTGCCGAGGCCAGCCCCGGCTTGCTTGATGATTTAATCCAGGTGGGGGCAATTGGCTTGCTTAAGGCTGTTCATTGTTACAATCCTCACCACCCCAACAAAGCCAGTTTCAAAACATTGGCCACTTGCTACATAAGGGGTGAAATCAGGCATTATTTGAGAGATTATGCATCTCTCATTCATGTGCCCAGACATTTAATGGAAGTTTATGCCCAAATTGCCGTCTGGGAGGAAAGATTAACCCAGACACTCAAGCACACGCCCACAACAAAGGAATTAGCTGCCTATTCAGGCTTTAGCGAGAAAGAAATACTAGAAGCCCAGCGCTGTGCCGATGCTCGTCAATATTATGAATCTTTAGATACTTCCGACGAAGAGGTACAAGAGGAGAAACGCTCTCTTTCCGAGACAGTGCCGGATCGCAAATACCAAGAATGGCAGGTGCGCAAAGAAGAAAGAGATTATGTGGCTATGGGTTTGCACCATTTAAGTGATCGCAACCGTAAGATTTTGGAACATATTTTCTTTCAAGATTTATCCCAGAAAGAAACAGCCACCAAATTGGGACTGTCTGAAATGGGTGTGTCACGTGCTGTCACTGAATCAATCAAAAAGCTCAAACAAATTATCCAAACTAATGCGACATTGACGAGAATAATTCCGCCTAAGGTGTAGGGCATGTCAATACATTATTTTATTTCGCATAATAGTTGCCAGGCACATATACTGATCGATTAGATAGATAGCGTTTATATGGTCTATATCTTGTCTTCCGGAGGGCAGATTATGCTGGCAATAAATCAAAAATTTCCTGATTTTCAGCTGAAAAATCAAGATGGTGTCACTAAAACACTGAGCAATTACGCAGGCAAATGGCTTGTTTTGTATGTTTATCCCAAAGACGACACGCCAGGATGCACTATTCAAGGCAAGTCTTTTACAGCCACAAAACAAGAATTTGAAAAGACCGGCATTAATGTTGTCGGTTTAAGCGCAGACGATGTTGATTCACATAAAAATTTCTGCAATAAGTTTTCTTTTACGATTGACTTGCTTTCTGATCCGCAAGCAACTTTGCTAAAAGCGCTTGGTGTGGGACAAAAAGAATTTAGCGGCACTTTGTATTGGAACCGCAGTACATTTGTTGTTGACCCCAAAGGCATTGTTCGCAAGGTTTATACGGACGTGAAGCCGGAAGGCCATGAACAATTGCTGCTTAAAGACATAAAAGAACTGCAGTCTGCCGCTGTGCCGCATTAAACAAGACGGTATCCGCAGAACCCATAGGGGCGGGGCGCAGCTGCGCTAGCGTCATTATTTTTACTAATGCTGCCATCGCTGGTCTTGACTTTTATACCTATTGTGTTAGACTGGTCATTAACTAGTCAGATAGGTAGTAAACCATGTCCAGCATCATTGCTTTCACTGAAGCTAAAGCAAAGCTTTCTGAAATTCTTGATCGCGTCAGCAAAGGCGAGGAGTTTGTTATTACCCGCCATGCCGAAATGATTGCTAAATTAATCCCTGTAAAAAGAACCAGTCTGGAAGAAATTAAGCAGGCAGTGCAACAATTAAAAGAACTACGAAAGAGCGTGCACGTTAGTCTTGATGAAATCAATGATTGGAAAAATCTAGGACGGCGATGAGCACACAGTTTGTTCTTGATTGCTCCGTTGCTATGACCTGGTGTATGCAAACGGAAGCAACCCCTGCCACAGAAGCTCTTCTTGATAGCTTAACGCAAGGAAGCACAGCCCTTGTGCCATCACTCTGGACGTGGGAAGTTAACAATGTGCTGGTAATGGCACAACGTAGCAAACGGCTTGACGCGACTAGAAGGCGCCAGCAAATTGCATTCTTGCAAAAACTGCCCATAGTTGTAGATGAAGATTCACACAGCCAAACCTGGTACAACACATCAACTCTTGCCCTGGCGCACAACCTTACTGTTTATGACGCTGCTTATCTGGAATTAGCTATGCGGCAGGGGCTTCCTCTGGCCACCATGGATAAAAGGCTGCGTGATGCCGCCAAAAAGGTGGACGTTAAATGTCTGCCTGCGACTTAACATACTTAGAACGCTATGCAAACTATTGATACTGCCAGACAGATTATGATGCGCCTAGTCTCCATCGCTTTTCTTTTTTTATTCCCAGCAGTGGGATTATTGGTCGCTTGCATCGGTTTTTGCGATCCTGACACGTGCTGGCATCTGGCGCTGGGCAAATGGATATTTACTCACCATGGACTGCCGCATGTTGATCCGTTTTCGTCAAATGTTTTTCACGCTGTTTTTGTGGCTGAGAATTTACCACTTATGCAACATGAATGGTTGAGCGATCTGGTTTTTTATTGCGTATTCGCGGCATTCGGACTAATCGGCTTGCTTGTGTTTACGGCAATAGTTTCCATTTGTTCTTTTATCATCATGCCCTCAATTCTAATGCTGCGCAACGGTGTGCCTGGAATAGTTGCACTACCTTTAATGACATTAGCATTGTGCGCCGCATCTTTTCGTTTGTGGGTCAGGCCTGAGGAATTTTCTTTCCTTTTCATGTCGGCATTGATTATCATCAACGACATTTGCCAAACAACAACAAACAGAAGACTAGTGACAGCGTGTTATGCTGCCGTCTTTTCAATCATGTCGCTGTGGGTTAATTTTCATGGTTTATTTTTTGTTGGACTGGCATATTTAATTGGATATTGCTTATTCGCCCCCATCAATATAAAGCGGGCGGTTATTACTGTGATGGTGGCTTTGGTTGGCACTCTCAATACACCATGGCATTTTCAATTTTGGCAATACATATATAAATTAGCCGGCTCTCCGATCACATACGGAAACAGAGAGAACGGTCCAATCACAATAAACGATCTCAGCCATCCCGCATTTATTCCTCTGTGCTTGCTGCTGGTATTAGTGTGGAGCACATTGTTGTGGTGCGCATTGCGAAAGAAAGGAATATTGAAAGTCCAATTACTGCCATTAGGGTTGTCGCTATGCGCAACCGTTGCCATCATTGCTTGTCATAGACTGACACCTCTAGCCTTGTTGGTATTATTCGCTGCCGTAAGCAAAACCTTTAAAGCCGTGAACGATCACAGTGCTGCCGCTGAATTCTATATACCTGGCGGCTGGGTCGTGATGCTTATTGGTATTGCTGCCTGCGGATTAACCTGCTTTGTGACGACTACTTGTTTCATACCGCCATGCCTACCGGCTGCCAGCCGATTGTTTCATCCTCCATATGCAGCTATTCAATATTTAGAACACCATCAACAAAAAGGACGCTTGCTGAACGATTCCAAATTCGGCAGCATGATGACCTGGGATATGACTAATCCACCTGATATTTTCATAGATGGGCGTTTCGATAGTTTTGATCGCGAATTGGTGTACGACTACAACAAAATGAGATTATGCAAAGACAATTGGCAGCAGCTACTTGATAAATACAAAATTGCCTGGCTGTTCTTCCCACCAAAAACACCAATTGTTATTGAGCTGATGACAACAAAACAATGGCAAGTTGAATACATAGACGACAAAGCGGTTGTGCTTTCCCATATATAGGAACGATTTTGTAGGGGCGAGATTTATTGAGCCCGCTTTTCGGCAGCTTTGTTACAAAGACAATGTACGATTAATAACTTAATTCTCAATAAGCTAGTAATGGTTTGGCGAACACTGGCGATAATGGGCAGCTGGTAGCCGGGCTCAGCAAGCCACGCCCCTACAAGAATTCAACTTTACACAATTACAAATAAGTTTGATTTTGCCCCTGGGCAGAGCTAGACTTTTGCAAGTTATGCGAAATTTCTCAATAAGAAACGCGGCCAATTGAAAAGCTTCGCAAGTAATTATCTAAAGTACAGACCAAAAACAGACCAAAACCGTACTACTAATTAAAAAGGGAAATACAAATGAAAAAAATTCGCGCAAGAAAAGGACAAAGCATGGTGGAATACGCTATCGGCATCGGCGCTGTAACAGCTGTCTGTATGCTGGTTATGGGTGGTTTAGGCCACGCCGGTGCAGACGTTATGCGCCAAGTGCTGCTCAATATTAATGACGCAGATGATCAAGTCGCTGATCCTGGTTCCATCTTCACTAATGGTGTGCAGGCTAGCGGTCCCAGTGCTCCTTGGAATCCACAATAACGTAATCACTTAGTTAGTTAATTCACTACTGGGAGGTTTTCCATTCACTTGGAATCCTCCCGGTAGTGCAATAAAAACAGATAAATGCCACAAAAAATTTCTATAAACAAAAGACATAGACAAGGGCAATCAATGGTTGAGTTTGCTTTGTGTTTGCCTTTTCTTTTTTTGATTATTATTGGTGTTTTATATTTCGGCAGATATTTTCTTTTGTCTCAAATATTGCTTTACGCAGCTCAAGAAGGCGCAAAAATTGCTGCCTACACGCCTAATTTAAGTGATGACACTACAAGAGGATTAATACGCGGTTTTGATGCATCCGGCAATGGATTGAATACCAGTTCAGTGATATATAACGCCCTGGCTTCAGCCGGATTGCTCTCCAATGGATTGAACAACCCAAACACTACCGGCAGTTTGCCGACTGGTGCCAGTGTGCAAATTTTGCCCTGGGATAAGACAGGCACCAACGCATACACTCCTCCGGCAGGCACTTTAGCTGTGGTGGTTAACTATCCATTCCAATTGCTGGGCAATCCTTTCACCGGGCAAAGCACGGGCTCAGTCACAAGTTTGGCAGTAGCAATGAGTTTTGACCCTACACAAGCTTTGCAATTTCCTAAGTTCACTATCACTCAAGAAGCCGTAGTCGCTCAGCAAATCTATCAACAACCGCCTGCATCTAATTAAAGAGGAATAAATTATGGCCGTATCAACAGCAACACGCTCTGCAGGAACTCCGGTGATTTCCTGGGAAAAGGCTCAGCAACAGCTAAAAACTGCTAATAAAAAGAACAACCCCTTATTGGCGGTGGGAATTGGTGTTGTCATTTTATTGGCTATAGCCGGTTTGTGGAGAATGACTCATCAGCAAGCGCCAGGGCAATGGGTTGAAGTTATGGCAGCAAGACATGACATTCCTGCCGGCACAAGGCTTGGCATAACATCAATAAATTTTTTAAAAGTGCCCAAACAATACTTCGCTCCTGAAATGATTCGTTCTTTAAATGACGCCACTGGTCGCGTGAGCAGGACTTATATTCCGGCCGGCGAGCCATTGCAAAAATTTATGTTGTTTCCCAGCTACAGAGGACTTTCTGCCAGTCTGGAAACTCAGGAAAGAGCCATTACTCTGCAATTAGATGATGATGCTTTGTTAGACCACTCAATTCAGCCTGACGACAGAGTTGATTTGCTTGTTGTTTCCAATGTAAACAGCAAAAAATACACAAAAACAATTTGCCAGGATATTCGTGTGCTTATGTCGGTGCCCAAAGAACAGATTCTGGCACATGGTTTAGCCACAACTACTAACAAAATAACTTTAGCTGTATTGCCGGATCAAGCTGAGTTAATTAACGAAGCTAATGATTTAGGCAAAATAAGATTATTGTTGCGCAGCCCGCTAAGCCGCACAGATCAAAAACTTGCCGGTGCAAAACCGGACGATCTTTTGCCTGCTAGTGTTGGATCAACACCGGAAGTTAAACTAACCACTTCTGCTAAAATTTTGCCGCCGCCTCCTCCGCCAGATTTAGCATCCGAGCAGACCGACCCATTACAATGGATAGTAGAAATGGTTATGGGCAATAAAAAAGTTGATTGTGCTGTTCCCTTAGATGAGCCCACGCAGTCTAACACCCCTGGCGCAAATACAGCCAATGCTGATGACCAACAATAATGTCTATCATTCGAACCAACGCCATTCGACAAAATACAAAGGCATATGCCATTAGCCGTTCCACCGGCAGCGTCATGCCTTTTGTTGCTGTCTCTATGATTTTTCTTTTGGGCACAGTCGGTATTGCCAGTGAGTTAACCAGAATATTTGAGACAGTGCGCCAATTAAATTTTGCTGCGCAATCAGCCGGCTTATATGGTTGCTCTTTGGCCGTAAACAGCAACGGCACTTACTCTGTCTCAGGTGCCCAAGCCAATATTCAAAATGCCGTTCTTACTACCGGCACAGCTGCCTGGAATCAAGCCCAATGCGGGCCAACAGGTAATATTTTTGGCACAACTGGTTCAAATACAGCCTGGAGTGAAGCGGTTAGTTTTGCTGCTGCAGATATTCAGTTTGTCAATAACCCGCTTGATGCCAGCGAGTTTTTCACACAAGTGACTGCGCGCCGTCAGGGCGGTGATGCTTTGCAAACATTTTTTTTGCCATTGTTATGGTTATATTCAAATCCTATCGGTACAAAATTGCCGTCAGGAGAATTTACCGCCGGCACATATCAAACTGCAGAAATTCTCGGGCAGCCTGCTTCCCGGGTTGGAGCCGGAGGGGCTTTAACCACCAGCACATCTTCTAGTTCTGCCACCTGGGCGGTTTTGCCTATAGCAATCAGCAATCAAGAATTTGCAGCCATTGCCAATCCCAGTCAAACAAACACAACTTATAATATTGATCTTGTGTCGCCAAATACAACAGCATCTTCGGGAGATATTGCAGGATGCCTGGTCAATGTAGCGGCAGGCACAGGCACCGGTAGTGCTTATTATGGCAACGGCACCGGCAACACAGCAATAAATCAATTAATTGGTTTATTGAATTATTTTGCCGGCAATGCCGGCCAATCCGTGGCACCGGCAATGGTAGAGGCAGGCAGCCAGCTCAATGCTTTTGATCCCACTGATCCTGGTTTTGTTAGTCAACAAAGCCAGGTAACTAAAGCATTAACCAATCCCAATTTGCCGAACAAATTTTATATTATGCCTGTGCTTGCTGCCGATCCTGTTTTTGGCAGCACTAACACTGTAATTGGTTTTGCCAGACTGAATTTGGACAGGGTGAATGTCACAGGCAATACGGTTAATTCTATAACCGTAGACATTGGTGAATCTGTACCCATTTATAACACCAGTTGTGTAGGCGGTTTATCAGCTATTCCAGGCAATACAAGCAATCTTTTACCGGCACCGGTGGCACCGTTTTTGCCAAGACAATATGATCCAACTACAGGCGGTGTTACTGCGCGCCCTCGAGGAATAATTTTGGCGCCGGCTTTATCTCCCAGACAAATAACGTTTTCTTGAGGCAAAATGCTCACTAAATTGTTTAAAAGAAATATAGTTGAAGAACCCGTCGGGGCGGGGGAAACACGGGTGGGACAAAGTCCACCCCTACAGCCGGAACTCACTGCAAACGACGATGTCGATTCATGTGACAAACCAACACCTCCGGTAATTGCTGTTCTCGGGGCAAAAGGCGGCGTAGGCTCCACATCTATTGCAGTCAATCTGGCGGCTATGCTTGCTGTCGCTGGCAAAAAAACTACGCTGGTTGATTGCAATTTGCAGCAACCGGATGTCGCTCAACTTGTAGGCATCGAGCCGGAGCATTCGTTAATGGAAATGATCAATCGTTTGCCTTTTCCGGACAAACAATTGTATGACGCTTGCTGCGCGCCGGTGAAAAGCGGGCCGATGGGACGGGCGGAGCTTTGCCCCGCCCCTACGCTGAATTTATTATCGCCGCCTCTAGCTGGTGAAGCCGCCTTGAAAGCAAATCTCAGCCAGCTTGCTGAATGTTTAAAGTTAGTGCGCTGCTATTCTGACTTCTGGGTGATTGATTTGCCCAAACATCTCGATAAACATTTGGTCAACATGACGGATATGTGCGACAAAATTTTGCTTGTGCTCGAGCCAACTGTAAGCGGTGTAGCTGCTTGCCGGCGCTGGTTGAATATATTTTCTGATCTTGGCTATGACAAGAATAAAATAATTTGTGTTGTGAATAGAGCCGGCGCTAAATATACTTCAGTCGAACAGCAATTGGATGATTGTTTTGCTGAAAAACCGATTTTCCGCCTGCCCAATGCTTCGGCTATAGCCTGGGATTGCGCCACTCGCGGCGTACCTATTGTTACCGCTCATCCCAAACATGCATACACACAAGCAATAACAAAATTAATTCAATTCGTAGGGGTGAGGAGAACACGGGCTCAGCAAGCCTCGCCCCTACAGCCCGTTCGAAGCGACGACGCATCTGAGTTGGAAGGAGCAATATAAATCATGTCCAAATTGCGTAAGCTTTTATTTCAGGAAGAAAGTCCATCTGTAGAGGCAGGCTTCGCCTCGCCCGCTCAAACCGACGCATCTGATACTAAACCAACACAACCGGCCGCTTCGCCAAGCAAATTATCACTTTCCGGACTTCTAGGCGAGCGCCGTCAGGAACCAAGTGCACAAGAAGGACGCCGCATTGCCTATCAGAATCTAAAAAATCTTATTCATACTCGTCTTATCGACAGCATTGATATTCAAGCTTTAATTGCCCTTGATCAATCAGAGCCATTAGAAGCAGCCATTGAGCGTACTGTGCATGCTTTAATTGACGAAGAAAAATTGCCGCTTACCGCTACTGAAGCTGCCGAAGTGGCGCGCGATGTTCTTTATGAAACATTGGGTTTAGGACCGCTTGAGCCATTGCTTACAGATCCTGACATAAATGACATTTTAGTTAATGGCTGGAATGATGTTTGGATCGACAGAGACGGTAGGCTTGAACCAACCAGTATTCATTTTAAAGATGATGAGCACTTACTGCATGTAATCAATCGTATTGTTGCTCGCATAGGCAGACGCATTGATGAATCATCTCCAATTGTGGACGCGCGCTTGCCTGATGGTTCTCGCGTCAATGCCATTATTCCGCCTCTAGCGTTGGATGGTCCTTCTTTGTCCATAAGACGTTTTCGCAATATTCCTTTTGTCATACAAGATTTGATTGATCGCGGCACATTTAGTGAAGACATGGCCAAATTTCTTGGTTATGCTGTGCAAGCACGTCTCAATATTCTTATTTCAGGCGGCACTTCTGCCGGCAAAACAACTTTGTTGAATATGCTTTCCGGTTTTGTTTCCGATGCAGAGCGCATTGTCACTATTGAAGACACAGCTGAATTGCGCCTGCAACAAAGACACACTGTCAGGCTGGAATCGCGCCCATCCAATATCGAAGGTCGCGGCTCGGTCACACAAAGAGATTTAGTGAAAAATGCTTTGCGTATGCGCCCAGATCGCATTATCGTTGGTGAGGTGCGCGGGCCGGAAGCTCTGGACATGTTGCAAGCAATGAACACCGGTCACGAAGGCTCGCTGACCACTGTACACGCTAATACACCTAGAGATGCATTGAGCCGTATTGAAACCCTAGTGTTATTAGCCGGCATTGATTTGTCTCAACGCAGCATTCGTGAGCAAATAGGCTCTGCTTTTGATCTGATTGTACAAATCAAAAGATTGCCCGACGGCTCAAGACGTGTGGTAAGCATTGCTGAAATCACCGGCGTCGAGGAAGGTACTATCAGCATGCAAGATTTATTTGAATTTCGTCAAACCGGACTGGATAGCGCTAAAAAAGTGCAAGGCGGACATTTTGCTTGCGGTTTGCGCCCTTATCACGAAGCTAAATTCAGAGACGCCAACATCGTACTGTCGGCAGAATTATTCAATCAAGATCCAACGGTCGATGTTGTAGGGGCGAGGAGCGAACGCGAGGAGCCCGCTGTAGGAGCCAATACCCTATGAACGTTAATCTGGCCCTAACTATAATGGCAATACCCGTTACCGGCGGATTAGCCGTCACTTATCTCTGGGCGCAAAGAAACAAACGCTTAGAAATTGCTGCCCGTTTAGCGCGCTGGTCTTCTCAATATTCAGCACCGGAGCGTCCGCTTACTCTTCTTAAAAAACGGCAATGGTTTTTAGAAATGGGAGTGAGCCCAACGCTTAACTGGTTCAAACAATCTCTTTCTAAAACAGGACTGCTCTTAGCCTTGAATGCCGAGGGCAAAGATTACCTGCCTGCATTCATAGCTCTTGTGCTGGCTTTATTTGCTTTGCCGGTTATCACATCTATTGCTTTTGGTTTTGACTTTTTATTAGCTTTGACTACCGGATTAGTACTATCGGTCATTCCTTTCGTAGCATTAAAAATCAAATCAGAAGCGGTGCGCACAAAATTTTGCGAGCAACTCCCTGATGCTATTGATTTAATGGTGGCGGTATTGCGCAGCGGTCATAGTGTTTCTTTAGCAGTAAAAGCAGTAGCGGAAGAAAGCCCCAAACCTTGCGGCAGTGAGTTTGAGACTATTTTGCACAAAATGAATTTAGGCCAGCCTCTGGCACAATCTTTGATTGTTTCTGCGCAACGTTTTTCATCATACGAGCTGGATTTGATCAGACGCGCAGTTTCTGTGCAAGCTGAAATAGGTGGCAGTTTGGCTGAATTACTGGACAAAACAAACGACACATTACGCCAGCGTCTTAAGCTTGCCCGCCAATTAAAAACAATCACCAGCCAGAGCAGATTATCCGCGCAAATTGTAGGACTGCTGCCCATTGTTTTGGCTTTTGCTTTAAACATGATTAGCCCTGGTTATTTGCAATTACTTATTAATGACAGCACCGGGCGTGGATTACTTATGCTGGCAATTGCTCTGGAATTGATTGGCATTTATTTGCTGCGCAGAATGTCCACCATGAAAATATAAGAGGAAAAATGACAGCATTAATGAATTATCCTGAATTTATAGTGGCCGGCATACTCGGTTTATGCATGATTTTTCTGGGCGTGCGCAATGAGGAGGAATTTCATTGCCCTGATTGGCTGGCTGAGCCGGCTATAAATTGTTTGTCTGCTGCCCCGGTTTCATATCTGGCCTGGATACAAAAAACACTAATGCAGGCCGGTTGGCGTAATAACTATAGTTATGCTGATTTTGCTTCTCTAAAAATTTATTTGCCTTTGTCTTCTTTGCTTTTAGCTTTTGTGGCTCCTTTGCCGATAGTATTTTTGTCTGCTTTGCTTTTGTTTTTTATGCCGGATCTTATTTTGTTTGTCAGCTTGAAACGCAGACAACGTCAAATTCATGATTCATTGGCACGGGTTATAGATTTGATGGTGCTTTGCGTTGATGCCGGATTAGGACTGGAAGCAACAGTACAAAAAGTTGCTTCTGAAGATACAGGCTTAGCTAATGCACTGAACGATGAATTAAATATTTTAAGCCGCGAAGTTTTGTTTGGTATGGACAGAGAAAGAGCCTATCAAGATTTATACACGCGCACCGGTGTGGATGAATTAAAAACATTTGGCTCTGCACTTACTCAAGCCAGTAAATTAGGCCTAAGTATTTCGCAAATTTTACGCGCTCAAAGTGAATATATTCGTAAAAAACAAGGACAAAAAATAGAAGAAAAGGCAATGAAAATGCCGATTTATATGGCTTTCCCCCTCTGGTTTTGCATTATGCCATCGTTGATGTTGCTGGTGCTTGGCCCGTCGTTAATTAAGTTCTACCACCTTATGCCTTCGGTGGCACCAAGGTGACTGTGTTTGAATTGGAAAAGAAATCCGATTGCAAATTTATTCCTCTGGGCCGCGAAAACCTGATTTTTTTGATAATTTTTCTGACTATGGTCTTTATAAGGCCGGATGTCATTTTTGATGATATGAGTTTAGGTTGGCACTTATTAACCGGCAATTATATTTTGGACCATCTACTTATTCCGCATACGGATATTATTTCTTACACCCGAGCCGGACAACCCTGGCTGCCCTATGAATGGCTATCCGGCTTGATCATGGCCATAGTTGTGCGCACAACCCAGCTGCCTGGTTTACTTATATTTACAGCCGCACTTATTGCTGCTACATGGGCACTGCTGTACAAACAGTGCAATCAGGCTAAAAATAATTTTGGGGTTTTTGCTTTTCTGCTTACACTTTTAGGGGCACGCATATCTTTCGGATTATGGTCGGCCCGCCCCTATACGTTCACTTACCCGCTCGTGCTTATTCTAGTGACTTGCTTAGAAAAATTTCGCCGTGGATTGTTATCCTTTTCCCAATTATGTCTTATTCTTTCCGGCATCATTATATTGTGGACAAATCTTCATCCCAGTTTTGTACTCGGATTAGTAATCATCACTGTCTACTTAATTAGTGATTGGCTATCAAGGCAAGGAAAAAGCAGGCAATTACTTCTGCTGCTTGGATTATGTTCTGCTTGCACGTTGATCAATCCTTTCGGTTATTCGTTACACACTTATCTTCTCCATTTATCAACAACCTGGATACAACAGGCTAAGCTCATTGGTGAATCGGAAGTCTATCCAATTTTCTTAACTGGTGGAGTTACAGCCATTGGTTTTGAACTGCTGGTTGCCTCAGGTATATTTGCGCTTGCCTTTACTCGTGCAAAACCGGCTCTATGCCAGATTATTTTATTCCTTTTACTTGGACATATGTCTTTTGCTATGGCTAGAATAGTTCCTATCTTTGTGCTCGTAAATCTTCCTTTCGTTGCTGAGTGGTTAGCAGGAATACCCGAGTTAAAGCTGCAAAATGCTGCCTCGCCGGCTTCTAAATTTCTTGCCTGGTGGAAAAAGATAAATACTGATACTGTCAATAGTGGCAGTCATATACGACTGCTGCCGGCCGTGATTGTCAGTTTGCTACTCATTGTAGTAACCGTCCAAAATAATACGCATGCATTCAGCTTAATAAAAGCCGGCTTTAATGCACAAAAACTACCCACACGTACTGCGCACTATGTAATTGACCACCATCTCCCGGAAAGTGAAGGATTAAGTATGTATGCCTGGGGTGGTTATCTGCGCTGGGCTTATGGCATACATGTTTTTATTGATGACAGCAACGAATTTTTCGATCGCAACGCCTATCTTACTTATCTACGTATAGTAAAAGCAGCTGCAGGCTGGGAACAAACTTTAGTCGATAATCATATTTCCTGGATACTATGTGACAAACGATATAATTTGGCATTTGCTCTTAAGGGACAGCCGAATTGGAAAATCGCTTGCGAAGATCCGGCTTCCGTTCTTTTTGTCCGGCGGGATCGGTAATAATTTGGTCGGGACGACAGGATTTGAACCTGCGGCCTCACCCACCCCAAGGGTGCGCGCTACCAAGCTGCGCTACGTCCCGAATTTCGCCATCATTATAGCCTGTAAACAGCTGTGCTCTCGATAGCCTGGTGGACTTATTTTGAAACCGTAGGGGCGAGGAGGAGCATAGCTCCGAGGAGCCCGTTCGAAGCGAAATTCGTCCTTTAGGCATAGCGGGCTCATGAATTTCGCCCCTCAATTCTTCCATATTCTTCGTTTCTAGCAAGCACAGCATTACTACCTAGCGCAGCTGCGCTAACTACTAGCAACCAATTCATTCGGATAAATCAACGTTAAGAATGGGCTTTGTAATCGCAGGTTATTTCCGCTGTCTAACACTGGCTGTGCATTCTCAGCCTTTTGTTGTCAATATAAATTTGGCCCAATAATTGCGGATCATGACTTGATTTTGATGGTCTTGAAATGACAGTTTAAGCTGAGTACTCATTTTGACATCTAGTGATTCATCGTACCTGGATTATTCATCAGGATAAAAAATAAAAAAGTGGAAAAGCCCTGTCATTTGGCTCAGAATCAGTGTTTACGAAGACAAAGAGTTTGAGAAATGAGAGGGCTATTTGATGACAGAGTGTAAAACTAATGACAATGAAATGCAAGGCCAAATGACTCTGGATTTAGGGCTTGGCAAGGAAATCGAAGCAAAGTTTG
The DNA here is from genome assembly GCA_963847765.1 of Candidatus Melainabacteria bacterium. Taxonomy (GTDB): domain Bacteria; phylum Cyanobacteriota; class Vampirovibrionia; order Obscuribacterales; family Obscuribacteraceae; genus CAWKBA01. The sequence continues at coordinate 326,330 of CAWKBA010000008.1, read as the reverse complement.
ACGGTGGGCTGATTTCCAGTGATGGTGGCTTGCTTTTACTATGCAAAGCAGATGACAAGCTTAAGTTATTAGAACGTGTCGTGCCTTGTTTGCAGGACAGAAGGCAGGCTGAGCTTGTTACGCATACATTTTTACAGCTGCTCAGGCAAAGAGTATATGCGATAGCTGCTGGATATGAAGATTGCAATGATGCACAGACACTGCGTTTTGACCCTATGCACAAGCTAGGGGTGGGCAGACTGCCCTCTGATGAGACACACTGTGCTTCTCAACCAACTCTTTGTCGTTTTGAGAATGCAGTAGATGAAACTTCTTGTGAAGCACTGCAGAAGCTTTTAGTACATGTTTTTATTTCTATGCACAAGAAGAAACCACCCAGTGTAGTTAAGCTGCGTATGGATGTTACTGATGATGAGGTGCATGGCTATCAGCAAATGAGCTTCTGGAATGGTTTTTATCAAAGTAATTGTTATTTACCTTTATTTGTTTTTGATGACGCAGGCTTTCCGCTGGCTGCTGTACTTAGACCAGGCAATGCCGGACCGGCAGCGCAGGCAATAAAGACAATTAAAAAAATTGTCAAAGAACTTCGTTTAGAGTGGCCTCGTGTCCGGATTGAACTGCTTGCTGATGCTGGGTTTGCAGAGCCTGAGCTATATGATTTTTGTGAAGACAATAATATTTACTATGCTATTTGTCTTAAATCCAATGAAGTACTTCAGACATATACTGGCAATATTATCGACCAGTGCAAAGCTGAGATGGCGGCACTGGGAATTAAACCGCATACCAGAGTATATGGCTCAAAAGGGCATCGACTCTGGTCTAAGCGGGAGCAACAGAAACGCTATGCCAGTAAGTCAGAAGGACGCATGCAAGAGCACTTCGAACAAGACAGGGCACTTATCAGCAAGTTTGAAACAATTGATTATCAGGCTGCAAGCTGGCGCAGCAAGCGCACAGTAGTTATGAAGTGTGATTATGGCCAAAGTGGGCTGGAAGTTAGATATGTTGTAACTAACTTCCCAGGACGGACACCCAGACGGTTATACGAAGATATTTACTGCAAGCGGGCACGTTGTGAGAACTGGCTTAAAGAATTAAAGAATCAACTGAATTGCGACCGTACAAGCTGCCAGGAGTTTATTGCCAATCAATTCCGCCTACTTTTGCACACTTTTGCGTATGCACTGCTTTGGAAGGTAAGAAAAGACGCTGGTTATGAGCATGTTGAGGTCAGGACAGTGATGCTTTACTTGATCAAAGCCGGTGTTTTAGTAAAGGAAACAGCGCGTAAAGTCTGGCTGCATCTAAGCTCATATCATCCAGCCCAAGAGTGGTTCAGGAAAGCCTGGGCCCATACGTAGAAAAAAAGTAATGCCCAAAAAAACTTGTCGACAATACTGCTGCTAAGCGCGGCTGCTGCATGTGCCAAACGAACTTCTGGCGGTTACTTGAAGCAATTTAGCGCCATTTTTTATTGTCATGTACTCTTGAAAATGCCTATCGAAGCCATTTTTCTTCAAAAATATCTATTAGCAACCTGCAGTGTGAATAATGCGGGCGTATCGCGAACCCGCCGGCAGACTAGTTCAGGCAATCCCGCCAGCGCCTTTTGGGGCACGGGATCTGATCTTGACTGCAGCCGGCTTCACTAGATGTTGAATTTGAGAAACAACGTTCTAATTTCCTCCACCACGTTCCATGTCCGGAGCTTTGCTCATGCGGAAATACAGAATCAATCGAAGACACATGAAAGGAGATCCAATGAAAAAGATGAAGGGGTCGGAATCCTTGTCCCTGCTCCAGCGATGGAAACTCCTTGAACCTGAGGTCAAGGAGCCGGCCATCTGCTTTATGGTGGCGTGCGTTTTACTCGTCACCATCATCGTATTGTTGGCGCTTTAATTCAACTCCGCGGGCCCCGAATACACCGGGGCACCCACAACAACGAAGAAATCGGCGGTGACGAAGAAAGTCCCGCCGCGCTGGCCCACCGGCAACCGCCGCTTGAAACGACTCGTTGCCCAAATGAACGAGGGGCTCGAAGAACTCCAGCGGCGTCAATCGTCTTCGGACTCGCCGCACAATTCGTGACCTTGAACTTAGTTCCGTGCTCATCAGGAGATTGAAATGAAGAGCATACGTTCCGAAGCATACGGTGCCTGGAAGAAGAGCCAAGAGAAGCTCGCGCAGGAAAAGCCTTGGACCCTCTGGGTCCTTGCCGTAATCGCGATCGCAAGCTTAATCGGGGGTGCCCTCTGGATCATGTTTTGGGTCATGCCCGACATCGCGCGGCTTCACCAGTAAACCACCTTAACTGGTGGTCCCGATAATTCGACGAAACCCCCGGGGTATTCACAGCCGCGCTCTCCGCAGCGCGGCCACCCCTGGTTTTCTCTTTGTCTTTTTTGCACCATATGCGGTGCCTCATTATATCGTTTCTTTGCTGTAGGGAATCGACTGTGTCGACCCAGAACAGGAGACAAGCCCCGCCCCTACAATATTTACGTAAATCGCTGTGCCGTCGTAAGCACGGCAACATACGCAGAACCCGTAGGGGTGAGGAGCGATAGCGAGGAGCCCGTGTTCTAGATGCCCACTTTGACATACATGCATGATATGTGGGTGGCGGGCTCATAAATTTCGCCCCTACAGATTCTTCGTTTATCGTCGTTTTATCGTAAGCACAGCTGCTTACGAGTTTCGTTGCTGCGTCGCAGGCGTAGCAGTATGTCAATGGGCTATATTATATTCACATGAACACCACCCCTTTATTTCCCTATAAGCTCGACGACTTCCAGCTGACCGCCATCAATCACCTGCAGGAAGGCAAAAACGTGGTTGTTTGCGCACCAACAGGTGCCGGCAAAACGGCCATTGCCGAATATGCCGTGGCAATGGCTGTTCAATCCAACAAGCGCTGTTTTTACACCACGCCATTAAAGGCGCTTTCCAATCAGAAATTGCATGATTTCCAGGCAGTTTATGGCGAAGACAATGTCGGACTACTCACCGGCGACATATCCATAAATCGTGACGCACCCGTAGTGGTGATGACTACTGAAGTTTTCCGCAATATGCTTTATGGCACCATATTTGGTGAAGTAAAACAAAATTTGCGCAACGTCGCTTATGTAGTTCTCGATGAATGCCATTATATGAATGATGCCGATCGCGGCACAGTCTGGGAAGAGTCTATTATTTATGCCCCCAAAGGACTGCAATTGATTGCTCTTTCAGCCACTATTGCCAATGCCAGTGAATTAACCAGTTGGATTGATGAAATTCACGGGCCAACTGCTCTTGTTTCTTCTGATTATCGCCCTGTGCCTTTGCGTTTTTATTATTTTGGCTGGCGCAAATTATATCCGCTGCTGGACACAAACAAACATTTGCAGCCGATGCTGCGCGGCCGTTTTCAAAAAACAAAATTCAGCCAGGGCGGAGGCAGCGCCAAAGGCGGCCCGGGCAGAATCTTCCCATCCGGCCGATGTTATTGCTACGCTGGCGGACAAACAAATGCTGCCTGCCATTTATTTTGTATTTTCTCGCCGTGGTTGCGAACAAGCCATGCGCCACTGTGATCAATTAACTTTATTGACTGAAGCAGAAACAGCAAAAATAAAAGAAAATAGTAGAAAACTACTTTAAGGACAATCCAAACTCCGGACTTGTTGACCATTTGCATTTGCCCTATTTATTTAAAGGTCTGGCTGTGCATCATGCCGGCATGCTGCCCAGTTGGAAAGGCTTGATTGAAAAACTCTTCCAGCAGAATTTACTCAAAGCTGTTTTTGCCACCGAAACACTGGCTGCCGGAATCAATATGCCGGCCCGCTCAACAATAATTAGTTCAATTGAAAAAAGAGCAGATGAAGGGCATCGCCAACTCAAAGCTTCTGAATTTTTGCAAATGTCAGGACGAGCGGGCAGGCGTGGTATGGATGAAGTCGGACATGTGGTTATTCTTCATCATCCTTTTCAATCAGCTGAAGAAGCAGCCAGATTAGCGGTGGCACCACCAGATCCACTTGGCCAGCCGGTTTACGCCATCATATGGTATGGTACTCAATCTTTTAGAAACACATTTGCCTGAGCAAGCTAGAGAATTAATTGAAGCCAGCTTTGGCCAGTATCTAATCAATCAAAATCTCTCACCATATTATGAAGAGCGCATGCGCGCCGAGGGCGAGCTAAATGAATTAAATGAGCAGCAACAGGCAGATAATCATGGACAGGCTGCCCTTGCCAAATTAGCTAACAAGGCAGCCAAATTGAGAGAGCGCATGCAATTTTTAGAACGGTTGATTGCTCGTGAGACAACCAAATACTGGCGCAGCTTTCAGGCATTGAGCAATATTCTGACTATGGCCGGCTATCTCAGCGGCAATAAACCAACTGAGCTTGGCCACCTGGCCCAAAGCATACGCGGCAGCAATGAATTATTTTTGAGCGAAGTATTTATAAGCGGCTTGCTGGAAACTCTAGCTGCCGATGAGCTTTCCGCTGTGCTCACCGCTTTAGTCACAGAAGCCAACCGTTACGATGACAGATTTCGCGGTGGCGCCAGAGGAGGGTATGAAAAATTGACACCGTCAGTAGATCACGCTCTTTCACAAACAGGCAAAATTGCCCGCCAGGTAGGCAAATGGCAAAGACAATTTTCGGTAGAAATACCGGTGCAATTTGGCTCTACATTTTGTTATTTCTCGCAGCAGTGGGCGCAGGGGATAAGCTGGGAAGAAATGGCACAAATGGCAGCTGCTAAAAAAATAGATGAAGGGGATGTGGTGCGAGCATTGCGCCGCACTCTGGATTTGTGCCGGCAAATAAAAAGAGCGCCCGGAATGAATGAATTTCTGGTGCAAATATGTATGGAAACAGAAAAACTAATTGCCCGCGATGAAATCAGCGAAGAAGATGTATGAAAAAGGGGGCAGGTCAGATGTTTAAAAACAAAAAAAGAGCAAAAGCCGCGGGAGTGCCGAGCGTTATGAACGCCCAACACTTATTCCCGCGACCCGAGGGCAAGCCCCTCTAGTACAGCCAGATTATCAACCGCCAGACCATTTTGCCCTTCCAGCTCCTTCCCCGCGGCGGCTTGCGCTGCGGCAGGTATTCTTTCTTGATGTACTTGAACCCCCCGCCAACGACAGCACCGCCGGCATCCAACAGAACTAGAGCGTAAGAACTACCGCCATCAAGAGCTGACTCAGTGACGTTGTAGGTCGTCCCGTTAACGTCAAGGGTCTCGATGATGACAGCCTCCGGTAGATTACTGTGCAGCACGCTGCGAGCGGTGTTGATTGCCCGCACCAACAACATGAGTTCCGCGTCCGTGCGGATCTCCCGGGCATGCCGAACCTTTCCCCGATCCAGACTATCAAGGTATCGATGGTATCGCTCCGCGTCCAGTTGCATATAGTCGTACAGCGCTTTGTGACCGAGATAGCCGGGGATAACCCGGAAATCCGGCTTTACTGGCTTGTCGGGTTCCTCTGACTCGGACATCTGACAGTCCTTTCTGGCTGCCGCTACACCAGTATCAATCACCATGGCCAGCACGGTGAAATTGCAGCAGAGACAGCAGGATGGAAAAGTTGTCTTGAACGAACACCAGGGACGATTTCGAGAATTAGATCTAACCTTGACATTTTCTTTTGAGCAAAATCAAGGTTAATACCCTGGCTAAGGCAAGACAGTCTAATTTGTCTATCCAATTCCCAAAAGACCGCTGGTGGCGCGATTTTCGCCTGAACTTATCGGCTCAAAAAGCCTTACCATTAACTTGGTTTTATTGATTTGAGCAAAATTTACTATATTAAATGCTGCTTTGAAACCTAGCGCAGCTAGCGTAAGCACAGCAATATACGCAGAAATTGTAGGGGCGGGCGTAAGTCCGCCCGCAATACGAAGGACGCAGGCTCAATTAAATTTATACGCTCCGACGGCTATGCCTTCTCTTTTGCCAATTCGACGATTTTTTCTACGACTTGATCTACGGTCATATCGTCGGTATTGATGGTAACGGCATCATCAGCCGGGCGCATAGGACCATGAATGTTTACGCTGTCTTTGGCATCGCGCCTTTCGATAGCCCGAATCAATTCCTGCAAAGAAAGCTCGTTGCTGCCGCCTGCATACACTAATTGGCTTTTTTGCGCCAGTTCGCGATAACGCCGCTTGGCTCGGACTGTCAAAGATGCAGTCAAATATATTTTTAATTCGGCGTCCGGCAAAACTATTGTGCCGATATCCCTGCCGTCAAGGACGCAGCTGCCGTGGCTTGCCATCTGTCTTTGTTTTTCCACAAGCACATCCCGCACGGCTTTATGATTGGAGATATCGCTTACAACCTCAGTTACGGTTTGCTGGCGGATGTCGGCAGTAACATCTTTGCCCTTGAGATAAACTGTGTTTGTGCCATCGGCTGCGCTTTTAATTTGCAAATCACTTTTTTTGACAATGTCAGTCACAGCTTCTTCGTCATCAGCAGAAATGTGGGCAAGCATCACCGCCAGAGCAATAGCTCTATACATGGCACCGGTGTCCAGATAAGTGTAGCCCAATTGCTGTGCCACCATCCGCGCCACCGTTGACTTGCCGGCCCCGGCAGGACCATCAATACTTATGCGTTGCGCTTTGTCTGCTTTACTCATTTATTGTGCCCAATGTTGTGAGGGGAAATTTTACAAACCATTTCCTGCTCCGGAAAATCTATCCGGGTTACGCCTTTGTATCGGCACAGCATACCGACTCGGCCTCAGGCGCGCCGAAGGTGCGGTCATAAACAACCATACACAACACATTATAACAATAATGCCGACCAGAAGTATGAGCATGACAAAAACCACCTTCCTTAGTTTTTGCTGGCGGTTAACATTCAACGATGTAACTCTTACTTTTTGGGCATTAGGATCGGTAAAGTTTTGATAGCCGGCAACCCCGCCAGGTCCATCAGGACTTGGCTTTGGGGCGCCATCAGAAACCAATGGCTCCACCAGATTCCAATCCATATCCACCACCGTAGGAACTAAGGAAGGCTCGGTTGCAACTGCCGGCTCACTTTCCGTCACATTACTTTCTGCCGGCCCACTTTTCGCTGCCTGTGTTGCCGATACTTCCGCCTGCAACACATCTATGCGCGCCTGGGTAGTATTGCCGGCTGATTCGAAATTGAAAATTTTGTCGAGCAGTTGCCCTTCTAAAACCGGGCTGGCCTGCCGCCAGCTTTCAATCAACTCTTTAAGATCAATTTTGAGATTACCCTTTGGCGGCACCTGGTCGGAAGAATCACAGGCACAATAAACAAAATCAGCTTGCTTAAGCTGCAAAAGCTCATCAAGAGCAGCTGTTGCATCCACGGCTTTCGCGACCAATCCGGCGTAAACAATATAATGCCCGCCCCAAAAATAAAGCTGCCCCAGCTCTTCTTTGCCGGCAGTAAATTTGAGCACAGTCAGCCCGGACGCCTCAGCCTGAAAGATGCCGGAGAGAAGATCTTTCAGCTGTAAACTCTGATTTAGGCTGCCCTCTAGCAAAACCTTCATGTAAATGCCTGCTTAAAATGAAATAACCGCGCCCTCAAAATCTACCACGAATAACAAATCATTATGCCGGTGCTCTTACATCGGAACGATTGCAGGCGGGGCGAAGCTCCGCCCGTGTTCTTGCCCTTCGTTATGTCATATCCAATTGCTATTGAATCGATATGGATCATGATTTACTTGTCAGGATTTGCTAGCTGCGCTAACTTGATCGGGGGAATTTAATTTTCCAAATTAGCGAAATTGATTTTAATTTTTAAAGGAATCATTAAATTGCCGATGCAGTGTAATTTAGTTGTAATGCCACTTTCAGGTAAATTATGGCGCAGTAGATATATTCTCAATCCGGCTTCAACAGGGCTTGATCCGGGCTGATAAAAATTGACAGTATGCCTGGATTATTCATCAGGATAAAAAATAAAAAAGTGGAAAAGCCCTGTCATTTGGCTCAGAATCAGTGTTTACGAAGACAAAGAGTTTGAGAAATGAGAGGGCTATTTGATGACAGAGTGTAAAACTAATGACAATGAAATGCAAGGCCAAATGACTCTGGATTTAGGGCTTGGCAAGGAAATCGAAGCAAAGTTTGACGGTGGGCTGATTTCCAGTGATGGTGGCTTGCTTTTACTATGCAAAGCAGATGACAAGCTTAAGTTATTAGAACGTGTCGTGCCTTGTTTGCAGGACAGAAGGCAGGCTGAGCTTGTTACGCATACATTTTTACAGCTGCTCAGGCAAAGAGTATATGCGATAGCTGCTGGATATGAAGATTGCAATGATGCACAGACACTGCGTTTTGACCCTATGCACAAGCTAGGGGTGGGCAGACTGCCCTCTGATGAGACACACTGTGCTTCTCAACCAACTCTTTGTCGTTTTGAGAATGCAGTAGATGAAACTTCTTGTGAAGCACTGCAGAAGCTTTTAGTACATGTTTTTATTTCTATGCACAAGAAGAAACCACCCAGTGTAGTTAAGCTGCGTATGGATGTTACTGATGATGAGGTGCATGGCTATCAGCAAATGAGCTTCTGGAATGGTTTTTATCAAAGTAATTGTTATTTACCTTTATTTGTTTTTGATGACGCAGGCTTTCCGCTGGCTGCTGTACTTAGACCAGGCAATGCCGGACCGGCAGCGCAGGCAATAAAGACAATTAAAAAAATTGTCAAAGAACTTCGTTTAGAGTGGCCTCGTGTCCGGATTGAACTGCTTGCTGATGCTGGGTTTGCAGAGCCTGAGCTATATGATTTTTGTGAAGACAATAATATTTACTATGCTATTTGTCTTAAATCCAATGAAGTACTTCAGACATATACTGGCAATATTATCGACCAGTGCAAAGCTGAGATGGCGGCACTGGGAATTAAACCGCATACCAGAGTATATGGCTCAAAAGGGCATCGACTCTGGTCTAAGCGGGAGCAACAGAAACGCTATGCCAGTAAGTCAGAAGGACGCATGCAAGAGCACTTCGAACAAGACAGGGCACTTATCAGCAAGTTTGAAACAATTGATTATCAGGCTGCAAGCTGGCGCAGCAAGCGCACAGTAGTTATGAAGTGTGATTATGGCCAAAGTGGGCTGGAAGTTAGATATGTTGTAACTAACTTCCCAGGACGGACACCCAGACGGTTATACGAAGATATTTACTGCAAGCGGGCACGTTGTGAGAACTGGCTTAAAGAATTAAAGAATCAACTGAATTGCGACCGTACAAGCTGCCAGGAGTTTATTGCCAATCAATTCCGCCTACTTTTGCACACTTTTGCGTATGCACTGCTTTGGAAGGTAAGAAAAGACGCTGGTTATGAGCATGTTGAGGTCAGGACAGTGATGCTTTACTTGATCAAAGCCGGTGTTTTAGTAAAGGAAACAGCGCGTAAAGTCTGGCTGCATCTAAGCTCATATCATCCAGCCCAAGAGTGGTTCAGGAAAGCCTGGGCCCATTACGTAGAAAAAAAGTAATGCCCAAAAAAACTTGTCGACAATACTGCTGCTAAGCGCGGCTGCTGCATGTGCCAAACGAACTTCTGGCGGTTACTTGAAGCAATTTAGCGCCATTTTTTATTGTCATGTACTCTTGAAAATGCCTATCGAAGCCATTTTTCTTCAAAAATATCTATTAGCAACCTGCAGTGTGAATAATGCGGGTATGGAGACCTGAAATATTCCCATACGTCCTACGGAAATCTCGCCGCCTTTATCCATTCAACTCTTCACTTTAATCTCTGTCCTTTCCACGCCATGGGAAAGTAGATGAGTTGGTGAAATTTGAATGTGGTCGATTACCTTGTCTGGTAATCACGAGATTGAGATTCCGTAGGACCACAAAGTACCGACCGGCGAGCCATGTAAAAGTACGAAAGGTTTGGAGGCGTCGTGGAAAATGTCAACGATTATCGTTGCCCATCACGCCAAAGATCCGAAAGTACATACCCATGGTGAGCCGGTCGGTGCCCGTCCATTCCAGATTGTCGATGATGACAATTCTGATCTCGAGCCACCACCGGCCGCACCTCTACCGAAAGGTCAGCTCAGCACATTAGCTGTTGGCTGAATTTCGCCAAACTAATGGTGCGCGCCGGTGGTTCCATACATATCAGATTGTCGATGAGGACAATTCTGATTCTCGAAGCACCCATGGTTCGCCATGGCTCTGCACCGGGCGTTTCCTTCTGGAACGCCCACAACAATCGGTGTCGACTATCCCCCGCCTCCGGACGAAAGAAATTCTGTCCGAGGCTCACCAGTGGAGGAACTCATCCATGGACTAGTACATTAATTCACAGAGATGCCCGGACATCTCTCTAAACAGCAATCCGATTTGCGGTCGCTTCCGGAAGCGACATGCTACCCATAACCTCGTCATTCAAGGGCAGGGGATCGACAATTTCCTGCGCGCAGCTGAGCAACTAAGCAGCGATGCGCCAGGTAAGCCCCTGCCCGCTCCACTGTTCGATGATCCAAGTACCTCAACGGGAATCGAGCACACCACCTCCCGTTGTAAGGGAGAAAGTGGTTCCTGCTCGATTTCCGGCCTTTTTGGCGCTTCTTGCGCCTTTTTTTATTTTTGTGGACTTTGCCAATCTTCAATACGCAAGCCCGGCACACGCTTAAATTCATTGCTGTTGCTGGTAACCAAAATCATTTTCCGTGCTTTGGCTTGCCCGGCAATCAATACATCATATGGTCCAACAGGCGTTCCTTTGACTGCCAGCGCGGCTCGCAATTCTCCTGCCTGCCGCGCATCTTCCTTATCAAAGTCCAACACTAAAAAGCGCAGCCCATCTATAAGGTCGATATTATGCTGCCTGCGCTTGCTTTTAAAAGCACCATAAAATAGTTCATGGGCAACGATTGCTGAAATAGCAATATCGCCCGGTTTATGCAAGCGCGCCCGCCGCGCCAGAGATGAATTGCTGTTATTGAGCAAAGCAATAACGGCATTGGCATCAAGAAGATAGCGGCTCATTTAAAGAAATTGTCCACTTCGGGGCGTTGCTGTTGTTCCGGCTTTTCATTAACGGCTTGCACAAAATCATCGTCCAGTTTTTCGTTTATCGCGTCCAGCCATGCCCAATCGTCTGCAATCGGTTCAAGAATAACGGCGCTGCCCTGTCGCCTGATCCGCACTTCATTTGCCTGAAAGCGAAAATCTTTCGGCAGCCGCACTGCTTGCGACCGCCCTGACCAGAATACTTTTGCCGTTTCTTTGTTCATGGATATCCTTATTTGATATATACCAAAAGTATATAGCATAATTGGATATATTGCAATAAAACAAAAAGAAAAACAGGCAGGCGGATCCTAAGACCCGCCGCCCGAAAATGTTGCTCACAGCGCAGCCATCTATTCGACGGCTGCGCCGGCGTTTACTTCTGTTTCGGCTGGCGCAGCTCAACCGGAGCCGACGCAGCATCAGGCAATTCAACGATTACCTGCTGCTGCTTCTTTGCCAGTTTGATGAGCGCCTCAGCCTTATCGAGTGCCTTCTCGGCGGCGTCATAGGCCGATTCAGCACTCTGGAATTGCTCTCTCGCGGTGCGCATATGTCCGTATTCGTCATCCTGATCTTTAAGCGATTCAATACGTTGCCGTAGGCCAGCCAGTGCGGCCGGGTGCGGATGAGGCGGAGTATGGGCAATCTCCCACCAAACCGCTCCAACCACCAGTCCCACGAGCGTGACGACAATCCCCAACAGAAGCAGTTCACCCGAGTGCCAGTAAACAAAGCGCTTGAAGTCGTCCCATCTGTCACTCAACCATCGCCCGACATCTTGGATCGCTGCCCAAACGAAGCCGACGGTGATTTTGATTACTTGCCAAGCGAATCTGGAACCATCCTTGACCTTACGCCAAATTCCCTTTTTACCCTTTTCCTTGAATTCCCCGCCGAACTCCAAGTCCGAATTCCGCCGAAACATCTGCTTTCTCCAGAAGGTATGTTCTCTTCATTTCCCAACACGCAATCGTCAAACCCGCACATAAATCTGTCTGCTTGCCTTCTTCAGGCAAGTAAAGTCGCATTGTTCAATGGACTTTCAGCAAATCATGCGGGTTCAACGAAAAAAGGGATAAAGAGAACTCAAAATAATCTTGACATTTACACAGGAGTGAAAGTGGCTGTCGAATAACCGGTTGTCACGGGAATCGACAAAAGAAGCGCCAGCCTGTAAAAAGGGGGTGTTAGCTTTTGGGGAGCGCATCTATGAAAGAGCCGAGAACTTGCAATCGTGGACAGCTGTTGTTGTTGCCACAAAACATGTATGACTGGCTACCGCCTAAGCATTTAGCTAGATTTGTGCTTGATACAGTTGAAGTGCTGGATTTGTCAGAGTTTTATAATGATTACAGTGAAAAAGGCGGTCCGCGTCCATATGATGCTGCCATGATGGTGGCGTTGCTTACATACGGTTATTGTGTTGGTGTAAGGTCATCTAGAAAGCTTGAACAAGCAACATGGACTGATGTTGCTTTTCGAGTCGTCTCAGCAGATCAACATCCGGACCATGCCACGATAGCAACGTTTAGAAGGCGGCATGCTAAGTATTTATCTCAGCTTTTTGTCCAGGTTTTAAGAATGGCTAAGAAATCAGGACTAATAAAAATGGGGCATGTCAGCATAGATGGCACAAAAATACGAGCAAATGCGTCCAGGTCAAAGCGCATGAGCAAGAAAGAATTATTAGCAGAAGAAGCAGAATTAAATGCTGTGGTAGAAAAAATTCTGCAAGAAGCAGAAGAGATTGATCAAGCAGAAGATGAGCTATATGGCAAAGGTAACAACGGATATGATTTGCCGGAGCATTTACAAACAGCAGAAGGCAGACTTAAGGCATTGCGTAAAGCAATGGCTGAAATAGAGGAAGAAGACAGGCTAGAAGAAGCAGAAATTGACGAAACCGAAGAATCTGAAACAAAACAAGAAAGCAGTAAAGAGGTAACAGCAAATGTAACGGATCCAGATTCCCGAATAATGAGGCAACGCAGGGGACTCTTTAATGAATGCTACAACGCGCAGGCGGCAGTTGATGTATCTTCGCAATTTATTATGGCGCAAACAGTAGTGCAAGATGCAAATGACAAGAAGATGTTAATACCAATGTTGAAACAAGTACAAACGAACACTAGAAAAATGCCCAAGTGGGCTTCAGCTGATAATGGTTATTTTAGTGAGAAACAGATAACCGACAAACGTATTATGGCAACACGAGTGCTTTGTCCGCCGGCTAAAAATCAGCAAGGACAATTTGCACAAAAAATGAGAGAGTTTCTGGACACACGTGCTGGGCGAAAGTTGTACAGGCGCAGGAAATCAACAGTTGAACCGGTATTTGGCCAAATCAAACACAATCGGGGATTTCAACAATTCTTACTGAGAGGCATACATCTTGTGCAGACTGAGTGGAGTTTGATGTGTATGACACACAATCTAATGAAGATGTGGGCAAAAACACAACAAAGTTCAACCCCAGCACCAGCTTAATACAAGCAGATGGGTCTACAACTATATTTTTACTTTGAGCTGTTCTTTAACAGCAGATCGGTTGTTAGTTACTTAGCCATCCGAACTAGTTAAGACACAGCCACGAAAGCAAGTTTTCCTTAAAAGCAAAAGCTGGATTGGTTTGAGTAAATCCGGAACCCAAAACCCATGAACAGAGAAGCTTTAAACCATTTAGCGACACCACATTCGGTATCGGATTAGATAGGATTTACTGCCTGACTAGCCCTAGCAGCCTCATGAACTGCGGGTATCACACTTGCGCTAGTTGCGCCAGGTTTAATTAATTCGCTTGACTGCCGTTTTTAGACATACAGAAAGCGGGTTATACTCGAATTGGGGTAGACGTTATTTTTATTTTGTAGGGACGAGGTTTACTGAGCCCGTATGCGGAATACAAAGAACATGGGCTCACATGAAGCTCGCCCCTACCTCCGACAAATAACTTCACTTCGAACGGGCGGACTGACGCCCGCCCCTACAAGAACAGGGAATTATTATGGCTGAAGACAAACAACTGGAATTAGCTGAAAGTAGCAGCAGCTACCCAGGACGTTATTGGCATTATGTAGATGATAATGCGGGCGAGAACACGGGCGGAGCTTCGCCCCGCCCCTACTCGGGCGCCCCTATACATCCACCTGCTATTTTTTGTGACTTCTGCCCGCGGGCTTGTGTATTAAAAGACGGCGACCGCGGTTTTTGTTTTGTGCGCAAAAACGAAGGCGGCAAAATGATACTGACCACTTATGGCAAAAGCACCGGCTTTTGTATTGACCCAATTGAGAAAAAACCCCTAAATCATTTTCTGCCTGGCACAAGTGTTTTGTCTTTCGGCACTGCCGGCTGCAATTTGGGCTGCCAATTTTGCCAGAATTGGTCTATAAGTAAAGCGCGTGAAATTGAAATTTTAAGTGAAAATGCCGGCCCGGAGCAAATTGCCAAATCAGCTAAAAGACTGGGTTGCAGCAGTGTGGCATTTACTTATAATGATCCTGTTATCTGGGCTGAATATGCCATTGATACAGCCAAAGCCTGTCATGCCGTCGGTATAAAAACAGTCGCTGTGACAGCCGGTTATATTACACCCGCAAGCGCGCCCTGAATTTTATTCAGTGATGGACGCGGCTAATGTGGACTTAAAAGGCTTTACTGAAGGCTTTTATAAAAAAATGACACTTGGCCCATCTGGATCCGGTGCTTGATACTTTGCGCTGGCTCAAGCACGAAAGCAATGTCTGGTTTGAGATTACCAATTTGGTAATCCCGCAAGCTAATGACTCGCCGGAAGAAATTGAACAAATGTGCGACTGGATTTTAAATAATCTGGGCGATGATGTGCCTTTGCATTTTACGGCTTTCCATCCTGATTTCCGCATGAAAGACCGCGGACCAACACCACCGGAAACACTTATACGTGCTAGACAGCAAGCACTTAAAGCAGGATTGAAATATGTTTATACCGGCAATATTCATGACATTGAAGGCGGCAGTACTTATTGTCCACAATGCAAAATATGCCTGATTGAGCGTGATTGGCATGATATAGGTAAATACAATCTCAAAGGCAATCAATGCAACAATTGCGGGCAGATTATTCCTGGTGTTTTTTCCGAAGAAAGCAAACCAGGGCAATGGGGCCGAAAGCGCGTGGCCGTGCAGTTATCCGAATCGTAAATCGGGCTCATGAATTTCGCCCCTACAGATTCTTCGTAAGCAGCTGCGCTAAAAATAGCACAGCATTTTGCGATAAAACCGTAGGGGCGGGGCGCAGACTCCGCCGTGTTTTCGGATCGACGTCGAGACACGGGCTCAGTAAACCTCGCCCCTACGGGATCTTCGAACAGCGCCATTCAATCCGGTGGCACAGCAATTTACAAATATCGTTGTAAAAACAAAAAAAGTGAAAGAGGTGACAGAGCGACCGATTCGCCGGTCGCTCCGCACCCCGTTCCGCCTTGCGCCGCCGCAATCACTTTGCGGGCTTGGCGGACTCGCCACGCCGGAACAAGCTGCCCAGCCGGGTAAGAAGGCTCGGGCCTCTTCTTCTTTTCGCTGCGAGACACTGTCCGCCGGGACGACGGCAGGACGACTGCGGTCCGGGCGGGCTGTCCGTCCGTGCCGCCTTCGCCAGCGATTTCTTCCAGGAGAGCCGCCATGACACCAGCGCGACCTCTTAGCGGAACCACCGTCGTCTCGGTGGGATCGCCTTCAGCCGCCTGGGGCGCCCGAAGCGCGTTGCTGAACGGCGCCTCGACGTTCAGAACGAACCCGAATTTCTTCTTCAGCGCGGCGGCAAACCCGGCGAGCGGTTCGTCCTTCAAGAAATACCAACCGCCGGAGCGGCTTTGAAAGCGGCGGGGGTTGTTTGAATCCCCCCGCTGAATCGAGCTTGTGGTACGCACCGTCCCAGGTGGGGTTCGAGCCAACCCATACATTTCGCCGCTAATGCTGGCTACCTCCCACTGGGGCATGACGATTTCCGGCTCGTCCCATTGATCCGCTGGCTTCAAGACAATCCTCCAGTTTTCCACCTGCACATCGCCATCTTGCGGCTTGGGTTGGTCCATTGGGACCCTAACCTTTCTCCAGTGTTGCCACCGGACTGTTGTCATCGAATCTGGTCATCGCCCTGCCAAACGCGGCAGAGTCATAGTCATCAGCAGGCGCTAGCGTGGCACGCGAAAGAGACTCGCGCCCACACAAAACTTCGATGTCTTCCTTGACTTGCTTGCTGTTAACCTGACCAACGATAATCCGATAACATAGGCCATACCCTGACAGTTTTGATGTTTTGAAGTCAAGGATATAGAAATTAAATTGGTAAAATATGCGCTCAATATCAGCTTGATCTAAGTCAGCTTAGAAAAGATCAAGCCCAAATAAAACTCTCTACAATTGCGCTAGCTCGCGCGAGCTTTTATGTACGGCGCTTGCGGGCGGCTTCGGCTTTTCTTTTGCGCCTTACACTTGGCTTCTCGTATCTTTCTCGCCGCTTGATTTCAGACAAAATTCCTGCTTTTTGGATTTTCTTTTTGAAGCGCTTCAATGCCGCTTCAATGCTTTCTCCCTCAGCAATTCTAACTTCAGACAATCAATACTCCCCTCTCCGTCGATGTAGGGGTCGATTGCATCGACCCGCGTCAAGACAAAGCCCACCCCTACGATATGCTTAAGATAGCATATCAGAAACTGCCGCGCTTGCGACTAGCCTCCGGATCGGCTTGTTGGTTGGGAAACAGTTTGCTATCTTCAGACAAAGGAATGAGAACAGTATTGAAAGATTTGCCAAATTTACCGGCAACTCTTGAAAAAATGGGAAAACTAAAACCGTTATTTTTGTTATAGATAATAGCCGGCGGAGCCAGTGGATTGCCGCCACCGATAATCAGATTCAGTGTATCTGTGCCCGGAAAGCCGGCCAGGTCACCACCAAGAGCCAACAAGAGCACAGCACAAATGAGAAATATAGGACCTATAAGAAAATGCACCCATAGACCTGTTGTTTCTTTAATCAGTGTGCCCGGACGTGCCGGTATATGAACAAAAAAAGGCGAGATAATTGATATAGGCAAAAAACCAGACCAATAGGTCATTTTTCCATACACGGCTGCCCGAAAGCACTTATAGCCAAAAGAAAAGCCCAGGATCATGAGCACCCATCCGACCATAATTTTTGCGATTAATTCTACTTGTTCCATATAGGATAAAATTTGACAGCGACTAGATTAATTCCAATTTACACGAAAATGGACTTTCCGGTCTATAGGATTTCATTAGAAATGACGGGATTAACAAATGCTGACAACAAACAATAAACTGACACGCAGCTACTGCGGGCAAATAACTCAATCACAAATTAATAAAGAAGTAAAACTGTGTGGTTGGGTCCATGTGCGGCGAGATCTGGGCGGGTTGGTTTTTATTGAACTGCGCGATTACACCGGACGCCTACAACTGGTTGCTGATCCTAAACGCAATCCGGCCGCGCATGCAATCTTTCTTTCTCTGCGCGACGAATATGTTATCTGCGCTCAAGGCATAGTCACAAAACGCCCGGCAGACAGCACAAACAAAAACCTGGCCAGCGGAGAAATAGAAATTTATCCGGACGCTGTTGAGCTTTTAAATACTTCCACCGCCTTGCCTTTTCAATTAGACGAAGCCGCTCAAGTGGATGAATCGTTTCGTCTCAAACACCGTTATTTGGATTTGCGGCGCCCGGAAATGCAAGCCAGCCTGCGCCTGCGGCATAAAGTAATCACGGCTGTGCGTGAATATCTCAACGCCAATCATTTTACTGAAATCGAAACACCTATTTTAACTAAAGCCACGCCGGAAGGGGCGCGCGATTTTCTTGTTCCCAGCCGCCTGTGTCCAGGTTTATGGTATGCCCTACCGCAATCACCGCAACTTTTTAAACAAACATTGATGATAAGCGGCTTTGACCGTTATTATCAAATTGCCAGATGCTTTCGCGATGAAGACTTGCGCGCAGATAGACAGCCTGAATTTACGCAAATTGATATTGAAATGTCTTTTATTGAAGAAGAAGACATTATGGCTATGACAGAAGGTTTTCTTGTGCCGGTTTTTAAATGCGCCGGCATTGACATAAAGGCGCCTTTCCCGCGTATGTCGTATCAACAAGCAATGGACAAATATGGCAGCGACAAACCTGATTTGCGTTTTGATTTAGAAATAAAAGACTTAACTGAACTTGCTGCTAAATGCCAATTTAAAGTATTCAAAGACGCCGCTGCTTCAGGTGGTTTTGTGCGTGCCATATGTTTGCCAGGGCACGCTGCTGATACATCACGCAGCAAGCTTGATGAATGGATAGAATTTGCTAAATCATCCGGTGCCGCAGGATTAATGTGGGTGGCCTTCCACAAAGAACAGGTCAAATCAGCTGGTCTGGATAAATATTTAACCGCTGATGAAATGTCTGAATTGCAAAAATTAGCTGGAGCAAAAATAGGCGATTTAGTTTTAATTGTGGCCGGCAAATTCAATATTGTTTGTCAGGCATTAGGCAGATTGCGTCTAAAAATTGCTGAAGAGTTAAATCTTATTGATTACAAACAAAATAAATTGCTCTGGGTGATGGATTTCCCCATGTTTGAATATGATGAAAATGAAAAAAGATATCAGGCGATGCATCATCCATTCACTTCTCCGCGCCCGGAAGATTTGCATTTAATAGAAAGCGCTCCCGATAAATTGAGAGCAAGGGCTTACGATATTGTTTATAACGGCACTGAAATTGGCGGCGGCTCGATTCGTATTCATAATCAAGAAACACAATCAAGAATTTTTCGCGCCATCGGCATTGATGCCGAGCAAGCCAAAGAAAAATTTGGTTTTCTTCTAGACGCACTTGCTGCCGGCGCCCCGCCTCATGGCGGCATTGCTCTGGGCGTAGATCGCATCGTCATGCTCCTCGCCGGTCATAAATCAATTCGTGATGTTATCGCTTTTCCAAAAACACAATCGGGCACAGATTTGCTTACCGATGCTCCTTCCAAAGTTGCCCCAGAACAATTGCAAGAATTAAAAATCGCCAGCACAGTAAAAGAAAAAGTACCGGGGCGGATTGCACCGTTGGCTCAATAATTGCGTATATTTTTTAATAATTGCGCAAAACTGTCTATAATTGCGTATAAATGCAAATAATTGCGTATAATTATATATAATTGCGCAAAACTGATGAAACCGACTGTAGGCAGGAATGGGATTATGGCAAAGTCGATAGTAGAAAATGATTTAAAAGCAATTGAAGACATCCTTAAGAGTCAAGTTGACGCAGTCAGTCTTGGATTTATTAGTTCTGCACTGGGCGGCAAGACTCCGCGTCGCACACTGCAATATCGTTTGCGGCATCTGATAAACGAAAAAGAGTAATCAGGCAAGGTGAGCATCGGGCAGCGAAGTATCGCCTGGGCGCAACAGTAGAAGCTGCATCCACAAATTTAAGAGGCTCAGCAGAAATAAAGAACCTGCCTTTATCTCGTGCAGGAAAAGAGATTCGGAAAATAGTTTCACAACCGCTGACAGCGCGAAAAATCGTTGGCTATAACAGAAGTTTTTTGGATGCCTATATACCCAATCAAACCTCCTATCTTACACAAGAGGAACGTATCCACCTGCACACAATGGGTGCTGTTCCCATCAGTGCTCAACCTGCCGGTACCTATGCAAGAAAAATTTTAGACAGATTGCTCATAGATCTTTCTTGGAATTCCAGTCGCCTGGAAGGGAATACTTATTCACTTCTGGATACCAAACGTTTAATCGACTTTGGTACCGAAGCAGGAGGGAAAGAAAGCTTAGAAGCGCAGATGATCTTAAATCACAAAGAAGCAATTGAATTTCTTGTGGAGTCAGCAGCCGAAATTAAATTCAACCGATACACAATTCTCAACCTGCATGCTTTTTTAGCAAACAATCTATTAACCAACCCTCAAGCAGCCGGGCGCTTGCGTTATATACCAGTCAACATTGAACAATCAACTTTTCACCCTCTTGAGGTACCACAACTCATAGAGGAATGTTTTGACAAAATACTGAAGACAGCAAGCGCAATTGTGGATCCTTTCGAGCAATCATTTTTTATTATGGTTCATTTGCCTTATCTACAACCGTTTGACGATGTTAACAAGCGTGTTTCGCGTCTTGCAGCCAATATTCCATTCATAAAAAATAATTTTACTCCTCTCACGTTTGCTGATGTGCCCAGGGATTTGTACACGCAAGCAGTCCTTGGAGTTTATGAACTAAACAAAATAGATCTCCTGAGGGACATCTATATATGGGCTTATAAACGCTCGGCAGAACTTTATGCCGCAGTCCGGCAGTCGCTAGGTGAACCTGATCCTTTCCGTTTAAAGCATCGGGATGGACTGCGGCAGGTTGTTAGCACAATTGTAAAAGCTCCACATACTCGCAAAGCAGCATTTAACTACTTGAAAAAGTGGACAAATGATAACGTATCAGAAGAGGAACGTGCACAATTTACGGATACAGCCGAAAATGAGATTCTCGGTTTGCATGAAGGTAATTTTGCCCGCTATCAGATTCGTCCTTCGGAGTTCTATGCATGGCGTCAAATCTGGCGCTAGCATGAATTATCGTGTCCACCGAAAAAATGATAAAAAGCACGAAATCGGGTAGGGCCGGCCCGTTGATGATGCGCACGCGCACACCACCGACAAGCACAACCCGTCCCCGACTCGTATTCACTGCGTTGCCTCAACGCCGGAATCACCGGTCGATTGCGGTCCCGTGGGAACGCTCCCGTGTCCGAATTCCAGGGGCAGGTCGTGGCTTTAGCGGCACGTTGATTGAGCGTCGCTAGGTCATTTCATCGCCGTGTCGATGATATGCCACAGATTGCACAGAGCGTGAGCGCCGATAGAAGCGCTCAGCCTACCGCTTTTCCTGTAGATCCCGCAAAAAATGGCCCCCACCACGAAGATTTCTACGAATCGGTTCCACTCGTGCAGCGTGGCGAACAAGGCGCTATTTACCACGATGGCTCCCGGCGAGCGCAATTTGGGGTACCGCGCCATACTGGACTGGAGGATGTTCAGCGCGATCCCGCGAAAAACCACCTCCTCCAGAATGGGAACGATCATGACGCTAAAGATTGCCCAAAGCCAGATTCTACCGGCCTTGATCGCTCCCAGTATTTGCCGCTCGTGTAGCACATCGTCAGGATTGGGCAACCCCATCGCCTCGGCGATGGGAGTCCAGATGTAACTAAACGCTGAGATGACAACCGCGCCAGCCACAGCGATCGTGAGTCCGTGCCCGCGCCAGGTAGGAAGACGCGGACGAGGGAATCTGGGTTGGCCCGGTAGCGGATCTCGCACTAACCAGAACAAACCGATGACCGGCAGCCATTGGGCGAATGGCGCTAATCCATTGAGAACGATGGCCAGGGTCACTCCATAGACCTGCACGAATTGCAGTCCCTGCGGCACCGGAAATAACCACCGTATCATGGTACCGTATCCCCGATCCGCCCCGAACCAGACGGCGGCGAACACGATGATCCAGAGAATCGTCACCGGTAGGGACTTCTTCCACGGGAAGGCTTCCGGGGCTTCATTACGAGGTTGCTCGCGAATCTGCCTGCGAGCTGCCTTCTGTCCCCTCCTACTAGCCATAGGTGTCTCCAGGGTAAGTTTAATCGGATTTCTTTCTAACTCACCAACAAGGCGAGAAAAGACATCCGGTGGTTGGACTTGTTGTGCAAGGAAGCAATTCCTGGTCAATTTCACGACGGAAGCAACGCCCTTCTCGCTCACGAAGCGAGAACAACATCATGTTGTTTAGTGGCACTGTCCTATTTGACCAATGAATTGTGGGGATGGAAATACTGAATCGGCCTTCACCCTATCTGTTGGCAGAACCCAAAATCAAGCCTGGGTAATACAAATGTCGTCTGCTAACAACTTTGCCCTAAAAGCAAACAGCTGTGCTTGATAACGAATGCAAAACCTCATAAATAGCCCCATTTTATGGCTTATTTTTTATGCGATTTTCTAAATTAAACGGTTCTTCGAAACCTAGCGCCGCTCGCGCTAACCTCATAAATTATTCCGACCGAAAAAATATTTGAACTATTTACTGCGCATTGCCGTCTATATAACAACAAATTTTATGGACGGACTATGAAAAAATATAATTTTTTGAGTTATACTGTGTATATACACAATGAAATACACGAAGATACTGTTGTAAATGTTTTTATCGGTAGAAAAATCGCTAAGAAGCTTCAAGATAAGCATCATGTAATTGCGTCTGAAGTTATCGAATGTTTCAACAACAATATAGGCAAATATCTTCAGGACGACAGAGACGAGCATAAAACAAATCCACCAACACTTTGGTTTATTGCTCAAACAGATGCAGGTAAGCGGCTTAAAGTAGTTTTTATTCGCTATTCGATAAACGAATACGTTCTCAAAACAGCATATCCGCCTAATTTAGACGAAGAAAAGATTTATAAATATTATGGGCGCAGGAGCAAGACGCTATGAAAGAAAAAGACATTCAAAGACTAACCGCTGATGCCGAACTATGGGAATCACGACAGTTGGGAGCGTCTGCAGAACATGTAAGAGTAGTATCAGATGAAGAAGAGAAAGAAATAGATGCAGGGCTGGGTTTGCAGTTAATTTCGATTAGATTAAACAAAGCATTAATCGAACAACTTAAAGAACTAGCTAAGCTGAATGGGATCGGCTATCAGCCATTGATTCGTCAGATATTGATGAAATATACCAAAGCTAACGAACACAAATTAGATGTCTTCTTATCCGCAACAGAAGCAATGGAAAGGGCTGAGCAATTGTTTACACAGGCAATTAAATATAAAGAGAAAATCCGCACATCAGCACCATTATCAACCAGACGCATCGCAGCTGAGTCCGACTATACAACAGCATTGAATCAGGCCAATAATTTTTTCCATCAAGGATATAAACATGGCTCCAATCCGGTTCTGAAACAACACGCTCAATTACGTTTGGAGCAAATTAAAAAGCTGGCACAAGAAAAATCGCATGAAAAAAAATATGAGCCAAAACGAAAATATGCTTGAACCTAGCGCAGCTAGCGCCAGTGTAAATGTGGGCGCTAGCATTAAATCATAGAAAATGTATTCTTTTTAGCCGGTTGTTTTTGCTAGGTTGAAAGCACATTGTCATAACGTTTTAGAAGACAAAAAACGATTTAATTACTTGATTTATCTATGTTTAACACGTCCGCACCTCGCCAGAAACGACGGGCGAGGTGGCATTTTCACAAGGAGAAATATATGCCTACAATTTTATTATCCCCAATCAATAATTCCACGGGCGGAGACAAGCCCCGCCCCTACACAAGCCTCACACCTGCAGCGGCAACAGAAACAGTCTGGGCAGAAGCGGACGCAGTATTGTCCGCGGTAAAAAGACGTTTAATTTCTTTGCCGCCGGTACAAACAAATGATCTTGTTATTAAGCTGGGCTGTTGGAACATGGAATATATGTGGCAAGCCAAAGCAAAACATTTTCTTGACACATATAGAGAAATTGCCAGCCGGCATCATTTGTTTGCTGTTCAGGAAGTAACAGCCCGCGGTTTGGATACAATTGCCCAAACATGCAACTACAAATCTATTGTTTCGCACCCCAACAGCCGCGGGCAAGCAGTAGGTTTTCTCGTTCATCCACGCTTTGCTGTGCAGCATGTTTATGAATATCCGCAATTACTGAATGTTTGTGGCGTGCCTGATTTGCGACCTGCCTTACAAATAGATTTACTTGATTGCCAGACACAGTCAATTTTATCGCTAGTCACCTTGCATCTTAAATCAATGCGCGGTGGTATCCCATTCACCAGTCATGTACGCAAAATTCAATTGATGAAATTAATTGGTGCACTGAAAAATAATAATAACCCTACTATTATTGCCGGTGATTTCAATTGCTTTCTTGATGATGATAATGAGACTAATTGCCTTGTTGTAGATGGTTACAAATTGGCCAATCCGCATAATCACAGCTCTACGCAATGTTCTGGCGGTAGATTAGACGGGTTATTCCATAAGAATTTGCCGTCTGGTTTAAAACTGAGCAGCTATAACATTCGCAATTTCTGGCATAGCAGTTTGGTAGGAAGATCATTAAGCGATCATGGATTACTTACATGGAAATTAACAACAAAATAAAAAAGCGTTCGTAAACTGCTGCGCCTGCTTCGGAACCAAGATTACCGACGGAGCCGTAGGGGCTGCTTGAGCAGCCCGCGGGTCGCTAAAGCTACCCCTACGGTTTCTGCGTATATTACCGTGCTTACGACAGCACAGCGATTTAAGTAGAATACCGTAGGGGTCGGGGATGCGGGCGAGGCGAGCCCGCCCCTACAATCTTTTTATTTTTAATTTATCGCGCTTAGCAAAGTCAGCAATGCAAACACAAACACGCCGATAAGCACCGATTTAATAATCGGTTCCAGAATTTTCTTTTGTTTTGGATAACGCTTTACCAGTATTTTTGCCAACCCTTCAGCCATATCTTCAAGCGCGCACACCACCACTTTTAAGCTGACAATCATGATGTGCGAAGCCGCTTTAAAATTGGCTTTGCCATTGCTGATCAGTCCCATCGCCAGAGAGATAATCACAGGCAGTCCAAAGACTACGATTAGCAATAACATTAAGCCGTGTATTACATGATCAATCATATTTTTCTCCTTCGCATCAATTATTGATGCGTTAATTAGCTTTTGCTTTAGCGTTTAAGCTTATTCAGTCAATCTGCCAGAATCCATTTAATAAAATAGAGACAATTATTTCTACAAAAATTGCACTGCAGGAAGCAAGCGCCAGGCGCTCTCCAGACCATTAAATTCCGTCAGCAACAAGAATTACATATAGCGCAGCTAGCGCAATTTACGAATGCAGCTGCTTCGAACGGGCTCATGAATTTCGCCCCTACGGGTTCTTCGCCTATCGCCGTTTCAACGGAAGCACAGCTTCTTACAATCAGACGCGCTTATAGTCGTCTTCGTATCTGGTAATGTCTTCTTCGGGAAATGCTTCCCCTGTTTGCACTTCAATAATTTCTACCGGCTCGCTGCCGGCACAAGCAATGCGATGCTTTGTTCCTTTAGGCACAAAAATATATTGCCCGTAGTGTAATTCTTTATTTTCAGTGCCCACAGTTACTGCCGCCACTCCCCGCACTACCACCCAGTGTTCTTCTCGCATTTTGTGACTTTGCAGGCTTAGGCGATGGCCAGGATTAATAATCAGCCGTTTCACCTTCGTGTACGGCATATCGGCAAGTATATGAAATTCACCCCACGGCCTGTGGCAAGAATCTTGCAAAAACCGTACCTCCCACGCTTAGTTTATTCATTGCAATGATAAAAGATGTAATTAATAATTACAACCTTGATGAACATAGGCTATGAAGCTTAACCGGGCTTCGATACGGGTATTACAACTGTAATTGACCCCTGGGGATCTTTGCCATGGCGGAATCTAAAGAAAAACAATTGCATTTTGACAGCACTGCCGAAATACCGGCTGTAGGCGGCAAAGATTTATTAACACGCCTGGGACAAACTGTTAAAAATAAGGCAATTTCTCAGTCCGGCTTCATTGACACTGCCGCCAGTTTCACCGCCGGCGACATCATTGCCGATAAATACCAAATCATTCAATTGTTGAGCCGCGGCAATATGGGTCTGGTTTATCAAGCCAGGCATTTGCTTCTGGATAAGGTTTTTGCCATCAAAGTTCTGGCACCGGAAAAACCTCTGGAAGAAGCAGCACGGCAACGCTTCGAGCGTGAAGCCCGTGCCACAGCCTCTCTCAATCATCCCAACATTATTTCTGTTCATGACTTCGGCCTGCTGGAAAATGGCGCTCTTTATCTAGTCATGGAATATCTGGAAGGAGAAACTCTTGCCGCCCGCCTGGAAAGAGAGCATCAGCTTGATTTGGATTCGGCTTTGCCCATATTCAAACAAGTTTGCCAGGCACTTGCTTATGCTCACAAGGAAGGTGTGGTGCATCGCGATCTGAAGCCAAGCAATATTATGCTCATCAAAGACTATAACAATGAAGATCAAGCCCTTGTAATTGATTTCAGCATTGCCCGATTCACAAGAAAAAAACCGAATCAAAAAACAATTACCAAACCCGGACAAATATTCGGCAGCCCGCTCTATATGAGCCCTGAGCAATGCCAGGGGAAAAGGCCGGACCACCGCTCGGACATATATTCGCTGGGCTGTGTAATGTACGAAATTCTTTGCGGAGCGCCGCCTTTGACCGGTGACACTATGCTTGCTACTATTTACAAACATGTCAACGAGCTGCCCGTACCATTTTCAGAGCATATTAAGAACCCTCTTCCACCCAAGACTATGCAGGCAATTGTGTTTAAAGCACTGGCAAAACAGCCGGAAAACCGTTTTCAGACTGCTGCTGAACTGGGGCAAGCTCTTGAACATCTCCCCCGGGAGCGCGGACACGAAATAAGAAATAACACCCATGGAGCCCCTTCGCTGCAATGGATGGGCAAATTTTTTACTTCTATAATTATTTCGGTGCTCTTTATTGTGTTTGCCTGGATGCTGGCTACCAGCGGAGTTCGGCATTGAATTTCGAAATTGGCGTCCGGATTATGATGTTTATAGTCGGAATGATACTGCTTGTGGGCAGTGTCAGATACGTCATGCTTTCCTTCACTGCTCAAAGAGGAGTAGTGCAAGCTGTTGCCTTTGGCGCCTTAGGTTTTTTTGCCGGCACATGTCTTTGTGTCTGGGCAATTTTCGGCACACCGGATTGATTGTTGCTTACAATACTTTGCTGCGCTTGCTCAAGTAATAAATAACAGTGCTGGTAATTAAAAAGTCTATAGAGCAAAACATTGACGAATAAGCAAGCAGCGGCTTTAAATAACCGGCAGTAAATGGATAAGCATTGATAATTGTTTCAAACATCCCTCCATCATAGCTGGCTGTCACAATAAATGAACTCGCGTGCTCGGGTGAAAAATGCTTGCATATAATCACCTTCAGGCGGCTGCGGCATACTCCTTCCGGTGACACCCGTTAGTCTAGGAACGCGACTGCCTCGGAACGACGTTCTGTATTCATCAGAACGCGATGCCACGAATTAAGTACAACAGTGGCGTGATCGACATGTTTAATGTGCCCCTTAACATAGACCCTGGCATTGCGCTGCATGGACGCAATCAGAGCGTGGGAACCAGCTGGGCATGGGCAACCTGTGGAAGAGCCCGCACACAGAATATATTTTACTGATGAAAATATGTTATTTAAAACACTATCTACAAAACGCAGGCAGTTGCTGAAGTATTTGCGCTATGAAGGTCCCGTCAGCATAAAACAGTTAGCCGAAAGATTAGACAGAGACTACAAAAATGTTCATTCTGATATTAAGCTGCTGGCCAAATTAGGCTTAGTTGATTTTGATACAACCAGCAAAGTATTCGTGCCTTGGGACAACATCACTCTCGAAATTGCCCTGGCCGCTTGAAGCATACACTGAGACCGGCACACCAGGACCAAGTTGCTAGATAAAAAATTGCCCAGAAATTGAACCTCTGGGCATCATTTTACGTATTAGAATCCGTCGGCCCTAAAAAGCCAGTCCCACACAGACTGCTTGCCCAGGAGCACAAATGATTCTTTTTATCGATGAATCCGGCGATCATAGCCTTACAAAAATCGACCCTGCATACCCGGTATTAGAACAGATATCATTCTTCATACAGCCGACATAGCCCGCCAGAAAAATGGCTTTGAAAGGCTTGCTGACTTTGAATTCAGACATACTTTCCATTCTGAACTCAATGCGTTGATGGCAAATCTTGATTTTCAGGTCCTTGCCTGTGCTATTAAAAAGGATGAACATATAAGTAAGCACGGCGTTTTTGCCATAGATCCGTACTGTCTTTGCTTACAAATTTTAGTCGAACAATTTTGTTTTGAGCTTGGTGAAATTATTTCTGGAGGCAGAATTATTGCTGAAAAACGTAATCCAATTTTTGATAATCAACTAGAGCTAGCGTGGCTCAATTTAAAAATAAGTGGAACAAGATTTCTCAAAGCTGTAGATATATCCAGCCGTATCAGCCATCTGACACTTGCTGGAAAAGACAAAACATAGCCGGATTGCAAATTGCCGATCTGGTGGTCTCACCTATCGGACGCCATGTGATTGGCAAAAAGTGCCATCCTGACTTTGAGATCATCAAATCAAAATTTCGCAAAAAACCTAGCTCCGAAAATTATTTAGGAGCTGGATTAGTAATTTTGCCTAATAATTAAGGCTGGGACCCGAGACCCGGCATGAGTGGGTCCATGCAAAGATAATAAATGTTGTGCTATTATATTAACTGTGTCGTAAGGCTTGGCTTGCCGCGTCGCGGTATAGTGAGGCAACTCCAGTGAGAGCTGGTAAATGAGCAAGCAGAGCAGACACAATCTATTGAATTATTCATTACTTTCCAGAAATTGCATGACTTGGTGTGCAATTTTAGTGTATGGACTTGCTGATACAAGCAATTTCTTTGAGAGAAGATAATTTCTGCTGGCACTGGCATAGAAATCAGCAAGTTGAATTCCATGATTTTTAGCAGGAGCAAGAAAGATTTTTGCTTTTTTGAATAGCTTATATTCTCTAAACTGCATTGGTATGAGCTTCAATTCCCTAATTAACGAAGGTCCGTATTTTGCTGAACCGCCCTGCCTGCCAATGTTTATTGTAAGCTGATCGAAGTCCATGAAAGCTGCATTGATAGTAGCTTTGACGAGATTGGTGTAGACCTCAAATCGATAAGAATGTTTCTGACTTTTGTGTGAATGGGCAGCACTAGCTATATAAACTTTTAAATTGGACTGACCTAGAATCTCACCAGCCAACAACCTTTTGGGAGCGGTCATATCTGCAAAATGAACTTCCTGTTGCTCGTACCATTCTTGCAACCTCTTCTTCCCCTTCATTCTTGAATCAGGGTGCAGGGCTTTGATTATTTCAGAATGAATCTTAGTCGCCATGCGTTGACTGTCTATGACTACAAGAGCCACGGTCATAATTAAGTCCTCAGGCATGGTGCCGGATTCGTCTATGTATGCATATTTAGTCATCAATATAGAGACGTTAATTGCATGCATTAAGTTCAAATGAAAAACCCGCCAAAAAGCACGAAGACCGACGGGGCTCCCGTGGGTTGGTACCCTACGTGAGCTACTCGTCGATCCTCAATGCCGGGTGCCATCGCCAAGGCGAGGACAACCCGAGACCACGCGTCAACCTCCACCGGCACTCGCAACCTATGGACGAGGTGAGGCTTTCTTTTAACGACTGTCCAACCACTTGATGCCCTTCTTGCGAGATTTGATGATCAGATTCTTTATCTGTTCCGACGCTTGAGTCGGATCGTCAGGATTTAAGTTCAAAACCTCTGAGTGCGACCACCATCCTGTGTTCTTATCCTCATGAACGATTACGATGCCTGCTGTGGCAAGCAAGGGAAAGTGGGAAGCACCCCAGCCAGGAGGCGGAGCGGGACGTCCAGAGGATTCAGGTGCTTGATCAATCCGAAGGGTAACCCATCCCACTTGCTTAGGATCCTTCACATCGATCTTCTTGGCAGCAACTGGAAGACCTTCGAGCCCTTTCTTAATAGCCGCGGCATTGAGACCTGTGCGTTCATACGCCGGGTCAGAACTCTGCTCAGCAATACCATCAAGAAATATCAAGAGGATTTCCTGGGGCTGCTGCGATTGCTCCGTTTTCTTGGTTTCGGGCTTCGACTGTGGCTTGGTTTCCTGGGCCAAGGCGAGGGTGGATAGGAACATGCCCGTGACGACGAGCAGAACGATGCACTTACGCATGGAATGGACTCCCTTAAAGGGTGTGAGGTGAACCTCGAAACGATGACAAAACGAAACTACTTACTTCTAGTAGAAGAAACACCCACCCAAATTCAAGGATTATTGTCTTGATTACCTATAAGTTATATACGGACAAATCTCCCGCCCCAGTTACATTAGCCAGATTTTCCAGCCAAATCGCCACGGTTAAATTTACTCTTGGGAACAGATTAAACAGACCGTTAAAGCTAGCGCGAGCTTGGCCAAGGTTCTCGTAGGGGCGCGGTTCACTGAGCCCATGTTTTCCTTGCCGAAAAAAGCGCCAAAAAGCAAAGGAACCGACGGGGCTCGCGTGGGTTGATACATTACCTAAACAGAAAAAGTTTCTTTAGAAATACCAGATTGGCGAATAATGGACTGCAGTGTGCCAATTTTTACAGTCTTATGCATTGGAACAGGAACGGTGATTGTACTATCGTCTGTTCGTCTCTGCATAATCATATGGCTGCCTTTTTGCCGGACTGGCACAAACCCGGCCTTTTTCATGATATGAACAATTTCCTCGCCTGAAAACAGCCCTAACTTAGGCACAGGCGACTTCAAAATGTGTGAAAAGCGAGGGTTGCTTCAATCGCTGTTGAATTTCTTTAGGACTGGCAGTTTCGAAAAATCCCTCTACGGCTTCTTTAAGATTAGATACGGCTTCTTCCACTGTCGAACCTTGACTAGCAATATCTAGCTCAGTGCAAAGCGACACATAACCGTCGCCTTCTTTGTTTAGCACAGCACTTAACGGAATTGTTTTTAGTGGTTTATCTGGTTTATGTTTAGACATGGCCTTTGACCCAAAACTTAGCTGTCTCTTCACTATCATAGCTATGATAATTCAAGTTTACCTGCAAATAAATGCCAGATTAGCCTGAACGGTTAAATTTACTCTTGGGAACAGATTAAATGACTCGTTAAAGTTAGCGCTAGCTTGGCCAAGGTTCTCCTAGGGGCGAGGTTCACTGAGCCTGTTCGAAGCGGCATTATGCCTTCGTCCGCTGTGCCTGCAATGAACCGGGAACATGCAAAGGACCTGTAGGGGCGAAGCTTGCGAGCCCGTGTTCTCCTTACAGAAAAAACCCCCAAAAAGAACGAAAGGACCCGAGACCCAGGTGGGTCTCGTATGGGTCCAATCGACTCGTTACCAACCCAGAAAGATTAAAAATGCATCCGTAAATTGAACTATTGGCTTCCATTTTTCGTATTAAGAGTTAGGGACACGTCCCTATTAGTTGATCTTATATACGAAATAACGGATAATAAAAATGTTTGAACTAGTGAGAATCAAACCGGTCGAATGGGTAATGGGCAGTCGGAAAGCCCTTAAGGAATTTCCCGATGAAGCCCGCAATATAGCCGGGAACCAAATTTGGTTGGTACAGCAAGGAAGGCAGCCGGATGATTGGGATACCCTTAACGCGGTGGGGCGTGGCGCTTTTGAAATTCGTATCCACAGACCATACGAACATAGAGTGATTTACGTCGCAAAATTCCCTGAGGCTATCTACATATGCCGAAATACAAAGAATCAGGAAAGCGTAAACCAAAATTTGATGTGGAACGTGGTTCAGGCAATGTATTTAAAGATATTGGCTTTAGTGACGCTGAAGCTGCAAGTCTATTGGCTCGTGCACAGCTTATGCTCAAACTGAGAGATGTTATTCAAGCGAACGGCTGGACACAACATGAAGCCGCCAAAATATTGCGTGTAAGCCAACCAAGAATCTCAGAAATAATGAGTTTCAACACTAGTTATTTCAGCGTTGATCTACTTTTAAAATACTTGGCCAGGCTCGGAACTAGGGTTTCCTTCAGTTTCAAACAATCGAAGGTAGCCTAAAAACCCCGCAAAAAGAGCGAAAGGACTCGAGACCCGGTTGAGTCTCGTCATGGGTCCAATCGCTAAACCTGATGTCGCTAATTACAAGATAAAAATTGCCGCATAAATTGAACTATAGGCATTCATTTTACGTATTAGTATATGCCCGCCCAAAAAAGATAAATCCCCACGTGGCATGCTTTCGCAGGGGCGCCGTGGGGCATCGTACTTATCATATTACCCGATCCATGCCTTATTGGCAAATAAACAGCTTCAAGGTAACAATGGCAAACTATAAATACAGCCCTGAAATATTAGACGAACTTGAATCTGCAATTTCAGTATCGCGATTAGACACCTATCTGATTGCAGCAAATGGCGATTTGCGAAGGGCTCTTGAACTACATGCATGGAATAATGCCTTAGCTACTGCTTTATTTGGCCCCATTCTCAATATTGAGCTTCTCCTGCGGAATAAATGCAGTAATGAACTGGCAACTCTTTACGAGAGAAGTGACTGGTACAACGCTTTTCCGGCGACATCCAGTTATGATTATTTGCGTAATCGAATAATATATGTGCAAAGGAAACTAAAGAAATATGGCAAGGATCCCTGCTATTCTCCGCAAATTATAGCCAATGTAAGCTTTGGTTTTTGGTTAGCACTATTTGAAAAACACTTGCATCGAGACCTCTGGGTACCAACCTTACATAAAGTGTTTAAACACCCGCCATGTAATTTTAGTAGACATGAAGCATGGGTAGCATTAAGCGAAATTCGTGATATGAGAAATCGCAGTGCTCATCATGAGCCACTCTTTAATCGCGATTTATTATCCTTTGAAATAAGAATGACAAATTTAGCTGGATATATAAGTCCAGAATTCGCCGCGTGGATGAAACATCACAGCAGCCTCTCAGAAGTTTGGAATGAAAGAAAATAAGCATACAAAAAACCCCCAAAAAGAGCGAAAGGACCCGAGACCCGATTGGGTCTCGTAATGGGTCCAATCGACTCGACGTGATGTCACTAATTAAAAGATAAAAAATCGCCTGAAAATTGAACTATTAGCTTGCAGTTTACGTATTAACAATTAGCGCGTCGAATTCTTTGAACATTATTATCAGATGTCAAAATATGCTTTTATTGATGAATCAGGCACAATGCCTAAGGATCAGATAATGACTGTGGCTCTCATTGTTGTGCCCGGTAAACATTCGGCCAGCAAAATTCATAACCAAATAGTTGCGGCCATTCATCCAAATCTCAAATCGAGAAGCAAAGTCCGGTTTAAACAACTATACGATCAAAAAAGACTTCATTTTGCCGATATGTCAGATGCCCAGAAACTACTCACAGGTGGGACTCTGTCCAAAATGAGTTTAAAAGCTTATATCGCTAATTCACGTCACACTAGTCTTTGTCAGGAACATTCCTATCGATTTAAACTATATAAAACGCTTATTAAAAGTGCTGTCCATGCAGCGTTAGCCGATTTTGATGATTTGATAATAAATATTGGCCGGCAAGGAGGCTCTGAAAAATACGAAGGTGTATTGATCAACGAACTACGCACCATAGCGGAGTACTTCAATAAGAAAGGGCTGTTCAAAAAGGCAAAATTTTCTCTTTTATCGGCTAGCAATGCAGGAATTCAATTAGCTGATTTCTATGCAAGTGCCAGCAGAGACTATTTTCTTTCAGAGTCAGCATCAGTATCAGCAATCCCTTATTACAGGATTATTCATCAGGTGGTTCGACTGCCAGAAATACAACACTAAAGAAAAACGGACGAGAATATATCCCGTCCATCTAATATTTTGTGTCCGCTCTGCCTGCACCTTTACAGAGTTTCCTCTGAGTTGCCTCGCTAATTCCGCGACGCGGCAAGCCAAGACTTACGACACACCTATATATTATCAAATAAACCGGGGCTTCTCAATTAAATCTATCCTTTGACTATTGCCGAAGCTTGGGTAGTGCAGGCGCTTGCGCCGTGGTTCTTGTCGGGGCGAGGTTTACTGAGCCCGTGTTCTCCTTGCGGAAAAAAGCGCCAAAAAGCACGAAGGTCCAATAGAGCCACGTAATCGACAACCAGGCTCGCGGTGGTATAACATATTTATATTATTTTCTTGGGTAAAGCTATGCAGACAGTCGAAGCAATTATTGACCAAAACGGCAATGTACATTTGTTGCAAGCTCTTCGCCTTTCCACTTCAAGACGTGCGCTCGTCACCATTTTGGAAGAAGAATCGCAGACCACAAATTCAGAAACTGCATTATTGAGCCAACAAGCACTAGCAAAAGATTGGATGAGACCAGAGGAAGACAAAGCATGGTCACACCTATCAGAGGCACAGTAATTCTCATACCATTTCCGTTTTCTGATCTTTCCGCTTCAAAGCTACGCCCAGCTCTAGTTTTGGCCGATGCTGACAATGGGGACTGGATATTATGCCAGATTACCAGCAAGCCCTACGCTGATAATAAAGCCATAGAGATTAAGAGTAGCGATTTCTCAAGTGGAACACTGAAAGTTGTGAGTTATGCACAACCGGCCAAACTATTCACAGCCAATGTAAGTTTTATGATAGGGCAGGCTGGGGTATTGAAGAAGCAAAAATTAGGCGAAATTGTTGACGCGGTAGTCCGATTATTTCAATGAAATTCAAGGATTATTGTCTTGATTACCTACAAGTTATATACGGACAAATCTCCCGCCCCAGTTGCATTAGCCAGATTTTCCAGCCAAATCCCCACAGTTAAATTTACACTTGGGAACACATTAAACCGCTCGTTAAAGTTAGCGCGAGCTTGGCCAACGTTCTCGCCTCGCCTAGAATCCCTGGCACGCTTATACTTATCGAGAGGTAAAATAGAGCAAGTTGTTGTTGTTCAAGTACCTAAGCTTATGAATATTCCTGGATTACTAAAAGAAAAACGTGAGCGAATATTGGAGGTTGCTGCCAAATACGGCGCTTACAACGTGCGCATTTTTGGCTCTATGGTTAGAGGCGAAGCAAATGACAAGAGTGACATTGATTTTCTTGTTCAATTAGAGCCGCGGTGCGGGCTCTTCGATTGGCTGCATTTAGAAGAAGATCTGGAAAAGCTACTGGGCAAGCGCGTAGATGTGATTCAAGAAGAAGCGATGAAGGGGAAAATGCGCGAAAGAGCCCTGAAAGAAGCAATTCCTCTATGAAAGATGACTATGGCCGCCTGACAAAAATCAGGGAATGTTTGCAATGGATTGAAGAATATACCGCCAGCGGTGAAGGTCCTTTCATGAATGACCATATGCGCCAGGATGCTGTGCTGCGCAACTTTCAGGTAATTGGCGATGCAGTCAAAGAGCTAAGCCCCGAATTTGTTAAACAGCATTCCCAAATAGATTGGTCGGGCTGGGCACGATTTAGGGACAAGCTAACACATGATTATTTCGGCGTTAATTTAGATCTAGTCTGGAAAGCGATAAGAGAAAAAGTACCTGCATTAAAGAACGAGCTAGGTAGTATTCTCGAAAAGCACTAGAAGAAACGCCCACCTAAATTCAAGGATTATTGTCTTGATTACCCAGAAGTTATATACGGACAAATCTCCCGCTCCAGTTGCATTAGCCAGATTTTCCAGCCGAATCCCCACGGTTAAATTTACTCTTGGGAACACATTAAACGGCTCGTTAAAGTTAGCGCGAGCTTGGCCATATACAAAAAACCCCCAAAAGAGCGAAAGACCGACGGGGCTCGCGTGGGTTGGTACCCTCGTAAGCCCGCTGTCGATCAGTCGCCGGGGGGTTCTGCTACAGATACATTCTTTCGCTCGAACACCCACATGTTGTCGTAGAGCGCCCACGGATTGTACTCTGGGCGATCGCCGGGAGAAACTTCCCTCCAATCCCTGGCAAGAATCGTCAGGAATTTGAGGATGTTGCTAGCTGCATTCGGACCTATATCCTTGAGGTCTTTCAACGTCAGCCAATCAACAAAGACGCCGAACTTCATTACAAAGTACCTGCCGTCGAACGCCTCCAACGCTTCATACGGGTAGGAGGTACCAGGCTCCAACCAGTTCATGTCCAGCGTGAAGTCCGGGAAGTTCTTCAGCAATTCAGGTCCGCCGATGATCAGGGTTTCCTGCTCCATCAATTTGCGAATCCTTTTATGGCCACTGCCCCAGATGATGCTGCTATTGTCGATGCCAATAGCATGTCCACCCTGCTGGTTGATTGTGGTTAGCAATTGTCCCCAGCCGCAAGCCATGTCGACAACTTTGGGGTGCTTCGCCAAAAGAAAATTGATTTCTTCTTGCGGGAATACCCCGTATGCTGCCCTTCTGAGTGCCTCGCGCAAAGGGCGCAACGCTTCCTTTCGCACATCTGCGGCAAACTGCATGAGTTGATTGCATTGCTGCAATCGTGTCCTGCAGATTTGGTTGGCGGGTAGCAGCTCCGGATCGAACGCCCTTCGGAAATGCTCCCAGCATGACTCGAACTCATCGTCCTGGGAGAATGCATGAAGGTGTTCATGCAGCAGTTGCCACCGCAGACGCCAGAACAACGAAGGGTCCAGCGCCTCCACTACTTCTTCTACCGGGGTCTGGTTATGGAGTTTCCATTTCTGGATAGTTAAGTCCCAGATTCGCCGGCGGAACTCATAAAGCTGAGGACCACGGCGGGTAAAGCCGCTGTAGTCGGGCATTCTTCCGATCATAGTTCTCCGATCATGGTTAGGTTGCTGTGTTTGCAGAGTCCACCCTCGTGGCGAAAGACCGACGGGGCTCGCGTGGGTTGGTACCCTACGTGAGCCCGCTGTCGATCAATCGTTGAGATCCGCCACCATTAGAATCATCTATTCCGTGGCGGCGGATCAAACTGGATTTCGTCGAGGATCTTGACTCGCCCGTCTGCGAGCCGCTCAATTCGATAGACAATCGATCCGCCCGCCCCGAAGAACCGATTGAGTTCTTCGGCGGGCGTTTGCTTCCAGGTGGGCTCCGATCCTAAGACGCCCGAGATTTTCGGATCGTCCGGATCCATAAAAATGACCTCGACTCCTGACTGCCGGGATCCATCGGCGATTCCTAGAACCGTCGGCAAGTTTTTATTGCGAGTGATGATCACACAGTCGCCCGCCCGTCGGATGACGGCTTCTTTTCTGCAACCGCCTCCTTCGCCGGCTTGGTGTCGAGCAGGGCAGCGATGCCCAACGCAACAAGGGCGAACACCGCACAGCCAATAATGATCAGAAGAATCTGCTTGCGACGCATCACGAAACTCCTTGAACTGGGTGAATGGAACCTGGAAGCGGGTAAGTGTGTAGCGCAAGACCGACGGGGCTCCCATGGGCTGAAACCCCCGTGAGCCGTGCTGTCGATCATACTTCGCTCGGGAGCCGCAATCTGCGGGATCCCCGAATTCACTTCTGCTTAGCCTTTTCGCCGCTTCTTGATCGCGCTTGATCGGTTTGAGCAAACCATCAAGAGCGTCTCCTGGCTCAAGAGGTTCTCCCAACGGAATAGGGCGACTCGCGGAAACGAGCTCCTTGCCTTTAGTCTTGATCCTACGCACCAGAACGTCCTTGTCCTCGACAATAATGGCTTTCCATAGCCCTGCTCGGGGGATTCTTTCGAAAACTTCCTTGGGTGAGAATTTCTCGCCCTCGCGCAGCTTCGTATCCCGAATGTTGTACTCATCCAGTTTGACGTTCTGCGCAATAGCTTTACTTCTCGCCCAGTTGAGCAATTTGGTTTGATCCGAGTTGGGGTCCTCGGGAATTCCGACTTCCGTGTCGAAGAATGCCTGCAGGATCCAACCTTCTTCAGGCATTGCAGTTGGATTGTTCTGGGCCATGACGGTGACGGCAACGCACGCGCTGACGACGAACAGCATAGCAATACACTTACGCATGGACAAGACTCCCAAATAGGGTGCGAGGTGACCTCAAAAACGACGAAAAACTGAAACTACTTACTTCTAGAAGAAACGCCCACCCAAATTCAAGAACTATTGTCTTGATTACCTACAAGTTATATACAGACAAATCTCCCGCCCCGGTTGCCTTAGCCAGATTTTCCAGGCAAATCCCCACGGTTAAATTTACTCTTGGGAACACATTAAACGGCTCGTTAAAGCTAGCGCGAGCTCGCAGCATTAGTCGATACACAATCCGTAGCAGACCTATACTATCAAGAGGTAAAATAGGGTCAGCCATTGTTGTTCAAACGCCAAAATTTATGAATATTCCTGGACTGCTAAAAGAAAAACGCGAGCGAATATTGGAAGTTGCTGCCAAATATGGCGCTTACAACGTGCGCATTTTTGGCTCTATGGTTAGAGGCGAAGCAAATGACAAGAGTGACATTGATTTTCTTGTTCAATTAGAGCCGCGGTGCGGGCTCTTCGATTGGCTGCATTTAGAAGAAGATCTGGAAAAGCTACTGGGCAAGCGCGTAGATGTGATTCAAGAAGAAGCGATGAAGGGGAAAATGCGCGAAAGAGCCCTGAAAGAAGCAATTCCTCTATGAAAGATGACTATGGCCGCCTGACAAAAATCAGGGAATGTTTGCAATGGATTGAAGAATATACCGCCAGCGGTGAAGGTCCTTTCATGAATGACCATATGCGCCAGGATGCTGTGCTGCGCAACTTTCAGGTAATTGGCGATGCAGTCAAAGAGCTAAGCCCCGAATTTGTTAAACAGCATTCCCAAATAGATTGGTCGGGCTGGGCACGATTTAGGGACAAGCTAACACATGATTATTTCGGCGTTAATCTAGATCTAGTCTGGAAAGCAATAAAAGAAAAAGTACCTGCATTGAAAAGTGAGCTGGGCACTATTCTCGAAAAGCACTGCTAGCGCGAGCTTGTGCAAGGTTCTCGTAGGGGCGAGGTTCACTGAGCCTGTGTTCTCCTTGAAAAAAAGCGCCAAAAAGCAGAAGAACCGACGGAGCTCGCGTGGGTTTGTAAGCCCATTGTGAGCTGTTCGTCGATTCTCAATGCCGGGTGCCATCGCCGAGCTAAATTCAATCCACAACGAACCGGCCAGGGGCTTTGATGAACCGGACGGTGGACGAGGAATCTACAGGAACAATCTCAGCGGTTTCGTCAGTGCGTGCCCCAGTCAGCAAGTACACGCCCCGTGACAGTTTTGCCGCCGCGTTCACACATTGACTTAGATCATTAAGGCGCAAGGGCGCGCGCCGGCGCGGCGCTGGCCACCAGATAATGACTGGCCGCCGTCTCGCCAGATTGTGCGTGCACATAAAATCGGCGGTGCCAATAACCCACTGCTGGTTCATCATGAGCACAACCCCATCCGTGCCCACTAGAGAGCGCAGGAGCTTCTTTAGACCGCCCAGCAATCCATCGCGGTCTGGTGTCGTAAAACACGTGACCGCAAGATCGGGATCGATCATTTTGATCATTTCCGCCAAAGGCAGGGCTTCGGCGAAATCGCTTCCGATAACGAACACGCATACGTTTATGCTTACCATAAAAACCTTTCCGGCCGCTGAAGTGCAGCCTGGGTGAAGAAAAGAACAATGGGCTAGGTCCGCACCCTTGGAAATTCCGCCAAAAAGCACGAAGACCGACGGAGCTCCCGTGGGTTTGTAAGACCCTCGTGAGCTGTTCCCCGTCGATCCTCGTCAGAGCCCGCCGTTACGAACATCCCTGGCTTCTTCTCAATTGGTCGTGACGATCCGGGTGGTCGTAGCAGTCTCGGCAGAAGCAACCGTTACCTTGATTTTCACCTTGCTTGCTTTCTTCAATGCAACGGTGAGTTTCGTAGGCTCTAGATTGCTGTCGAGATATGTTAGTAGGGGCGCCTTAACCTGCTCTGTGGACTTTCGCTCGTCCACGTCGACAGATCCCGTAAAGAGAATCGCGTTGTCGGCAATCCTCAGCGGCACGCTCTTATTATCCAAGTCGGCCCATTGTACGTGGTATACCACGTCGCCAAGGACGAGCCTTTCGAGATTTCTGGCTCCGCCAACATAACCGAGGAAGACTCCCTGCCCACCTTCCTCCTTGGCCACATCCAGTTCGTTCACGTCCGTCTCGGGAATGCCAAGCGCAACAAACGCACGTTTTACGGCTTGAAAACGCGCATACCCAATCTTATTGAATTCCCCGTCCTCATCGAGGGAATTCCAACAGACAAGGGCAACTCTGTGAACGGACCGGGTCTGTGAGGTTTTGGCTTTGATCTCCGGGGCGGGGCTGGTGGTTTCATCTCCCGCTTTCGCGAAGGGGATGGAGCAGGCAACGATGGCGGCAGCGATTGTCAGGACGTAACGCATGGGTCGGATCTCCGGTTCTGGGGGTCGGGTTTGAATCAGGTTTGGGAATCGTAACTCGCTGTGGGGATTGGGGGATAGCGCATCTAGGATTTTTGGTATGTTCCGTTTCCGCAATCCATTGCGAGAAAAGGCTCAAACCAGAAATCCTACAATTACGCTATAACCAACAAAACCCACAAAAAAACTAAAGACGAATTACATTTTAGTTTTAAGATATTCCCGCATTATTCACACTGCAGGTTGCTAATAGATATTTTTGAAGAAAAATGGCTTCGATAGGCATTTTCAAGAGTACATGACAATAAAAAATGGCGCTAAATTGCTTCAAGTAACCGCCAGAAGTTCGTTTGGCACATGCAGCAGCCGCGCTTAGCAGCAGTATTGTCGACAAGTTTTTTTGGGCATTACTTTTTTTCTACGTATGGGCCCAGGCTTTCCTGAACCACTCTTGGGCTGGATGATATGAGCTTAGATGCAGCCAGACTTTACGCGCTGTTTCCTTTACTAAAACACCGGCTTTGATCAAGTAAAGCATCACTGTCCTGACCTCAACATGCTCATAACCAGCGTCTTTTCTTACCTTCCAAAGCAGTGCATACGCAAAAGTGTGCAAAAGTAGGCGGAATTGATTGGCAATAAACTCCTGGCAGCTTGTACGGTCGCAATTCAGTTGATTCTTTAATTCTTTAAGCCAGTTCTCACAACGTGCCCGCTTGCAGTAAATATCTTCGTATAACCGTCTGGGTGTCCGTCCTGGGAAGTTAGTTACAACATATCTAACTTCCAGCCCACTTTGGCCATAATCACACTTCATAACTACTGTGCGCTTGCTGCGCCAGCTTGCAGCCTGATAATCAATTGTTTCAAACTTGCTGATAAGTGCCCTGTCTTGTTCGAAGTGCTCTTGCATGCGTCCTTCTGACTTACTGGCATAGCGTTTCTGTTGCTCCCGCTTAGACCAGAGTCGATGCCCTTTTGAGCCATATACTCTGGTATGCGGTTTAATTCCCAGTGCCGCCATCTCAGCTTTGCACTGGTCGATAATATTGCCAGTATATGTCTGAAGTACTTCATTGGATTTAAGACAAATAGCATAGTAAATATTATTGTCTTCACAAAAATCATATAGCTCAGGCTCTGCAAACCCAGCATCAGCAAGCAGTTCAATCCGGACACGAGGCCACTCTAAACGAAGTTCTTTGACAATTTTTTTAATTGTCTTTATTGCCTGCGCTGCCGGTCCGGCATTGCCTGGTCTAAGTACAGCAGCCAGCGGAAAGCCTGCGTCATCAAAAACAAATAAAGGTAAATAACAATTACTTT
Source organism: Candidatus Melainabacteria bacterium (assembly GCA_963847765.1). Classification (GTDB taxonomy): domain Bacteria; phylum Cyanobacteriota; class Vampirovibrionia; order Obscuribacterales; family Obscuribacteraceae; genus CAWKBA01. Next base: position 284,877 of record CAWKBA010000008.1, on the reverse strand, counting down.
GATAAAAACCATTCCAGAAGCTCATTTGCTGATAGCCATGCACCTCATCATCAGTAACATCCATACGCAGCTTAACTACACTGGGTGGTTTCTTCTTGTGCATAGAAATAAAAACATGTACTAAAAGCTTCTGCAGTGCTTCACAAGAAGTTTCATCTACTGCATTCTCAAAACGACAAAGAGTTGGTTGAGAAGCACAGTGTGTCTCATCAGAGGGCAGTCTGCCCACCCCTAGCTTGTGCATAGGGTCAAAACGCAGTGTCTGTGCATCATTGCAATCTTCATATCCAGCAGCTATCGCATATACTCTTTGCCTGAGCAGCTGTAAAAATGTATGCGTAACAAGCTCAGCCTGCCTTCTGTCCTGCAAACAAGGCACGACACGTTCTAATAACTTAAGCTTGTCATCTGCTTTGCATAGTAAAAGCAAGCCACCATCACTGGAAATCAGCCCACCGTCAAACTTTGCTTCGATTTCCTTGCCAAGCCCTAAATCCAGAGTCATTTGGCCTTGCATTTCATTGTCATTAGTTTTACACTCTGTCATCAAATAGCCCTCTCATTTCTCAAACTCTTTGTCTTCGTAAACACTGATTCTGAGCCAAATGACAGGGCTTTTCCACTTTTTTATTTTTTATCCTGATGAATAATCCAGGTATTTCTTGGTCCTAAATCAAGATAAATTAGCTATCGTCACCAGCTGATAAAGACTATCTGATTGTTCTAGTCACTTAAATAACTCAAGGCCTGTCGGCGATTGCCCAAATACCGCATGATTCAACATTCTAGACCGCCAAAATTAATTCTGAAAGCAATCGATATTAAATATGTTCGCAACACTTAGCGGAGCCTCGCTAGCCTTGGGGTAAAATGTGTAAATTTAGCTCCAAAAGTAGACTGGTTCTGGTTTTACAAGGTTATTAACACCAAAAACCAATCGAAAGCCTAAAATTTGCAAATTAGCTCTGATTTTGATTCATAAATTGAGGATGTAAAGATAAAATTTCCAGCATTATGAGAGGCCTGTTGACAACAATATGTCCTGACAATATAGTCATGATCTATATATGTTTTGTTCTTCTGCCCGATTAAGCAAGCTCTCTTTTACATAAACTTCCCCCAACCCACTCAAATTTTCCAAATTGTTCTAGAGCAATTTGATTGTTTTGACACGCGTATTAGCAAAGGCAATGGCTAATGACTAGAATTAAAGAAATACCACCACCACCCACAGGCACTGACGCGCTTGTTACTACCGCGAAAGTAGTTGGTGAATTAATGGGAATGAGGCCACAAGTCGCGGCTCACATCGCAAAAAAATGTGCGGAGACAGTACAAAAAACGGTAGCTAAAGCAGCTAATAAAGGCAAAGGCTCGGACGACCGCAGAAAAGAGATAGATTCATCTGCAAATGCGAATAGAAAGCTTTTGGCAGCTAATGGTCAACCCGCTAGGGCTAACAACATCGCAACAAGTCTTGGCTCGATCAGTTTGGTCGACAAGACGCGAGTGCAGCCGCCTGATCCTATAGTCCTAAGAGAACGAGCACAAAACAAGGCTGTATATAGACGCGCACTAATGGAAGGCACGAAAGAAGGAGAAAAAAATCCACTCCAACAAGAGGCTGTGAAGATTTCTAGAACTGACCGTTATAGGAAAGAAATAACATCTCCAGCTGGCTCAAATACCTCAGAAACCACACCAGCTGCAAAAACTGCCGGCTCTGATCGTTATCGAAAAGAAGTTAAAGCAGCCCCTGGCTCAACTCCTCCAGAAACTACCCAAGCTTCAAAAACAGCTGGCTCTGATCGTTATCAAAAAGAAGTTAAAGCAGCCCCTGGCTCAACTCCTCCAGAAACTACCCAAGCTTCAAAAACAGCTGGCTCTGATCGTTATCAAAAAGAAGTTAAAGCAGCCCCTGGCTCAACTCCTCCAGAAACTACCCAAGCTTCAAAAACTGTTGGATTCAATCGCTATGGAAAAGAGCTCCCTGCCTCAGTTCCTTCGTATAACAATCCTGTTCGAACAGCTGTGGCACTGAATACTTACAAGCAAGAGAATATACCTGCTCCTGGCTCAATTCCTTCATCTATAAATCCTTCTCTGAGAGCCGTGGCATTCAATACTTACAAGCAAGAGAATATATCTGCTCCTGGCTCAATTCCTTCATCTATAAATCCTTCTCTGAGAGCCGTGGCATTCAATACTTACAAGCAAGAGAATATACCTGCTCCTGGCTCAATTCCTTCATCTATAAATCCTTCTCTGAGAGCCGTGGCATTCAATACTTACAAGCAAGAGAATATACCTGCTCCTGGCTCAATTCCTTCATCTATAAATCCTTCTCTGAGAGCCGTGGCATTCAATACTTACAAGCAAGAGAATATACCTGCTCCTGGCTCAATTCCTTCATCTATAAATCCTTCTCTGAGAGCCGTGGCATTCAATACTTACAAGCAAGAGAATATACCTGCTCCTGGCTCAATTCTGTCCTCGCTGACACCAATATCCAACATTGTTAGCGCTTTTACAGACATTCCCCAAGGACAATCCACAACTGACAATCCGGCTAGCGGAACTTCCGTTCCAATGCCTGACAGTAAAACACTTACTGCCAATATCGACAGAGGAGCACAAGGTCAATCGACAGTTGCAAATCCAGATGATGCCTCAAAAGCGCAAGCAAATACACAAACAAGAACAGAAGTGGCGGCGGTAGAAGGGAAACTGAACAATGGGACAACAGGAACATACACAATTGCAGAACGACCCCAGGTGGGTGGAAAGCCTGTTCAGCAGTATGTTGATCCAGATCTCTATGCAGCGATTGATAGAAGATTTGCTGAGCGTACAGGAATTGAACCAAAAGATCATAGTGTCTCTAGTATGGAAGTCGGTCGCCCAGGTGCAGTAATCGTGACAGATGCAGGGGCAGCACCAGGAACCACAGGCAGACCGGGAGACGTGATAGCACCTGGATCGGGTGTTTTGAAAGACGTTACTCCTTTAACGATGAGTAGAGAGAGTGTTGCCGTAACACCAGGACAAATGTTGACGGCGAATCAAATGAGCAATGCGCTGTATATGAATGATACTGTTGCTAAAGGAGTTAATGGACAAAATACATTGACGGTTAGAGAATCGAATTCGGTTGGGTATACAGTAAATCCGATGTTATCGAGAGAGAGTCAGAATGCAGGATTAGCGGGAGTCGGTACAATTGGCCAAGGAATATTGCAATCAGGAGATGTTCGTGGCACAGGAATAGCGGGCGAAAGCGGACGGATGCAATCCATCATTGCGAGTGAGACGGTAAAAGGCGCACAGAACATGGGCTCAGCAAGCCTCGCCCCTACAGATGCTAAAGGAATGCTTCAAGTTGCAGATGGCACAGCTATAAAAGGTATTGTGTCGATCGCAGGCATAGATGGACGCATGGGGACAATCCCCACAGAGACAACAGGCAAGAAGGGCGGGAATGCAATTGGAGAAATCACAACTACAGTTAGCGGCATCATTAATACAACGGTAGTTAAAGATGGCAAAATTATTGACGGTCTTGAAGAAACTAAGCTGGCTGCCGGTAAAACACCAGGCACACAATCACCATTAGCTGGTATACCGGGCGCTCCTACAACGACCACCACCACGACAACACAAACAACCGGCAGTAAAGATCCTAACACTCAAAATACAACCACAACACAGGACACCACCACTACCACCAAAGACGGCAAAGATGTTGATGACTGGGCAGATACCCTGCCGGAGCTAGACATCGTTGATTCACGCAAAGAAGTTGTTGTCGACATGGATGATGATGATTACGATCATCAAGATGATCAATTCGTTGCCAATGACGGCAGGCGCGGTGGTGGTGCTTATACACCGCACGGCAAAGGCGTGGACACTGTACGCGGTCTGGTTGAAATTATTGTGGCAGACAATGCCGGTAAAAAGCTTGATGACACCAAAGGCCGCACAATTGTTTGAGCACATGTTTGGCGACAATATCAAACGGACATATATAGTCAAGCCGGGCGACACCATTGAAGAGATTGCTCTGAGAATGCTTAAAGATAAACGTTTAATTCCGCTTTTGCTCAATGTCAATGAAATAAAAGAGAATGGCGGGCGGATAAACACGGGCGCTGTAATAAAGGGCTCAGCAAGCCTCGCCCCTACAATAGGAACGGTTGACGATCTATACACAACTGAATTGCAAGCTGGCGTATCACTGGAGCTACCATCACGCTCACAGATTTTGCGCTACAAAGTGCATGTTCTCAACGATGCCACACCATTAATGGTTTATGCCAATACGCTTGGTGAGTCCAACAATGTAGCTGGCGTTGTCAACGACTTTATTGCTTATACTTGCCGGCTGGGAGACACGCTCAAATCAATTGCTAGACGGCATCCAGCCATTGCTGATGAAAATCGCTGGCAGGAAATTGCCGAGCTTAATGGATTGTCCGGCGAAGCTTATCTGGAGCGCGGTCAAAAAATTAATTTGCCCAAGCCCGAGCAAGTTGTAGATGAGTTAGAAGAATATGATGAGGATGAATCAGTTTCCAGAATAGATTCGATTTTATCTTCAGGCGGATATAATCCAATCGTACAAAATCATGATGGACAAACGGTTGTATCTCCGAATAACAATGGTTCTCGTAGGGCCGAAATTTATGAGCCCGCAGACATGGCGCATAATGTTATTCCATTAATGAGTAAGATACGGTCATCCATACTGCCTGTGGAAACAAAAGAAGTGGTTGCCACAACCCGGGTGGTTACACAAAATGATCTGGGCGACAATACACAAGCCCTCAACTTGCGCCTGGAAATGCAGGTGGATAATCACTGGGTGACTGTGATTGAATATGATATTTGCACACCGGAAAGCGGGCAAACAAGCGGTTTGAAAATATATGATTTATACGGCGTGCGCCAGATAATTCCGTTAGCATTGCCGACACGTGCCGCGCGCGAATTAGCTGAAAATGACATTACCACCAATAGCCAGCGTTATTGCAAAGTTTTCCTTGCCGACCATCAAATAGCGGCGTAAGACGAGGGCAAGAACACGGGCGGCTAAAGCCGCCCCTACAACGTGAGTCGTCGATCCGGCATATCTCGTGGTAGGGGTCGATTGCTTCGACCCGCGAGCGCGCTTGGTTGAAGATTTTAGCTTTCCTGGGCAGGATTTGCCAGAGTTGGTATAGGAGTATTGGTAGATATGGCTACTTTAAGATATTCGCGCAACAAATCAGGGATTGCTGCTAGACCATCTTCTAGCCGCACTGCAAACGTTGAACAATCAGGCAATTCGGCAACCGACACCCAATAGCCTTTTTCGCCTTCCCACTCAGATGCTTCTGTGCAGTAATGCCAGGGCATACTCATATAATGATCAATTTGTTTATTATCCATCTTCTTTATTTTAATATCCAAAAATACTACAGTAGTTGCTGAAACTCCTTAGTTGTCAGATTAGCGGCCTTAATCAGCGCCAGGAGCGTACCTTTAGCTAATTCACGATGTTGTGGCACAGATAGTGTTTGTCTCATTCCGGGCTTAGTCAGAATCGCATGGCTACCTTTTTGCCTAACAAATTTCCACCCAGCTTTTTCAAAAGCTTTTTTGCATCATTGCCAGAAACAGCGGGTAATTTTGCATTCAAGGTTAAATTGCTACCGCTAATTTTTTACCTTCGACTCGGTGACGTTCTGAATGAGCAACTGCCTTTTCATCTTCTACTTCAAGCCACCCTGCAATAGCTTCTTTTATGTTGGCTAAAGCTTCCTTTTGCGTTTTTCCCTGACTAACACAACCAGGCAAGGCCGGACAGGTTACAACATACCAGCCGCTCTCTCTTTCATGATTCATATAAACGTGCAATTTTAGGTCTTTGCTCATTGTTTTAATTCCTATCTCTATAGTTTTGAGCTTACTGTGCAGTCAGTACAAAGTCAAGAACCCATGAATGAAATTAGCGGTTCATTAATTTTTCGATTTCGGGGATGGTTTTGGGGACGGCGGCGGTGAGGACTTCATTGCCGGATTTGGTGACGGTAACATCATCTTCTATGCGCACACCCATGCCGCGATATTTTGCCGGCAAGCGTTTGTCGTGCGCATCAAAATAAAGCCCCGGCTCGACTGTAAATACCATGCCCGGCTTAAGCGGTATTTTTTTGCCCTGACTGCTGTGCGTGCCGGTTGTGCCCACATCATGCACATCCAGACCCAGCCAGTGGCTTGTGCCGTGCATAAATACATCTCTCAATACAACTGGTTTGGCGGCTTTGCTTGCTTTGCCTTTACGTTTGAGAATTTTTTCTTCCGCCTGGGCGCTCACCATGCCGCGCGACAAGACACCTAATTCAATTAAGCCTTTGCGCAAAGTATTAGACGCTGTCTCATGTAATTTCATCAATGTTGCACCAGGTTTAGCAACAGCAATTGCCGCCAGCTGTGCTTTTAAAACCAGATTGTATATTTCTTTTTGAGCCTGATTGAATTTACCGTTTATAGGAAAGGTGCGCGTAATGTCAGAGGCGTAGCCATTATATTCACAGGCAGCGTCAATTTTTAAGAGGTCGCCATTTTTTAATTTGGCATTGTTTTCAACATAATGCAGGCAAGTGCCGTTAATACCACCGGCAACAATACTGCTGTACGCCGGGCCGCTGGCGCCGTTGATTTTAAATATATGTTCAAGCTCGGCTTGAATTTGATATTCCATCAGGCCGGGGCGGCATACTTGCATGGCGGTAACATGCGCCTGCGCTGATATGGCGGCAGCATGCCGCATCAAGGCAATCTCTTCTTTGCTTTTGATCATGCGCATAGCATGAGTAATATTTTCCGGATTATGCAAAGGGCGATCTGATTTTTTCCATTCCGGCTCAAATAAATTATCAAATTCTTCATTGCGCCCGAATTTATAATAAACATTGTCCGCCTTGGACAATAATTCTTTGACTATATGCGGCAATTCATCCACAGTAAAAGCTTGCTGCGCACCAAATTGGGCCATTGCTCCTTCTGTGCCAAAGCGCTTGCCTGTCCAGATTTCTTTTGCTTTTTCGCGCGGGCGCACAATCATCGTAAATTGTGCTTTTTTGTTGAAGTTGCTTAAAATCAAAATTGATTGCGGTTCTGGAAAATTGCTCAAATAAAGAACATCTGATGATTGCCGGTATGGGTAATCAGTGTCGTTGCTTCTGGTTCGTTCTGGATTGCTGACAATAAAAGCAACGCTGTTGGGGAGCATTTGGGTAATGAAGTGCTTGCGGCGAGAGGAGAACACGGGCTCAGCAAGCCTCGCCCCTACGGAGTTCTTCGGGTTGCTTCGCTTCGAACGGGCGGAGACAAGCCCCGCCCCTACATTTTTTTTGCGTGTCTTATTCAAAATAAATGCCAACTGATCCTGTCACTCGCCGAATTAATCGCACATTATCGATTTCCAGTTCTTCCCCAAATTCAAGTTCAAGCTGGCCGCGTTCTTTGAGGATTTGAAACAGGTGATCCCGTTCCGCGTCAGTGAGCTCAATCTTTTTTTGATGATTGTCCCCTGCCAGTTTCATCAACTCGACAATGGATAGTGTTTCGTTAATTTCTACCATTTCTTCCTTGGTTTTTCGATTCTTCGCGGGCTCATAAATTTCGCCCCTACAAATTGCGCCCCTACATTATATTATGAATTAATTCCTGCACCCTGGCACGTAATTCGTTTTCACTCCCTGAATTATCAAGCACTACATCAGCCTGTTTTGCTTTATCGTCCTGAGACATTTGTCCAGCCAGGCGCATATCAATTTCCTGCGCGGAGAAATTATCACGTTGCAATAATCGCTTTCTCAATATTTTATCCGGCGTCACCACAGTCCAGGTTTGGTCATATCCTGATTGCAACTGGTTTTCAAATAGCAGCGGCACAAGCACGGCAATAATTGCCGGTTTTCGGGCGCCCGCAATTTCTTCCACTTGTTGTTGACAAACCTGCCGCACTCTTGGATGCAATATTGATTCCAGCTTTGCTTTTGCCTTTGCATCTTTAAATATAATCGCCCCCAATTTTTTGCGGTCGATTTGTATATCGCCCTGTGATACATCTGTTTTTACGGCAGCAGCAAAATTTTCTTTGATTAAATTCTTTACCTGGTCATCACCTGCCAGCAAAGCGTGGGTTATTTTATCCGTATCTATAACCGGCACACCCAGTTCAGCCAGGATTTTCCCCACTGTCGATTTACCGGCGCCAATTGTGCCGGTGATACCAATGACGGTTACATTGTGGTTGTTTATTTTCATTGCCAGAGTTCGTGATTGTCCAACATGTTTTTCATAACCGTGGGTATTGAATAGGCTTTATTGCTCGGCGGTATTTTAGAGTTTGAATAAATTCGCAGTTTAAATAAGGTTTTTGCATCGCCGGCAGGTTGGGAGACAATTATAATTCCGTTATCGATTAAATATTGGCCGGCATCAGGATATTGGGCGGACAGCTCAAAGCCGGCTTGTTTAATTGCTCTTTTAAGTATAGTCTGCCCTTTATCATAAGCAACCGGCAAAAGCCAGAGCATGCTGTTTTTTTCATTAAATGGATATTCCGCAGACATGGCTAACGCCTTTGCCCGCCAGGCCAATGGTGTTTTATTCACGGCCGCCTGGCCTACTTCAGGCAGCGTCACCGCTGGCGGTGGCGGAATTACCGGCGGCAGATCTTGTTTGGACTGTGTAGGGGCGCCCGTGAGTGCGCCCGCTGAGGTTTGTATTATCGGAGCAAGATTTGTGTAGGGGCGAGGTTCACTGAGCCCGGACACCGGAGGGACAAGGCTTGTCGTACCGGAAGGAGGTCCCCCGGAGTTTTCATCATCCTGCCCACTTGCGGGGAGAATCAAACATCCTGGCACAACTACAACCGCCAAAAATAACAATAAATTATTATATATTCTGTTCGATAGGCAAGCCATTCTTAGAAGTGTATCGCATCGGCAAACATTAAACTGTTGCCTAACTCATTGACATGTCTCAACAGGTTTTCTATGATGCTTGTAGTCTCGGTCAGGGACAGAGCATAAAAGTTTTGTCCTACAACTTTGAGTAAACGGGGTTCCCATCTCGAAGCGACGACGTAGACCTAGCACTCAGAGGACTTACCATCAGCGGTTTGACTCGAGAAGTAGGAAACGGTGAGGCGTTAGGAGGTACCCCACCTGGGATTTCCGGGTCAAAACTCGCCCAGTCCTCGACTGAGACCCTTCATTTACATCATGCTTACGTTACCAATTGCAGGCAAAATTTTATCTAGCTAACATTGAGGCAACGCGCAAGCTCGGCCGGCGTATTGGTGAAATTATTCAGCCTGAAACGGTAATTGCTCTTTGCGGTCAACTGGGCAGCGGCAAAACCGCGCTGGTACAAGCCATAGCCAAAGGTCTGCAAATTGAAGAGCTGGTAGTCAGTCCAACATTTGTGGTAATCAACGAGTACCACAACGGACGAATGCCTCTCTATCATCTTGATCTCTATCGTTATTTTGATCAGTCCAGTCAAGGTCCTGACTTCACATTGTTCACTGCCCAATTAGAAGAAATATTGCAGACAAAGTCGGCAGTAGTAATAGAATGGGCGGAAATGCTCTTTGATCATTTTGATCGAGATATGGGCAGCTTATGTCCAAATGGTTATCTAAGATTGGATTTTGTGGTAGATCCAAATAATGATCAGGCTCGCAATGTTATCCTGACAGCGATAGGTAAAAAGGATGAGGCTGTCGGAAATTTTCTTAAGCAATTAATCTGAGGCATGTTATACTCGTCGCGCACTCACGTCCCTTGACAGGTTCAAAATTAATGTCCAAATCTCTAGTAATCGTTGAGTCGCCGGCTAAGGCAAAAACAATTAGCAAAATCCTGGGCAAAGACTACCAGGTGGCTGCCAGCATTGGCCATGTGCGCGATTTGCCGCGCAATAAACTGGGTGTCAATGTCCGCAAAAATTTTGAGCCTCAATATGAAATATTGCAAGATAAAAAGGAAAAAGTTGAAGAATTACGTAAATTAGCTAAATCTGCCGACCATGTTTATCTGGCGCCAGATCCGGATCGCGAAGGCGAAGCCATTGCCTGGCATTTATCTGAGCTTCTTGATTTGCCAAAAAAGAAACTGCACCGAGTTGCTTTCAACCAGATAACCAAAGATGCCGTCAATCTGGCCATGAAGCAACCGCGGCAAATTGACAAACGCCTTGTTGATGCCCAGCAGGCACGCCGTGTGCTGGATCGTTTAGTGGGCTACAAAATAAGTCCGTTGCTATGGCGCAAAGTTAATGGCCGTTCTGCCGGGCGCGTGCAAAGCGTGGCTGTGCGCTTGATTTGCGAGCGCGAAGAAGAAGTACAAAAATTCAAGCCGGTCGAATACTGGTTAATAAAAGCTGAATTATCTCGCCCTCGTTCCAAGCAAACATTTTTTGCTTCCTTATATAAGTACAAAGACAAGCGTGTCATCACTGCTTCTGATAAACCATCCGCTAATTCGTTTTTTATTGAAAACGAAAAGAAAGCCAAAGAAATTATTAAAGCTGTTGAAGATGAAACCTTTACTGTTGCCTCGCTAAATGAAAGAACCGGCAAACGGCAGCCGCAGCCACCTTTTATTACTTCCAGTTTGCAGCGGGAGGCCTCCACACGCTTAGGCTATTCAGTCAAGAAAACTATGCAAGTGGCTCAGTCTTTGTATGAAGGGATTGAGCTGGGCAACCAGGGGCCGGTTGGTTTAATCACTTATATGCGTACCGACTCCACCCGTATTGCTCCGGAAGCTCAGGCGGAAGCGGCCACATATATCAAAGACCGCTATGGCAAAAAATATTATCCTGACAAACCGCGTGTTTATGTCCGCAAAACAAAAGGCATGCAGGACGCTCACGAAGCCATCAGGCCATCTTATGTTGAGCGCACGCCGGAAAGTCTGCGCTCTCATTTATCCAGCGACCAGTTTAAAATATATAAGCTTATCTGGGAGCGTTTTGTAGCCAGCCAGATGTCCGCTTGTGAATTGACTACCCGCTCGGCAGAAATTACTGCCGGACCGGCAGTATTCCGCGCTTCCGCCACCAATGTTACTTTTCCCGGTTTCACTATTGTTTATAGTGTCGCTTTACGCCCGGCTTCGGAAGATGATGCCGGCAAAAATGAAGAGCAGGAAGATTCTGATACTGCCAGCAGTGCAGAGACAGACGCTTCCACCACTTCTTTGCCGGAAGAAACAAAAAAAGGTGAAGAGCTTAAACTAAAAGAATTGCATAAAACCCAGCATGCCACTCAGCCGCCACCTCGATATAACGAAGCCAGCCTGGTTAAAACTCTGGAAGAATTGGGCATCGGCCGCCCGTCTACTTATGCGGCCACAGTCAACACCATTGTTGACCGCAAATATGTGGAGAAGCTAAACAAACAACTGGTGCCGACTAAATTAGGGCAGGCGGTTAATGCGCTGTTAGTAGAACATTTTGGTGCAATCATTGATGTTGGTTTCACTGCTGATATGGAACTCAAGCTCGATCAAGTTGAGGAAGATAATCTTGATTGGCAAGCTATGCTCAAAGAATTTTATGTGCCTTTTGGCGAGACTCTCAAAAAAGCAGAAGAAAATATGGACAAAGTGCTCATTCTTTCCGAGCACAAATGTCCTACTTGCGATAAGCAGATGGCTATTCGCTCGTCACGCTTTGGCCAATTTTTAGGTTGTGTTGATTATCCTGAATGTAAAACAAAAATTGCTTTGACCAAAGAAGGAGTCCCTGTTCCGGAAGATAGACCAAGTGATGAAATCTGCCGCACATGCGGTTCGCCAATGCTCATTCGTTATGGACGTTATGGCGATTATCTGGCTTGTTCAAAAGAAGATTGCCCGGAAAAACGTCCCATTCTGAAATTAACTGGTGTTGATTGTCCCAGACCAGGATGTGGCGGGCAAATTATTCAAAAGAAATCAAGAATGGGCAAAATATTTTATGGTTGCAGTAATTACGGCACCCAAAAATGTGAAACGGCTTACTGGTATCCGCCCTTGCTTTCCGGCGGGCCCAAAGGCGGCAACATATGCCCCAAATGCGGCAGTATTTTAGTCTACAAAACACTTAAGCGCGGCGATCAAATTGCCTGTCCAAAAAAAGAATGCGATTTTGCCGAATTAACCAGCGGCAAAGAAGTGCATGCTTAACATAACCACGCTCCCGATAAAATAAAGATAGCCCCGAAGTGACGCGCGGGCGCCACCTCGAGGCTGCGGTCATTTCTGACCGCGAAGGAATCTTTCGAGATCCACGAATCCGCCGTCTTCAATAAAAGTAGGTCCGACGAGCTTACCGGTGGCGATTGCCGCAGGCTCGCCATCCCGGAACGCGACCAGGCCGGTGCACTCCCGTCGGTTTAGCACGATCCGGATAATGGGTATGTGCCCGGGATGGCGGTCGGCTGGACCATGCACGTAGTCCGGGCGGGGCACATCCTTGTGAGTTTGGATGTGCACAATGCACCCACGTTCTGTCAACACATCGTGCGCTGCCCAGACGGCATCAGTCGCAGACTCCGGCCGTTCAAAGGCCAGTACCTCGGTCTTGCCGTCTCGCAAGTAGATTTCTTTGTGGACCCATGCCCGGGTCCTCACATATCCTCCGTGCGGGCCGCTACGGCGGAACAGCTCGAGGGCCTGATTGGCCTGACTAAGCTTCCTCAGCGCTTCCGCCAATGCCACTCTGTCGGCGCTGGGCTTTTGTTGCAAGCGTGCCAGCTTAGTTTCAGCCTTCCTTGCCCTGCGTATCGCATCCTCCTCACGATACTCCGCCGCTGTGGCACGTTGTCTTTGTTTCTCGGCTTTAGCAGCCTGCCTTTCGGCGCGTTCCAGGGCCTTCTGCAATTCTTTATTTGGGCGTCCCATCGCCTTTTTTGTCGGACGTACGGGACGTACCTCCCTTAGTTGTTTTTCAAGACTTCCGATTTGGCGCTCCATCGCCTTTATTCTCAGGCGGGCCTGGTCCAGTTTCGTTTGGACTTTTAATATCCGGGCCCGGGCGTTTGCCAAAGCACTGTTGAGGCTTTTAATGCTGCACCTCATTGCCGTCCTTTGCTGCTTCATTTTCTCCAACTCTCTACCTTGGGCAATGTCCAGCAGCAAACGCTGTTGAATCCCCGCCATAACTCCCCCTTCCTCTCGTAAAAAAGAGGTTTGGTTAGCTGATGTGTATTAAAAATGACTGCGTGATTGACCTGAAATAAAAAGAATGAGAACGTGCGAACGGTTTGAGTCTAAAAAATTACCGGCAGCAGATGCAAGGAATATGGCTAAGCAAATACCCAAGCACAATTCTCTCTCGTGCCTGCAAAACAAAGCCTGTCCAGGAAAACTACATAAGGTCTTAGCAAGATATTATCCGATCGATATAATTAAAATATCCGTTTCGATCTGGCGCGGCTCGCGCTAGCACTTTGCATCATCAATAAGCAAAACCATTTATGATTAAGGCATGAACCTGCCTCAAATCGAAGATATAAAAAAAGCGCGAGAATTAATAAGCAAATATTTGCATGCAACACCCATATTGCAATCAAGTTCATTAGATGAATTGCTGGGCAGCACTAATTATTTAAAGGCGGAAATTTTTCAAAAAACAGGCTCTTTTAAAGTTCGCGGTGCACTAAATAAAATATTCAGCTTAACCGATGAAGAAAAAGCCAGAGGCGTTATTGCCGCATCGGCCGGTAATCATGGACAGGCAGTGGCCTGGGCGGCACGTGTTGCTGGTGTTAAAGCAACAATAGTTATGCCAACTACTGCCAGCATGGTAAAAGTTTCCGCTACGCGTGGATATGGTGCAGAAGTAATTTTATTTGGCAATTCAACTATTGAAGCTTTTGCCGAAGTGCAACGCTTACAGGTTGAACGCAAACTTACTCTTGTTCATCCATTTGATGATTTTTTCATTATTGCCGGCGCCGGCACAATTGCTTTAGAAATTTTCGAACAAGTTGATCATATAGACAATATTATTGTTCCCGTTGGTGGGGGCGGCTTAATATCCGGCCTCGCCATTGCCGCTAAAGCAATATCTCCCACCACTAAAATTATTGGTGCTGAGCCGGAAGGTGCTGATTCTGTTTACCAGAGCCTGAAACAACATCAAATAATTAAACTTGATTCTATTCAGACTATAGCTGACGGACTGGCAGTTCCTTATACAGGCGAATTAACTTATGCAGCTACCAGCCAATTTGTTGATGAAATAATCTGTGTTAAAGATGATGAAATTAAAGAAGCAATGAAATTTTTACTGGAACGGTGCAAATTAATTGTAGAACCGGCAGGCGCAGCCGGATTAGCAATACTCCTGGCCGGCAGATCTGCAACAGCTGAAAAAGCCCGGAATGTAATTATTTTGAGTGGTGGCAATGTAGATATGCAAGTATTGGCCATACTTGAATCTTTCTGCTTAAGCTGTTGAAAAGCGGATCGATCCTTTATAAAACATTGAATTTACCTGGTTAAGGTTTAAGGAATTAGGTATCTGGGCTAATTACTGGATAATCCTGGTGTTAGAATGATCACATTACTACTTGGAGTGTTAAGAAGCAGATGTTCGAACGGTTCACAGAGAAAGCAATTAAAGTCATCATGCTTGCCCAGGAGGAAGCCCGGCGCCTGGGGCATAACTTTGTGGGCACTGAGCAGATTTTGCTTGGCTTAATTGGTGAAGGCACAGGCATTGCTGCTAAAACGCTTAAATCTATGGGCGTTAATCTTAAAGATGCTCGTGTAGAAGTAGAAAAAATTATCGGTCGCGGCTCTGGTTTTGTGGCTGTAGAAATCCCCTTTACACCACGCGCCAAGCGTGTATTAGAGCTATCCTGGGATGAAGCCAGACAGCTTGGTCATAATTATATTGGCACAGAACATTTGCTTTTAGGTTTAATCCGTGAAGGCGAAGGCGTAGCAGCGCGAGTTTTAGAAAATCTGGGCGTAGATTTAACCAAAGTGAGAAGTCATGTCATTAGGCCCCTGGGTGAACAGGGAGCAGCGACAGCCAGTGGCGGCTCGGGAACGGGCAGCACCGGGCGCTCAAAAACACCAACTCTGGATGAATTTGGCTTGAATTTAACCCAAGCGGCTCAAGAAAATCGTCTTGATCCGGTTGTCGGCCGCGAAAAAGAAATTGAGCGTGTTATTCAGATATTAGGCACGGCGCACTAAAAATAATCCTGTTCTTATTGGTGAACCTGGTGTCGGTAAAACAGCTATTGCCGAGGGTCTGGCCATACGCATTGCCAATGCTGATGTGCCTGAAATTTTGTCGGACAGAAAAATTGTCATGCTCGACATCGGACTGCTTGTTGCCGGCACTAAATATAGAGGCGAATTTGAAGAACGCCTGAAAAAAATCATGGATGAAATTCGCTCAGCCGGCAATGTCATGCTGGTAATAGACGAGCTGCACACATTAATTGGTGCCGGCGCTGCCGAAGGTGCAATCGATGCCGCCAATATTTTAAAACCGGCTTTAGCCCGTGGCGAATTGCAGTGCATAGGCGCCACCACTATGGATGAATACCGCAAGCATATTGAAAGAGATGCTGCTCTTGAGCGCCGCTTTCAGCCTGTTATTATTGATCCGCCTTCAGTGGAAGAAACCATAGAAATTTTGCGGGGCTTGCGTCCTAAATATGAAGAACACCATCGTTTAACTATTGATGATGAATCAATTGATCAAGCCGCTAAATTGTCCGATCGTTATATCAGCGATCGTTATTTGCCTGATAAAGCTATTGACCTGGTTGATGAAGCCTCTTCGCGCGTTCGTTTAAGAGCCAGCTCTCTGCCGGCTGAAGGCAAAGAAGTGGAGCGTGAATTAAGAAAAGTTCGTCGCGACAAAGAAATGGCCATCCGCAATCAAGAGTTTGACAAAGCGGCCACTTTGCGCGAGCAAGAAGCTAAATTATCAGAAAAAATTCGTGAAATTCAAACTGCCTGGAAAACCAAGCAAGAATCGGAAAAGCCTATTGTCACTGCCGAAGAAGTAGCCCATGTGGTCAGCGCCTGGACAGGCATTCCTTTGCTTAAACTGACAGAAGGCGAATCAGAAAAACTTTTACATATGTCTGACGTTTTACATCAAAGAGTAATTGGTCAAGACGAAGCAGTAGATGCCGTTTGCAAAGCCATCCGGCGGGCTCGTGTCGGTCTGAAAAATCCCGACTCGCCCCATTGGCAGTTTTATTTTCTCAGGACCAACCGGTGTTGGTAAAACAGAATTGGCTAAAGCGTTAGCCGGTTATTTCTTCGGCTCGGAAGAGGCTCTTATTCGCATTGACATGTCTGAATTTATGGAGCACCACACTACTTCCAAATTTATTGGCTCACCGCCCGGCTATGTCGGCTATCAAGAAGGCGGGCAACTCACTGAAGCCGTGCGCAGAAAACCATACAGTGTTGTGCTTTTCGATGAAATTGAAAAGGCGCATCCGGATGTTTTCAATGTGCTTCTGCAAATTCTTGATGATGGTCGCCTGTCAGATAGTAAAGGCCGAACAGTTGATTTCAAAAATACAATCATCATCATGACCTCTAATGTCGGCGCACAGTTCATTGACAAATCAACATTGATGGTCGGCTTCCAGCATCAAGTTGCGGAAGGCCAGCATGCTGAGCGTTATAAGAAAATTAAAGATCTGGTTATGGATGCGATGAAGAAAACATTCCGTCCAGAATTTTTAAATAGAATTGATGAAATCATTGTCTTCCAACAATTGACCAGAGAAGAAATCAGACGCATCGTCGATCTTATGTCTACAGATCTGCAAAGCCGCATCAAATCCCAAGGCATGGAACTTGTTGTCAGCGACGAGTGCAAAGATTTAATTGCCAAAGATGGCTATAATCCAACTTATGGCGCCAGACCTTTGCGCCGCGCTATTCAGCGGCTGCTTGAAGACGCGCTGGCTGAACAAGTCTTGCAAGGCAAATTCAAAGAAGGCGATACCATCGAGGCTACGCTTGATGGCGAAATAATTAAATTTGAAAAAGCCGCTAAAAAGAAAACTAAAGCCGAAAAAAGCGATGATGGCGATAAGAGTGAAAAAGGCGAGAAAGCTGAAAAAAGCGAAAAGCCTGAGAAGCCAGAAAAGCCGACTAAGAATGGCGGCGAAGACCATCCTGTTGTAGAAAAACCTACTTCCACCAGTAAGGCATAGATTGCTGTGCCCGCGCTGAAAACGTCTATATACGAAGAACCCGTAGGGGCGAAATTCATGAGCCCGTTCGAAGCGGCGTTATCCGCAGATCGCTATGCCCATGTTCTGAGGTCATAACTTATGAATAACGTTTATCTCGTCGCCGGCAGCAGAACACCAATAGGTTCATTCGGGCGCACTTTAAAAAATGTGCCGGTATCAACTCTGGCTGCTTATTCTATGCAACAGGCAATCCGCCGGGCAGGCATAAATGCCGAACAAATTGATTCTATTATTCTCGGACACGGTTATCAAAGTAGCTATACTCCCAATACCGCGCGTGTGTCAGCGCTGGAAGCAGGATTACCCGCCTCTATCCCGGCAATGACGGTACAACGTCAATGTGGTTCGGGTATGGAGGCTGTTTCTGTTGCCAGTCGTGAAATTGAAACCGGCAAAGCCGATATTATTCTTGCCGGCGGCGCCGAATCATTGTCCACAGTGCCTTATATGCTGCCCGGCAAAATGCGTTGGCAGGGATTTTTTGCTAAGCGACTGCCCAAGCTTATTCGGCTGGGGCCGCGTCCAATTGTTTTTGCCTTGGCTGATAATGGTCTGGCGCCAACCGCTTTAATCTGGGATATGAAAACAATTTATATGTCTGGCACTGCCCAGCGCCTGGCCGATACTTATGAAATTTCCCGCGCCGCAGCAGATGAATATTCTCTGCGCTCACAAGAACTGGCACAAAAAGCTATTGCCAGAGGGCGTTTTGCTAAAGAGATTGATCCTTTTTATATTGCCGGCAAGGGTTATTTTTCCGTCGACGAACATCCGCGCAAAACCAGCCTGGAAAAACTGGCCGCACTACCGGCTGTGTTAAAAACAAAAGACATTACCGCCGGCAACAGCTCTGGTATCAACGACGGTGCTTGTGCTCTTATTATTGCTTCCGGACAAAAAGTGGACGAGCTTGGCTTAAAGCCTCTGGCAAAAATAATAGACAGCTGTGCTGTCGGTGTCGACCCTGAACAAATGGGAATCGGCCCGGTTGTGGCTATCAGCAAATTATTGAAGCGCAATAATTTAACTCTGGCCGACATTGATTTGATTGAAATCAACGAGGCATTTGCCGCTCAATATCTGGCTTGCGAAAAATTGCTTAAGCTTGACAGGGAAAAAGTGAATGTCAATGGCGGCGCCATTGCTCTAGGACATCCTATCGGTATGTCCGGGGCAAGGCTGTTGCTTACACTTGCTTATGAGCTGCAGGAGCGCGGGCTTAAACGAGGTATAGCTTCTTTGTGTATCGGCGGCGGTATGGGTATTGCAACACTAATTGAAAGAACCTAATCAATGATATATTCACACATCACATTCACTCAATTAGATCCGCTCTCACCGCAAAATATTGCTCTGGTGAGCTTTGCTGTTCCAGACAGCAAAGTCAATGCTTTCTCTGAGCAATTGCTGATTGAATTAAATGATGTTGTTGATCGCATCGCTGCCGACAAGGAGATGAAGGGCATTATTTTCACCTCAGCTAAAGCAGACAATTTTATAGTCGGCGCTGATATCAAAACAATTAAAGCTTTACAGCACGACTCTCCCAGTAAATCTTTTCAGGCAGCTCAATTTGGCAAAGAACTTTTCAATAAAATTGCTAAACTGCCCATGCCGACAGTAGCGGCTGTGCATGGCAAATGTCTTGGCGGCGGCACAGAATTTATTCTTGCCTGCCGTTATCGATTAGCTTCCAATTCAGCATCAACATCTATTGGTTTTCCAGAAGTTAAACTGGGTTTTGTGCCCGGCTGGGCCGGCACAGTCAGGCTGCCTAAATTAGTGGGACTGCAAACAGCCTTAACTCTCATAGTCGGTACCAAAGAAGTAGACGGCAAAAAAGCCTGGCGGCTAAATCTTGTCGATGAATGTGTGGATCAAGACCAGCTTGTCGGGCGGGCAAAAGAAATTATATTGGGCAGCCCGGTAAAACAGTACAAGCAACCTTTTGGCAACAAGCTACGGCGTTGCCTTTTAGAAAAGAATCCTATTGGACGGGCGCTGATATACAAACAAGCTTTTAAAAGTGTAATGCGCGAAACTAAAGGCAAATATCCTGCCCCGTTAGCTGCGCTCAAGCTGATCATGAAAAATCTTGATCGTCCCACAATTGAAGCTTATGAGGCGGAGTCCAATACATTTGCCAATCTAGCAACTTCAACTATATCTCGTCATCTGGTCAATATATTCCTTGCTCAAACCGAATCGAAAAAATTACCGGCGCATAACGGACCATTGCCAGGAATAAAAACAGTGGGAGTGCTTGGTGCCGGCGTCATGGGAGCAGGCATTGCCCAGGCGGCAGCCTATGCCGGCTACAAAGTGGTTTTAAAAGATATTGAACAAAAATTTGTTGATGGCGGGATGAAAAAAATCGGCCGTCTTTTTGAGAATTTAGTCACTCGCCATAAAATAAATGAGGCTGAACGCAGTCAAATGCTTTCTGCTATTAAAGGCACAGTCAATTATGAAGATATGCAAGACTGTGATTTGATTATTGAAGCTGTGCTTGAAGAAATAAAAATAAAAAGCGAAGCTCTAGCTGCCTGCGAACGTGTCAGCAAAAAGCCATTTATTTTTGCCACCAATACATCTTCGCTTTCTGTGGATAAATTAGCTATTGCCAGCAGCCATCCGGATAAAGTAGTCGGCATACACTTTTTTAACCCTGTGCACAAAATGCCTTTAGTTGAAATAGTTAAAGGTGAAAAAACTGCTAATACCACTTTAGCGGCTGCACAGGCATTTGCTCTCAAGCTTGGTAAAACCACAATAATTACAGGTGACGCGCCCGGCTTTGTCGTCAATCGCATATTGACGCCTTATCTTAGAGAAGCGGTTATTTTACTTGAGCAAGGCGTGCCGCCCGAATTAATAGAACGTGCTGCCACATCGTTTGGCATGCCTATGGGACCATTCACTTTGCTTGATGAAATTGGTTTAGATATTGGCGCCAAAGTAATGCATGTTTTGCATGATGCCTTTGGCGAACGTATGTCGCCGCCATCGCTGCTGAGCCAGCTTGCCGATAGTAAATTGCTGGGCCGAAAAGGCGGCGAAGGATTTTATGATTACGATGAGAAGGGCAAACGGATTGAGTTTAATCCTGATATTCTTGCCGCCATCAAAGCCCCGCCCAATAAAAAATTTATAGGCGAAATTCAGGATCGTCTATTCTTGATCATGCTCAATGAAGCGACGCGTTGCCTGGAAGAAAATGTAATTACTGAGCCGTCGCAGCTTGATTTAGCTCTAATTTTCGGCATCGGCTTTCCCCCTTATCGCGGCGGCATTTTGTGTTACGCCGATAGTATTGGTTTAAAAATAGTGCATCAAAAACTGGCTTTTCTTTCTACTGTCGCCGGTGAAAATTATGCACCGACAAATATAATTTTGGAAAAAGTAGCCAGCAATAGTAATTTTTATTCGTCGTAAATCGCCGTGCATCGCAAGCACAGCGTTCTTCATATGACGCCGCTTCGAACGGAAGAGTACGCAGGCGGGTTGCACCCGCCCGTGTCCTATATGTTTATTTTTCGAAGCTGGACAAAAACTCGTTAACAGACATTACTTCCCTAATTTTAGGAAAATGCCTGGTGTTGCCGGTTATTAAGGCATCGGCATTTGCTGTTTTTGCAACTTCTGCAAATGGTTCGTCAGAAGGATCCGGTAAACGAACAGAAATTTTACTGGTAATATGGATGCCAAAATTAGTAATAAATTCCATCAGAGTATTTATTTCTTGTTCTGAAAAAGGAAATTTAGAATAGTTCAAAACACTTCTATATTCAGACAAAATTCTATCGTCGACAATACATTCAATTTTTTTGCCTAATAACAATTCCACAATACGGCCCGGAGCGCCCTGTGGATTAAGCAACCCGGACACCAATACGTTAGTGTCTATGACTACTTTCATTCTTCTTGCGGCGAGACTTTCTGGCTTCGTCTACCAATGCCGTTACTTGGTTCATAGATAATTTATCTAAACCAGTTTTTTGCGCACGCTCTCTCATAGAAGATACAGCCAGTCGAGCCCGTAAAGAAAGAAGCTCGTTTAAGAGACGTTGTAAGTTCTGATCGCCCGTACTAAAGAGAACTCCAAATGGTTTGCCATGAGAAGTGATGACTACATCTTCACCCAATTCAAGAAATTGCCAGACTTCCCCTGGTCTAATGCGAAAATCTCTAGAGCTGACGAATTTCATTAATACGGCCTCAAATTATCCTACAATTATGCTACCATAAAATGTTAGGATTGCCAACAAAAAAAAAGGTGAAACGACCCCGGAGGGCGACAGCGTCGTCGCCTCCGAGGCCGCCGCAGGACAGTCGACGGCGCAAAACCGGCCGTACTGCCTGTAGTAGTCCCCTATTTGTTCAGAGCACTTCTCCAAAACCTCTCGGCCTCGGCAACATTCGTGTTTCTTTGCACGCTTTCATTCCCAGGCAAAAGGCGAATGCAGGCAGCCAACGTCGAATCCTGCGTTCTCGTCGCCAGTTCCCCAATAGTTGGGGTTGTGTTGAGAATGCCAGAGTCGCGTGCCGCCGCGATTACTCCTAGAGCGTCCCTTACAGTGCCGATTTCCATTGTCTACCCCCGTTGATCTATGGTGTCGTTGTATGCCAGCATCATGCAGCCGCACGATTGTGACAACGAACACCAGTTGTTTCCCACGCCGGTCGTTCCGATACTTCCGACGTGCGTCCTTTCGGACGATCCATGCCTCGACTTCAAGAAACCCCGGTATCCATTCGAGTAATCGTTTGACTTTCTCGATTGCACTCTCCAATAACCTGGCATCATGCCAAGATAGTGAGCTGCAATAAAGGCAGTCAAAAAATCAGTCGAATGGATACCGGGGAAACCTGAGAAATCGAGAACACTTCAATTTGTCATCTCTTGACCATTGAAATCAAGCTGGGCAATGTCATATCTAGATGCGCCTTATTTGCCTTCTTACTTATCTCTAAAGCCACTACCGTTGCCCGGTCACTGGCTATCGCGAATTTATAGATAACGATCAGTTAAATACGAATTAACCGATTCCAGCTCCAATTCTGCATATTAAATTGAATGGCAGAACCTAGCGCAGTTGCGCTAGGTTGTTTTTTTATGCCAAAAAAGAAAAAACCTCGGAGCGCCCGCAACGGCGCTCCGAGGTCGTGGTTGTTGCTGGACCATGTCGGATTAGAACAACTCGCGCAGTCTATCCCAACCGGTCTGAAGTTGTTCGAGAACAGCCGGGTCGAACGGCTGCTGGCGTTTTGCCTTTGCCAGACAGTCCGGCAGGCAGCGAAAATTTGGAATCTGTGCGCAATCGAGGAGGAGGGTCAACAGATCGCGCAAACAGTTCTCGACAGTTTTCGAAAGAACTTGCAAGGAAGGCGGAGGTATAGCCAGGTTAAACAAGTCGACCACCGATTCCGGCAAGCTTAGATCCGCCCAAGCCGGCTCCCACCCCTGTCCATGGTAGGTGGGTGGACTGCCCATAGGGGTAAACACTCGGTGAGGGCGCCACTGTTGGTGTAGTCCCATGCTGGCAATGAGCTCCTCCTGGAAGGCATCAAACACATGTTCGGCCTTGCCGCCGACCATGATGACGACATCCATATCCTGGCTGCAACCAGGAACGAGCGCTCCAACAAACCGCTCACCTCCGATCAGTGGCGATCGCAAGTAAGCTGGATGGAGGGACGCGTACCGCAGAGCCAAATCGCCCCCTCGCTCAGCTATGAATTTTTGAATTCTCTCGTTGCCGACAGCAATCCCTTGGGCATGCCGGAAAAGAGATTCCAAATATTCATCGAGCTCAGAGCCAGGTTCCGCACAACGGTCGAGCAGGACCTTGACCCGTGCCCGCTGGTCAGGGTAGAGCGCCTCGACATAGCGCTCCAAGAGTTGCTTCATCTGCAGCGCCCTCTCCGTCACAATGTTTCGCTGATAGGACGGTGAGACACGCAGAACGCCTTCCATGGCGATGAACAATTCCACCTGAACTTCCACCAGGTGATGTTTAATCATCCTGACCATTCGCATGATCGCAACTACATAGGATAGGAACCTCAGGGGCAGGTGATCTTCACGAACCCCATACCCCTGGGTGATGACGAGCTTCTGAATTCGGTCAACCGGATTGATGCCTCGGAAAATCCTGCCGACCTGATCGTCCTTGTTTACAATCAGGTTGGCCAGCGAGCCGACGTTGAACTTCATCTCGATTCTCTCGCGATGATTCCTCAGCCATTATTCAAAAGTGACGCACTCTTGATTTCAGGCCGGTAGTCTTCTAGTTCGATCCGAAATCTTTCAAGTAGTCAGGTACGCACGCGTAGCTCGGGGAGAGGGAGCCACATATAAAAGCCTTGACTGGCTCTGTTTCTAATCTTATAAACTGGCTCACCCCGTCATTCATTGAAATCACCTGAACTACATACGTCCAGACCCTAACAATTGACAGGGTGCAAAAAAATAGCGCCAATGTTATCAGCAACATTTCTTTAGGCAATTTACGAACTTATTTTGTCCATAAAAATATTCGAAAAAGTATCAACACCGCACAGACATTTGCTTTAGCAGCAGTAGATCAATTTCTATATTTGACAAATTTAAGACGCCTTTACAGTTAGCGTAGCTGTGCTAACAACAATGTCCATATACTATAGCGGGCTCAGTAAACCTCGCCCCTACAGAATAAGGCACCCATACTCATGGCAACTTCATCCAATCTTGGCTTTCCGCGCATTGGCTACCATCGCCAGTTAAAGCAGGCTACAGAAAAATATTGGGACAAACAGTTGTCAGCTGAACAATTGCTGGAAACGGGGCGCGCTCTTCGTGCCAAAAACTGGCAAATGCAAAAGAGGCGGGCATTAGCCATATTCCTTCCAATGATTTTTCTTTTTACGATCATATTCTGGATGCAGCAATAACATTTGGCGCTATTCCACAGAAACATATTGAAGAATTTGTCGGCGGTTCAGATGAACGCAAATTAGAACTTTATTTTGAATTGGCACGGGGTCGTGCGAATGTGGTCCAAAACACGGGCGTAAGCGGGCTCGTGCAACGAGCCCCTACATCGGACACCCCTACAAAGGCGTTGGAAATGACTAAATGGTTTGATACTAATTATCATTACCTTGTGCCGGAGCTTGAGGCTAATCAGCAATTTAACCTCCGCTCCAAAAAAGCAGTAGAAGAATTTCTGGAAGCAAAAGCTCTGGGCATTCATACTCGCCCGGTAATTATTGGTCCGGTGTCGTTTTTGAAACTGGCCAAAATGAAAGATGCGCACAATAATCGTTGGTCATTATTGTCAGGTCTTTTACAAGTTTATATTGAATTATTCGATCTTCTAAAAACTGCCGGTGCCGATTGGATACAAATTGATGAGCCGTGTCTGGTTTTAGATATAGATGCCGAAACAAAAAAGCTTACAAAGATGCTTATGATGCTTTGTCCCAGTCTGGACTCAGATTGTTATTAACCACTTACTTTGGCTCTTTAGGTGAAAATTCTGATCTGGCAATTAACTTGCCCACCGCCGGCATTCATATCGATTTTGTTGTCGATGAGAACACGGGCGAGTATAAATCCTCGCCCCTACAAAATCTCGGATCTTTTTCCGACACATGGCCAAAAAACAAAATTTTATCTGCCGGCATTATTGATGGCCGCAATATCTGGGCCTGCGATTTATACGGCACAACCGAAAAGCTCAAGCAATTAGAAAAACTTGTCGGTAACGACAATTTACTAATAGCACCATCTTGCTCGCTTTTGCATGTGCCTTTAGATCTTGATAGTGAACCCCATTTAGATAAAGAAATTCGCTCATGGATGGCTTTTGCCAGGCAAAAATTGCATGAAATATCTTTGTTGACCACAGCTCTCAACAACGGTATAAACATTGTCCAAAAGGAATTTGATTTCAATAAGCAAGCCATTGCTGATCACCGCACATCAGCGCGCGTGCACAATCAGGCTCTTAAATCACAATTGGCTAAATTGCCGGAAGAATTATTCAAGCGCCCCAGCCCTTTTAGCACACGCAAATCCGCACAGCAAAAACAATTAAAATTGCCGCCTTTGCCAACCACAACCATTGGTTCTTTTCCGCAAACTAAAGAAATACGCAAAGCCCGCGCTGATTTTAAAGCCGGCAAAATAAACAAAGAACAATACAAGCTGGCCATGCAGCAAGAAATAAAAAATGCCATTGCTGTGCAAAATGATATTGGTCTGGATGTGCTTGTGCATGGCGAAGCCGAGCGCAATGATATGGTGGAATATTTTGCTGAATTTCTTGACGGTTATGTTTTTACCGAGCAAGGCTGGGTGCAAAGCTATGGCAGCCGCTGTGTAAAGCCGCCGATTATTTATGGCGATATTGTGCGCAGACAACCTATGACTGTGGAATGGTCTGTTTTCGCCCAGGAGCAAGCTAATCAAGCCGCAATAAAAAAACCAATGAAAGGCATGCTTACAGGTCCGGTGACTATGCTGCAATGGTCTTTTGTGCGCAGCGATCAACCACGATCACAAACATGTCGGCAATTAGCCTGGGCTATTCGTGAAGAAGTTTTAGATCTTGAACGCAACGGCATTAAAGTTATACAAATTGATGAGCCGGCTATTCGTGAGGGACTGCCCCTAAAAAAAGCAGACTGGCAAGAATATTTAAATTGGGCTGTAAATTGTTTTCGGCTGGTCTCTTCATCTGTTAAAGACGAAACGCAAATCCATACTCATATGTGCTACTCCGAATTCAATGACATTATTGATTCAGTAGCAGCGCTGGATGCCGATGTGGTTTCAATTGAAGCCGCACGCTCACGGTTGGAATTGCTAGACTCGTTTGTAAAATTCAAATATCCCAATGATATTGGCCCGGGTGTATTTGATATTCATTCCCCGCGCGTGCCGCCGGAATCAGAAATGGTTGAATTGCTGGAAAAAGCATTAGCTGTTATTCCAGCTAGTCAATTATGGGTAAATCCGGACTGCGGATTGAAGACACGTAATTGGGCCGAAGTGATTCCGGCTTTACGCAATATGGTTGCCGCCGCCAAATCTCTGCGCACAAAAATAAAAGAACCGGCAAAAGCTGTTTGAATTGGGTTAGCGGAGCTGCGCTAGATATAAAGTATGCATGAAGACCATTTTTAATGTATTTTTGCTTACAGTTGGCGTTTTTGCTCTTGATTTTGCCGGGCTATTTTCTCTACTGTCGGTTACCTGTTTATACAGTTATGCGCAAGGCGAGTTAATAGCACAAGGCAAATAAAGAGCACAAATTTAAATTAATTGGTTGTATCAAGACCAATTGATCCGGCTCTACCTTTTGCTGACTGGTTTCTTACCAGCTATTGACCGGCTTTGCTCCATAGTTAATTCACATATTGCCCGACTGTTTTCCGCCCGGAAAGCAGTCGGGCTTTTGCATAAGGAGCAAATTATGAAAGACAACAAAAACATCGAAATTGATCTTGATCAAAATGGACGTCTGAGGTCATTAACTACAACCAGAAAAGGGGGGCTGCAGAGTTTATATTCTTGCTCGCCCACAAATCAGCTCAAAGTAAAAACCATCGATGATATCGATGCCTTTTACATAGCTGACGAATTCATTAATTCGCCAGCTATAAAAGATTGTTTGCAATCAGCAAACACGGAGCTGGAAATGGGCGACATCACTCCATTTGCCTTTGGTTATCGGATTAACTTCAGGCAAATGGCAACATATCCGGCTAAAAAATTGTTCTTGCCGGTATATGGCGGTGGCATAAATTTGGCAATGAATAAAGAGGGAGAAATTTTTTCGTTAAGTTCAACCATACAATACGAAAAAATTCGAACTAAGCCGGAAAAATTGATAAGCCAATCAGATGCAGTTCTATTAGCATGTGCTCATTGCCAATATGAAGTAGATTCAGCCGGTGCCGCTCAGATTCTTCTGGCACATGACGATGAGCTTACTTTGGCATACGAGATAACACTTGTGTGCAGCCAGCCCGCCAGGAGTTACACTTCTTTCGTTCTCGCCAATACAGGCAAAATAATTGAACAGCGAAAGCGGGCTCATGAATTTCGCCCTTACAAGCGCTGTTCAACAATATCAAGCCTGATAAAAGCTAGAGCGTTATTGAAAACTCCTGATGCCAACAAACCTCTATCAGAACAAATAAGCAAAGTGCTGGTCGAGCACCTCCCCAACCCGCAGGTGCTGCGCAATGCTTATCTCGATATGTTCACCGGCAAAGAAATGAATATGGTCTATGCAAAAGATGACGGCAGCTATTGCTATAGCTCAAATCAGCCCGAATTTTCCGCAGTGTCCGTGTTCATCAGTTTGAGAAATCAAATTGAATTGTATTTGCAATCTGGAATGGTTGAACCGGATCAAGCGTTAATGGTTGTAGTTAATGACAGCAAAGTGAAAGACAATGCTTTCTTTGATCCAATCAGCTACGAAATACATCTGGGTGTGGGCACAGGACCAGACCGCGGTGGCTTAACCAGGCATATAGCTTATGACCTGGGCGTGGCCAACCATGAATTTGGCCATGTGCTTGCATACTGGCAAACCGTAAACCGTGAGCTTGCCGGAGCACAAGGGATAGCAATAAATGAGGCGGTGGGTGATGTGCTCGGCGCTCTGGTGATGGATTATTTGTCTGCCATCTGGTATGCCGATCAATTGGGACACCAATTAAGCAAGCATGATTTAAAAAATGATGCCCGTGTAATTGGTAAATATGCGCTGCCTCCCTTTGGCATTCGCACCCAAAAGAATAGCTGTAAACTGCCCGATGATTTAAAAGGAGAGCCGCATGCCGACGGTTTGATCATCGGTGGCGCGTTGGCTGATTTGCTTATTGCAATGGCTACTTTTCCGGATGTAGAAATAGAAGAGCAAATCAGGTTGTTTGTGAAAATGAGCCTTATGGCCCTGGCATTACTGCCCGGCTATAAAGTAATGTTCACAGACATGCTGCGGGCTATGATCACTGCCGATCAGCAATTATGTGGCGGGCAATACCGATCGACCATCGAACATTGCTTCGGCAAACATGGTATCGTCATTGATACCGCCAATAAAGGCGCCTGATCGTTGGAGTTGTAGGGGCGAGGCTTGCTGAGCCCGCATCCCATAGTTCTACTCGCTCGCGCCGTAATGTCCCTAAAGAAAGATCGCAATTTTGCGGCCTTTCTTTACTTTTTACCATTTATTTACCAACACATGTTATTATTATTTATTATGCAAAATACAAAAATCGATCCAACAACCGCAGAAATAAAACTGCTTGTTTTTGACATGGGTGGCGTTTTTATACGTTATGAATGGGATGCTGTCTGCCGCGGTTTCTCGCAAGCAGCGGGCATAAGCAATGAAGAATTTGAACGACGATTCCTGCAGGCTAATAATTATTATTATGAGCGCGGCAAAATAAGTACTGCCGAATTGGTTAGTCGTTTAAATCCAGTGCTTGGCCTTAACCTAAGCGAAGAAGAATTTGCTGTTTTATGGAATACAAGTCTCGACGAAGATTTGCAGATGACTGCTCTTTTTAAAGAATTACGTCAAAAATTTCCTCTGTATTTGCTTTCCAATATCAATGACAGTCATTTTACTTTTATCGAAAACAAATTCAATGTTTCGCGCCATTTTGATGAATTGATTCTTTCGCATGAAGTCGGTCATATAAAACCAGAACCGGAAATTTACCACGAAGTATTGAGGCGCAGCGGTATGCAACCGCAGCATTGTCTTTTTATCGATGATCTTCAACCCAATGTTGAAGGCGCTCAAGCTGTTGGCTTGCATGCCTTTCAATTCACCGGAATTGATGATCTGCACAACAAGTTCAACGAATTCAACATCAAAGTTTAAGCTTACAATGTAGACTCTCGCAGATCTGCGTTAGCTTGTTTAAATAACACATGCTTAACGTAGGTCTGGTAGGGAATGCCGATTTTTTCCGCAGCTCGTTGAACTAGTAGTAATTGTTCTCTACGCCAACGAAAATTTATTCTCACTTCTTGTTGGGCTAGTTCCGCATCTGCCTCAGCAATTTTTTTCGTCACTAGAGCATCAGTTTTGGCATCCAATGTTATATCACAGCCTACACCCGTTTTACTTTTATCAAACTTACCCCGTGGCATATCTCTACTTTACCTCCGAAAACAAGAAATAATCATTACTGCTTTACTCTCTTTCAGCCAGAACCAATACACCGTATATAATTCAGAACTAGTCTCATAATGATTGAACTGAACGTTCCACACTTCTTTTTCACCTTCAAACCATGTTTGTACGGCTATTCCAGGATCTGTCAAATGTCGAGCATAGATATGTAATAGTTCTGGATCTTCGCGATCATATTTAAAAACAAAGTCATAGCCACCGCTAGGCAGTGAAAAATACTTTCTCCCCATACTTGATACCTCAATAATAGCACCCTGGTGGCAAATGTCAATACAATAAGCGCCTAGTATTTGCCTGGGCTATATATAGAGACGTAAATCGAGGATAAAAAGTTCAAAGCGATTCATGCGCTGACGCAAAAAAGTAAATAAAAAGGCGAAAGGCGCCGGAAGCAGGGTCCGGTGGTTTGTCGGACAACCACTGAAATCCCCGCTTTTAGATGGCACTAACATCGCTGTGATAATTCAATAGTGTCTCACTTGGTTCGCTGTGCCCCCGTTCGCACGACGATATCCGTCGGAACCGTAGGGGCGAGGTTAGGGCACGGGCTCAGTGAACCTCGCCCCTACAGCCAGTGTTCTGACTATATAAACGAATAGCATTGTAAATAACTTCATTGACCGGCACATCCATACCCACCTTTGCCGCCAATTGACAGACTTTGCCATGCAGCGATTCAATTTCAGTCCGCCTGCCATTTTCAATATCGACAAACATAGATGATTTAGCACCCATATCTGCATGCTTATAATCTTCACACCGTTTCATTATTTTGGCGTGTTCTTGCTCACCTACGTCAATGTCCAGTTTTTGCGCTAATTGCAATACTTCAGATAAACAGCGTTTATAAAGCGAAAAAGTACCAGGATCATTGACTATCGGTCCAATTGAGCTGCGGCAGATTGAAGTCATCCCGGCAAAAGGAACAATAAAAAGAAATTTGGTCCACAAGGCTTTATCAATGTCTTTTGCATAAGCAGCTTCTACCTGTGCTTCTTGCATAAGTTTTTCAATAGCAAGTAATCTATTTTCTATGCTTTTGTCTTTGCTGCCAAAAAACATTTTTCGTGGTCCGGCTGTTTGCATAATTAACCCTGGAGCCGCTCTTTCAGCAATTATATAAACACAGCCGGGTACAACGATAGCCCTGTCGATGTATTTGCTGATATGTTCGTCATTATCAACACCATTTTGCAGCGACATAACTATAGTGCCTTTATTCACAACCTTATTTAGTTGTTTGCTGATTTCTTCAGTGTCATATGTTTTAACTGTAATCAGCACCAAGTCTGGTGCTTTTATTTCGGCTATGGAATCAATGACTTTGGCCGGATGAATAGTGAAATCACCGACAATACTTTTTACTTTCAATCCATCTCTGGCAATAGCACGATAATGATCACCACGAGCTACAAAGGTAACGTCGCAACCATGCCGCGCCAACAAGCCGCCATAAAATCCACCTACACCACCAGTGCCAATTACATAGGTTTTCATCCGTCCTCCATACGGTTAAGAGCGCTTTCCCGTTTTTTTTATGTCCTCTGTAGGGGCGGAGGCAGTGGCCGCGAGGCATATAAGTTATGCCGAGCGGGTGCCGCTGAAACCAAAGCATAAAAATAC
This sequence comes from Candidatus Melainabacteria bacterium, assembly GCA_963847765.1. Classification (GTDB taxonomy): domain Bacteria; phylum Cyanobacteriota; class Vampirovibrionia; order Obscuribacterales; family Obscuribacteraceae; genus CAWKBA01. The sequence goes on along the minus strand of CAWKBA010000008.1, from coordinate 253,749 downwards.
TGAGCCCGCGATCCCGATCCGAAGCATAGGGCTCAGCAAGCCTCGCCCCTACACAAAAATCGAATTATACTCCCTTTGCAACGCACTAATTTGTCCAGGCGGCAGGGCGGACTGACGGCCGCCCCTACAAGCCAAGCAGTAGATTTAACGAAAGATTGGCACAGAGCTGCTATATATTATCGCAACAAGAAGCATATGTTTTTTAAATAGAACAATTGTCAAATAGTAATCATGAGGAATATAAATGAAAAAATACACTTATCCAGCACTTTTACCAATCATAGCTTTAGCGGCTACCACAGCAGCCATGGCTGAACCTAAAATTACTTCAACCATAGATGTAAAACCAGAATCTACCCTCACCAATGAGGAAAAAGAAAGCATTTCTATGTCGGCCGGGCAATTGCTCATTCATGTCGACAGAGCCAGGACAGATTTGAAAACTAAAAACACTGAAGGCGCCACCATAGAAATAGATAAAGCCCTTAAATTAGGCAAAATTATCAAATCCGTATTGCCCATTTATGACATTAAAACAGAAATTAAAGCTGGCGATCAGCAATATACCGATGAAGCTAAAGTACAAATGCCTCTGGTGACATTGCATGAAGAACTCAACACTGTGGAAATTTTAAAGCCAATTCGTGTCGCTAAGCGCGAAGCTTTCAAAAAAACTACCGGTGCCCCCTCACACCCTGTTACAGCTGATGTCGAGTTGCGCGACACTAAAGCACAACTCGATGTTGATTCGGCCATGTCCGGATTAGAGAAAGCACAAGAAGCTCTGGCTGACAGAAAGTTGGAAGAAACTGATGCAGCCTTGAAAGATATAGAAGGCGATATCGTGTTTGAATATGTGGTTGCTGAAATGCCTGTAGAAAGAGCTCAGGCAAATCTTTTATTGGCAAGAAAAGCCCTTAAAGAAAATAAGACCACACAAGCAAAAGTTGAGCTGCAAGCAGCCTCTGATGCTTTAGAGCAATACAGCAAGATTGCCGGCTCTAATCGTGAAAAGGAAATTGCTGATTTGAGAAAAGAAATACAAACTCTTTGCTCACAAAATTGCAGCCCTAGCACAACATCGGAAGAAACTATCACCAAATGCTGGCACAAGCTGGCAAGTTGGTCCGAAGGACAAACTTCCATGTAAGTCAATAAACAAAACATGTAAAAGGACAGGGTCGGAATAATCCGACCCTGTTTTTGTAAGGGCGGATTGTAATCCGCTCGTTTAATTAACGGCGGCGCAGTATTCGTCCAGCTTGTCTTTTAACGACCGCATATATTTTGCTAATTGCCGGCGGTAATTTTCTCTTTCTTGATCGTTCAATTTATTAGGTATATAGATAGGATCGCCAATCATAAACGTAATCGGTGAGCCAAAATAACAACCCATCATTTTGTCCCAACCCCAGAAATAATGATTTTTTTTACCTTTGCAAACAAAGGGCAGCAATGGTAGTCCTGTCAGCTCTGCCATTCTAATTACTCCTTCTTTTGGCTCTTCATAGGGCCCGCGCGGACCGTCAACAGCAACGATCAAACTGCTGCCTGCTTTAGCAGCATCGATTAATTGCATAGCACCTTCCACTGCTTTATGTGCCGGCGAGCCGCGTGCTGCCTTATAACCTAAATTGACTACCATGCGCGCCAGAAATTCACCATCGCGACTGCGGCTAATCAGGGCTGTTAGTTTTTCGCGCTCTTCAAATATCCTTAGCGTACCGATGAGATGGCCATGATAGAAAGCTACTATCATCGCTTTCTCAGAAGCCAGAAATTCGCGAGCTGCCGGTGAAATGATTTTGGTGATAGGAAAACTCTGATCAAAAAAATTCACTCCATTTGTGCATACAAAAGCTAGCAGTGATGTTCTGAATTCATCAAGCATGGGATAGCGAGTAAATATGTGTTTTAGTTTCATCTCACAATTTCGTCTTTAATGAGGGCACGGGCTCATAAATTTCGCCCCTACGGGTTCTTCGTATGCCGCTGTTCTCCAGCAGGCACAGCGATATTTGGGTCATGTCGTTGAAGGGTATCCTCAACATTCGTTGCGACTATTACCGGGATGGGATCAACTATACGTCCTTTTCGGCTAATGATATAGCCGGGGGTAAGGCTGTGAGTAATCGCTCTATAACTGGCAACAATATGCCAGGATTTACCAACCTTTAATAGATTATATTTATCAACAGGCATAATAAGAAGAGCCGGGCTATCCTGAGCAATAAATTGGTGGATCTGATCTAAGTCATCGAGGCGTTGCGGATCTTTGCCGCTTTGAAAAAGTATTTCATCAATCCATGAAGCCAGTATTTTATCGGTGCCGACACGCAGATTATCCGGGCCTTGTTTGATCAGGTTGGCATATTTATCTACAGGCTCCAGATGATTAAATTGCGGCAGTATCAAACCGGCAAATAATAACACCAATACAAAAATTCCTGAAGTTGCTACTGCAAATGTGGCTAAATATTTTTGTTTGATAGCCAGAACAATGATTGCGCCTGTAAGAATCAAAAGAGAATAAGGTATAGCTACAAGAGCAATCCCTGAAACTTCAATGTCCGAGGCTAAATCTTTGCCCATAGTTAGAATAAATTTTGTCGTCAAAAAACCAACAACTATGGTTATCACTGTATAAACTGCACAAAGCAATATTATTATCCAGGGCACGGAATAATTGATAGTACGAATGTCTTTTGCGCTTGGCGCACCTTCCTGCTGTAGGGGCGCGTTGCACGCGCCCGCTAACAACCGATCAATATACCTCGCCGCCAGAATAGCCGCCGCCGGATAAGCGGGCAGAGTGTAGTAATCACATTGCCCGCGCGAAACACAAAAAAATCCCACAGCCACAAAAACCCACAGCCACAGGAATAACTCGCCGGACAATAGCGGCGGCAACGTGGAAAAGTTTGCCCATATTTTTTTTATCTCGCCGCAAAACGCCAGAAATGTCGGCGGCAATAAGATTGACCATGGAGCAAAGCCAAGAAAAAATCCGGCAATCATATAGCCAAAAGGTTTATGAGCGTCGTAAGCAGCACCGGCAAAGCGTTGCACGTTTTCGTGCACAAAAAAATAAATCAAGGCACTGCTGCCATTGGCCAGATAGGCTGCATAAAACCAGGGCGAAGCAATAACGACAATTGTGACCAGGGCAAGCAAAACATGATTGATTTTAATCATGCCAAGGTTTTTTGTCAGTGCCAAATAGATAAGTGACGATACCGCAGGCAATACCAGACCAACCGGTCCTTTGGCAAGAAAGGCAAAGCCCATGCTCGCTGCAGCCAGCCACCAACATAATGAACGTTTTGATTGTGTTTTTATGCCGGCATAAATAGCAATCAAAGATAAAACATCAAACATCACCAGAAACATATCGGACATACAAAGGCTGCTGAAAGAAAGATACATAAAAGCCGAGCCCAACATACCGGCAGCGATTAAACCTGCACGACGTCCGTATAAATACGATCCTGCCAGAGCCGTTGCGGCAATGGTAGTCAAAGAGGCAATCACCGAGGGCAGGCGAGCGGCAAAATGATTAATACCCAGCCACTTAAACATGGCAATAATGCACCAGTACACAAAAATGGGTTTATCAAAAAATGGCTGCCCATGGTAAAGCGGTGTTATAAAATTGCCCGCCATCAGCATCTCTCGAGAACATTCAGCAAAAAAAACTTCCGCCCGGCTGAATTTGCCCCAAAAAAAAGCAATTGATAAATAAGTAACTGCCGCCAGGCAGAGAATAAAGATTAAGCCCCAGTTGAATTGTCTTGCAGAAATGTTATCAGGACTACATTTGTCCTGATTGGCAAGGGCTGCCTTACTCAAACTAATCATGCCTCTATCCAAAACATATTAACCAGGGACTTAGTCTAACCTGGAAATTTGTTATGGCAAATCTTTCTCTGCTAACATACACACAATCTACACAATTTTGCACAATGATTGTTTATAAGACATTGATTTAAAGACAGGTGGATTATGCATCAGACAAAAATAATCAAGTCAATAATGATTCTTATAATTATAGTTGCAGCGAGCAGTACACCGGCTCGAAGTTCGTCCGTAAGTGATGAAGAAATTTGCTATTTGCTGAACAGGCTTACTTTCGGGATCAGTCCGGGCGATATTCAAGCGGTTAAAGCCATGGGCATAAAGGCTTTTCTTAACCAGCAGTTAAATCCACAGACAATTACTGAAGCAAAAACAATTACTGATTTTATTAATGACGATGAGGCCCTATCCATGTCACCAACGGCTTTATTTATTCATTATGGTCCACCGGCAGTCAAAGCAGCCATGCAACGCAGTGACAGCAATAATCCGGAAGATAAAAAAGAGGCACAAAAAGAAGTGCACAAAATTGCTCATGAGGTTTTTCAAGACAATGCTCAGTTGCGCATCATGCGGGCGCTGTATAGCCCCAGGCAATTACAAGAAGTAATGACAGATTTCTGGTTTAATCATTTCAATATTTCCGCCGACAAAGGCATAGATCGTATCTGGGTTGGCAATTATGAAAACACTGCCATTCGCCCCTACACTATGGGCAAATTCAGGGATTTGCTCGGTGCCACCTGCCATCACGGTGCCATGCTCTTTTATCTTGATAACGCCGAGAATTCAGCTCCTAGTGTAAATAAAAATGGCAAAGCTACCGGCCTTAATGAAAACTATGCCCGTGAACTTATGGAATTGCACACACTGGGTGTTGATGGTGGTTATACACAAAATGATGTTATTCAATTAGCAAAAATTTTGACAGGGCTGGGGCTGCCGCCACAGGGCAGGCGCGCGCTAGCGGCTGGTGTTGACACTAACACAGGCACTTATTTCAATGAGCGGCGTCATGATTTTTCAGACAAAGTTTTCCTCGGGCAGACAATTAAGGGCAGCGGTGAAAATGAAATTGAGCAAGCATTAGATATTCTCGCCGGCAACCCTGCTACTGCCCGCCATATTTCTTATCAGCTCGCCCAATATTTTGTTGCTGACAAACCGCCGGCATCATTAGTGCGCAAATTGACTAATCGTTATATGCAAAGCGGTGGTGACATAAAAGCCATGCTGGAAGATTTGTTTACCAGCAATGAATTCTGGGACCTGCAATACAGGCAAGCAAAATTTAAAAATCCTTTTCGTTACACTATTTCGGTTTTGCGCGCCACCAATGCTCAGCCGGAAAACTATGATCCCCTCCTCGGATTTCTTCGTCAGCAAGGTATGCCTATGTATGGCTGCCTGACACCGGATGGTTATAAAAACACTGAAGATGCGTGGCTCAATCCCGACACTCTACTAAAACGGATCGGTTTTGCCACCAGCCTTGCTTCCGGGTACATGAAGAAAATTTGCCCACAACCACCCAACTACAATGAGGTTGGCACTGTATTTAGTGGCAATCTTTCTGTTGGTACGCAGCATGTAATAGGCAAAGCACCAGACAAATTAAAATTGGCATTGCTTTTGGGTAGCCCTGAGTTTATGCGTTATTAGGAGAAATGGTTATGGATTATTTAAATCGCCGACAATTTTTGCAAAACGCTTCTTTGATTTCGCTGACTGCGCTTTTTCCCGGCACCAGCAGCTGGGCTTACAGCAATGGCAATCCCGGCTCAACAGACAACAAATTAATTGTTATTCTGTTGCGCGGCGCTATTGATGGCTTGAGTGTAGTTATTCCTTATGGTGATAGCAGATACTATTCCGTGCGCCCAACCATTGCCATTCCTAAGCCCGGGCAAGAACTGGGAGCTCTGGATCTCAACGGTTATTTTGGATTACACCCTGCTCTTGAGCCGCTGTTACCTTTCTGGCAAGCAAAAACACTTGCCTTTGTGCACGCCAGCGGCTCGCCTGATCCCACACGTTCACATTTTGACGCTCAAGACTATATGGAAACAGGGGTACCGGGCAAAAAATTTGTCACCTCCGGCTGGCTAAATCGCCTGGTCAGCGCGTTGCCTGCCAATAAATCACCAGTGCAAGCATTGAGTCTGGGTGCGGTATTGCCGCGTATATTTGCCGGACCAGCTGAAGTCGGCAGCGCACCGCGTACTATCAGCGGCAATAAAATTGTTCTTGATCGGCCGGTAATTGGTGATTTATTTTCCGAGCTATATAGTGATCAAAGCACTGATCTGGGCAAAGCTTTTGCCGAAGGCATGGCAGCACACCGTAATATCGAAGAAGCTATGGCACAGCCGGATAATTCAAGTGCGAGCGCGGGTTCGCAGAACACGGGCGCCCCTACACGAACCACGGCGCCGCCCATACAAAAGGGTGCGGAAAATTATGCTCCGTATAATCCGTTTTCGCGGGCAGGCATAGGTGAAGACACCCACAATATGGCAAACACAAATAATACCCCAGTCGCAGTATTGTTGGCAGAACAGAAAGCAGCCAGTCGAGGCGCTCCCAATCCCAAAAGTTATGGTGATTTTGGCCGGCAGCTGGCATTGCTTATGAATCGCGACAATTCAATTCAAATTGCTTTCACTGATTTTGGCGGCTGGGACACACATGTCAATCAAGGCAGTGGCAAAGGTCAATTAGCTAATCGTCTTGGTCCACTGGCAGCAGGATTATCTGAACTGGTTAATGGGCTTGGACCATTGTACAAAAAAACAACTATTGTGGTGATGTCTGAATTTGGGCGTACCGTAAAAGAAAACGGCAACAACGGCACTGATCACGGACATGGCAATGCTATCTGGCTGCTTGGTGGCAATATCCATGGTGGCAAAGTTTATGGACGCTGGGCTGATTTGAGTGAAAACAGTCTTTATCAAGGGCGCGACTTGCCGGCAACAACTGATTTCCGCGACGTGCTTTGCTACATCCTCAACAATCAATTAGCCGTGTCAAAAAAATCACTGGTCAATATTTTCCCCGACTTTACTATGTCGGCTAAACCGCTGGTATAAGGTAGCCGGGCTCATAAATCTCGCCCCTACGCCACACTTTGTGCGGCAATCTTGCAAACAAATTCTGCGTAATAATATGCTACTTCTTCTTTTTTTAAATCCATCGGCAAAACATGGTCACAGCCTTCTAAAAATATAATTCGCTTGTCTTCACACCCCAACCAACTATAAAGCATTTCTGCATTCCATTTGCTGGTTATTGTGTCCTCCATACTTTGCATTATCAAAACCGGACATTTCACTTGAGGAGCTTGTTTTTTTATAAGCGTTATGAGCTTTTGCAATTGTCTGAGCGATCCTGCATAAGTACGAAACTGCTCCGGATTGAAATCATGCGAGGTATGATCTTTTGAACCAACGCGCGAATAAGATTTATTGAGCGCATCAAGCTGTTTGATAATTTGCCGCTGAAGACGCTCATCTTTTAACCCGAATGGCGGTTTTTCCGTCCAGTAAAAATATTTTCCACAAAAAGGAACTAGATCAAGCAACGGCAAGAGCAGCTGGAATGGATTAGAAGAGTTTTTGCTGTCATATTTTATTGTAGGTGAAAGTGATACTATGCCTTTAACTTTTGGATTCTCGACAGCCAGAGGTATTGGCAACAAGCCACCCATCGATAAGCCGCCGACAACAACTACATCACAATTTTTGCTCAACTCATTAAGAGCTTCTCTAGTGCTCTGCAACCAATCTTTCCAACCTGTCGCCAGCAGCTCCTTTTGTCCCGCCCCATGTCCGGCAAGCATAGGCACGCTGACTGTGCAACCAAGCTGTTCCAATACCCTTTCTATAGGACGCATTTCATTAGGCATGCCCGTTAAGCCATGTATAAGCAATGTGCCCACTTTTATGCCTGCAGGCAACTTTAATGCAGCCGCTTTGTCAATAAACTCTTTCCTATTGGCTCTAATATCATCTTTTGTCGATGTGGTTGTCACCGCAATTTCTCCTTAGCGCACGAAATCCTAACATTATCGCATATGTCGCGATTACTGCCTCTAGCTTGAAAACTAGCACCCCTCGAATGACACATAATAAGAAGCCATGCGCCATTTACTATAACTTAAGTAAAAGGTTAGAAAAATACCGCCGGGGAGACATGAAAATATTTGCTTAATGACTCTATATGTCTTTTGTTTAATTCTCTCTTTGCGCTTAAAATCTCAGAAACTATACTAGCTGTCCCCAACACAGGTACTAAGTCAACTTGCTTAAGCCCCTGCTGCTCCATGAAGAAACGCAATACTTCTAAAGCCGAGACTCGCGGTATTGGATAATGCTCTTCCTCGTAGGCCTCTATGGCACGCCCTAACAAAACCATAAAATCATGATATGGATTATGTACCGTGTCAGGAGCATTCAACATCAAATATTCCATAACTGTCAGAGCAGTTTGATAACTTTTTTTATCTTTAATGACCAGCAGATGAAGAACATTATTTGCCGATTTTGTCCGGGCATCCTTAATCATAGATTTTATGTTTGGATTTCCATTCATCCTTGTCATACTCTGCATGAGTCATCACCTCCCGAACATATACTATCTTTGTATTGTAATGAACGGCTGCAATTAAGCGATATTGATTGCCTTTTATATTAAAAACAACAATTTTGCCTACTTGATCAGCCGATCTAAAAACTTGTTTCAGCTCAGCAAAATTGTTGAACTGGCTGTCCGCAATAATCTTATACCAGGACTCCAGTCCCCTTGCTGCATCAGGATATTCTTTACAGGCACGATTTATATGAGCTTTTGCTATGATTCGCATTTTAATTTTATTTACCACCACAACCACCATTCAAAAATCATACCTATTATATTCGCAAATTGCGAAGTTGGCAATAGTTTTAGTGGACGGGCTAAGATTTAAGACAACCATTGATAATTACGCAAATGCATGGCAAAAAGTTCATCCTAAAAGGTTAAATATTGCCGGACCGAGACCAGATCGGGCTAAAATGAGCCAATGCGTTTGAGCGTAAAATCTATTGTCGCTGTCTTTGCCAGCCCGGTAGGGATAATTTTTCTGGCTGGGTTTTTCTGGAGTTTCAGCGGTATCCTTATCAAATTGCTTAATTGCAATGCCTTCGTTATTGCCGGTGGGCGAGCTGGGATTGCTGCCCTGGCACAATTGTTTTATTTGTTGTCTACAGGCACAAAATTCAGACTACCCAAATCATGGCCGGAATGGCTTGGGGTTGTGGCTTTTAGCACCAACACCGTATTGCTGGTATTTGCTTTTCAATTGACATCGGCTGCCAATGCGGTCTTTTTACACTACAGTGGTCTTGTTCTGGTTGCTTTTTTAGCACCACATCTGCTCAAAGAAAATACTACCAGGCACGATTGGCTGGCTGTGTTATTGGCAGTTACCGGCATTTATCTGTTGGCTGGAACACAGTTGGATTCTCGCACCATGATGGGTAATTTTCTGGGCATTCTTTGCGGCATTACTCTGGCAGTTACCAATCTTTGCTGGCGGCAGATAGGCAAGACAGGCAAACATGTAGATGTTCTCAATACATTCATTGTTGCTGATGTTATTACATTTTCAATTAGTCTGTTGGCAGTAATCTTTTTTGTTCCTGCTAGTGATTTGCGCTTGAATCCACATTGGCTACAAAACTCAGTATTGTTTATTGCCCTGGGCATAATCCCCTGGGCTTTACCGAATATACTTTTTGCAAGGTAATAGGCCGTGTGCAAGCAGTACGAGCCATGATTGCCGGCGCTCTTGATCCCATCTTAACTGCAGTTTGGCCAATGTTTGTATTAGCTGAATTTCCAACTGGCTGGGGCTATCTTGGCTGCGCTCTCATTCTAAGCGCAGTGATTGCCAGCCAATACGCAGAATTACGTGCACAGGATAAAGCATCATTGCGCCGGACGCCACGCCCATACCCGTAATTACCGGCAGACAATAAAGCATACATTTCAGGCTATAGTTATTTGGCTAATCGCTATGTTTAAGCTATGCTATCAAAACTTCGTTTCTTCGGCACCCACATGTTATACTGTGCCAAAGTTATTGATTGCGACTGCGAATTTTCCAATAGCCAGCCAAACAAATAAGCGCCACTTAAACAAAGTTGCTGTCATCACTTAAATCTTTGCCGCCGTCTTCTCTTCAAGATGTATCATCTCTTGCCGATGCAATGCAAAAGCATCTTCAGCAAGAACGGGTTTCGTTCCACACTCCCGGACATAAAGGATTCAGCTGGCAGGCAGACGGAAGTTTCGCTCGCGATAGCCGTCTTGAAGAAGATCTGACTGAATTGCCCGGACTGGATCAGCTCGCTTATCCGGACGGAGTGATTGATGATTTGGAAAAAAGGGCAGCTCAAATCTGGGGAGCTGAATCGACGCTAATTTCCGTCAATGGCGCCTCAGCCGGTATTGTTGCCGCCATCATCATGTTAGCCAAACGAGGCACGCATTTGCTTGTGCCACGCAATTGTCATCGCTCAGTAATTCATGGATTGATTTTAAGTGGCTTGCAGCCAATCTGGTTTGAACCGGAATGGGATGAAGAATGGGGTTTCTGGGGAGCGCCTTTAGCTTCGTCATTAGAATCCGTAATCACAGAACCCGGGCGGAACAAGCCCCGCCCCTACGGATTCGTCGGAAATCGTCATCTTGATTCAGGCACAGCAAATTTCGCTGATACAGTGCAGGCGGAAAAGGCAGTTAAAATTGCGGGGATGGTAATCACCAGCCCTACTTACGCCGGGGCACTGGCTGATATCAAATCTATAGCCGAGCTGGCCGGCAAACATGATATTCCACTTATTGTTGATGAAGCGCAAGGGGCTCATTTATTGTGGAGTGAAAATCATAAGCAAGCAGCACTGAATAGCGGTGCTGATATTGTTATTCATTCTTTGCACAAAACTTTGTCTTGCCCCACACAAACAGGGTTAGTTCATTTAACGAAAAAAGCAGTCAGGCAATATGGATTTTCTGCTTCTGAGTTGCGCGCTTGTATGACTTTGATTCAAAGTTCAAGCCCCAGTTATCTCTTCATGAGTGCAATTGACAAGTTAGTCACTGCTTTAGGCAATGGCAAGGCTCAGCAAGAACTGGCAAGAGTAGAAAACCTGGGGAGAAAGTTACAGCAGTCTTTGGCAGGAAGAAAAGGCATAACAGTGTATCGGACTGATTGCGGAACTCTCGCTACTGATACTCTCATTAAGCACAACCACTACAATCCCCAGGAATTGCAAGAATTACTTATAGCCAAAGGTATTTTTCCGGAGGCTATTATCGGACATGGGCTTTTATTTTTTCTCGGCATTGGTTCACAAGAAAACGACATTAACATTTTATTGTCTGAGCTGGATCAAATTCAGACAGAGGCACAAATCGGCAAAATAGAATCAATCAGTCGGATAACAATACCAAAACCAGGGCCAATAGAACAAGTGCACAGCCCACGAGAAGCTTTCTTTATGCCATCACAGATGGTGCCGATCCGGCAAGCCATAGGACAAGTCTCAGCCGAATGCCGCGCCCCCTGTCCACCCGGATGGCCAATGCTTGTCCCTGGACAACGCATCGGCAGTGAAATATCACAACTCAAGGATCTTGTGTCAATTAACGTAATCAAACAGACATAGTTAATGTTAAGACAAGCAATAAAATTGGTAATATTAGATTAGAGTAGAAAATGGCACAAAATCGCTCCCACAAAACAAATTCCACTGAAACCACTCCGCCGGCGGATGACTTGTCGGCATTTCTTTCTTGCCTGCCCCCGGAAATCTGCAAGGCGCTGGAAAATCAAACCGATGCTTTGTATGAAATAGTACTTGATTTGGGGCGGCTGCCGGAGGCAAGATATTTAGACCGCCATTGCCTTTATTTATCGGAAGAACCGGTAAGCGAATCACAGCTTGAATACACTGTAGACAGAGTGGGCTCTTTTACCGGCGATAATCGTGCCGGCATTGAGCGCACCTTGCACAGAATTTCAGCTATTCGCAATCGCTCCGGTCACATAATCGGTTTAACTTGCCGGGTGGGGCGCGCTGTCACCGGCACTATCAATATCATTCGTGATCTGGTTGAATCAGGAAAGTCAATATTGTTTCTTGGCCCGCCAGGCGTCGGCAAAACAACCAAGTTGCGTGAGATGGCTCGCGTGCTCGCTGATGAAATCGGCAAGCGGGTAATTGTTATTGATACTTCCAATGAAATTGCCGGCGACGGTGATGTGCCGCATCCGGCAATCGGCAGGGCGCGCCGCATGCAAGTTTCACACCCGGATGAGCAGCATGCCGTTATGATTGAAGCCGTAGAAAACCACACTCCGGAAGTGGTAATCATTGATGAAATCGGCACAGAGCAGGAAGCCGGTGCCGCCCGCACAATCAATGAGCGCGGGGTTATGCTTATTGGCACGGCTCACGGTAACGGTCTTGATAATTTATTGAAAAACCCTGTTCTTGTTGATCTTATCGGCGGCATTCAAACTGTTACACTCGGGGATGACGAGGCGCGAAGACGCGGCACGCAAAAGACTGTTCTTGAACGCGCCGCTCAACCTACTTTTGAAATTTGCATAGAAATTATCGACAGGCAAACACTGGCTATTCATCGCAATGTTGGCGAAGCCGTTGATCAGTTATTGAGAGGCTGGAAAATTCATCCCGAAATAAGACGGCGTGATGATTCCACAGGCAAATTCTCAGTTGTGCAAGCCACTGCCGGTATGACCGGATCCAAAATGGGAGAAGCTGTTTTATCAGAAATTACAGATAGCTGGACTACAACTGCTTTAGGTCCCGGGGCTGATAAGCAAGTCAAAATATATCCATACGCAGTCAGCAAAGGCTTGTTGGAAAGAGTTGTAAAAACAATGCAATTGCCTGTGGAAGTAGTAAAAACAATTGACGAAGCCGATGCCATTTTAGCTTTGCGCAGTTATGCCAGGGCGGGAGCAAAAATATTTTCACTGGCGGAAGCGCGCCAGTTACCGGTTTATGTGGTGAAAAGCAATAGCGTGCCGCAATTGCAAAGGGCTTTAAGAGAAGCCCTGCATCTTGACACTGAAATTGGCGCCGTTGATATTGAAAGCGATGTTGATGAAACGGAAGTAGCTCTGGAAGAAGCGCGCCAGGCAATCGTCAATGTTATGGACAGGCAAGAACCAATAGAACTCTCGCCCCGCCGTTCCTATATTCGCCGCTTGCAGCATCAGCTCGTGGAACGTTTTAATTTAAGCAGCCGCAGCGTCGGCGATGAGCCGATGCGCCGCCTGCGCATATTGCCGCCGCCAAGCGCCAGTCAGAAGAGTGTGGGGTACATTTAAAACATCGGGCGGATAAATCTCGCCCCTACGGATTCGTCGGTGCAGGCGGCTGGATGTTGTTTATTTGATTGAGCAGCTGGGCGGCGTTTCTTAGCTTGGCTCGCAATTGATCAATATCGCTATTGTAAGCAGGCTTGGAAATGCTCAGACGCAGGCCGCCATAAAGCCTGAAATCAAAACCGCTTTGCCCGGGAACATAACCGGAGCGCCAGTTAAAAATAGGTTCAGCGCGGATAAATGTTGTCAGCCCCGGAATTCTTTCAGATACAGGATGGGCAATTTCCACATCCATAATCATATTCACCACACCATTTTGCGGTATCGAGCCCCGGAATGGCGGATCTCTAAAATTGGTCACATACGTGTCTGTAATGGTAAAAGTCCAGTTGTGATAACTTGTTGCCAGACCAATGTTATAAAAAGGATCCAGTTCACGAGTCGGCCCTTGAAATAAATTACGGCTGCGCATTTGCAAAAGAATACTACCAAAAAAAATTACATTCGGCTTTATTATTCTGGTCACATTGACAGAGGGCAATAAATCGGCTTGATGTAAATGAGAATCTTGCCAGAGTTCGCGGGCTTGAGTATCCAGCTGTATGACAGTTTTATCTCCTATAGGAAAATCTCTTCTTATTCCCATCGATAAAGACATGGTAGTCGGAAAATCAAGAGGCCATTGTCTGGCATAGATATCTTTAATGACAAAAAAATTGCTATAAACATTGGTATGTTCACCTAAAGCCCAACCGGCTGTAACGTTGGGCAAAGATCTAAAAACAAAATCTTGTCGAGCGCTGCCTGCAGTCTGATAGACATTTGTTTCCAACCGCCCCGATTCTTCAACAATGGCATTAAACCAAAACCGCGACGGTAATTTTTGAAACAGACGAAATTGAAGTTTGGAACCGGCAGAGTAGCGCGTTTGATTAATCTGAAAAGGTGTAATGTCAGTAGGTAGTGCGCCAGGGTTTGCACCTTGAGCCACTAAGTCTATGGGACTTAGCTCAGGATGTCCGGCAATTTGTGCTTTGCCTGCGGGGACAGCAGAAAAAAAAACAACCAAAATAAGAGTTGGCGCAATTGCACGCAGCAGACTATGCAAGGTTATTTCACGTTGGCGGAAATTCTCGTAAGTTCAAATGGGCGTGGCATTTTATATGGCTCACCTTCACTACCAAAAACATCCTCCATAATCACAAAATTTTTGAGGAGGCAATCGGCTAATTTTCTGTCTTCTTTCTTATCAGACAGCAGTAATGTCCGCAACGGCTTGACATAGAGCATTGCTGAAGGTATTGAAAACTCGCCGGCATAGATTTTCGTGCCTGATGGCAGATTGCGGCTTTCCAGTTTTCGATAGGCAATGCGACGAGCTGGATTAATTTTCTCGAATTCTAATTCTTTTTCGCTCCGGTTGGACAAAATAATTTGTTTACCCGGCACTAGACTAAGTGTTTCGCCTTTAGTTTTAACAGTGACCTTTTTGTCCTTACCGTCATGCAAATCGTATACTGCCACCACCCCCGGTTCCGGCTTTAAAACGCAAACGAAAGAACCGGCTCCAATTGAAATTTCTCCTAAATTGGTTAATACAATTATGTCCTTACTCGGCGCAAACAGGGCATTGCCCTGGGTCAGGTCAACAATATTTTCATGTGACTTCGGGCCCAGCACAATGCACTCTTTTGCTTCTATTCCATTTAATTGATCCACATCAAATTTATCTTGCCTGATAAAGCTGGCAGCAAGATTTTCGGCTATATCCAAATTTGATTCGGCAGCTCTCTGATCAAAGCCCTGGGTACCATACGGACTATCAGTACTGGCGGCCGATTTTAGAAGTTCACGCAAAAGCGGATCGGCACGCATTTCATCGACTTTAGTGTACAAATGCAGTGTCTGCGCTTCTACAGAACCTTTATGCAAGCCGGTGACATCGTATCTTCGGTCGCCTTTAGTTATTGGTGTAGGTGTCGATTTGCTGCTAACCGTGCTGGAAGATTTTGCTTTGGGCATTGTCATTGTTTTGCCGGCAGCCCATACCGCCCTGCCCGAAGCGAGCAGGACTAAAATTGCCGCAATTGTCCAAAATTTATATTTAGATTTCGCCAATTAATATGCCACCCCGGATGCAATAAGCCCTTAATTGCATCCTATCAAACGCCGAAAGTGGGCGGGATTACACTTACGAGTGACCGTAGGCGGTATGAGTACAAATTTAAGATGGAGAACACGGGCGGCTAAAGCCGCCCCTACAACGTGGGTTTTCGAATCGGCGACCTTCAAGGTCTCCGTCTCAAAATTTAAAGGGCACAACTTTTTAATGCTGTGCCCTTGGATAATCTTCGTTCTCTTGTCGAATAAGTTCCGACTAGCTTGTCCGTTGACTTAATCGTGCTTTGCGTTGTTGCTCTTCTGCCGCAGGCATTACCCCTTTCAAATCTTCGATTCGCTGCGTAACAGTGTCAATACGTTGACTGGTTCCCTTCACAGCATCATTGTGTAATGTTGCAAATTTGGTCACCGCATCAATCTTGCTTCCACCAGCTAATGCTTTGACAGCTTCAAGCGCCTTTGGCATGTCTCTGTTTATTGCTTCTGTGAGTTTATTTTGGTCTGCAGTCCTAAAATCTAAACCGGTTAAAGCTTTGACGGCATTGTTTAATACAGCAGTTGGGCTTTCTTGTTGCTTATCAGATTTAGCGCTAGTTTTATCTTGAAACGCAGTAGCATCGTTTACTTTTGCGCCAGGGCTTTGTGCCAACTCATGCAGGGCTTTGTTTTGCACACCTTTGCCACCATCGTCTATGCGCTGCTCTTTTTCCGATGCTTTATCTGATATTCTTCCGTCGCCTTGTCCTGGTGTAACCATTGTCCTCGCCTCTTAATTTGTAATTGACACTCAATACTCTTTTTAATCTGTCATGATTTACGCCAATAAATTTCACATGCTTACATCCTAGAACTGCTTACCCATTTAATCAACCGTTGACCATGGTGGAATTCCCACTCTTCAGGCAGGATTTAAGTTTTAACCTATTTAATGTTCGCCTTTTTCAGGTTTTTTGCCATGTTTAGGGCTTTTTGGGGCTTTTGCGGGGGCAGCGGGCGGACTTACGCCCGCCCCTACATCCGGGAGGCGCCCGGCCAGCAAATCTTTGTCGAGCAGGTCGGCCAGCAATTCGTCGCCGATGTCTATATTGCCCTCTAATAGCTCTGCCTGTTCGGCACTTAAGACAATTTCTTCCTCTTCTATTTCTTCATCAATTAAATCTTCTTCGCTAATTAAATCGGCATCATCATCTTCAATACCAGCTTTGCTTAGCGAAGACTTGCGTTGGCTGAGCTCTTTGCTCACATGCTTAATTTTATCCAGATTAAAGTTATTAGCCAGATCAACTATGGCACTGTCTTCAAAACCTTTAAGGTCAAGAGCTTTTAGTATTTTGGCTTTGATATAACTGCAAACATCTGCCTGCCCAGCCTCGTCCGCCTTATGAGCAAGAAAACTGCTTTCTGCCTCAGTAAGAATAATAACTATGCGATTTTGCTTTAACTCTATGCGCATTTATATTCCTACTAACCTACAAATTATTCCCAAAGAAGTTGGCAGGGTTTTCGATCATGGATGACACTATCATTTGTAATTAATGGCAGCCCAAGCTGGAGAGCGACCGCCACAACTGCTTTATCCAAAGGATCGGCATGAAACCGCAGCTGATGGTAATAAAGTACAGTATTTTCATCGAATGGTTGCGATATGATCGAACGATAGCTAAACAAGGTTTTCACCCAGCCTTCATAAGACGGTTTCAAGATTATCTTGCCCTTTTGTACAAGATGAGAGATTTCCCACAGAACTACCGACGGAACATAAATAGTGGTATTAGTATTTGTTGTTGCTTCGTCAAAAATCCGTCTGGCGGGTTTACTCAATTTTTTTGGCATTCCGCAAAAATAATTTAAAAGCGGGTGGGTATCAGTGACAGCACTTTTTACACTCACAGATTAGCAGCGCTCCGTTCAATTGCTTCTTCAAATTCTTTTGCCATTTCTTTACTTGCCGACTCCAAATCACCAACAATAATTACCGAGCCTCTAAGATCTGGTTTGTTTCTAGCTGTTTTTTTTGTTAGCTTAGCAAGTTGAGAAACGAGAGCAGCATATTGATCATAGGCTAAAATCACAGCCACCGGATTGTTTCTATCGGTAATTTCAATAGTTCGTGGATGCTTTTTCAGATCGTCTACCAATGGCAAAAATTCTTGCCTGGCTTGAGTTTTTCCCATTGCCTCCGTATCCAATCCCAAAAGAGCAGAGGCTTGTTCACTAATATGGTTTTGAGGGTATTTATTAGTTGTCATAAAATTACTCAGAAAATAACATGCGTACAGTATTACTGTACATGTTTTGGTTGTGAAAGTCAATGAATTACCAGCAGGCTATAGAGTTTATAGAATCATTTCCCGGCTTTGAACGGGGTTGCCGCCTGTTCGCCGACCGCCTAGCGACTTGATAATGCCTTTGTCAACAATGAAAGATTTGTTGCAAGTCATGGGTAATCCGGAAAAGGCGGCCAAAACAATTCACATTACCGGCTCTAAAGGCAAAGGCAGCACGTCCACGTTTATCACTTCACTATTAACCAGCTGCGACTTGCATACGGCACTTTATACAAGCCCTCATTTGCACTCTTATACCGAGCGTCTGGCTTTTGATTTGCAGCCGGTTGGCGAAGAAGTTTTTGCCCAGGGCATTGCTGAAATAAAGCCTTTCATTGATGATTTTGTTAAACAAGACAAAAAAGTTTCTACATTCGGCATTTTGACTGCCTTGTTTTTTCATTTAGTCGCAACAGCTAAGCCTCCCATCTCCTGGCAGATTGTAGAAGTGGGGCTTGGCGGCACACATGACACTACTAATGTTTTTACCGAAAAAGACGTGGCTGTAATCACACCTATTAGCCTGGAGCACACAGCAATTTTAGGATCAACAAGAGCAGCAATTGCTAAAGACAAGGGCGGCATTATTACGCCTGGTTGCGCTGTCGTTTTGGCGCCACAGCAAGATGAAGAAGTGGTACAAGTCATTCGCCAGATTTGCCAAGAAAAAAATGCCGAATTAATTGAGGTGGGTAACCATGATCGATTGCCTTATTCAATTCAATTACGTGGTGAACATCAAATTACCAATGCCTTGACGGCATTGGCGGTTATCGATGCATTGGTGAAACGAAAAAAATTGACGATATCGGAAGAAGGCATAAAAAAGGGGCTGGCGGAGGCCTTCATTCCGGGAAGATTTGAGATCATAAACGATCACGGCGACCATCCGATTGTTCTTGATGGCGCGCATAATGGGGATTCGGCTGCTGCATTGGCAAAAACTTTGTATCAAACATTTCCGGACAAAGAAGTGATTTTGATTATTGGCGTAAATCAAGACAAAGATTTAGAAGGCATTTGGCAAGAATTAAAACATACTGTATCAATTGCAGTTGCAACAAAATCGGAAAGTTATCGCTCAATGGCTCCAGAAGAAATAACCAAACGGATTACTGATTATGACCCGGAGGCAACAGTGCATTACACAGATGACATAGAGCAGGCATTGCGACATGCGCAAGAACTCGCACAGACTTTGCCGGAGTCGGTCATTTGTGTGTGCGGGTCGTTATATTTGGTGGCAGAAGCCCGGGAAAGATTGTTGGGCGCTGTGCCTACGATAAAATGACCTGCATCAGCAATCGACCACATTCTCACGAGCTGCGCTAATCGTAAAGCGCCAATTAATTTTTCGTTTTTTTGCGGTCTCAAAATGTCTGCCAAATGCTCAAAACCGAATTTGCACCAGCCTGCACGAGAACGGCAAGGCATAAAACACATCGTTTTCTTATATTGCTTTTATCCTCAATGGCTTAATGCTGCTTGGAAATAAGGCTTGCTGTCTTCTAGGGTGAAGTCCATTGTTTCGGTTAGTTTTCGTTTGAGTTTGCGGACAGGACAGCATTTTTTCTATTTTGGGTTGCATTTTCGCGCACTGCCTGTGTGGCGATTGATGCCGCTCAACGAACCAAGAAGGAGGCGGTAGGATGAAGACACATCGGATTTCGGATGGGCTTAATAACTGGTTGCTGAACCTAATGGCACTATGTACAGGTATTCGCGGATTTCAGTCCCGTATCCGCGACGAGACTTTCCTCGCGCTCACGATCAAGATATGCGATGGCGCTGAAACAATCGCAGAGCGTTGCGAGGGACAGGACCATTTGGAGGCAGTTCCTCACAATTGCATCGCCTTGTTAGGCGCGTTCGCCGATACGGCGTGTCGAGTCGATGAGTTCGAGTCCGAACTTCGTCCCCTTGGGGGCGGCGCCGAATTCATTCTCGACATGCGCAATGCATGGAGACAGAGACAGTCCCTTATAGTGGAGGACGCTGAGCAGCTAGAGGTGGAAGCGCCCCTATGGAAAACAGAGGACGGTGGCGGGCATTCAGTTGCCCGACAACATCCGCGACCAAGGGGCGAGTAACGTCTTCTGTCCCGACCGGACGGAGCCCGGCTTTTCGGATGCGCGTTCGCGCTCACACCGACGAGCCGGCCTTCGTCTGGTCTTTTGCTTTTTTATGGGGAATTAGTGGATTTTTGGTTCAATGATTTTAAGATCCTTAAAATATTGGCGATAGAAGCCTCTGTCCCGAGTCAATAGACAATCACATTCCACCAGAGCATGTGCGCCAATTAAAAAATCGGCCACTATTCTTGTTTTGCCGCCGCCACTTTGTCTGTATTTCCTCCACACAGAGGCAGCCTCTACAAAGGTGTCCATCGACATTGTTGTAGAGTGGATGCGTAAAGTGGTAAGTTTTTCAAAAAATTCCTCAGGCGCAGCAAAGAAAGAAAGAGTTTCTGCTATCACAACTCCACAAGCCACCACAGAACCTTCTTCAAGGCATACATCCAAAGCTTCTTGAGATGCGGGACCAAATGTTTTATGTTCTGAAAATATGTCAATCAAAATGTTTGAATCAGTAGCAATAATCATTCCACCGGTCCACGGATTTCATCCATATATTCATCCGTAGATGAATACGGAAATGTATCTTTTATACAACCGGTTACAGCTTGAATGCGCGCTCTTATATCATCCCTGTCTTTAGAGAAATAAATATACTTGCCCTTCAATTCCCATTGCACTACTGTTCCTGGTAAAAGACCCATTTTGTCTCGTAATTCTTTGGGAACAGTGACCTGGCCTCGCTCAGCTATCGTGGATTTCAGGTGATTGCTTTTTTTGAAATCGGTGTATCTGAATAGCCTGGTATTAGATTTTTTCGCCATAGTTTAGACTCGCAATAATTCAGACTTAAAATATCTGAAGTATGAAATATGAATACATACTTCATATTACATACTTTTGGTATAATCGTCAAGAGCCGTTCGGGTCGTGAGCATGGGCTTCTTCGGATAATGTCATTTCGAAGGAAGCACAGCACCTTGAAATTTTGGGGCGACGTGGCGGGGGATGGGGTTAAATCCTTCTTCTCGAGCATAACCTAAAATGCGATCTACATCGCGCTCAATAACTGCGCCGGCCATTTCGGTGACTTCGTCTTCCCAGGGAATATCAAAATCATTAGCGCCATATTTCAAGCCACGCAAAGCATTAGCGTTTTGAGTGAGCACAGAGGTACGAATATGTTTGAAATTATCCAGATAAATGCGGCACAGTGCTAGATGACGCAAGTATTCATTAGCGCTGACTTCGTTGCCGCCTAATTCATTGTTGTATGGTTTGTATGTCCAGCATAAAAAAGAAAAAAGACCAGGAGAACACAGGCGGAGCTGCCGCCCCGCCCCTACGGCTTCGATGTATTGATCTTGAAATTGGCGGACGGTGTCTAGATGATCAAGACGCTCATCAAGCGTTTCATCAAAACCAATTACCATAGTTGCCGTTGTATTCAGGCCAGCGGCTAAAATTTCGCGCTGCGCGTCCATGTATTCGGCAACTGTGTATTTCAATGGACTGTGACGCAATCTAAAACTATCCGCCAGAATTTCAGCGCCGCCGCCCGTAATCCAGCGTACACCAGCTTCTTTAAACATAGACAGCGCCTCAGCAATAGACACTTGACTCAGGCGAGCAATATAAATAAGTTCCACCACAGTCATGGCATAGAATTCGATTGTGTCACCATATTTTTTTCGAATAGAACTAAATAAATCCAAATAAAAATCAATTTTTAATTGCGGATTAAAGCCGCCGTTAAATGCAAAAAGTTCACCGCCTATTGCCGCAAGCTCGTCGATTTTGGCAAATATCCAATCTTGGCTGCGCACATAGCCATCTTTGTCCATGGGCAGGCGGTAAAAAGAACAATAATCACATTTAGCCACACAAATATTGGTGTAATTGATAATGCGCATCAATAAATAAGTGGCTTCGTCTGCCTTGTGATAACGTGCCCGCACAAGCGATGCCAATTGCATGAGCTCTTCATCTGTGGCATTCTGCCAGAGCCAGGTTGCCTGCTGGCGAGTGATACGTTGAGAAGATTCAAGCTGCGCTTTTATCTCGGCAAAATGTTTTTCAAGTGTTATCGACATGACCGTTATTATCGCATTGTTTTTGTAGGGGTCAGATTTATCGACCCGGTATTCGGTTCGACGAATATCTTTGCTTCGAACGGGCGGCTAAAGCCCGCACCCTACCACGAAGATTTTTCGACACGACAGATCACGTGGTAGGGGCTGCATTTATGCGCCCGTGCCCTCCAAAAAGCACAAAAAATAAAAGATGCCCCGAGGTCCTGCAAGAAGCAGGACCTCGGGTGGAGAGAATCAGCGCGGCTTAACGCGCACAATCCTCGTCGGACGGGACATGGAGGCGCGGACCACGGAACGTCCGCGCCTTGACCGACTTGAGGCGCTTCTGTCGTCGCCTCATTGTCAGCCAAATCCGGAACGGCTGCCTGAAGCGTCGGCGACGGCGGGGTCGCTCCTGCTCGCAATAGACATCGGAAACCAACATGGAGAGGTCCTCGGAAGAGGGGAAATCGTCTGTCCTCAGGACGCCGGCTGTTTCATTCTTCTCCTCCTTTCAACGAGTGCGCTTTCCAAACAGCCGGACTCCTTTGGGGGACCGGCACGACGATGTTTTCCTTAGAGCCGACCAATTCCATCCACCGCCTCATTTCAGGATCGATGTCCGACACGACCCTGTCTGACGATGTACGAACGATTGGTTTGCGGCGGCGGGTGGCCCGTTCCCAGATCCGATTGATCTGGTGGAAGGGAGGCAGCGTGAACATGTGGGACTCCTTTCAAACGCTTGAGTTGCTGACGATGGCGCTGGCTGGGATTGCCGGGGCGGAACGTTCGGAGACGGCAAGCGAACGAGATTTGTTGGCTGCCCGGCGCCTGGCGACTAATTGTCCCAGGAATCGGAACAGGCGCTCGGCATCTCGGCCGAATCGGGATTCGGATTTGGATTTGGATCCGGCGCCGGTGTCGACAGTTCGGGCAGAACGAACACAGTAATTGAATGCGGTCTGCCAGCGGCCGCTCGGCGCCTGGCGAGAGTTTTCTCGCAGAACACCAGGAAACGTCTGGCATCCTCGAGCGGATGGGGATCCGGATCCATTTCCGGATCCCCGCTCCAATTAGATCTCATGGAAGGTACCCCTAAGAAGTGTCCTCGGGGCGGATTGGGGTCGCATCCCGAGGACGGGCAGACTGGGACGGTTTCTTAACGAGTAAGGAGCCGTCCACCGACAAGGACGACGAGTTCTGATTGGGGCGGCATGATGTCGCACGGACGAGGCGGATGTGACGCTCGAGACATGAGTTGGACTCCTTTTCTGCCGGCTGTGTGTTGGTTGGGCGACTATCGACGGGATGGGCTAATCCCACCAAAAATCACCCACATCCTTGTTACCAGCAACCTATAGAGAACGAATGTCTTCCTGACGTAAAAATCCAACACACAATTCACTATGCCTAAATTCGGTTAACAAAAGCAATGATTTAGACATAATGAATTTTTGTATTTGGCAACCGCAATGCCTTGTGTGGCATTGTCTTCTACAGAAATAATGCTCATTGGCTGCGGTTTTCAGAAGCTGATATATACAAACGGACATATTGAGAGTAAGACCGAATTAAGACATTAGAAGTGTTCGAGACCCCTAGCGCAGCCGCGCTAGCCAAGAGGTGGCGATAAATGCTGTACCTGGATTATTCATCAGGATAAAAAATAAAAAAGTGGAAAAGCCCTGTCATTTGGCTCAGAATCAGTGTTTACGAAGACAAAGATTTTGAGAAATGAGAGGGCTATTTGATGACAGAGTGTAAAACTAATGACAATGAAATGCAAGGCCAAATGACTCTGGATTTAGGGCTTGGCAAGGAAATCGAAGCAAAGTTTGACGGTGGGCTGATTTCCAGTGATGGTGGCTTGCTTTTACTATGCAAAGCAGATGACAAGCTTAAGTTATTAGAACGTGTCGTGCCTTGTTTGCAGGACAGAAGGCAGGCTGAGCTTGTTACGCATACATTTTTACAGCTGCTCAGGCAAAGAGTATATGCGATAGCTGCTGGATATGAAGATTGCAATGATGCACAGACACTGCGTTTTGACCCTATGCACAAGCTAGGGGTGGGCAGACTGCCCTCTGATGAGACACACTGTGCTTCTCAACCAACTCTTTGTCGTTTTGAGAATGCAGTAGATGAAACTTCTTGTGAAGCACTGCAGAAGCTTTTAGTACATGTTTTTATTTCTATGCACAAGAAGAAACCACCCAGTGTAGTTAAGCTGCGTATGGATGTTACTGACGATGAGGTGCATGGCTATCAGCAAATGAGCTTCTGGAATGGTTTTTATCAAAGTAATTGTTATTTACCTTTATTTGTTTTTGATGACGCAGGCTTTCCGCTGGCTGCTGTACTTAGACCAGGCAATGCCGGACCGGCAGCGCAGGCAATAAAGACAATTAAAAAAATTGTCAAAGAACTTCGTTTAGAGTGGCCTCGTGTCCGGATTGAACTGCTTGCTGATGCTGGGTTTGCAGAGCCTGAGCTATATGATTTTTGTGAAGACAATAATATTTACTATGCTATTTGTCTTAAATCCAATGAAGTACTTCAGACATATACTGGCAATATTATCGACCAGTGCAAAGCTGAGATGGCGGCACTGGGAATTACGCCACATACGAGAATATATGGCTCAAAAGGGCATCGACTCTGGTCTAAGCGGGAGCAACAGAAACGCTATGCCAGTAAGGCAGAAGGACGCATGCAAGAGCACTTCGAACAAGACAGGGCACTTATCAGCAAGTTCGAGACATTTAATTATCAGGCTGCAAGCTGGCGCAGCAAGCGCACAGTAGTTATGAAGTGTGATTATGGCCAAAGTGGGCTGGAAGTTAGATATGTTGTAACTAACTTCCCAGGACGGACACCCAGACGGTTATACGAAGATATTTACTGCAAGCGGGCACGTTGTGAGAACTGGCTTAAAGAATTAAAAAATCAACTGAATTGCGACCGTACAAGCTGCCAGGAGTTTATTGCCAATCAATTCCGCTTACTGTTGCACACTTTTGCATATGCACTGCTTTGGAAGGTAAGAAAAGACGCTGGTTATGAGCATGTTGAGGTCAGGACAGTGATGCTGTACTTGATCAAAGCCGGTGTTTTAGTAAAGGAAACAGCGCGTAAAGTCTGGCTGCATCTGAGTTCATATCATCCAGCCCAAGAGTGGTTCAGGAAAGCCTGGGTCCATACGTAGAAAAAAAATAATGCCCAAAAAAACTTGTCGACAATACTGCTGCTAAGCGCGGCTGCTGCATGTGCCAAACGGGCTTCTGGCGGTTACTTGAAGCAATTTAGCGCCATTTTTTATTGTCATGTACTCTTGAAAATGCCTATCGAAGCCATTTTTCTTCAAAAATATCTATTAGCAACCTGCAGTGTGAATAATGCGGGTGTATTTTCGTTAGCATGAAGATCCCCCGACGGAGCGTGTAGGGGCGAAATTTATGAGCCCGTTATATCGATTCGGTGTAATTGGTCGATTCACGGGCTCGCAAGCTTCACCCCTACGATGCCAATGATCAATGCCAATCTAAAGCAAGCACAGCCACAAAAAGAAAAGGAACCCCAAGGGCGCGCGGGGTTACCGCGGCCCGAGGGGCGGAGGGCAGGGTCTTGGAACGCTCATATATTTCGGGGGACGCTGGATGTCCCGTCTTAGAACCTGAACCTTCCAGGCAGCCGGTTCCTCGGGAGGAGTAATTGTCCGCGGCGACTGAGCAGTCTGCTCAGTGTTTTCGTCGCCTGGCGTTTACGGAACTCCGCGTTCCAGGGGCAGGTGCGGGATAGCACCCACCGCCAAAACTTGCGGAGGAATCGAACAACAGCTTTCATGGGAGCCTCATTGAAAAAATTCCGAACTGGTCAATTGTCGGGGGCTGGGTTAGGTCCACCGCAAGGCAAGGACCTGTTGTATTGATCGAGCCAAATCTCAAGTGCGGGATCGTTTTCCCGAGACCGGGTCCGGTCCCGGTACACAAGGGCAACCCAGCCGGGTTGCGACATCGCGAAAGAGTTTAGGGGTTCCCCTCCCTCAGAGGAGGAGTGGGTGGCGCCGGGCGTTGGACCGCCCGAGGCGTCGGGGATGCAGTTGGTTCCGATGCCACAAGCACCTGCAGCTCGGAACGATACGGGGTTCGTCCATGCTTCAGACATAAAAGCTCCTGCCACCAGCCAAATCTCACTCGAAATCTGTCACATCGAACTGCGGATAGTCGTTCACTCCAGTCGAGCTAACGTGCCCGTCAGGCTAACTTGATTGCGCCAATGGCTGATGGTCTTAGTTATTGGCGATGATCAAGTTCCTTCTCTGAAGTAAAAAACATATCCATGGTTAGCTTATGACAAATTGAGTGCAATGAAATCAAACCCTATTAAGCTCAATGTTTTTTGGCTCCTGCTCGCATTGTCAGACCCACCAATAACAACTTGAAGGTCTGAGGCAGAATTAAGCCGTTCCTTTTTCAACTTTACCTTTAGCGCAGCGGCGCTACCTTGGCTACGGGATGCGATAATAAATAAGAAAATCTTTTCCTCAATCAAGAGTTAGGCGCTCGGCACACAATATGCAATTAAATAAGCATCCTGATGATAGGGAAACCGAAGTAAAGTCCATGATAATCAAGCAATTGCATTGCGCCAAAGACCTATTGCAAGGACATAAGGTATTTTTGTATGGTTCAAGAGTGCAAGGAAGTGCTAGACCACGCTCAGATTTTGATGTAGGTATTTGGGGAAAAGAGCCACTGTCTCTAAAAGCCTTTTATCAGCTTGAAGATATGATGGAAGAATTACCAACACTCTATAAAATTGATCTGGTTGATTTGAATAGAACCGGTGAAAAATTCCAACAGGAAGCACTAAAACACGTAGAGACTCTATATGAATGATTCTCTTATTTTGAGCGATTTTGAAAAGTCTCTTCAGCAATTAGAAAAGCACTGAACGTGTCAGCTAATGACGATCTAATTAAGGCTGGATGCATACAATACTTTGAATTTTGTTTTGAGTTAGCTTGGAAATCCATACAAGCTTTGGCGCGAAAGCAAGGGCTGACCGATTGCCTATCTCCAAAAGCATGCCTGTGTGAGGCTTTTACCAATGGCTGGATACAAAATGAAGAGATATGGCTGCAGATGCTGGAAGCAAGAAACAAAATGTCCCACACCTACGACACTCACGAAGCGCTCAAAGTTTATGCTTCACTAGCAGGCTTCTTGCCGGAATTACAAAAGTTATGCAAGTTGCTAAAGACACGGGCTCAGTAAACCTCGCCCCTACAGATTCTTCGCATGTTGTTGTGCTTCTGCTGGCACAGCGATTAACTTAAAGATGATATTGCTTCCAAAAAAAGACAAAAAAGAAAAGGAAACCCCAAGGGCACGCGGGGTTACCGCTGCCCGAGGGGTGGTCCGATTGTCGATCCTCACAGCGTAGGATCGCCATCGGACTGGGTCGTATCATCGTCGTCGCTAAAGGTTGCCGTGTCCGCGACGAACGGTTGGTCGGGAACGACTCGGCAGTTGGGGGGATCATTCACGCGGCTCCAGGCGTGGTGCCGCGTATGGGGGTGGCTATGGGCCGGAGCCTGGTGGCTGCCGGCCTCGGTAACGATAGACGAGTTGTTCCCGTCCTGGTTCTCTTCGGCCATGAGCGAACTTCTCCTGGTTGAGCCAACGGATCCGGGGCGCGGCGATGTGCAGTTGGTACCGCACCCCGGAGGGAAAGACGATGGGTGAGATTGGGAGCCGCGCGTATAGCGCTATACGCGCGGGGTTCCCGGAAACTGCAACCCCGAGTTGCCGCTATCGATCGCGGCCGCTCGGGGAAACTCTCGGCTCAACTGGGAAAAGCCTCCGTTTCGGGAGACCGAGCGAATCGATATTCCGTCTCCAACGATACCACCAGGTCATGATGATATGGGAGGCGCAGAACTTCACGGGCGTGGCGGAGGGCCGCCTCGATGGCGCCCAGATCGACCGGCCACGGCTTCAGCCACTCCGGTAGGCTGTCGTCGTCGTCCAACAAACTGGAACCGGGCTGGGCCAGGTCGGCGGTGGCGAGAGTGAGGGTGGTGCTCATGAGGCACCTCCCGTTTCCTCTTCGCCTTCGGCCTGGTCCTTGGGAAGCTGGGCTGCCTGGGCGGCGGCCAGGCGAGCGCGGGACCACGACGTACTGAAGTCGGGTCCGTCCTGGAAGTTCGACTGCTGGGTGGCGTCGGGGGGCGCCGGGGCGGCGGGCTTCTTCAGCAGACCGGCCTTGGCCAGTGCTGCCATCGCCATGGGGGACATCGGGGTGGCGTCGGGGGGCGCCGGGGCGGCGGGCTTCTTCAGCAGACCGGCCTTGGCCAGTGCTGCCATCGCCATGGGGGACATCGGGGTGGCGCTCTGTGGCGCCGAGGGGGTGGCGTCCGAAGACGCCGAGGAGGAGGAGGAGAGAGACAAGTTGCAAATCCGTTTCCGGTTCGTGCTGCATGTTGGCGGTGGGCTCCCTATTTCCATGGCTACAGAGAGCACTCATGAGAAGATCCTCACTCCTCACAAGCTGTCCACCAGTCGGTTCCAAACAACGTCCCGCAGGATGTTTTTCCTTCATCCCGGGAAAGCCGCTCGTTACCTTGTTCTTTGTCGTAGGAAGCTCTTCGTTGGACGCGTGATAATCCGTGAGATTATTCATCTCACAAAAAATCTACGAATCCTTCCTACCTACTTCCTACTTCAACCACACGAACCAAATCTAGAACTCCAACATGCACCAAACTTATGTCAGATTGAGCCTAATGAAAGCAATGATTTAGATATCAGTAATTTTTCGCACTTGGCAAGCCCGGGTGACATGCAAAATATAGTCACCTCCAAACTGTTAAGACTGGTGGCTGTTTTCAGAAGAAAATCAAAATAATTCCAAAAGGCTGATTAACAAAGATTAGGAAATTAGATATTAGCGTAAAGGATGGCGAAGCTCACGCTAGCTGTGTGAGCTGCGCTAGCCAATAGGATTGAATTTAATATTGAGGATTTCACTTAGAAATTAGTTATATTGATCGCGATTCCAGTGCATATGCAAAAGGCTCGAAGTGGTGTGCATGAAAGGTCCTGCATATTTTGTCAACCAAAACCGGGCTCAGTAAACCTCGCCCCTACAAAGTCCAAAAGCCTTGTCTTGCCTGTGAATACACTTTTTCACTGCCTGAGAATTGGATATGGATAAGAATTGTTTGGCCGCAATCACATGACTTGATTTCGTAAACAGATATATGACAAGTTGGGCTGTTATTTCCTTCTCTACCCTAATGGGTGCGTTAGCCGGCTGGTGACTTTGCTACTGACAGCTTCATAAGTCTTCCTCACCAGGAAGCCGAACTGAGCTTAGCTAGTCATCACCTTCTGCCGCAATGTTGCGAGCTGGAAGTAGAAGGCAGGGAAGACTAACGATGTTTTTACGACAACAAGGAGCCTGCGATGGCGCCTCGTCCCGAGGATCAGAAACCAGACAAAGCCAAAAAGAGAAGGAAGAAGAGAAGGAAAAAGAAAAGACAAGAGCGGTTGCAAAACAGGGCTAAGGTTTTGGCCGTCCTCGTTCGGGCTGCGGCCCATATGGAAGACCGGGAGTTCATTCAGTTGGTAACCAAATTTATGGGCGCGATTGGATTAGCGTCCATAGGGGATACCCCTCAGAAGCTGACTCGCCTGATCAAGGCAGTAGGAAAGGTGAAAGAAGACAAACTTCTTCAGCTCCTACACGAGGGACTTGAGGCCCTGGCTCCCCACGGCGCTCTGGGCAAGATCCCCGAACCGAAGAAGAAGTTATAAACGACGAGATCCTCCGTCCTAACTGCACCGTCGGCTTGGCTCAGCAGGCTAAATCAATCGTGTGCAGGATCATCATTCGAGGAGAACCTATGGTCGCGCCGAATGGCGCGCCCCTCTGGGTCTCTCTTTCTTTTTTTGCATTGTGGTATGATAAAAGTGGGAAAATTAAAAAGTGGGAATTCAAGTATGAGAGCAGGTCAAGAAAATCCGGATGTAAATATGTCTTTTCACGTCAATCTTGACTCAAAAGGCAGAGTGCTTTTACCCGCCGAATTGCGCAAAAAGGCCGGATTCAAAGAGGGTGATTTACTGAATATATCCCTTGATGCTGATCGTATAGCCCATATTTCCGGTATGCATAAAAAAATAAGCTCACTGAGAGGAATATTAAAGACAACGGGCAGAAATGTTGTCGATGAGCTGATTGCAGAACGCAGGAAAGAAGCTTTAAATGACTAGTTTTGTTCTTGATGCTTCAGCTGCGCTTGCTTATTTAGCTAACGAGAAAGGGGCAGCACAGGTAGAAGGCTATTTAAAAGCAGGCTCATGCATGAGTACTGCGAATTGGGCTGAGGTTGTTTCTAAAATTTCCGATCTTGGTATGAATTATCAGGAACTGGAAAAAATTTTTCGGGAGCGGGGGTTAATTGAGGCAATCAAGTTTTTCCCGCTTACATTGGAAGATGCAAAGACTGTAGGCGAGCTAAGATCTATAACTAAAAAATTCGGTCTGTCATTAGCTGATCGAGCTTGTTTAGCCCTGGCAATTCGTTTGAACTTGCCGGCAGTTACAGCCGATAACTCCTGGTTAAAACTCAAACATACAATTAAAATTATTTCTATAAGATAGATCGAATTAATTGAGCATATAAACATTGCCGTCCTGGCTGCCAAAGCAAACGCCTTTGTCTGAAACAGCGGGTGAGCTGATTATGGCTCTTTGTGTTTTGTATTTCCATTTGACGGCGCCATTATGGGCATTGATGGCATAGAGATTATAGTCTGTGCTGCCTACATAAACAGTGCCCTGAGAGACAGCCGGAGACGAAGCCAGCAAAGGCGCGTTGCCGCCCAGCGGTGTTTTCCACAAGACTTTGCCGGTCATGCTGAGACAATACAGTTTTTTGTCATCGTTGCCTATGAAAATACGTTCGCCATCACTGGTAGCCGTAATGGAAAAAGTATCGGGGCCGGTAAATCTCCATTTTGCTTTGCCTGTGGCCAGATCAATGGCATAAAAGTTTTTGTCCCAACTGCCTACATAAACAGTTGTACCGATAATTGACGGCGACGCCAGAATTTTATTGCCGGTTTTAAACTTCCACAACTCATGGCCATCCTTAGGCGATAATGCATAAACAAAGCCGTCATGCGAGGAAACAACAATTATATTAGGCAAAACGGCAGCCGTGCTGGTAATACGCCCGTCGGTCTTAAATTTCCAGATGAGCGATCCGTTTTTCTGATCGATCTTATATAAAAACCCATCCCAGCTGCCTACATACACAGCCGTACCGGCAACAACCGGCGAGGAAGAAACGCGATCTTGAGCAGTAAAAGTCCATTCTACATAGCCGTCTTTTTTCTGCAACCTGTAAAGTTTCTTGTCTTCACAGCCGACAAATACGCAGTCGTCTGTGACTACCGGTGAAGATTTTACTTTGTCTTCCAATTGTATGCGCCAATCCAAGCCGCCCGTGGCTTCATTAATGGAATAAATACTGTGATCGTCGCTGCCGATGTAGACAAAACCTTTGTAAATGGCTGGAGAAGAATCAACACCACCCTCAGTGGGAAATGTCCAGAATTTTTTGCCGTTGGGCATTCTCGAGAATTTGGTTGCAGCACAGCCGGTGTGGCATGAGTTTTGTAAAAATGTTCGCCATCCCTCAGCGTATTCGTGAATGCAATTGGCATATTCAGCAGCAGTGATATTGGCAAAAGTCGCCTGACCAGTAAGAGGGGCAGACAGTGCCACTTTAGCGCCTGATTTTTCCTCAGCTTCACCAGAGATAGAAAAAAATATCGCTAAGAATAGCAAACAGGTTAATGCCATACAATTAGCACCAGCTCTTGTTGTCATGATGATCTCCTACTCTTTCGTAAAATGGCAAAGAAACACTTGTCTATTTGAAAGCCTGATGTTATCATGCGTCGCTGTGGGTTGGGGTAATTATTTCCAAAAGGAGGAAATCGAATGAATCGAGCCGAGCTCGTTGAAACCGTGGCACAAACCACTGGTCAGCCCAAAACAGAAGTGACTCGTACACTTTCTGGTCTAGTTCACACAATCACTGGTGCTCTCTCCAAGGGTGACAAAGTAACCCTGGTTGGTTTCGGCACCTTTGAACGCCGTAATCGCAAGGCCCGTACCGGTCGTAATCCCAGAACTTTGGCTCCGCTTAAAATTGCGGCAGCAAAAGTACCTGCTTTTCGCGCTGGTAAGGAACTTAAGGACATCGTTAACGGCCGCGCTAAGCAGCCAACTCTGGTACTTGCTAAGCCAAAAGCCGCCAAGAAAAAAGTTGCCCATAAGGCAAAAAAAGCCCATAAGCCCGCTAAGAAAAGCGGTAAAAAGAAAAAGAGATAAGCAATTATTTCAACAGTCCGTTTCACAATCCACAGGAAGAAGGCGAGGGTCAGCAAACCTTCGTTTTTTTCTTTGTAGGGTACGCGTATTATTTATCAATTTATGCTAAAACGGATTCCGGGCTCAGCAAGCCTCACCCCTACGTAAACCTCGCCCCTACAACCAATTTATATGTTCCGCTTTCACATCATTACTTTATTTCCCAATTTGTTCGAATCTTATTGTTCGACCAGTATTATTGGGCGAGGCTGCACTGCCGGAAAGTTAAAGATAGAGCTGTATAATCCGCGTGATTTTTGCACAGACAAATATCGGCGTGTTGACGATACGCCTTATGGTGGCGGTGCCGGCATGGTGATGAAGCCGGAGCCAGTTTTTGCTGCTTTTGAAGCCATAACAAGAAAAAGCAGCTCCCCGATAATACTTACCAGCCCGCGCGGGCAACAACTGACGCAGAAATTGTCCCATGAATTAAGTGAGACAAAAGAAAAAGAGCTGACAATTATTTGTGGGCATTATGAAGGTATGGATGAACGTATCAGCACATTGGCCACTTCAAGAAATATCGCTGGGCGATTTTATTTTAACCGGCGGTGAGTTGCCGGCCTTAGCCATTATTGATGCAGTCGGCCAGCTAGTCCCGGGTGTGGTCGGTAAAGCATCTTCTTTAGTAGAAGAATCATTTGGTTCTGGAATATTTGAAGGTATTTTGGAAGCGCCGCAATATACAAAGCCGGCAGAGTTTCGTGGCCTGCCCGTGCCGGAAGTATTGCGCAATGGTGATCACAAAGCCATAGCCAAATGGCGGCGGCAAGAGGCTTTGCGAATTACTCATCAGCGCCGCCCGGATTTGCTTGCCCAAGCGACCCTCTCCAAAGAAGACCAGAAATTTATTGAAGGTTTGTTATAGCGGGCGGAGACAAGCCCCGCCCCTACAAAATCTACACGTGTTGCCGTGCTTAAGATGGCACAGCGGTTTTCTTCAGCACCGTAGGGGCGAAATTTATGAGCCCGTGTTCTACGCCGTTACAAGATCTGCAAATTGATCTGTAGCTGCAATTAAAGCCAACTGATTTTGTAAATCTCTACCCGAATGTCCTGCTGCCGGGGAAAGAATAAGTTTTGAATTTGGCCAAACAGAATGTAATTTCCATGCTGCTTGTGGTGGGCAGACCATGTCGTAACGTCCATTTACTATCACAGCGCGAATGTGTTTAATTCGTTCGATATTTTTTAATAATTGATCCGGCTTCAAAAAACAGTCATTTACAAAATAATGACATTCCGCTCTCGCATGGGCAATAGCAAAATCGTCAGCAGTAAATTCCATTTCTAGAGCCGGGTCAATAAGAAGTTTTAGCATTCTCGCTTCCCACAAACTCCATGCTTTTGCAGCCTGCAATTGTTTTTCTTTGGGTGCCTTCAAGAAAATATCACTATAAGCAGCAAGCATATCGTGACGTTTATTGAGATCAATCACAGAAACAAAATCTTCCCAATGATCAGGATAAATATAATTGGCACCATGTTGATACATCCAGACAATTTCTTCTTTTGTTCCTAGAAAAATTCCTGACATTACCATCTCGCTTACTCTTTCCGGAAATGTCTGCGCATAGGCTAAAGCTAATGTGCTGCCCCAGGAACCGCCATATAAAAGACATTTTTTTATACCTAGATATTCTCTCAATTTTTCAATATCAGAAACTAATAACTGAGTGGTATTTTCTCTTAACTCATTATGTGGTGTACTCTTGCCGCAACCACGTTGATCGAACATTAGTAGATTATATTTTTGCGGGTTGAAATAACGTCGATAAAATAGATTGAACCCGCTGCCCGGTCCGCCATGAAGAAACACCGCCAGCTTACCGTCGGGATTACCACTAAGCTCATAGTAGAGCTCGTGGATGTCAGAGACTTTTAAACGTCCAGTTTTATATGGTTCGATTTCAGGATATAACTCGGGCATTTTTCTTCCCTATAGTTCGTTCCAACGCGGGCATACGCTTAGTCGGATAACTCCACTTCGAACGGGCGCACTTACGGGCGCCCCTACGGCTCCGTCACATTATTCCATTTCGTCGAATGCACAGCAATATGCGGATGATCTCACTTCGAACGGCGGCTAAAGCCGCCCCTACGGGTTCTTCGCATGTTGCTGTGCTTACGATGGCACAGCGATTTACGTAAATACTGTAGGGGCGCAATTTATGCGCCCGTGTTCTGAAAAGGAGGAAGTAGCGCATAAGCCGGGTTCTGTTTAAACTGTCATCTCTCTGGGAGCCTGATTACTCAACCCTCTAGCGGCTTCGGCACCTCAAGATGGCGGGCCACCATGACCTCAAATTATACCTTAGCCTTGCACCTTTAGCGGGGTTTACCTAGCCAAAGCCTCTCGACTTTGCTGGTGACGCTCTTACCGCACCGTTGCACCCTTACCACTTAAGCTCTTCGCTCTTTCTTCTCGAAGTAGATTGGCGGTTTTCATTTCTGTGGCACTATCCTCACGCTCACGCGCACTGGGCATTACCCAGCAACCAGCCCTATGGTGCCCGGACTTTCCTCATCTTTGCTTTTACAAGCATCAACGCAACAGTCTGCACTACTTCCATTCGTATTATAGATGAAGAAAAGGGGAGAGGTACGAACCTCTCCCCTTAATTTTTCAACTTTCCACTTGTGGAAACGTCGGCCCTATTGAGCTGCGGGAGCTGGTGCCGGAGTTGTGCTGGTGCTTGCTTTGTGATGATGACGATGCATGTGTTTATGGCACCATTTTTTCATACGGCCACCATGACCCTTTTGGCTGGGGCGGTGGTGCTAGTAGTGGTTGTTGGAGCTGTAGTCCTTGAGCAAAGCGCGGCGCCAGAAAAACCAACAATCAAACAGCTGGCTAATGCAAAAGCACTGGCCCGAGCAATAGTAATGCCTCATGAATTTTCTCCTTGTTATGTACTTGTGTTTCAAATAACGATAATTTCGCTTTTTGGGCGGGCGTTTTTCTACATTCAACGCAGATAATATCAAGCATCTGTGCAGGAATTGTGAGTCGGGGATGCTAAGCAGTTAAATCTTTGTAATATTGCGGGTCCGATTCAGGATCTGCCACCTTGGTAGGGGCGCATTGCATGCGCCCGGGTTCGTCGATCCGACGGGTGCATGCAATGCACCCCTACGTAGCGCACAGACAAGGGCACGGGCAATGACATGCCCCTACGAGCTGGTGCCGCATTCGCCGCAAAATTTTTCTTTTCTTGGAGATAGGTACCACAGGCGGGGCAAAGTCGTTGGGCGGCAGTTTGCACGGCGCCGCAATGACCGCAAAAACGAGCATTTTTTTCTATTGACATTTGACAATTACGCATTGCTCCGTTGGTTTGGACTGCATGACTTTTCGCACTGCTTCGTCAAGCTTGGTCTTAGTCGGTTTTACGGTTTTGGGCTCTTTGGGCTCCATAAATTCTTCTATTACTTCAGCATCCGTCTGTTCTTCTCCAGATGTTTTCAGGTTCGCTTATATTCTCTTCCTGTAATAATCGTCCTCTGGAATTTCTTCCTGCGGCTTTTCTTGCACCACTGCTGTAGTCACAGTCAGCCCGGCCTCAAACAAAAAAGGCGAGGGTGCACAGTCTTTATTATTTATTTTGCGGCTACATGAAAGATAAAGAAGCTCACGGGCTCTGGTCAAACAAACATAAAAAAGCTCTCCGCTCTTCTTCCAGATTATGCATGCGTTCAGTCCGGCAGCATGCCTTCGACCAAGCGAGGAATAAAGACTATTTGAAATTCTCGTCCTTTTGCTTCAGCTACAGATAACAGATTAAGAGCCGGCTGGCTTATGGCGTTTTGCTGAAGCAAATTGCTGGGCGGAGAATAGCTTTTCAGAAAATCAGCCGCTGTTTTATGGATTCTTGCCTTTTCTTCCATTTCAGTTATGGTGGCTAATGGCTCATAAACTTAACCCTCGGTGGCACTTTTACCGACTGATAATAATTTCCCAGCCATTGCGGCATTTTCAGCAAGTGAATAATATCTGCCGGCGGCATTTTGTTGTGATGCATGTCTCTGATTCTTTCTATCAATTGACCAAAGGGAACACAGTCGGGATCTCCGGCTACTTCGGCATACATTTCCACCGCTTTTAAATAACAGAGATTAAAAGACTCCGCCCAACTAAGTATAGTGGTAGATAATTTTGGCGCTATCGGCTTGGCGCGTCAATTGGCAGATGTGCTCAAAGTATTCTCGGGCTCTGGGACCGTCCGGATCAACTACCAGTTTTAAAAAAGCAAGCACATCTGCCTGATTCATCGGGCAAAAGATCCAGTTCAGGACTTGTAGAATTAACCATCAGTCCTTGCTGCGAAAAAATTTCAGACAATTCAGCATTTCTCTTTCGTGCGGCAGATTATGGCAATTTCGTCCAGCTTTCGTCCTTGTGCTTTAAGCATGATTCAATTTGATCGGCGATCCAGTTTGCTTCTTCGCTCTCATCAGGACACAGATTTGGACCAATGATTGCCTGAGCCGGGAGTTCGCTCCATCCGGAAATTGTTGTTTTTTCAATATGATGTCTTGCCGTTGTCGTTCTGCCCAAGACTTGAGCAAATTGCTCGGCATGCCTGGCAATTTGGGGATGGGTTCGCCAATTTTTTGACAACATATACGCGCTTGTTTCCGGGGCTCGAATTGAAATTTCGACAAGCAACTGCGGGGCAGCGCCAAGCGTGCCCAAAAATAGATTCGTCTTCATTGCCAATGAAAATCAAATTGTCGTTGGGAAAAGCAAGCAGCCTGGCAAGAAAATCACAAGCCACAGTGGCATCCTGATATTCATCAACAATAATATGCTCAAAAAGATTCTGATACTAGCTGCGCAAATCAGGCTCTTGACCGAGCATATTGGCTGCCATTGTAATCATATCGTCTCTGTCTATCTTATTGGCCTTCTGCATCTGCTCTTCATAAGCAAGATAAACCTTAGCCAGCAGCTGTTCACGCTCATTGCCGGCTCGTTCTTTTGCCATCAGCGCGCTGACCAAATTGGCTTTATATAAGAGAAATCATTTTTGCGGCCGTTGTTTCATCAAGGTCGCCGCATAGTTCAAGGGCTGTCGGATCAAGCTCTTTACTATATTTGGCAATTAGCTTTTGCATTATTTTCGCCGAATTGCTTTCTACTTTCAAAGGCAATTTTCTTTTGATTGCGAAACATGCTCTTTCAATATGCGCAAGCCAAGATCATGCCAGGCATAAAAATTGACTCTGTCAATTAAAGGCCCGGCAATCAGTCGATTGGCTGCCGATTTGATAATTGCACTGTTTCTGGCGAATGGCTGATAACAAGCAGGCGCTCCGGGCTTATGCCCTGTCCGATAAGAAAGGCTATCCGCTGGGCAACACAGGTGGACTTGCCTGTGCCTGCACCACCGGTAATGGCAGCTGGTCCGCCGGTATGAGCAATAGCCTTTGCCTGATCACGATCTTCTGCAGGCAAATTGATTTGGTAATTGAGTGTGGATAAATTGCAGCAACGGCCAATAGTATTTTTCTTACTGCCGCCTTTGCTCAATTCTTCTATAAAGCAACGCATTTATCCAGGCTGCCGGTAATTTCTTTATAGCTCAAATGCAAAATCTGCCAGCCGTCTTTAATTAACTGTGCATCTCGCTGCGGCTCTCCGATTTTGGCAAAGCGGTGCACAAAGTCGCATTCTATATTTAATTTCAGCCGGGCATTAGATCGACAACGGCAAAATCAAGCACATACTGGTCTGTGTTTTGTTGAGGAACAATATTTAAATGGCACTCTTGCACAGCCCGGTATAGATTGTATTCCGGGGTGAGCATCACAGGCAAATTTTCGGCTTGCAAAATTTTGCCTGCTGCAAATTAAGCATTGTCGCATTAAGCAATGCCACGACTTTTTCCCAGGTCAGGCGCTGCCGCTGTATTCAAAATCATCACAGCCGGCACCAAACATAACAAATTCTTCAAAGCCCAAAGGCGTGGAAATAAAGACAGGTTTTTCCGCCAGCGCTCTTGGATAAAGCACATAGTGATAGAGATACCAGAGTTGCTGGGCTGTCGTGGGTGGGGAAAGATTGCTTATCACCAGAAGCTGGCAATTGTTTATTTTCGCTTCCAGTTCGCTTACTGCCGGCTGCCCAAATTTTGCTTCTTGCAAAGCCAGCTTCCAGATATAGTCGGCTTGTTTGTATAGATCATCGCCGGTGATGACCAGAGGCATGATATGCTGGGCCTCTAATATTGACCAGCGTTGTCTCAAGCAGTAATTGATCGTCTTGCTCAAAATTAGAAGCAAAAAGTCCGCGGGCAGATGAAACCCAGGGTCTGGACAATGCGCCCAGAGCAGCTTGTTGCCCAAGCCAGTTGGCATACCAATGAATGGCTTGCCGGACATCACCACTAACAATTGTCTGGCTATCAATTTTTGCTTTTGCTTTAATTGCCTTAGCCAAATTTTTTCCTTATTATCAGACGCTTTACTTCCTGCCTATATAAAATATGCCCCATTTTCTAGGCTTTACATAAATCGAGCTTGACATTATTGAAGAAATTTGGGAACAAGTATAATAATAAATGGCTTAAGCTTTGGCTTGGGTCATGATAAACTGCTTGAGCGTGAACATATCGCGCCAGTTCCAAAGGAGAGGACATTTAAATGAGAGCTACTCTGATTGTTTTATCAGCACTTGCTGTTTCTTTACCAGCTATTGCCCAAACTGCCACTGATGAAGGTCGGTATTTCCACCTTAAGCCACCCAGCTATTCGGTTCCTTCGGCCCGCAAACATGCCGTTCATAAAAAAGCGGAAGCATTGCGTTGGTACAGAGAGCATCTGGGCAGCCCATTAATTTCGCCTGAATCCAGTGTTCAAGGCATTGCCACTACTCCCGCCAGCAAATAAATAAATTTGTTGTAGGGGCGCCAGTGGGTTTGGCTCTATTGCCAATAGGCGGCACCGATTGGCGCCGTTGGGCTTTTCTTTGATTGTATTTATAAATGGGCGCATTGAAATGTGCCCATTTATTTTTTATATAATGTTTCAGAGGATGATAATTGGGTAGGCTGTTATTATGTGAACCGTGAACGGGAGGAAAGGATTGTGGCTGATAATCCGGCAGAAAATTTAGGCGGCAAAGGTGACGAGCTTCTGGAAAAAGGTAAGAACGATCCGTCCTTGCCTAAACGAGCAACCATTGGCAATTTTTTCCGGGCTTTAAAACGTGTCAATGAAGCATCTGTTTCTGAAAACGTACGTCAGCGCTTTTCGGATTACGTTACTATTGGACTGGTAATTCTGTGTATTTTGAGCTTGCTGGCTGCAGTGTCTATGCAAGTACCTACAGGCATACGTTTGTTGCCCTTGTTCTTTACTATCGCGGCGGTAGTTTTTTATATCATGAACCGCTTGGGCATTATGGTTAGCTTTACACACAGGCAGGCGCTCATTGTCTGGCAAATTTTGGTTGCCGGTTTCTGGCTTGGTGTAACCAGCTCAATGCTGATAATGCTGTTGGTAATGTATTTCTTTTCAAGACCTATATAAAGAGAGCACGGGCGGACTCACGCCCGCCCCTACGCGGATTCTTCTGCAACAGTATCGCTAGTTGCCTGCACTTCCATACCGCGGAAGCTAATGACAATGTGCCGTTCGGCACCTTCTCCTTCGCTGTGTGTAACCAGATCCGGAAAATTGTCCTGCAAATATTGATGCACTGCCCTTCTTTCATAAGGATTCATTGGCAGCAAAGCAGCGTGCTCCGATTCACCATTAAGAACAGCAACAGCTGCCTTCTTGGCCTGTCCTTCCAGGCTGTTCTGGCGCCGAGCGCGATAGTCGAGAATGTCTATTAAAAAGGGTTTCTGTTCACTGCCGCTGCTTCTGCACATTTGTCTGACTACAAACTGCAAGGCTTCCAGAGTTTGACCGTTGCGACCAATTAAAATGCGCGCATCATCCGGTTTACAATCAATGCGATAACACATTGTGTTTTCATCAATTTCTTCTTCAAGCACAGTTGCCTCAAGATCTAAGATGGCCAGCATTTTTTCCAAATATGACTTGGCGTTGTCGACAAAAATTGAGTTGCTCATAATCATTTTTTCCTTCGCCTGGATTTTTTCTTCTCTCGCCGGGTAATAGCACCACTTGTAATATCATCATTGCCGGATTGATTACGTCCATTGCTTCCATCTTTATCTTGCTTCTCGTTCCGCTTGTTTACCGGCTCTGCCTCAACGATATCACTAAATTCTGCTTCTGGCATCCGGCTGATCAGCCAGGTTTGCAAGGTTTGTACTATATTGGAAACGACAAGATACAAATAAACACCGGCAGGAATAGGAAAGAAAAAAAACATTGTTGTTGTAACCAGCGGCATTGTTTTCATTGTTTGCTGTTGGATTATTTGCTGCTCATCAAGCTCCTGCCCGGCTTTGGGTTGCGGCGCAGGCACTGTCAATTTCTGGGAAAGATACATAGTGGCGCCAAAGAGCAAGATAAGCACAACAACATCGAAATTAGCCGGCTTAAGCAGATTAGCCCCTGTTGCTATTTTGCCAAGACCGGATATAAAGGCAAAAGAATCATTTTTAGCTATGCCGGGAATTATTGCCTGAACATGATATTCACCGGCAGCAGGAAAAACAAAATGTCCATTCGCATCTACTGAGTCAATGGCTTCATGGCTTCCCGGCAGGGTGATGCGCCAGCGCGGCGCAAAATCAGGGGGGAGTTTTCCTTCTACGGCTCTGGCAGCAAAAGTCAAATCACTGCCGGCAACCACAGTTGAATTGCCTGGAAAGACTACTACTTTAGCAGCAACGTTTTTCTTGGATATATAAATGCTGTTTGAAGATGAGGATTCGGCTTTATTTAGTGACTGGGTCTGGCCCGGCGGCACAGCATTTACTTTTATATCTATAATCTTGTCGGTAAACGGCGGTCCATTAAAGCTCCAGTAAAGCGCAAAGAGAAGTGGTAATTGAATCAAAGTTGGCAAGCAACCACCCATAGGATTAAT
Source organism: Candidatus Melainabacteria bacterium (assembly GCA_963847765.1). Classification (GTDB taxonomy): domain Bacteria; phylum Cyanobacteriota; class Vampirovibrionia; order Obscuribacterales; family Obscuribacteraceae; genus CAWKBA01. Next base: position 212,431 of record CAWKBA010000008.1, on the reverse strand, counting down.
TTTATTCTTGCTGTAAAACTCCATCAGCTTTTTTTGCAGCTGTTCAGGATTATCCTTATAGCGGTTCTGTAAAGCTTTCATTTGTGGCTGCAGCTTTGTCATGCGGCGCATGGATATAGTGGTTTGTGCCACCAATGGCGCTACCAATATTCTAAAAGCTAATGTGAGCAGAATTATTGCCCAGCCATAGCTATGAGTAAGCCCAGCAATCCATTGCATTACTGGCAAAATGATTTGATAAGCAATGTCGAAGTTCATTTATTTATTACCAAATCAACACCGCCCGCATGCAATGGGTGACACTTCAAAAGACGTTTTACTGTCAAAGCAGCGCCACGAATTAATCCATGTGTCTCAATCGCTTGCAGACAATAATCAGAGCAAGATGGATAAAATCGACAGCATGCCGGTCGCATAAATCTTGTCGATTGATAAATATAAATCAGCCATTTAACCATAGCGGCGGGCTGCCTCCAAAAATGCATTTTCCATTGTTTTACAAATATCAGACCAGGTGGCTTGAATAATGCTTTCTTTGGTCACCAGAACCACAGCGTACCATTTGTGTAGGGGCAGCTTTAGCTGCCCTTCCCGCCCGTCACCGCATACGCCCATGTTCTCTCGCATGGAGTCGACAATCTTCCGATATGCCTCTCTCAGGCGCCGTTTCATCTTATTTCGCTGGCAGGCGCTTTTAGATGTTTTTTTTGATACCACAAAACCCACCATTGGGAAAACTTGCTTGAATGAGGATTGGCGGGGCAGAACATACAAAGTAAAAATTGGTGTGTTTACTGATTTTCTGGCACTATACGCTCTTGTAAAGAGACCGGGGCGTTTCAGTCTTTCAGTTAACGGCAGCATCAGCAATCAAATCGACACCCGGTAGCGCCCTTTCGCTCTTCTTGCTTTTATTACTCTTTTGCCGGCCTTGCTGGACATGCGGCTAAGAAATCCGCTGCCCTTTTTAGCTTTGGCGATGGAACCACGTAAAGTCCTTTTCATAAACTAATTAACTCCCGGAAAGGGTGTGTTGGTGCAAATATGCAGCTATGCTATCATCCCATCGACACTCTATATGTTGCTTGAGGGCCTGGCTGTTCAAAAGTTTACGATCTGGGTTGCCTTTGCATTTTTTTGGCACAATTGTCTTCCCGGCCATAACCATTTATTGACTTCCTGGCAAAATACTAAGAATAAAAAAGAGGCAAAGATGAAGCCGACGGAGCGCTCACAACAGGATATTCGTTTGACAAAACCGGCTGCACAGCTGTGGCTGGAAGCCCAGCAACTGCTTAAGAAAACACTCAGTCAGCCGGTTTTTGAAGGCTTTATAAAGTCTTCGCAGTTGGTGAGTCTTGAAAATAATCTTGCTGTTCTGGCAGTAAACAATGACTTTGTGCGCGGCATGATAGCCAATAATCATCTTGCCCCCGTCAGCGAGGCTCTCTCTCAGGTAAACAGAGAAAAAGTTTCTGTAAAAGTGATTGTTGATCCTACTTTAGTAACCGAGCAGTCTGACCTTGGTCTGGCTAATATATCCATTTTTCCTGAATCAAAACCCGCCGGGCGGTCGCATGACGACAAAAAAACCGGAGCCGCTTCAATTCATGTAAGTCATTCCGGTAAAACCGGGCTTAATTCTAAACATACGTTCAATACTTTTGTTGTTGGCGCACACAATCGTTTCTGCCATTCAGCCGCTCTGGCAGTCGCTGAAAATCCCGGACAGTCTTATAATCCGCTCTTTCTTTATGGTGGTGTTGGTCTGGGCAAAACTCATATTATGCAAGCCATCGGTCACGAAGTTTTGCGTTTGGCTCCTCATTTGTCAGTCCGCTACATGACTTGCGAGCGCTTCACCAATGAATTAATTAATTCTATTCGCGACGACAGGATGGTGGAATTTCGCAAACGCTACCGGCAAATAGATGTTTTGCTTATGGACGATATTCAATTTATTCAGGGAAAAGAATCTACACAAGAAGAATTTTTCCATACATTCAATACCTTGAAAGACAACAACAGTCAAATAGTTTTGTCCAGCGACAGACCACCAAAGGCGATATCATTGCTTGAAGAACGTTTGCGCAGCCGCTTTGAATGGGGACTGATTGCCGATATCCAGGCGCCGGATCTTGAAACAAGGGTGGCCATTCTTCGCAAAAAGTGTGAAGTGGAAAATATGCGTGTTTCTGAAGATGTAATTGAGCATATTGCCACCATGTTTACTGCTAATATTCGCGAATTGGAAGGGGCTTTGATAAGAGCCCATGCTTATAGCAATATGACCGGCACAGAGCTGTCTGTGCGATCATTGACAGACATTCTTGCCCCGGCCGGACTATCCAGATCGCCCGGCCATGGCACAGCCAATATCACGTTAGACAAAATAATCGAGGTTGTTGCTCAGCATTATTCTGTTGAGCCAAGCGAAATGCGTTCAGCAAAGCGCTCTCCTGATCTGGCTCTGCCTCGCCATATAGCTATGTATATGGCGCATGATCTCATACAATTGAGCTTTCCAAGAATCGGGCAGGCTTTTGCTAATCGCAAGCATACGTCTGCTATGTATGCCCATTCACGAATAAAAGAAGCTATTCTAAAAGAGCCGGCCTTAGCAGAAACAGTCAATCAAATCACCCGCAAGCTGCAGAGCTAATGTATCGTTATCTTCGCTGTGGGGGGTCCATGCAAGCGACCCCTACCGCGACGGCTGTACGATTCGAAATACTTCGTGGTCGGGGCGGGCGCTTCTACATAAAATTACAATAATGGAATATAGGGCCCACCTATTCTCTGGCTATGTTTTCGATTTTAACTGCCTGTGCAAAAACTGTCTATAAAGTGTTTATATTTAGTCAATTCACTGTCAGTTTCCGGCTGTGAAAAACATAATTTCTCTTTTCCTTCTCCAGCTGACAAACAGGATACTTACATAAACAATCGAGCAATATCATGTGTTATCAGGGTTTTCTACAGAAAATCGCTTTCCCTACTACTACTAATTAATAATATTAAAAACAATAGGCAAGAGTAGTAGTTCTTTAAAATTGATGGCAAAATTTCCTTTGAAAAACAGTATAATAATCGGACATACAAACATTTATGGGCGAGCCCATCCACCCATTGAGGAAAAACTTATGCATTTTGCCATTCAAAAGAAGCTTGGTCCGGTCTTTAAAAGAAGTAAGCAGTGCCCTGGCTGGGCGTAGTGTTCAACCAATATTGAGCCATATTTGTATTGGTTCCGTTGATGAAACAAATGTTGTTTTCAAAGCCACTGATTTGATTTGTTTATTGAAAGCAAGAGTAATGCTGTTGTTTATACACCTGGCGCAATAGCTTTGCCTGGAAAAAAACTTTTAGAAATTGTGGCCAAATTGCCAGATGATCTTGTTTCTTTACAAGTCAACAAAGAAACTCAAGAAACATCAATTCAGTGCGGAAAAACAAAGATTTCTCTTATCAGGCATGATGGCTGAAGATTTTCCTGCTATGGGAGAAGCCGACAGTGATGGCATTTTTGTTCCGGCAGATCTATTGCGCACAGCTATTGCACAAACATCTTTTGCTGCTGCTAGTTTTGATACTGGTAGCGTCATTGGTGGCGTGTATATTTCAATTAATGATGGTGAATTTGAATGTGTGGCTACTGACGGTAATCGGTTGCTTACAGGCATGATTTGTTAAATGTAAGCGTGCGGTAGTTCAGCCAAAATGTCTTCTGTTGAAGCTGAAGCAGAGTCTGCTGAAAAAGCAAAAGCAGGTAAGAGTAAAGCAATTGCTACTCTGGAAAAACCAGTGACGTATGAAAGCAATTATTCCAGCCCGTGCTTGTAGTGAAGTGTTGAACGATTGCCACTCCGGAAAGTGAGGACAGACAAATTCTTCTGATGTTCGTGTTTCAATTAGCAATGGGGTTATTTCTTTTCAAACATGAAACGAGCCAATTATCAACAAGACTTATAAGTGGTGAATACCCGGCTTTTAAAGAACTTTTCCCTACTGAATGCAAATATATGGCCATATTTGACCGGCAGGAATTAATTTCTACACTTGATCGTGTGGCAGTCATGGCTGATGAAAAAAAGCATTTGATTAAGCTTCATTTTGAAGGCGAATCAATGCAAATCACAGCCCATACACCAGACTTTGGCCGTGCCGAGGATGAAGTGCCGATGAAATTTGATGGACAAGTGCTTGATATGGTTATCAATGTTCGTTATTTTCTTGATGTTTTGCGGGCCGTTAACACATCCGGAAGTGATAACGGAAATGAATGGCTCATTGCAACCGCTGATTGTAAAAGAAAAGGATAAAGAAAACTATAAATATCTATTATGCCAGTAGAATTGAGAATGGCCTAAAGTTTGAACCACCGCCCCTACAAGACATCAGGCGGCTGTACCTAGAACCATATAATCATATTATACATGTTATACTGGCGAGTGAATTTTCTGGGATCGTAGCTCAGTTGGTTAGAGCGCCTGCCTGTCACGCAGGAGGTCGCCGGTTCGAGCCCGGTCGGTCCCGCCATTTATTTGTTTCTAGACGGTTGACTATTGATCTTCTTCCAGAAGTCGAGCAAAGTCTCGACGAATGCTGGCCACACGTATGATATGTATAGGCTGAATCGTTGGGTTGAACAGGATGTAATATTTATGGGATTTGTGTTTTCGATAGAACTTCACTGGTCGGTCTGTTAAATCTTTTCGATATTTTCCTAAGTTTGGATTCTTGCCAACGTCTGCCATTGCTTCGTGCAAATAATTTAGTACAACTAAAGCACCGTGTTCATTCTGACTATGGTCTAAAACAAACTCAAGAATCTCATTTATATCCTCTTGAGCCTGTTTAGTAAGCACATAATTTTTCAAATGCGCATTTTCCGGTGTTTATCAATCTGTGCCTTAGAACTAGCATAAGCCGCATCGCCGCTGACAAGGTTTCCCTTGGACATATCTTCCAATCCCTTATCTATGAATTGGTTTAACTCCGACACAAGCTGCTTTCTCTCGAAAATAGCCTTCTCCCGGAGGAGTCGTAATCCATCCCGAACCACCTCGCTTGCAGAGCTATATAAGCCAGCATCAACTCGATTTTGAATAAAACGTTCCAGCTCGGGCGTCAATGAAAAATTCAAAAGTGTTACCTCAATGCTATCCCAATAACACAATTATATCAATTATTGCTATTTTGGAGTCCGGGTAATTATAGTTTTAATCTTCAACCGTTATCAGAGGGTGATTAGTCGGCAGATAGACACGAGTGGACATGCAATGGATTTCTGCAAAGCGCTGACGCGAGCTGCGCTAGCTACAAAGCAAACCAATAATGTTGCAAAAACGCCTAAGATTTCTATCACAAGCAGTATATCGACTGAATAATAGGGCTAATCAGCCGGTGTGTGGGCTGTTCTGTCGATGCTGCTGAACCTGTGTTGCAGTATTGACGGTTAAGAGCCTTAGTTGTGTTGGATACGAGAAAAATCCAACATTGAATTGTTAGCAGTCATACTTACTTAAAGAATCGAATTACCAGAGACAGTGCAACCAGTCTAGTTTGAGTTACCCTATAGGACTTCATCAACCAGAGGAGAGGTCATGAAGCTGCCCTGGAATCCCGCGGAGCTACTGCGAGCGACGGGAATTTTGAACTCACACTTCCCGCCTGATCCCGATGATGACCCCGATGATGAAAAGAACAAGACGAAGCGTTATTACTGCAAGTCGGTATCTATCTCGGACCTGCACATTGGCGGTCCAGACTTCCGCGCCGTGGAATGTCTGGAAATGCTCAAGGAAGTCCGCAGTGAGCAACTGATCATCGCTGGGGATTTTGTGGATTTCCTGATGCTTTACTGGCACAGGTATTTCCCGCAAAGTCACCTGACGGTGATTCAAAAACTGCTCAAAAAGGCACGTAAGGGCACGGAAATCATCTACGTGCCTGGAAACCATGACAGGCGGCTGCGCAAGCTTGCTGCCGAAGCATTGCATGACGGCGACATTTTCTGCGTCGGCGAGAACGTGGTGTGTGTGCCGCTGCATATACTCACGACTGGCCGCGGGGAAAGGTTTCTTGTCCTGCACGGGGACGAGTTCGATGGTAAATCGGGCTTCTCCCCCTTCTGGGAGACGCTCGGCAGTAAAGGGTTCGATTTTACGAAGTGGCTTGAACGCCGCTTCAATGTAGTCTTTCGCTTAGCCGGTCTCAAAGAACACCAGTTTGCGGCCTGGTGTAAGACCATGGTCAAGGACCTGATCAGGAAATACTCACAGAATTTCGCCAAGGCAGTTGCTTCACTGGCCGAGGCGTATGGTGTGGACGGGATCATTTATGGGCACATCCACACGCCCGGCGATGACACTATCAACGGCGTTCGGGTGATCAACCTGGGTGCTTGGGTGGATGCCCCGCCGGCGGGCTGCACGTTGCTTGTCGAGGACATGGACGGTATCCTCGCGCTCGCGCAGTGGAAAAATGGAAAACTTTATCACTTTGCCACAGGGAAGGAGATCCCCAGAGGCGAAATCTGCTTTGCGGATCCCGGCCTCGCGCCAAAAGTTTCTGCCCCCGGTATGTCTGCCGAGGTGGCAGCGTCGTGATTCCTGAGGGAGACGGCCGCGCCGTCTCCCTCGCCTCTTTTCCTTTTTGTTTCTTGTCTTTGATTTAACTCGCTGTGCTGGCGTAAGCACAGCAACATACGAAGAAATCGAGGGGCGAAGCTTGCGAGCCCGTTGGAACCGGCAATATTTGTCGAATCTGCGGGTCGATGCAAGACCCCTAAACCGTCTGTCCGGCGGCAAAGCCGGATGACCAGGCCCATTGAAAGTTGTAGCCGCCCAATTGTCCGGTGACATCAACTACTTCGCCAATAAAATATAAGCCCGGCATTTTTTTTGACTCCATTGTTTTGGAAGATAATTCATTGGTGTCCACGCCACCTTTGGTAACTTCTGCTTTTTTATAACCAACTGTTGTTTCCGGAAAAAGTTGCCAGGCTTGTAGAGTCTCCGCCAGATGTTGCAGCTTTTTTTCAGATAATTCAGCCATGTTGCTGTGCAAAGAAAAATATTCACAAAACTGTTCTGCAAATCGTTTGGGCAAAAGCTCCGCCAAAATATTTTTTACTTGCACCCGTGGTCTTTCCGCGCGCACCATCGTTAGCCAGTCTAAAGGAGTTATTTCCGGTAGTACATTAATTGTCACAGGCTTAGACTTTTGCCAGTATAAAGAAGCTTGCAAACTGGCTGGACCACTTAGACCACTATGCGTAAATAAAATATTTTCACGGAAAGCCGCCCCATTACAAGAAACAATACTATCTACAGATACGCCAGACAGGCTGGCAAAATGATGTAGATCATTTTTATTCAAATTAAAACCATCCAGAGCCGGAGCCGGAGTGATAAGTTTTAGCCCGAACTGACGAGCGATATCATAACCAAAACCAGTAGCGCCAATCTGCGGAATAGACAATCCGCCTGTAGCAATCACAAGGGATTCGCAGGAAAAGCCTCCTTTATTTGTAGCGACTATAAAATTGCTATCGCTTCGAACGGGCGAGGATTCATACTCGTCCCTACGGATCTTATCGAGGGTCGCTGTGCCAGCGTCAGCCCGGCGTTCCTCGAAGGAACTGTAGGGGCGAGCTTTAGAGAGCCCGTGTTCTGTCGCCTTCTTTATAGATTCGACTTTGCATCCCAATTCAAATTTGTTGCCTGCCTTTTCACATTCTTTGACCAGAAGACCTACAATTTCTTGAGCGGAAAAATCACAAAACAATTGTCCCAATTTTTTCTCGTGGAATTTTATTTTGTGTTTTTTTACCAGAGTCACAAAATCGGCAGCCGTATAACGCGCCAGGGCTGATTTGCAAAAATGTGGGTTGGCCGAAATAAAGTTTTCCGGTGCGGCATTGATATTAGTGAAATTGCAACGCCCGCCGCCGGAAATTAAAATCTTGCGGCCAATCTTTTCGCTATGATCCAAAAGAATTACTTTGCGCCCGCGCTTACCGGCTTCAATAGCGCACATCATGCCGGCTGCGCCAGCACCGATAATTATTACATCGTAGGTGTTCATGGTGGAAAACACGGGCTCATAAATTTCGCCCCTATGGTTTCTTCGTACGCCGATATTTTATCGCAAGCACAGCCGACGCCATCTAGTGATTCGAAACCAGATAATCCGCGAGAGGCTTTGTTTCGCGCTCGCGCATCAATACATTGATACGCAATGATTCGAGCGCTTGTGCAATAGCCATGTCGCCTTCTTTTACTTTGTGCGCAGCAAAAAATTCTTTTGCTTCTTTTTCCAGAGGCGGCGTACTTAAAGCCGGGATAACGCCGGCACACATGCGCACCAAGCCGGTGTCCGGATAACGGTCTACCATTTGTTGCCAGTGCTTTTGCATAAATTGCCAGGCTGAGCTTGTGGCAATTTCATTATTGGCCACCATAGCAAATAAATAGGGCGCGTCTTGTGTTTTTACTTCTTCACTAACGCAGCTTGCCATTGTTTTAGCAAGCAGCTTTTCGTCACGGAAACCAGCCAGAGCATAAAGAAAGCGCAAAGTCTCCTGTGGCGTCTTGGCGTGTTTGGAAAGCTGCTGAAATTCTTCGTAGCGCTCTTTGTTGCCGTGATAAGCAAGAACACTGACGATAGCAGGCAATATATTGTTATCAATGGCGGTCTTTTCTTTTTGCCAGGACCGAAAAGCTTTTTGTGCCTCATCATAAGTGTGATTGTCTTCGGCAGTTGTGCCAAGCGCATCTATTAACGAACTGCGCAATTGCTTGGTTTGCACAGCTTCGCCGGTTGCCGGTTGCCAGCCAAGTTCAGAGGCTTTTTTCTTGCACAAATTGTAGACAAATTGTTTGCAGTTTTTCCTGGCTTCGTCTTTAGTGAGATGCCGCAGGGCGCTTAATGAAGAGAGAATAATTTGCCAGACACTGTAATCACTCTCATTATTGAACAGCTTGATCATTTGCAAATAATCGGCAACTGGTAAAAAGCCGGCTCGCAGTGCAGCCCAGCTATCGTTAACCAGATTGAATCTTTCTATCACATTAAGATTCTTCTGGGCGTCAGAAAGCAACTTGCTTGCTAACGCTGGCGAATAACTTACCCGATAAAAACCGCTGCCGCCGGCATTTACTACGACATAGCGAAAATCATTTCCCACGGAAACAGTCTTTATTTTTTCGTCAAGAAGAAATTTCTGTGTGTCAGTTGCCTTTATTTGCCCATCGATAGACTTAACGCGCAAAGTTATTGGTATTAGATAAAGCTTGTCATTGGTTTTGTCCGGCAAAAACATAAAAGGCTTCTGGCTTAGTTCTATTGTTCCGGGTGTTTTGCCTTCGCTGACATATACAATAGGATGCCCACCGTTAAATACCCAGTCGTCCATAATCTTGCGCACCGGGATATTGACACCAGATGTGGTGCAAGCCTGTTCCAGACTGTCCCATAAATCATACGTTTCGGTATTGCCAAAAGCGTGCTTGTTCAAATAGTTGGTAATACCGTCTCTAAAAGTTTCTTCGCCGATAAACTGTTCTATTTGATAAAGCACGGAACACCCTTTTTGATAAGAGATGACATCAAATAATTCACGAGCCTCATCAGGAGTATTTACAGGGCATTCAATCGGGTGCGTGCTTTTGAGGGCATCTGTCTTCGCTGCGGCTGCCCGACTCATGCCAAATTTGTCCCAGACATGCCATTCCGGTTTATAGGTGCTTAAACATTTCATTTCCATGAAAGTAGCAAAGGCTTCGTTTAGCCACAACCCATTCCACCAGCGCATTGTCACAAGATCGCCAAACCACATATGCGCCAGTTCATGCATGACTACTTCGGCGACGCGCTCAAGCTCGCCCTGTGTGGCTGTCTTTTCGTCAAGCAGCAAAGCCGACTCGCGAAAAGTAATGCAGTCTTTGTTTTCCATGGCGCCGGCGGCAAAATCAGGCACAGCGACAAGATCACATTTATCCGCAGCTGGATAAGGAACGCGAAAATATTTTTCAAAGTAGTTAATTGTATAGGCAGCTATGCGCAAAGCAAAATCAGTCAAATGCTTTTTGCCGGGTACTGTCCAGGCACGCACTTCCATACCGTTAACCGAAACAGGCGCAGACGGCTCAAACTCACCGACAAGGAAAGCAAGCAAATAAGTAGACATTTTCATTGTCTTTTTAAAATGCACTGTTTTTGTATTGTGCTTGATATCCACTGTTTCGCTAACAATGCGCCCATTGGAGATAGCAGCTAGATTTTGCGGCACAATCAAGGTGACATCATAAGTAGCTTTAAAATCGGGCTCGTCAAAACAAGGGAAAGCACGGCGTGCGTCAGTGGCTTCAAATTGTGTTACTGCCATAGCATGCTTGCCGCCTTTATCGTCTGTCCAGGTGGAGCTATAAAAACCTTTTAGTTTGTCATTGAGTATGCCGGTGAAGTCACAAGTTAATTGCCATTTGCCGGGTTGCAGTGTTTCTTTAAAAGTAAAAATGGCAAATTCTTTTTCATCGTCATAAGAAATACCGGCATCAAATTTGTGACCTTGCTTGTTTGTGGCAAAACCGGCAGAAATTTTTAATTCGGCAGCATTGAGAATAATTTTTTCGGTGGGGCTTAATACATCAAGATCTATTGTTTCCTGGCCGGCAAAAGTTTTGTGTTCAATATCAGGGGTAAGAGAAATTTGATAATTTTCAGGCAAGGCAGTTCTTGGCAAGCGGTAGCTATTGTCCTGTTCCTGTGGGTGAATAAGACGGGCGGAGCTGTGCACTGCCCCTACGGTTGTTTCTTCTGCTGTTGACATGCTGGTCTCCGTGATTGCAAATGCTTGCGCTGGGGCGGCGATAAATAAATTGGCGATTAGCAATCCTATTAAACAGGAACTAAGGCACTGGCGGTTGAATAATACTTTTAGCATAACTATAAAGATACTGACTTTCAATACGGCCAGATGGCAACGTTAAGCCAGTTGCAAAAAAGAAAAACGGCAATGATCATGACAAAGATAATCATGCCCCATTGAATGAAAGTAAGTTCTTCAGGATCTAGAATTTTGAAAGGCATGTAGAGGGCCTCAAAATTATTCTTTGCTTTTTATAGTCTAAAGTCAAAGAAAAGTTTTTCCATATGGGATTGCCTAGAATAGCTACAGAGCCATTAGCAATCATGCCTCCTAATTTTGCATTTTGGGCAGCCACAAAAAATTCAGGCTGATCGATAGTAACATTGCCAAGCTTCAAAACCTTGAATTGTTCTGAGTTTACATGTACTTGTTTGCCGTCCAAGCCATGCACAAGTTGTTGCCCCATAAAAGCTTTGCCGGCAATTTGTCCGGCTAATTCATGAGGAATAAGGCTGTAAGCAGCCCCAGTGTCAATGAGACAGTCCAGCTTTTTGCCATCCAGCTCGCCTTCCATCATCAACGCTGCCCCACCCAGAGACGGCTTGGCCGGGATGATAGTGGCATGCTTGCTGTCAATGCGAATATCCGGATGAGCCAATGTTATTGTTTGCCGGGGAAAATCAAAGGTAATGAGAAACTGGCGCAAAATATTGGCGCCCAGCAAACCGGTTATTTTTTTGCCGGGAATAAATTTGAGAGCATGGAGATCTGCCACCGCCATTGGTAGCGCTTTAAATACCAGGCCGCCTATAGTCAGGGTGTCTATTTTCATGTAGCTCATGGGCACGCTGCCCGAGCCGGTAGTAATAGACAGATCCGAATGCTCAATTTTTCCAAGCAAAGGCGCTTGTTTGCTGTCAATAAGACTTTGTGTGGCGCCGGTATCAACAACAAAAGCAAGATCGGGTTTGCCGTTGACAGCAGCGGTGATAACAATTTCACCGCCAGTATATGAAAAAGGAATGGTAACCGATTGATTCTTGCCCAACAAACACTGCCGATCCTTGGGTACTTGAAAAATTGCATCAGCAAGCGTTTCCGGTTTTATAGAAGTTAAAGTCACCTGCAGTACTTTTTTGCCGCCGCTGTATTCTGTAAATTTATAAGGCAGCATTGTTCCTGAACAAGGGCGGTAGTCATCATATTGGAATGATTTTGTCACAGACAGTCCTTGCTCCTCATCAATACCGGTAAACTCGGTAGATTTAATTAGATGTGTTTGCTTGTCGGCATAAATCAGAGTGGAGGCGCCATCGGTAGTTTTAACGGCTAAAACATCGGCAGACTTTTGTATCCAGATGTGTGTTTCTGCCCGACAATTTAAGCAAAATCTGCAGTCCGTGATCAATTTCTTCGCGCGCAAAGTCAGCTTTAGACGGATTGTCTTCTATGACCTCACCAGCCTGCTCCATCCAGGAATGCTTGCCATCAAAACCGCCCACCATTTGTTCGCCCAGGACATTCATTTCCTGGCGAACTTTATTGCCTTTGTTGAAAATCTCGGCGTCAAAAGTATTGGCGGCGCCGGAGAGCAAAGAAATCTGCGTGTATTTGCCAGCACCATGCCAGCCCTGCGCATAGGACTGCTTGAAACTTTTTTCGCCTCCATAAGCAGCCAGAATTTGGGCTGCTAATTCTTGGGCTGCTTTTGAAGAAATAGGTTTGGTTTTATGATTATCAGTGACAGCCGGAGTGAACGCCGGGAAAAGCCAGAAAAGGCAAGAAGCGATTAAACAAGAAAGTAGAATATTCTTTTTCATGAAGCTAATTTACCGTTGCGAATGGCCGCGATTGCCTGGTTTAGTATTTTCTTGTTGTCATAGTCTGATATGCGCGCAGACAATGTGCCTGCTGAAACCTTTTCATCGTGCTGAATTTGCATTATAAGAGCTTTTACAGTGCGTGTAAGTTCATCTACTATGGTTACCTGGGTTGCCTGGGCGGATCGTGACATTGGATTTAAGTCTATAGAAATTGTCTGATAGCCGGCTTTAACCAACGCTTCGCATCTATCGCCGTCTTCCAGTGCTACAAGCACAACATCGGCCTGGGCAATGCCCTCAGCGTTCATGGCTCTGCGCTTACTTTCAATACCGGGCAGAATTACCGGTGAGTCAACCCATGATTCAACTACACGCGGCGCACCGAGTTTGCGCAAGTGTTCGGCAATGCGCTGTGAACGCTCCGGGCTGTGATAAAACAAGTTGACCTCAAGTGTCAAGCGCGGAAAGATTTTTGCTAATTCGACAATCTCAACTCCTGCTAATGATGCAGAGCTGCCATTAACAGAAAAAACAGGACGCTTTGCTTGCAGAAATAATGCGGAAGTGACCGCAATCGCCTCTTTGGCAAAATCCCATGTTTTTTCACCCAACAGATAATCAAAAGCCTCGCCTCTGCCGTGGGCAAGAAGCCCGGAATCAGTCGCTAGGCCGGCTTTAAATCCGTCAACCAATCTGTGACGCAATAAAAGCGATTGATAACGCGGATGGCTAGCAGGAATGTCCATTATGCAAGTATCTTGTTCCTTGTTCATCTATTTCCGATTGTATCCATTGATCGGGATTGCCAACGGGGACAGTCGAGAGTACACCTTGTCCGAGCATAATCATAGTCGCTTGCCCACCTGAGCGGAGCACTTCTTGCATACAGTTAAGAACTGCCTCATTTGTCAACAACTTTGTCTCTTCTGCGAAAGTGCGGGCACACGCAAGCAAATTGTCCAGCGTCAACTGGCTCATATTATCCAACAACCATTGATTGGCCTTATTCCCTTTCTCGGCAAGAAGATGCATGACAGCGTCGTTATTTAGAGTGCCAGCAGTTTCAAGCTCATCAAAAACTCGAAAATAAATTGGCTGTGGTTTAATAACCAGTCTTTGACTATCAAGCGGCCCGTTCTCGCATCGCCGGTAAACCACTCCTCCGCAAAGTTGCGAGGACACATCTCCTAATCCGGTGCGATAAATAACCTCTGCTTCATGCGCCAGCATGCCCAATTCAGCGGTGGACAAGTCTAAGTAATACTGTTTGGCGGTGACAAAGGCTACAGCAAGACAACAAGCGGCGCTTAAACCAAAACCACAGCCAAGCGGCAGGGGTGTTTCAAGAAATACTTTTATTGGCTCCGGTGCTAGCTTTTGAATGACATACTCTACAGGCGCAATAGACTTGGTGCTGCCGTTAAAAAAAACTTGTGTTGATGAGGCGGCTTCTACCCTTGCTGTAACGCCTTGCTTTAAGGTAATGGCACATCCCTTTGAATAGGTTGTGGATGGCGAGCTGCCAATGCTGGGGCTGAAGAAGCAAGTAACACTTCCTGGTGAAAAGGCAACAGGTGTAGAAGAATTCATTTGTTTAAAAGTGAAGGGTTTTGCGCAGCTCATTTTCAATTTTACCAAGCGGCGAGTGCTTTTCTCGGGATAAAAAATCTTGCAGAAATTTTTGGTCTTTTTTTGCCTGGGCTAGATATTCTTTAGCAAATTGCCCTGATTCTATTCTAGTCAGTGTCTCGGAGAGTTTTTCTTTTACATGTGCATCAATGAGCTTTGGTCCGGTTTTAGCGCCGCCAAACTGAGCTGTGTCGGATATTGCTTTGCGCATGCCGGCAAGACCGCTGTCAAAAAGCAAATCGGCAATAAGCTTTACTTCTTTCAGGCAAGAAATATAAGCTAATTCAGGCTGATAACCGGCTTCAACAAGAGTGTTGAAACTGGCTTTAATTAATTCGGGCAAACCACCACATAAAACTGCTTGTTCGCAAAACAAATCAATAATTGTTTCTTCAGCGAAAGTGGTTAATATAGCACCGGCACGTGTGCTGCCGATAGCTCTTGCATAAGCAAGACAGCGGGCAAAAGCATGGCCGGAACCATCTTGTTCAATAGCAATTTGAGCCGGTAAGCCTTTGCCTTCCTGATAAAACGATCGCAACAAGCGCCCAGGGCCGGTGGGTGCAACCAGTAATATATCGGCATCAGCCGGCAGGGTAATCAACTTTTCGCGCACCACAAAACCATGAGCGAAAACAAAGGACATGGGTTGCTTTAGATTAGGCAATATCTCGTTATTGAAAACGCCCGGCACTACTTGATCGGGCAGCATTACAGCCATAAGCTGGCTGCGGGACATTACCTCTGTAATGCCACAAGGTTCAAAACCGTCTTTAATGGACTGCTCGTGGCCCTTGCCATTATGGCGTGCATAAACAAGCACTTTAATGCCGCTGTCTCTTAAATTGAGAGCATGTGCTCGCCCTTGATTACCATAACCAATTACAGCGCAAATGAGATTTTTGAGCTCGCTTGTGTCGGCGTCATTGTCATAAAAGATTTTTGCCATTAGTTTTTCCACGGATTAAGGAGCTTGATTCCCAGCGACTCAAAATCCGCGACATTACGAGTAACAAGCGTTAGCCCGTGAAATTTTGCGATAGCGGCTATGGCTGTGTCCATTAATTCAACGGAGCGCCCGGTAGACTTAATGTGAGCCATGGAACGTCCCCAGCTATCAGCAATATTTGTATCAATGCCTAATATACGTCCTTCAAATCTTGCTGTTAACTTATTGGCAACCCATACATCCAGTTGATGACGACGAGCGCCTGCGGGCATGCACTCAATACCGTAGCGTAATTCAACCAGGGTGATAACGCTAATAAATACGCGATTTTCGTCAATTTTGCTGAGCCAGTCAACTACACTTTTGTTAGGATGTGGTTTGACCCATTCGGAAACAACATTTGTGTCAAGCAAGAAGCTCACAGCTCAACCTTACGCAGGTGGCCTTTGATGCGTGCCGTTTTTAGATTAGAGCCCACCAGTGGTGAGGTGCCAAAAAATTCAGCCAGGTTGCCGTGCCGGACAGTCTGTTGCTGCCAATCTTTTGAAGAGACAATGACAACAGCCGTATGTCCGTTCTTGGTGATGGTTTGAGGTCCGGAGGAATTAGCCTTGCTAATGACCTCGCTAAATTTTGCTTTCGCCTCAGCAACTGTCCAGGTGTTCATTACATACCTCTAGTCTTGAAAACAACTATAGTCATTATAGTCATTTTTTAGTCGGTAGTCAAGCAAAGAGCTAGCGCGGCTAGCGCAGCTGAAAAACTTGGTTTTAATATATAACCTTTTGCTAATTAGCCGGCAATATTTGGCTTCTCGATATAAAAATTTGGCGAAATGCTAGCTAATGAAACACATGCGAATATGCGACACATAGCGCAATTATAAGGGTTCACTTTTATAGGACTACTTGCAATTGCTCTATTAAAAATGGCACGTTTAGAGTGTAATCTTCGTTTGGTTTTTTCTACAACAACATCGGTGCCCCGCCTGTAATTTGCATGAAGCAAAGTCTGAACTTTGCGCCCCGGCGCAGCAGATAAACACAGGCTGGGTAAAACAATTCTTCGAGGAGGTGGGGGATGCGTGTTTCTAGGCGGTGTGTGGTGGTGGTGAGCATAGCGATCCTTGCGGTGTCGTTCGGCGGGTCGCTGGGGAAAGGTTCATACGTCGTGGACCCTTTAAGCGAACTCGAAAAAAACAAGGCGAAGCTTCAGGTGAGCCTGAGGGAGCTAAACGACGCACACGCAGCACTCCTTGGGATCCCTCTTAAACAAGAGGTATCCGACCAAGCAATGGAGCTGTTAAGGAGTGCCAGGTTTAACGGCTTCCAATTGGCTCAACAGGTAAAAGCAAAGCCTGAGCTGCAGGATGTTGAGGCCGTAGAGCTGTTGGGCGCGATAAATGACGCGCGTGCAAAAATTGATGAAGAGCTGGGCAAGCACCCACGCCCAAAGCTCCCGTCGCTGTCAGAAGTACTGTCATGGTTCAGGCGTCGCTAGCGACATGGATGTCGCGGCCGGAAGTTCGCTTGGGTATGGTACTGCCGACGATGCGGCTACCGACCCTGGCGAATTTTTGGTCTTTTTGTGTTTTTATTTTCGCACCATTTGTGGTTGCACCATACAAATTAAGGTTGCAGGCACCACAATTTAATGATATTAAATACGCCACCTGTGTTATCCTTCCAAAAGTTGGTTAAGGGAAAGGATAAATCATGAAATCAGTATCTTTTAAAGCAACAATAAGTAAAACAACCAGCATATTGGCGATCAGCCTAATGTTGGCAGGGCAATGTTTGCCGGCGATGTCTCAGAATTACAACAACAGGCAGCAGCAATTGCAGGGACGCATCACCTATGCTCCGATTGGAACCACCCTTGATGCCTCTTTAACCAGTCCTATAGACAGTGCTCTGGCTAAACCAGGCGACACTTTTAATGCCAAACTAAATCAACCGCTATATTTGGGCAGCGATTTAGTTTTGCCGTCCGGCACCAATCTTGAAGGGCAGGTAACTTCTGCCGATAAAGCCGGTCTGGTAGGCAGCAACGGTAAAATGACCTTGCGCCTCATTGGTGCACTTACTCCTGATGGTATTCATTATCCGTTGTCGGCGGTAGTGACTGCTGATCAAGACAAAAATATTCATGAAGACAAGCAAGGCAATTTAACCGGTAGAACCGGCTCATCGACAGTGAAGAGCGGCATAATGAGAACAGCTATATGGACAGGCGCAGGTACTCTTCTGGGGGTTTGCTTTGCACCGATTGTTGGTGGTGCTGTTGGTGCCGGTGCCATTGCTGGCGTTGCCACCGGTGGTGCTGTTGGTCTGGGCAGCAATCTTTGGCGCAAAGGCAAAGATGTGAAAATCCCCAGCGGCACGCGCCTGAAATTTGCGCTTGATCAGCCAATGTCTTTGACGGCTATGGCTAATGCGCCTCTGGCGACAAGCTCCTCACCTGTGCCGGTGCAATAGCATTACGCGGGATGGAAGAGCTGAAATAGCTTGTCGTAGGTAAAATCTAGTTGTATGGGACGGCCGTGCGGGCAGGTTTCATTGCGCGGAGCGGCGTGCCATAAATTGAGCAAATCAATAATTTGCGGATGTGCCAGAGGCATGCCGTTTTTTATGGCGCTTTGACAGGCAAGTGATTTGATAATTTCCAATTGCGGATTAGCATTGCTGCTTTCCGCTAATTCTTGCAACATGGTTTGAATAATTTTGGCATAGTCTTTGTGGGCTAACGCAATGGGAACCTGGGAGCAGCTTACATTTTGATCGTCAATTTCAAATTCAAAACCTTGCGCTTCTAGTTCAGGCAAATTTTCTTTTAGCGTTGACTTTTGTTCTTCGGTAAGATTAAGGGGTAAGGAAATGATCAAGTTCTGGACATCGCTTGATTGATGGTTTGTTCGCGCCAGCAGCTTTTCGTATAAAACTCTTTCGTGGGCGATATGTTGTTCGATGATTGATAAACTGGATTTTGTTTCAATCAATATATATGTATTGTGAATGTAGCCGGCGATGCGCCAGTCCAAAGGGAGTGCAGGCGCTTGCGCCGTGGTATTTGTGGGTTCTTCGGATGGCGCCGTTTTGTCGAGAGCATAGCGATTTAACGGGAAAAATTCGCTTCGAGCGGGCTCAGTAAACCTCGCCCCTACGGGTTCTGCGTTGTTGTGTCGTTCTGTAGATGGCACAGCTACGAAAGGGGATTCTCGCAACAATAGTTGTGTGCTGACTTCGGGGGCGTATGTGATTGATGATTTGGGGGTGAAGTCCAAATTTGGTTGGGCATGGACATTACGTGCCATCCGCAAGGCATGAGCAATTTGTCTTTGCAAAAACATATAAACTTCGTTGCCTTTGGCATAACGAATTTCTTTTTTGGTGGGATGGATATTAACATCAAGATCAGAAGGGTTGATTTTGAGATGCACAACAGCCAATGGATAACGACCGCGCGGAATAAGATCGGCATAGGCGTAGTCCAGGGCTTTATAAGTAAACCCGCAACGTACCGGGCGGCCATTAACAATAGTCAAAATGCCTTTGCGATCACCGCGAAAACTAATAGCACTGGCCAGCCTGCCTTCCAGTTCCATACCAAGCACACCGTCTCTGGCTGAAAGTGGAATAGATATTTCATCCCCAATAAACCCGCTGTTGCGCAAAGCCTCATCAAGATTGCCTGAACCATTTGTAGCCATTCGTGTTTTGCCATCAAGTGATAATTGAAAGGCAATCTGGGGATAAGTGATTGCCAGGCTTTGCAAAATTTCTTCTATGTGAGCAAATTCAGTGGCCGGCTTTTTTAAAAACTTGAGACGAGCCGGTACATTGTAGAAAAGATCTTCCACTTCAATAATTGTGCCTTTAGCACAACCGGTTTCACTGACAGTAATTGCGCCTTCAGCGCACAACACTTTTGTGCCAATCTCGTTGCTGTCAGTGCGTGTGTTGCAGGTCAGCCGCGATACAGCCGCAATGCTGGGCAAAGCTTCGCCGCGAAAGCCAAGCGTGCCCAATTGCCATAAATCATCGGCAGTAGATAATTTAGAAGTGGCATGGCGTTGAAAAGCAAGTGTTGCGTCATCGGCTTCCATGCCAGAGCCGTTGTCGGCAACCCGAATGCGCCGGCAACCTTCGCTGACATCGACCACGATGCGAGTGGCACCGGCATCAATGGCATTTTCAACAAGTTCTTTAACAACCGAAGAGGGGCGTTCAACCACTTCGCCAGCGGCAATCTGGCTGGCAATGTGCTCCGGTAAAACAGATATCCTGGGCATATATTGGCTTAGAATGGGAGTTTGATCAGTGTAACAGCTTCTTTAAAGAAGTGTACGCAGCTTAGCAAGGACATCCTCCAAAACTTCTGACTCGGCTTTAACAATGAATTTGGCACGTCGCGCCCGCCAATCCAAGTTTTTTATCTGATCGCATAAGACAACACCAGAAACCTTGTCTTGTTTTTGCAGAGCAACTTCGAAGGGATAGCCCTTAATCTTGCTAGTAATAGGACAGACTAAGGCAAGACCCACGAGACCATTGTAATCTTTAGGCGATATTACTAATGCAGGTCTGATACCGCTTTGTTCATGACCGGATTGAGGCATAAAATTGAGCCAAATAAGGTCGCCCCGGTCAGGTATATAAGATTTACTGGAAGATTTTGTGATTACCAAACTTCTTCACCGAGCGCCGGACCGGTGGCCACCTCGCTATGTTTGTTATGCGGGGTGATTTTAGAAAGAAGATCGGCGAGCTGATAAGTTTTGGATTTGGAAACAACTATATGATCTTTTTCCAGGTGGATGTCTACGGATGTACCTTCGCTCATGTCCAAAGCTTTGATCATGGAGCCAGGAAGACGGATGCCACAGCTATTCCCCCATTTTGCTATACGCGATTGCATTGCCGGGACCTCATATAAATGTTTATACATAGTATATCCTGAACTTGCATGTTTGTGTAGGGGTCGATGTAAATCGACCCGTAGGTACGGAGAACACGGGCGGCTAAAGCCGCCCCTACGGGATCTGCGTTGAACGCCGGGTTATTCGCAGCACAGCGATCGACCTGCAAAGACAAAATATAAAACCTAGCGCGAGGTTAGCGCGAGTTTGGAGGAATTTAATGGACAATTTTTGCATTAACTTTAGTAAGTATTTGATTGGATAAACATTGCCAGGAGGCGATGTAAAGTGTTTGTGGTGAGGCTTTGCCAATGTGTACAAGCCTGATAGGCCGCCATATTTATGATGAATATCTTTTCGCCCAGATCTTGTTTCTGAATGGTCATTTCGGTTAGTTAAAGACCTAGCGTGCGTTTTTACCGTTTTTTTCTTGCAAGGAGGCCCGAACCAGTTCATTGATGAACTAGAAAGGATTTGCTCCCTTCAGTGATGAAGGGGAAAAGGAGAGTTGATTTGCAACAGCAGCTCCCAGATACCGCATGGATTGCAGCGAGGCGTGTCGCAGCACAGTGGTACCGGGAAAGGACGTGCAACAACAGGAAAGGACGGTTGCACACATGCTGGTTCTGAGCCGCAAAAAGAACGAGAGCATCATCATCAATGACAACATCACAGTCACCGTTATCGAGATTCGCGGTGATAAGGTCAGGCTTGGGATTGAGGCCCCCAAGCACATCACGGTTCACCGCGATAAGGTCTGGTTGGCAATTCAGGAAGAGAACAGACGCAAGGCGCCGGAAGGAGGACCTGACCAATCCCCGGCCCAGGCTGCCGGCACACCCCGCGGCCTTAAGCGATTTGACCCGCAGCGCCGTCGCGAGCCGGGCAAGTCCTGATTTATTCGACCCGCGTCCGTTGCTCGCGGACGGACGCGGGTCCCTGTCGTCGCTGTGTGCCGCCCCTGGTTTCCCCAAACCGGGGGCGTCGCTTTCCCTTTTCTGCCATAGCAGTTGGTGAATGACTCACTGATTGCCTGTGGTTGGCTTCTTCTTAGTTGAAGGGAGGGAGGCTTGTACATAAACGTACGAAGCAACAAGCCTCGAGACCTCACCGAGGACAAGATTGGAATCGGAATGCGGGTGGAGAGGAAAAACGGCGCGGTTGTAGTAGACCTGGCAAAGAAAGGACGAACAAAGAGAGTTGTGGTTCCCCTGAACCAAAACTCTTCCCCAATCCGTTTTGCTGGAACCAGCCTCACTTTCGAAGCGGAGTCTATCCACGACTCCGGTCGCGTGAGGTTGCGGGTTACCGGAGTCAGTCTTGCCCCGCGCCCATCTGATCCCCGACGTGCATGCAGGGACGAACTCCTGCTATTAGACACCTCGGAATCAGATCTCGATCTCCTGGCTTTATTCCAGTACCACCCCAAGCTCCACGAAATCTGGGGTTGGTGGGAAGAGCGACGGCTGGTAAAGTACATTCGCCATTGTCGCCGCCGCCACCGCCAACACTCCAGCCGCTGAGTTTTCGGACCGTGCGCGCGTTGCCCATGAACGGGCGCGGGTCCTTGTCGTCGTCTATCGTGTGACGCCCCGGTCCTCAACTGCGGGCGTTGGTTTCTGATTCCTATGTCCAATTCCCGAGTGCGGCACAGCTTGCCGTATCGCGATTTTCTACAAGGAAAGAACAATGCGCCTGAACGAGCATTCGGGCCGTAGTTTTTGTCCACCTCGCGTTCCGTGACGGAGGAACCCACACGCTTGAACAGTTTAAGAAGCGCAAGGCAAAGTTGCTCGAATTCGCCCGCAAGAAGCACCAGCGGGAGTTCCTGAAAGGGGGTGGCAGGAGCGGCATGTCTCCCGAGGATATCTTTGACCTTGTGATGGCACATGTCGGCCCTGCGCTGGTGGAAAACCCATACGATCGGCACGGACGTCCACCGTGTCGCGTGCCTGCAGAGTACAAAGATCAGGACCATTTTGCCGATAGTACGCCCTTGGGTTGGATCCGGCTGGCTCTGGGCGAGCTTCAAACGCAAACCTATGGCACCTTGCCCAGCGTCCCCCCGTGTGTGTAGGGCTGTCTCGGGCGCAGGACATGGACGCCGAACTGTTGTAACCACAGAGGCCTGCTTCCGGATGAAAGCTCCGGCAGGCCCAGTTTTCACATTGCGTCCGGAAGACATCTATCATTTCTTTTTTGCGGAGGAGAATGCTTATGGGCATTCGCATGAAAGCCCGCTGGATATTGCCCCGGCCGGGACAAGTTATCACCATCGGACCAGTTAGCGTTACCGTCACAACGGTGACCCGTGAAAGCTTCGACCTGCAGATCAAAACAGGGACCGAAGATTCTTCATATACCCTTAAAAAAGGTAACGGACTACCGTTTGCCGGGGGGATCACGATAAGCGCCCAATATCGTCCCCCGCAGAAAAAGGCGCTGTCCAATTAGCCATCAAGGCCCCTTCTGCCGTGGACATTCGTACAGGGTGATCAGGCACAGATGCCCAGCCGCATTACTAGGATTTTCCTTAAAGTGTTCCAAAAGGTTTCGCGGTAGGACGCCGCGTGCCTTTTCGGGGCATTCGTTCTTTTTTATCCAGACAAAGGCTCAGTGCCTTGTTCGAGAATTTGCATATATTCGTCGTAAACAAAAACACGCCGTCTTTGTTTGCCGGTGATTTCTCGAACTATTTTTTCTTTTTCCAAATATTTAAGAGCTGCTGTAGCTGTGGGTGTAGACAATTTTGTGGCTTTCACAATTTCCGATATTGTTGCCAACGGCTTTCGCTCTAAATATTGATGAATTTGCAGCAGTGATCCGGCGCCCTTTCCTGATTTGCTTATGCGGTTGCGATTAGTCTCAATTAGTCTGAGAATTTGCTTTGCCGCTTCGCCAGCCTGAGTAGATACATCCGTCACGCCCCGCAAAAAAAAAGTCCAACCAGGTTTCCCAATCTCCAGTTTCGCGCACTTGCTGCAGCTGTGAGTAATATTGCTGCCGATGCGTTTTAAAGTAAAGACTTAAATATAACAATGGTTCAGAAAGAACCTTTTCATGGCAGAGAAGCAAAGTAATAAGCAATCTGCCCAGTCTGCCATTGCCATCCAGAAAAGGGTGGATTGTTTCAAATTGATGATGGACAAGAGCAGCTTTTATAAGCACGGGCAATCTGTTGTTTGGATCATGCAGAAATTTTTCCAGATCACTCATGCAATCCAAAACTTTATCTGGCGGTGGTGGCACATAAGCAGCATTACCAGGCCTAGTACCTGCTACCCAATTTTGGCTGCGCCTAAATTCACCTGGATCTGTATTGCTTCCTCTGCTGCCCGACAAAAGGATGCTGTGCATTTCTTTAATAAGACGCATTGATAAAGGAAATCCTTCTTGCAAACGTTGCAGTCCATGAGTCATGGCGGCAACATAGTTAGATACTTCCTTTACATCGGTGAGTGGAGCACCAGGGGCATTTTCGCTTTCATAAAGCAGTAAATCCGAAAGCGATGACTGTGTGCCTTCGATTTGCGAGGAAAGTACTGCCTCTTTGCGCACATACACATAGAGAAATAACGGGGTGTCGGGTAAAACAGTAGCTAAACCGTCCAGCTTGCCTAGAGATTGGCTGGCGCGCTCAAGTCGATTTTGAAACTTATTAACATCCAGCGGGATAGGCGGGAGTGGTTTAGGAATATAAGACCAATAAGGCTCATCGCCAGCGGTACTGCCGGCAATACTTTCTCCGATGCGGCTGGATGGATCAAAATTCATACCAATAAACCCAATTAAAGGTTGCTTTAATTAGAAAACCCCTTATTAAAGTTTAGCGCCTTTTCCTTTAATTAGATAGATTCAAATAAGCAAACTTCGCGCAAATGTAACGGATATATTTAATGTTCCTTGGACGAGTTAACTTGCAATTTTGGGCATTTATATTAAAATAAACTCAGAATAAAGGCATATTTGAGCCATATTTAGATTAAATCGATGCTTAATCATTAGCGGATGGATGCAGGGCTCGCGCTAGGTTTGATGGGATGTTTTATAACAGTGGCGATTCTTATGGGGCAAATTCTCGGGAAAACGGGCGCGCTCACGGGCGCCCCTACGAAAACCTCGCCCCTACAGAAACGACCCAGGCAAAACTTTTTGCCGATGCATATAGTCCTTATATGGATGGTTGGCATAGACAGCCTGAAAATACTGGTCAATGGGTGCAGCAGCAGGAGCGTGAAGCAAAAGCCATTGCCAGAGAACAGCTCATACAAGCGGAGCGCAGGCTTCTGGCAGAAATTTATTTTATGGCGGCAATATATATGGCTGGGATGTACAGGAATTACCAGCATCATTTGTCCGGCAACTTCAATCATTTATCTAATAATTTTCGCCATTGGGTTAGGCCACGATATTGGTTGCATGAAGCAGAAAAAACAGGACATCGATTGGGTGGGCAATGGCATAACTTGGCTGTAGGGGCGGGGCGCAGCTCCGCCCGTTTGATTGCCGATGCCCGCCACAGTATAGGCCAGCCTGTCTGGGCATTTACGCGATTTGCTTCTGTATGCCAGTCGGGTAATTTAGGCTGCGCGGCCACAGTCAGTGAATTGTTGCAAGAATCAGGTGTAAGAATTCCTGGTTCAGCTGGTGTTTATGGTGTTGTGGCGCAATTGGGTGCAGCCGGTTGGCAGAAAATAAAAATTAGCGATAAACAACAATATCGCCCGGGTGATGTTGTTTTTGGTGTGCGGGGTCCCCATGGACATATCGGCATAATCAGTGATACAAACAACGGCCGAGTTTTAGTTTGCGATAACAGCTCAAGCTCCGGCACGTTAAAAGAAAGAACAATTGAGAACGGTGGATCATTTGCGCCCAATGGTCGCTTTGCCGGCAGCCTTTATGTGATGCGTGCCGGATCGTAATGTGGGCTCAGTAAACCTCGCCCCTACGGCTCCGCCGGAGATCGCCGTTTTATTGTTAGCGCAGCGACTTAACTTCCGGTGTTGGTTTGTCCGGATAATAAACGGCATAACCGGCGAAGCCTTCGGCGATTAAACTGTCAATCTGTTTGCGCATTTCTTTTTCTTGGGCAGAAGCGAAACATGTTTGCCTTGCTGACGAAGGGTGTTAGCTGTCTTGAACACTTCTGGTAATGAATCGCGATCTTGTTCGTAAATCAAAGCAACTTTGTCTGCACGAGTTGGTGGTTTAATTCCTTTTTCCATCAGGATAGTGATCATGCGCTCAAAACCAATGGACAGCCCACAAGCAGGCACATCACGGCCAATGTATTTGCCTACCATATTGTCATAACGTCCACCACCGGCCATAGAATGAGCTTGTCCAGCGCCAACGATTTCAAAAATCTGCCCCGTGTAATAGCCCATGCCGCGCACAAGGGAAAGATCGAAAATAATCGAATAACGTTTATTGGCCGCTGCGGTTATAGCTTGCATGACATTTCCCAGAGCGGAAACAACTGGCTCTGGACAATCAATTGCTTTCAATGAAGATAAATCCTGACCGGCACCGGCTTTGGTTGCCAGTTCAATAAAAGAAACCACTTTCTCCACAGACGAGTTATTGAACTCTTGCGCTAACAATTCTTTTTCACGCCATCTATTCCAATTTTATCGAGCTTGTCTATCTGAATAAATAGATTATTGAATTGATTTTCGGCAAATCCACAATGTGCTGCTAATGCTGTTAACACCCGGCGATCATTTATACGCACAGTGAATTGATCAAAACCAAGATCAAGCAATGCTTCAGCAGTAGCTTGAATCAACTCCATTTCAGCAATTTCTGATTTGACACCAAAAGTATCAATATCGCATTGGGTGAATTGCCGATAACGGCCAGCTTGTGGGCTTTCAGCCCGCCACACCGAGCCTATCTGGATAGACTTGAAGGGATAAGACAATTGCGCTTGATTGTGCGCAAAGAAACGTACCAGCGGCACAGTGAGATCGAAGCGCAAACCAAGATCACTTAGCTCCGCTAATAATGCTTTTGGATCACTATTTTTTTCTGCCAGTGCTTTTTCCAGCTTATCGCCGCGTTTGAGAATTTCAAATATAAGACTGAGATTCTCGCCGCCTTCTGATTGTTTGAGATTGGCAATATTTTCTACTGCCGGCGTTTCAATGCGAGTAAAGCCAAATTGCTCATATATGCTCACCAGCCGGCTGATTGCCCAATCGCGCAGCGCCGTTTCTTGCGGCAAAAAATCACGCATGCCCCGTGCCGGTGCTGTGCTTAAATTTGTGCTGGTGCTTATAGTCATTCTGGTAGTATAGCAATCATATAAATCGGGACGGTTATTTTTCTATCAATTTTCTCTTTTTGGGTTTGCCGTATTCAATCTCTGCTACAGATTCGGCTAGGCGAAGAGCATTTTTAGGGCTGCGCAGAAGATAGGTAGTTTCGTCAGGTTCGGAAACTTTTGCCAGATTGCACAAATACTCAATTACTTCGCCTTGTGAGATGCCAAAATCCTTGGCTTTAGCAGCAATATCACTCTTTATTTCAGGTTTGACTAAGGCATGTAATTCCACATTGTCTTTGCGTGGACGGCCCGCCTTTTCATAGCCGAAAAGATTACCTTCTAAATACGCGATATAAAATTCATCCAGTAGTTCATGAAATATATGCCAAGCTTTCATCTTTGTTTTGGCAGCGCCGATACAGCGATCAAACAATGGCGACTGGACGATATAGCATTTTTCGTCAGAATCAAATCGACATATGGCCGTTTTGACGATTCCTTTTTTATTCATGACCGCTCCTTATAAGACTGGATGAGTTTGCGAATCGGTCTAACATAACAATCTAATACTTCGCCTCTCTTAGCACTTTTACCGTGGCTGACAGCAAATACGGTTAATACCGTTCCATCGGCGGATAAGATTTTGTAGTGCCCTTTCTTTGTTTCTTCAAGAAACAAACCTTGATCTTCTATTTCACGCCTCAACTTACGGAAATCGGCGGGCATCAACCACTCCAATCTATATAGTCCAGATTATAGCATGAATTGGACATAATATATAACAATTCCTCCAGACTATTAATAATAATGCTACCAGCCTTACTTTCGTCTCTGGCGGAAGAAGTTAACCAGCAATCCCTGGCATTGCTCTTGCAGAATCCCGCCAGTTACTTCCGGTACAGGATAAGGACGACCAGGAAGAAATAAATTGAATTTAGAGCCGACGGCGCCGGATTGTATGTCATAGGCACCAAATACTAAACGCGAAATGCGTGTTTGCATAATGGCTTCAGCGCACATGGGACAGGGCTCAAGTGTTGTGTACAAAGTAGTGCCATCAAGACGCCAGCTTTTAAGTGTTGATGCGGCTTTGCGAATGGCAATGATTTCAGCATGATCAGTAGGATCCAGACTTTTTTCTTTTTGGTTATGACCGCTGGCAAGTATTTTTTCGTCGCGAACGATCACACAGCCAACCGGCACATCTTCGCTTTCTTCGGCGAGATGCGCTTCCTTAAGAGCCATTTCCATCCAATGTATATCGTTAGAATCAGTCATGTTATCGTAATTCGCTGTGCCGGCGGAGGATGAAATAATCTACGGAGAAATCGTAGGGGCGGGGCGAAGCTCCGCCCGCTTTTGATTCAGATATCTTACCCTGAAAAGAAAGATGGCTTGCCACCAGATCCCGGCCGATAAGAAGCAAAAGCTTCTTCAACAATTTGAGAAGCAATTTTAGTGACCATCTTTGCCAGTGCCTGAATTTGTTCTTCAGTAAAAACAGCACCGGTTTCTTCGATTGCCCGGCGCACGGCTTTTTCAGCATCTGATTTGTACATGATTTTTCTCCTTTTTTGGGCTCAGTAAACCTCGCCCCTACAGCGGGCGGACTTACGCCCGCCCCTACAATACTTGACAAATTTCTTGCACCACCTGTGGTATTAGATCATTTACTGGACCAACTGTTGTACCCTCAATTCCCATTAATTTGCGCTCCACCAGCCAGTGCAAAAAAAGCAAGCGGCTTAAGGTTTGCGCATAAGGGAGTAACTTCATTGTATTATCCACCTCTCTGGCCGACTCAAAACAATATGCTTCCACCAGCTCTTTTTTAAATCGAATAAAGTCACCATTTTTTTTATGGGGCATGGTTATGGTGGCCAGATCCAGCAACGGCACACCAATAAAAGTAAACCATGACCAGTCAATCACAAATAAACGATTACTGCGCAGAATAATATTTTCAGCAAAAAAGTCTCCATGTACCAGGGAAATTGGCTCGGCTGCCAAGCTGGTAGCCAGTGCTTGAGCAACACGGAGCAGATTATCATTGTCCTGCGCAGACAATAATTGCCAGTCGCGTAAATATTGGGACAGCTGTTTTGTAAAATCAAGATAATCAACAGGTGTCAGTGCTCGCAAAATACCTGCCTGTATCAGGTCATCAACACGATAAATATAAGCTCGATGCAGGCGGGCCATAAATTCGCCCAGACGCCCGGCAAGTTCGCTGCTGCCGCACTGAAGCAGAGAGTCTGTGCCCAGATCCTCCAGAAAAAGAACAGTCAAAGGACCATGGTGGGCTGTTAAATAAAGCTGCGGCGAGCTGGAAACAGAAGGGATAAGCACATGCTGGTTTATGTCCAGCTCAATGTCCCAGGGTGGCAGGACAAGCTTATAAATTAAAGAGCGTGGCAAGCTGTCCGCTATCCACAGGCGCTCTACATAAGAAAGATCACGATGGCGCAGAACTTCTCGTTTGCTAATGGCAACCGGGCGGCCATAAAATTCAGCCAGCCAACCATCAAGGCGTTCTTGCGGCGCCGGGGCGAGTAATTGCAGGGTTGAATGCTCTTCTTTGGAGCTCACTTGACTTCGGCGTCAATGACATCTTCATTGCTGCTGGCAGTGCTACTGGTTCCATCGGAACCATTGTGTGATGGTTCCTGTCCGGCTGCAGCTCCTGCCCCAGCTGGTTGCTGGGCGGCTAGATCTTGTTGCAAGGTAACCAGCACGCCACGCAAATCATTCATCAAGTTTTTTAGAACTTCAGTTTCTGCCTTTTGTTCTATTTTTTGACGCAATTCAGTAATCAATACTTCAGCCCGAGACTTGCTGGTGGAAGTTACCCCTTCCGGCAGCTGCTTGATTTGCCGCTCGACTGCATAACAGAGATTGTCCGCTTCATTGCGTGTGTCGGCAGCTTCTTTGATCAGCTTGTCTTGTGCAGAGTGTGACTCGGCTTCTTTGACCAGACGATCAATATCTTCTTTTTGCAAATTGGTAGAAGCAGTAATGGCGATTTTCTGCTCTTTGCCGGAAGCTTGATCACGGGCGGTAACATTTAAAATGCCGTTGGCATCAATGTCAAAAGAAACATCAATGCGGGGCAAACCGCGCGGAGCCGGTTGAATACCATCAAGGCGGAAATTGCCCAGAAGTTTGTTATCTCTAGCCATAGGACGCTCACCTTGATAAATCTGAATGTCTACACCAGGCTGATTGTCTTCAGCAGTGGAGAAACTTTCTGATTTATGGGTGGGAATGGTTGTGTTGCGCTCAACTAATTTGGTGAACACACCACCCATAGTTTCGATACCCAGAGAAAGCGGAGTAACATCGAGCAAGACAACATCATGCACTTCACCAGCAAGCACACCAGCTTGAATGGCGGCACCAATGGCCACCACTTCATCAGGGTTAACGCTTTGGTTGGGGTCTTTGCCGCCGGTTAAACTTTTAACCAGATCTTGCACAGCCGGAATACGAGTTGAGCCACCGACCAGCACGACTTCGTTGATTTGATTGTAAGAAAGCTTGGAATCTTTCAATGCCTGCTCAACAGGGCCGCGGCAGCGCTCCACCAGGTGTCTGGTTAATTCGTCAAATTTGGCCCGTGTCAAACGTATGTCTAGATGTTTAGGACCAGTTTCATTGGCTGTAATAAAAGGCAAAGACATGCTTACTTCAGTGACTGAAGACAATTCAATCTTGGCTTTTTCTGCCGCTTCGGTCAGTCTTTGCAAAGCTTGCGGATCTTTGCGCAAATCAATGCCTTCCAGTTTTTTAAATTCATCGGCGGCCCAATCAACCACAACATGGTCAAAATCATCGCCGCCCAGGTGAGTGTCGCCGGAAGTAGACTTTACTTCAAAAACGCCGTCGCCAACTTCAAGTATAGAGACGTCAAAAGTACCACCACCTAAGTCAAAAACAAGAATGGTTTCATTATGTTTTTTGTCTATACCATAAGCAAGTGCTGCTGCTGTTGGTTCATTAATAATGCGCAGCACTTCCAGACCGGCAATAGTGCCGGCATTTTTTGTAGACTGACGTTGCGAATCATTGAAATAAGCGGGCACAGTGATAACAGCACCGGTTATTTTTTCACCCAAATATTTTTCAGCATCTTCTTTCAGTTTGCGCAGAATCATGGCCGAAATTTCTTCTGGCGAATAGTCTTTGCCCTGAATGACAACTTTGCAGCCGCCATCGGAACCTTCTTTTACTTTGTAAGATACAAGAGCGCGTTCAGAGGCCGTTTCCTCGAAGCGGCGACCAATAAAACGCTTTATGGAATAGACAGTATTTTGCGGATTGACCACAGCCTGGCGACGGGCGAGTTGTCCTACCAGACGTTCGCCAGTTTTGCTATTGAAGCCTACCACCGAGGGTGTTGTGCGTGCCCCTTCCGCATTGGCAATAACAGTGGGCTTGCCGCCTTCCATAACTGCTACTACTGAATTGGTTGTGCCTAAATCTATTCCTACCGCTTTAGCCATTTTATTGAATTCCTCTTTTGTCCTATGGTAACCATGACAAGCGAGAGGTCTTTCGCCTGCCCTCTGTTATCGATATATACATTACGGACAAGCAAGAGTGCAAAAAAATAAGGAAAGGATCACAAATGACAGCTATGTTTTCTAAATATTTTCAATCCACCGGTTTGATAAAAACGTTTGAAAAGTAAGCCGGCGAAAATAAGGGCGACTATATTGAATCCAGTTGTGTAATTAAGCCCAATGCCGGCATGAGACATCATCATATGACTGTCTGGTGTTATAACAACAGGCGGCAATAATCCCAGTGTTGTGAAAAGCGATTCACAGCAATATGCTGCCGCCACCATGGATACATAAAAGATGACAGCTAGATAAGTTGCCATTTTTAGTCCGTAGTATTTACGATAAATATTGAGCAAAGGAAAAACGATAAGATCGGCAAAGAGAAAAGAGAGCACGCCGCCAAATGTCATGCCATGTTGCCATAATACTGCCGCCATAGGCACATTGCCTATTGAGCAGACAAAAGAAAGTATGGCAATTAAAGGTCCGATGAGTGGATTGACTAAATGGGCGACAGCAGAATTATCTTTGCAAAAAAGAGTTATCCAGAATGAATCAGGAATCCAGGCAGATAGAACACCGGCCACAACTAAGCCCAGAAGTATATCGCTCCACAAAGATGCCCAGTCCATAAAAAAATAATGACTGATGGAGGTTTGTGTAGGGGCGAGGTTCACTGAGCCCGCAACCCCAGTTGTTGCCGAGGCAATAAGTTTTTTTGGTAAAAAAAACTGAAACAACAAAGACATGACAACAATCATGATTATGCCGCCAATAAATTGAGCCAGTGTAAATTGCCAGCCCAGTAGTAAAGCCAGCAATACGCCTAACTCCAAAACTAAATTGGTGGAAGCAAACTGAAAAGCCATGGCGGCAGTAAAATCAGCGCCTTGTTTTATTAGCGAGCGAGTGATGGCGGCAGCAGCATATGAGCACGAAGAAGAAGCAGCACCAAATAAGGCAGCTGCAGCCAGCGATTTAAAACTGTGATTGGCAAGCCATTTATTCATTTGCGGTCTGGTCACGATTGCCTGAATAATTGCTGAAAGCGTGAAACCAAGCACAAGCGCCCAGAGCATTGACCAACCCATGTAAAAGGACATGGATAACGATGCCGTTAGCCTGCACCAGATGTGGTGAAGAACTGTCATCATGGTTTATGATGCCGCTTGTTTTTGCAAATATTTGATGAAGACATCAACCAGGGCTGGATCATATTGATTGCCCGCCCCTTGCTTTAGATGTTGTTGTGCTTCTTTAGGGCGCATGCCTTTACCATAGCGCATATCGCTTACCATGCTATGGTAACTATTGGCGAGAAAAATAATACGAGCAGCCAGAGGGATTTCTTCACCCTTGAGCCCCTGTGGATAGCCGTTGCCGCCGTATTCTTCGTGGTGAGCAAGAACAATAGGAGCAAAAGGAGCAAGGTCAGGAAAAGATTTCAGCAACTCGGCACCGTCCATAGGATGGCGCATTATTGTGAGAAGCTCAGCGTCATCCAGATCTTCATCACGTTTTTGCAGAATCTCAGCGGCGGTGCCAAGTTTGCCTACATCATGCAACAAAGCGGCAATCTTAACGTCGTCCATGTCTCTTGGCGGCAATTTCAGTCCATCGGCAATGGCGTATGAGTATTCGGCCACAGTTTTAAAATGAGGTGTCAGATATTTGTCCTTTTTCTCAATTTCCTCAACCCAGCCGGCAATTCTTCCTAGCGTTCTTGGATCCATGTTGGCTATAGCAAAAATATAATCGCTTACTTGTTTGTTTTGGTCGCTGGCCGCAAGTACTCGTTCTATCTTTTCTTTTGCTTGCTCCTCGGTCTCTACGACAGGAGCAGTCTCGGGCGACGGCATGGGCGGACTTACGCCCGCTTCTACATCGGGCGGCGAAACGGGCGCCCCTACAGAACCGGGCGGGGCGGCAATTTCATTAACATCAATGGCTTTTTCTTTGTACAGAGAAGCTCGCAGCGGGCTGCTGGCTGCTGCTGATTGTGCTTTAGCCTTTGGCAGCATATAAGCTCCCAGTCCGGACATAGCCGGACCGGCAGCCGGAGTAGGTATGGCATCGAGATTTCCCCACGCTGATTCTGGTAGTGCAGGCGTTGAAACTGCAGCGGCAGACCCGTCCGGCCGCTGTGCCGTGTCCGCTGCCCCTGGACCTGTCCCCGTAACCGCCGGCATGCCGCCGGCGCTCTCCGTACCTTTTGATTTTCCTTTAGCCTTAACCGGTACTATATTTGGTGCAGAAGCTTGCACCGGCGGAGGTGATTGCGTCTCCTTGTTTCTCTTTAGTAGCCCCGGTGAGCTGGAGCTGGCAGTGGTTGAGCGCTTTGCCGGCTTGATTACAGGCTTGAGGCTCATCTGCAAGGCGGGGGCTTCTTGAGCCGGCAATTCATGCGCAGTTTCTACAGCGCTGGGAATGGAATTCTGTCCGAAGGCTCCTTTTAAAGACTGAATCAGTGTAGCGCCCGTAGGGGCGGTTGCGGGCGAGGCAAAGCCTGCCCCTGCTACCCCGCCTGTTGTCTTTTCGGGAGCAACTATGCGCTGATGTAGTTGCATGATTGGTTTATGGATGCGTTTTTCCTCAGGTAAATTGGCTAATGCTTGTGCTACCCGGTCCGCCGTATGTTGCACCATGTCTATTTCGTCACGTTTCCACGAGCGGCGATAATCACATTGCTGAATAATCACGCAGCCATAAACATTATTGTCATGTTGCAATGCCAGGGCCAGCAAGGAACGAGTGCCCGAAAATTGCAATTCTGCCTGAGAAGGAGTCAAATAAGAATTTTCCTGACCCTCGTAAAATTTCAATGGAGTGTGTGTGCGCAAAGTCTGAGCAATTAAAGATGAATCATTGGTTGGCCAATGATACTCCTGGCAACTTTTAACTTTGTCTTGTTGCCAAAATTCATAACATTTCCAACCGGATGTTTTGTCGTCGGTACAAACAAAGAGGCAGCGACTGGCTCGCAAGGCTTTGCCCAATATATTGACCACCATAAACAATGCATCGCCAATGCCAAGGGAATAAGCCATGAGATTATTGATCTCAACCAAAAAATTTGATTGAAAAGTTTCACGTTGCAATATGTCATTAATCTGTGCTTCCCGAATAAGTTCGCTCAGTTTGGCAATGAGCAACGTGGTGGAGTCAATTTCTGCAGCCAGCCAGGGCGTATTGCGAGTGAGAATCAGTGAACCAAAGCTGCGGCCGTTTAAAACTAATGGCAATGACAAACGAGACAAATCCGTTTGACTATCTGTCTTGGGATGGTGCTGCTCAGCATAATTCTCACAGATTAAGGCATTGTTTGTTTCAAGAGGATTGGCAAGTAAAATCTGGCAGCAATTGCTATTCAGAGATTGCCCCAGGTCACTGACCGTAGTTTCCAGAATGTGCTTCAGGTCTTTGCGTTCACTTAGTTTTTGTATCAGTGCTGATGTCATCTTATCCTATGTCCTACGACAAGTTTAACCGAGATTTTGCTAAAGCGACAATCTCTATTACATTATTGGCCAGAGGCAGATCACACAGGCAATCCAATTTTACCCAGCGGGCATCATAAAGTTCATCGTTAGCAATAATGTCGGGCAAAGAAGATTTTTTGTCTGCCGACAATACAGCAAGAGGCCGGCAAAGATAAGCAAGATCAATGTGATAATAAACAGAATCTCTTTCACTGGCCTTGACTGCATGAATACACAACGGTGTCGGTAAGAAAAAGGCTTCATTATTTTTCGTAGGGGCGGAGGACACGGGCGGACGTACGGCCGCCCCTACGCGCCCGTCGACATTTAATACGGCAATATCAATTCCCGTTTCTTCTTTTGTTTCTCTGACGGCTGTTTCATGTGGCAGCTCATGCTCTTCAATATGACCACCCGGAGGAAGCCAGGCACCGATGCGCCGGTGATGCACCAATAATATATGTGATTGTTCCATAACCACTGCGCTTGCTGTAAAGTGTTTCTTGTAATGGGCAATACCGGCTGGTACCGCAACAAAATCAGCTACATTGAACGAAGGAGAGGAAATAGATGGACCCTGATGCCTCGGCAATTGAATTTCTCTCTGTTGGTGATCTAACCGGTCAGGCAGTGCGGATTTATTGGCGCCATGCCCCTATGATTTTACAGGTTTTGCTTATACCGGCAATTGGTTTTATGGTTGGCAAAATCTGTCTATATTGTCCTTTCGCCATTTTTAAGATTAAAGACACTTTACCGAATTTATTTCTGATTGCAATTGGCGTGGTCAGTATTCTAGCCGGTTCAATTATTTTGCTCTATTCAGTCTGGATAATGATGATGCGGCAATTTGCCCTGGTTAAATTGTTTGTGGCGCAAGACACACAGGCTGACAGCAAAAGCTTTGATGATGCCTACAAAAAAATTAAGTCTATGCAAGGACCCATTCTGGCTATATTCAGCCTGAGCACTCTGGCCACAATGGCAGCGGCAATAGGGGGATGCATCATTATCATCATTACGGCTGCTTTGACAGCACTGCATGTCGTCCCGGCAGGTGTTATAGCCGGATTGGTAATTGCCGAATTTGTCGGCATGCTTGTCTTTATTATCCAGATATCAATTATTTATTGGCTTGCCCTCAATCAAATGATTTTGGAAAATGAACATGTCAAGCCGGCTTGCTCTCAGTCATGGTTGTTGGCCTGGCCTAATTTCTGGCGCATTCTTGGCTTTGTTTGTTTGTCCGGGCTTGTTGTTGTGCTGCTAACCTGGCCGTTGAATTTGCCGCTGGTGGCCTTTTCCATAGCGGAAATATTTATAAAGGAGGGTACGAACTCTAATGGACAAGATTTTACTTCCCGCCTTCATGAAGAGCTGGCATCATTTAGCACCAAGGCGCCCTTTTATAGAATGGTGCTGGCACAATCCTGGGAGTCTATGGTTAGCATAGTCACCTGGCCGATAGTTTATTTTGGCTGGGCTCTTTTTTCTCAGGATCTAAAAAAACGCGCCTTCGCACCTGATTTGCTGCTTAAATTGCAAGAACTCAAGGAAGCGAGCGGTGGGGGCATCGTTTCTTCGTTGTAGGGGCGCGTTGCACGCGCCTGCTTGAAAGGGTTGTCAGGCTGTGCTAGCTGCGCTAGCGTGAAAGAGCAAAAATTGGATGTCAAAGACATATCTAATGTTAATTCAACGTAGATTCAGCAATATCTATTGGTTTAGCTAGATCAATTTTGTTAAAACACAAGCGTCTCGAATCACAATGACCTATTGAGGTTATTACCCCACCCGCGAAGTATTTGCTTCTGTTTGCAACAAATCTTTCCCGATGTTTCGCGGGACGGGGTAGTTCGGCTTGCCGGATTTGTGGCTGAGGATGTGCAGTGCGGCGAGTGTATCGTCGTGCGAGGTCAGAACGTTTTTGCAACAAGGACTCAGATCATGCAGATGCGAATCGGTCAGAACAAGGCGCGTCGTGGCAAGCACCGAACGGCGCGGTTTAGACCGCAGGTGGAAGGGCTTGAGGGACGAGCACTTTTGGCAGTGGCGGCGCCGCAGGTGCTCGAAGTCACCAGCTCCGCCCTCACCGGCCCTGGGTGTTTTGCGAACATCGTCAACAACGCTCCGGAGGGAGCCATCATCGACGTGGGTAAAGTGCCAGGCGGTGTCGCGAAGTTTGCCGGCACTGTCGTGGTGCCGTACAATGCGACGCTCACGGACCTGGAAAACACCACCGTTACCTTGGACTGGACCGGACCCGCGGCGGGGACCATCCCGCTTGGCGTCGGATCACAGACGGCATTGGAACCCGAGTCGGGCTCCACGATCTCGAACGTCGTTATTACCTCGACCTGGGCATCGCCGGGGTCATCCGGTCCGTCCGGCTTCGGTATCGTCACCGCCCCGCTCTCCATCGGCGTGACCGTCTCTGGTGTCACGTTCACAGGCCTCTATCAGGGGCTGAACGCTAACGGCGGACAGGTTGTTTGCAGCGGCAACACCTACGTCAACAACGTCGATGGTGAGGTCGTTGGCGAAGGGAAACTGACGGAGACCGATGCCGTCTTCCAGGACAACGTCTTGGCCGGTCTCTTGATCGGGCTCTACGGCAAGGCCTCCGAGACCGGCAGCCGTTTCACTGGCAACACGGGGTACGGTGTGGCGTTGGACAGCACCGCCACCGTCAGCCTGAACGATTGCGTGATACCCCAAGGAGGGATCTACAACCTCGGCGGGACCTTGACCGTCACGCCACCGCTGGTCATTTCATCGACGACGACAACGTCGTCAACCACAACAACCAACACGGTGCTTCCGATTGAGATCAAGCTGACCGGCAAACTGCAGGTCAGACGAATCAACAACTACGGTACCAAGGACCTGATCGTCCGTGCGCACAAATTGCCGCGCTTGCTCGCTGGAAAAACGGAGCTCATCTCTGTTGATCTCGGACACAGCGGGTTGACAGTTCTGCTTCCCGGCGGCAGCATCGCTTACTCCGGCGACACCATGGAGATTCTGGTCAGCGTCAAATACGCTGGCCCGTTCATCCGCGATTTGTACAAGATCACGTCGAACTGACATGATCGGGGACCCGGAACAAGCCCGGCCGTCGCATGTAAATGCGGCAGCACAAACGGGCTTTGTTCCGGTTCTTCACTTTTTGGGCAATTTTTTATTTTTGTCATGCCGGTGCAAACGGGTGGGGATTTATACCCATCCCTACAACGGCTCCGGTGTTAATAGCTGTGCTGAAGATCGCACGGCGTTCTACCTAGAACCCGTAGGGGCTGCATTTATGCGCCCGCGGGCATCATTTCTTCGATGTAGGGGGTCGACTTTGGATGTCAGGAGAATAAATAAAAAGCTAGCGTCAGCTGCGCGAGCGGCGGCAGTACAGTTTAATCTTTGGTTTTTGCATAAGAAATTGGTAAGTAATTGCCAAGCATCAGCTATACCTTGGCCAGACAAGAAAAACAGGCAGTCACATCACTTGACTTGACTTGCCTCAAAATGTCAAGGTAAGAGCGTCTTGTGTGTTGAAATAATCGTCTCATATTTATTGCCCCAATCCTGAATCTCCAGTAAGGAAAGTCTCGTTGAGTCGCCGAAATATGCGAAGCGATGAGACATGGGCAAAATTCAACACGCAGCTGCGTAGATTTTTCGAATCGAAGACCGAGGCTAGCTGATTGCAACTTCGTGATCAGACAGCCAAAGTCGAACACCCAACTTGAGGAGAGAACTTCCGTGCTCAATCCCACACTCGTTCGTTCCCGCCGTCGCTCCGGTTCCCGTGATTCCGCTTACATTCGTCCGCTGGTGGAGCAGCTTGAGAAGAAAACGCTGCTTACAGTCATCTACGTCAACAGCTCCGCCGACAGTGGAGGTGGAACTTTACGTGCGGCCATTGAACAGTCCAACGGCGATCCCCCTGGAACTGATGTGATCAGCGTCAGCGGTATCCCGCAGATCACGTTGGACAGCTCGATTACCATTACGGCCGGTGTAACCATCAACGGTGCCGGTGTAAATATCACTGCCCCGGAAGGTGTGTTTGTCGTCAATACTGGCCCTGGATTGGGTCAGACGGTGTATATGAACTACATCACGACACAGTCCGGCGCCATTCCGGCCGCCATCACAGTCAACCAGAATTCGTCCCTCACCGTCACCAACTGCAACCTGTACGGATACGGTCAGGGAGCAGGCACGAGTGGCAACGGCACCGGGCTTCTGGTCCAGGGCACCTGCGTTTTTAACAACGGACTGTTGCAGGGATTTGATAATGGTGCCGTCATTGGTGCCACCGGTTCGTACACGACCAAAAATGTGGCGTATTACAACAACGCCACCACTGGGCTGACGACCGCCGGCAAAACATCAGAGAGCGCCAGTTACTATTGGCAGAATGGCAACAACTCTGCTGCCATTCTCAATAGCGGAGTGCTTACGGAGACTGGTGGGCAGATCCTGGGTAACGGGATTGGCGCCGGGCTAAACAGTTCCGGCGGCTTCGGCCACCCTGATGACCGAGACGGTTTCTTCGTCAGTGGGAACCTATGCCGTCTACGTGACCGGCGGCATGCTGATGGTCAATCAGTCGTTTATCCAGGGCAATTCCAACGGCGCCCTGTATGCGTTCGGGAATGTGGCGATCACCAACACCACTATCTCGACCAATGTGACGACTGGAAGTTACAACGTTGTTTTCAACAACGCCGTCGTTAGCAT
Organism: Candidatus Melainabacteria bacterium; assembly: GCA_963847765.1. Lineage (GTDB taxonomy): Bacteria > Cyanobacteriota > Vampirovibrionia > Obscuribacterales > Obscuribacteraceae > CAWKBA01. The sequence goes on along the minus strand of CAWKBA010000008.1, from coordinate 173,184 downwards.
CACGACCAGCAACATCACGTCAAACGTGCAGCAGTCGGTAGGGCCCTACCAGGCACTGGGCTCGACGACCGTTGTTTTGGTCGGATACAACAACTTGGCCAACAACGGGCCGCAGTCGGTGGTTTATCCGCCGTACTATCCACCGTATTATCCGCCGGTTTATCCGGTGATTCCGGTGTATCCAATCAAACCAATCCAGCCAATCCAGCCGGTTGTGACCGTTACCATTAACTTCGGTACTTCCCATCTCAGTACGGGACGGTACCAAGGCAAGCGCGCAATCTTCCGCGCGCGACCGCCACACCCAGCGGTTAGCACATTACTGCTTGGCACCTTCGTTGTCGTGCAGACGACATTTATTGTGGGTCCGCACGGCCAGGTTCAAGAGCTGGAGCCGCGAGAAATTGCCACCTTCCTCGGTGGCGCGGCGCCGTCGGTATACCATAACCAACTGAAAGTATTGGCCCAAACGCCGAGTCTCCGCCGAACTTGAGCCTCAAGCTCACGCCGCCGGATACATCGGTATGCGAAGTCTGACACGGGTGTAAACTCGGTCGGCTTCGCTGTCAACAAAAACCGTCCCCGCGGTGGGGAAACTCACCGCCGGGGAAATTCGTTCGGGTTCGATTTTCATTGTTCAGTAGAGGAGTTTTTCGGATGGAACTATGGTCAGTGATCGAGAGCTGGGAGGAGAAGCTTCTGCGCAAGTACTCGCGCAAACAGTGCGCCATTTTCGGGTGCGTATTCTTGCTGCTGGCGGTGCAGCCGCTTCTTTTCCACCGGCCGTTGGATTGGCTGGCGTGGATCTCTATCTTCGTCTTTGGGGGTTACGAGGGCCGGCTCTTGCTGGGTTGGTGTGCCGAACGCTATCGCGCCAGGCGCAAGAAGGAAGGTGTTGAATGAAGAAGAAAGGCAGCTCCGCCCGTGGTCGAAAAACCGCAGTGTGGGGCGCGGCTGAGTCGTCGAGGCGAGTCGCCAGGATTCGTCGAAGGATCGTGGCGACAGACGTCTATCGGAGACTCTTGGCCGACAACGCGACACACAATGCTCGCGTTGAAAGGTCAGTAGTAAAATCGAAAGACTATGTGGCCTTTTGCGAGGCCAACGGTCTGATTCCGTGTGCGGCGGCGCTGAAACTTTTTCGGTTGCTTGCCGCCATTGACGTCAACTTTCTGAATCTCTCGAGCCGTGGACTGCGTCGGCTTCCCCGTCTCAAGATTGGCAACCTCGCCAAGCTGTGCTCGTGTCCTCCCGAAATTCTGCTGCAGGGCAGAAATTTCGGAGTGGATTCGTTGAAAGAGATTCGCGAAAAGCTCTGGCTGCTGGGGGTGGAACTGCCTCAAGATGAGGTGGTTCCTCCCTGGCGTCGGCGTAAGAGCTGAGGTTTCCGAGTGCCTCGCAGACTTCCGGGCGGAATGGATGCCTCCCCGGGGGTCTATCGTCCTTCGTTTCTTTTTTTATATCGTTTTTTTATTTCAATGCAGGCAAGAACACGGGCGTACTCACGCGCGCCCCTACAATTTCTTCAGGAAATATCGTGTTATCGTTAGCACAGCGATCGAAGCAGATTGTCGATACACGGGCGGTTCGCGTGGGACATTTATGTTTTGGATTCAGCGGCACCCGCTCGGCATAACTTATATGCCTCACGGCTGCTGAGTCCGCGCCTACGAGCCGCCCCTACCTTCGACAAGGAACGCCGCTTCGAACGGGCGGAGACAAGCCCCGCCCCTACAACGTGAGCCATCGGTCAGACGTGTCACGTGGGGTCGATGGAATCGACCCGCGGGTACGGCAAACATCAAGAACACGGGCGGCTAAAGCCGTCCCTACAAACTACGGCGCGAGCGCCTGCACTACATAAAGCCCGCCACTACCTTTTTCGATCAAATTCTTGGTAGGCAGCACTATCATTGCGTTGTCCGATAACGGACACATAAAGATATTCACTGTCAAATTTATAGATGACTCTATATTCGCCAACATCTTTTCTAAAATGCTGGCGATTGCCCATGGCTATTGAATCTGCGGGACGGGGATTGGCGCATAGAGAATTAACTGCTTGAAATATTTGCATAAACTGCTTTGAGTCTCTTTTCTTTAAAAAGCGAATGGCATCGTTTGATAAATCAGCCCTAAGCATTTCTGCTCAACATCTCCTTAAAAAAGTTAGATGTTGCTTTAGCACCGGCAAAGCCACGTTTTTCAGCTGCTTCCACACGGGCCAACCAATATTCGTTTTCCAATTTAGCCAATCGATCATAGTCTTCATAGGCGATGAGAACAGCAATGGGCTTGCCGTTTTTACCGATTTCAACCGGCTCCTTTCTTGCCGAGTCCAGACATTCTCCAGTTTTTGTTTTTAGTTCAGTAGCAGTAAACTTTTTCATGACACGTCCCTTGACACAAATTAATAAAATCGATCAGATTAACCATCTTAAATATTATAATCGATTTGATCGATTTATGCAATATCTGGTAGGCTGCAATTAATGCATAATAGAGCAGTTAATAAACAGGCGAACTTGACATGAATGTAGTTCCAACACGTCGTTTTTATTTTGCGCTTGTATTAGTGTTGGCAATAGTGATAATTGCTCAGCTTTTACCACTGACATTGCAGGTGGTGTCGACACATCAATTATTTTTTGTTCTTGATTTATTTATAGCCATATTGGTTGGGGTGGATATTTTTCTCACGCCGAATAAAAAAATGTTGTCGGCAGATAGAGAGATGAATAAACGATTTTCTATAGGACGAGAAAATATTGTCACAGTAACAATAGCCAATCTTTCTAACAAAATCTTGCAATGCCGGGTGACTGATGATTATCCACAAGATATGAAGTGTTCTGGTTGTGATTTTGCTTTTGTTCTGGCAGGCGGGCAGACAAGAATACTTTCATATAAGCTTACGCCGGGCAGTAAAGGTGTTTATCATTTTGGCATTGTCTATACTCGCATCAAAAGCCGCTTTGGTTTTTTTGAAAGACAAATAGAATTTAGTATCCCTCAGCAAATCAAAGTCTACAATGACTTGCAGGCGCTTGCCGAGCTTTCTTTAGAGCTTGGCACAACGTCAGCCTTAGGGGAAATTCAACGCAAACAAAGAGGGCAGGGAACAAATTTTACCGGACTTACTGAATATGTTGCTGGTAAAGACACCACAAAAATTGATTGGAAGGCAACAGCCAGAGCGCAGCGGCCGATTATACGTGAATATGATCGTGAAGAAGAGCAGCGCCTTCTCATTCTGGTTGATGGCGGCAGAATGATGTTTTCTCAGCTTGCCGGGTTGAGCAAATTTGATCATGCCTTGAATGCTGCTCTTTCTTTGAGCCTGGCTGCTTTGAATTTGAATGATCAAGTTGGTCTGGGCATATTTGCTGATGCCCCTCTAGCTTATTTGCCGCCGCGTCGCGGCAATGCTTATTTGCAGAAATTTCTTGATGCCTCAGCCAGTACCAGTGCCCGCATGGCGGAGCCTGAATATTTAGAAATGCTCGCTTATTTTGCCAGCCGTCAAAAAGGAAGAACACTCTTTGTTGTGCTCACTGATCTTACCGACACCTGGGGTTCACGCTCGTTGTTATCAGCTCTGGCTTCGCTGCGCCAGAAACATCTTACCTTTTGTGTTGTGCTTGCCGATCAGCGTGTGGAAAAAATGATTGAGAGTAGTGATTCTCATCAGTATGAAACAATTTTACAGCGGGCAGTGGCGACTGATTTGTTTTCTCAGCGCCAATTAGCCCTGGATGTTTTGCAAAGGCGAGGATGCCTGGTATTGAATGCGACACCAGAGCAATTAAGCAGCCGTTTGATAGCCGGCTACCTGGATATAAAAAGGAAAGCCCTTCTTTAATACTGGCCCAAGATTAAATTTGCTGTTTTTAGGCTAGATAGCCGAAAAAACCCCCGTATTTTGGGCGTTGTGTAGGTATTTTAAGATTTAATTAAATCTACTAGAAGCCAAGCAAAAGAGGCTGCTTTTAGATAAAAGCACAGCCTGTCTGGGTTTTGGCAGCTATTATTTGCAACCAAAATGTGCTAAAATTAACATATCTTCATAATCACACATTCAATTATAAGGTTATCGATTTCGGAGACTGATCGACAATGAGCATGCGCAATCTACGGCGCCAGTTTGGCAAAAAATTGGTGGAAGCGGCTTACAAGTCGCCAACCTTGCTTGAAGACATTCAGCACATCCGCGCTCAGGGTGTGCGTATTCGCATGGTTGATGGCCCTTGCCGCGCTTATTATGATCGTAAAAAACGTACTATTTATATAGGCCGTTATTGCCCGCGTAATTATAAGTTGATTAGTATTGCTCACGAATTTGTGCACGCTCTGATTAAGCCAACCTTTGATCCTGTGCCGGGTAAGACCGGGCGCAAAGAATTTGTTGACCGCTGCTTGAGCGAAGAAACAGAAGCGATTGTGCATGAAATTCGCATTGTGCAAGAACTTATAAAAGGGGATGTGTCTATTGATCCAGTCGAACTGGAATGGTTGCGTCGCTATAAAAGAGGCGGGCGCAGAGCCATTAAAAAGGCATTGCAAAAAACAGTCACATCTACAACCGGCGAAGGCTACCCCGAATATTACGGCAGTTGGTACGACGAAATAGTACCACCAGCAAAAAGAAAGCCGTAAAAATTTCAAATATCGCTGTGCCTACGTTGAAACGACGTTGTACGAAGAATCCGTAGGGGCGCCCGTAAGTGCGCCCGTTCGAAGCGACGTTCTTTGTCGAAGGTACGGGTGAGCTTTGTATCGCCCGTGTCCTCCGTATTAGCGGGCGCATGCAATGCGCCTCTACGACGCGGTTCGCCGTATCGACGGCATTCGTGGTAGGGGCGAGATTTATCCGCCCGCCTAATTATAGTTATACGCCAGGCTGCCTTCTTCGGGCTGCGCCGATATTGAATGGTTCGCTGCGCAGGCTGCGAGCCGCAGGAATAAGAGCGCGTATCGCCTGGGCTGTGCCTGAAGCATTAGGCATGCCGGTATGCAGATGTATGGTTTGGAAATCGATGTGTATAACTGAACCATCGGCAGCAGTAACTTCACCATGACTGATCAAGCTTTGTGCTTGAACAATAATCTCGTGAGGTGATTTGATTTTTGCTTTGCTGTGATTATGAGGCAATAAATGGCCATTAGCGTCATAGACGCGATCTACCCAGGCTTCTCCGGCTACTTTCAATCCTGCTCTTTCACCGGCAGCGAGCAAGTTTTTACCCGCCGGGCCAACAAAAATTAGCCAGGGATCAAATTCCGATACGGCTTTAGTGACAATGGTGGCTGTGCGCAAGTCATTAAACAACTGGCGGTAGAGGAAGCCATGCGGCCTGACCTGCGTAATTTCCAAACCGACTATTTTAGCTAATCCGTACAAAGCCCCTAATTGATAAAGAATGGAGGCGCGCAACTCACCGGCAGTCAAATGAATTTCCCGGCGCCCAAAACCGGCCAGATCCGGATAACCGATATGAGCTCCCAGAGATAAACCATAGCGGCGCACTTCATCCAGGGCTGTTTCCATTAGAACAGGGTCTCCGGCATGGGCTCCGCAGGCTATATTGGCTGATGTAACAAAGGGGAGCAAATTAGACTCGCCATCCATGCGGTATTGGCCAAAGCCCTCACCTAAGTTGATATTCAAATCTATTTCAAAAGGTGAACCGCTGGCACCAGACGAATCATGATGTGATGCTGTAGGTGAACTGCCTGGACCACTTCTTGGTCTATTGGAGCGAGAGCGCTGGGATCGTTGACGTCGCATTTTCTTTGCCTCAATTGAATAAATTAATGGTAAATTAGAAATCTATGCCTAAATTCCTATTGATTATTATCTGTCATGCCGTTGCGGCAGGGCTGGTTATGGTTGCTGCAAATCAATCTGTTTGGGCTGAGCGGCTGCCCGGTGCTTTTATTGACAGTCCTGCCAGCCTATCTTCTCTAGCCTGCCGGCAGTATTTGTCCGGAAAAGGAGAAGAATCCCTTGCATTGTATCAGAAGGCTGTCGAGAAAGCAGAGGCTGATTACGGTAAAGATTCCCCACTGGTGGGGTCGCTAAGCTATGAAATGGGTGTGCGCGCTTACGATTTAAGCAAATTTGATCTGGCTGAACATTGTCTTAAAAAAGCAGTGGCCGTTGATCCTAATTGTTTGGCCGCACAACTTATGCTTGGGCGGTTGCTCAGGTTTAGAGATAAAAACAATGAAGCTTATCAACACATTCAACAAGTACTGAAGAAACATTGGGATTCTCCTGAAGCCAGACGTGATTTGATGCTTTGTTTGCAAGACGCAGATCCGGCCAGTGCTGCTCAACAAGCTTTTATTATCAATTGTTTACAGACTGGTGCTATCAACAAAATACCTGGTCGTGAACTACCTGCAAAAGCACAAAAGCCTGAAAAACCAGCTGAGAGTACTGTGCCAAACAAACCTGCTGCGGCTAGTACTACGACCCCTGCCCGCGCCACTTCCGGCATTACCACACAGGCCAATTTACCCGGGCAAGCAAATAACCCGGCCGGCAAGCAAAATCATACTAATGCCAGTGAGTTGAGCAACATAGAATCAAGAATACAATGGATAGAAAAGGCTCTTAAAGGAAACAATAAACCGGCAAGCCGGGCGGTCACAAGCAGCAGAGTAAGGACTAAGGCAGTTAATAAAGTAGCAAAAGGGGGGAGAGAACATAAGACGACAGCACACACACCGTCTTTGCTTGTGCCACCGCCGCCGCTACCAGCCTGGTTTGGTTTTCCAACCGGCAAACCAGGCGCTCCGTCCAATCCTCCAGCCGGGCTGAAGGCTAAGGCGGACAGCATCAAAGCGGAAAATTCTGCTCCAGAGAAAAAGAAAAAAAGCAAAACCGAAACAACAAAACCGGCAGCAGAGGAAGCCGTAAAACGTCCATCCGGCGAAGGCGATTCTGATTTTTTACTTGACTGGGCGGCAATTAAGAAAAAAACCGGCAAGAAATAAATACAGAATCATCAATGATGAGCCGGCAGGCGGGTACGCAGAATCTTTTTCAGCCGATTGCGTCCATAATGCAAGCGCGAGCGCACCGTGCCGATATTAGTGCCCGTAATGGCGGCTATGTCTTGATAAGAAAATCCTTCTATGTCGTGCAGTACGACTACGGCGCGTTGTTTGATTGAGATGCAGGTTAATGAATGAGCCACCATGTTCACTAGCTCGTTAAGCTCCGCTCGTTCAGCCGGTCCAGGCAGATTATCAGGAAGCTGGGTGACTGCATGATGACTTCTTTTAAAAGGGTCTTTACTGCGTAATATGGATAAAGGATCAAAAGACTGGTAGCGATAACGACGGTTTTTTTGTCTCAAGCGCAGCATATCTATGCAGAGGTTGTGGGCTATGGTATATAGCCACGCAGAAAGAGAGGCGTTACTTCTAAACTTGCTTATATTTTGCAGAGCTTTTATGAATGTTTCTTGCACGACTTCTTCGGACTCATCAGGGCAGCCTAAAATTCTAAAAGCCGTGTTGTATAGCCTGTTTTGGTGGCGCGCCATCAGTGCCTTAAAGTATTGAGTGCTTTGGGTGGCTTTGAAGCCGGCTACAATAGTTTCATCTTTTAGTTCTAACAGAAGCTTTGTCATTTTGCCCACGTTGACGGCATTCTGTGCCGACAGGGCAATGTTATGGCGCCCAGCGTGACAAAGTTGTGGCAAATTACATTTAGGCGCTGCGCCATCGTAAGCATGGCAACATAGGCAGGAATTGTAGGGGCGGCTTTAGCCGCCCGTGTTCGCCGATTCGTAATATGCGGGCTCATGAATTTCGCCCCTACGGTTCTGAAGAATACCGTCGCTTCAAAGTAGGCACAGCATTCTTCGAATGGCGTTGCTTCGAACAGGTACAGCAGCCGATTATTGGGCCGGCAGATGGTGCCGGTGTTTCTAAAGTTTTGAGCTTGGTTTGGGCTAATTTTGACCAGGGGTAATGTTGCAATATTTCTTGCAGAGTCGCTTTTTCTTTTTTTGTATCTAGAAACATTTCGCTGAGTTTAACTTGATACCAGAGTGCCTGCCAATTTTCCGGATCAAAAAAGAGAGCTTTGTCTATATATTTTTCTGCCTCGGCGTATGAGCGCTCTCTAAATAAATGCACTGCATAGTCTACATTGACGAAGGCATCCTTTGGCGCCAATTGCAGAGCCTTGGCTATAGTTTGGTTGCCTTCAACAGCCTGGCCGTTTTCACTGTAGAGAAGACTCCAGTCAGCTAAAATTCTTCCCTGCGCTTCTTTAAAATTGCCTTGACCGGCTAATTGATCAGCTTGTTTAAAATACTGATAAGCAGCCTGTGCATGTTCCGGTCTGTGTAAATCGTGAGCCATCAGGCGCCGCAAATTGCCAAGCCTGCCCAGGCAAAGCGCTTGATACAACACATTGTGAGTGTTGTTAGCCACCGACAGCGCTTTCTGATAAGCAAACTCTGATTGCCGAAAGTCTCGCTTGGTAAACAAGGCTGTGTCACCGGCAGCTAATGCTTCTTCTAATTGATAGCCGGTCTCAAATGCAGGATTAGGTTTAAGCAGCAAACGATGAAATGGACAATCAAGAATGACAATGAAATGTTCAAAAAAAGGATTGCCCAATATGCCTGATACAGCCAGAGTATTGCTGAGCACATCATCGCTAGCAGCTTTTAAATTTGCAGGAACTGGTGCGGTGCTCGCAGGTGATTCTTTTTGTAATAATGCTGATGAACCAGACGTTTGTGGGTAAGTAAAAGTGATGCGGTGGATTTTATAAGAGCCAACAATAATCGGATCCAGGGTAATGAGCCCAAGCTGCACGGGGCGCCCATCCAGACCGGTGCCTTCAATTGTATGGCCGTGGCCGGCTTTATTTATATCTTCCTTTAGGTGTTTGCCGGCCACAGAGGCGGCAAGATGATTGAAGGCAGCACCGGTGTCAATAAGCATTGCCGTGCTGTCAGCTCCCGGCAAAGTAACTTTGATTCTTGGTACTGGTGGTTTGCCGGTCTCGTTTACGTTTTTATTAGACACAAAAGGAATAGTTACTAAATCGGCAGGACGGCTTGTAGTCGGATCAGCAAAGATCAAAGAAGGCTTGGCGTAATCTATGGTGAGTAGATAATGAGAGAGCACATCCATGCCAATGATACCGGCAATTGAGCGCCCCACTTGTTTTGAATCAGCAGATAAATCAGCAATCTGAGCATTGATGTTATTGATACTTAAATTACCAAATTCAATCTTATCCAACCAGGTTGTTTGCGCCACGACATTGCCCTGCCAGGTGGAAACACGAAAGTCGTTGCCTCTGGGGAGTAGGCATTGAGCGGCAACGGAACGATCGATTATTGTGTTGCTGGTGCCCGTATCAATCAAAAACCACAAGGGCTCCATACCGGCAACTTTGCCCCGGCAAACGATTTCACCCTGGCTGTATTCGAAAGGCACCGTAATTGGTGCGGACAATTGTGGTAGGGGGGACAACGGGCGGGTATTAATCCCCGCCCCTACAGCCGGCGCATATCCTGGCCGGAAATAATCGACAGCAACATCATCGGCACTGCTGATGGCGGAAAGCTCGCATACGGAAGCAGGCTTTTTGTCAACAAAAAGAGTTTCTTTGTAGGGCCAGATACTATTCAGTGCAGGCCTGTTTTCGGCATATTCCTTGACCACCATTATTTTTTTTAATTGATCGCTATCGCCCACAAGCTGCCAGCTCTGGAAAGCAATAGCACAAACAAGATAATTGTTGCGATCAAGATAAATTATCGTGGGAGTATGATTTTTGGTTGTTACTTCAACAGCATAAACAGGAAGATGCTTGTACGTGCTTTCGCCAAGCAACTGAAAATGATAGGAGGAGCTTCGCCAGCAGGCTAACAAAAATGGCTGACGATCTGCCTGATCGGTATACCAGCGCGCTTGCTCCGGAGAAAGCCCCTTAATTGCAGGACCGGTATCGGGTCTTTTAATTGCTGGTGCCGTTGGCGGCCCGGAATCTTCTTCTTCAGCGGGGTTTTGCTTATTATCTGGTTTCGACGCGGTTTTTGTGGGGGCGCCCGTGTTTTCGCCCGCTTCTCCAACTTGCCAGAAACCTGTGCCATCAAATATGGTGCTAACCACACCGGCATCACCGCCCTTTCCTTCTATATCCATGCGCCAGGCGGGCGATTTGCGTATATATTTATAAGCGTGTTTGCTCCAGTTGTCTTCCGGGCCGGAAATAGAGCCAATAAATTGGGCGTTGTTGGCAAAAGCGGCAATATGCTCTTTGTCACCATAGGCCTGTATGGCTTTTTCCATAATGTCGTCAATCTGATTGCTTGCCTCGCCCTGATTGTTATTTTGACTGGGCTCGCTGGTGTCTTCAGCAGGACTGTTGTCTTCTGTTGATGAGTCGGATTTATACGACAACATTGTAGGGGCGAAATTTATGAGCCCGTTCGAAGCGGCGCCACCCGCGAATGCTGTTTCAGCACATAGTGCCAGGATAAATATAGTCAGCATTGCTAAATAATTTAATGCGCGTAACACGGCTGATTATCGCGAAGGCACTGTTGCCTGGCAATGACCGGGCGCAGGCAACTGAATATCGGCAAAAGATTGGGTTAATTCATGCAGTTTCAAGCACTGGCTAATCAGTTCTTTGACATGGTTGAGCGGTATCTGAGTGGCAGCATCACTCTTTGCTTCGATCAGGATTAGGGTGCACTTCCATAAAAATACCGTCGCAACCGGCAGCAACAGCGGCTTTGGCCAGAGTCGGTATATATTGACGCTGCCCGCTTGATGTTTGCCCATTGCCACCAGGTAATTGCACGCTGTGCGTGGCATCAAATATAACCGGCACGTTAAAGCCTTTCATGATGGGAATGCTGCGCAAATCCACAACCAGATTATTGTAACCAAATGTGGTACCACGCTCGGTAATAAAAACATTTTCATTGCCGCTTTCCTGCACTTTGGTTATGCCGTTTTGCATTTCTGCCGGCGAGACAAATTGTCCCTTTTTTATATTGACAGCTTTGCCTGTTTCAGCAGCAGCGACAATTAAATCAGTCTGACGGCATAGAAAGGCTGGAATTTGCAGAACATCTAAAACTTGCCCGGCTGGTTGCATTGTGAGGTTTCATGCACATCGCTAAGCAAATGCACACCCAACTTGGCTTTAATTTCAGCAAGCATAGCTAATCCATCCGTCAATCCTGGTCCACGAAAAGAATTGAAGGAAGTGCGATTAGCCTTGTCAAATGAAGATTTAAATACAAAAGAAAAAGAAAGCTTGTGAGCCAAATCATTGAGAAATTGGGCTGTGTTGTAGGTAATTTCCCAAGATTCAATTACGCAAGGGCCGGCAATGATTAAAAATGGTTGTCCGGGGCCAACTTTAAGTTTGCCGATATTGATTGTTTTCATAGACTGCCCTCCAGTGAGCCATTATAGCCTGTAGGGGCTGCTTTAGCAGCCCGTGTTCTCTCCGCCCGCATCCACATTTACCGATTGGCTAAATGTTTAACCAACCTGTAAACTGTGCGCCCGCCCGCTGACTAACCGGCATTACCAGCCCCTGCTTTATTGCCTGTGCCAACATGGGGCGTAATGTGCGCAATTTCTTGATTTGTCTGGAGCCGCCCGCCATTTCCGGCATGGTCATTCCAAGAGGATTCTTTTCTAAAAACTTAACTACTTTATTGATTCCTAATTTGCATTTCCAGAATTATGGTCTTCTAAGATCTCGTTTTCGTTTATGTTAATAAATAGCAATTTTGATGACACATGCTATATTGTAAGACAGTGACGGCACTGATGCCATTTATGCTATATTTTCCGATACTAACAGACTAATACGCCATTGCTATAGCTTTTAAGGATAACTTGAGGTAGCAGGAATGAGTGTCGGTTCTTTTGTTTTGATGCTGCATAGTCATCTGCCCTTTTATCGCAAAGCCGGTATGTGGCCGTTCGGTGAAGAAAGTGTCTATGAATGCATGGCAGAGACCTATATTCCGCTGCTTAATATTATTGATGAATTACAACGTGAAGGTATCAAAGCCAATTTAACTATCGGCATGACGCCTGTTTTGACTGAACAATTGGCTGATCGGCATATTAACGAGAATTTTCTCAATTTCTCAATACGCGTATAGAAGCCGCACGTAGTGACCAGAAGCGCTTTAAAGCACGAGGCGAGAGATGCCAATGCTGATTATCTGCAACTGGCTCATTTTTGCGAGCAATGGTTTACGCAAATAAAAACAACTTATCTTGAACGCTGGCAGGGAGACATTATTGCCGGCTTGAGGAGCTGCCAAGACCAGGGCTTAATTGAAATTACTACCTCCGCAGCCACACATTGTTTTTCACCTTTGCTGGAAACAGACAGTTCTTTGCGCGCCCAATTTAAAATTGGTGTTGAATCATACAAGCGCCATTTTGGCAGGCAACCCCAAGGCTTCTGGTTGCCTGAATGTGCTTATCGCCCTGGTAACAAATCTCGTCCGGGCATTGAACGCTGGCTTATGAAGCTAGGCATCAAATACTTTTTTACTGAGTCGTTTGTTATTGAAGGCGGACAAAGCGCTGAGGCAAGAAGAGTTTTTGGCCCTTATGGCGACGTTGAATATATACCGCGCAGCGAGAAAGCCGACAGGGCTTGATACTTTTGAAGCCTACTGGCTAAAAGATTATCCAGTAGCTGTGCTTGGCCGGCATGAAGCAGCCGGTTATCAGGTCTGGTCTGCTGATCATGGTTATCCAGGGGATGGCAATTACAGAGAATTTCACAAGAAAGACGATGTTTCAGGATTGCATTACTGGAAATTGACTTCCAAGCAAACAGATCTTGGGCAACAAACAGCTCTATAATCCTGAAGCGGCTCTTAATCGAGTTCATGAGACATTCAGATCATTATGCTGGCTTTATTCAACAACAACTTACTGATCATTTAAAAGCCGTACGGTCATCCAGGATTGATCATGGTTAGTTTTGATACGGAACTTTTTGGTCACTGGTGGTTTGAAGGTGTTGTCTGGATAAAAGAAGTAATTCGCAAATTAAAAACATATACTGCTGTTAAATGCAAACAGCAAGCGAATATCTAAGCCAATATCCGCCTAAACAAGCCATTGATTTGCCGGAATCTTCCTGGGGTTCAGGCGGGCACTGGCAAGTATGGCTCAATGATGATACGCGAATGGATGTGGCCGATTATTCATGCAGCCGAGCGCACTATGGAAGAAATTGCCGGTAAAAATGGCAGGAGCAACGGTTCCGGCAATTTGTTGGCGCGGGCGTTGAAGCAAGCGGCGCGTGAACTTTTGCTTCTGCAATCAAGCGACTGGCCGTTTCTTGTCACTACAGGACAAGCTAAAGAATATGCCATTGAACGTTTCAATACTCATAATGAGCGTTTTAAAATTCTCACCAGGATGATTACATCCAATCAATTTGAAGAAGCAAAAATTGCCGAGATTGAAGCTACAGACAATTGTTTCCCTGATATAAAGCCTGAAGACTTTGCTCTTAGTGTGGGCGCCAAGGTATAGTGGTGCCAACCAAACGAGCCAAAATTGTTGCTACTATTGGTCCGGCTTGTGCCGGCATCGAGCTGATAGAAGAGCTGATCAAGTCCGGTATGGATGTGGCTCGTATCAATTGTTCGCACGCCGATCTTCAGTTTATTGAAACAACTGTTGCTCGCGTGCGCCAGGCGAGCGCGAAGTTGGAGAGGGCGGTAGGAATTTTGCTCGATCTATCCGGGCCAAAACTACGCACCAGGGGACTGACCGGCAAGCGAATAGATATAAAAGCAGGCGATAAACTGACACTGACCAGCCGTGATGTTGAAGGCAGTGCCACTGTCGCCAGCACCAATTATGATTTGTTGTCCAAGGATGTGAAAGCAGGCGACAAAATTTTGCTTGATGATGGACTAATAGAGCTTAAAGTGCTCAAGATTGATAAAACCGATGTGGAATGTGAAATTATCAGCGGCGGCAAATTAAGAGATCATCAAGGCATTAATATCCCCGGTGTGCACCTTTCTATTCCAGCCTTAACCGATAAAGATAAAACTGATCTTGCTTTTGGCATAGCCCAGGGGGTGGACTTTATCGCTCTTTCTTTTGTGCGCGATGCCACGGACATTAAAGAACTGCGAGAACTAATCAGTAAACTGCTGGACGAAGTAAGCTGTAATCAGCCGCCAATGCCGATCATCGCTAAATTAGAGATGCCGGAAGCAATAGAAAAACTGGACGAAATATTGCAGGTGGCTGACGCAGTTATGATTGCCCGCGGCGATCTCGGTGTGGAAGTGCCACCAGAAATGGTGCCGCCCCTGCAAAAGCGCATTATAAAAAAAGCTAATGCCCAGGGAAAGCCTGTCATCACTGCCACCCAAATGCTGGAGTCAATGGTTAATCATCCCCGCCCCACGCGGGCTGAAGCGTCGGACGTAGCCAATGCTATTTACGACGGCACCGACGCCGTCATGCTTTCGGAAGAAACGGCGATGGGTCTTTATCCTCTGGAGGCCGTGCGCATCATGAACCGCATTGCCTGTGAGGCCGAAAACAGCTCTGATTTCAGCAAATTGCATGATCATGATTTACCCACACCGGCTCATGCTATTGCTCATGCTGCCTGTGCCATGGCTCTGGATATACGAGCAAAAGCAATTGCCACTTTTACCAAAACCGGCGCCACAGCACAAATGATTGCTCAATTCAGACCGGCACAACCTATTATTGCTCTCACGCAGCATATCAATATTTACCGGGAGCTGTCTTTAGTCTGGGGAACTACACCTTTGATGTTGACTGAAGCCGGAGACTCCGAAGCAACACTGGCAATGGTGGAAGAAGTGCTTTATAAAAAGGGATTGGTGAAAAATGGTGACAATGTTGTTATTACCGGCGGCTTGCCTATAGCTGCCCGCGGTCCGGCCAATTTTGTGAAACTGTCAAAAATACAAAAATAAAAAATGCCGATAAGATGCCGGACAACGACGCCCGGCATCTTATCGGTTTCATCAACTCGACGGGTTGCGAGGGCGGATCAAACCGCTGCCTGCCGCCCACCGGGTCGGTGGCTGGGAGTTGTTTGTGCCGCCTGGGTTGCGGCCTGCCGACGCCGGCACGCGAAATACACGACGCCGAAGGTGTAGAGCATCGCGCATGGTGGCGCGATGACCAACGCCTGCCGCATATCCTCGGTGCCGATCCACTCGGGGTCGCTGCATAACGTGCCGCCGACGATTGCCACTGCAATCAAGCCGGCAGCGAGCTGGTGTCCTGTCGGGGACAGACCCCACCCCCGTCTGCCGCGTCCCAGCCAGCGCGGCAGGATGAACAAGGCGAACAGTGGCACTAGCTCAGCGAGCAGTGTCACTAACAAAGGCTTTTCGCCTAAGCCGTACCCGAATTTCCACTCCATGATGCACCTACCTTTCAGGTGCTTGGGTTGAAGAATCCATCCGCTGGCGTGTTCGCGCGCCAGTGTGGTGAGTTTGTGCTTGTGCGCACCCACTCACCTTCTTGTATGAGCATCTTTTGAGAAGAGTATCTCTGCAGACGCCCACCTTCCTTTTTGATCCTGGCGGAATATCACCATCAGCAAGACAGCAGTGACTCAACTAAAGACAAACCTTACCCTTTTACCGGGAGGGTAATTGTTTTGGCTGTCTAAAGCTGGTGCTACCCGGCTTTTGAAGATGCGCTCCGTATGGATTAAAAGGAAGAAACAGCCAAGAGTGACATTTTTCAAGAGGCAAAGTCAATACAGCCATTTGTATATTGGCCGAAGAAAGAATAACAATGCTCAAAAGCCCAGAGAGCCGATGTAATGGTCATTTCAAGACATGCATAAAAATGCATATATCTTCTTGAACAGGGCTCACCGAGCGGTTTTCGAAAAATATTTACAACTTAAATGAATCCCTCACACTTAGCGCAGCTCGCGCAAGCGTTCAATAGACATAGTTATGCATATACAGTCGTGATTACTGAATCCGGAGGCGACGGCGTCGTCGCCTCCGGATAAAGATCGGTTCTGAATGAAGTCCGATCTCAGTCGTTGAGGATCCCGGTCCGCACACGGACCTCGGCCAGTACGATGATGTACTCCTGGTCCTGAGCATCATCAAGTCCAGGAGGAAGAGGAATACTCCAGGCATCAACCTGGCCGCGGTACAGCTCGGGCAGCGTTGCCTCCGGCAGGTGTACGACAGGGATCTTTCCGAGCCTCAGAGGATTCTTGTCGCTCACCTCCGGATCCGAAGGTGCAACCTTGACCACGAACACTCGATGGTCCATAGTGTTTTCAGCGATTGCTGTGAGGAAGTTGGGTAACGACCTCTGCTGATCGCCCTGCAGCCTAATGTCGACGTGAGCAAACTGCTGCTTGAGTTGCTCAACGCCGTTCTGATCTACTGACTGGACGAACATGATTCTCTCCTTCTGTTGCGGAACGAATGGGAACGACTAGGAACGAACCAACCACGAATCCTGAAGTGAAGTCCGAAACGGAGCACAAAATGCCAGAAAGAAAGTCTTGCTGTGACTCGCATCTGGCTATTCAATGTATTTTTTCCTTGCATGGGAAACTCCGTTGGAACAATTTGACTCTAGCCAAAACACTTGTGCAATAGCAACACTGCATAGGGGTGCGCGGCAGCTCGTAGGGGCTGCTTTAGCAGCCCGTGTTCTCCGCCCGCCTTCCTGTGCCCACGCCCATTTCGGCCATTGAAGGAGATCAAGCCTGAAGCGAATATAATCAAAATAATTGAAATTAAAAAAGGCAATGTGGTTAGCGGAGCTAGTGCGACATAATCATTAAATTGGATCTTCTGGTTAGCGAGGCTCGCGCGAGCTGCAACACGGACTCCTCGCGCATGCAGGCCCTACGAATATCGTCGCTTCGAACGGGTGCATAAATGCAGCCACTACGGCTTCGATGTATGCCGTCTGTTTATCGTTAGCACAGCGATTGATTGTATCAGCCCAAGTTCGCGGGCACGGGTAGCGCGCTGCTGTTTATGATTTCGGCAGGACTCAACTCTTTGGCTACCAGCGTGCAAATTTCTTCGGCGCATCCCCAGGCAATGGTATATCCGGAGCCGCCGTGCCCATAATTATGAAATAACGGCTTTGTGCCTATTTCTTTTTCCACTCTTACTGAAGATCGAACAGGACGCAATCCACAGTATGTTCCTAAAAAATCTGTTTTAGGATCGTATTCTAATTGTGGATATACGGATTGACAACGCTCGACTATGGCGTTTGATTCATTGGTATCTGGTTCCAGATCAAAAACATTTTCATCGTACGTGCCGCCTATGATAGTGTCATGAATACGAGGAATTATATAAACCAGCTTTGACCCCTGACTGACATCAAATAACGCTTGTTGATTAGGACGGCGTTTGATGCGCAATACTTGCCCGCGGGCTGGACGCAAATCTGTATCATTGGCTAGCTCTCTTGCGCCAATGCCGGCACAATTTATTACAGCATCACCAAAGTCAAAAGCTTCGTCAAAGCTTTTTAATTCCTTATATATAGATTTAACGCCGGCTTTCTTTAGCTCATTTTCCAGATATTGCAAATACAAACCAGTATCAATAATTGGCGCCGTAAAACGAAAAACTTTTCTTTTGCCTGCGGGTAAATCCATCAAGGCTTCATCACAGCTAAAATTTTCTACGTTTGTGCTCCACCAGGGTAATTCAGTTTCCGGCGTCGCCAGTTCGTAAACATCAGTCCACACAATTCCTGCTTCCGGAATTGGCAGTTGTTCTTTAAACACAGCCAATGTTCTTACCGACCAGTTTGCCACTTTTTCTTGCGGCTCAGCTTTAAATGGAAACCAGAGCGCTGCTGCTGCTGCTGAAGTTGTTTGAGCAGGCTTGTCTTTGGATATGACAGTTATTTGATGGCCGGCTTTGGCTAAAGACAAAGCTGTGGTCATGCCGATGATGCCACTGCCAATCACTGCAATTTGAGCCATAATTTTCTCCTGAGAACCCATTATGTGTGCAGAAGCCGACATAGATCAATAAAATGCAAAAAAATATATCGATAAAAAAAACAAAATAGTCCCGAGCGGGCGGAGCTGTGCCCCGCCCCTACGAATCTTGTCGAGGATCGCTGTGCTATCGCTAGCATGGCATTCTTCGAAGGACTTGTAGGGGCGAGGTTTACTGAGCCCGTGTTTGCAGGATCAGACAGTGACGGCTCGGTAGTACTTTCTGGTCACATCCACCAGACGAGCCAGTCGGCCGCATTGTACATCCCCCCACTGTGTCTGGCAGGCGAACCAAAGGTGGGGTGGTGTGCCGCAGGGTTTCGATTCGCTAGCCGGATCCAATGAATTGAACCATTGAGTCCAGCAATCGCGAATCGGTTGTCCGTCGTCGAGTTCAACAGCTTCGTGCCAGCCGTCGGCCAGCCCGTTGCCGCCTAGTTGAGTAAGCAATTCTTCCATTCCGCCAGCCACCCCGGCATCTCGGCAGGCATCCGACATGATACTCGGCTGTTGGTGTTGGCACAACAGCAGGAAGCTGATCATGTCGGTCATCAACCGGTTGACATGAAGGGTCTGCGTATCTTTGAAGATGGCGGCAATTTCATCAATTGTCTGGTCGCTTGGGTCCATCGGTATGACCCCGCGAATGGCGTTGGCAATATCCGTGCCTCGCTCCGCTCGGGCGATAACATCACCGCTCAATCCATTGTATGGAAGAACTTCTTTGCCGCGCAGTTGGTACTGCGGGTCGTACATTCGACAGAGCTGCCCCTGAGTACTTGGCCAGTTCTCAAACCAACGGCCGGTACCGAGATCGAATCGATGCGAAGCATCAAAATTTCTCTCGGACAACGGCGCGCATTTGAGGAAGTTCTTACCCAAGTAACGTGCTTGCACGATAGATTGGACGAGGTAATACCAAATCCAATCGCCGCTGAGCGAGGGGATCTTGTTGTCTCGGCGGCCGCTCGCATCGGCCAAATGCTCCAAGAATGCAACGTCATGGTTCTCGCGCGCGGTGTTGTCCACCACCTTGCCAGACCATTGGCGAGTCAGTTGGCAAAAGTGATCGACCATTGCATCGAGTGGTTCACGGGCGAATGTCACGCCGGGGTCTTGGAAGTTAACACTGAAGCCGAGCGACTCATAGAGGCGTGTTCGCTGGCGGCAATTGATTTCAATCTGGTCGCGAGCAAGCTCGCGCGTGAACGTTGTGCCGTTTAGTGTTAATCTCAGCCGAACGGCGCTTTGAACACTGCGGTTGTTTTCCTGCCAGCCGCTGCCGGCAAGAATCACCTCGATGGGAATGTTGGCGCCAAGCGCTGTTTTCATGCGCCAACTGCGGCCGATGTCGCAGGCAAGTGCTGCGATATCGCCGACAGCCGAAGATGCATGAATCATCAGCACTGACCCAATTGCCCCCGGGTTGGCGATGTGAAACTCTGGCGCGTCCCCGTAATAGATACTGTTTAGCAGCGAGCGAGAATCATCACGGGGATAAATGTCGCCCCGATTGCCGCGCAGCCCAAGAACGAACATTGCCACTGCGCGGAATGCAAGTAAGGTGTTGGCAAGAAGCAGTCCACCCCACTCGCCTTTGAGAGGTCGTTGTGCCCCTCGCTGGCTCTCTCTGAGCACGCGACCGAAGAAAGTTTGTGGTTGCTGTTGCATCGCCTGACCGCTGCTGGATCGTCCATACAATCCATTGTTGCGCGACTGTGCGGATGACGTGGGTTGCCGAAGATCCGTGGCCACTTGGCTTAGAAGTCCTAGCATGGGTTTCTCCGTCTACGAATTCTGAAGAAATCTGCTTTGGTATGTGTCTACACGACACAAACCATGCTGCTAAAGCGGCAGCATTGATACTAATGTGAACGAAAGAGTGAGAGTGGGATGGCTAGGCGAGATGATCCGTGGCACACAAATGCCCCAAAGAAAGCTTTGGTGTAACTCTAATGGGGACTATAATTTGTGTATTGTTCTCGCGCATATGTACTCCGTTCAATGATTTGACTTTAGCCAAAACGCATAAGCGAAAGCAATAGGAATGCCCGTGTAGGGGCGACGTTTACTGAGCCCGTGTTCTCGCCCGTGCTCCTGTTCTCACGCCCATTTCGACCATTAAATGCCATCATAGCTAAATCGAAAATAATCAAAATAATTGAAATTAAAATAGCAATTGAGTTAGCGAAACTCGCGCTAGCTGTTCATTAAATGCGATCATTTGCATAGCGAGGCTAGCGCGAGGTGATCTGAAACGATTCTAAGTTGACTCTCAAGAATTAAACACTTAAATTTGTTATCTATATGAATAACCTGACTCCTAGACAAAGACTCGTACTCCAAAACATAGTTTTGGCCTGTATTGCTGTGGCTGCCATAGACGTACGCACATAAACAGAGTCAACTTAGGAATCAAGGATACTACTTTTAATGGCTCTGTCGACTAGACGGAGCCATTTTTAGTCGGAGGACTAAAATATGACTGACACCACCAATTATGCTTTCTTTAAAGACAGTTTTGTTCCCATCGAATCTGCAAACGTCAATATCAAAACACATGCTTTTATGTATGGCACAGCCGTTTTTGAAGGAATCAGGGCTTACTGGAATGATAAAAAAAAGGAGTTGTATGTATTTCGGCTGAAAGAACATTTTATGCGCATGGCTGAAAGCATGAAAATCATGCATCTAAGCAGCAAATATTCAACCGATGAACTATGCAGCATAGTTGTTGAGTTGCTTAAGAAAAACAAAGCTCAAACAGATATCTATATCAGGCCTGCTGTTTATAAAATCGCACAACGGGTTGATCCTGGTTTGCACGATAATCCAAGCGATATTTGCATTTTTGTGCAACCCTTTGGCGAGTATTTTAAAAACACAAAAGCATTGAAAGTGCAAATATCAAACTGGAGGCGTGCCGAGGACAATGCCATTCCGGCGCGTGCTAAAATAACCGGCTCTTATGTCAATACTGCTCTGGCTAAAGGCGATGCAATTATGGCTGGCTTTGATGAATGCATTGTACTTTCTGAAAACGGGCATGTTTCAGAAGGCAGTGCAATGAATCTGTTTATGGTGAAAAATAACAAGTTAGTGACTTCGGCCACCACTGATAACATCTTAGAAGGCATTACTCGTGGCACCATAATTGAATTAGTCAAGCAAGAACTTGGTATTGAAACAATCTGCCGTCCCATCGATCGCAGCGAACTTTATACTGCCGATGAATTGTTTTTTACCGGTACTGGAGCACAAATTGCAGCGATTGGTGAAGTTGATTCGCGGGTGATTGGCGATGGTGGCGAGGGGACTGTTGCATCGCGCATTAAACAAGCCTATATTGAAATGTGCCGCGGCAATCTGCCACGATACCATCATTGGTTAACACCGGTTTATACCTCAGCTAACGAGACAATAGTAAAACCTGTTGATGTTCCGGCGCGCTATTCCTAGGTGGGAAAAAGTAATAAAGCAGCGGAGGGGGCAGGCTTTACTGCCCCTCTCCGTACCGGCGGGGTTGTGTTACTCCACAATAACTTCGTAACTGTTTTTCTGGAAAATGGTTACGACCGTCTGGAAGAGCGTCTCGAGGCGCCACTGGCCAATGGTAAGATCGACGTCCGGGATGGACGCCAGTTTGTAGTTATCTTCGAGCATGGCGCGCAGCCGTACCAGAAATTCTGCTTGGTCTAGCGAGTCTCGGAGATACTCGCAAAGACAGGCAGCCTCTGACAGCTCGCGTGTCTGGGGTGCTCCCCCAAGATCATTGACGATCCAGGTAACATCCCTGACAATCTGTTTCCTCGAAATTGTTTTCATACAGACTCCGGGTTAGGGTAATGTCCGCAACAGCGACACGGTCCATCCAGACCATTTTCGTGATTGCTCCTTGGGTAAATCAGAAACAGGTACCGCGCCTGAGGAAATGATTGATCAAATCACCGATAGTTGCCGATTGCCGGTTATTGAGGACAAGGCGTCTTGCCGTGTACTCAAAACATCGTGAACTGAGCTGGTCGAAATTCAATCCTGCAATCTCAACCAGACGTTTTGTTTCGGGCAGATCCTCTTCATTGACGTTGCATCCGCAGTCTTTCTGGAGGATCTGCAGAACGATACTGAAAGCTCCGTATTTTGTCACCACTAAAACTCTCCTGGCTTGTGAAGGATGGGGTTTCAGCTGACTGAAATCTAGACGGAGTAAAACGAAGCACACACTGCCAACAATAAAATCTTGCTGTGACTCTCAGCTGAGGATTGTTGGATTGTGTGTTACTCGCGTGCACGAAAAACCCCATTTGAATAATTTGACTCTAGCTAAAACACCGGTGCAATAGCAATACTTGTAGGGGCGGGCTTTGCCCCGCCCGTGGTCTCCCGGCATTACCCCGTATCCTTGTTCCCATGCGCGTTTCGGCCATTGAATGCAATCATGTCTAAACCGAAAATAATCAAAATAATTCAAATTAAAAAGCACATGTGGTTAGCGAGGCTCGCGATAGCTTTTGACAAAGATATTCGTTATTTGGGAAAAATTTGATTGAAGACACCTTTTCGGTAGCGCCTGTAAAGATTGAAATCACTGTCAAAACTAATTATGTCTTTGATATTTAGGCGCTCGGAGATAGCTATCAAAGACAAATCACCAAAATCTCCCGGCAGATCTGCATATTTAGTATTGAGATTGGCAATGCGAGCAAAATCAATCTGTTGCAGCGGTTCTACATAATAGAGTCCTTTAGAGAGATCGATTAAAAGCTCATTCTGGACGCGGTGATTATTTTTAAGCAGCCACATTGCTTCTGTAATGATTGGACTGGTTGTAATAAGGTGACCGCGAAACCGTTCAAAGAATTTGCGTATTGAAGTATGCCCGGGATCGCCGGCATTGTAATAGGCAATCAGTGGTCCGGCATCAATAATTGCGCTAGCCATTTTAACGATGAGCTTTACGACGACGCTCAGCTTTCTCGGCAAAATGACTGGCTAATGCGACCTTACGGGCGGCACGCTCAGAACCTATGGTTGGATCGTTGAGCAAATATTTTGGATGTCCGCCCCGGCGTTCAACAAAAGTTTTGCCGCCCTGTAATGCCAACCATTGGTCGTCAATCATTTTGCGCGTCAATTCACTTTTGTCCATTCTTGTCACGACAAGGATTTGGCTTAGCCTTTCCTCATATTCATCATTCAGCCGAACATTTAAGCTCATCAATTCACCTTATTGATATTTTTAGCCTTAATGCAACACGCGTATTACATGTATCGCATTTTAACACTAATTTTTAGTTTAGGCAATATGATTGGCGAGGCTAGTGCGAACGTCGGAATATTTTCCAAAAAGTACAAACGGTCCCGAGGACACATCAGTCAAGGTGGTAAAGCCTTGATCGGCATCTCCTCGGGGACCGCAGTTGCCTAAGGATTGGACCGTCATGGAGTGTCTACTGCAGGACTGCCTTGCAAGATTGTCTGCGTGGACGAATCGGAATCCGGTGGGTTAACGATCGTATCCGTGCTGACCACCCGTTGCGCTCGCACCCAGTTACGTTGAGTAACGAGCTGATAAAAGTTCTGGACGACGTTGATCATCTTAGCCAGGTGTTCGTACGCTGACTCTGCCCAGGTGTCCTGCATGAGGAACCACAGATGCAGCGGCACGTAGAAAGACGGATTTGTATTCGACTCGATCGAACCGAGCCACGTCATCCACATGCTCCGCGTTTCTTCTCCTGGGGACAGAGCAGCATCGAGCTGCCAGGAATTCTCTACGCCCAGATTGCGGAAAATTTCAGCGGTGCTGCCACTGCCGATACCTGCCAGGCGGCAGGCATCTTTCAGCGCAGCAGGATTGCGTTGCTGACAGGCGAGCAAGAAGCTTGCCAGATCAGCCATCAGTCGGTTGAGAGGATAGAGCGCCGTTTGTTTGAGAACGGCTACGACCTGCTCGATTGGAGTCGTCCGTTGTAACGGACAGAGTTGGTCGAGCATTTGCGACATCGTCGGTCCTCCTTGTCCGAGGTTCTTTACCACGGACAGACTGAGGGGAGTGTAGGGAAGCGCCTGCAGCAGCCCCAGCTCATACTGGGGAAAGTATCCTGCTGCCATGGGCTGGTCGTCACCGTGGTTATTGCCCGATGGCCATCTTTGACTGATGTGCAGGCTGTGCTGATGCAGAGCACTGTCGAAGCGCAACTCGGTGCAAACTGCGCCCTTGAGCGTGTTGCCCAAGTAGTCCCGTTGGGCAAATAACTGGGCAAAGAAATAGATGAACACTTCCGGTGCGATCGAACTAAAGTGCTCAGCTACCTTGGCAAGGATGAACAGATCGGCGTCACCCGTTTCTGCCGAAAACATTCCCGCTTCATGCAGGAATCGGATCTGATCAGGGATGCGAACATCTCCCGCATGAACCCGAGCGGCAGCGACCAAGCGTTGAAGATCGCGACCCAAATCCCCCTCGGCACCGTAAACGATCGAAGCCAGGCGGGTGTAATATGCAGCAATTTCTTCTAGAGTGCTACGCTTGATGGATGCGCCTGGTTGATCGTAAGCCGGCGCTTCTTCAAGTTTCATTGGAATACCCAGTGCGCTGTAGAAGCGGTGCCGGGTGGCGGCATTGAGATCAAGGCGATCCTCGATCATCAACTCGGTCAAGGGGCCCTCGCCAGGAACGGCCTCATGACCAACGGCGCGGAAGACGCTGCGGTTGGCTGCCATCCAACTGGGACCTGCCAACATTACTTCCGTCGGCAGCCCAAGAAGTTGTCCGAAACGGAGACAGCGAGCAATGTCACCTGCCAATCCGATCCAATCACCAACACCGCTGCAGGTATGGAAAATCCCCACCCGCCTGATTGACGATAGATCCAGGTTGACGAATTTGATGCCTTCCGCATGTGCGGCGGCATGAAGAAGCCCACGTTCTTCTGATGTTGCCCCCTGGAGAGTCTCCTCTCCACCGTTTGATCCACCGGTTGCTTTGCGGCTTTTGCCGGTGACGCTCAAGCTGGCGGCTCCGGCCAAGAACACCTCGGGGTGTGCTAAGAACAATGTCTGATGTTCGCCAGGCAAAACCGGCTCGGCAAATTTCTGGCAAGCTGCTAGGACGCGTTCACCAAACGGAACGCTGGCGTCCATGACTGCTGAAGGGGTCAGTTGACGATTACTGGCCAAGCGCTCGAGCTTGCTGTTCTGGTAACCGCGCACGGACGTGGCGATGCGATGGAGATCGATCATCGTGATCAAGACCTTTCGTTTGCTGAGGAAAAGGGACTGGGGAGTAAAGCGTCGCTAAATCTGATGGACGGAACACACCGCAGCACACAAGTGCCAAAACAAAAGTTCTGGTGTGACTCGCAGCTGGCTATTTGTTGATGTGTTGTTCTCTTTCATGTGACTCCGTCCGAATGACTCGACTCTAGCGAACAGAGGCGAACGATAGCAATAGCGTTGTATTTTTTAGAAAAATAATGACAGCCTGTCACAAGGCACAGCTAATGGCATTTTCCGTGATTTAAAAGACAAAATCTAAACCGAATATAATCCAAATAGTGAATATGAAAAATAGAACATGATTAGCGAGGCTAGTGCTAAGCATGCATTAAAAACGATCGCTGGCATAGCGAGGCTAGCGCTAGCACCGGGCGGAGCTGCGCCCCGCCCCTACATATTTACAAAAAACATTTCAAGTGTTGACCTTTTTCTTTTTCGACCACATAATCAAAAGCCTTATGCAAACTATAGTCATGTGCCCGATTCAACTGATGATTCTCCTAGCGGAGAAGGGGGTTGGCCGTGCGCATCCTATATATTGCATAATCAATAATATTGAATAGTCAATAAAGATACGCAGTTTTTCAAACCCCTTCTTCGATAACGAAGAGGGGGTTTTGCATTGAGGAAATAGATATGAATGAATCAGAAGAACAGTTGTCTGTAGCAGCTGTAGAAAAACAAATAGCTGCTTTAGAAAATGGCAGCCATGCTGCTGTTTTTTCTACGGGCTTAGCCGCTTGCTATGCCATTACTAAACTTTTGCGTCCCGGTGATCATGTGGTAATAAGTGAAGATATTTATGGCGGCGCGTATCACTTATTGAATTGCGTTCTTGCACAACATAAAGTCAAATTCACGTATGTAAACACTACTAATATAAAGGATGTAGAAAAAGCAATTTACCGGCGGACTAAATTAATTTGGTTAGAAAATCCGTCTAATCCGCTGCTACGTTTGGCTGACATACAGGCGATAAGCAATTTAGCTCAAGAAAATAAAACAGCGATTGTAGTAGACAATAGTTTAGTTACAGGGTTTTTCCAAAAGCCTTTGGATTTAGGCGCTGACATTGTTTTATACAGCAGTGTTAAAAATTTGAGCGGGCGCACTGACATTGTTGGTGGGGCAATTGTGACTAATCGGCTGGATTTGTTTGAAAAATTGCAAGAACCACACCATAGTTTTGCTGATTGGGCGCAAGCAATTGACTGCTTTGGTATCCTGAAAGGTGTGCGCTCAATATCCAAACGCCTGCCGGAGCAAGAAAAAGCGTCAAGAAAATTGCCGAATTTTTAAACCAGCATCCGTTTGTGCAGTCAGTTTATTATCCTGGTTTACCTTCGCATCCCCAGCATGAATTGGCTTGCAAACAAATGACCGGCTTCGGTAATATGATTTCTTTCCAACTGAAAGGTGGCGTTGATATGGCTTGCCAATTCATTAGACAAACACAAAAGTTTGTTCTCTATGAAAACACCAGCACTGCTGATTCTTTATTAGCAAGCCATTCCATAATCGCCCAGGCAAAAGTGCCTGATGTAATTGTAGAAAAAAATAATAGCATAGCGGCAGGTGTAATTCGTATTACGGTTGGACTAGAAAATGCCGGTGAACTGATCACTGATCTCGATGCTGCTCTAAAGGTAGTCAGTCATGGGCTTATTGAATTTCCTGCAAGCACTGATCTACGTAAGTGCATTTAGCCAGCAGCTTTTCCTACATGCTTATGGTGTCCTAGTTCTGATCCGATATCTATAGTTATCAAATCCCAGGGTACGGCATATCGATTTTTCTTGGGCATCTCAATCAATCCGACATTATTTAACTCCGTCACATCCTGATAAACGTTGCTGTAATTCCGGTCTAACTTTATTGCTAGCTGACGAATGTTAGTTGCTTCCAGAGATCGTAATACTTTCAATAATTCCATGCGTTTGGGCGAAAGAACTTTCATTAGACTTGCCATATCCAGAAAATACAACCTATTCACAGGTTCTTGAGGAGGAAGACCTTTTTGGGCACGCTTCCAGGCATTCTTCACTTCGTGAGCTTGATCCTGCTCCGTTTTGATTGCAATGAGTATTTGTCGTTGTTTCATGCCTTGTCTCTTTTCCTTAGTTTTGAAATGTCCGCGAAAAAGTCTTTAAATAATTGATCCAACGAGATAAAAGTATATTCCTCTTCTAGATCCATGTTGTGCCGGTGATCGCCTTTGCTGATTTCGTTATCGTATCGGATAAGACATTTTCCATCCGGTGAGCCATAGTAAAATCGATATTTAACTCCGTGGGGGCGATTAACGGTTGGCGATGGTAATTGCCATACGACCATTTCCCTTATAAATCCATCAGGATAGCTGATTTTTGATCGATGAACGAGAAGAGTTTTTATCATAAATATACAATAATTATTGCCTATATGCAATAGCCAAGATCGGATGCTTTTTGTAACAAGGGAAACATACTAAATACTTGTGGCAAAAAGATGACAGAGACAGAGCCCTGGTCGCTTATGCCATTTTGAATATTTTTTACTGACTAATTAAATATCCGCATACCGGATCATTGTTGAGAATATGCTGTTGTCTGGTGACTTTGGCGCCCAGCAGTTCTTCAATGAGTTGTGGTTCCAGAGCGCAAATTTGGCGATATTCGGAGGCGAGATCATGCAATGCACAATTGCGTTGATATATCATAAAATTGCCATCAGGTAATTTTTTCCAATCAGTCATATAACCATCTTCAGAAAAGAATTTTGCTACCTCGGCTACACGGCCGGATAAGTCTTTGCCGGACATCCGGTCTTTTAGCCTCGTCGCCAACATTTGATTGCGCTTTTTCAATAAAGCGGTAACGCCTTGCGGGCCAGCTTCTTCATGCACCAGCTGCAAAAGATCTTTTGCCAAACTGTCAAAACCGGAAGGAAAAGAGAGGGGGCTTGCGGGCCAAGACGATAAAGATAATTAGGCCTTCCCCGTTCCTGTTTGACCAGGCGGGACTCTACCAATCCTTTGCTTTGTAAATGTGCCAAATGGCGTCGTACAGCCATTTCTGTGATTTTAAGCAACGTAGACAACTGGGCAACAGTCATTTCACCTTGTTTCTTTAAATGAAGAAGCAAGGCTTCCTGTGAAGTCTGCGGGCTGGCGTCTAATTTTGCACTTAACATGGGGCAATTACCTAATGAAAAATTCCACCAAGTTTGGGGCAATCCGTAAAACTTAACCTTATATGGAAAGGATTGTTAAAGTGATGGATTACCTTATATATTTTTGATACTATTATATCTGTAAAGTCCATTAAATGGAGCAAATAATTATGTAAAGTCTGAATTTTTCAGGACTTTTACAAGGAAAAATTCAATTATGCAAGCCAAGGCACCCATTTTAAAAATTGAAAATCTTCATGTAGAGGTTGACGGCAAAGAAATCCTGCGTGGAGTTGACTTAACCGTTAACCCTGGCGAGGTGCATGCCTTAATGGGGCGCAATGGTTCCGGCAAATCAACCCTTTCTTACACATTGATGGGGCGCCCAGGCTATAACATTACCCAGGGCAAAATCATATTTAAGGGACAAGACATCGGCGCCCTTGGACCGGACGAACGGGCAAAACTTGGTTTGGCACTGGCTTTCCAGTATCCAATGGCTATTCCGGGAGTATCGGTGGTTAATTTCTTGAGAGCGGCGTTGAGAGCCGTGCGTGGTCAAGATGTACCGGTTAAAGAATTTAGGCTCGAACTTAAAACAAAAACGAAAGAGCTCGGTATCAAAGACGAGTTTTTATCGCGTTATGTAAATGATGGTTTTTCCGGCGGTGAGAAAAAGCGCCTGGAAATTTTGCAAATGCTTTTGCTTAACCCCACTCTGGCCGTACTGGACGAAACAGACTCCGGTTTGGATATTGATGCTTTAAAAACAGTGGCAGCCGGTGTAAATGCGCTGGTTAAACCAGACACTGCTATCTTGCTCATAACCCACTATCAAAGAATTTTGGATTATGTTAAACCTCATTTTGTGCACATCTTGCAAGAAGGACGCATAATTGCTTCCGGTGGCAAGGAATTGGCCAAAGAACTGGAAGCGAAAGGTTATGACATAGTAACCAGAGACATGGCGCCCGTGTAGGAGAAAAAATGTCAGCAGAAGCAGCTAAATCAACACTCGATGTAAGTGAAATCGGCAACGATTATAAGTATGGTTTTCACGACAAAGAAGATTATATTTTCAAATCCGGTCGTGGTTTAACTGAAGAAATAGTCACATACATTTCTAAGACTAAAAATGAACCACAATGGATGCTTGATTTTAGATTGAGAGCACTGGCCATTTTCCGCAAAAAGCCGATGCCTAAATTCGGCAATGTCGATTTACTTAACGACATAGATTTTCAAAATATTTTTTACTATATCAAACCTTCGGAAAAGGGCCGCACAGATTGGAATGAAGTGCCGGAAGGTATTAAAAACACCTTTGATCGTCTTGGTATTCCTGAAGCGGAGCGGAAATTCTTAGCTGGTGTAACGGCTCAGTACGAATCAGAAGTTGTTTATCATTCCATCCGTGAAGATCTAACCAAGCAAGGTGTTATTTTTACTGATATGGACACGGGTTTGCGCGAGCACGAAGATATTGTACGCAAGCATTTTGCTACAGTCATTCCTGCAGCCGACAATAAATTTTCAGCTTTGAATTCAGCCGTCTGGTCAGGTGGCAGCTTTATCTGGGTGCCGCCGGGCGTGAAGATAGAAATTCCTCTGCAAGCTTATTTCCGCATTAATGCTGAAAATATGGGGCAATTTGAACGCACTTTGATTATTGCTGAGCCCGGCAGTTTTGTGCACTATATTGAAGGCTGCACAGCCCCTACTTATTCAACTGATTCGTTACACTCAGCAGTAGTGGAATTAATTGCTAAGCCCGGCGCTCATATTCGTTATACAACTATTCAAAACTGGTCCAAAAATGTTTATAACCTGGTGACAAAAAGAGCAGTTGCTCATGAAGATGCCAGAGTGGAATGGATAGATGGCAATCTTGGTTCTAAATTGACTATGAAATATCCATCCATTTATCTTATGGGGCCAAGAGCGCACGGTGAAGTTTTGTCCATTGCTTATGCCGGTGAAGATCAGCATCAAGATGCCGGTGCCAAGATGATTCACGTTGCTTCCGACACCACATCCATGATTGTTTCCAAATCCATTTCTAAAAATGGTGGGCGCACCTCTTATCGTGGACTGGTGAAAGTTTATCCGGGAGCAAAAAACGTTAAGGCCAGTGTACGCTGCGATGCTTTATTGCTTGACGAAAAATCGCGCTCTGATACTTACCCGACTATGGAAATTGGCGAAAAAGAAGCGACCATTGAGCATGAAGCCACTGTTTCTAAAGTAGGCGAAGAACAATTGTTTTATCTGATGAGCAGAGGCTTAACTCAAAACGAAGCGACAGCCATGATTATCAATGGTTTCTTTGAACCTTTCACTAAAGAATTGCCGCTTGAATATGCTGTTGAATTGAATCGTCTCATTCAATTGGAAATGGAAGGCTCCGTCGGTTAATTTGGTGGATGCCAATGCTCGATTTCGAAAAACACCTTGAATCACTAAACAACGAGCCGGAATGGTTTAAAAATGAACGCGTCTGCGCCTGGGAAAGATTTTCTCAACTACCCTCGCCTGTTCAATCTGATGAAGCATGGCGAGTACTTAATGTAGAGGCAATTGATTTGGATAAAGTGGAAATCGCGGATGCGGGCAAGAAGACGGGCGGAGCTTCGCCCCGCCCCTACGCGGGCGCTCCTACAAATATTGATGAGCTTGATCAAATAAAGCAATATATTGAAGATCCCGCCGGCATAATCATTGAATCAACCCACGGGACATGGTGCCAGCTTAGTGAAGAACTGAGCCGGCAAGGCGTTATTTGCACAGCTATGCCGGAAGCACTGACAAAACATGCATACCTTATCCAATCCTTTTCGATTGGCTTAGCTGAAAATATTCAACATGATAAATTCGCTCAGCTTAATCAAGCCTTTTGTCATGGTGGGATTTTCATTTATGTACCGGATAGTGTGGTAATCAGCAAGCCTTTAGTTTGTCTGAATTTATTTGAAGCTGAGGTTGGCAAATTAGCTATGTCACGGCTAACAGTGCTGGCCGGGCGCAATTCGCAATTGAGTATAGTCAATATTCTTTCCAGCGGCAGGCGGCAAGATCCGGATTACAGCAACAAATCATATGCACTGGTAAACTATCTCATGCAAATGCATATGCAAGCAGGCGCACAGCTTGATTATGCCGAGGTGCAAAATTTTAGCGACAATACTTTTGTAATTAAAAGTACTAATTACGGCTTAGAAAGAGACAGTCGTTTGCAGGCGCTTACAGCTACTCTGGGAGCTGGACAACTTAAGGATGAAATTCGCACTGTGCTTCAAGATCGTGGTGCAGAATGCACTGTTAACGGAATAGTTTTGGGCAATAAGAGTGAATGCTTTAACGTTAATACTATTGACGATCATAATGCTCCTGATACCAAATCCAGTATCGACTTTCGCTTTGCTCTTAAAGACGAAGCCAAGTCAATTTATCATGGCACAATCAAAGTAGCCAAAGAAGCCCAGAAAACAAACGCTTTTCAGAGCAATAAGAATTTATTGTTAGGTGACAAAGCTCATGCTGATTCCATACCAAAACTGGAAATTCTAACCGACGATGTTAAATGCTCGCATGGGGCAACAGTTGGTCCGGTTGATCACAAACAATTATTTTATTTGATGAGCAGAGGGTTAAACGCCAGTCAGGCAGAAGAACTTATTGTTAACGGCTTTTTCCACCAATTAGTCGGCGACTGTAAAATAAAAGGTGTCAGTGATTGGTTGGACGTGCTGGTGGCTAATAAAATTGAAAAAGGTACAGTAGTTGTGCATAGCAATTTGCCGGCAGAACAAAAGCCTGTTGCTGCAGCGCTGCGAACCAGTCATAAAAAAGAGCAACCAGCGTTGGTAAAATAAGGCGCGGATACATGACAGAACGATTAGTAAAAGCAGCAATGAAATCGGATATTCAATCAGGCACAATGAAAGCCGTTGAAGTAGAAGGGCTGCATATTGGCATTTGCAAGCTGGGCGATTCTTTCTATGCCATTGGCGATATTTGTACTCATGACGGTGCGCCACTGGAAGGCGGCGAAATGGTTGGTGATCAAATAGAATGCCCGCGCCACGGTGCCCGCTTTGATGTAAAGTCAGGCAAAGCCATGTGCTTGCCCGCTATTACCCCAGTCCCCACTTACAAAGTCGAAGTCAAAGGCGAAGAACTCTGGATCGCCCTCCCGGAATAATGTAGGGGCGGACTTTGTCCCGCCCGCTGTAGGGGCGAAATTTATGAGCCCGTTCGAAGCGAAATAATATGACCAAAACCCTAAACATCGAACAAATACGCAAAGACTTTCCCATTCTTGACCGCGTAGTGAATGGCAAAAAACTTGTTTATCTGGATAGTGCCAATACTTCGCAGAAGCCGACTCAAGTTATAGATGCTCTGGTTAATTACTACAAGAATTA
The DNA here is from genome assembly GCA_963847765.1 of Candidatus Melainabacteria bacterium. Classification (GTDB taxonomy): domain Bacteria; phylum Cyanobacteriota; class Vampirovibrionia; order Obscuribacterales; family Obscuribacteraceae; genus CAWKBA01. The sequence goes on along the minus strand of CAWKBA010000008.1, from coordinate 140,274 downwards.
TAATTCCAATGTGCACCGCGGCATTCATATTATGAGTCAAGAAGCCACGACTGCATACGAAAATGTTCGCGAGCAGATAAAAGAATTTATTCAAGCCGACGACGCCTGCGAAATTATATTTACTGCTAATGCTACCGCTGCCATCAATCTTGTTGCTTACAGCTGGGGTAGAACCAATATCTCTGCGGGCGATGAAATTGTTCTTACAGCGATGGAGCATCATTCTAATTTAATTCCCTGGCAAATGTTGGCTGCTGAACGGGGCGCCAAATTAAAATTCATCGAATTGACAGCTGATGGACAACTTGATATGGAGTCAGCTCATAAAGCTATTGGTCCAAAAACAAAATTAGTTGCTGTCACACAGATGTCTAATGTTCTGGGCACAATTAATCCTATTGATAAACTGGCTGATCTTGCTCATGCTCAGGGTGCCTTGATATTGGTTGATGGGGCGCAAGGTGTGCCGCATTTACCGACATCGGTGAAAACTTTAAAATGCGATTTCCTTGCCTTTTCAGTACATAAAATGATTGGCCCAACCGGAATCGGCGTATTATGGGCGAAGCGCGCCATTCTGGAAGCCATGCCACCGTTCATGGGTGGTGGCAGCATGATTAGCTGGGTGAAAAGAGAATCGTTTGCACCAAATGTATTACCGGCGAAATTTGAAGCGGGCACGCCCAATATTGCTGATGTCATTGCCACTGGTGCAGCTGTAGATTATTTAAACAAAATCGGCATGCAGGCTGTGCGCCAGCATGAGATCGAGTTGAGCACATATATTCTTAAAGGCTTTGAAGAATTCTCCCGGTCTGCTAATGGTAAAAGTAGCGATAAGCTTACGTTTTACGGGCCGCATGATGTCAGCGTTCGTGGCGCTGTATTCGCTTTTAATTTAGGAGACATACACCCGCATGATTTAGGGCAAATTTTAAGCGAGCAAAATATAGCCGTGCGGGCCGGACACCATTGCTGCCAACCCCTGATGAAAGATTTGGGCGTGCAAGCTACAGCCAGAGCCAGTTTTTATATTTATAATACAAAAGAAGAAGTAGACATATTATTTGCTGCCCTCAAGGAAGCAGGGAAGGTATTAGGTCATGTCGCTAGCCGATGATCTTTACCGTGAAACCATTCTGGATCACTATCACCATCCTCGCCATCGCGGCGTAATTGATGATGCTACTGCTGTTGTAGAGGGCATTAACCCTCTATGTGGCGATGAATTGACACTTTATATGCAAGTTGATGACGGCAAAATCAAAGACATAAAGCTCAATGCCAAAGGCTGTTCAATTAATACTGCTTCCGGCTCAATGATGAGCGAAGCTGTGATTGGACAATCGCTTGAGCAAGCCAGCAAAACAGTTGAAACTTTTAAAGAAATGATGCTTGAAAAAAGACACGAAAATGTTTCCTTGCCCGAAGGCATGGAAGATTTGGAGTCACTGCAAGGCGTAAAAAAATATCCCGTGCGCATCAAATGTGTGCTTCTGCCCTGGAATTCTCTTATGCAAGCCATCAAAGATGTTAGCACCGGCACCAATGGCGGCAGCAACGCTCATGTGCATAGCAAAGTAGAAATGAACTGATGAAAAAATAATGTGTCAATAAATGCAAGTTGATTGACAGCAGAAAAAATATCTTCTATTCTCTAACAGAACTCTGCATTAACCGCACGCCGTGCGGGGTTGCGCGAGCTGCGCTATTTGCAAAGGATCGTTTAATGTGTCTGGTGGCATAAAAATTGTGTTATGCAATTGCTACCTGTATTGAGAAAATGTGCTTCCTGGCGGCTGATTGGGCTTTTCAACGCAATGCGAAATACTGCTATATAGCCCTTGATTTCGCTGTCTGGAATTTGTCATATTGGGGCTTTTGATTGATGTTAGTCCCTGTCGGTGGTGGTTTGGATAGTTTAGTTGTGTAGTTAGTTAAGTGTTTAGTTTCCTTAGGCACGAGGCCGAGGGAACACTGACTATGCACAGAGCTAATTCGATTGCCTGCAGACAGGGATATTTTTCGGTAACCACTAGCTCGCGCAAGAAGATTCGCAACAATGCGTATCATCTAGCCGCGCGGGCTGTCCTTCATTTCGGAAAGGGGCCGAGAATGCTCAGACTTGTGAAATTCGACGAGCGAGCCTTTAAGAATGGGTGGAAGGCTGCCACTGCTGATGCTTCTGCAGTGATGACTATATTATTCATTGGCTGCTCAGACTTTCGGGTAACTGTAGCGATGTACTCTCTAATGCAGGGACTAATGAAGGCCCTCAGGAAAGTTCTCAAATTCGCCAGATTTTACGAGGTGCGCACCCCCGGCGGCTGTGTTGCCCACCATGAGAGACGGCTGATGTGCCCAGCCGCCGGGATGCTAGAAAAGCTGCTCCCTGGCTTGGACCGGATCTACTACGTGATCCACGATGACTGCAAGTACACCGAAGAAGCGCGCAACGCTACGGAATTAGTAAATCTGGAGCAACCGTGGCCTAGGTATGTGACCGGTTGGGGTATTTCCCCAGGTGTGGACGATGCAAGGCACGGGCTAGAGCACTATGAGAATATTTGCTCCTATCCGGACGTTAAGGCGCGGATCGAGGACGGTAACCTGGAGGTCATCTGCCTCTTCATCAAGGCCGATAGGACCCGGTGGATATTTGACGGGGAGAAGTTTGTCCCTTATTTAACAGGCACCAAGATCCAGCGGTGGATCGCTTCGTTACCGTATCGTTGGCACCAGCGACGCCATGAGCAGAAGGCGGCGTGAAACAGCCGGATTGTTCTGGCGCCATGGAAGGCGCACCAGAACATTTTGCTACGGGCGGGCGCTCCCAGGTTGCGGCTCTCCACCGCAACCTTCGGGAGCGTTTGCTCTTTTTGCTTTTTTATTTAACTTTTTTAGCGTCGGATTTATGAACAATTTGGTGAACGCGTTGATGTGACAGTCCTAATAATTCTGCGGCGTCACGCATACTCATATCCGCGCCTTCAGTCAATAGAGTTACTGCTTTGTTTGCGGAGTCTTGTAGCCGTGCTATTTCTTCGTTTGCGCGCTTGCGCACTATATTGAATTGATTCAATGTCTGCTGTACTTTGGCGGATAACTGAATATTGTCTATCAACTTGGCTGTATCAGCATGATCAACAAATAAAGACAGCGCTTCTCTAATGCGTCGCCTAGTTTGATTAATAGTACGTCCCTGAGTCAAACATCCAGGTACGCCATCTACGGTAGCCAACCACCACCCATCTTCCATTCGCGTATATTTTACGGTGTAATTATTCATACTTTTAACCATCCCTTACCCAAACATGGCTCCAAATCTTTCTGAATTTGTTTTAGGGTGCCTAGTCTTAAATCTTCTGAACCGTGGCTTGGAACTGTAGAAAAGCAGTGTTTACATTTAATTCTAATATGTGAGCCTTTCTGGCGAACCTCTATACAGCCATGTTCCCGCAAAATCTGGAGTAATTTTCTTACTTTCATATAGATTTTACCATAAAAATGTCTATATGCATAGACGATTAATAGTACCAGTATGGTTATTAATCACAGTCCCCGAGTTTAACGAAAACTGGTGACATATTTGTGGCTGGAATGCGCGCCGAAAACGGGCGGCTAAAGCCGCGCCCTACAAGAGTCCCCTACAAAAACCATCCGACACACGATAATGAATCATGCTTAAGAAAAGGCTAGCGCGAGCGGCGCTAACTTGTAAGCTAAAAATTTGAATGGCAAATTGGCATAAAAAATATGTCATAGAATTGACTTTCGATCAGGCGAAAGGCTCATTCTCAAGCTGACTGGGGGGACTTGTGTACATCAGATACAAAGGCAACATTTCCACTGCCGAAGGTTGATTTTGGTATTACAAAAATGGCAGGGTTAAACCGAATCATCCCGTATCTGAATTTCCCAAGAGGACTCTATCGCCGCTGCCGTTTTTGCTCGAAGCGCACACTGAAAGACCCTGTTGTAGACAGGACAGTGAGGCGTTGACGACGGAGCAGGGCGGGCGATTGACTCTTCGTTAAATCGAGGTGGCAAATTCACCCAAAGGAGGGTGTGATGTTGTATCGCACCAGCGTGCATTTTAGAATTATTGTGCGAGTGCTTATAGCCACTTTCATCGTGGCCATGGTGTTTGCGGGAATCTGGCTTCATGGCAGTGCGATCCTCAGTTGCGCCGTGCTGACCGGACTGACTGTCTCTGCCATGTTTCCGGACCGCAGGGGCGCCAGGGTGTTGATGGTTTCAGGATTTTGCTTTGTCCTATTTGCAAAGGACATGGCTCCCAACGATGCGATCAGGTTTAGCGCCTGGGTAGTGGCGCTGGTGGCGTTTGTCTTCGGACTTTTTGTCAGGCTAACAGCTGCCCATTGCGATCGGTTGCGATCACGCGACCCAACGATGTGACAGTGCTTCCGTGGGCTTTATTCGCCAGACAAGTTTTCGGTACGGAGCATCTCCCATGCAGTCAGATCAAAGACAGTGTCCCGGCCTCGATCACATCAAGCAATTTAGTGGTGACTTGTCGAGCATGGATCCGCCAACGGCGGATCTGGTTTGCGAGCACCTGGATAATTGCCCCAACTGCAGACAGAAAGTCTTTCAGGAGGGCATTAAGTCCTTCAAAAGCCAATGGCTTCGACGCCTTCGCCGCCGCAAAAGAAGGACGAGGATGCTCAGTAGGCTTTCCCAAGCTTCATCACCTCTAACCGCGAGGAAGGAAGATGGCTACGATTATTGCCAGTCCCTGCACCTTGCGAAAGCAGGTGCAGGGACTGTGGAGAGAATGTGACCTTTACCCGCCAACGTACTGGAAGGTCACCCCAGAAAAAAACCAGAGGGTTGGACTGATCGCCCTTGAAGGTGTTGAACGCAATCAACCACGCAATCGCATGGTAATGCAGTGCGGACTCGGGCAACTTGCAGAAGACTGCGGGATTTTGCTCATCAACCCACAAGCCGCTCATCCTCTCTGGTGGATGCGACGAGCAAGAGTCCGAGGGTGGACTGCCCCCGGTTCGCTGGTTCGGCATAACCGGCGATACAATGACTTGCATTTCATCAGGATGCTTCTGGATGAGCTAACCAGAGAGTTTGAAATCGGCATCTGGTATGGTGCTGGTTTCTCTGCTGGCGCCCACCTTCTTCATCTGCTAGCGGCCCAGCATAAGGGCTTGCTTAAAGGGATTGTCTCGGTGGGTGGCACGTTTCTAGCCCGACAGACAGCAGCCACTGATACCGATCTGATTGTCTTCCACGGAGACCGTGACACGCGCCTGCCATATCAGGGTGGCTGGAGCAAAGGCTTCCGACTCTGGTGGGAGACACTCTATGCTCTTGGACCGAAGGTCCTTGGCTCCAAACCTTGGCGGCAATTTGTTGCTTACGCTCTGGCCAACGGGCTTGATCCCGAGTCCGCCGTAGCCGAGCTCGTCGAGGGGCTGCAATTCATCAGCGGCAAGCGATTGAGCCGTGATGATTTGCAGATCGTTGAATACGTCATTGCGGGAATTTTCGGCGACCACGAGTGGTATGCCGACTATGTTAACCCATTAATGATACAGAAGTTCGGTTTCGACAAGTTGATCCCAGCTTCTGGATAACGCTCCCAGGTTGCGGTTCCTCACCGCGACTTTCGGGAGCGTTTGCTCTTTTTGCTTTTAATTGATTCAATTTAAGAATATTTTTTCGACACAGCTCGGCGCAATTTGGACAATTCGTCGCGCAATTCAAGACATAGGGTGCGGTAATCAGCAATATCAGATTGTTTTGCTTTTTTATGTTCGTTTCGCAACCGATCTTTAACCCACTCCCGCAGCATTCTTCCTAGCGGAACCTCACGACTTTCGGACAACACTAATAACTCTTCCATTGTGACCGGGTCTACACGAAACTGTAATAGACCTCTTGCAATTACGCTTCTTCGCGCTTCTGCTCGCCCACGTTCCAGCACTTTTCTTGCACGAGGGGAAATCTCATATTTATCCATGTCGTCGTTTTTTTTCATATAGTTTTTGCCATTCTAATGTGGCTGCCATAGCGTGATAAAAGTACTCTTCATCGTCATTGCTTGTGATGATTTCGAAGGCTGCTTCCATCAAATTCCCATTTTGATCAAAACCAACTAGCATTATTCGTTCATTGCCCCGATTACTAAAGCCGTTAGAAAACCATTCAGTACTAGTTGATGCATAGAGCAGTTCAATATCTTCTTGTGTTTTGCCATGCTTAAAAGCTGCTGGATCGAATTTCATCGACTTGTACTACATTTTACTACAAAGAGTATAGGGCTGCAAATAGTTAATTATTCGCTATACTGGCGCAGTTTAATGGCTTTACGTGACATATTTGTGGCAGAATGAGCTTTGAATTTGGGGGAAAGCTTGCCGTGTCTACTTTGCAAGAAGATGTAGTAAAGGAAAACTTAAAAACGGTGGTTGATCCCGAGCTGGGTGTCAACATTGTTGATCTGGGCTTGATTTATGGCGTTGATATTAACGAAGGCAATGTCACAGTCAAGATGACTTTAACCAGCCCAGCCTGTCCATTAGGAGCTGTAATTCAAGGACAAGTGCATCAAGCTTTGAAAAAATTGCCTTGGGTGAAAGAACCAAAAGTAGAATTAGTCTGGTCGCCGCGCTGGGACCCAAGACAAATGGCCAGTGAAGAAGCCAAAATGCAATTAGGCATATTTTAAATCCGTAGGGGCGCCCGTAAGTGTGCCCGCTGTAGGGGCGAGGAGCCCGCGAAGAAAAGAAGTAATAACGAAGAAATTGTAGGGGCGGGGCGAAGCTCCGCACGCGAAGAAAAGAAGTAATAGGGAAGAATCGATAATGTTCAGCCTGAAAAAGAAAGAACTAACAAACGAAAAGATTTTAGATGCCTTAAAGACGGTTATCGATCCTGATCTCCATCGCGATATCGTTAGTCTTGGGATGGTGTCGGACGTGGCAGTCCTCGACGCCGGCAAAGTAAAATTCAAACTAACACTGACTACACCAGCTTGCCCACTTAAAGAAAAAATCGAAGCCGACTGTAAGGCGGCACTAATGGCGGTACCAGGCGTTACTGAAATCGAAATTGAATCAACCGCAACCGTCGCCAATCAGCGCTTGCAGCCGCCGGCAAAGAGGCTGTGCCAGGTATAAAAAATATTATTGCTGTTACTTCCGGTAAAGGTGGCGTAGGCAAAACAACAGTAGCCATAAATATAGCTGTTGCCCTGGCTCATCTTGGTTCGCGAGTCGGCATATTAGATGCTGATATTACCGGACCGAATGTGCCTTTGATGCTTGGTGTTGATGATCAACAACCACAAGCAAAAGACAATCGTATTAAGCCGGTGGAAAACTATGGTGTTAAATGTATTTCTATGGCTTTCTTTGTTGCCAAAGATACGCCAATTATTTGGCGCGGTCCTATGCTTGATAAAGCCATTCGCCAATTTTTGCGGGATGTGGACTGGGGCGAATTAGATTATTTAATTGTAGATATGCCGCCTGGCACAGGAGACGCCCAGTTGACTATGGTGCAGGCTACACAAATGGCTGGTGGTGTAATTGTGACCACACCGCAAGATGTTGCTGTTCTTGATGGACGCAAAGGCATGGCTATGTTTAAACAAATGAATGTGCCTGTTTTTGGCTTTGTGGAAAATATGAGTTATTTCCAACTGCCTGGCACAACCGATCCCTCTCAACGTGTTGATATTTTTGGTCATGGCGGCGGCAAACGCCTGGCCGAAGAAATGCAAGTGCCATTCTTAGGCGAAGTGCCGCTTGATCCGGACATTCGTAAGGGTGGGGATGAAGGCAAGCCAATTGTAGTCATGGACCCTATGCACCCGGTATCGCAGGCTTTTATATCAATAGCCAAACAATTAGCCGCCCAAATTAGCATTCACGCCTTAAGCGGCGAAAACAATTAAAACCGTAGCGGCGAGGATTCTACCTGCCTATCGTCTATTCGATGTTATACGCCGATCCACGGGCTCATAAATCTCGCCCCTACGAGATTCTTCGTAGGTCGCCGTGCTAAAGAGGGCACAGCATTCTGTGATAATACTGTAGAGGCGGGCGTAAGTCCGCCCGCTATGCTGCCTCTGAATTATCCATCAGGTCACAGCCCTCAAAATCATATTCATCAAAGACTTCTTCAGCTACGGCATAAGGTGGCCCGTTGTACCAACTTTTATCATCCTTATCCAATTTTATGGCAACGATTGTTCGAGTGCCAATATCGGTGCAGCGCCATTTGCCGGTGTCTGTAAAAAATTCCTGACCTATTTTAAAGTCTTCTTTTTTCATTATCATTTTCCGAAAATTGACATTATACCACCGCTCTGATGAGACGAAAAGGAATAGAAAAGGTTCAATTCCAGGCAACTTTTTAATGAAGTTAGTTCCTTATAATCAAGCTATAATTATCAGCAATTATAGATGAGATATATCTATGCTCCAGAGTTTGCACATAAAAAACTTTGCCTTAATTGAAGATCTAGAAATGATCTGCGGTGCTGGACTGAACGTGCTCACTGGTGAAACAGGAGCAGGCAAGTCTATTCTTATTGATGCGCTCAATACTCTTTTAGGAGATAAAGCCGGGCCGGGGTTTATTCGGATCGGTGCAGAAAAAGCCCTTATAGAAGGAAGTTTTAGTATTAGACCGATGCTGAGCAGTTGGTTAAAGACCAGAGAATTAATTGATGAAGAAGGCGATCAGGAAGTCCTTTCAATAACAAGAGAAATCGGCAAGACAGGCTCTCGCTTCCGCATCAACGGTATCTTAGTCAATCAAGCCAGCGTAAATGAGCTCAAGTCAATGCTTATTCATGTGCATGCCCAGCATGAAGCCCGCACATTGCTTTCCGGGCAAGCACAATTGGATATTATTGATGCCCTGGCTGATCCAAGTCATGAAAAGGCTTTGACTAAAGCCGCTTCTTTGTATGCACAAAAAGTTGATAAACAAAAAGAACTTGATGCTTTGCGCATTTCGGAAGAAGAAAGAATGCGCCGCCTGGATTTTGCGCAATTTCAATTGCAAGAGCTGGAAAGTGCTGGTTTGAAAGATATTGACGAAGATGAGCAATTAGAAAAAAGACATACGATTTTAGCTAATGTCTCGCAGTTAGATTTAGCTAGCAGTGAAGCTTACCAGGCTTTAGCAAGTGATTCATCAATTGAACAAAATAATGCTATTGATATTGTGCAAACAGCAATCAACAATCTAGAGCGTGGCAGCAAGCTTGATGAAGATTTAAATGCGATAGTAGAACCTTTAAAAGAAGCACTAAATTTGTTGGAAGAAGCAAAAGATAACGTTAGACATTATCAAAGTAAATTGGAGCTTGATCCGGAAATTTTAGAACAAACAGCACAACGTCTTGCCCAGTTAAATACAATCAAGCGCAAATATGGTCCTGAGCTAAAACAAGCAATAGAACGGCAAGAGTCTCTTGCTCAAGAAATCAACAAACTTCACAATGCTCAGGGAGAGGCCAGTAAGCTTGAGCAAGAATTAGAGGATGTTAGCGCCAAGCTAACCGACATAAGTCAAACAATAAGCAAAACCAGAAAGAAGCTGGCTAAAGAATTTTCGCAAAGAATAAAAACTGAATTATCGCAACTGGGCATGGAACGCTGCCAGTTTGAAGTTCAATTTGAAAATAAAGCTGAAATTGGACCATCTGGGTTAGACAGCATTGAATTTATGATTTCGCCCAATCCTGGTCAACCATTATTGCCTTTAGCCAAAATTGCTTCCGGTGGTGAATTGTCTAGAATCATGCTGGCAATTAAGTCAATAGTAGTAGGGATTGATGACGCACCGACCATTATTTTTGATGAAATCGATGCCGGACTGAGTGGGCGCATTTTACAAACAGTTCGGGATAAATTAAGTCAGTTAGCTAAGTCGCATCAGGTTTTGTGTATTACCCATCAAGCACTAATAGCTGCGGCCGCTGATAATCATTTGCTGATTGAGAAGACACATGGGAAAGAAAGTACATCAGTTACATTGAAATCATTGCAAGGACAAGAGCGAATAAAGGTATTAGCCACCATGACAAGTGGTCATGCTAATGAAGGCTTGGCCTTAAGCTTTGCTCAATCTTTGATGACTACGCCGACTAATGAAAAAAGCTGCGCTAGCTAGCGCTATGTTGAGTAGTCAATTTAATATCTTAAATTTTGTTCGAATTGCAAAGTAATGGCGAATATGTTTTTGCTATCTTTTGAGGCAGGACAATGCAAAGCGGCTCCGGCAATGAAATCTGAGTGCAAAAAGCCAAGTTATTATAACCGACATTATTCTTGATTTCCCTGCGCCTAATTGTTGAGTATTAGTCCTTATGTTCCCCGTATCCGAATTGAACACTTGACCTAATAAAGAACCGCCACTGAGCGTTCTTTATGCAACCTTTTGCAAGCGCATGTGCGCTACGCAGGTTGCTTGGTCGAGTTTGAGATTCGTTCGTCCACCGCTCAACCCAACAAGGAGCACTACCCATGATGTCGTCCATCAGCACCATTATCGTTGCCATCCTCGGCTTCTTCGGACTGAACCTCGGCGTCACTGCAACGCTGAATGCTCGCAAGCAAGATCTGGGTCGCGAACCGTCGAATGACACGGTTAGCGACCATGAAATCAACCAGCGGTTTGTCGTCCGCATCCCGCCATCTTCTACAAGGCCGAAGCCTATCTTTAACCCCGAAGTTTTAGCTGCAGTGGCTGAGGCATTGGCAGCCGACAAGGTTGCGAATCAGCCATGTGAGAATGGAGGCTCGGTAATGGTGGCTTGTACGAACGAGACAACCGCCGACGGTTTGCTGGGGCGTTTGAATCATGCATCGCTCAAGACTCCATTGACGGCGAGCACGGATGGCAAAGCAATCATTGGTGTCGACGCTACACGCGAGCAGACGAGCGTCATCCGTGGGGTCGGGCATCTGATCGTTAAGATCACCCCTTCCCAGTCTAAGGAGTCTAAGGAAAGGGTCATAGCATTCTATGTCGGTGGCGACTGCACTCTTCTAGAGATCCAGGTGGTGAAGCCCAAGAAAGGGACCCGCTATTATAGCCCGAAGGTGCTGGTCTTTTTCGAGGACGACCGGATCCGCCATGTCATCAGCGAAGAGGCTGACGTATGTTTCGCGGGTAGTGAAAACGCGCGTCTTTCAATGGTCGGTGGATCCGCCGACGTGTTTGGAGGTCAGGTCAGTGGGCTTCGCTCCACGGTCACGCTCCTTAACAACACTATGTGCGTGGGCGGTTTTGACTGCCGCATCCATGCATGCCATCAGTCAACAGTGGTGCCCGGCACTGCCTGTCGCACCACGTACTACGACCAGGCTCATAAATCGGACATGCGTTTGCGTGTGCCGGCTTAGCGCTCCAACAATGTGAGTAAAACCCCACTCATTCTCTAACCGGTGTACCCGCCATTTCATTCCCCCCGGCGAGTCGATCGACTCCTTTCCGGGACAGTTCGCGGGCAAATCGGTATCCGTCACACCCCCGTCTCGTCTCGTCCAGTCAACCCAACAACCCGATTCCGATCTGCGTCTAACGTCGAGAATGATAGATTCAGATCGACCAGCCCAAGCCTTGCTGTCCAGTGATAACCCCCGCTATCATAAAACCCCCGGCGCTATTAGTCGGGATACCAACATCCCGCGGGACAATCGCCACTTTTAGATAAAGGCTATGAGTCGATCTGCCTAGGTTCGCACGCAGGAACCATGCACCACCAGTGGTGCATGGAAGATTACTATAGATTGTCGGTTGTGGCTGGACACATTGACCAGTGTCTGGCCGTAAGATAAGTGGTCGCTACTGCTGGTGTCTGTCTAACCACCCCCCTTTAGGCACCTTAAGAACTTTTTGGCCTTTTTTGTTTGTAATGAAAGTCATGAATTGAACTTGAATCTAACTCTTGTAAATTCAAATCGAGTAAGATTGACAAGAATGTGTTCTTTTCAATAGAATGCTTATTCGCTCGCGCAATTGGGGCGTCGCCAAGTGGTAAGGCAGCTGGTTTTGGTCCAGCCATTCCGAGGTTCGAATCCTTGCGCCCCAGCTGTCTTACCGAAATATGGAAATGATATGGAAAAGATTAAACTGAGTATTAAAGAAAGAGAAGGCGGCAAAACGCCCAATCAATTGCGGCGTGAAGCCCAAATCCCGGCTACTATCTATGGCGCTGGGGAAACATCGAAAAGTGTGCAGGTTGATGAAAGGGAATTTTCACGCTTGCCGGCTGCTGCTTTTTCGCATGTTATTGATCTAGACCTTGCTAATGGTAAACCAACCAGTGTACTGATTAGACAGGTGCAACGCCAGCCAACTACCAGTAAGGTATTGAATGTAGAGTTTTACAAGATCAGGCTGGATCAAGAAATTACAGTTATCGTGCCACTTAAATTTGTTGGCGTGGCTGAGGCGGTCACGATTAAAGGTGGGCAAATTACCCATGCTCATGAGGAAGCTGAGATTGAATGCTTACCTAATGACATACCTGATTTTATAGAAGTAGATTTATCCAAGCTTAAAGAAATTGATGATGCTATCCACTTTGGCGAGTTAGCTGTCTCGGACAAAATAAAAATTCTCAACGCCCATGATGATGTAGTGGCTAAAGCAATAGAAATTCGTGAAGTCATTGAAGAAGAACCAGTGGCTGCCGAAGCAGTTGCTGAAGAGGGTGCCGAAGGGGAAGCAGAAGCGGGCGGAGCAAGCCCCGCCCCTACAGGCGCTGCTCCTGCTGCTGGTGAGGCTAAAGGCAAAGAATCTGCTCCTGCAGCCAAAGAAAAAGGCAAAGAGAAATAACGAATTTATTCGTTGGGGCTTACTTTTAGCAAAGGCTTATCAGGCGGCAGATCAATGCTGTATGGCCAATCCTGCATGGCCAGGGGCAAGCGTACAGTGAAAGTAGAACCTTTGTTCAATTCGCTTTCTAATTCAATTGTGCCGCCGTGAGCTTTAATAATGGTCATGGCAATAGCCAGACCAAGTCCAGTGCCTCCACCGTAATGACGAGTGCGAACACGTGTGCGTGATCTTTCCACGCGATAAAAGCGATCGAAAATGCGTTGCTGATCCGCCGGCGCGATACCAATTCCGGTATCAATTACTTTTAGCACCGCCTCATTCTCAACTGCGCGCAAGACTACTGTTACCTTGCCGCCGGCGCGTGTTGCTTTAATGGCATTATTGGTCAGATTGAGCAACACTTGTTTGAGCTTGTCGCCATCGGCGAAGACAAGTACAGGTAATGATGGACTGATGAAATGAATCTCCAGTTGCTCAGGAGCAATTACTGTTACTGTATCTTCGACACTGGCCACTACTTCGCGTAGGTCAATCAATTCTTGCTGATCAATAATTGCCTGTCCGGCGTCGGCGCGAGCCAATTGCAACAGGTCGCTGACAAGGCGAATTAACCGCCCTGACTCATCGGATATAGTTTGTAGCGCTTCACCAAGCAGATTAGTGTCAATAGTGCCACCGCGTCTTAAAAGCAATTTGGTGTAGCCTTGAATTGATGTCAATGGAGTTCTTAATTCATGGCTGGCATCAGCAACAAACTGGCATTGAATATTCAGTGATTCTTCCAAACGATTAATGAGGCGATTGAAAGACTGACGCAGTTCAAGTGTTTCTATTGGCTCACTGGCAATAATGTCCAATCGTTTGCGTAGATCCATGTCGGCCAGCTTAGTTGTGGATTGAAGCAATTCTTTCAATGGTTGAACAATGAAGCCGGACAAAATCCAGTTGATGGCAACGATTACAGGTATAAGAACAGCCTGCCATACAATAGTGTGGCTATTAGGCAACCAATGTAATTGAATAGCCAGCAAATGAAAGGCAATAATCGGTACCAGGCTGGAAATGGACATGATGAGGCACAGCCGGGCGCGCATGGATCTAAACCACGGTGTCTTATTGACAGGGGTTTGTATTCTGCCATTGGACTCGAATTTATTTATTGACTCCTCATCACTCACAGCCACTTGCCTTCGTCAACATTTATAAATTCTAATTTTAACCCATATCCTGCCGCCAGGCTCAGGATTTAAGCAATGGATTAAAGATCAAGGCAATGCCGCCGTCTTTGGTTCAAAACAATCCAGGGCTTGCTCATAAAGATAAGGGTTAGTGATCAAACAGCTGCCTGTATAAATAGAATCTCCATCAGCAAAATCACTGTATTTGCAACCGCTTTCTTCGGCCAGGATTTTCATGGGCGCCAGATCCCATGGTTTAACACCTACTTCCATGACAATATCTGCTTTGCCTTCAAAGACCAGAGCAAAGCTTAAATAGTCGCCAGGACCTTTTTGCCGGTAGGTTTTATTAACCAGATTAGTAAAACCAGGCCAATAACCTTTCTGAAAAACCCTATTCAATCCGCCATGAGTGAAAAAGGCTTTTGAGAGCTGATTGCATGTTGAAGCCCTTATCTGCTTGCCATTTTTAAAAGCGCCACTGCCTTTTTCTGCCCAGAGCATCTCTTGGGCGGCTGGAGCATTCACTACGCCCATAACAATTTCGCCGTCATTTTCAAGAGCCAGCAAAGTAGCAAATATTGGCAAGCCTTTTGAAAAATTGAAAGTGCCATCGATAGGATCAATAATCCAGCGTCGAAGCCCAGACTTAGATTTACTTTCCCCTTCTTCTTCGCCAAGAAAACCGTCATCAGGATAGCTTTTGGAAATTTCTTCCCGCAGCATACGCTCACATTCGCGATCTGCCTGAGTAACTTCGCTACCGTCGGATTTGCGATCTATTTTTAATTGACGATCTCCTGATGGCCAATATTTCATGGCAATCTCACCAGCTTTCCGGCAAAGATCAAGAGCAAGTTTCAATTCATTGGATTGAGTCATAGCATGTAATTATATTGTAGGGGCGGGGCGCCAGCTCCGCCCGTGTTCTGTGCCCAAATACGAAACAAGAGCTTCCACCTGTTGGCGGGAGCCCTTGTTTCTATAATCAGGTCTGCCTTTTTATGGCAGTATTGACTGGACTGGTTTGGTGGTTAGTTAAAATATCCGGCCTTAAAACAAGGCTGAATAAATTCCACGCAGACCCCGGTATACACCGGTTGTCAGATCACGACCGTCGATGAAAGTGCCTTTGACCAAGCGCTCATAAAGGAAGCCCTTTTGACGCTCAGCATAAGCAAGGCGCATATCTTGTTCGACATTTTTGTCTTCAACAAGTTTCATACGTCTTTCCAGATCATCTACGCGTGCCTTGAGTTGATTGAGTTCGCCACGAAACTCTTCCAGCAGGGCTGCAAACTTTTCAAGGTCTGCTTTGTCTGCTTTGAGAGCGAGGCGCTCAGCGATACATTGTTCGTACTTATAGAGTGCAGCAGCTAATTCAAAACGAGTAGCTGATTTCTGACCTCTGTATGTTCTGTCTGGATAACCAACCAGAATGTGACATGGATTGTTGACAAGCTCCTTGAGTGCGTTATAAGCCCACTCATTCCCCACAACATCAGTTAAATCACTGACATTGCTAGCACCCTGGGCGGAAGCCGCAGAGGTGTTTATCAAGGTGCTCGCACCTACGGCAACAGCTGCAGTAAGTAAGGTAGCAAACCCCTTTTCATATAGTAAATTCTCCTATTAAAAGTCCTAAGCCAAATAGCAAACCTGATTCAGACGATCGCCATCATAGCTTATATTGCCAAACTTTTTAATATTGAAACCAAGAAAAATTTGCAGATTGTATTTAGGCTTGCAAAACCCGCCAGAATAGGCAAAAAATGGGCACTTAAATAAGTTTAACGTATTTAACAATGCCGACAGGCTGACAAGATTGTCAGTTGGTATGTACATGACAGCTGTAGTTTTCATGCGGCTGATAATGTTGATAATGATAGTGTTATGTAATGGACGAAAAACAATTGACATTGCGCATCTGTCATCTCTATGCACGCTTGCTCAATATTTATGGCGACCGTGGCAATATTATTACTTTGAGCCAGCGGGCTGCCTGGAGAGGAATGCCTGTGGAAATAAAAACACCAGGTGTTAGCGAAGCTATTGATTCTGATTGGGCGGATATTTATTTTATTGGTGGTGGGCAGGACAAACAACAAATTGCCATTGCTGAAGATTTGCAAAAGCAAGCACAGGGACTGCGGCGTGCCACTGATAGTGGTGCAGTCATTTTAGCTGTGTGCGGAGGCTATCAATTACTTGGACATTACTATAAGCCGCATGAAGGCCCGGAATTGAAAGGCATTTCTTTAATTGATGCCTATACTCTTGCCGGCAACAGGCGCATGATCGGCAATGTGGTTATTGAATTGTCGAGCAAGAGCACATTAGTTGGTTTTGAAAATCACAGCGGCAAAACTTTTCTAGGTAATGATCTGGCTCCCCTGGGCAAGGTATTGAAAGGTAATGGCAATAATGGTGAAGACGGATTTGAAGGTGCTCATGACAAAAATATTTATGGCACTTATTTACATGGATCGCTACTACCAAAAAATCCACAATTTGCCGATCAGTTAATTATCCAGGCTTTAGCCAGGCGTTATGGCGAAATAAAACTTGCTTCTATAGATGATCAGTTTGAGATTCAAGCCCATAAATCTGCCATGGCTCTAAAAGTCTAATATTGACAACGAATTGCAGCAATGGTGGCATTTAAAGAAGCGCTGTCCTCGACATTATATATAGTTGCTGTTTTAGCAATGCGCTTCACCATACCGGACAATACTTTGCCTGGTCCGATTTCAATAAAGTGGGTCACACCTTGATCGAGCATGAACTTGATAGTGGTGTACCAGAGGACTGAGTTAGTCATTTGTTGTTCTAGAGTATTTTTGATGATTGTGCCATTAGTTTGAGGCAGAGCAACTACGTTTTGCACAACTGGAAAACCAGCATCAGCAAAATGGTATTGACTTAAAGCAGATCCAAACTCTTGGGCTGCTGACGCCATTAACGGTGAATGAAAAGCGCCGCCAACAGGCAAGGGAATAACTTTGGCGCCTTCTACTTTTGCTTGGGCTCCAACTTCTGTTACCGATTGCGGATCACCGGAAATTACCAATTGCTCTTCAGTGTTGAAATTAGCGACTACGGCGGCGGTGGCGCTGCAAAGCTCTTTCAATCGTTCAAACTTTATGCCCAATATGGCGGACATAGCACCAGGCGGGCAGGCTTCCATAAGTTGCCCACGTTTTTCCACCAGGCGAATTACCGAATCAAGCGGCAGTACTTTAGCCGCATATAGTGCCGAAAATTCTCCCAGGCTGTGGCCGGCTACAAGTGCCGGTTGCGGTCCGCCTGCCTGGCAATAACATTCCCAGGCAGCAAGGGACGCAGCCAGAATAGCTGATTGAGTATTGATAGTGCGTTTTAATTCTTCAGCCGGGCCATTAAAGCAAAGATTGCTTAAAGAACGGCCGGCAATTTGATCTATTTGCTCGAATATTTTTTTTGCATTTGGGAATTGGGTGTATAGATCCAATCCCATGCCTACTGATTGCGAGCCTTGACCAGGAAACATGCAGGCAATTTTCATTTTTACCCCAGCCGTTTATCTTTTGCGGTCCAGCGTACAATGGCTGCTGCCCAGGTCAAGCCTGCCCCAAAACCAACCAAGGCGCAGATTGCCGGCAACTTCATTTCCTTTTTTTTCAAGGCTTGCCACAGGGCTAAGGGGATGGAAGCAGCAGAAGTGTTTCCCATTTCATCAACATTGCTGATAATTTTCTTTTTGTCCATGCCCAGTCTTTCGGCAGCAGCATTGATAATGCGGCTGTTAGCTTGATGGGGAACAAGATAATCAATATCCTCAACGGTTATGCCGGCCTGGGCAGCCGTAGTAATGACTGCTTCCGGCACGGCTTTGACGGCAAATTCGTAAATAGGACGGCCGTTCATTTGTACACATCCGGTCTTGCCCTGGTGCAAATCTTTGCCCTCATGAGGAAAGCCGGTACCCACATTAGGTATGGTGAGAAGATGAGCGCCGCTGCCGTCAGCACGCAAATACATGCCTAAAATTTCATTGTTGGCCGGTTCGGTAGCTTGCATAATGAAAGCCCCGGCTCCATCACCAAATAAAATGCAAGTGTTGCGATCTTGCCAATTTAAAAAACGAGAGTGAATATCAACGCCTATCACCAGAACAGTCTTAAATGTGCCTGAACCAATGAATTGCTGGGCAACAGCTAAGGCATAAATAATGCCTGTGCAGGCAGCTTCCAGATCAAAGGCAGCAGCACGTGAAGCACCAATAGCAGCTTGCACAAGGCAGGCAGTAGATGGATAAAGAAAGTCAGGTGTGGAGGTGGCGACAATAATTAGATCGATAATTTCCGGATCAATGCCCGCATAGGCAATGGCGTCTTTGGCTGATTCTATGGCCAACCCTGAGGCTGTTTCATCGGTAACGATTCTTCTTTGCTTAATGCCGGTGCGGGTGGTTATCCATTCATCGGATGTGTCTACCAGTTTCTCCAGATCGGCATTGGTAACTATAGTGTTAGGAACTGCTGCGCCCACACCAAGCAACTTGGATCCCACCGGTAATTTCACGACACGCCGCTCCCTGCTGTAGCCAGGCTGAAAGTTTTTTCAATTTTTTCTACTATTTTTTCATTAACCATTTCAGCAGCCACACGAATAGCATTTTTAATGGCTGTATGGGTGGAACCACCGTGAGCTATTACACACACACCTTTGACGCCGACAATAAAGCTCCACCATATTGAGCATAGTTGGTGCGCTTTTCGACACGATCAAAAGATCCTTTGGCGATGGCGGCGCCGATCTTTCCGTGCCAGGAAGCAAGAAGTTCTTGCTTAAGCATGAGTTTGATCATTTTGGCAATACCTTCAGCTGTTTTAAGAGCGACATTGCCGACAAAGCCATCGGTGACCACCACATCCACTTTGCCCATAGGAAAATCACGCCCTTCCACAAAACCAATAAAATTTAAATCAGATTGATTTTGCATGAGCTTATAAGTTTCTCGAACAAGATCAGTGCCCTTGGTCTCTTCAGAGCCTAAATTTAAAATGCCCACTCGTGGGCGCTGCGTATGGTAAAGGGCTGTATAGACCAGAGATCCCATCTGTCCAAATTGCAGCAATTGGCGGGGATCGCATTCAGCGTTGGCGCCAACATCTATAAGCAGTGCCGGGCTGTCTGTGGCAGTGGGCATTGAACAAGCTATGGCTGATCGGGAAACATTGGCAATCCGCCCCAACTCTATTTGAGCGGCAACGGCAGCGGCTCCAGTTGAGCCGGCAGCTACCATGCCGTCGGCAGCCCCGCTTGAAACCTGGCGCGTGGTGACAATTATCGAAGAATCTTTCTTTTTGACTATGGCTCGACTTGGTTTTTCATCCATAGAAACGACTTCTGAAGCCGGTATAATGGCTATGGACAATCCATCAATTTTATGACGCTGCAACTCTTTCTCAACAATTTCCGGCGGACCGACAAGCTGTACGGAAATGCCCAGATCGCGCGCTGCTAAAACCGCCCCATAAACGATTTCTCTGGGCGCAAAGTCTCCTCCCATGGCATCGACGGCGATTCTAGTTTGTAAACGCTCCGCTCGCGTCATCCTTAGCTCGCTCCGCTTGCAGCTGTTCGGCTGCGGAGAGCTCCTCGCCGCTCCTTCGCCTCACTGCTTTCTCGTATTGTTTTACCGTTAGCTGCGGACACTTCGTCCCTCCGCTAGCTAGGTTCGGTGCTGACTAGATAATCCCGCAAACGGGCAGGACGGCCGCGGTAAAAACCACAGGTAATGCAAACCTGATGCGATCTCACCGGTGAGCCGCAATTAGCGCATTTGACAAGGCAGATGGCGGATGCTTTCCAGTGTGCTCTTCTTTGCTGTTGCTTCTGGTGGGATGTCTTTTTCTTAGGAACAGCCATGACTTCTATCTCTCCTTAACATTGAAACGGGCGGGTACAACCCGCCCCTACTTATTATCTCGTACTTTCTTGATATTGGTATCATTTGAAAAGATTCTCTTTAGGTTATGCCAGCGCGGGTCTACCCAGGCTTCTTTCTCAGAATCATCAACAGCCTCTCCTTGCTTCCCGGTACTGCTGGACCTCTTGTAAATGGTAGGACCGGCACAATTGGGTCCGCAGGTACAATAATTGGGAATTGCCAGAACAATAGCTTGGTAGACAAAATCAGAAATATCAATAGTGCCGTCGTAGGGCACAGTCTCAAAAAAATCCTCTTTTTGTAATTCTCTTTCTTTGCTCTTGAATGCTCCTACATTTAGATAATCTTCATATACAAATTCTTCTTCTAAATCAAGTTCGATAGGCTGCAGAAAAGGATTGAGACAACGGTGGCAGGAAAGCCTGGCAGTGGTCTGAATATTGACTTTCAGCTTGACGGCAGTAGCATGGGCGGAAAGAAAAATGTCTCCTGTTACCGGAGTGATTAGATTCTGGGACTCTATTGATTCATGGCAAGGGAAATGAAGCCTTTGCCCTGGTGAGTCACGCAATTCTTGTAAATTTATTTTCAAGTGGTTCGTGTTTTTAACTCAAGCTATAACAGCATAAGCGGGCTGATACAATCAGCCTCTACAGAGAATCTATATTATTGCAATTCTTGACAAATATTAAAGTCTGTTTATGGAAGTTAAAATCCTTGAAGCTGCCTGGATACTGCCTGGCACCGGCCCGCCAATAGAGAATGGCAGCATAGTCATTGCCGGCAATCGCATTGAAAAAGTCGGCAAAAAAGAGGAATGTGGGTGGAAACGGGCGGAGGAACGGTTGGAGTTTCACCCCACCCCTACCGACGCCAACGTGGTCCGGCATGACTTCGGGCGGGCAATTATTGTGCCTGGGTTTATTAATTTGCACACACACCTTGAGTACACAGGCTTGCAGTCATTGCCTGTGCAAGAGGGACTGTTTGCCTGGTTGCCCAGACTTATTGAGGCAACTGCCCAGTGGCCTGATAAAGATCGTCTTCATTCGGCGCAACAGGGAATTAGAGAAGTTATTGCTGCCGGCACAACATTTGTTGTTGATAATTCATATAACGGTGCTTCTGCAATGGCGATTGCCCGGGCAGGATTAAGAGGGTTGATTGGCCTGGAAATATTTGGTGTTGATCAATCACTTAGCGATGTGCAATGGCAGCGCTGGCAAAAACGTCATGAAGATTTGCATACTGATCAAGACGTAGTCGAGGCTACAAGACAAGGGCGCCTTGCCGTTACAGTTGCGCCTCATGCACCATATACGGTGTGCCCGTCATTGTGGCGCCTGGCGCAACAGTGGGCGCAGGCAAACAATCAAATTATCTTGACGCACCTGGCGGAGTCAGAGGCAGAATGCCGGTGGTTTGGTGCCGGCGATATGGAGCTGACACAGTTTTTAATCAATGCCTTTGCCAGGCAAGATCCTGATTTTGCCAGGACATACCAGGAAAAAATTGTCTGGAAAAAAGGCAACTCAACACCCGTGGAGCATTTATATGAATATGGATTACTGGCAAATAATTTGCTGGCTGGACACGCTGTGCATATCAGCGCGCAAGACATGGCATTGCTCAGCGCTAAAAACGTGGCTATTGCTCATTGCCCGCGCAGTAATGCCAAACTTGGCTGTGGGCGCGCTCCACTTGGCAAAATGCTAAATAGTGGTCTAAGGGTTGGGCTGGGAACTGACAGCCGGGCTTCAAATGATGATCTTGATTTGCTGGCTGAAGCACGATTTGCTGTTAATTTGCATAAATCGACTTTAAAAATTGATCCCCGGCAAATTATTGAATATCTAACCGTAAAGGCAGCCGCATGCTTACAGCGAGAACATGAGCTTGGCACTCTCACGCCAGGAAAGCTGGCAGACATAGCAGTGTTTGCTTTACCACAAGGCAAGGATGACTTTGCATCTGAAGATCCTTATTATCTACTCCTGCACGGTGGGCTTAAACTCCAGGCTTTATTTGTTGACGGCAATGAAATCAGTAAAGCACCGCAGCGATTATATAATGATCAAGTCGGGTATAAATCTAACGGCACTGGCTTTGATGGGACATAGTTCTATGTATGAAGAAAAAGATCATCTCTGTAGTGGCAGCAATTGTATCTTTTGCCGTATATTTACAAGCCCGCAACTGCTAGAAACAGGCGGACAGTCACTTATTGCTCAGCAGAGCCTTTCTAAAGTGCAGGCTCTGCCTCAAGCGGATTTGTTAACAAGTCAGTCCGGTGAACGAACAGACCGACTGGCAGTGATGGAAAAACTGGCCTTTTTTGATCAGCTGACCGGCATTTATAATGCCCACGCTTTTATGAGGGAATTGCAGGAAGAAGTGGCCAGAGCCCATCGGTATAAAAGACCGCTCAGTTTATGCATGATCAGTCTTGATCAATTTGATGAAATTAAAAATAGATATGGCCCTTTAGGCTCCGAAATAGTACTCAAGCACGTAGCTGCACTTTTGAAAGAATCACTGCGCGAGGTGGATACTGCTGCTCATTATCAGGCTGAACAATTTGCCATCATTTTGCCGGAAACGAATAATGCCGGCGCTCTTGTGGTTGCTGAACGATTGAGCAAACGCGTAAGCAACCGGCCTGTTAAAATTAACTACCAGACCATAAATGTTACTGTTTCTGTCGGGGTGGCATCCTTTCTTAAGGACGGGCAAAATCGTGACGAAATGATTCAGAGCAGCACTGGCTGCTATGTCCAGGATAGCCAGTTAGATTATTTCCGCCCAAGCACAATCGCCTAGCTGACAATCGGATGCTATTCCGTTAGAATGTTTTATTCGGGCGGATACATCTTGGTTTTCAAGCAATTTACTAAAAAAACAAGCAAAAAAGGCTTCGACTGGAGAAATTTATTCAGCGATTGGAAAGCTGTGCTTGTGGTGTTGGTATTTTTCTGGTCTACAGGCACCCTTGTTCAGATAGATAAACAAAAAGATCTGGCTGAATGGAGGCGGCTTTCTAATCTGCCTATTGTTACTTTGAAACGAGAAGTGTGGAAAAAGGCGCAGAACCGGCCCAATTGGTCCAAAATGGATCGCTCCGAGCAAGAAGAGATTTACAAGCAAATGCTTGATAGGGTGCAATCGGCAAACAGTATTCAGGTGTTGTGGCGCAATCACAGATGGGCTGTATTTACTGATTTAAAACTAGGACTGGATTTAAGGGGTGGTAGCCAGTTGTTGCTGCAGGCGCTGCCTGCACCACCTTTAGTGCCAGAGATAACGCACGATGTAATGCAAGCTGTGCAGACAGTCATAGACAACCGCATTAACAGTTTAGGAGTCTCTGAAACTCTAGTGCAGCAGGCAGGCAAAGACCGTTTGATTGTTGAATTGCCGGGCATTAAAGATCCCCAGCAAGCCAAAGATAGAATTGGCACCACGGCGTTATTGGAATTTAAAGAGCTTGCTTATGATGCCATGAACAGGCCATACTGGAAAAATGTTGGTTTAACCGGAGCCGAGTTTAAGCATGCTCAAGCTGTGCCCTCAGTAGCGGGTGGTGTCTGGCGGGTAACTTTTGAATTTAAGCCGCAAGGGGCAAAGAAATTTGCTGATTTGACAACACGCTTGGTCGGCAGGCAAATTGGCATCTTTCTTGATGGACAGCCAACCGATCGTGGACCGGATGGAATGCCGATGCCTGCGGAAAAATACAGAGGCGTAACCGTGAAGGAACCAATTTTAGCCGGCAGCGGTGAAATCACGGGCAATTTTGACAAAGACCATGCTGTTGATCTGGCTTTAAAACTTAATGCCGGTGCCTTACCGGTGCCGATAAAAATTATTGAAGAACGCTCAGTTGGTGCTACTTTGGGGCAGGATTCAATTAAGAAAAGTCTTATTGCCGGGGCCGTCGGCATTAGTATGGTTATGTTGTTTATGGTTCTGGTATATGGGCTACCGGGACTGGTGGCTGATTGTGCGCTTATTCTATACACTTTGACGACGCTGGCTTTATTTAAAACTATTCCGGTGACTTTAACTCTGGCGGGTATTGCCGGTTTTATTCTTTCAGTGGGTATGGCAGTGGATGCTAATATCTTAATTTTTGAACGCACAAAAGAAGAATTGAAATCAGGCAAATCACTTTATACTGCTATCGAAAATGGCTTTAACCGGGCGTTCTCTTCCATATTTGATAGTAATATTAATAGTCTAATTGCTTGCGGCGTCCTGATATTATTCGGTACAGCCATAGTGAAAGGATTTGCCGTTACGCTGGCTATTGGTGTAATTGTTTCTATGTTTACTGCTATTACGGCGACTCGCACTTTGTTGCATCTGGTGCCCAAATACGACGGGCTTTTTGGTCAGCGGACAAAAACACTATGAAAAAACCTTTCTTGAGAATCGATCTGGTTAAATGGCGTTGGTTGTGGTTTGGTATATCTCTGGCCATTCTTATTCCTGGACTGGTTGGCATTATTGTTTGTTGTTTTAAATATCATGCTCCCTTGCGCCCCGGTATTGATTTTACCGGTGGTTCTATTTTGCAATATCAATTTGAAAATAAAGTTGATCTGGAGTCGGTGCGGCAGGTTCTCAATCAATGCGGCTTTGCCGGATCCCAAGTGCAAGCTGCGGAAATTGCTCAAAAGCCGGTTGTGATTATGCGCACTAAGGCCATAGAAAATGAAGCCAACAAGCTCAATCTCGACCGGCAATTAAAAGCCAAACTAGGCTCATTTAAAATGCTTTCCGTTGACAAAGTCAGTGCCACCATAGGCCCGGAGTTGCTTATGAGCGGGATCGTTTCTTTGTTGATTACTTTTGCGATGATGATTATCTATATTTCCTATCGCTTTAAGCTCGACTATGCCATTTGTGCCATTATTGCCTTGTTTCATGATGCATTAGCCTTATGTGGCATTTTTGCTTTGCTGGGATTGACTAACGGCACTGAAGTAGACAGTCTTTTTATCAGCGCCATATTGACTGTGATTGGTTTTTCCGTGCATGACACGATTGTGGTCTTTGATCGCATTCGGGAAAACACAAAGTATGTGGGCAGCAAAAAAATTGCTCCTGTTACCGGCAAAGAATATAGACTGAGCTTTGCTGATGTGGCTAATGAGAGCGTTAATCAAACGCTGGCCAGATCTATTTATACTTCTTTGACTGTGTTGATTACTTTATTGTCTTTGTTTTGTCTTGGTGGCGCCACTACCAGAGATTTTGTTCTGGCCATGCTTATCGGTATAGCTTCCGGAACTTATTCGTCAATATTTAATGCCAGCTGCTTGCTTGTCTACTGGCGCGAATTAAAAGCTCGCCGAACAACAAAATTTGCTTAGTCATATTTATATGCATACTAAAGCCCGCAATTTGCTTAAATTTGGCTATTTAAGCCTGATGATCATGTGGGTTGTTTGTGAGGTGCTTTATTTTGTCTACTTAGGACTGCATAAAAATCTATCCCTTTATTACTGGGGGGCCGGGTCTATTTGTCTGACTTTGTCCATTTTTATCTGGCCGGCAAAATGACTATATCGCCGGAAAGAAATCTGTTTTATTTATGGGAAGCACAGAAACATTTTTTGACTAACATTACCCACGGCATATTACCAGTCGAAGACTTTTATACGCCCTATCTACCCATTGTATTTCTAATGATGGTGCCCTATTCTTTGCTGCCCATTAACTATGCCCATTTACTTTTTGATGCTGTCAATTTATGCATAGGATTGGCGGGGTGTTTTATGGTTATACGTTATTTTCATTGGACCGACAACAAAATGGCCAAATGGGTGTTGTTAGGTGCTCTGGCTTCATTGCCCTGTGCCATTACCTGGCTGTTAGGGCAAATCTCATGGCTATATGTAGGACTTATCTGTTTTTATCTTATTTCTATGCTAAAAAACCGAGATATTCCGGCGAGCCTGGCTTTGTTTTTAACCATTATTAAGCCCCAATACGCAATGTTTTTGCTTATCCCGGCTTGTTGCTTGAAGCGGTTTCGTTTGCTTTTCTATGCTGCTGGTTGGGGAATATTGTTTTTTATTCTGTGCGGCTTTGTCTTTAGCTGGAAGGCAATGATTGCTTATCCGATTATGCTTAATCAAAACGAGTCGTCACTGCAATCCGTGCATACACAGGCTATGTACAATATAAGGCCATATCTGGAATTGTTTCTATCCAAGCCAATTGCCTATTACAGTTGTTTAGTCTTGTGGATGCTTGCCTTTTTGTTTTTGATGTTTATAGCTGCGCGAAAGCCGGTTGTGAAAGATAAAGAGCCGGTTTTTATATGGTTAATGTCTGTGCTGATTTTAGCCTCTTTACTGTTCAGCCCTCATACTTATTCACATGATGTCATATTGCTTGTCATACCGGCATTATTGACTTTACCAAACAAAGAACCAGGGCAACAATCGCTTGATATAATCATATGGCGGTCTATTTTTTATTTTTTGCCTGTGATTAGCTGGCTATGTTACCTGCTGGTTTGTTTACAACTGCCAGGCAATCTCATATTTACTGTCATGACGGCAGTACTCTTCATTTGCGGGCTAAGGTATTTTCAGCTACAATTGCTCAAAAGGTAGTTCCAGGCAATGATTTTCTTATGAATGCCGAAGCAAAACATGCTCATCTGAGCGATGAAGATAAATGGGACATTCTCACCAGGCCGGAAAAACTGGGCGAGATTCTCCTTAAACAGGGCAAATTAACCCTGACTCAACTAGAGGACCTTATCCTTCAGCAAGAGAAATCAGGTATGCCGCTTGGAGAATTAGTTTTGTCCAAAGGTATTATGTCTCGAGCGGATGTACTGACTGCTCTTGACTGGCAACACAGGCAAGATCAAGTAATTATTGATTCACTTACCGAAATGATCAATCAGCAGAAAAAGCAGGGACCGGGTTCCGGCGGCAGTTGATAGCAACAAGATTATTTTATTGAGCTTTTGCCCTGAAACGAGTTTCAGCCATCATTGTGTAATAGCAAGGATATATTTGGGCGTCACCAACTGGTTCTGCATTGTCCAGTAGCCAAATGTTCAAACGGTTCATAGCCACAAATTCAGCGTAAGTGAAATCATCATCCGGGTGAATTTGTACATAAGAACGCAGGTGCGGCACCAATGGAGGCAGGCGATCTACAAACCATATGGTACCACCGGCGGTTAGAGTAGCAAGCATTATCTTTTCAATGTTTCGATAATATTGTTCATCTCTAATTCTTTTATCAAGTCCATTGAAATCTATGTATGCAAGTCTTTCTGTGTCAGGAAAAGAAATGAGACGAAAGTCTGCCGGTAATTCTCTGGCAAATTCAGGTAAGTATACTTCCCAGGCGCAAACAACCAAATCTTTCGGTTTGGCATAACCAGCAAGTATTGGCTGTATGGCTTTATATGCACATGAATTGGATAATGAGTTTATTATACACAACTGTGGTATCCAAAAAAACAAGCAAATAATAACAGGGAGCAGCCATCCTAACCATTTGGGAAAGCGAGAAGTTAACTTGTTTAAAACGACAGTAAAAAATAGCAGAGCAAAAATTATAAGGTGAATGATATAACGGTTGCGAAATGAGTGTACAAGGTAGCTGAAAATATAACATAGGCATAGCAAGCCCCCTACGCCCACCCAGTAGAATTGACGTAGCCATTGATATCCCGGCTTTGTTATTTCTTTTCTAAATATTTCTGGTATGGTCAAGAAAGGAAGGAAAAAGCTAATACATAAGCAATCATGCTAAACGCAAAGGTAATTGAACTTACTGGTTGCATTACGGTAGGCCTGTTCATGCTTTCATAGGCTATGCAAATAATGGCTGAAAGCATATTGTGCTGTTCGTGCCATAATTTTGAAGATTGATTGACAACGAGAGCAATTGAGCAGATCCAAGGCAAAAAAAGAACAAGGCTTAAAGCAGAGGCGGCAAGCCAAGCTAATATTTGATTTTTGTTTAAATAATTGCGCAGCAGTCCCAAAGACATATAAAACACATGTCCTGCTGGAATTACAATAGCAAACATATGTGAGTACATTAAGACAGCCATGAGCAAGCCGTACTTTAAACGCGGCCACAATAATTTTGGTCTTGCCAGTAAATTAAATAATTGCTCGGTGGCTAAAAGAGTCAAAATTGTTACCAACCCATGTGGCCGAACCAGGTTAGAGCATGTAAGTAAAGTCGGGCAAAACACAGTCAGCAAAGATACTTGCCATGCAACCGGTCTACCTAAGTGCTTTGCCACAATTAAATAGCAGAGCACAGGAAAAGAGCTGGATATAAGCAAGCTGAGAAGTTTAACTGAAACGTCTGACCAACCAAAAAGTGCGCACCAGATGCGAAGTATGAAATGAAAAACAGGCGGATTGCCATCTAGCTGGCAGACCTTAATCATTTGCAGCCAATCAGGAATTTGAGCAATACCAATAGTTTGTGCTTCTACATCGTTCAGCCCATGCCAGCCTATGGTTAGTGCTCTAACACAACAAGACAGCAAACCAATAATCAGGCAATCTAACTGGAGCGATAATGGATTTTCTGTGAACAGGCGCAGTTTCGATAACTTAGCCAACAATGTATTGATGGCAAGGCAAGGGCTAAAATTAATGCTTGTCCTGTCTATCAGTAGTATGACCCTGGAAAACTTGCGCTATTCTACTAGATAAATTATAACAGATAACAAATATCAGCGATTAGTCGTTTCAGTGGATAACTAAGAGAATAGCCCTTCTCCCCAAAATACATAGAGTAGCTATAAAGATGTCATCACCCGTAGTGTCCGTAATTATTCCAGCTCTTAATGAAGAAAACAGGTTATCGAAGACCCTTGCTGCGTCTATAGAATTTTTAAAAAAGCAAAGCTATTCAAGCGAAATCATAGTAGTTACTGATGGCAGCACAGATCGCACTAAGGAAGTGGCTGAATCATTCATCTCTTCGTTTCCTGATTTACGGGTGATGGATTTTCCTGTCAATTACGGCAAAGGCTTTGGTGTCAAAAACGGCATGCTTGCTGCTAAAGGACAATTTAGAATGTATATGGATGCTGATAACGCAGTTCCTATTGATTTTCTTCCTTCATTTTTGGACAAGTGTCGGGCTGGCTATGACGTAGTTATAGGTTCGCGCCGTGAAAAGGATAGTAAAATTCTTCGATCACAGAAGTTATTGAGGCAGCAATTAGCTCGAGGATTTGGCCTTTTGCAAAAAATAGTATTGAGATTTCCCTATCGGGATACCACATGTGGTTTCAAACTTTTTACCGCCGAAGCGACGGAAACCCTTTTTTCTCGACTGACACTTAATTGTGCTTTATTTGACACTGAATTACTTTATATTGCTCATAAGCTTAAAATGAAAGTGTTTATTCATGGCGTAACCTGGCGGCATGATCCGGAAACACGTATACCAGTTGGTTTTAGACGCAGCATTCAATTGGCATTATTGTTATTTGCAATTCGGAAAATCCACAAATAATCAATTTTAGTCCGAACGATTTTCTGCTTTAATTTGAACAGCGCAAGCAAGCGGATTTGCAGCTATGACAGGGAATTTCCAAATCCAGGCTGATTTATTTGACCAGATAGGATCAAGGTCTTTTACCACCAACACATTAATTTTATATCGACGACAAATATCTATAGCGTCTTGCAAGGGTATATCGGTAAAAAGTTTTTTTATTTCGTCAGCAACTACTTTGTATTCCGCAGGACCTGGTCCCGCCAGAGATCCATGATGGTCATCTGAGGCAACCGCCTGGTGATGAGAATAGTATGAATAGTAGGGCTCGATGATAAAGAAGTCAGAAATTGGATTATGTTGTACTACTGCACGATAGGATATCTTTTGGTTAAGATCTTCATAGAGTTTTCGCCAGGCATAACTGCGTAGTCCGCTAGGGGCTTGATTGGTTGCAAAATAGGACGATGTTCTATCTAGATATAGCGCGTATATCGAGGTGAGAATACCTGTAACTATGAGGAATTGGCTGAACCAATGCAGTTTGCCCAAGCCCTTTTCTTTGTTTTGTAAAGCAAGAAATTGTGCTGACCAGAGAAGAAAAGCAAAGCTTGGCAGAAACATGACTTTCCAACCAAAATCATTATTGTGTATAGTGGTGCGTACGAATGTGCCCAGAATTAGACCTGTGCATGCTAATAGAACTAAGAACAGCTGATCAGGTCGTTTTAGTATTTCAGCTTTATTTTTCTTTTGCCGCCAGAATAGTAATGCTCCGACAATCATAAAACCGAAACCAACTAAATAATTTAATGGCAGCACCAGGAGATAAAACAACTGATGCAAAAACTTTGGTGTATGCATTAAAGTTGGAATAAGCCAGTCAATTACTTCAAATTTACGGATCCAAAAAGATAAAGGCACCGGTACGTGGCGGGCGTGAATTAATTCCAGCAAAAAAGGTGCTGAGGCAAGAAGTCCTATTATTCCTACTAGAACGGTGCTGAGGCAATCAACAATGCGTTTTTGCCATAATGCCAGCAATGTCCAGATGATCCAGGTGAAACCAAAACCGATCGCTGTGTAAGGAGATAAGCCAAAATTGCTGGATACGCAAAATCCAGCTAGGATGATTAACCACAATCGTTGTCTAAATATAGTCTTTTTGTTTATTTCAAGAATTAAAATCGAACCCAAAATGCCAGCGCTGAATCCGGCGATATGATGAGGCACCCAGAGCATCTCCATTGTCAGCCAATTTGTTTGATCGGCTGTCCACCAGGAAATAACTGGTACCATCAGATAGTCTATAAGTCGAAGATAAATGAGATTGACTGGCAGCACAATCGCGAAATAAAGATTTGATACTAAAAGTAATAACAAGGCGAAAAGGCTTACTTGTCTTGAAGAGACAGTTGTTGCTTTAAAATATTTGCAACAGAAACTAAGAAGGCATAAAAAGACTGAGCCAGTCCACAACATCCCTGAAAAAATTGCATCTCGTGTGTTGCACATCGAACCGCAGATAGTGCTCACCACAGTACATAGCAACGACCAATAATAGCAATAATATAACGGTACGCTGTGTCCCGGAAAAAACATAGAATTGGCCGGGGGTATGCCGGTTCGTCCAATGGCATCAGCCATAGCTGTTTTACCGGCCTGATCAATGCATGTCATGCTCAGATAAAGTTCACCGTTTATCTGAACATCAATCACTAGAGCCAAGCCAACTACGATCCAAATTGCGTGGCTGAAAATAATAGACCGACAAATTAGTGACTCTTGCCTAAGATGCCTCAAACGTAATTGAAATTTTTGTTTATGCAGCCCAATAATTGCAATGGCGGCAATCAGAAAGACTAGATTCAGACCAGCTGCTAATTTAATTCCGCCAATCAATCCGATCAGGTAATAGAGAGAGGGTATTATGCATATGGAAAATATTGCTGCCAAACCCAGTTGTCTGAAAACAGCAACTCGTCGAAAATTGAGAGCATTGCTGACATACCCGATCACAAATCCTTGCCCGATTGATACTATGAACCAGACAATTAAATACAAGGATATATGTGTGAGATCGATGAGTGTATAATTGTTCATCTAAATTACTGTTTGTTAGAAATTAATACGTTCAGACAAATGTATTTGCTGGATATTAATAATAATAAGCTGACATTATTAGTTTAATACCCGATATTGAAACAAAAAGCTGACTTGCTTTAAGCTTAAACTATAGAGAGGCAATAGATGATTAAGAGTGCTGAATGCAGGAGAATTCCATTTAGGCTCCCACCCTTGGAATCTAATGACCCTAAATGTTTCAATTTTCAGGGGCTAAATTAAGAGAAATAGATATGGCCAGCAGAGCTGAAACTACCAAAGCCAGAGTTACCGATAGTTCCATTTCTGTGGTCATGATCACATTGAATGAAGAGGGCGCTGTTGCGGCGGTAGTTAACGACATTCATAGGCTCTATCCGCAGGCAGAAATTGTCATAGTAGACAGCAGTAACGATCGTACTGCCGAAATAGCTGCCGGTCTCGGCTGCAAAGTCATTAAACAGTTCCCGCCCCAGGGTTATGGCCCTGCCATGCATCAAGCCTTTGTCGGTGCAAGCAGAGACTGGGTAATCACTATGGATTGTGATGCTACCTATCCGGTTGAGTCAATTGCCCAACTTCTTGAAAAGATCAATGAAGGCTATGATTTGGTCAGCGCTTCACGCCTGGGCAGGCGACCCCAAAATATGCCCTGGGAAAATTATCTGGCCAATCGGCTATTTGCTTTTTGGGCTTGGATAATATGTGGTGTTGAATCTACGGATGTTCACACAGGTATGAGAGCTTATCGTAAAGCCTTATTGGAACGATTTCCTTATCAACCGAAGGGCATGGCGTTACCGGTTGAATTGCAGGTTGGTCCTGCCAGCTTAGGCTGTAAATGTATCGAGATATTTATCGATTACCGCTCACGCATTGGGCAGACAAAGCTAAAACGAATTGAAAGTACGGTCTGGACACTTAAGCGCCTCTGGCGCTGGCGATTTTTCTGCAATCAAGAACGCACCCAATTAAAGGGACAGCTAACTTTTTAGATTAATCTGTATTTGATGAGGGCATATTGTTTGCAACTGATGTGATTAGAGGAATTAGTCCATGACATTCAGTAAGCAATTTATTGAGAGTTGTTCTACGGTCATTAATAAGCTTGACGCAGAAGCAATAGAAAATGCTATTGGCAAGCTGCTGGCAATTAGGAATGGTGGCGGACGCGTATTTGTAATTGGTTCTGGCGGGGGTGCCGGCCATGCGTCACATGCGACATGTGATTTAAGAAAAATGTGCGCTATTGAAGCTTATGCTCCATATGATAATGTTTCCGAACTGACTGCCCGCGTTAATGACGATGGTTGGGAGACGACATTAGTCAACTGGTTACAAATCAGCCGCCTCAATAATAAAGATGGTTTGCTGGTTTTTTCGGTTGGTGGTGGCAGTGCACAGAAGAATGTTAGTATGAATTTAGTTAATGCTGTCAATTTCGCTAAAGAAAATGGCGCGAAAGTAATTGGCATTGTCGGCAAGGATGGTGGCCATGTCGGAAAAACAGCGGATGTGGCGGTTATAATACCTGACATTTTTCCAGAGCTGGTTACTCCGTTAACTGAAGGACTGCAAGCAGTAGTATGGCATCTGTTTGTTTCTCATCCGCGATTACAAATCAATCAGGCAAAATGGGAAGGTCTTGGCAGCGGTTCGGCAAAGGGGTAATCTTAATTACCTAAGTCTACTAATATGGTGGTACTGGTGGTGCTAGGCATATTACCGTCTTTGCCTGTCTATGATTGACAAACCCTAAATATCTAATTTTCAAAAATTACAGTCGTGCTAAAACAGATTGATTTTTTAATAAATAATCGGCTGTTATTTTTATAGATTGTTCAATTGATAGATTTGCTTTCCAGCCAAGAGAACGTATTTTTTTTGTGTCCAGGTATATAAATGGACTATCTCCAACCCAGCCCCGATCGCCGCCTTTATATACAATTTCAGGATTGACATTTAAGGAGCTAGTTATCCATCGAATACAGTCGGAGACTTCGCAATACTCGTCTGTTCCCAAATTGAAAATATTGACTTTTTCTTGAGATTTCGAAACCGCACAAAACATGGCATTAATACAATCTTGAACGTATAGATAAGATTTTTTTTGTTTGCCGTCACCTAAGACGAGTAACTTTGAAGGATCGTTTAACAGGTTCTTGCAAAAATCAAAAACATGTCCATGAGTGTAGCGTTCGCCAAGAATACCCACCAGTCTAAATATCCATGATTGAAAACCAAAACCTTCGCAATAAGCTTGAATCAGACCTTCGCAGGCTAACTTGGATGCTCCATAGAGAGAAGTCTGGATAGGCAAGGCAGCGTCTTCCGGAGTAGGTATAACGGTGGCATCACCATAGATAGAACCGGTAGAGGAAAATACCAGTTTTTTTATCCCCAATTCGCGCATCGCTTCTAAAACATTTAAAGTGCCCAAAGTATTCTGTTCTATATCTCGACGAGGATTGGCAGTTCCATATCGTACGTCCGCGTGTGCTGCTAGATGGTAAATAATCTCAGCCTCACTCATTTGAGTTCTGAGTAAATCAAAATCGAGCAAATCTCCTGAGATGGCTCTAAATTGAGGGTTTTTGCCGGCATTAGTAAGGAACAAGTTGCTACCTGTTGAAAAATTATCGTATGCAGTTACCCTATGCCCTTCTTCCAAGAGCCGGTCAACCACATTGCTGCCAATGAAGCCAGCACCGCCTGTTACAAAGATCTTTTTTCCGTGGGTGGGAGTCTTCAATAGTTAATCTCAATATTACAGGAGCGGGGTCGGAATCCCGGACGATAGTGTCTTAATTAGAACCAGCGCTAAGGCTATTACAGCAGCTAAGTAGCAAATAGCAACCACTTGCTTCTTTAATATGTATTTAACATACCCATATTTGCTTCGTCCTAATTCGGAGGATCAAGAATATCCAAATTTTACAAAATTTGCGCTATCCCTACTAGTATGATTCATCCGAAAATTGTTCTTTAGCTGCACGTTGTTGTTCCGGGGACGGAAGTGGTGTCGGGCTGTGTGGTGTTATCTATAGCAAAGTCAGATTCTTGTGTGCGTACAAAAGAGGGGATTACCCAAAAAGCAGTAATATGACATCTGTTTGTTTCTCATACGCGATTACGGGTCAATTGGGGAAAATGGGAAAGGCTTGGCAGCGGACTGGTAAAGAGGTAATCTAATTGCATAAGTCTGGTCTGTCTAGCAATTAAAGGTTCAACTGATGATCATTGCCCGAAGCCCAATGCGCATATCATTAGGAGGAGGTGGCACCGACTTACCTTCTTACTATGAACGCTTTGGTGGTTTTGTGATGGCAGCAGCCATAGACAAATATATGTATGTGACTATCAACCAGTGTTGGAGCGACGACTATTTTCTGAAATATTCGAAGTTTGAAAAGGTCAAAACCATTGATGAAATTCAGCATCCCATCTTTAAAGCCGCCCTTTCGTTAATGCAGGCTGGTCCTAATTTAGAAATAGTTAGTGTCGCTGATATTCCTGCCGGCACAGGACTTGGATCTTCGGGGAGCTTTACCACTGCTTTACTGAAAGTGCTTCATGTCTACAAAAAGAACAAAAATGTCATAGTTAGTCCGCATGAGCTGGCTGAGCAAGCTTGTAATATTGAAATCAATGTCTTAAAAGAGCCGGTCGGTAAGCAAGATCAATATATTGCTGCTTATGGTGGTATCACTTGCTTTGAGATTGACAAATCTGGATATGTCAATGCTTATCCGGCTCAACTATCACAACAGACTCTTTTTAGCCTTGAAGATAATTTGGCTATGTTTTTTACCGGTTATACAAGAGCAGCGTCGGAGTTATTGCAGGAGCAAGATCAAAAAAGTAAAAAAGAAGACTCCGAAATGATTGAGAATCTTCATTACGTTAAAGATCTGGGATTGCGTATCAAAAAAGCACTTGAGTCTGGCCATTTAGAAACGTTCGGCGAGTTGATGCATGAGCACTGGCTGCACAAAAAGAAACGCTCAAAATCTATGAGCAATAGCGTCATAGATGATTACTATGATTTGGCGCGAAAGAACGGTGCCCTTGGAGGCAAGTTAGTAGGGGCTGGCGGCGGCGGCTTTTTGCTTTTCTACACTGAAAACAAAAGGCATTTACGTGAAAAAATGACCGAAGCTGGGTTGCAAGAATTGCATTTCCGATTTGATTTTGAAGGCACAAGAATTGTTAGTTGAAGTTCAGTATCTTGCAGGAGGATGGTTAATTGAAAAAAATTGGCATACTGGGCGGTGGTATTGCCGGGCTTAGCTTATCTTATTTTCTTGGCGAAGACACTGAGATTTTAGAAAAAGGCCGAAGAATGTGGTGGGTTATGCCGCAGTTTTGAAAAAGACGGATTCACCTATGATCTTGGTGGGCATATCATTTTTTCCAAGGACACAGAAATACTTGATTTTGAGCTTAATCTTCTTAAAGATAAAGTCAACCGCCTCTATCGCAAGAATTCAGTCTGGTTTAAAAACCGCTTTGTCAAATATCCATTTGAAAATGGTCTGGCGGCGCTGGATAAAGAAGATATTTTTGATTGTCTATATCATTATTTAAATAATCCACAAAGACCTCAAAATAATTTTGAAGATTGGATTTATAACACTTTTGGCAAAGGGTTGGCGGAGCAATATTTAATTCCATATAACAGTAAAATATGGAAAACATCACCCAAGGATATGGGCACTTTGTGGGTGGAACGTATACCAAAACCGCCTACGGAAGACATCATAAAGTCAGCGCTTGGTATAGAAACCGAAGGATACACACATCAGCTTTATTTTTATTATCCCAAAACCGGTGGATTTCAGACTTTGCCGCGCACATTTGAAGAGCATGTAGGTAATCGAATTACAAAGAAATTTCCAGTTAAAAAAATCAGGCGTAATGGCAAAAACTGGGTGGTGCAAAGCGACAAAGACGAACGGCAGTACGAAAAAATTATCAATACTATGCCCATATTTGACTTTATGGATTCCTTAGAGGGAGTTCCTGAAAAAGTTAAAAATGCAGTGGCAGATCTCAAATACAATTCTCTCATTGTAGTGCTGGTCGGTCTGAAGACGCCGAGGGTTCATGATCAACAGGCTTTATATTGTCCTCAACCGGATCTTCTTTTTCATCGCTTGCTATTCTTCGATTATTTTGGCTCCAATTATGTTCCAGAAGGCTGCTCCTCCATTATGGTTGAAATTACAGCTAAGGAAGGCGACCACGTATGGTCTTTATCAAACGATGCGGTCGCGCAACAAGTGGTAAATGAGTTGGAGCGCGAAGGTTTTATTAGCAAAAAAGATGTAATTGTTACCGATGTGCAACGCACTAAATATGCTTATGTTATTTATGATCTACATAGAGAAAAAAACCTGGATATTATTTATAAATACTGCAAGGAGCAAGATATTGAGTTATGCGGTAGATTTAGCGAGTTCGTTTACTATAACTCGGACGCAGTAATTAGATCTGCCAAGACAGTTGCGGAGCGTTTATTGAGCAATTGATGCTCGCAGGATTGCCAGAAACATGCGCTATGCAGCTTCTCTTGACTTAGAAGATGCCCATAAATAACTTAGAAGTGCAATACAATAAAAAGCAAAACCAGTCCAGAAAGTTGCTGATAGTCCACAAGTTAACGATACTGCTAGCGCTAATACGGACGCGCATACGGACGCAGCGCCATTCACACCCCACAGCCAGGGCGTTATGAATTCAAATGAGCGTTTGGACAATATCATACCGATAGGAAATGCCATCCCCATAAAAAATCCAAGCGGAAACAAGATTATGATTGATAATGATATTCTCGCTAGCATTGATCCATCTCGAAAAAATGGAATAAGGGTGGATGTTAGACATCCGAACAAAGACATGACTATAAGCATTGCGCCGAGCCAGATAACGGGCTTATTAAATGCCGGGTATCGATTCCATATTGCAATGCAATAACTGCCAATACCGCTACCGAGTAATAAAGTAAATAGAACAATAGAGAATCCGTAGATAGGATGACCGAGAAATACAATAAGTTTTTCCAACTGGGATATTTCTATGAACATAAAGCCCAATCCTATACTGCCAAAGTAAATTAAATGAGGAACGATGCTCCTCCAATGCATACGCACACGAACAGTAGTTAATAACAGCGGGAAAAAGATACAAATAAAGCAGGCCAAGATCATAATTATTATCAAAGATTGCAATATTAGTATGGCTTGATATTCTCTGCCTACCGCTTGGTGCGAGGGAAACAGCTTCAACATATTGTTGGACTTGATCACATGAAAGAAAAAGGGACAGTCATCAGTCGGTGGGATCAAATTGATCGGGCTATTGTCTATTACACTTTTTAAGTCTTTGGCTGAGGCGATCTGAGCAAGAGAATTATCCAATGCTTTCTGAGGGCTTAGCACTACACTAAATTTATTATCTGTGGCGAATGAATCAATTTTACTCAGATCTTGTTCAGAAAAAGGTTTTTTGCTTACTAGAATAGTGGCTACCTTAGTATCCAGATTGGCTATGACAATAATATTTTTTCGGCAGTCTTCCACGCCTAAATTCTTCAGTGTGGAAACACTTAAGGCTAAAAAACGATAGAGTTCAATATCAATGCCTGTTCCCTTCTCATACCAGTAGGAAACCGATAACACACCATCAGGCTTTAGGTGCTGCATAAACATTGCCCATGCTTCGGTAGTATATAAACAATTCTCAGTAAAAACAAAAGCACCAGAGGCAGTGGCTGAAAAGCTATCTACTAAAGAAATTTGAATAATGTCGAATTTTTGCTTTGAACGAGTGAGAAAACTGCGGGCTTCATCATTAACTAGGGTGACCTCGGGATATCTATCGAGATGGCCTGTATAATTTCCGAATATGCGAGTCAGGCAATCCAAAATTATATTGTTTATCTCTATTGCCAGAATACGCTTCTGGTGAAAAAATAGGGACGAAAGAACGTCACGTCCTCCCCCTGCTCCAATTATACCGATGTCAGCGTTATGTTTTATCTGATGAACGGCATTAACAACATCGTGTTGCAAATAATCTACATCATGCCAGTTGCCATTGAATTGAGCTAGTGGCGTGTGGGCATTAGAATCAATTGCCAGATTTAATTCGCTTATTTTTTTGTCTTGAGGCCAATTAGAGCTGAGTCCCCATGCAAGAGGCCGGTGCAAAACTTTTGCGTTACCATGAACAAGAATACGAGAGAAAGAATTCCACCTCTCATAAATGCGCTCATTTCGAAGCTCGGCGTTTTTTTCAGGCACTCTTATGAAAGCCTGATTAATAGAGACAAGGTTGGTATTAATACAACTTATCGAAATCAAGCCTAAAGCAAACAGACAGCATGTCAACTTGAATACTTTTGACTTATAGCTGGGTGCAAATAAAAATCCGGCAAAACAAGGCAATGCAGCAATGAAAAATACTGCTGAAGCGCCGTCAAAATAGTTAAGTAATGGCAATAGTAAAAGACAACCAAGTGAAGCACCGACCAAATCGGCTGCGTAGAGATTGTTAATTGGCTGTGACAATTTTGTCAGTGCCAAACAGACAACAATACCGCTAAAAGTGAAAGGAATTCCGGCTAAAAGACAAGCACAAAGCAAATGAATTATTGATTGTGCAAGTTCATGCAGATGAAGCATATGCATTAAAATTGGCATTTTTGTATAGCAGAAGAAGCTAACCGCCGTACTTAAACCCAAAAGCAAGGAGTTTGAAGCTAATTGCATTTGGGTGTTCGGAGTCCCAAAGTAATGCGGTAATAAATAAACAATTATGGCACCAAACGTCATACCA
Source organism: Candidatus Melainabacteria bacterium (assembly GCA_963847765.1). Classification (GTDB taxonomy): domain Bacteria; phylum Cyanobacteriota; class Vampirovibrionia; order Obscuribacterales; family Obscuribacteraceae; genus CAWKBA01. The sequence continues at coordinate 100,869 of CAWKBA010000008.1, read as the reverse complement.
AACATGCCCACCGATATCACCATAAAAGCAAAGTGGTATAACAATGTAATACTAAAAATTCGCGTCAAAAGTATTTCGTACATTAGAGTACTTAGAGCAACGATAAATAGCCCGACATAGTTACGTAATATCATGTTTTTAAAAAACTGCTCTATTATTGACTGAGCTGCGCATTGGCGGCTTCCACTGTTGAACGAGTAGAATCATAACATGGAAGCGGAGTATAAGCGGTGTCAGGAAAGCCCTTGTCTAACTATATTCCTATTGGTACTATACCGGTAACCGGAAAGGCAATTAAGTTTACTGACAACACGTACCAAATAAAATGTCAAAGAAAATTTTCATTGTTGGTGGAGCTGGTTTTATCGGCAGTCATTTTGCCGATTCTCTATTGATGCTATCCCATATAAAGGCTGTTACTGTCTACGATAATTTTTCTTCTGGAAGAAAAAGACATTTATCTCAGCATGAGAGCGATAAACGCTTTCGCTTAATTGAAGGCGATATTTCTAATTATGAGTATTTGTGCCAATCTATGGCTGGTCACGATACCATAATTCATTTAGCCTCGAATCCTGATATAGCCAGAGCAGCTACCGAACCGGCAATTGATTTCGAGCAGGGCACCATGCTTACTAATTATGTTTTGGAAGCTATGCGAACAACAGGCGCATCCCGCATACTTTATGCTTCCGGCAGTGGTGTCTATGGCGATCTTGGTGAACTGGAGGTTTCAGAAGATTTTGGGCCGCAAATACCCATTTCAACATATGGTGCCAGCAAGCTTGCCGGTGAAGCACTAATATCGGCATATGTGCATATGTTTAACATGTCTGGATTGGCTTTTCGTTTTGGTAATGTGGTGGGTCCAAGGCAGACACATGGAGTAGGGTTTGATTTTATTCGTAAACTGAAGGTGGATCCAAACGAATTGAAGATTTTAGGGGATGGGCAACAAAGCAAGTCGTACGTATACATAAGCGACATTATTAATGCGGTATTACTGGCTAACGAAAAAGTGAAAGAACGCTTTGCTGTTTTTAATGTGGCTACAGGTGACTATATTACGGTACAAGAAATTGCTAATATCGCTATTAAAAAAGTAATTGGTGATTTGAGCAAAGTAAAGCTTAGGTTCGCCGGTGGTGACAGAGGCTGGAAAGGCGATATACCGGTAGTAAGGCTAAATACGAGTAAAATTCGCGAGCTTGGCTGGCGTTGCCAGTATGGCTCTAAGCAGGCTATAGAAAAGTCAATCGATGAAATGCTTGCAAGGAGCTCTTGAGCATGTCCAGGTTGCCGCCGGTAATTATTTTAGCAGGAGGATTAGGTACACGCATAGGGGCGCTATATCCTGAATTACCGAAGGCAATGGTACCGATCAATGGTAAGCCTTTTATTGCTCATCAATTGGCACTGCTGTCCAGGCAATCAATAGAGGAAGTGATTTTGTGTCTAGGCCATCGCAGTGAATCTATAGTTAAGTATGTGGATTCCGGGCATGGTTTTGGCATAGATGTGCGCTATTCGTATGATGGTGAAAAACTACTGGGAACAGGTGGTGCAGTCCGTAAAGCCCTGGCTGTATATAACTTAAGCAAGCCAGTTGCTGTTATGTATGGAGACTCTTATCTTGATACTGATTTTGCTTCGATATATGATGCCTTTCTCAAGTCAGAAAGACTGGCTTTAATGACCGTGTTTCAAAATAATAATCAATGGATTCCATCCAATATTGTCTGCCGGTCTGGTATGGTCACGCAATACAATAAGGAAAAACCTACATCTGACATGCAATATGTTGACTATGGATTGTCTTTTTTTGATCCACGGGCTTTTGGTGATGTTTCTATTAATAAGGCTTTTGACCTGGTGGATGTGTTGCAAGCATTAATACAAAAAGATCAACTGGCGGCATTTGAGGTGAAAGAACGTTTTTACGAAGTAGGAACAGCACAGGGATTGAGAGAATTGGAATCATACCTAACAAGCCAGGGGCAAGATCAGTGCAAAAAAAATTGATTTATACAACAGTAGGGTTGGTTTCGTTTGCCACCATTATATTTGAACTTTTACAGACGCGCATCTTGTCTTTCATTTTTTTTCCACACATGGTTTATCTGACCATTGCTATCGCCATGCTCGGCTTTGGAATCAGTGGCAGCTTGGTAGCTGTGTTTGCTTCTCAAATGAAACACAGACGAGCAACTTTAGGCAATCTACTTATAGCATTTGCGATTACAACTATTGTAGCCATACTCGCGACTATGGCACATATACTGGTGAGCGGCCATCTTTCGCTGGTTAAGACATTGTTTCTTTTTGCAATGTACCTTTTCCCTTTTGTTTCTGCTGGGGCGATATTGAGTATCTGTTTGGCAGCTAGCGAATATGACATAGGTAAATTATATGCAATAGACTTATTAAGTGCTGGACTGGCGTGTGTGGTGTTTGCCATTTTTCTGCCTGTGCTAAATCCAACAAGGTTGATAGGTTTTATAGTCTTTTCCATGTCGCTGCTTGCTTTTTTCTGGGCTGAGCCATCTAGTAAATGGGTGAAGGCTAACTCAGTCGTATTTACTATTTTAGGGTTTATCGCCATGATCTTGGGTACGGAATTACCAATCTTTCCTGATGGACAGAAGGAGCTTAATGCTTATCTGGTTAGCCCGGCAGCGCGTATTGAAAGAATTATCTGGACTCCTATTTGCCGGGTAGATTTGCTGCAATTGAATGGAAGTGTAGACGGTAAAAGTTGTTGGAATCACTGGCATGATTTGCCTCCAAGGTTGTTTAAAGTCATTACCCAGGATGGAGCTGCTAACACACGGCTATATTCAAGTGCAGCCATTTCTCTAATGTGGGAGCGTATGCATCATTCTTCTACATTTCCTGGTATGGCATTAGCCTTTCCCCTTAAGGATAAACCTGATGTAGCTATTATTGGTACAGGTGGTGGGCTGGATATTATTAATGCGCTGGGTTTGGGAGCCAAGTCTGTTTTGGCTGGAGAATTGAATCCGGCTATTTATGATTTTTTAGCACGCCAAGATGTTGATTATACCGGTCATATATTTGAAAATCCGAAGGTAAAGATAGTAAACGAAGAAGGACGCAGCATGTTGCGTCAACACTGTAAGAAATTTGATGTTATTCATATGTATGGAACCGATACTTTTGCGGCATTATCGACAGGAGCATATGTGCTCAGCGAAAACTATTTATATACGGTGGAAGCTTTTAGAGAAATGCTGGGACACCTTAAAGAAGGAGGCATTCTCTCGGTTGTTCGCTGGCATTTCTGGAATCCACCGAGGGAATCGTTGCGAGTTGTGTCCTTAGCCTGCGAAGCCATGAAGTGTGCTGGTCAAACAAAAGATATCGAGAAACAAGTTTGTGTTGTTGAGTTTAATAACTGGGCAACTTGTCTCTTCAAAAATAGCTCCTTTACCAAAACGGAGCTTGAAAAAATTATACAACTAGCGACCGAAAACCACTTTAATGTGCTGTATTTTCCGAAGATTTTTCCTCCAGACCAACAGTACAAACAAGAGTCTGCGTATTATAAACTTGCATCAGCCAAGGTACTTACTTCCAGCAGAATTTTTAACGAGCTAGTGGCAGCATATGTAAACGGGAAGGAGGAACAGTTTTTTTACCACTATCCTTATCGTGTTGATCCGACAACCGACGACAGCCCTTTCTTTTATGAATATCATTCGAGAAATAATACTGGATCATGTTCTTTAAACGAAGTTCACGGGACTAATGCAGCCGGTATGACACTTTATACGGTACTGGGCGAATCCCTGGTATTCATGCTATTAGCAATATGCTGGCCTCTTTGGAAATATAAACAAAAAGGTTTATCTGTCCCTCATACTGGGTCCTTTAGCGTTTATTTCGCGGCGATAGGTATTGGCTTTATGATGATAGAAATAGGGCTCATTCAAAAAAGTGTTCTTTTTCTCGGTAATCCGCTGTACTCACTATCAGTTATTTTGGCTACATTACTTATTAGCGCAGGTTTAGGAAGTGGTATCATAGCTAAACTAAAATGGGATGTGCGTAAAGTTGTAGCTGTCTGTGGTACATCATTTCTAATCTGTATGATCTTGCTTATTGTCGCACTCAACCATTGGCTCTATAGTCTAATGTACTTGCCGCTTATGATTCGGATGATAATAGTTTCCCTGGTTATCTTTCCTATCGGTGCATTGATGGGAACATTTTTCCCGGCTGGACTGCAAGCGGTTCAAAAGAAATCCCCTGAATATGTGCCATGGGCCTGGGGCATAAATGGTTGTTCTTCTGTGTTTGGCAGCTTTGCTGCTATTGTATTGGCTATGGCTTGTGGTTTTACGCATTCGTTGTTAATTGGTGCACTGGCTTATTTGTTAGCATATTATGCTGCATTTAAATTTGGAAGGATCGACTGATAATATCAAAGGATATCAATGATGGTCTTGTATCCTCAGATCAAAAAAGAGCTACTTATTATTACTGTAATGTCGCTTGTAGTGCGTTTTTTATTAATGCACTGGCATGGCTTAGATTATGATGAATCGGAAGCTTTAGCCATTTCCAGCTTGCCGACTTTTAAAGAGTTCATTACAGTACTTTTTCATGACGGTAATCCGCCCCTTTTTTATTTCTTATTGAGAGCATGGATATTTTTCTTCGGTCAGTCTGATGTTGCCATTAAGGCTTTGTCTTTGTTGATTTCTGGTTGCATACCGCCTTTAACTTATTTAGTTATTCAGGGTAAACTTGGTCAAAAAATTGCGTGGCTAACAGCAATTCTTGCAATCTTTTGTCCACAGTTGATAGGAAACACTAGCCAGGTTCGACCCTACGGGATCATGGCCTTACTCAACATTTTCTTTTTTGATCAAATAGTTACTCTATTAAACTCACCTGGATCAATTCGTGAGCGTGTCAAGTACATTTTATTAGCGACAAGTTTGCTGTATACACATATAACTGCTCCAATCTTAGTCCTTGGGCATGTCTTTTTAATAGCCTACGGAATTGCTAAGAACTGGTGGCAAAAAAAAGAGCTAATGAGCATGTTTGTATCTTTTTCAATCATAGCGATTTTATATTTGCCTATTTTGATGATTGATTTACAAAGCACGGCCAAATCCGTCAATTTAAGGCAAAAAGGTATTCCAGGAATATCTTTGTTTGACTCTTTTGATATTACAGTCTTTTTGGCCGGCAATGATATACCCTGTCCTTATTTTTTCCCCAACCACAATGCTTTCATCAATTATGCCCAAGTTGCGGTTATTATCTGGTTGATACTTACTCTAGCGATTATGTTTGTTGGTCTGCGCAGGGAGCAGTCGCAAAAAGGGACAGGGTTGCAATGGTTACAATACTGCCGTATTGTCACTCTGAGCAGCGTGTTTATCATGTTTTTGTTTTTTGTTAAAGTGCCATGTTATAGCAGTCATTATGAAACACCGTTGGCCGTGTTTTTTGCTCTTTTAATAGTGACCAGTCTGCCCAAATTGCCGGTAATTGGTAATTGGCTGGATAAAACATATGCATCAATAATAATGGTTCTTGTTTTGTGGTTGCCCCAATTTCTTTCGCTTTATTCGATTCCACCATCCACAGAATACGAATTGAGCAAAGTAATAAAAGCAGATTTTTATCCTGATCGTGATCTTATTATTTGTACAACCGAGGTATTTGCTACTGAGCTTGTTCGTGTTTTGCCACCGCAATTTCACATTGTCACATTTCCGGACGTTGCCGAATTCAAATTTGTAAATTGGCCGGATATAGAAAAACGAATGGAGGACGAAACTAACTACGCCCGGCTAGAGCTAATCATGAGTAATACGTTGGCCCATAAAGGTAGGATCTGGCTTGTTGCTAACACGCCTCTCAACCCGTATACAGAGAAAATGAAAAAATCCCCTGGTTTAAGAGATCGAGAAGAAGATGCTTATTATCGAGTTAGACAATGGTTATTAGCTCATGCAGTTGTTGCCGATAAAAAAAATAATATCGGCATACCAGCACGTGATGCCTGCGCCACGCTAACGCAGTTTGAACCAGGAAAACATGATTAAGACCTTATTGTTCTCCTGAAATTGTATAGAGAAAGGAAAAACATTAGTATTAATAATGGTAAATGCCAGGCACCGAAATTACCCTTTACTGGTGTGGACAAATAGATTCCCCAAGTGATAGCCGGAAACAACAAAAAGAGATAACACCAGAAGCGCAGGCTATGTTGCTTGATATTGCTAATGTTTTTTATATTTATGGATGGCACTGTGCATGCCCAGACGACACTCAATAATGCCAGATCATAAAAATGTTCGTGTGGGCCACAGATAAGATTTAATAGAAAAGTGCTGGCATAGGCAAAATCATAGGAATGGTTGCCTGCTCGAACTGCTTTCCGCCAAATATAATACATTCCTGCCAGACAGATTGATAATGCCGGTAGGCTGGCTAGACGAGCCGCTTCTCTGCCACAGATAATGCCTATAGGCCCAAGCAAGCCGACTACCAATGTGGTTGGGGCTGGCATCTGATACCTGTCCAGGGCTGTTTCCATTAATATTACCTGGGCCGGGTATTTCAATATTGGCCCAATGCCGAGAACAGCAATTATGCCGGCCATAATTATTATGCAGATCAATATGGACATCAGCAGTAAGCGAAATTTTCGGGCAGCTAATAACATGATTAACATAACCAGGGCGCGATGAGGTTTAATTACCACAGTAAGGGCAAAGCATATGGAGGCCGGCAAATTATTTTTCTTTTGCCAGGTTAAAAGAAAGACGGCTAAGAGTCCTGCCAGAACGCCGTTAACTTGTCCATATAAAAAATTTACCGTTACTGGTGCTGCTGCCAGTACAATCAACCACCAGAACAGACTTTGGACGGCTGTGTATTTAAAAGACTGCTTTAAAAGTATGGTTACGCAAATAAGCATAAAAAGGAATGAAAGAATTTCCCAGATGCTTATAGCCTGGTTGAGCGGTAAGCAGGACAGCGGCATAAACATAACAATGCTTGGCGGAGTGTATTGAGCCGGACTCAGTCTGTCTGTGGCGAAAAGATCTACTGATGGGGGAATATTTAAATAATTCTTGAACCAGTTTTGTTGAACAGTGGGGTCCCAAATTTTATCCGGCTCGGTCGCTGCTATTTTGGCGCAGGCGTAATATTTGGCCACGTCAATAAATATTCCATTTTTCAGCAACTTAGACTGCAAGGTGCCGGCATTAGCCAGATAGGGAGTAAAACTAAGAATGGCTGTCAGGTTTGGAAACCAGATGACCAACAGAAAAATAGCTTCGATCAATATTAAGACAAAAGAACTTTTCTTGATTGGCAACAAATGTAACTGTTTAAGGAAGGCTATCATGAGCAGTGGCAATTTTATTTATCAAAGCAGATTGAATTTTATAACCAGCTGCATGAGCATCATTGTAAAACATGCGCACCGTATCTAGAGAAACTTGTTCAAGCTTACTACCAAGCAAAGGCAGTTTTTTCAAAATATCTTCTGTCACTGTAATAATATGGCAGCCAATCATTTCTGCTTGCACTATATTGTATAGCTCGCGTGGACTGGCCCAGAGTAATTCCACATTAGGATAATCGGTCAAAAATTCCAGACATTTTTTCATTATTGGCACTGGATCTTGACCGGCATCGGCAATACGCCCAGCAAAAACAGATAGGATGCCCCCGCAACCTTTGGCAAGAGCAGGTGCAGCAGCAGCAACTTGATCATACAAAGTCATGGCTGTGACGTTGACTTTAATGCCGTTGACAGAAAGGCGTTTAATCAAGGCAATACTTGAATTTCCCTTTGTATTGGTAATAGGAATTTTGACATAAACATTGTTGCCCCAGCCGGCAATAATATGAGCTTGTTCTTCCATTTCATCAAAATCATCGGAAAAGACTTCAAATGAAATTGGCCGGCCGCTAATTATATTAAGGATTTCGTGAGCAAATGTTTCATAATCTGCTATACCTGCCTTTCTCATTAAGGTTGGATTAGTAGTAAATCCGGTGATCATAGGATTATGATAATGACGCAGCATGGTTTCTTTATCAGCGCCATCGGCAAATATTTTAATGTGCAAATCACTTGCCGTCAGAACGCGCGGCAGTCCGGTGGACTTTAGCTTCTTCGTGAAATTAGTAATTTGTGGCTTGTCAGGCATATGCTTTTATTTTCCCATTTATTGACCGAATTAATCATGGACCGCCTTATTTTTGCTGATTATTAATCTGGCTGTTATGATTTAAATGCCCTCACCAGATTAGTAGTAATCAAGGGAAATCGATAGCGAGTTCTTGCCATTGCCGCAAAAAATCAACAATATCCTGGGGATTATAGCCGCCAGTCTTATTTTTATTCTAATAGCAAGCCGGGCAGTACTGGCTATTGCTGATACTGACATATGGGGACATGTACGGTTTGGGCAAGATATTCTCAAAATAGGCGCTGTACCGGTTCATGATCCATACTCATACCTGACTGGAAACAGCAAATGGATTAACCATGAATGGCTGGCGGAAGTAATTTTTGCATTGTTTTATAATGCCGCTGCTGCACCAGGTTTGGTGGCATTAAAGTCATTTTTTGTCATTGCCATTTCATTGCTGTTATGGAGAAATTTGCTTAAAGATGGCTTTCGACTACTTTCGGCAGCAGTGGTCATGGTCTTTGTCGAGATTTTGCTTGCACCGGCATTCCCACCACTTCGTCCCCACCTTTTCACTTGTCTGTTGTTGTCCATGGAGTTGCTTATTCTGGCTACTTATACAGCAAAGATGGCTACTGGAAGCAGGTCGCTAATTATTTTGTTATTGCCGCTATTATTTCTATTTTGGGCAAACGTTCATGGTGGCTTCATCATGGGATTGATAATTTTGCTGGTTTGGTGGCTGATTGTGATAGCAGAAACGATTTGGTCAAGAAACTGGCAAAGGCTCCGGTTACTAGGATGGACCTTTGCTTTAATAGTACCACTGACGGTGGCAATTACAACTATTAATCCTTATGGAAGTGAACTATTGAGTTATCTCATAAGAACTAATGGTATGACCAGAACTTTCTTTATGAAGGGACCTTTTGTTTCTGAATGGCAGCCATTATTAAAGGTAAGCAGTGTATATGGTGCATATTATGTAATCATCGCTGCCTTAACAATTACCAGTTTTATATTTAGCCGTAAGCCTAAATATTTAAGTCTATTAATCATATGGCTGATGTTGGCCAGTACAGCCTTGCTAATCTATCGAGCTTTGCCGTTGTTTGGCATTGCTACTGTAATTCTGGCTGGTCCACATCTTGCCGATTGCTGGAATCGTTTATACAACCATATTGTCGAGAAACGACATATTTATTGGATGTTTTGGGCAGCTATGACGGCCGTATTATTTTTTTCAACAGCGGGACTAATTTCGCAATTATCAGGCATACCAGGACAATTAGTATTTCTCATCCCTATGCCGGTTCAGGCTGTGTCATTACTGAAGCAAACAAAGAGCAAGGCTAATGTTCTGGTTGAATTTAATTGGGCAGAATATTTTATTTGGCACTTGGGTCCTGAAATGAAAGCAGCGATTGATCCTCGTTGCGAAACAGTTTATTCAGACTACTGTCTGTATTATCTTTATGGGCAATTTGTCACTGCCGACAAACATTGGGACGATATTATTGATAAATTTCCAACCGATGTAGTTTTTATTGGACCGAATACCAGGGTGGCTGAATTGATGGCTCTTAAACCGGGCTGGGTGAAAATTTATGGAGATCCTGTATGTTGTCTTTTTGTCAAGAAAGGCTCACAGCTGCAAAAACGCTTCATGGAACTCGATCAAAGCAGTGTTCAGGACCTGGCAAAGGCAAACATTTTTCCATAAATAGAGAAAATCTATCTTAAGGATAGCCGGTCTGGTAAATAGCTGTGGCATGATACATCTTGTGGTTGATGATTGAATTGGAGGTAATATATGCCGGTAAAACATCCTGAGCAGCAGGTACAAAGAACTTTCAGTACCCGCAACGATATCCCTGCGGCAAAGCGGTCTGCTTGTTGCCAACTGTTGAATATTACACTGGCGGCTACCCTTGATCTATGGACCCAACTAAAACAAGCTCACTGGAATGTCAAGGGAAAAGATTTCTATCAATTGCATTTGTTGTTTGATGAAGTAGCAACTACTGTTTATGAGTATATAGATATGGTTGCGGAGCGAATTACCGCTCTGGCTGGTGTAGCAAACGGTACTGTGCGGCAATCAACACACAACTCTTTTTTGCCGGAATATCCAAGCATACCGATTAGCGAAAAAGAGCATCTGGAAGCTTTAGCTGATCGATTGGCCGCATATGTAAAACATGTGCGTGATGCTATTGAAAAAACTGCTGAATTGGATGATCAGGTGAGCAACGATTTATACATTGAGATTGCGCGGGCAGTCGATCAAAAACTATGGTTTATCGAAGCTCATTTGCAAGGCGTTGGCTGACCAGCTAGTGAAACTACATTGGCCCTGAGCGATTTTGCTTATGATTTGCCGCCGGAATTGATTGCTCAAGACCCTGCGACTGAGCGAGACGGTTCTCGTTTGCTTTGTTACGATCGCAAGACTGAAGCGACAGCTCATCATATTTTTCACGATATTGTTGCGATTTTAAAATCATCGGATGTATTGGTCGTGAATAATACACGAGTAATTCCAGTCAGGCTAATCGGTCACAAGGACAGTGGCGTAGCAATAGAACTCCTGCTTATTAAACAGGAGGCAAGTGGACTCTGGCAGTCCCTGGCCAGCCCGCTCAAAAAGCTTGGCAAAGGGGATATTATACATGTCACCGGCAGAACTAAAAACCACAGTATTCTGGTGGAAGATATATTTATTGCTGCAGACGGGCAAAAAAGGCTTTTAGTCAGACTCAATGATCCTGATAAGGGCGAACAAGTATTTACCGTATTGCAGGATGCTGGCAAGCCGCCATTGCCACCATATATAGTACAAGCCCGGCGCAATATGGCGCAACTACAAGATCAAATGATTAGAGAAAGTAATGATCTGGAAAGATATCAAACGGTTTTTGCCAAGCACCCGGGTGCCGTAGCTGCTCCCACAGCCGGCTTGCATTTTGCTTCTTCTTTACTGGATCAATTAAAAGCCAGAGGGATATTAATATATGAGATTACACTGCATGTTGGTCCAGGAACTTTCAAACCAATCACAACCACTATAGAAGAACATTCAGTCGAACCGGAATACTTTGCCATCTCAAAATCAGCTGCTCAGAATATTAATGCTGCTAAAAAGCAAGGACGGCGTGTTATTGCAGTCGGCACGACTACCTGCCGTGCCCTGGAAAGTGCTGCCGTTGCCGGCGAACTACAACCAACAGAGGGATCGTATACCTCGCTTTTTATAAAACCAGGCTATAGATTCCAATTTATTGATGGGCTTTTGACTAATTTTCACTTAAGCCAATCCAGCTTACTCTTGCTTGTGGCAGCCTTTATGGGAAGGCAAGAACTTATGCGTGTCTATAATGTTGCTATAGAGTGTAAGTACCGTTTTTATAGTTATGGAGATGCCATGCTTATCCTTTGAACTCTAATGAGCTGCCTTTATAGATTGGCGAAAGCAGGACAAAGACAGGAAAAACATACACAATAGAATTAACAGGTGACCAAGGCCAGGAAACCCACACAAAGAAGCAAGATAAGCAACTATCCAGGTAAGGGCTGGAAAAAATAAGAAAAGAAAACACCAATAACGCAAAGGTTGCTCCTTTATTTTTAAAATATTCCCGATTGAAATAGCCGGTACCGTGCATGCCCAGACGACGCATAATAAAATAAGACTATAAAAATGCTGGAGCGGTGCAAAAATAAAAATGAAAAGAACACTGCTGGCATACGCAAAAGGGTAAGTATGCTTTCCGGATTGAATTGCTTGGTGCCAAATTATATAAGCACCAAGAAGGCTGACAATGGTTGCCGGCAAGCTCATTATATGGGCGAAGCCCAATCCACAGATTAGTGATATGGGACCCAGTATGCTGACAGTTGTATAGGCTGTATCTGGTAATTGGTGATTATCTATAGCTCGGTAAATACATTCTAATTTGTTTGGGTATGTCAAAACTGGCCCAAGGCCTAATACGTTAATTGTAATACCGAGAAGAATAATAGATATTAGCAATGCCCAGAAAAGCAAGCGAAATCTTCTATCTGCCAGAGACATAATTAACATTATGAAAGCACGTTGAGGTTTAATTGCTAAAGTCAGGGCCATGCATATAGCTGCAGGAAAGCTGTTTTTCTTTTGCCATGTTAAAAGAAATATTGCTGCTATGCCCGCTAAGAGACCATCCAATTGCCCATAGTAAAAATTAATTGTTATCGGTGCGGCAGCTAATACGATAAGCCACCAATAGATAATTTGTGCTGGGCTGAAATTAAAGTGTTTTCTAATCAGCAGAGTAGTTGGCGTAATCAAAACAATCGATGTTAAAAGCCCAAGAAAAATAATTACCATATTGAGCGGAAAATTGGTTAATGGCATAAACATAACTACGCTCTGGGGAGTGCAGGGGTGGTAGCCAACTTTGTTAACTATGTCTTTATCCGGCTGTTTGGATATTTTTAAATAGTTCTTAAACCAATTCTGCAGGCAGGCGGGGCTCCAAATGTCCTGGGGGGCAACTTTGGCTATTTGTGCACAGGCATAAGATTTGGCTGTGTCGAGGAATGCAAAATCTGCTACCAGCATATTAGATTGCAATGTTTTGGTATTAATTAGATACGGAAAATAATTTTGGATGGCAATCAGATTAGGAATCCAGATTACAAGAAGAAATACAGCTGTAGCTAATGTTCGCCTTATTGACTGCAGTGTTTTTTGGTCATTGAAGAGATTAGGCATATGTTAATCTTTGAGCAATAATAGTCTTACTGTATCTAGTGCAGCATTAGCGCTGCGTTGCCGAATACTATCTCTAGATAGTCGAGCAGGCAAATTAAGCTCAATAGTCTTACATTTTTCTGTACTGGCTATGCCGATATACACTAATCCCACCGGCTTTTCTTGGCTGCCGCCATCTGGTCCGGCTATGCCGGTTATGCTTAGACCTATATCTGTGCCGGACAACTTCATTATTCCTTTAGCCATAGCTTCGGCACATTCAGCACTGACGGCACCATGTTTGAGGAGAATTTCTTCTGGCACGCTAAGAATTTGCATTTTGGCGTCATTGCTGTAAGTGACAACATTTAATTTAATATATTCCGAGCTGCCGCCAATATCTGTCAGTCTTTTGCTGACCAGTCCACCGGTGCATGATTCAGCAACAGACAGAGTTTTGTGCTGAGCGAGCAGGAGTTTGCTTAAAACAGATTCAAGAGTGTCATCATCAAAGCCATAGCACAGAGTTCCACTTGTTTGCAAAATCTCATCAATTACAGGCTGGGCAATGGCCTTTGCTGCTGCTTCATTCTCGGCACGGGCTGTGACTGTCAGCCGGCATTCACCGTAACCGGCATAAGGAGCTATTGTCGGATTGGCAAGATTAAGCAGATGAGCATATTTTTGAGCGAGCGCTGACTCGCCGATGCCGTAATGCTTTAAACGGCAAGACCATATTGTCTGGCAACTGAAAGTCTTTTGTAAAAAAGAGCGAGCCGTGTCTTTCCACATAGCTTGCAATTCACTTGGTACACCGGGAAAAGTAAGAATAAATTTTGGCGCCGGCGATAATCCTTGATTTTTAAGCAGGATCTCATCAAGCTGCCATATGATACCAGGGGCAGTGCCATTGCGATTGGGAAGCAATTCTGCTCCATGAGGTCTAAGTGCTTGCTTGCGGTTGCTGGCAGGCATTGGTTGTCCCGCTGCCTTAAAGAAGCTTTCGATTTGATCCAGGATAGATTGATCAAAATCAAGAGGTACATTGAATATTTCAGCCAGGCACTCAGTAGTTAAATCATCAGCCGTTGGCCCAAGTCCGCCTGTGGTAATAAGAATGTCCGATCAAGCAGAGCCGCTCGCACGGCGGTCCTGATGCGAGCTTTATTGTCTCCTACCGTAGAGCGGAAAAAACAATTGATACCCAGGGCAGCAAGTTCTTGAGCTAGAAATTGCGAATTAGTATCAAGAACATGTCCTAATAAAAGTTCAGTGCCGATGGAGAGTATTTCAGCTGTAGCCATGGAAAGCCATATCAGACAATGCGAATCTGATACATATGTTGTTTATCTTGAGGTAAGATCATGCCGCCATGCGCACCACCAGCTGGTTTGGTTTCTGGTTCTTTGTTTATATCGCGCGCAAAAAAGATAACAATACCAAGAAGAACAAGAGCAAAGCAAATAAAGAAAAATATCAGCCAATTGCTGCTTGGATCTTTGTGTGCTGTTTCAGTCATGGCAACCTCTCTTATAGAAAACTGCATATTAGAGCATATTATTGATTAGAGAAATATTCTAACTGATAGGCTTCGCTTGGCTTTATTAATTAACTAGGGTTGTAGGGGCGAGGTTTACTGAGCCCGTGTTTTCCTCGCCTCTACGTGCTGCTCGTAAGCGGCGACTGTATTGGCCATCAACATAGCTACCGTCATTTTGCCTACGCCGCCAGGCACAGGGGTTATATATCCTGCTATTGACTTGACCTCATCAAACATAACATCGCCAACAATTTTAGCCTTGCTGCCGCTGTCTGCCTGCCGATGAATGCCTACGTCAATAACGCATGCTCCAGGCTTTACCCAATTCTTGTCAACCAGCTGTTTTTGTCCTGCGGCTACAACCAAAATATCTGCTTCTTTGCAAATGGCCGGTAAATTATTGGTTTTGCTGTGGCAGATAGTAACAGTGGCATCTTTTGCAGCAGCATGGCTGCTACTGGTTTGCCGACCAGATTGGAACGGCCCACGACAACAGCATTTTTCCCTTTGATAGGAATTTGATAGTAAGCCAGCAATGCCATAATACCTTTGGGAGTGCAAGGCTGCAGCCCACTTCTGGCAGCAAACAAAAGCCCTAAATTGTAAGGGTGCAAGCCATCAACATCTTTATCAGGGGTGATGATACTGAGAATTTCTTCCGTAGGTAATCCGGAAGGTAAAGGCAACTGAATCAAGATACCGTCTATAGTGTCATCAGCATTAAGATCCATGAGTGTTCGAATAACTTGTTCGGCAGTGATGCTGCTGTCATATCTTAGTAGGCGGCTGTCTATGCCAATTTCATTACAAGCGAGAATTTTATTTTTTACATAAACCTGACTGGCTTGATCGTCACCTATTAGCATGACAGCAAGTCCAGGCTTTCTTTTGCCGGCGGCAGTATATTTTTTGATTTTATGAGATAGATCGTCGATGATAGACTTGGCTGCCGGTGCCCCTTCTAAAATTATTGTTGTATTATTAGTAGTGCTCATTTGATTTTAAATATGCTGGAAAACTCGCTTCAGGTCAAGTTCATAAGCAGCTTCATTACCAAACATCAATTGAATATTGTTTGTGTCATTAACAGTACCAATGGCTTGGAAAGCACTGGCCGTTTCTGGAGATCGCCTTTGCCAGACTTCCCACACGGATTTGGGCAGGCAGGCAACAAGCTCATAATCTTCACCGCCATATAATGCTAATTCATATGGATCAAGATTGGCTTGAGACGCAAATTTCTTAGTCTGAGAATGAACAGGCACAGCGGCCAGATCTATTTGCATGCCAACATTGCTGGCCCGGGCAATTTGTGCCAGAGCGTCAGCCAGCCCATCGCTTGTATCCATAAGCGCTCCGCGGCTGCCTGTTTTTTCAATGAGCGTTTGTGATTCTTTCAATCTGGGCTGAGGGCGCCTGTGTTTGTCCAGGCAATGTTGAAATGAAGAGGAATTATCTGTAAGCAATTGCAGCCCAGCTGCACTAGCACCAAAGTCACCGGTGACTAAAACAATATCCCCTGCTTTGGCACCGTTGCGCTGCAATACTCCTGATTGTCCGGCTCGGCCAAGAATAGTAATAGTAATGATAAGACTGGAGCCCCGGGTAATGTCTCCGCCGACTATGCTTGTCTTATAGTGTTTAGCGCAGGCATGCAGCCCTTCATAAAGGGCAAGCACTTTATTGCTGGTATAAAAATTTTCCGGGGCGCTTAAGGCAATGAGGGCATATTCCGGCAAGCCGGCCATGGCAGCGATATCACTTAAATTGACAGCCATCGCTTTCCAACCGAGATCATTGAGGCTGGTTGAATCCAGGCGAAAATGTGTTTGCTCAACCATGGTGTCGGTTGTAGTCAGTAGATTGCCTGGCAAAATGGCGCAGTCGTCGCCGATAAAACGGCCCCCGGCGTCAACCAGACTTTTGATCTGTGAAATTAACTTTTGTTCTCGATTTAAAACATACATGCGGAACTACTTGTCAGCTGGAATGCTAGAATGCAGACATTCTAAACTAGATGTACTAATCAATCATGACATCATTGATATTGATAATCAGCAATCTTGTCGAGCTTGTGAATATGCTCGTAGTAATTTGGTGTTTACTGACCTGGTTTCCAAATGTCAGGTGGTACGAGCAGCCATTTAAAACTCTTGATCAAATTGTGCAACCTATTATTGCTCCGTTCAGGCGGATCATTCCGCCGATAGGCAACATTGATCTCTCGGCTATGGTGGCCATTATTGTGCTGCAAATTGGTGCTGCTGCAATCAAGCAACTGGCTGGACAGTTTTAAGCCTTGATGTGGTCACGCCGAAAGTTTGTTTTTTCAACGTTGGCCGGACTGGCTTTATGGACTGACGGTCAAAGCAATGCCATGCCGGCGATTAATCGCCAGGGCAAGCAGTTTTTGCACATAGGCAAACCTGTTCTTTTAACCGGCGAATACTGGTCACCGGCTATTGCTTGTGACTTTATTGGTGTATTAACCGGAGATATTTGCTGCATTGTCGATGAATTTGGGCGCCTGGTTACTGCTAATATTTTGCCGTCTGTTTTACATTCTCATATATTTCCGGTATTGGGCAGATTGGATGATCTGGGCAGCAAAGTTTACGACATACAATTTATGCCGCTAATGGCACTGGCTGTTGTCGGTATGCAGTCAGGACAATTGGCTTTAACTGCCATCAATCTTACCAGGGCTAAATTACCATCAGTAATATCACGTATAAATTTACCCGATATCGGCGAATTTCATGCTCTGGCTGCACGCCAGTCGCTTGTCTGCGTGGCCGGCACTGCCCGCGCAGGAGGGAATAGTGTTTCATTCCATAAACTTAAAAAAGGAAGAAAATGGCAGTTGGAAAAACTGTCTTCTCTTGCGCTGACAACGTCGGTTGAATATATGCTGCTTGGTGAAAAAGAATTGCTTATTGTGCATGATGATGAGGACAATCATGTAAGCGTTGTTGATTTAAGCAAACTCGACCATCCGCGAATTTTGCGCACCGTAAAACTTGGTACGGAAGATAATCAGATAACGTGTAATGATAATATTTTTGCCCTGGCAAGCATGCAAGAATCAAGTTGTGTAGTGAAAACGGGTGATATAAAAAATTTCCCGCAAGCAAATTCCAAAGCCAAAATTGATGCTTTGCAATCTGTAGAGGCCATTGCTATGAATGATGATAGTCTCATGGTATTTGGCAATTCCGGAGAAGAAAGCGCCGTGGTGCCTTTTCTTATTGAAGAAAATGAAAAATTGCATCAAGGACGTGCCATTAATTTGCACAGGCGGACTAATGATCAAGACATGACCGGCAAACTAGTGCTGGGCAAAAGCAATGCCTTTATTGGCTTCGGCTGGGATGGCGTGCAGGTTCTTTCCCTGGACAAAAACAATGTCTGGGCGGCAACTTCTTCTTATAGTGTGCCTAAATTGCCTGTAGCCAGTCAGGTTGCCTGGTCTGATTATCTGATTATAGCCGGGGCAGATTTAAGACTATATAATTTGAAACGGCTCGGCGCAGCCGCAACTAGTCAATGTTTCCAAATTATCTGCAGCTCTAAAAAAAATGGTACTGGCCGGCAGTTATGTTCTGTGCCTGGATCAAGACAGCCTTAGCCTGAGAAAAATAGAAAATTTGCCGGAGGTTTTAGCGCAGCTGCCTGTTGGTGCTAAAGAATTATCTTTTGACGCCAGTACTAAAAAAGCATATTTAATTCAAACTGATAGCGAGCCGGATAAAGATCAGCATCAGCGCACAAAACTGCTGGAAGTAAATGTATACACTGACAAAATTGAAAGCGGCAAATTATTTTCTGTTGTCAGCGATGCCTACTGCAGCAGCGCCAATAGTGGTTATGTGCTGGTCGGCAATCTGGATGGGCTGGCTATTTATAAACCTGATCAAGACAAAGAACTTGTTTGCGAGCGGCAATTTCAAAACTTAGCCTGGCGTGACATTATTCTTATAGATGACAAAATTTTTGCTACAGCAGTTGATCGCGAAGCCAGCGGATTTTTCTATACAATGTCTTTTGATGGGCAGGAAATTACTATTGATGGTGTGACAAAAATGCCACATGATGGTTTGGCGCTGGTGGTGAAAGAAAAATACGCTCTTAGCATAGGACAAAATCCTGACGGCAGTAATTTACTGGCTGTTATAGACTTGAACGATTTATCCTCTCCCAAAATTGTCTCTGTTCAGCCTGTGCTCGAATCAGCCGGTTCCATTTCCTCTACCGATGGTCTGGCTATTGTAGCCGGACGCGGCTTTGAAATATTTAAATTAAAAGAATAGTCATATCAAGGCCCATAGTTAGTCAAAAGGGCTGTTGAGTCTATGGATAACCTGTTTGTTTGGTGTAGTCAGTGCTTCTGCCTCGATGTTCCGTCCCAGTTTCTTCAAGAGTTTAAAGTATTCTTGATTTGTCTCGTTGAAATCTCTATTTTTTACTCCTGGAAATTTAGATCTGATGTTTAAAGCTTTCTTGAAAAAGTCTTCTGCTTGATCAAACTTTTGACTGTCAGCCATTAGCTTGCCCAGATTGTGATAACTAAAGGCTAGATGGGGATCAGTTTTTGATAAAGCGCTTTTACGGATTTGTAATGACTCGTTGAGCCATTTTTCTGCCTCGTCAAGTTTTCCCTGCCCTCGCAATGCGTCACCTAAGTTGTTTTTAAACG
The DNA here is from genome assembly GCA_963847765.1 of Candidatus Melainabacteria bacterium. GTDB lineage: Bacteria > Cyanobacteriota > Vampirovibrionia > Obscuribacterales > Obscuribacteraceae > CAWKBA01. Next base: position 81,703 of record CAWKBA010000008.1, on the reverse strand, counting down.
TGGCTTTGAAGCGGGCATCTGCAGAATCAGACAACAATGCCGCTTTGCGTAAAAACTCCTCCGCTTCTGCAAATTTACTGTCGCATAGCAAACCATAGCCGATATTGCCATATGCGCATGCCAGAGATGATTGTTTTATGCCAAGCGTTTCTTTGATTAGCAGAGCTCTTTTTAGAGTAGCTAACCCTTCCTCGGTCTTGCCAAGTTTTAAATATGTGGTGCCCAGATTATTTAAAGCCAGACTGGTTGCTGCAGTGCTGCCATCGCAATCAAGGATGGATAAAGCCTCTTCGGCGGCTTTTACAGCATTTTCACCATCACCCATTTCACCAAAAATATAGGCACGGCAAACCAGTTCTTCACCCAGACTTGGGGAGTCGGGTCCCTGGCGTTTTTTCAGCAACTCGATATTTCCCGCGTTCAGTGTCAAAGCTTCAGCATATTTTTGTCGATTGCATAGAACGCTGGCTAATTGATTACTGCTGGCAATGAATACATCAGCTGCATAACTACCTGGAATTAATAACCAGATACGATTTAACATTGAAATTCGCAAAAATAATTCTGCTAAACCGAGCTGATTATTTTGTCTGAAAAATTGTCCAATGTCAGTACTGAAATTAAGTATGACAATCAATAAAAACGGCCAGATCAAATAATGATGCGTGATTATTGGCATAGTCCTGGCACATATAAAATAGGCTAGTAAAATAAATATTAAAGGTGATATGACGTTGCGATCCATGAGTTCTCCCTGATTATGATTTTTCAAGCCCGACTAGCACCGCATCAGTCATTTGGTGGCAATTGACGAGCTTTGTATTTTTAATTTCCGGGCGATAAATATCTTTTGTTCTATAGCCATTAATTAGCGCTGATTCGACAGCTTGCTCTATTGCTTTTGCTTCTTTTTCTAAGCCGAAAGATAGTCGCAATAATAAAGCAAGGCTATTAATTTGAGCAATAGGATTGGCAATGCCTTTGCCGGCAATATCGGCAGCTGTGCCGCCTGGTGGTTCGTAAAGACCAAAGCCGTCTTTGTTTAAACTGGCGGACGATAATAGTCCTAGAGATCCAGGAAGAACAGCAGCAGTGTCGGAGAGAATGTCACCGAACATATTAGTGGTCACAATTACATCAAATTGTGATGGATTGACGACAAGTTGCATGGCACAGTTATCGACGAGCATGTCTTTGAGTTCGACATCAGGGTATGATTTGCTCACTTCATGCACCACTGTTCGCCAGAGTTTAGATGTGGTAAGGACATTAGCTTTGTCTACAGAAGTGACTTTGTGGCGCCGTTTTGTGGCTAGTTTAAAGGCGGTGTGGATGACGGCTGCGATTTGATCTTCCGAGTAAAGGCTGACGTCGCTAGCAACTCTGATACCGTTTTCGATAACTTGTTTATGTTCACCAAAATAGCAATCGCCGAGCAGCTCTCTGACAATGACCATATCAACGCCTTTTTCAATGACACTGGTTTTAAGAGGGGATATTTCAGATAATTCCGGCAAAATACGGACCGGGCGCAAATTGGCGTTAAATTTAAATGTTTTGCGTAATGCCAATATGGAATTGATTTCACAATTTTTCCATTTGTCTAAATTTTGTTCGGCAACAGGGCCGCCGACAGAACCAAATAAAATAGCGTCACTTGATTTACATAGTGACAATGTTTCTTCTGGCAAATGAGACTTATATTTGTCGTAAGCAGCTCCGCCGACCAGACCTTTGGGCGTAGCGAATAGATGCCCGAAACGATGTGCAATCGCGTCCAGCACACGCAGAGCTTGATCCATTACTTCTTCGCCAATACCATCACCAGGGAGTATAGCTATTTGTTTTTTCATGTTTTTCGTCTTTCTTGGTTTGAGGCAATGGGCTCAGCAAGCCTCGCCCCTACAAACTGCCCCTACAATTATTTTATTGTCGATACATATTGTTGTTTTGCTTGTTGTTGGCGGAACTTGGCGATCTCGTCCTTTGTGGATAGTATATAGTCGATATCATCGAGTCCGTTAAGAATACAATGACGCCGGAAAGGATCATAGTCAAAGGAAAATATTTGCCCATCTTGCTGGCGAATTTGTAATGCTTCCAGATCAACTGTGAGTATAAGTTCTTCCTGTGTTGCAGCAGCAATTAAATTATCCATTACTTTGTCTGGTAAAGTTGCTAGAACTAATCCATTTTTGGCACTATTGTTATAAAAAATATCAGCAAAAGATTTAGCGATCACTGCCCGAAAGCCGGCATCTAAAATTGCCCAGACTGCATGTTCACGTGAAGAACCACAGCCAAAATTACTATCAGCAACTATAATTTTGGCGTCTTTATATTTGGCTTGATTCAGAGGAAATTGTGGATCTTTGTCACGCAGGCGGCGAAAAAGATTTTGTCCGTAACCCTCCCGGCTGACACTGGTTAAAAATTGGGCCGGGATAATCATATCCGTGTCTATATCTTTCATAGACAACGGCATAACTTTAGCGGTAATTGATTTAAATTTTTCCATGTAATTTAAAAATATTCTTCTGGAGAAGCGATGTGTCCAGCGATGGCACTGGCAGCTACTGTTGCCGGTGAGGCTAGATGGGTAATGCTGCCAGGGCCCTGCCTGCCCTGGAAATTGCGATTGGATGAACTGATGCAATGCTTACCGGTGGGGACTTTGTCATCATTCATAGCGATACACATTGAACACCCAGGCTGGCGTAATTGAGCACCGGCAGCAATGAATATTTTATCCAGCTCTTCCTCTTTTACTTGTTTCAAAACAGCTTCTGAGCCGGGCACAATATACATTGTTACTGAAGGATGTATGTGTTTGCCTTCTAATATCTTAGCGGCAATACGTAGATCTTCAATGCGGCCATTAGTGCAAGAACCAAGAAATGCCCAGTCAATGGCAGTATCAGTAATGGCCTTACCTTCTTTAAGTCCTGTGTAATTAAGCGCCGCTTGAGCAACGGCTCGCTCTTTCTCACTCAATTCTTTGAGATGGGGAACCGTGCTGTTGATTGTCACTGATTGGCCGGGATTTGTGCCCCAGGTAACAACAGGATAGAGATTATTTAGATCAATGACAATTTCGCGATCGTATGTTGCGGCAGGATCGCTTCTCAGCGACTGCCAGTAATTTACAGCGTTTTGCCAATTGGCGGCGAAGGAGCATGCGGCCGACCTTTTAAATAAGCATATGTCGTTTCATCCGGGGCAATCATTCCCGCTCTGGCGCCACATTCAATGCTCATATTGCAAACTGTCATGCGTTCTTCCATGGTCATAGCGTTGATTGATTCGCCGGTATATTCAATGATGTGCCCGGTAGCTCCGCCAATGCCGATTTTATTGATCAAAGCTAATATGGCGTCTTTGGCAAAAACGCCTTTGCGGAATTTACCACGAAATCCTACTTTCATGGTTTTTGGTTTTTCCTGTAATAGACAGCCAGTGGCAAGCACATGCGCGACTTCGGAAGTGCCTATGCCGAAGGCAAGAGCGCCAAAAGCACCATGAGTGGATGTATGCGAATCACCACAAACAATAGTCATGCCTGGTTGGGTCAAGCCAAGCTCCGGACCAATGACATGAACAATGCCCTGTCCTTGATCAAAATCAAGCAGAGGAATTTTGTATTTCTTGCAATTTTCACGCAGGAGTATTCACCTGATTACGGGCGGCTTCGTCTTGAATCTGCCGGCGATTATCATCTGTAGGTGTACTATGATCTAGTGTTGCCACTAAGCGACTGGGATCAAATACCGGTAAATTTCTATCCGCAAGAGTTTGAAATGCTTGCGCCGATGTCACTTCGTGAATGAGCATCAAATCTACGGCAAAAACAGCCGGATGTCCCGGTGCTTGTTTAACGACATGTGACTGCCAAATTTTTTCGATTATATTTTTTGGCTGTGTCTCAATTGGCATGATTCTATTTTCTTTTCGATTTTTGTCTTGGGGTTTTTGCAGGAACAGCTTGCAGGAGCGAAGCTTGCGAGCCCGTGTTTTGGATCCGTTGCTTTGGAAAAATGGGCTTTTATATAAGCCTGATTGACAGCATCAAGCAGGGCGCGAATAGCAGAAATTTTAATATCCCGATCTTTACCAGTACCCTGATAGTGAGCATTATTGGGTCCGACTATGGAAATGTGTGAAATACTCCAGGATTGATTATCAATAGATTCGGATCTGCTTTCGTGATGCAAGATTTTAAAGGCGCCAAATTTACTTTCAATTAACTCTTTTACGCCATCTAAAACTGAATCCTGCCCACTGTGTTCTTCTTCGGTTATGCCATAACTGTCAAAAAATTGACCATGCAATTTTACCTTAGTGCCATCGGCAGTTTTAGAATAGTCAATTTTTTCAATGCGCATAGGTGAGCGAAATTGAAAATAAGCGTGCAACAATTCCTCTTCTGTAATGCCTTTGCGCCGTTCAGAATAACTGTCTTTGATAAATTGCGCGATTTCAGCTTTTTCGCTATCGTTGCAGACGAAGCCAAAACCTTCAATTATTGATTTAGCATGATTGCTGCCGCTAAAAGGGCCAAAGGAGAAATCAATTTTTTTGCCGATAGTCTGCGGGTCGAAAGGCTGATAAGCTAACGGATTATGCAAAATAGCATTGGTATGTCCACCTGAAGAATGTTTGGCAGCATTGTCACCGCTGATTGGCCAGTGAGGTTGCCTGGGGAGCATATTCTTGCTGACGAAGTCGGATATAGCTTGTAGCTTGCTTATGTCGATTGTAGTGTAAAAAGGATTTTTGGGATCAGCGCTGGCACCAAATTGTTTAATAAGCATAATGCATTGCTCAAGGGCGGCATTGCCGGCACGCTCACCAGTGCCGTTTATGCAGCCTTCAATTTGTCTGGCTGGTCCATTAAACGCAGCGTTGATTGAATTCTGCACCGCCAGACCAAAATCATTATGGCAATGTGTTGACCAGGTAATGTTTTTATCGGGAAATTCTTTTGCCATAAGAGCGGCATGCTCTTTCATTTTCTCTACGAAATATTCTTTGCCCTGAATCGCACATGCACCACCGATGGTATCGGGACAATTAATGACAGAAACCCCACTTTGAACAGCAGCCCGGAATAGTTCTGTTGTGAAATCAAAATTCTCGCGCATGCGTGAATAACCTTCCGGACTGAACTCTACTTCACAGCCGGCATCGACGGATAATTTTATCAACCTTGCAAGGTCGCTGACTATTTGAGCTTTATTTTCGGACAGTTTACCTAAGGATAATGGCATCAATTCCGGATCAACTGCCAAATATACATGCAACCGCGCCCGATGTAAGGGAATCAATGGAGCGAGAGCTTCAATAGTACGTACAACCTGTTCTTCGCGCAATTGACACAGGGCTGCCACTACCGGCTGATAATCAAAATGAATTATTTCATCGGCAATTGTTTTAACTATTTCAAAATCTAAATGACTGGCTGCCGGAAAACCAGCCTCTAATACATCTACGCGCAAATCACAAGCCAGGCGAGCATATTCAATATTATTATCAAAGCTCATACCGGCGCCCGGGCATTGCTGCCCATCTCTCAATGTCGTATCGAAAATCTTAATATGGTGACTATCTTTTTTGGTGCGCTGCTGTGACATATCATTCGCTCCCATATATAAAATATATCATGAAAGCCGCTAATAAATGGGGCCCCTGGGAAGATAGGTTATGAGGTCACTGAATTGGCAGCGATATTTTCTGTGGAGTAAGATTAAATCACGTTATTGTGTATAACAAAAAAAAGATAAACTCCGATAGACGTAACAACAGAGCATTTTGGCAATTGTGTCTTTGGCCTATCGGATTACTGCTTGTGGCAATTCTCCTTTTGAGTGTGCACAGGCCTAAATCGGCGGCAGTATTTGTAGCATTTAGCATTTATTTTGCTGCATGTAAAACCGTTCCCTCTTTGCTCAATCGCACTACTGTTGTCTTAATACGACGAAGCAAGTATAGACAGGCGGAAGATGTGGCAAGATTCGGTATTGCTTGGTGCAAGGTTTTAAATATTGGGCCAATAGGCAAATTGTCACGATCGCTTGCTTGGGACAGCATATTAAAGTCGCAACTTGCCCAGGCTCTTCTCCAGCAGGCTCGTTATGATGAGGCAGTCAAAATCAATGAGGGGTTACTTGAATTATATGAAGCAGAGCAAGATATTGATGGTGCGGCAGCTGTTAGAGGGAAAATGGCGTTTTGCTACACTCAATTAGGAGAGTTCTCTAAAGCGGAAGGTTTGTTGAGTAAGTCTGTTGTTTTACTTGAGGCAGCTGTTCGCAGCGCCGAGAATACAAATGATAAAAAGACTACTTTATACCGCGCCCGGCTTTGCGGTGCCCTTTTTGAACAAGCAACTTTTCTGGAAACCAAGCGCAAATTTGAAGCGGCTGAGACTGTGCGGCGCAAAGCCGTAGAAGTTAGCAGGCAATTGTCTGAAGGCGAGGAAGATCTTCGGCTGATGCCGCATTATTCAATGCTCGGCAAACTGCTTATCCGGCTTGGCCAATACGACGAAGCAGAAAAGTTGTTGAATAAAGTGCTGGCAGTGCGAGTGAAGGCATTGCCACCAACGAGTGTATTGATCGCATCCGGAAAACAAGGATTAGGACGATTATACTGTGCCGTAGACCGTTTAGATGTTGCGCAACCCTACTTGGTAGAAGCTCTTAGTTCTGCAGAAAAAACGGTTGGTGTAAATCATCCTGATATCCCGAGTTACAAGGATGATTTGGCAAAGTTGATGATTAAACAAAGCAAATATCAACAAGCAGAGACACTAATTCTGTCAGCTATAGAACAGAAAGAACGCCAGAGTGGCAAAAATCACCCTGATTTGATCGATTATTTGCTTGATTTATCCGAATTGAAACGCATCACGGGAAATATAAGCGAAGCTGAATCGGCTAGTCAGCGGGCTGATCAGATTCTTGCAGTCATCAATTGAACCACTGGTTAAAATTAAAGTTAGCTGCGTTCCCAACTTTGTGCCCGCCCTATCAAATCCTGGATAAACTTGGCTTTGTGGTCTGAATATGCCAGCAGTGTGTTTGTACCGTTGTTAATGATTTCGCGCTTAAGCTCACCATAACGTTTTGCCTCGTTTGGATGTGTGCGTAGGTAATCGCGAAGAACAAGATTGTTGCGCCAGAGATCGCTATCTGCCAGCACTAAGTGTAGGTTAATGGCGACGGGATTACGTTTGCGCAAATGCCGACGACCTTTGATACCGGCTTCCCCCATATCTTCAAAGCCGAATGGAGTGATGGCGAGAACTATGTCATCGATCAACTCCTGTTGTGGTAAACCGATCAGGATATCGATGATTGGTTTAGCGAGCATGCTTGGCACAGCCGTGCTGCCGATATGTTGAATTTGATACGCTTTTGCACCTAACAGTCTGTGTAATTGTTTGGCTTCCTGCTCAAACAAGGCAGCCCAATGCGGATCGTACGGCACGACAGAAATATGTTCATCTAATTCCGATTGGTCTGGCATTCTAAGATTATGCCACAGCCCTGCCACGAATCTTTGCTATGGTCTGATTGTCAGTTTAAGAAACCGACAATGAAAAGCAATAACCTTGACAGAATATATAATAAACTGGTAGAATTAAGAAGACGTAATGCCGGAAGATTTTCGTAAGTTTAAAAGAAAAATCGAGAAAGCAGGATACTTTATAGAGATGTCCCAAAATAATCATTACAAGGTTAAGACCAATAGTGGTTATGTTTTAGCGAGATTTGCCGTCTCGCATGGTAGGCGAACCAAAGGCGGAGGAGTATGGGATTCTTATGTAAATCTAGTCGTGAAGGCAATAAAAAGACATAGGGAAGAAATAAATGAATAAAAACGCCATAGCTAAAACAGCTTTTTCTCGGTACGACAAGCGCCAGGGTTGTTATATTGTGCAATCGCCGTTATTTGAACGTTGCCTAGGTGTTGCTAAGTCGGAAAAGGAAGCATGGAAGATATTTCATGAGATTCTTAGTGGGTATTATATTGACTATCTGGAAGGGAAACTTATCGGTTATGAAAAACCTGGTCGGCCGGCCAAAGGTTATGTCGAATTGCACGCACAGGTTAAACCCAAAGTCAAGGAACAAATTGGCAAAAAGGCAAAAGAATTAGGAATTTCTTTTGGAGACATGATTGAATATCTTTATTGTAGAGCGACAGCCGTTATTGAGGCTGATAAGTCGCGGGCGGTCAATTAAGGTTGTGCAGTGTCAATTTTGAAGCCACTCGGATCCAGATGTTGCCATTGCTGTGCTGCTTGCTTCAGATATGAAAGATCAATATGATCGGCAAGATTGATAGGTTGCTTGATTAGCCGGGCTTGATACATTACATCGGCTAGTGATTGTGCTTCTTTTAGGTCGTCTGCGGTAATGTTCAAATCAATTTTATGTGGATCAAGTTGTGTCATATTCGGTTCTGTAATATGCATCGTGTTAAGAAGATCTTGACTGAAACGAGATTCTTGGGCAAACCACTCATCGACTAAGGGTCTATGTGTGGCCACAAAAAATTCAGCCGACATATATGCCTGCAACAGTCTTATAACAAGATCTGGATGTGCTTGAGCAAATTGTTTTTCAACAATAATGACACCAGGACTTCTTTCTTCATCAATTATTTTGCCGCCGGTTTTTTGAATTGCAATAGTTGTTTGCGGTTCCCAGGTGGCAATGGCATCAACAACTTTTTGCTGCAAAGACATAACTTGTTCGCTAGGAGAAATGTTGATCAGCTTGACTAATGGTTCTGAATGCCCGTCCCAGAGTTTGTACTTTTTCAATAAATTAAGAAGATACGGGTGTGGCCCACCGCCAATAGGTAAGCCGATAGATTTCCCTTTCAGATCTGCTATTTTATTTATCCCAGAGCTGCTTCCAGCCACTATGGCTAATGGTTGTCTAATTAGCCTGCTAATAATCAGCCAATTTTGACTTTGAGCCAAAAGACTGATAGCCGGAACAATGCCTGTGTTCAGGCAGTTGATACTGTGATTGAGTGCCGCCTCATTTATTTCCGGGCCATATACAAAGCCCAAGAAATCAAGATCGAGATTTTCTTTTTTAGCAATATTAGTATGGATCAATGCTTCAGCAATTTGTCCGGACGGGGCCCAGGCAGTTTGCCAGCCAATGATGAAATGATCGTTTGATTGTCGGCTGCAACCAGAACAGAGGATAGCAAGCAATACTGCCAGGCAAAAAGGTTTGACCGGCGTAGAAACATTTAGCATTGTGAGATTTCCAATTGATTCATACTATTCTGCGCAGTTGTTATACTGCTGTTCTTACCATGCATGGTGTCCCAGAGTGTTGCTCGTGCCTTACTGAACTGCTGACTATAACGGCAAGAATCTTCTCTAGGGCGAGCAAGATCAATGGTAAGTTCATTGACTATACGCCCGCGCGACATAACCGCGACACGATCGGCCATAAACACAGCTTCGCGGATGTCGTGTGTGACAAGGATTACGGTAACACCCATGTTCGCTAAAAGTAAAGAAATATCTTCTTGAAGCAGTTCGCGCGTTTGACTATCGAGAGCAGCAAACGGTTCATCCAACAAAATCAAATGTGGTTGATAAGCAAGTGCTCTAGCCAGGGCAATTCTTTGCTGTTGTCCGCCGGATAATTGGTTGGGATAATGAGCAGCAAGATGGGTCAGACTAACAATGGCCAGAATTGATTTGGCTTCAACAAGGGCTTTTGTTTTTGACAAGCCTCTGGATTGCAGAGAGAAAGCAATGTTTTCCAGGGCTGTTAACCAGGGAAATAAGGCCCCTGCTTGAAAAACCATGGTGATTTCAGATCTATGATTGACAATCATGCCACCATTTATGGTGACTTTACCTGCTGTTGGTTGATTAAGACCGGCAATCAGGCGCAATAACGAAGTCTTACCGCAACCACTGGAACCAAGCAGACAAAAGAACTCGCTGGGCTTTATGGACAGAGATATGTCGTCAATTATGTTAGTGGATCCATAACTGAAGGCAACTTTATCAAGCTGTACAGCCGCGCCAAGTAATTTTGTTGGCACGACATTTGTCGAGGCGAGATTTATGAGCTCGGATGGGCGATCTGGGAGGGACGGGCTAGTAGGGGCGAGGCTTGTGTAGGGGCGAGGTTCACTGAGCCCGGAACCCGCACCCGATATTTTTTCCCAGGGCAGGCAATATAATTCCAGCCAGTGCATTAGCGTATTCATAGTCACACCAATCAAGCCAATGACAGCCATGCCGGCGACTACACGGTCTAGTTGTAATAATTGCCGGTTAAGCTGGATTTCATAACCCAGACCACTGCGGGCAGCAATCATCTCGGCAGCGACAACACAGGCCCAGGCAGTACCAAGACCAATTCTTAATCCGGCAAATATACTGGGCAAAGCACTGGGCAAAATAACCTGTCGGTAGATTCTCCAATTGGATGCCCCCAACATTTTGGCTGCATCTATGTAGGTAATAGGTACTTCTCGTACACCAAGCAATGTATTGGTAAAAATGGGATAGAAAGCACCGATGAAAATGACGAACGATGATGATAGATCGCCGATACCGAAAAGGGTGATGGCTATAGGAATCCAGGCTAGAGGAGGGATTGGTCGCAGCAATTCAATAATAGGAACAAAAGCCATGCGTAAACGGGCAATCAATCCCATTGCCAGGCCAAGGACAATGCCGGTAACAGCAGCAAAGCAAAAGCCAATGAATACTCGTTTAAGGCTGGACAGACAATCTATTATTAATACATGGCTTGTGGCCAGATCAATCAATGCTTTCAAAGATGAAAGTGGTCCGGGTAATAATTCATTATGTGTTGCCTGCACATAAAATTGCCAGCCAATCAGGGCAATGATCACAGGTATGACTGGTAGAAGTTTATTCTTTAAATTGGACATCAGCTTGTTATATCGTGTAATTCAATGGCGGTTCAATGTCAAGCAGAAGTATTAGAATTGCTTTGTGCTTTAAGGTTGTCCACTTTTGTTTGCAATTGAGAAATGTCTTTTCCCAGGGCGGTTATTTCTTTGCACAGTTGCTGCAGTGATTCTTCATTGGCCGTTATTTGTTGTTCGTACTGGTCGTACATCAGGCGTCCAATGTTGGCTAATTTAGCTATTTTTTGCTGCTCTAATTCTCTAATCTCTTGATTAAGATTGTAGATGGCAATCATTTGTTGCGAACGGGCTTGTATTTCACTAACCCCTTTGCTGATACCTTGTACTAAATCATCAATAAGTCCCATGTTAATACTCCAGATTTTACGCATAGACATTATGTCATGATACTACGCTCTCACAAGTACAAAAACTGATAATTCAACAACGGTCAGCTCCTCCTTATAAAATAACTGCTGTGCTCCACCCGCGACTCTGTCCACTGTGAAATAACCACAAAAAGAAAAAATGACCCCAGAGGGCGACGTGGTAATCGCCTCCTGAGGTCGTCGTGTGGGTTGGACATCCGCGCACTGGGACTTTACGCGGCGTAGAGGTCCTTTATCTTGGCGCGCGCTGCCGGCGTGATGCCGATATTTTCCAGCGCGCGGAGAAGATCCCGCACTAACTTAGAGAATTTTGGCAGCCACGGAAGATCTGTCCCCATGACCGATGGTGCCATCCTAGCTACCGTGTCCAGGAGGCCGCGCGCCAGCTCCGGGTGCTCCCTGACCAACTGGCGCAGAATCTCCACGCCAGCGGTGACGTGGTGGACTTCGTCGCCTTGAACGCGGCCGAAGCCGTCTTTGAATCCGGGAAGGAGACCTGGGTAACGCTTTAGAATGTGCCGCAGCACCAGCGCGCCGTGCTTCGCAAGGAAGCCTTCAGCGATCAAGTGGTAGGCGGCTATCGCATTCACTAACGATTGGAGCAACGATTCGGGTGTACTGCAATGCTCCAGTCGGCCCAGGATCTTCTCCAATTCATCAAAGGAGGAGATGAACGAGGGAAGCGTTCGCTTCCGAAACAACTCTTCCAGTTGGCGTTGATCGCCTTGGATGCGAAACACTTCCCGCGAATATCGCCCCAAGAACAGTGTGTGGACCTCCTCCTCCAGTTGCTGCAGGCGGAGGTACGCCTGAGCGCCGTTGGCGGTGGGGGCATTTGCTATGAGCAGCTTCAGTAATCGAGTCACCACGGAGTCCCCGTAGGGGAACATCCGGAAGGCCCCGGAGAATATTGTTGTGTCCAATAACCCGAACTGAGACAATCCGCGTCGGTCTGCACGGAGGTCGGGTTCCTCCGGATCCCACAGGCGGGAACTAGCGATCAGGCCTGCAATGATGTCATCATCTTGGTCTGAAGGTTCCGGACCAATATGGACAAGTTCTGTGATGTCCGTGTTTTGGAAATACTCGATGGCATCCCGACTCTGCCCGATCCTTTTCCGATGGAAGAGTTGACTACCATAATCCACCATTTGATACGCGAAATCGAACGGGAGACTGAACTCTGGACGCACGCATTGCCTCACGAAGGAATTGAATCCTGACAGCATGGCAAACTCCTGGTAGGGTGGTTGCTCCGACATCAAAACGCATGTCTTCGCTATCCACAAACCGACTGCCCGTTAACACGGGTCGTCAGTTTGCTTAATGCTTGCTTTCCTTAGCGGGTATACGATTCCAATCCATTGAAATTAAAACGAGAATGCCCTCACCCTTGCAAATTAGCCTTAGCAAAGTCAATATTGATATCTTCCAAGCCGTGCAATCAATCCGTCAGCCCAAAAGGACTAATGGATGGTTGACAACCAACTTTTTCAGCAGCAGGACAGCAGCCAGATGAGAAAAACTTCCATGCTCTTGGCAGCATTAAATCCGCTTCATAGCTAGCGCGAGGTATTTTTCTTAAGTGCATCTTAGCTGACTCGTTCGTTCGTCCGTCGCAGCGAGGAACACAGTGGCCGTGAGGCATATGAGTTATGCCGAAGGGGTGCCACTGAAACCAAAACATATGTAGCGAGGCAGGACTTAATAAATCCGCAGGGCTAAGAACAGACCTTAACCAGATTCCGTCCGGACTGCTTAGCCTCGTAAAGGGCTTCATCGGCTTTGCGAAAGAGCGTATCACTGTCGTCGGCATGAAGAGGATAGCTGGCAATGCCAACACTGACGGAAATATGTCCTGGCCCTTCCAGGTGAAAGTCATTAATCTTACGCCTCAGCCTTTCTGCTAATTGTTCAGTCATAGCTAATTTGGTATTGGGCAATAATAAACAAAATTCTTCTCCACCATAACGAGCAGCAAGGTCAATTGATCGTGATGATTGTTTGAGAACTTGCCCCACAGCTTTAATGGCCTCATCACCGACTTGATGGCCAAAATTATCATTAATTACTTTCAAATAATCCAGGTCAAGCAAAACCAGAGACAGCGGTTGCTGATAACGCTTGGCTCGTTCAAATTCACGGGCAAGTGTCTTGTTAAAACTGCGGCGGTTGGCAATGCCGGTCAGACCATCAGTAACAGCCTGCCTTTCTTGCTCTTGATGCAATTCCGCATTTTCAATGGCTACCGAAATTTGATCAGCTAATGAATTGATCAATGAGACATCATCAATGCTCCAGAAACGCGGTGTAAAACAATCATGCAAAAAGAGCACACCCAGAGAATGTTCTCTAAGCAGCAAAGGCACAATAAGACCGGAGCGAAAGCCAAGCTTAGCAATAAAATCACGATTAAGACTGTGATTGATATCAACAAAAGGTTCCGTCAAATCTTGCGGTCTCACCAAGCCAAAAGCAGCGTGAGCGAAATTAATGCCGTCAGCCGAAGCAAATAATTCTTTTATGCTTGTTGCCTCTTTTGCATATTCAAATACTTGTAAGGGTTCTTGCCCGTCTGTGGCATGATCAGCGGTGCGAATAAGCAAACAGCGACTGACTGCAAAAGCATTGCCAATGCGATCAACAGTAGTCTCCAGCACTTTTTGTATGTCCATATAGCTGCGCACCACGCTGCTGATTGAATAGATAAGACGTTCCCGCTCTACATGCTTGGTTCTGATAGTATCTTTCATGGTCAGATCTTGAATAAGCTTGCGTGTTTGCTCTTCAAGCATGCTTGTTTGTTCTTCCATCTCTTCATAATTGCTGCGCAAGCGTTCATTTTCTAATCGCAATTCTCTAAAATCCCAGGCTCGGCTTATAATTAAAGAGAAAGGATAATTTTGCAACGCAGACAAAATGTCTTCTGGATTTCTGTTGTGCCGGTTGGGTATCAGCAAGCAAGCGCGTAATTGATCATGGTCAGAAATTTCTAAACAAAAAAGCGGGCTCAATATTTCCGGCACAGATTCGCTTAAAGCTTGATTGTCAATTTGATAGAATGTGCTTTCTTTACTGATAAACTGATCAGCAAAAGCTTCAATAAATTTTTCTGCCGCAACTGTTTTTTCGCCGTCAAGATAACTATTAGTCAAAGCTTCCAGATCAGCATCCCAGAAAAGCAGAGCGGCAAAGGAAGAGCCGCTTACTTCTCGTGCCAGCGTGCAAACAGTCTTACTGACTGCAGGCAGTTCGATTTGAGAAAGCAGGGCAATTATATTCTCACTCAATTTTTCTTGATCCGGCATATATTTAATGTACCCTACCGGAAGTCATTGTTTAACAGATGAATTAGAGTGCTGATTGATTAATTTGCCACTGACTGTTGTTGAAGGCTGAGTTTGATTGGATGAATCAGGATAAGCATATTTGCGAATATACAAATTAGTACCGGAGGGATCCAGCTTGATATTGCTGTGGGGGCCATTATTGTTGAGTAATTTTTCCAGATTGTTGGCGCTCTCAGCGGCGGCAGAAGCGCTTCTGGCATTATCTTGTATCAGTTGCCGATTTTGCCAGCGATAAGCTCGTCGCAGCATATTCGTATTCTGTCCCCCATTACTGTAGTTGGATGTTAATTGATCCACTTGTTTGTGCATGGCTACTACAGCTTGTTGAATGACCGGATCAGAGGAAAATGTAATTCTTCCAAACGCTGTCATGGGATCCATATTGCTGCGTTTTGATTTTCTTGTATTGAATAAATCAGCTCCGTAGGCGGAAAGAGCCAGGCGGCATTCTCTGGCCACATCGCCATCCGGTTCAAGAGCATAAGCAATTCTGTATTCACGAATGGCACCGTCACGATCATTAAGATGGATGAGTGTGTTAGCTAGATAATAATGCAAAATGGGGTTACTGAATTCTGCTGACTGGGCTGCGCCAAGATGCCCGGCAGCCTTATTATAGTCGCCGGCATTGTATGCCTCAATGCCCTTTTTTAGAAAAGGGCTTTCACCATAAACAGGCAAACAACTAAGACAATAAATCAATAGCATTATACTGCCAATGTTTTTTATCCAGGATAGTGACGATATAAGTTTCATGGCAGCATTTATTTGAGGATCAATTATTTGGTGCAGCGGTGAAATAACAACGAGTGTTGTGGACTACAGACAACTGCCCCAGCGTTTGGTTTGTACCTGTACCAGGCTGCCAATCTAATGCGCCTTCTACCATTGTCCAATTACCACTGGCGTGGTAACCCGGGCCAGTAACCATTTCCCAGTCAAAGTTAGGCTGATCCTGAGTTGGCTCTTGACTCAAAACGGTTTTTGTTTGTCCTTCATTAGAGGCACTGGCATTTAGCCAATGAGGTAATGTTGTTCGTGCTGAATTTGCTGAAACAGGGGCAATTTGCATGCTGGGATTGGTATTGTCGGGGCTTGTATAATTAGGATAGATTATATAAGTGGTGACATCAGGAACAAGAGTTTGCTGCTGGAGGAATTGCTGTAAATTAGCCTGTGTAAAATCTCCTTTTATTTCCTGGATTTTTTGCAGCAGCAGTGCCAGTGCTTGCGACGAATCTCCCTGAACTGATTGCACAGCCGCCCAGAGCGTATTGCCTGAAAACTCATTACCTAAAGAAGCATAACCATCCAGGTGATTATTGTTTGTGCCCCCCAGCGGTATCTGGCGTGCACCCCATTGTGTTTCAGGTGTGTAGCCGTAAGTTGTCACATTGACTTGTTTATCTTGCACAATCCAATAAGCGGTATTAATGAGATTAATTGAGGCAAAGGCATGAGGAATGGACAAATTATATTGTTTTTGTGGATTGGCAATGGCAAAAGCATTGGTGTTCATTGGTTTCTGTCCATAACAAGCGAAGGCATTGGGCAATGGGTTAACTATATTGTCCAATTGGTTGATGTCCGCGGTATTTTGTTTAAAAAGAGTTTCTGAAATTAAATGCGGCATTTCAACTGGATGGAAAGGAACAAAATAGAAAGATTTATCATTGGCTTGCAGAGGTGTATAGCCTTGTAAAAAAGTTTGTCCGGCAGTACTGATGCCTTGTATCTGAGAATTTAGTGGACCGGGAATTTGATTGCTGCGGAAAGCAAGATTACTTTCGTCACCGCGATAGACCAAAGAACTGCGCCAGAACCCGGCACAGGCAATCTTATCTGTAGGCTGCAATGTAGCATTGCCTAAGAGCTTGGCCAATCGCTGGCCGGCAATTTGATCAAAAAACGAATTAAGTATTGGTATAGAGCCTACTTCACTGCAGAGATTATCATTTATTTGTTGAGCGGCAGCAAAAGCATTATTACCGGAATTGGTGGCCTGATCGGTCAGTTCTTGATTAGCCATCATTTCTTCAACATTGGCATTGATAAGAAAAGCCTTGCCCCAGACACGATTGATATTTGCCAGTCCAACCATACCGGTTGAATCAGCGCAATCACTATAAAGAGGACCAGTCCCTACTTTAACTTCCATAGATCGCTTGGCTGTGTTTAGTGCAGCTGAATCAGCAGTGTAATTTAATTCTTGCAGACCGCCCATTTGTTGAGCCATCTGAAAACAAACGATCAGAAAGAGGATAATCAATCCAGCGCAAACAGCTACTAAGGCCAGTGATGCCCCTGTACTTTGCCGTTGTCTGTTTAATTTGGATCTATTTTCTTTCATGGATTTCATTGATATTAAGTGGGGGCAGGGATAGCGACAATGGGCACAATTGATTGGGCCTGTATGATCATTGTTTTCCAGGAACCAAACGGAACAGGCAATATAACTTCCATGCGTATAGTCAGTGCGACCTGGCCGCTGCTGCCTTGATCATAGCTAAAATCGGCGAGGCGGGTGCCGTTGTTGCCGGTCGATTGATTAAAATTGTCGACAGCCTGCTGGGCTGCCTGTTTTGCACTCAAAAGGGTGAGATGATTGGCAGCAGCGCGGGCAGCATTTTCAGCCAGACGTTCGTTATTTTGATTGGAGATTAAAATATAGGTTAAATCATAAGAAAACAGTGCCAGGGGAATTAGCAACACTAGTCCCGCTACTGTTTCAATTAGAGCCTGTCCAGACCGCTTATGCCTGCTCGCCGGTTTTTCAAAAGGTGGCATAGCTTGGATCCTCCAGGACCCTATTGCCGGCAATTGTATAAGTCCATGGTCCTCCCAGACCGGGTATGCCTTTAAAAAACGGAATGTTGAATAATGATTTGGCTGTGAAAACAGTGGACACAGTGACATAAGTATCCGAGCCATTATTACTATAAGTGACATCTGTTTCCGGAGGGCTGACTAGCCCGGTCAATTGACCCAATGTGCCTGATTGCCAATTTTGCTGTACAGAAAGTATGACAGCCGATAATTGTGAGTTCGGCGTTCTGGCGGCTTCTCTTAACTCCAAATTGTTAAGGAGAGCGCAAGAAGAATAAGTAAGTCCCATAATTATCAGATTAACGACAGGGAAAACAGCAAAGAAAATAAGCAAGAAAAGAGCAGGCGGAATTTCACTTAAGGTAGATCCGGCATTTGATTGAGCTGGTTTGCGATGTGAATAACGGGTCATTGTTGTAAAGCTCATATGAACTGATTTTTGAGCAATAATACCCTTATTATTATTCCAATCTGTGTAGATAATGTGTACTTGTAGATGAGATCAGCGGCTTAATTAGAACAACAAGTCACTTAATTAAGAAAATGCCTTATTTAGTTAAGAATCAACAACCAGAATTATTAGATAAAGTCATCTCTGCTGCCTGTTATCCCAGCTGTGGGTTGATTGGACTACTTTATTTGTTATTGTTTAAAAAAAACGCCCAAACAGCGCCATTTTTTTATTTTCACTTTTTACAGTCGATTTTATTGGCAGTTTTTATGTTTTTACTGAACTGGACCGGGTCTACACTTCAAGCTATATTAACGGGAATGTTGTCTTTAATATTTGCCTTATTGCCTATGAAAGAAATGGTTGTTATGGTCACAGGTACGGCCATAGAGTGGCTTTTATTATTAATTGACGCTTGCATTTATGGATTGATGATTTATGGCGCGATATTTGCTTTGCTGGGTAAATATGCAGAAATGCCGGTTGTATCGGCACTGGTGCGAAGAAATACGTAAGAGAGAATTATCTGAGGGATTGAATAGTTATGATCTGTTTTGACAATATCAAGGTGCGCTCCGTTTTTGTGCTATCAATTGTGGGCATGACTCACATGGTCCCTGTTTATGGGCAAAGTTCTTCTTACCAGCCTTCTTTGCCAAGGTTGGCTCCGCCTGAAGCTGAAAATAATGACCAGCTGGCCCAGCCGATTGAACTTAAAAATGTACCTGATTTTCCTGCTTTTAAAGAAACTGGGGAAAAACCACCCGGCAATACGACCAGAAGTGGTTTGGCGGCAATAGGATCAAAAATTGGAACAGTTTTACGAGGCGAGGCTGCCTCTACTACTTTGCCGGTAAAAACACACATGAAACTTGTTCTGGAGACAAGAGTCGACGCTAAAGCCAGCCAGCCCGGCGATATATTTGAGGGGCATGTACGTGACGATCTATTTGTTGGCACTAATTTGTTATTGCCGCGCGGGTCTTTAATTAGAGGGCGGATTGCTCTGGTGAACAAACCAAGAATGATAAGCCGTGCCGGACGGATTGGGCTGAAGTTGGATCAAATTGTCACACCCACAGGTGAAGTGATTCCATTGGATGCGGCTCTGGAGTTTGAAAAAGGAATAGCCAATGAGAAAGGTCAACTGGATCCTGGCACCAATTTTGGTACCAGAGTCGGATCTGAGATACGGGCTGTATCAGGAGCAGATTCGCATGGGGCTACCAGAGGAGCTCTTGTTGCCGCCAATGTAGCCACTTTAGGAGTGCCTACTATTGCTACAGCTTTAGGCGGCTCCGCCATTGCTCTATTTCGCTCTGGTGACAATATCAATCTTGGCCCAGGGCAAGAAATCGAAATTGTTCTTACCGACAACCTTGGACTGCAAATAAATTAATTAAATGGTCTTATTGATTTTTTCAATTAAGCCGGTACTGCTTTTGCCGGGCGCCAGTTCTATAAATTTTATAGTGCCACCAAGAGAGGTCATCACCGGCGCCTCAGGGAGGTTGTTGGTATTGTAATCGCCGCCTTTGACATAAATATCAGGCTTGATTGCTTTCAGCAATTCAACGGCTGTGTCTTCATCAAAAACTATGACAAAATCGACAGCTCTTAAATTAGCTAAAATTTCAGCTCTTTCTTTTTCATTGACTAAAGGGCGATCGTTTCCTTTTGACTTTTTGACTGATAGATCGCTATTGATGCCCACTATCAGTATATCGCCTAGAGTTTTAGCGCTATTGAGCAGCTGCAAATGTCCACTATGCAAAATATCAAAGCAACCATTGGTGGCGACAATAGTTTTTTTTTGTTTGCGGCACCAATCGACCGTCTCTTTTAATTGATCACGGGATAATATACGACTAGCAGCATTTTCAGGCATATATTTGGAGCTACGCGCTCTTATTTTCAAAAATGCCGGCTAGATGGTTAATTAAGTTCTCTGCCTGACTGCGTCCCATTTCATCCCAGTGCGGTATGTTGAAGTGTTTAGACGCATATTCATCAGCTTGTTCATCTGTCCAGGTCACTAAATCAAGTGCCCGTCCAAGAATGGTCAGGTAGTTTTGATCGGTAATCTCACCCAGTCCCATTGCTGTTGGTGGTGGGGCAGCCACTTTTTTCGTTTCGCCGGCTGGAGCTGGAGACACCGAGACAGTCGGACCAATAGCAATTTCTTCGGCCTGGCTTTGCGGCGTATCGCTTATAAATTCCTTGGTCAACGGCTGCCACGGGGCGTCTAATTCACTTTGCAGTTCTTGTTTGAGGGTAATAGTAATAAAAAGCTGTCTCAGTTCTTCAATCTGATGAGAAAGATCGATAAAACGACGCTCAGCAAAATTGCGCAAACCAATTACCGATTCAACCAAAATTTCTTGTTCGCCGACCTGCGAAGGCAGTCCAATTAATTTAGGTGTAAGCAGTCCTTCAGCTTCTAGCTGAGGCCTTATTTGAGTGGTTGGCCAACCTTGCTCAACCAGTTCTTTAATCCGCTCCAATACTGATACATCTTCAGTCCTGTACTGGCGTTGTTGACCACGCCCGCGTTTTATTTCCAGTCCAAACATTAGTTCCCAGCGCCTGAGTTGGTGCACCGAAAGCCCGAGCCTGCTGGCAACTGAGTTAATTGACATTAAGTCCATTGATTTACTGATTTGATCTAGCCAATAACCACAAAGCTTAAATATTTATACCGTACTTAGCGCAACTGCGCTAGTTGTTGCGACCTGCTTGAAAAGCAGAATATGTCAAGCAGTGGAAAGCTGTTTATTCTTCAAGCTTAAAACCAAGTTTTATGGTTACCTGGAATTCTGCTACCTGGCCATCTTTAATTAAGCCTCGTTGTTCAACAATCTCAAACCAGCTCAAATGACGAATAGTGGTTGATGCTCGCCTGACGGCTTCCTCTGCAGCGTTAGAAAAGCTTTTGGATGAGCAGCCGACAATTTCAGTAATTTTATACGCGTTGGCCATAATTATCTCCTTTATATGACAGTTGGACTGTCCGGCTAACTATAGCTTACTGACTTTATTAATTGTCCGGTTGAGGATTAAACAATCAGAACCCAGAATTGAGTCCGGCCGCACACAACGATGGATCAGTGATGGCGCTGAGGCTTAGATGAAAAATTTGCCGGCAAATTACTGGTCCGTGCTATACTCGAATTAAGACCACAAGCTATCTATATGACTGTCTGGGAAGATATGCAATACCCTGTTTGCCCACGCTGCAAATTTCAAATGACTGCTGTCAAAAAGCATTTATGTCTGACCTGTGGCTATAAATTACCGCGTGAAGATCATACTGCTGCGGGCTCAGCAAGCCTTGCCCCTGCAAGTTCCTCACCTCTACCAAATACGCCCCACTTGTGGTCAAAGCTGTTCAAATGGGAATTTGAGGCTCGAGCTAGCGAGAAGGTTGAACCTACGCAAGAGAAGCCGGCTCTGAGCTGAAATTTATTGATGCTCATAAATCTTGTCGTAAGACCAGCGGCTGCTGAAGACTTTACGTATATAATCTCGTGTTTCTGAAAAAGGAAAATCTTCTACAAACTGATCCGGATCTGCAATTGAGCGCGCTTTGTGAAGCGGGCTCGTGCAACGAGCCCCTACAGTGAAACTTTTCACAGCATTAATACCGGCATTATAACCGGCAACAGCCAGCAATGGTTCATTATTGAAAATATGCAATGCGGACGACAAATAAGAAATGCCCAACCGCATATTAATTTGCGGCTGAAAAAGCTGATCTTTATTCTTAAGTTTAATACCATATCCGACTGCAATACTGCTGGCGGTGGCAGGCATCAGCTGGCACAGCCCAAGCGCATGTGCTGAACTTACTGCTTGCGGATTATAACGTGACTCTTCACGTATAAGCGCCTGCACCAGCACAGGATCGTCCAGACCACTGTTGCGACAATAACAAGATATATCCCGATTGTATAGCAAAGGGAAAGAATATTGCCGAAGTATCTGGCTGTCGGACGAGGAACAAGACTTATCTTGTAGGCATGCATAAGCGGTGTTAATTGCCAACCAGGGCTGCCCATTCATTGCCTGCAACCAGGAGACAAGCTTAGCTGAAAGCTTATCGCCCTCAAGCAATGCCTCCTGGTATTGCTTTATATATATAAGTTCACCAAGAGTCGGGTTACCCAGGTCTTTAAGTGATTTTTCCGGTGGCGGCCAATTCCAGGGAAGATCAGTATTATTTTTAACTCCGGAATATTGAAGCTTGAAATAAATGTCTGGGGAGGAGCTGATCAGTGAATTAAGACGAAATGCAGCTCTTTGCCCGTAATAACTATAAGGAAACTGGCTTGAGACCTGCTTGAAATAAGAGCACGCCCTTTGTTTGTTGCCGCCTTTTTCTAATGTTTTTCCGGCCCAAAATAAAAATCGTGGAGTCAATGAACACTGATTATATTTAATTGCTGCTTTATGGAAAAGTTCAGATAAAGCTGGCAGCCATATGGTTTTTGTAGATTTAAATTTGTGCCATAACAAAACCCACTGTGCTTCTGGTGCAAACGTCGAATCCGGGTAATGAGTGATAAGGTCTTGATAATAACGAAGAGCATCAGTGAAATTGCTCCTTATAGCAAGATTCCAGAGAACTTTATCTTGAAAGGCACCTTTAAAGCCTCGTAGTTTTTGCCAGAAGCGAATAGAGTCGGCATGTTTTAAACGTGAGCTGATTTCGTTAGCTAATTCGGTAGGGGCGCATTGCATGCGCCCGCTCCCGCCCGGCTCATCCGCCTGTTCCGCCAGACTCTCAAAAAATTTTTCTTGAGCTGGCCTGATTTGTCCCAACCTAAGCAAACAGCTGGCAACCGGCAGCAAGTGTTTATTGGTGCCGGCTTTTTGCCAGCAGGCAAGACTTGATTTATATTCACCAATAGCTGAGTAAGCATTCGCCATTGCAACCAGCTCGCTTTCTTTGAATGGCAAAATATTTGGTCTGGCGAGCTTTTCCAGTTTGAGGAGAATGTCGGCGGTGAAATGCCCGTTGGGACTGGCTTGCAAATATTCAAAATAATAAGCGCGGGCATTTTGGGGAGACAGGGTGCCAAGATAATAGCCTGCGCCAATGGCATAGTCTGTGCCGGGAAAATCAACCCTGATTTGTTTTAGTAAGCGGATGGCATTGTCAATTTCACCAGCTCTTACATATGATTGAGCCAGTGAATATTGAGCGGCAGCTATGCTGGTTTGATCTTTTAATTCGGGCAGCAAAGTTGCTAAAACCTGGCGAACCAGTTTTTCTTTGCCCAGTATTGCGGCAATCTCACTTTTATGCCATAGAGACTTTATTTTTAGAGGAGGATAAGTCTGAGCTTGATCAAAAAGTTGCAGCGCCTGCCCCTGGGCAGCATCAGCTGATTGCTGAATGAGCCTGGCTAGCATATAAGCAGCTTCTGCTTTTTGCCTGTCGTCGAGATTGTTTTGAGCCAGGAAATGCTTTAGGGCAATAATTCTATTTTTGTCATTAAGAAAGTCATAGGATTGCAAAAGATAATCAAAAGAAAGGGGCTCAACTTGCAGTTGCGGCGGTAACGGGCTTAAGTCTGCCGGCTCCTGAGAACTAATTTCTGGTGTTACTTTATTGCCTGCGCAGCCAGCACAAAGAAAACAAAAGGCTAAAATGAATACGAACCGAATTTCATTCCAGGGCAGTTTAATCTTGCTCTGCTTCTTTAACATTCTGGGCTGATATTTTCTCACTTGGGCTAATTGTGTTTAATTCTAGCAATTATGCTTTACGCAAGCCCTTTTTTGGACGCCAATTAACTATAACTATTTAAAGCTGATGAAGCGAGCGGAGCGCAGCGCAGAGATTACAAGAATGTGTAGTGAAGCGAACAGCTGCGAGGAGCAGGTGAAAGCGGAACGGGGATAAAGCGGAGCTCGCTAAGGATTAGCGAGCGGAGCGTTTAAAAACATGATTCAAAAAGAAGATAAATTGTCTGAGGTGAGCCCCTCTCAGGCAATAGCGGCCGATACTATAGCCATTCTTGATTTTGGGGCCCAGTACTCGCAACTCATTGCCAGAAGAGTTAGAGAAGTTAATACATATTCAGAGCTTTTGCCTTACGACACTAAGGCGGACAGGCTGCGTGAATTGAAAGTAAAGGGGATTATTTTGTCCGGCGGACCTAACAGCGTCTATGAGCCCGGGGCACCACAGGTTGATCCGCAAATTTGGAAACTGGGTGTGCCGGTGCTGGGCATATGTTATGGCATGCAGTTAATGGCAAGAGATCTCAGCGGTGAAGTTATACCGGCTGAAGTTAGAGAATATGGACGAGCTGTTCTTACAGTCCTTCGGCACGGTAAATTATTTGCTGGTCTAGAAGCAAGTATGCAAATTTGGATGAGCCATGGTGATAGCGCCTCTGTTCTTCCGCCAGGCTTTGATGTCATTGGCAGCACTGCAGCAACGCCGGTAGCGGCAATTGCTGATGAGGAGCGCAATTTTTATGGTGTGCAATTTCATCCGGAAGTGGCCCACACCGAAGGGGGACAGAAAATAATCAGTAATTTTGTTGTCGACATTTGCGGCAGTCGCGGCAATTGGACAATGAAAAAATTTATTGATCAAACCATAGCGGCGGTGCGCCAGAAAGTAGGGAAAAAACGGGTGCTATTGGCTCTGTCTGGTGGCGTAGACAGTTCGACTTTGGCATTTTTATTGCATAAAGCCATAGGCGATCAGCTTACCTGTATGTTTATCGATCAAGGCTTTATGCGCAAAAATGAGCCGGAATGGCTGGTGGAAACTTTTGAACGTGATTTTAAAATTCAAGTACATTTTGTAAAAGCCAGAGATCGCTTTCTTGCTAAACTGGCAGGTGTTACCGATCCGGAAGAAAAACGAAAAAACATTGGTGCTGAATTCATTCGTGTATTTGAGGAAGAATCAAAAAAACTAGGACCGTTTGATTATCTTGCCCAGGGCACCCTCTATCCTGATGTTATTGAATCGGCAGGCACGCAAATCGATCCTAAAACCGGTGAACGGGTGGCAGTAAAAATCAAATCGCATCACAATGTCGGCGGCTTGCCGGAAGATTTGAAATTTAAATTGGTTGAGCCTTTTGCCAAATTATTTAAAGACGAAGTGCGCCGAGTTGCCAAAGAATTAGACGTGCCGGAGGGCATTCGCGAGAGGCATCCTTTTCCAGGGCCAGGACTGGCTATTCGAGTACTTGGCGAAGTGACTAAAGAACGACTTAAAATTTTGCGTGAAGCTGACTGGATTATTCGCGAAGAAATCAAAGTCCCATGGTCTATATAGAAAAGTCTGGCAAATTTTTGGCTGTGCTTTTGCCAACCAAATCAGTGGGTGTAATGGGCGATCAACGTACTTATCAAAATCAAATTGTTATCCGAGCCGTTACTTCTGAAGATGGCATGACGGCTGATTGGGCACGGCTGCCCTTTGATTTATTAGCGGTCATTTCTTCTCGCATTGTCAATGAAGTACCCGGCATCAATCGTGTTGTTTATGACATTACCTCCAAACCACCCGCCACTATCGAGTGGGAATAAAGTATAGCAGAGTGAACGGCGCCGAGGAGGCGGCGGAAGCGACGCGTCTATACGTCCGTTGAGGACTTAATGTAATCTGGGAATAGGGCGCTTGTTCATGAAAGTGGCAAGCAGCAATATATAAATGGCAATGGCAATCCAGCCCAGGGCGCGCACACCAAGCCACATCGACGTATATTCAAGAGACACGCCAATTAAGCCGCCCAGTAGGTTGAACGCCAATGCACTGCTGGCGATTTTTGATTGTTTGAAAATTATGGCGAAAACAGCTGCAGCAAAAGTAACAGGGAAAATATAAAATATAATTCCCAGAGCCCGTCCAAGCGATTCACCATATATGGTGAGATCGCTAGCCCGCACGAATGTCGATAGTAAAAGACAGAAGCATAAGCCAATAATGAGTGGAATGATATAGCTAACGCTTAATCTGGAAGCTAACCAGTTTCCTAGAAGAATTACGAGAAGAATGCCCGAGATCACAAAAACGTTGACAAACCAGGTTGAGCCAAAGAGCAATGAGAGATCGGCCATGGCTCTAACCTCAAGCAACATAAAACCCATTCCGAGCATGAGCATTTGCCAGTTTAGCTTGCTCTTAAGACCTGACTGAATTGGCCGGATGACCGCAAGCAAGGAAAGCATCATTACGCAGAATAATGGAATCATATAGGTAAGAGACAGTTCACGGTCAGGAAGAAATAGAAATGGCCAGTCGTCTTCTGCGAGTGCTACAGAACTATTCAGATTGACGGGAAACTTTGGATAGGGCATATTGTAATCAGCCTCGCTTTTACCCTTTGTGCCGGGACCCGCAATAAGGTAGCCGATATTAACATTGCCGTTAAAAGTACGATAGCCAAGCGGTTTCGTCCCGGTCGCAGCTGCTAGTTCTTTGCAGTGCCTGTCCCAGAGATAATCCTTAAAGCAAATGAAGCTAACATAAATTTTCCCGTTTTTGTTTAATAATTTATTTGCTTCCGCATAAGCTTCTTTGGTGAAAATGTAATTGTCGGTGCGAAGCGATGAGAAACAAGAATAAGCAGTATGGCTGTCCAGATAGGCAAAAACAATCAGATCGTATTTCTTAGTGCAAGTTCTAAGAAAGGTACGTGCATCCATCACGTGCAGGGACACATTGGGAGCAAGATATGGTTTTTCAGGGTGAAGTGTTTTGCCCAGTCTGGTAATCACTGGATCTATATCAACGGCATCAATGCTCTCTACTCCGGATCTAATTGCTCCCGCTACATCGCTGCCGTTTCCCGGCGCCAAAATCAAAACTTTCTTGGGCACTGCTTTTTCCAGCAAATAAGGCGTACTATACAGCTGCAACATAACTTTTTGCGCGTTTTGAGGTAATGTAGCCAGGTTCTTCGGCGAACAGTCCAAGAGTGTTTGGAAGGCGTCGTAATTCACCATTAAATGCCAACCCCAATGCAGGGGCGGCTTCAGTCCTTCCCTGGATTGGACGAGATCGATGCGATAGTAAGGAGACCAAAGAGTTTTAACATAGTTATCACCATAGAATTTGCGAGTGATCCATGGTGAAAGCCAGCACATATAGACGATTGCCAGTGCAATGATCGCAAAATGTGCCGGTTTTCTTTGCACCAAAATAAAAAGGATTCCAGCAATCAGCATCCAGATTCCTGGGGAGGTTTCCAGTAAACTTAACAGCGCGAATATAGCTGTTCCCAACAATGAGCCGGCAATGTTAATGGAATAAGCCTGAAGGGCTGGAAGCTTGGAAAAGAGCTGTCCCATGCGCTGACCGAGTCCGATAAAGGAAAAAGCGCTGAGTGAATACAGGGACAGCATAATCAACAACGTGCCGGTGCTGGCAACTAGGCTCGGCACATGTTCTTTCACACCGCCGACGCCGAAGAGCATGAACTCAAACGGGTTGGTAAAGCTCAAAAAGGTGATATGGAGCATCAGTGCAGTGGCTATAATTCCATTGAGAAACAGAAAGGCAATTCCAGACCATTTGAAATAGTCACGATTGCTGTTGGCAAACAAAAATCCCAGACTTAATCCTAAGAATGCGGACATGAGCGAAAGGTTCTTAAAATACGAAAATATCGTTATCTCTGTGCCAAGATAACGAATGACCATCATCTCCATATATAGAGAAAGCACGCTGAAAAGCAATAGACGAAAGCGGATTTTGTTTAGAGACTCGATCGATTCAATTTCTGCATTCATCTGATTGTGGATAATCACTGAAAATGTTTGGGCAGGGACACAGGCACCATAATAGAACATTAGCATATTGAGCTTCGTTTAGAGCCTGCCTTTCTGTGGATGTTTTCAAGCACATATAAACTCTACCGAGATTTAAAACCTACCCCCGAAGAAGAACCAGTCCAGTTGCGCAGGCTGATAGCTCTGGTTTGATGAAATGTAGCAAAAAGATAAAGGAAATTATAAATAGAAAAATACTGAAAAAACAGGATAGAACTTCAATTGTAATAAGCCAATCACGAGGGTACTGGTGAACTTTACACAAGACTATGGTAAACAGCAAGCCGGCAGTGCTTAGCAATAACAAACCGCCAGAAAGAATGATCCCTCTAATTGCAATCCGTTCTGAAAATGGCAAGAGCATTCTGAAACCATGTCCAATCAGGCTGATCAAAGTCATTTTACTTTTGCCAAAATATCTGGAGCCGCGGGCTATTGAAATATTTTTTCTTTTCAAAGGCAGAGCAACCAAAGAGGAAGAATAACAGTAATCAAAGTAAGGATGAAAAATGACACCATTTATAAATTGTCCTCTAAATGCTGCGAGATTGCCGTTCTTTATATTGGTACCAGTCAATATAGAAAAGAAAATTTTGAAAAAGAAGTAGAGTGTTTTAAATTTGAGTGTTTCGCTTCTTTTTGTTCTTTGAGCAAGCGCAACTGCGTATACATCATCTGGCTTAGTAAAAAGTGGTTCTATCAACGATGGAATATCTTCCGGCTTATCTTCTCCATCACAATCAAGAGTAACGATATAGTCCATTGGATCTATATCCGGCAAAATCGACCGCAAGGCAAAAACAATCGCGCTTTGGTGCCCAATGTTATAAGGCGGCACAAGAACAGTAGTTGATGGCTCATCACTTAATCCGATCGCTTGACTATCTTGTCCGCCAGAATCATCAATTACGACAAACTTTGGCTCCAGTTCCGGCAGAGATTTATGAACCATATCTAAGCAGCGCTTTCTTAACTCTTTGAATGACTCCACATCAAAAAAGCAAGGCGAAACAAACCAGATTTTAAGCTTTGGCATTGTGAATCAATTACTTTCCTCGTTAAGGGTATCAAAATCTTCCTGTGCGTTGAGTATAGGTTATTGATGACGGTTTGTTCTCCTCATAATCACTGCCGTATAGTCAGAATACAGAGTAGTCCAGCCGGGATCTTTAGAAAGAGCATTGATTATCGGATAACCAGTCCTACAAAAAGCCAGTCAATATTGAATGACTGCAAATCATCTTGCCAGCCGGCATTACACGCTATTAATTTAAAGTATTTATCTAACATGGCGGGACTGTATAAATCAAAACGCGAGTCAACAAAAATTTTAGGGCAAGGTTGCAAATACCACACAAGAACATCACCATTTTCAGGATCGTTTAAAAGTCGCCCTTTCTGCGGATGCTGTTTTAGAAAATCGATTGCACCAACAGGCATGGAAAATTCGTCGTAATTAACGGCAATCTTAGCTGGAAATCTATCCATGATAATTATGGTGGTGGCAAGAACAATGAAAGTGCTTGATATGCCAAAAGATAGACTATAAACGTATGAAGGAGACTGCGGCGGTGAATTTTCATTTTGATTTTTTGCCTGGTTTAATTTATTCAAGAGCATGGCTATGGCTATAATCAAAGACATAGAGGCAATATTCATAAAGCGGCAAACACAAAAGCTAATTACAATTGCTATCGCACCAAGGGCAATGGGTTTCAATCCTGTATCTTTTAATTTGCCGGTGCTAACAATTCTGTGGGCAAGAAGAGCAAAAATAGTTATTAAAATTAGCAGCGCGTAGAATGGGTCATAGCGGAAGAAACTTAAATCAATGTGCCGCCATTCGTCTATATAATGACTTATTGGTGAAAAATATAGGGCAGGAAGATATAACCATAAATTACAACCAACCGGGTTAATCAATGTGGCTGTAAAACAGAGCGGCAGTGCAAAAAAATAGCTATTGTTCAATGTTGATTTGTGAAACACGATCTGATCGATAAGAGAAAATAATAACCAAAAGCAGATAATAATCAGTCCAGCCACAAACCCGCTATGCAGATTACACCAGAGGATCATGCTCAAGGTGAGAATGATCAGGCTTTCTGTCGTTAATTTGCCCATATGATCCGCTTTGAGCAAAATAAAATAGTAGAGTGAAATAAAAACATAGGAAAAAATTTCCGGGCGTACCTGCAGATGTGCGGTTGCAGCAAGTAAAGAAAGCGATAAAAGGCAAAGAGTCACTGTCTGACCAAGGCGCAAAAGCTTCATTGTCTGAAGAATCAGGATAAGAAAACTCAGACATAGAGTTGTTGCCGTAATCAGTACCAGACTATTGGCACGAAGCATTTTTAGCGCAGCGAAAAAGATGATATCAGTCAGCCATTGATGCACTACAAACGGGCAGCCGTTTGGATAAACAGAATATGTCCAGGAAAAGGGATCTGTTTGCGGCAACCCGCCTTGTTCGATAATCCATCGTCCCATGGAGAGCAGGTAGTATATATCTCGTTGACAGAGACAAAGCCGGCATATCGTCATGCCAAAATAAATAAGTGTCAGCAAAAAAAACAGCAAGCTGATTTGCAGACACAGTTTATCTCTTTGGCTGATTTGATCAGCTTGCATAGTTGGCAGATTGACAGTTAACCGTTATATTTGATGAAGAGATGGGATCAATTACCTTTTGGAAGTATGGGCGATGCCTAAAAGAAATTTTGCTATTGCCATACTGGTAACTATATCATTAGCTTTCATTTACGGTATAGGCGTAGCGGCTTTTTCACTTCGCGAGCCGGACACATGTTTTCTCCTGTCTATGGGGCGCTGGATTTGCCAGCATAAGATGTTGCCGGTTACTGATCCCTTTTCATACACTTTTGCTATGTATTCTGCTCCTCAAGGACTGGTCGTTTATCAATGGCTAACGGAAGTTATTTTCTTTGCAATAATCACAGTTGCTGGAACGATGGGATTGGTGACTTTTGCCTGCAGCATACTTGTATATTCTCTGATCATTATGCCCTGGCGCATACTGGAATGTTTTAAGTTAGGGTCATTACGTGCCGGACTGATTACAATTGGTGTTGCCCTTGGTTCTATTGAACGCATGTTGCTAAAGCCGGAAATATTCTCCTATTTATTTTTAGCTGTGTACCTTGAGATTGTCGTCAGGCAGGAAATGAGAACAGATTCTCATAGGATAAATTGGAAACTGGCGACTGTCCTGGCGGTAATAATGGTTCTCTGGGCCAACCTGCATAGTGGTTTTGTAATCGGCATCTTGCTTTTGCTTGTGTTAAGCCTCAGAGATTTGTGTGGCAACCGTCGGGCTTTGCTGACCACCTGGTCGATCAGTTTTGTTTTTTGTCTATTGGCCTCATTGATAACGCCATATGGTATTTTACTCTGGCAGTACATACCACATCTTTATTTTCACCCGGCTAATCGCTACATAGGTGAACTGCAGCCATTCACGACAACTCTAGCCAGTCATAATCTGCCACTACTTTGTTCTTTTGGCGGTCTTTCATTATTAGCCTTGTTTCGCATTAGGCGCGGGTTTCGACCGGCATTAACAGGAAGTGATTTTATTTATATGCTCATCGCCATAGTAGGCATGGTTTTAGGAATACTTTTTCAACGTCTCATTACCTTTGGTTTGCTATTAATGCTGCCGTTGATTGGCAGTGGGTTTCACATCAAAACCGAGACACCGGCTGGAACTAAACAAAAGAATATACATGCCCTGATCGTGCTATCAGCAATAGCAGGCAGTTTGAGTATGCTGCTGTTCAGCCATCCGACTATTCCGGCAATCTCTAGAGTCTTTGTACCGCCGTTTCAAGCCCTGGATTATATCGCTGTGCATAACCCATCAGGGAATCTTTTTAATGATCCTGAATTTGGCGATGTGCTTATGTGGAATGGAAAAAACCCAGTCAAGCTCTTTATTGATACGCGCTTTGATATCTACTCCCAGCAAACCGTACGGGATTATTTAGCAATTGCTGACTGTAATCCCACCTGGCGAGAATTGCTAATCAAGTACAAAATTAATTGGATTTTTCTCTCTCCCGCGACCAGGCTATGCCAGTATCTTGAAAAAGATGCTGCCTGGCAGGTAGCTTTTAAAAATGAGCAAGCGGAAATTATTGTTCATCACCGGTCAATGAAACAATAAATCCCCCCCTCTGATTGACCAAGTGTCAAACAGTAATTCTTAAAAAGCCTGTTCTGAGCTTACGAGCCGCCGGCTATAGAATTTAATTGAGCGCCGACCGAAGAAAACGCATTTTGCAATGCAGCTTGGAACGACCCCTTTAAACCAAAGACAATGGCAATAATAAGTGCTACGAAAGCCAGAATGGCTCCGTACTCAGTAATGCCCTGTCCAGACTCATTAGTAAAAAAGTGCTTTAAGTTAGTAAACATAGCAACCTCCCGATCCCCCATTTATATCTTATTTTCACTAAACAACATTAACTGTTAAGGTGTAATGTCAATTTAGCAATTAAGAAGCCGTAGAACTTTGAAAAACTAAGGTAGTAATTATAGTAAAGAAGCTAATTTTCAAAAGCTGAATCCAGCCAACTATTTCTAGTTAAATGAATACAGTTATTTTCATTCTATCTTAGCCAAGTTGAAATTGCCAAGGTGATTTTCGAGAATTTAATGTCTTGAATTTAATAATTCAGTTGTTGTTGCCAAAAAAATGAAAAGTATTGTTTTAAGAATAATCGCTGTCTTACTCCTGGTTTTTGTTACCTGTGGTGCTTTTGCCTGTGCTGACGTTAACCAGCAAACAGATTTCCTGGCAGCCTTTTATGTTGCTGGTTGTATGGTCAAAGAAGGTAAAACTACCGACCTTTATCCGGATCAAAACCAAACATCGTTTGCTCAAGCACCATTTGATCGTTGCGCTCACCAAATCTTGCCGCACCTGGCAGCAAATGCAAAACCATTTTTTCAATACCCGCCTTTAATTGCACTTTTGTTTGAGCCTTTTAGCCATTTATCGCCACAAACGGCATTTATAGTTTGGCAGGTGCTTTCCTTGTTAGCTCTTTTATTATGTTCAGCACTTATGGCCTCGTTAAATGGTGGAAACTATTTAGCCTATTTTTGGGACAGCCTTCTCTATTTGCCTATCATCCACACTTTATTTATCGGACAGATTGGTCTGATAATTCTTTGTCTGCCTCTGGCCCTTGGTTATTATTACTATGCTAAAGAAAAGCCTGTTAAAGCTGGGCTGGCTTGGTCTTTGTTATTGCTCAAACCTCAATTTATAGCCGTACCTGTTTTCTTTATTGCTGCTTTCACCAGGTCAAAAAAATTGAGCTGTTTAGCCAGTTTCATTGTTGGAATGCTTGTTGTAAGCCTCAGCAGTATTTTTTGTTTTGGACCGGTTGTAGCCAATAAATGGTTGTCTTCTCTAAAACTGGATGCTGAAATTTGGCGAGATCCTACTTGCCAGCACAAGACATTTCTAATTAGCTCATTGCATGAGGCGATCACAACGCTTTTCCCGGCTCACTGGCAGCCAGCACTTGATTTTGTGATTTACTTGCTGGCAATGATCATATTCTTGCAGGCTCTATTTTTTTGCCGGCAGCTAGTTAAAAGAATGCCTATGAACAATACCGGTGTTATGTCCTTGATCTTTGTGCTTGGCATACTGATTTTGCCGTTGATTTTGCCATATTTGCGCTATTACGATCTTAGTATTTTTGCTATTGCCGGTATGATTGTTTTTGAAAATCCTGTTTTGAAATCTAATCAAAGCCTCAGGCGCGAATTATTGCTGTTATGGTTTTTGGTTGACTTATATATATTGATTGTCCTGTTCATGCATAATTTAGCTCAGCCATTATTTTTAACAACAACTGTAATATGGGCGTATTCTCGGGTGCTGAAAATCATATGCCAGCCAAAGCTTCTATCAAAAAGCCTGTCCTGAACCGGGCAATGTATAGCAATAAGATACGAAAAGGAAATGTTTAAAAAAGAAAACTTTTCAAGCAAGGCTATATATAATAAAACTAGGGCTATAAGGTTCTATATTGATTTTTTGTTTAATCTTTACTAGAGTTGTCCTCATTAAAAGACAGCTATTAAATTCTCAAATAAAAGTAGCCCTTGATAATTAGGCTGAATTGTTTAGTCTAGCTATTGGTGTTTTTCAGGAGGTTGTTATGCTTATTAACTTAAAACACTTTTTTACTAATGAGTCTGGACAGGGCATTACTGAGTACGGAGCCATTCTGGCTTTCGTAGCGCTTATTATTGCCATTATCTTTGGTTTGCAGGGGTCGTTCCAAGCTGCATTGCAAAATGCGTTTTCTTCGGTCGGCGGACAGTTAAATTCTATAGCCGGCGGCTCGTAAGCTCAGAACAGGCTTTGGTTTAACAGTTTAACTATTTCATCAATCAGGCTTTTATCAAAATGCTTGATCTGAACGTAGTGCTGTGCGGCAATAACATACGGAAAGAGAATATTTAAGAAATATAGAGCTTTCCAGGCAATTATATATAATGAAGCTAAGGCTATTTAGGTTCTAATTGCTCTTTTGTTAAATTTTTACCAGAGTAGTTCTCGTTAAAAGACTGCCTTTTAATTCTCCGCATAAAAGTAGCCCTTGATAATTAGACCGGCTTGTGTGATCTAGTTATGATTATTTCAGGAGATTGTTATGATTACCGGCTTAGCAAAATGCTTTTTTTTGATGAATCCGGACAGGGTATTACTGAATATGGAGCCATTCTAGCTTTCATAGCTCTGGTTATTAGTATTATCTTTAGCTTGCAAGGGTCCTTTAGTACATCTATACAGAATGCGTTTTCTTCAGTCATAGGACAATTAAGTTCTATAACCAAGGGCTCACAATAGACTTAAGTATCCTGATTTTTGCAGTAAAGAGGCAGGGAAAAGGCTTCTTTTCTGCGCCAGTTGTGTATCTTCCGAAATAAATAACTGGAGAAGAGAATAAAAGCTTGGCAGATGTGGCAAGAGAAATCTGTGGGGCAAATTATTAAGAAGACTGTTAGTTTAGTAAATCGCTCCTTAATAAGTTTACCGGCCAGTTAAAGTCGATTGGCAAAATATGAGTGATACTTGTACTGGAGAAAATGATAAATAGTGGACTGGTTAATAAGGGAAGATTGTTACAGAATTAGAGTTTGAGAGCAGGGTTACAGTAAGGAATTTAAGGAATAAGGAGAGAGGTTAATGAATCCATTACAGGCGCTAATATTGCAGCTTTCCAGAATACCGATTGCGCTGCTTTTAGTAATTATTGTTGTCGTGGCAGGTGTTATTGCTATGGGGGTCACTGGAATTATTTCGGAGCAAACCAAGACCTACGAAGCACGCAAAGCTGAACTGGAGCAAAAAGCTAATGCCAAGGGCAAAGTCGTTTATACAATTAAAGATATACCTGAAGGACAAGCTATACCAAGCGAAGCTTTAGAAGAAAGGGAAATTGAACAAAGCAAAATACCACAAGACGCTATTACTTCCGCCAGCTTGGCTACTGGACGGATTGCTAAATACGGCATTCTGGCCGGACAGATAGTTTCCCAGCATGATCTGGCTCCACAAGGTATTTCACTGGGCTTTGAAGCCAAACTTAAAGAAGGTATGCGAGCTCTAACCTTTGGTGTGGACAATAATTCTGGAGTTGCTGGTTTTGTTAATCCGGATAGCCGTGTAGATATTATTGCTATGGTCGGTGCCGGGGCTGAAACAAAAGCAGCACCAATATTATCAGACGTGGAAGTAATTGCTGTTGGGCAGCTTTATCAGAAAAATCCTGGGCAATCTACAGCCATTCCTTCTAGTTCTGTAACTGTTTGTGTGAGCCCTGAAGATGCCAATAAATTAATTAAGGCCATCAGCGCCAGCAAACTTTATCTGACCTTGAGAAATGATAAGGACCGCAAGCCGGTGGCTACTGTGGATGTTACTTCTATGTTTGCTGGAGGTGGTAAAGGCGATGATATAGCCGCCCTGCCTCCACCAAGTTCACTACCACCACCACCATTGCCTGGTGGTCCCGATATGGGAGCAGGAATGCCAGGAGCTATGGCTCCGGCAGCTCCACCGCCTCCTCCTATGCATGAAATAGAAGTCTGGAAAGGCAGCGCCAAAGATGTAGTCTCTGTGCCCAGCGGGTAGACGATTCATCTACGGCAGGCTGGGTACAAATTCTATAGCTGGGGAGAATTAAGGCTATTAAAATATGAAACTGACTACAGTGTTAATTTGTGATGCTGGTTTGGATAAGCGCCAGACCATAGAAGATCTGATTCATAGCCAGCCTTCGTTAGCCCTGGTTAGTACGGTATCTGGCAGTATGGCCCGAGAGCAAATAGGCAGTCTGCACCCTAAACTGGTTTGGATTGAACTGAGTCCGGCGCCGGTACGGGGGCTGTCACTGCTGGCTGAATTAAGAGAAACCTTTCCTGATGTTTATTTCTTTGTCAGTTATGAAGTGCCTGATCCGGAATTGATTAGAACAGCCTATAGATTAGGGGCGTCTGATTTCCTTGATGCTGAGCGGTGGCGGACTGATTTACCTGCTGCGGTGCAGAGTATTCAACTTAAGCATCAAAGTGAATCGATATCAACTGCTGCCGGCAAGGTAATTGCAATTTTTAGCCCTACTGGTGGTATTGGTGCCACTACAATTTGCACAAACTTGGCTGGTTATCTGGGCAAATACGGTGAAACTTGTATTGTCGATCTCGATTTGCAATTCGGCATGGTTTCTCAGTATTTAAACCTGGAACCATCTTTCAGTTTGAGCACGATTGATTTTTCACATACTAACTTTGATGCCACTTATTTGCGCAACTTAATGACCAGATATGATGAAAAATTGAGTGTTCTTGCTGCCCCGCCGGATCTGGAAGACATTGGTGATATTTATGCTGCTCAGGTTCAGGAAATTCTTTATACGGCCAAGCAGGAATTTCGCTTTACTCTTGTCGATCTGCCCAAAAACTTGTTAGATGAACGAGCCATAGCCACCTTAGATCTGGCAGATCAGGTGCTGGTTATTACAGAATACAACTGGGCGGCGATTGTTAATGCGCGCAAATGCCTGGATACGTTTAAGGCGCATTACAATCAGGAAAAGCTACTTCTGATAATTAATCGCTCTGAGTGGCAGCCGCAGGACGTTTTGAGTGAATGCCGTGCCAGTTTAAATTATCCGATTTTTCATGAAGTACCTAATGATGCCAAAACAGCAAAATGGGCGAATAATCAAGGGCAAATTTCTCCCACGCAATCGGCTCTGGGGAAATCACTTGACTCGCTGGCAAGAAGATTAGCCGGAGGCGAACAGCTTCTTATTACACAACAAAAAGATAATACTACTACTGAAAAGGCTAAAGGTTTCAAATTGCCGGCGTTCTTCAAACGATGACGGCGGGTGAGAACACGGGCGGAGACAAGCCCCGCCCCTACAGGTTTAAGGATGGTGATTGAGTTTTATGGGTGAGGAAAGAAAAGACCAGAATTTGCCGGCAAGACCCGCCTCATCGTTGATGGGGCAATTAGTCAGGCAAAGACAGGGTGCAGATGTCGTGCCGGCCCAACAGCAAGCAACAGGATTATCTGGGCAGCAAGGTTCTACAGGTGTTGGCGGTAAAACAGCAGCGCCACCGCCTGGACAAAGTGGCATGCAGAGACCCGGTGGAACGGCTACTGGTATTGCTGGTGGTGCCAGCCGTCCAGGTGGGTCTGCCGTGGAAGCTGGCATGGGACCAAGCCGAGCCGAGATAGAACGCATTGATGCAAAAGAAGACGCTAACTATGGGCATGGTGGTGCAGCAGAAAACGCAGCTGTTAGTGGAGATATGGGAGCCAAGTTTTCCGCTAACCAGCAGCTTATCAGAGAGCGTGAAAAATTCATTATTGATCAACTGCGCCGTGAGCTTGATACTTCAAGGTTAACCAATATTTCTGAAGATACGCAAGCCCAGGTGCGTGCCCGCATACGTGAAATTGTCAATTCGGATCCAGCCCCTTTAACCATGATGGAAAAGGGTATACTGCTGCAAAATATTTTGGACGAAGTCTTTGGCTTTGGCCCTTTAGGACCACTTTTACGCGATCCCAGTATTGGAGATATTTGTGTTAATGGTGTGAATAATATCTATGTTGAACGTCATGGCAGGCTGGAGAAGACGGCTGTAGCTTTTGAAAATGAAAGACATTTACGCCAGACAATCGATAAAATTATTCAACCGCTAGGAAGAAGATTAGATGATAACTCGCCAATGGTTGATGCTCGCTTACCCAATGGTTCACGTGTTAATGCCACTATTCCACCAGTGACAATCGATGGTCCGACGATCACGATACGATGTTTCGGCGCCAATGCCATGTCTCTTGGACAGCTCGTAGAAAAAGGAGCTATGTCTGTACAGATGGCGGAAGTGCTCAAATCATGCGTTAAGGGGCGCATCAATTTAATCATATCCGGTGGTACCGGCTCCGGTAAAACAACTCTGTTAAATGCTCTTTCTGCTCACATTAATCCACGTGAACGCATTATTACAATCGAAGACGCAGCTGAACTGCGCTTGCAACACGATCACTGGGTGAGGATGGAAACAAGGCCGGCTAACACCGAAGGCAAAGGGCAGATAACACAACGCATGCTTGTAGTTAACACACTACGGATGAGACCGGATAGGATTATTATGGGAGAATGCCGGGGTGAAGAGGCATTTGATATGTTGCAGGCAATGAACACTGGTCACTCGGGTTCTATGACGACTATTCACGCCAACACGCCGCGAGATTGCACAAAACGTCTGGAGAATATGATTCTTATGGCTGGTATGGATATGCCGGCCAAAGCAGCACGCGAGTTAATTGCCTCGGCAATTCAAGTTATTGTGCAAATCCGCCGTCTGGAAGATGGTACAAGGAGAGTAACGGAAATTTGTGAAATAACCGGTATGGAAGGTGAAACCATTGCCATCAGCTCCCTATTCCATTTGGAAAGAGAGGGCAGAGACGCGCGCGGATTTTTCAAATGTCGCCATGTTGGCTCTGGATTGCCGCCAAAATTCCTAGAACAGCTCGAACAAGAGTCTGTGCCGTTCAAACTGGAATGGCTTAGATAAAAAGGCGGTGGGTTTATCCGGGTCTTTGAGGCTGATGTATAGTAGCATGTAGCTTATGGAAAGCATTGCAATATCAATTTTTGTCGTTGTTATTCTAGCGGGGGTGGTCACGCTTAAGTTTGTTCGCGGGCCTGGTCCGATGAAATGCTTCGTTTGAATCAGCATCGAAAAAAAATGAAGCTGAAATATCACGATCAGGAAGATGTGAATATTTTTCTAACCACTCGGCATGAGAATTATCTTGCCCAAAAATTAGCTCAGGCTGGTCTTGAGGCTAAATATAATGAGATGAAGGTACAATGGATAGTTACTTCTCTTATCACTGGAGTTGTTTTGGCCGGATTAGCATTATTCTATGTGCCTGAGCTGAATGTGATTGCATTTGTTGCCGGATTGTTTTTAGGAGCGGGTGGTTTTATTGCTTATATAGGGCAGCTAGCCACAAAACGGCAAAGTAAGATTATGGAACAGCTGCCCCAGACTCTGGAAACCATGGTTAGTGCGCTCAGAGCAGGGTCGCCCGTTATAGAAGTTTTCAAAGTGTTGGCTGAAACAGGCACTGATCCCATACGTTCGGAATTTAAGCGAGGGCTTGTTTCTTTGCAGTTGGGAAAAGCATTTAGAGACGCCATGCACGAAATGGCTGCCAGAATTAATACCCCCGATTTTAAATTACTGTCCCAGGCTATTTTTATCAGTCAGGACGTCGGTGGTAATTTAGCTGATGTTGTAGCTACAATTGCCGATTCAATAAGAGAGCGTTTCAAATTGCGTGACTATATGAATGCTCTAACAGCGCAGGGGAAAATGACGGCTATATTTATTGGTTCCATACCATATGCCATAATCCTTATGACTTATGCAATTTCTCCTGGATATATTATTCCGTTTCTTAATCATCCGGTAGCGCGGGTCATCCTCTTTGTTTTAATAGGTTGGGAATTTATAGGTGCCTATATCTTGATCAGAATGACTACTTTTGAGGTGTAACTTACTTTGGGATCTACATTTATAGTCGGCATATTAACTTTCTTGGGAGTAGGCGGGGCGCTAATTTTATTAATGCGTCCGGTTTTTGCTCAATATGTTGACTCTTATGCGGTGAGGATACGCCCGCGCAAGGCTTCTCAAGATTCAGCGGCCGGCAAACCACAAGAATCCCTTTTACTATCTCTGATGCGAACAGTTGGAGAACTGGTGCTGAGCGTAATGCCGGCAGTTGCGGATAGGCGTACTGTTGAACTTTTGACACAAGCTAATTACCGCACTCCTGCTCACCTGGCCATATACATGGGCATAAAAGCAAGTTTTATAGCTATTATTCTT
Source organism: Candidatus Melainabacteria bacterium (assembly GCA_963847765.1). Lineage (GTDB taxonomy): Bacteria > Cyanobacteriota > Vampirovibrionia > Obscuribacterales > Obscuribacteraceae > CAWKBA01. The sequence goes on along the minus strand of CAWKBA010000008.1, from coordinate 41,483 downwards.
TTGACCGGCATATTATCCGCTTCCGGTAGTCCGATGATGCTTTTTATGTGTATACCGGCAGTAGGTGTGGGCTGGTATTTCCCTAATTTTTTTCTTGGTGGTCGTGCCAAAGCCAGGCAAAATACTTTGCTTAGAGAATTGCCAACCATAATTGACTTGATGATTGTCTGCGCTCAGGCAGGACTAGGTCTTTTAATGGCCGTGGATAAGGTTGGCAAAGAAACGGCTGATTCCTGCCCGATCATGGCAGCAGAAATGCAACAGTTGATTAGTGACGTTAAGATATTTGCCAAATCCGTACCAATAGCCTTGAGAGAGATGGGTGAGCGCTGTGGAGTGGACGAACTTATCAGCATGGCTAGTGCTTTGATAGCTGCTGAAGCGAAAGGTTCAGACATCAGTTATCCATTAAGACAGCAAGGCGAAGCATTGCGCGAACGGCTAAAACGTAAGAAAGAGGAAGAAGCAGCCAAAGTACCGGTAAAGATGATTCCAGTAATTATGATATTTGTTATGCCGTTGATTATGGCGCCTATGTTAGGTCCAGCTATCATTACCATTATGACTGCACTTGGTCCGATGATGGGCGGCACGAAGTGAAAATGCTAACGCTTAGCAGTCCCAGCAGGCAATTACAATGCCTTTGCAGATAACAAATGAAACCCGCCAGCAGGTTCTAGCTGAGCAGGTATGCAAAGCCAGTAGTTTGTTGGCACGCTTGCGAGGCTTGTTATTTAGCCCTCCTCTGGAGCTGGATCAAGGTATGCTCATTATTCCCTGCAATGCCATTCACTGCATAGGTATGACTTACTCAATTGATGCTATTTTCATTGACAAAAAACTGGTAGTGGTTGGTCTGTGCGAAGATCTTAAGCCCTGGCAAATATCGGCAATATATCCCCGGGCACACAGTTGTCTTGAACTGCCTGCCGGTGTGATCAGCAAAACCGGCACACAAATTGGCGATCAGTTGATTGTAATGCACGCCGCAAGCGGCTGCGCTACTTAATGCAATCCGAAAAATTGCAGAGTCTGCACTCTAAAATAAATAGTCAAAACGGCAGCGACGAGTATAGCTACGCTGACTGGTATGGGGGATTTGCCTTGCGCGCGCAGCTGGCTGGTATCGAGTTTAACACCACTAATATCGCCGTCAAAAATTGCTGTAGAGACAAGAATACCAACTTGCTTCCAGGGCACTTTCCTGGACAGAAGAAAGCATGAGATCAATCCAAAGAAAAGACAGAAGTAAAAAATGGCAATCAGGGCACTTTTTGGCCCTAAAAAGCACCAACAGCAGCCAGCAATTTAACGTCGCCCATGCCAAAGCCACCACCCTTAGAGGCAGCACCCAGAGGTAAATTACCCAGGACAGCAGATACCACTGCTGCCAATAACCAACCGGCAGCAGCCATTAAAGCTCCATGCCAACCCTCAACAAGGAAGTTGAGAATAATACCGCAGGCAGCAGCAGGGAAAGTAAGCCAATTGGGAATCTTAGTGGTGCGCCAATCAATGATAATGGCAATGATTACAATGACCAGCAAAAGGGTGTGATTGATAAATACAAGGTTCATGATTGGTCCACCAGAGCAATCATTTCTATTTCTATGGCTGCATCTTTAGGAAGCTTGGCTACCTGGATTGTAGAGCGTGCCGGTTTGTGATCGGCAAAAAATTCCGCATAGATTTTGTTCATGGACTCCCAGTCGGATATGTCTTTTAAGAATACCGTTGTTTTGACAACTTTATTCAGACCGCTGCCCATTGATTGCAAAACAGCAGAACTATTACTCAGAACCAGCCTGGCTTGTTCTTCGATTGATCCACCCACAAATTGATTAGATTGGGGATCAATAGCTATCTGCCCGGAAAGAAAGGCAAAACCATTAGCGACTATGGCCTGCGAGTAAGGACCAACTGCTTTCGGTGCTTTCTCAGTAGTAATTGTTTTGATCATGCCAGCTCTCCAACTATCATCAACAGATTCTAGCAAAAGAGCCACAATTTATTGCTAATTGGTTGGTACAGACACAGCCGGCTCATTTACATCGGTAGAGTCGGCGGTAGATGTTGCTAAGGAGGGTTTAGTGGGATGCGCAGATTTAGACCATTCGCCTGGGTTGCGAACTCCGTCATAACCCCAGGCAGAAGGCAAAAAGCTGCCATGTCCTGTTGTCAATCCATGTTCGGTCGTTTTGTCAAAACCTCTGGCAATACGATGAGTGGCATCAAAATTACTGTCTGGAGGGATATATATACTGCCTTCATCGCCGTAAATTGCTTCTGCCTGACCGATTGCATTGGCTTCGGAAACGAAGCTATCGAGAGTAGTAGGCGGTAAACCGGCAGAGTTTACTGGGATCTTAGGATCAACAGGTGTTAGTAGGCGCGTTGAAGTATTTGGTAAAGCAAAATAGTGCTGTGCCCGAAATTTATCGGGCAAGTTTTGGGCGGGCAGTATATAGGTATTAGAAGGATAAGTTTGTGGTCCGGGTGTATTGCGTGCATATTCATCAGCAAGATTAGGATCACGATTGGGGAGCATGCCCGGATAACCACGCTCTCCCTGATAAACCGCAGCATTGGACGTATCTGAATCAGGATTGCTTCCAAAAGTGCTATAGTCGTAGCCGGTAGCGGCAGATCCAACAGAGCCTTGTTTTGTGGCTGTAGTTTGTGTGTCGGCAGTAGCGCTGCTAATGCCTATGCAATTTAAGCAGGCTATTAATAAAAACAATAATTGGTGTTTGTATTTGATCATAAGCTTAATCGAGCGGCATTGGATCTAAGTCAATTGAATTTATATCAACAGAACTAGTCGAAGTAGGCGGTAAAATGGTACCTCCGACAATACCCGGGGTATTGGAATATCTGTTTCCTCCTGTTGCGCCTACTGGAGTATTGGCGGCATTATAAGCGCCGCCGTATTGCTTAGAAGTAAAGTTGGGATCAAAGCCATATTCAAATTTGCCTGAGTCAATAGCAGGAAAAGAATATTGACCGGGTTGGCCTGGTAATGCGCCAGCTTGTATGGCTGTAGTAGCCGGTGCCAGACCGGTGACACCCATAGTGCCTTCTGTACTTGGGTAAGAAGATTCTTGACTCGGGAAATTTGGATTCAGATTGGCTCGACCAGCGGGGATTTGTTTGTAGGTGCCCGGGTATGTTGCACCTGCTTGCGTCTGCTGTCCGTTATTGCCTGCAATATAGTCATATATTGTTTGCCGCTTCCGTCTAAATTAGTGTTATTCACTTGAAGTATAGGTAATTTGTCAAAAGGTTCTTGACTGAGCTGATTGTGAGTATAGTTGCCGTATTCACTAAAAGGTACATTTACATTGCCATATCCAGCTGCCTGCGACGTGTTGGAGCCTTGATTAAAGCCTGTGCCTGTAGCTGCTGCCCCAGGTGGCTCAGATATATCATAAGGGGTAGTTGAGCTAGACCCTGAGCCGGATCCGGTTGCGGTAGACACCGAAACAGATCCTGATCCGTCAGCAAGGCATGGTTGTCCCGCCAGGATGAGGCAAAACAGGGCAGCGCCTAAATAAGGAATAGGATAAAAAAGGTTGTTCATGTGGTAAATTCAAGCCCTGATAGGCAAATAGCCAAGGTCGGTGCACCTCGTGGCAGAATGCTACTCCTGGCAGGCAGGCTTGTCAACAATATTTTAATGAGAAAAGCCAGGCGCAGACGGTATATCCGGACAGAGTTAATATTAAAACTATGGCAATTTTTTTGGGTATTGAAAGCAGTTGTGACGAAACAGCAGCGGCGGTGGTTGCTGATGGGCGACATATCCTCTCTAATTGTCTTATGTCGCAGATGGAATTGCATAAAAATTATGGCGGTATCGTACCTGAAATAGCTGCCCGTGAGCATCTGGAAAACATTAATAGTGTGATTGAATTGGCTATGAAGCAGGCGCAAATAAGCCCTGCTGATCTGGATGGTATTGCCTGCACAATTGGACCAGGCTTGATTGGCACTTTGTTGGTAGGATTATCGGCGGCCAAAGCTCTGTCGTTTGCCTGGGATTTGCCTTTAATTGGTGTTGATCATCTTATTGCTCATGTTTGTGCCAATTATCTGGAAAACGAAGGCACGGGCGGAGAACACGGGCTGCTAAAGCAGCCCCTACAAGCTGCGCTTACACCACCATTTTTAGCCTTGCTGGTTAGCGGCGGGCACACTCAGCTTATGTATTTTAATGATTTTGCCCAGGCGCAAGTTATCGGGCAAACAATTGACGATGCTGCCGGCGAGGCATATGATAAAGTGGCGCGGTTACTGGGACTTGGCTATCCGGGCGGGCCGGCAATTGATAATCTGGCTGTTTCCGGGGACAAAACAAGATTTCCATTTCCTAAGGCCGCAGTGGCAGGTTTTAATTTTAGTTTCAGCGGTTTAAAAACGGCAGTGTGGCGCTGCCTGGAAAAGATAGAACAACCCTGGCCGGTAGCCGATTTAGCTGCTTCTTTTCAGGAAGCGGTGGTTGGTGCTTTGATAGACAAAACGCTCCGTGCCCAGAAAAGACACAGGCGCCGGCTATAGTTCTGGCTGGTGGCGTAGCTGCTAATTCTTCCTTGCGGCAGCAATTGCTGGCTCTGTCGCCGGTACCAGTATTTTTGCCTGAACGAGCGCTTTGTACGGACAATGCCGCTATGATAGCTGCGGCAGGCTATTTTACGGTCGGAGCGGGCGAAAACATGGGCGTAAGCGGGCGCGTGCAACGCGCCCCTACACAAACCCTGCCTCCCCAGGTGGCGAATGTCAATTTAGCACCATATTCTCGTTCTAAATCAGGCAGAGAAATAGTTTGATCTTTATAGAACTAAAAAACTGAATTTTAGACAACTTTCGAGTAATCAATATCTAATTTGCGTGTTAGGATGGCACCGATAAATGGCGAAGGGCGGCTGCATACCGCAGCTGAAATGGAACGATATATGCCATTCGAGGATAAACATCTTATATGCCGCGACTGCCAAAAAGCATTTATTTTTTCTGCCGGAGAGCAGGAATTCTTTAGCGTCAAAGGTTTGGCTAATGAGCCAAAACGTTGCGCCAATTGCCGCATTTTAATGCGAGTGCAAAGAAGTGGAGATCCCAAACAAACTGCTGAAGTCAATTGTGCCCAATGCGGCTCATCGACACGAGTGCCCTTTCAACCTAAAGGCTACAGACCAGTATATTGTGTTGCCTGCTTTCGTCTAAAGAAAGGGACAACAGAAATCAATACATCGGACAAAGCTACCGGTATGACAATTGCAATAGATAATCCATCGGAAAGGTTTAATTCCTTAGATATGATGCCTATTTATGTAAGTCAATGTTATGATTCTTCGCCGCCGCTGGCTATTCTTTAATTGCTCTTTTTGCCTGGCTGTATTGTCTTCCTGGACTTTTCTAGGAGGAGTATAATAATATGTCCTGTCTTGTTTTACTTTGGAGATGCCGGTTATGACTGACAGCATTAGTGCCGCTATCGAACCCTGCCCCAATTGTGGACGTCCTACGCCGTCCGGGACGCGCTGCGTCTATTGTTCTACGCTGACTGACTTGGATTTAAAAAATCTTCCTCTCGATCATGTCGGCGCATCCGATGCGGATATGCAGGAGGGGGAAGTGCCGCAATCAGTGGTTCTGATTGAAAAATCGGGGCAAAAAGTGCCATTAACAAGCATGAAGATGAAAATCGGGCGCGATCCCTCCAATCAGTTAGTAGTTAAGGATGATACTTATGCTTCTCGCCATCATGCCTGGATTACGTATGAAGATGGTGAGTTCTGGGTTGAAGATCTGGGATCTACCAATGGCACATTGCTTAACGGACACCCGGTAATAAAAAGACAAATGCTCTCTTCCGGTGACAAAATACGTGTTGGACACACGGAGTTAACGTTTGCAATTGAATAGTAATAGGAAATAGAAATATGGCCGAAATGGGCATCAGCCCAAATCGCATTGAATTAGAAAGCCAGATTCTGTGCGCCTCCTTGCGGCAAAGTTGGGCGCAGTCAGATATTTACGGCGTTATTGTGGTGGCAAAACAGCTTTGCCAGCTTTTCCCTGATCTTATCCGTCCTTTGCCGGAGGAGGACTTAAGCCCACCGCTTGACTTGTACGAGCTATTCGGGTTGTCTTGTGATGCAACCCAAAATGCTGTTGTGGGTGCTTATATTAGTGCCGTCAACAGTTTCCTGCAGGAAATGAATGTTCCTGAAATGCCGGAAGAATTTCATACTTTGCTTGATGCAGGTTATATCTTGCGCAAGCCAAGGTTGAGACTAAGTCATGATTTATTTGCAGTCCGGCATTGGCTGTTGGAGCGAGGGGCAATTCCCGCCAGTGGCACAATAGACTTTTTGGAAGCTATGCAGGTAGAAAAAGCAACGCCTGTATCGGTTGAAGCACCGGATCATTTGCCTCAACTTGTCCAGTTATTGTTGCAGGCACAGATCATTGGTCAGCCGGAAGTACTGGCACTTACCAATCAAATTAAACTGGCTCCGGAAGTGTCAATTGAAGAATTGATACTGAGCGCCGGCTATGTAAACGAAAATGAGCTTAAGTCGCTTCAATTAGCAGAATATCTTTTGAATCAAGGCAAAATTACTATGCCCCAATTTGTCGTAGCTATGTATGATGAAAGAGAAAGAGGTATCAAGATGGCTGAATCATTACAAAGCAGGGGTTGGTTGGAAGTGCAGGTAAAGACTTTTTCTGGACAATAGATTTAATGACAAAATCACGCCTATTCAAAGAACTTTTTCTGATTATTATTACCGGCTTTGCTATTTTTCAAGCAGTAAAGTCAATCTATGGCAGTGTAGATAGGCAATTATTTTTGCTTGGGCAAGCTCAGATGCTCAAAGACACCGAGAAGCAGGCTTTGGAAATTAATAAAGATCTTTGTGATGGACTGAATAGTTATCATTCTGCAGCCGGTATTGAACGGCTGGCCAGAGAAAGATTAAATCTGGTCGGCAAAGATGAAATCATGATCCGCATCGGCAAATAAATGCCGATTGTAGGGGCGGGCTTTGTACCGCCTGTTCAAAGGTCAATCAAACGGTTAGCGTACAATGGCTCGCGATAACCAAAAGCTACGAACTTGCCTGTAGATAGACAATGCCTTTGTTTGCATTGTTGATTGTCCTGTTTGGGTAGCCACTAATTTAGGCATTACTGGAGCTACCGACGGACCTAAAACAATGGGTCCACTGGCAAAACTTGTCGATGCAACCAACCCCAGCGCGCCTGCGAAAACTGAGGCTAGTAATATATTTTTTCTGGTAACCATGCTTGGATTCACCTCCGAACTGTTAATTGTCCTTCTGACTGCTTTGGATTCCTTGCACACAAGTTCCAGTATGATATAACCAACAGTCGGTACAATCTTGTCAATATGATAGCACGAAGCTGCAAAAATTAAAGCCCAGAAATATAAAATTCTCTATTTTAGGCCACTACTTTGTTAGATTTTTTGCTTATTTTAATCCTTGCGCTACTAGGGCTTTTAGCCCATGTGGCCAGGAAAAGGCGCTGGTTGGAATGGATTTTAAGGTTTGTCATTGTTGCTGTGGCGGTAGCGGAGGGACTTTTATTAATTACTCCTCTGGAGCTATTTATTAGTTTTTGGGCGATTAATGCCCTGGTTTTTGCTGTTGCGACAACATTTCTCATATTGTTTATGCCTGTGAGAAAGGGGTTTTCCTGGCTATTTACTGGAGCCGATCTGCTCATTACCGGGCAAATATTGTTGCCGCTGATCAGAAAAAACATTAAAGCAGCCGAATATTTTTTAAGCAAAAAAATCTTCGTGCCAAACTCTTTTCCGCATTTAATGGCTTTATTCATTTATGTGACTACTTTTGCCTATTTGCTCATGAGCATTGAGCCGGATAGTTTCAAAATGCCATACATGCCTTTGCCCATACCTCTTATGCTTATGCAATTGCTCTCCTACAACGGCATAGGTTTAATCTTGCTTTCCTTTTGGGTGTAGGCATTTATGTCACCCGTCCATATAAAATAGCCATGGCTCGATTAGGCTGGGTGAAACCAAGCCAAAAACAAATAGGTATAGGTATTGCTTTAATCCTGGGCAGTTTCCTTTATGATGCAATTTGGGCACATTTCACGCACCACTTACCTGGACAGGACTTAGCAACAAAGCTTTCTTTTTACAATTCGGGTACTTTTACTGCTGGTGGCGGTTTTGTGCCTTCGGCTATTCTGGCTCTGGCAACAGCGTTGTGTGCCGGTATTGGTGAAGAGACATTGATTAGAGGCGCTCTGCAACCTGTTTTTGGTATTCTGCCGGCGGCGTTATTGCATGGCATGCTCCACGGGCAATTTGCGCATGCACCGATATTTATAGTGCAAGTGACTATCTGGTCAATACTGATGGGGTTGGTGAAGCGCTATACCAACACGACAACGACAATTATTGGTCATGCCGGCTTTAATCTCGTCACGACCTTCTTGTTTGCATTTAATCCGTAATTAATCGCTCCGGCGCCATGAACTCACATTAGACAGGTTAAGTACTGGCTGTTCCTTTACTATTTCGAGATTCGGAACTTTAATTTAATTCACCAGACCGTTTGTTTTCAACCTGGATGTGTTTCGGCAATGGTTGGCTTATTCAGCACTTCGCTTATTTTTTGTGCTAAGTGTCGTAGCACGACAAATCCTACTGCCGGTGCAAGCAAAAAGGACATAACAAACAACATGGGCTGAAACATACCGGATGCATTTGCTCCGAAACACGAAGGCAATCCGAACACTCCCGGCATCAGCAAGCAAAGTCCGCAGAGAATTTTTGACATTTTTTTTGATGGCTGTCGGTCATTAACAAATTTGGCAATTGTACCAGTCCAGCGAAGGTGCCAATAGATCATCGCGACCATTAGTACCACACAAATTATTATTATCAGTACCGCCGATAGTGCAGCAAAAATGGCGCACACTAGCCCTGACGGTTTGATCGCTTTGAGCAGAGTAAATTCTAATGCGATGGACACCGCCGCAAGACCCAGTGCAAGACCAAAAATTGCTGGTACCAATAACGGATGAAGCAAGGAGCAAAGAACAACTGCTTTACGTGGTCCTATTTGATATGTTTCGCTGGCTTGTTTCAGCAACCTATGAAGTTGGTAAACGCAAAATGACCAATACACTGCTGAACCTAGCTGTGAAAGCAGTGCTAGTACAAGGATAACAATCAACCCTGTAAATGCATGCCGCGGCATGCTGGAGTCGATTCAACCGGCTTTGAGCCCGAAGCCGGTAATTGGTATTGGTAAATAGGCAAGCAACAATCCTGGCCAGGATAACCGGAATACCAATTTTAGCTCCTTTTGCGTCAATTCCCGATTTAGATTGGTCGATCACCTGTGCAAACTCCTGTTGCTGGTGAAGATTAAGGATACTGAATACCAAATCTGGTGTCAATTCACCGCGTTGACCTGTTGAGCTACTTGTCCACGGGCGTTATCAATAAATTTGCGCAAGTCCTTGAGCAATAGGTTCGCACCTTGCCTGGTTAGTAGTACAAAAGTAATTTGCCACTTTAGATTATCATGATAATCTAAACCGATTTTAAAATGCCAGCACGGCACGGAAGCGGGTTTTGTCGCTCTTTGCGGGCAGTCATTCGATAAAAGATTAGTTTTGCCGAATTGTGTTATGGGATAATTGGTAAAGGGAAGGGATGCCAATATGAATATGCCGGTGCTGTTAGCCAAAAGACGGAATGAGATCCTAGCCGTATGCGAAAGATACGGTGCTAGGCATGTGCGAGTATTCGGATCTTGTGCTCGGGGCGACTACAACGATAAGAGTGATATAGATATTCTAGTTGACCTCAGTGGTGCCAATCTGAACGGCTTCAAATATTTTGGGACTATTGAGGCTTTGCATGAAGACCTGGAAAAACTCCTCGGTGTTAGTGTGGATGTGGTTGATGAGCCCGGGCTGCGCCACAGAATCAAGGATGCTGTTCTGTCGGAAACTAGGGCGTTATGACATCCACCGGTGACAGGAAAGAGCTGCACTGGCTGCTGGATATGCGGGAAGCTATTGATAAGATAGAGAATCACCCTCAGTATGCGAAGGGGCGGCAAGCATTCGAGCAAGATGAGTTCTTTCAGGTTTGGATTTTCTATTACATGGAACGAATTGGTGAATGTGCCTCACATCTGCGCCGCGAATACGATTACGACAGCAAACATCCTGAATATAGATTGGCGCGGTACTGTCGGTATGAGACGGCATCTTGTGCACTGGTACTGGAATGCCGATTATGAGAAAGTTTGGGAAGGTGTTGAATACCTGCCCAAAATCAAGGAGAAGCTAGTCACCCTGATTAGGGAAAGAACAGAATGAGAATATATTCCTATCCTAAAACTCCAGCACGGCGCGAAAACGGGCTTTGCCGCTCATCATATGTTCGTAAGCGGCACTAACATCTTTAAGGGGAAAGCGTTCAATCATCGGGCGTATGCCGGTTTGAGCGCAGAATTGCATACATTCTTCCGAGTCACGGCCTGTGCCGCTTGGCCAACCAACTATTGATCGGCGAGCCATAATTAATTGAACAGGAGTAACCTTTAACGAATCAAAACCAGCACCGACTATGAATAATTTACCGTCTATAGCCAATGCATCTATGAGTGGAGACATAGCCTCTGATTGAGTGACAGTAGCCAGTACTATTTTAGCACCGCCAAGTTTTTTTAATTCAGCGACAACGTCTTCTGCCTGCGAATCTATATATTTAGCGGCGCCAAGTTTAATGGACATTTCTTTTTTATCTTTGCCGCGCGCAATAGCAATCGTATGAAAGCCCATTTTGTTGGCAAATTGGACTGCTAAATGTCCCAGTCCGCCAATGCCGAGGACGGCAACGACATCTCCACCTCTGGCACCGGTATGGCGCAAAGCATTGAAAGTAGTCACACCGGCACATAATAAAGGTGCTGCTTCGCACGGATCCATATTCTTAGGAACCATGGCACAAACATTTTCCGGAAAAATAGCATACTCGGCATAGCCGCCATCACAGGTAATACCAGGGGTTTGTAATTTTTCGCAAGCAATAAAATCCCCGCTGCGGCAAGAGGCGCATATTCCGCAATGACCGCCATGCCAGCCAACACCAACACGATCACCTTTTTTAAATCTGGTTACATTTGGTCCGACTGCATCCACAGTACCGACAATTTCATGTCCAGGTACAACTGGATATGGAATACCAGGCCAGGTTCCTTCAAATGAAAAACTATCGCTGTGACAAATTCCACAAGCTTCGACCTTAAGCCGGACCATATTGCCATCCGGATTTTTGATTTCTACGGCACTAAGTTGCAAACCACCTTTGGGCTTCATTATTTGTGCTGCCTGCATTGTATTTTGCATTGTTTCAACTTTCATGGCGATCTCCTCTGTCGATGGCTTGATCAACTCATATATCGTATGTAGATATTTAGTATACGTGCTTGACAAAGCAATACAAAAACCGGGCAATCCTTGCTATTCTAAGTACACTGCTCTTGATTGCTCATTGATAAATAAAGGACTGCATCTGTCTCCATGAAAGAAAAAAACTGGTCTATTTGCCTGGCTGTCCTTTTGCTCTGGCAGCTTATATATAGTCCGGTTGCGGGAGCACAAAATGCTCATACTTCAGATAATGTTGTCATGGCAGCGTTGCAAAAAGAGCTAAATCGCTCTTTCGATAAATTAAAAACAGCCGGCGAAGCACCACTATATTTTCTTGCTTATAGACTTTACGACACAGAAACACTTGATCTCTTGTCACAATATGGTGCTTTAAATATCGACAGCTATCCCCGGCACCAACGCATGTTAGAGCTGGATTTAAGAGTAGGCAGCCCTCAACGAGATAATACTCATAAAATCCGTGGCAACAAGCCTGATTTATCTGCTTTATTTCCAGTGGCTCATTCGCCGATTCCGCTTGAAGATAATGAAAAGGCTATTCGAGCAGCTGTATGGGCAAGACCGATGCTGCTTTTAAATCTGCCCAGAAACGTTATGCAACTGTCAAAGCAAATGAGGATGTACTAGCACCGGAAGAAGATACTTCGGCTGATTTTTCTGCTGAAAAACCTTGTGTTCATACCGGCCAGCCGGCAGTTTTAATAGCCGATCGCGCTGTCTGGGAGAGTAGGCTTCGACATTTGTCTGTTATTTATCGGCAATATCCGGAGATTTTCCACTCGCGTGTTGATTTTGCAACTATTCACACTCACCGCTATCTGGTAACAAGCGAAGGCACAAAGGTTGAAGATGAAGGTGTGCAGTACCGTTTATCGACCAGTGCCGAGGCTCTTGCTGATGATGGTATGAGACTGTGGCTTTATGACAGTGTGGAAGCAAGATCAGCAGATGAGCTTCCCGATGAGACGAAGTTTGCTCAAACAGTTAACGATCTGGCGCAATCGCTTGAAAAATTGCGAACGGCACCGCCGGCTGAGCCGTTCAGCGGACCGGCTATTTTAAACGGCAAGGCGGCTGCTGTTTATTTCCATGAAACACTGGGGCATCGCATTGAAGGGCATCGCCAGAAAGACATGGAAGAAGGGCGCACTTTTGCTAAAAAATTGGGACAGCAAATTATGCCCGAATTTATTTCAGTCATTGATGACCCGCTTTGCGAGAAGTTGAAGTCAAAAACTTTAAACGGCTTCTATACCATTGATGATGAAGGGGTACCGGCGCAAAAGGTAACCATTGTTGATCATGGTGTTTTAAAAACTTTTCTGTGCGGGCGCTCTCCGGTGAAGGGCTGTCCACACAGCAACGGCCACGGGCGCTGTGCCCCGGGTTATCAGCCTACCGCCCGGCAGGGCAATCTTATGGTTGTGGCCAGTAAAACTGTGCCCTATAGCCAATTGCGCCAGGAACTTATAAATGAAACAAAAAAACAAGGCAAACAATATGGCTTGATTTTTGATCAACTGGCCAGGCGGCTTTACAGTTACTCAGACGATGATGCCTCAATCTTTTAAGTTGTTGCCGCTTATGGTCACCAAAGTTTATGCTGACGGCCGCCCTGATGAACTTGTACGTGGTGTAGACCTGGTCGGCACACCATTAACTTCGCTAGAAAATATTATTCAAGCCGGCGATGACCCGGACACTTTTAACGGCACTTGTGGTGCTGAATCAGGCTGGGTGCCGGTGTCAGCAACCTCGCCCAGCTTGCTCATTAAAACAATTGAAGTAGAAAGAAAAACAAACGAGCAAATCAAGCCGCCGGTGCTGCCGCCGCCTTTATCTGAAAATAAGGAAAAGAAAAATTGAGAAAAAGTTTTTTCAGCTGGGCTGTAATTTTGATTATGCTTGTGCCTTGTTTGCCGGCGCTTGCGGATGCTCCTGACATAGTCATGCAGGCCATGCAAGATGAAATGGCCCGCTCAAAGAACGCCTTAAACTTAATGGCCATACTGGTCCATATTTTCTCTCTTACACAATTACGCAATATGATAACGTTTCTCTTTCAGCATCATGCGGGGCGCTGACTGAAAATGAGCATAAACGCTGGCGAGATCTTAAAGTTGATGTTCGCGAAGGAGATTATAAATTAGACAGCTCAAACTTCTCTAACCCGGCCGCAGCACAATCGGGAATTCTCCCTCATGGGAACGTTATTACTATCGACGATGACTATGATGCCATTCGCCATACATTATGGTTGCGCACTGATGCGGATTATAAAGTAGCTATAAAAAATCTGGAAGCTAAAAAAACTTACCTGGCTCAAAATAATGTCAGAGAGCGTCCCGATGATATGTCGAAGGAAAAGCCGGTTGCTGTTATCGATAAACCGCTTAAGTTTGACTCAGACAGCGATCATTGGCAAACAACAATTAAATCACTTTCGGCTATTTTCAGCCAATATCCAGCCATTCAACATTCACTTGTTGGTTTAGTGCCAATGGCTGTAATGACTGGTTTGTAAACAGCGAAGGCACATATTGCCGGGAATATCAAAATCAATATTTGCTGACAATTATGGCTAGCTTGCAAGCAGACGACGGCATGCAATTGGCAGACAGCAGAGTCTTTGCCGGCTACAGTGAAAACGAATTGCCCGCAAAAGAAGTGCTGGAGCAGGCAATTAAAGACATGATTGCTAATTTGATTAGCTTGAAATCGGCACCGCTGGCTGATGAATATCGCGGGCCAATATTGCTGGAAGGACAGGCTGCAGCTGAATTTTTCAATCAGATTTTGCGCCCCAATTTAGGTCATGCGCAAGAAAATCTCGGCCAGTGGTATGGAAAATGCACAGCCCGCCAGACGTAATCCATTGAAAGATCTTTATGGACGGCGAATCTTGCCTGAATTTATTACTATTACTGATGATCCCTTAGCAAAAAACTTTAAAAACCAGCCCATTATTTGGTGGTTATAAAATAGATGATGATGGGGTGCCGGCACAAAAAGTTCTTCTTGTTGATAAAGGCATTCTCAAAACTTTTTGCACAAGCCGCATGCCTACTTTATACACTGATCACAGCAATGGACATTCAATTAATGGTGTGGGCGAAGCCAATATTTTATTTATAGATTCCGAGTAATCAATTAAGCCCAGCCCAGCTAAAAGATAAGCTTATAGAATTAGGCAAAAAAGAAGGCTTGAAATCAGTGATGATTGCTCGTCGGCTGTCAACATATGATGCCGGCATGTATTTGATCCGGCTTCGCTGCTTGCAGAAGTTAAAGCAAGTGTAGCCAGCGGTGCAACCGGTGGCATAACTGCCCGCCCGCCATTATTATTTATTCAGTTTCTGTTGATGATGGCAAAGAACAACTGGTGCGCGGCGCCCAATTTAGTTCTCTATCTTTGCGTGTGCTGCGCGACATCGTTTATACCGGCAATGATGCAAGTCCTTATCTTAGGGCTGCAAGGTCTGTATGCCGGCTCAAGTGGTTTGTCGTATACGGATTTAATCACCCCTTCAGTTTTAATCGAAGAAGTCGAATTGCGCAAACCGGAAAGAGAAACAGACAAATTGCCTTATCTGCCGAATCCTTATAGCGAGAAATAATATAGATTAAAGTTGTCAAATGAATTCTAAAATTGGGCTATAATCAATAGACTGTTGGCCGTATAATAATATCTGGTGGATTATCCTATGGATATCGTTGATCAATTAGTTGAAAAACGCGATGAGATTCTAGCCATTTGTGCCAGGCATGGAGCAAGCAATGTGCGTGTCTTCGGGTCTTGTGCGCGTGACGATTATGATGAAAAAGCGATGTCGATATGTTGGTGAAATTCAACAAGCAGTATTATCTTGGCGATTTGTTCGTATTGCAGGAAGAATTGGAAAAGCTTCTTGGCCGCAAGGTGGATTTGGGAACAGATAAAATGCTCAAAACAGGGATACGCAAAGACGTGTTGGATGAAGCTGTGCCTTTATGAACGAAGAGAGAAAAATAAAAAAATCTTTTGGACGCAAGGAGCTTGATCGTCTGCAAGATATTAAGCAGTCCATTCGATCAATTCATTGTCATCCAAAATTTTCAAAAGGAGAAAAAGCTTGGTTTGAGGATGAATATTTTCGTGGCTATTGTGAAAGACACCTTTCCATAATCGGCGAAGCGGCTTCGAAACTGGTGAGTGAATATCATTATGACGAACTTTATCCTGACATTGAATGGGCATTAATTAAGGGAATGCGAACAATTTTGGTTCATGTATATTGGAAAACAGATCCTAAAATTGTCTGGGATATAGTAGACAAACATTTACCTCAATTGGAAATTCATTTGGATAAATGGTTAAAACACAAGAAAAAAGAGCTAAAAACCAATCCACCAGAAAAAGATCCACCGACTAAAGAAAGTAAATTACGCCGCAAATTAAAAGAACGATATCAGAAAGGTTCAAGAGAATATTACACAATCAGGGAAGCGGCCTTGGTTGACGAAATTTATCGAGCATCATAGAGTGGATGACCACGGACTGAGGGGTCGATTGCATATTAGGTTATTGTTTCAGCGGCAGACCCGCTCGGCATAACTCATATGCCTCGCGGCCCATTGCGGCCGCTGCGACCTGCAGATACGATATACGAAATTTGAGCGCAGGTAAAATCAAGCAATGTACCTTACTAGTTTAAGTGGGTTTTTCAATCTGAGCGAAAAGCCGCGCCGGATGCTCGCTACTGCCTTTTTTGACTTGCGAGCCTAACCATTACGGTCCATTCAATTAAAGACTTATTAGCTGATTATCAAAATTAAACTTCCCTGAGCAAGTTAGCGCGGCTAGCGCGAGCATCAATATTACTCAGATGAAGAAATTATTTAATCGGGATTTTCTTTCGGTTTTTCTGGCTCTTTTTCTGGATCGGATAAACCTTTGATAGCTTCGAGATTTATTATGGGTACTTTGCCCACTAATTTTTTGTCGGCTAATATCAAAGATTCGCGTTCAATGTCTAGTTCGGAACGATCAGGCTCAAGAATTCTAGCGATGTCGCGGAAGTAGAGAGTTTCTTTTTCCATGAGGGCTTCGGCTAAATTGAGCAGTTTATCCTTATGCTTACGTAGCAATTCACGCACATTGTCCAAACATTGATCAACAATGCCTTTGATTTCTTCTTCTATTTGTCGTTCAGTTTCCGGCGAAGTGCGAGAATATTCGCCGCCAAAGGCCCGATCAACATTGAATTTGAATGAACCCATGCCCCATTCTCTGATCATCTTGCGGGCGAAATAGGCCACTTTATCCAGATCAGAACAAGGACCGGCTGTAGTAGTTTGATAACATAATTCTTCTGCTGCATAGCCGCCAAGTCCCACTTCCATATTTGTCATCCATTCTTCTTTGGAAGTGGAGTGATAGTCTTCTTTTGGTACCCTCCAGAGATAGCCTAACGCTTGGCCAACAGGCACAATGGTTAATACCTGGATGCGATCTTTGCGATTGCGGAAATAAGAGACTATAGCGTGTCCGGCCTCATGATGAGCTGTGTGCAACAATTCATCGCGCAAAACATTGCCACTGTAAGACATACCGAAGCTGACCCTTTGAACAGCTTGAATAAGATCTGATTGAGCTATTTTTGTGCGCCCGTCACGGATAGCAACAAGTCCGGCTTCATTGACAATATTGGCCAAATCAGCCCCGGCTTTATACACGGTCATACGAGCGACATCAAGCGGATTTACTGATTCATCGTAAGGCACATCTTTTAGATAAGACTTAACGATAGCCTCTCTGCCTTCAAGATTAGGCAATGGAATGTCGATTCTGCGATCAAAACGTCCCGGACGCAATAACGCCCCATCAAGTATATCGGCGTTATTAGTGGCGCCAATGGTAAGCACTTTATGTTTACCAAAACCATCCAGCTCGCTCAATAATTGATTGAGTGTTTTATTAGAGTCTTGCACGGCACCGCCACCACGTTCTACGCCGCGCTTGCTGCCGATGGCATCAATTTCATCTATAAAGACAATACAGGGCTTGCCGCTGCGGCGTGCCTGCTCATAAACGGCGCGCACACGATTAGAGCCAACACCAGCCCACATAGATTGGAAATCACCGCCGGATAGTGCATAAAATGGCACACCAGCTTCATTAGCAATGGCTTTGGCCAGCATTGTTTTACCAGTACCAGGCGGGCCTACCAGTAATATTCCTTTGGGCGCTTTCAATCCACTTTTGGCCACTTTATCGGCATGTTTAAGCAGAGCTACTACTTCTGCTGCTTCAGCCTTGGCTGAATCCATGCCTTTAACGTCATCGAGCATGACATCAATGTCAGGCACGCGAGATAAATTCATACCGCCGGTGTTTAATTTATGGCCAGCCGTTACGGATATGCGATCAACAGCATTTTCCAGATCTATTTGTTCCACATGCTTGCTGCCGCGACGCACGGCAATAATGGCAGCTTCATTAGTAGCAGCAGCAATATCAGCCCCGGAAAAATTGACTGATATTTTTGCCAAATTGTCTAAATCCGGTTCAGAGGCTAATTTAATATCCTTCAAATATTTTTTAAATAATTTCTTTCTGCCGTCGGCATCAGGTAAGCCTATATAGGTTTTGCGATCGAATCTACCCGAGCGCATAAAAGCAGGATCAAGATTTTGTTCTACGTTGGTGGCGCCAATAGTGATAACATTACTGCGCCCAATGCCATCCAGTTCAACCAATAATTGATTAAGAGCACTGTGACGTTGGCTGCCTGTGTCTGTGACTGTACCACCGAGAGCGTCAATTTCATCCATAAAAACAATTGCCGCCGGGCTTTTGCGCGCCTGTGTATAAAGGGCTCTTATTTGCTCAGCTCCTTCACCGACATAAGCATTGATAAAATAACTGCCTGATAAGCCATAAAAAGGTACGCCGGCTTCGTTAGCTATAGCTTTAGCGAGCATTGTTTTACCCACACCAGGAGGCCCGACCAGCAAAATACCTTTAGGAATTTTGGCGCCAATACGTCGCAATTCATCACCGCGCCGTAAAAAATCTACTATCTCAAGCATATCGTGTTTAACATCATCAATACCGATAACATCATCAAGACGTACTGAAGCATCATGACTGGTTATTTGAATGCCTGAACCAACCATGGTGCGCTCAAGTCCAACCGACATGCGTTCCAGAGCTTGAATAATTACAGCCGAAGTCACTTTGCCCGGACCATTGGGGCGATTGGCAATTAAAGCCGCCTCGTTAACAACGCCTGCAATTTCAGCTGGAGAATAATTGGCGGTGAGCATAGCTAGTTCGTCTAAATCTATAGCCGGCCAATCAGCATTGACTTTATTCAAGTAATAGCGAAATAGCTCTTTTCTTTCTTCCGGGTTAGGCAATTCAAAATAAATTCTTCTGTCCATGCGGCCGGAACGCATAAGAGCAGGATCCAACGTAGAATCATTGTTAGTGGCGCCAATAACCATCATATTGCTGCCATAAAAACCATCCATTTCGGTGAGCAAAGTATTTAGAGTCATATTCATGTCGGCAACACCACCAAAGCCTTTGTCGGCTTTACGGCGAGCTGCCATGGAATCGATTTCATCTATAAAAATTATCGATCGTTCAAATTGGCGCAATTTGGTAAATAATGTTTTTAGTTTGAGTACACCTAAACCCATAATTAATCCGCTTATACTGGAACCTTCGATTACGAAAAAAGGAATGCCGATTTCATTAGCAATGGCGCGGGCAAATAATGTTTTGCCAACACCGGGTGGTCCAATGAAAAGCATTCCCTTAGGCACCTGAGCGCCGGTTGCATTGTACTTGCTTGGATCAGTAAGCATTTCTACAACTTCCTGAATTTCAGTCTTGGCTCTTTCATTACCAACTAATTCTTTTAGCAGGGTAGGAGCTTTGGGATTGATGGTTGGGGCTTTAAATAAGAAAGGAAAAAATTTGCGCCAGATACTTTTGGGGGCTTTGAGATCTGCACGTGGCGGCAAAGGAAAAATAATAGAAAGTAAAATAAAGAATTGAATAAGAAGAACAAGAGCGCCAAATAACGCCGCTCCAACCAGGAAACAACTGAGTATTTAATAAGAGCTGGAAATGAGGCAAAAGGATTCCAGAAGCCGGCGGTGCAAAGCAACAGCACTGTCCATAGTATCAATAACGTCCATTTTGCCCAGGTCTTCATTATTATTGGTGATTCTTCTTTATTGTTTCTTTTCTTCGTGGGCTGATGCGGGCGGAGCTTCGCCCCGCCCCTACGATTATCTTAAGCCAATGGGGAATTCCGCTTCATGGCCGATACTACTGTTTTCTATTTTGGTTATAAAAGGACTATTCCTTGGCTGATCGACATAAGTAAAATCCGGTATCATCTCTTCCTGGTGAATGGGTCCGTAAGGGGCACTGGTCATCTCACCAATTCTAACCGGCACGGTACTGGGCGGATTGCCGGCGTCGCCCAACCAACATGTAAAACAAAGGACTAAGATGAAAATAATCAGATAACTCTTCATTGGTTTATTTAACCTGGAGCCAGATTAAGCTACCTCTTCCTTACTTTATTTTACCCACTATCGGCTTTGGTTTGCCACTTTTACCATCTCTTCTAAGCGATCTTTGGCTACGACCCCGGTTAATCTAGCTGTTATCTGTCCTTTGCTGAATGCAATAAAGGTTGGCACTGAATAAACTTCGTATTTCTGTGCCAAGCCTGCATTGCCCAGTACATTCAGTTTTGTCATTTTTATCGAGTCGGCATGTTCCTGAGCCAATGCGGCAATCAGGGGTATCATTCGTTCGCAAGATAAATTGTTGGGTGTAAAACAAACAATAAAAACAGGTTTCTCGCTGGCAAGCACTAAATCATTAAAATTGGCAGAATCAAGGCTAGGGAAGGAGTTAAAATCAGGAAAATCACGCCTGGGTCCTGTAGGGGCGGGTGCGGGCGGGACAAAGTCCGCCCCTACAACCTTGCCCGTTGAGCCAGTGTTCTCGCTTGTCTTTGTACTGTTGCCAGTTGTACCCGCTATTGGCTTGCGCTGTGCTTCCTGAGGGGGCTGTTGCTGCCAACCATTAATAATACTGCCAATAATTAGAGCCAAAATAAAAGCTAGCAAGATTTCTTTCATTTATTTTCCGGACGCAACGGCTTCAACGTATTTATTAATTGCTGCTACCAGTGTTGCCTTAGGAGCAGCGCCAACAATGTGTTCAACAACTTGCCCGTTCTTGAAAATGTATAGGCTTGGCAGTCCCCGTATATTATATGCCTGCGCAGTTTTGCGATTTTCGTCAGTATTTAGCTTAACTACTTTCAGGCGCCCGGCATATTCTTGAGATAAGTCTTCAACTACAGGAGCAATAGTTTTACAGTGGCTGCACCAGGGCGCCCAAAAATCTACTAATACCGGCAATTTAGCCTTTACTACTTCTTGTTCAAAACTATTATCGGTTACAGGAAAATCGCGACCCGCTCCTGTAACGGCGTTCGCGTAGGGGCGGGGCGAAGCTCCGCCCGTGTTCTTTGAGCCCGTGCCTGAGCTTTGAGCTGGCGGGCTGGGTTGTTGCTGCCAGCCATTAATAATGCTGCCAATAACCAGAGCCAAGATAAAAGCCAGCAAGAGTTCCTTCACTTATTTTCCGATGCAAGCAATTAGCGCTTAACAGCTTCCATATGCTTGTTAATTGCTGATGTAAGTGTTGCTTTAGGCACGGCGCCTACAATTTGCTCAACAACTTGCCCGCTCTTGAAAAGGTATAGACTGGGAATACCCCGAATAGTGTATGCCTGTGCTGTTTTCGGGTTTTCGTCGGTATTTAGCTTAACTACTTTCAGGCGTCCAGCGTATTCTTGAGATAAGTCCTCAACTACGGGCGCAACTGCTTTACAAGGGCCGCACCAGGGCGCCCAGAAATCAACTAATACCGGTACTTCGGCTTTCAGTACCTCTTGTTCAAAACTACTATCGGTTACATTTGCCACAGAAGACATTGGAAATAGACCTCCGGTTAATGATGATTATTTGTCCAATTACAGACCTGCCCTATTTAGGGATTATAGTAACACTTGTGGCTTTCTTTTCAGATTGGTCTAAATATCTTAAGCTCTTGTTATGAATATTTTCGAGTTCAAATTGTTCAAAACCATTTACCGCTGGTTTTTCAGCAGCCTTGCTAACCAGCTTCTTTTCAGCTATTTGCTGGTTGTGACAGTGGCTTTGTTTGCAGTTAGTCTCTGGGCGCTACTGATGATTAAAACTGAATCAATTAAAGATTTAAACAATTCATTAGAAGTGGCGGCAGTTAATCTATCTCTGGAAATAGACAATGATTTAGTGCTTGATTCCATGCAAGCCAAATTGCGCATAAAGAAGGCAGTCGATCGCCATGCCTCAAAATTAAATGTAGCTATTACAGTAGTTAATGAAAGCGGTAATGTATTAGCTGATTCACAGGCTAATTTAAAAAACGGCAACGGCGAAAATATCTCTAATCAATCAGAAATCAACGATGCTCTTGCCGGCATTGTTGCTTTCTACACGCGGAAGGCTCAGTCTACACAAACGAATTGGTATTATGTTGCTTATCCGGTACGATCAGCGGGAAGTACAACTGGAGTAATTCGGGTTGGCGTTCCCCTGACCAATCTAGACCAGCGCCTGCGTCATGATTTAATTGTTTTTCTAGAAATCATTTTAGCTACAGGCGTGGTCACTGCTTTAATTAGTCTATGGCTAGCCAAGCGTATAAGTAAGCCTGTACAAGAAATGAGTGCCATGGCCAAAAATATTGCTTTATCAGGAGATATTTCCGAATTTGTGCCTGTGTCCAGGCGCGACGAAATTGGCGAGCTAGGGCTTTCTTTTAACCAGATGATTGGACGGTTAGCTGAACAAGAGCGGATGAGGCAGGAATTTCTTGCTAATGCCAGCCATGAATTAAAAACACCAACCATGGCTATCAGCGCTGTAGTAGAAGCTTTGCAGGCAGGCGCTGCCGAAGACAATACGTTGAGAGCGCAATTTCTTAATTCGTTGGAAAAACTAGTACATCGGCAGACAAGCTTATTGCAGGATTTGCTGGATATCACGCGGTTAGACGGCACTCCTGAAAGTGTTGGCCATGAGCCAGTCAATTTGCAGCAACTTATTCGTGATGCTGTCGATGAAATTAAACCTCAGGCACAGCGAAAAAAAATAAATTTGTCTATGCAACTGCCTGAAGACAGTGCCGATAATGATGAATCGCCCGGACTTTCTGTGCTCGGTAATTATTTGCAATTACAGAGGGCATTAATCAATATTTTAACTAATGCCGTTAATTACACTCCTGAGCAAGGTTCAGTGACGGTGGCTGTTGCAATGGCTGAGCATGAGCAAGTGCAAATTAAAATTCAAGATACAGGGCAAGGAATTGATCCTGCTGACTTGCCACGTATTTTCGATCGCTTTTATCGTACTGACAAAGCCAGAAGCAGAGCTAGTGGTGGTACGGGCCTGGGGCTTGCCATTACGCGAGAAATTATTGCCAGGCATCACGGTACAATTGAGGTCGATTCTGTTTTAGGCAAAGGCTCTACTTTTATTGTCAGTTTGCCAATTTTTCTGCCTGCCTTTGCCAAAGTAAAAGATGAAACCAAAACCAAATTGTAACAATGACCCGGTAAGGGCAGGCTACGCCTCGCCCGCCGACGTATCACGTGAATTGCTGTGCCAGTGCAGAAACGAAGTAATAACGAAGAAATTGTAGGGGCGAAGTTTACGAGCCCGATCGAAGCGAAGAAATAATATTTAAGGAATGCAGGAGGGAGGATTCGAAATAGAATGTTGAAACGGCCCAAAACTATGCTTTATACGGTCGCTGCAATCGCTGCGGCAGGCTATATGTTATTCTGCCTGTCCTGGATTAAAGACACATATTTCACAAATCCTTTTGATCTTTGGTTCGACAAGGCCTTATCGGCATACCAAAGATGCTCGCCGTGGGGAGAAAATACACCGTGCCCTGAGGCTGTGCAATGTCTTGGTGAGGCTTTGGATAGTTGGAAGCCTGCAGATGGGTTGGAGAAAAAATTACATGCTCTTTCTTGGCGAGCAGAGCTGCTGGCTCGAGAAGGTAGAGATGGAGACTCAATTTCCGATTATGGCCAATGTATTAAGATTGAACCCAAAGAGTTTCAGTTTTATTTAGATCGTGGTAATGAATTATCTAAGTTGGCAAAATACGACGCAGCAATTGCTGATTTTAGCGAAGCACTGGAATTAACTGGATATCCTAAAACTCTGACGTATTTGCATAGCAAACACAGTTTTCTGCGCCCTGAATATGCAAATAACATTTACTTTAGTCGCGGCCAGGCGTATTTTAAGAAAAACGATTTTCTGCGAGCGATTCTAGATTGTACCGAGATAATCAAGATAGAACCTCAGGAAATGAAGCGAGAACCACCTGTTGGCTATGACAGCCTTGTTGGCGATGCTTATCATCTCAGAGGGAAAGCTTATAATCGTTCGCAACAGTATGATAAAGCTATTCAAGACTTTTCAAAATGTGTTTCATTTGATCGATTTGTTCCGCCATTTCAATACCCAGACATTAATAGTGAGCGCGGCTATGCTTATATGCAAACAAAACAGTATCAAAAAGCCGTTGATGATTTTAGTGCGGCAAGCTGCAAACAATTTTTGCCGCGTTCTTATCAATGGTTTAATTTTCAACAACGTGCATTAGCATACAAAGAGCTTGGCCAAGCCGACAAGGCAAGTCAGGACGATGCAAAGGCCGAGCAGCTCTATAGAACGGTTTCTGGGAAAAGTGGTATGAACGATCTACCTCTCAACTAACTAATATGCAGAATATATTGTCTAACTTTATAAGCAGACTTATAGCAAAAAGAAAAGATCTTAAAAGCAAGGACAAACAACCCGAACAACAAGATTCCTCTATTGATAGCTCTCCATGCTGCAATGCCCGTGTACATATCGCTTACCGCGGTGTAAGCGATGATCGGCTTTACTTAGTCCATGATAAACAATGGTCGGAAGTGAAATTCTTCAGGCCCAACGGCTTGCGCGTTTATTGCCAGAAATGCCGACGAAGGATTTACTGACTAAAAATGAAAAGAGGTATATCAATGAGAGTTTTGGCTTTTGTTTGTCTGGTATCGATATTTCTTAATCCTTATAAAAGTTTTGGGGGAACCGAGTTCGACAGGAGACCGGTAGACAACCTAGCGAACCGATTAAACATAACTATCCAAACTGATCATGAAATTTTCCCAGCTCAAAGCAGCCGATGGGTGATTAATGGAAAAAATCCGGAAACAACGTCCCTCATAAAATATCTTCCTATTTTTGTTTACGAGTTCTCATTGTATCCACCGGATGTAATTAAACGAGCAGATTTAGAGCGAATTATTCTTTGTGAGGATCTTGTGTTTGATGGTCAACGGCGGGGTGCTATTCCAGATTGGGCGAATAATACGCTGTATTTGGATGTGGCACGAGCAGCTTATGATCCGCATTATCAACGTATAGTCATACACCATGAATTCTTTCATATGATTGATTTTAGAGATGATGGGGTCATTGATGATGATCAGGGATGGAAAGCTCTCAATCCCCCAAGTTTTACATACGGTAAAGGCGGAAAATTTTATCAATCCCAGCTTGGTCTGGGAGTTCCAGACAATTCGCTTATTGGTTTTTTAAATCGATATTCTACAACAGGCGTTGATGAAGACAAAGCGGAAGTGTTTGCTAACATGATGGTAAATTATTCAGTTGTGGATCACAGGGCCAAATCCGATCCTATAATAAAAGCAAAAATGGAATACCTGAAAAAGCTTTTGTGGCAATTCAGCCCTACCTTTGACGACTCGTTCTGGTTAAAAATAAGCCGCAGATCCGCGTTATTCGACTAGCGAATGTAAAATTTAAACCTGCTCTTTCGTAAGCGCTTTACGCAACGAGCCGCCGCATTGAACGAGTAATTCTTCTGCCTGTAAATGACTAATTCTTTTCTTGATCATTAGAATGGCTGTTTTGGCTCTGTTCCCGGAAGTTTCCAAAGCGGTCCTGGCAGTATCATCTGGCACAGAACATACGGCGGTAATGATGGAAACAGCTCTTTCTTTTAATTTATCGTTTGTTGGTGTCACATCAACCATCAGATTTTCATATACTTTGCCCAGCTTAACCATAGTACAAGTAGTAAGCAAGTTAAGTACCATTTTTTGGGCTGAGCCGGCTTTCATTCTAGTTGAGCCGGTAAGGGCTTCCGGACCAGTGACTGCGGCAATGGTGACATTGCATAAAGAAACTAATTCTTTAGCGTTACTAACAGCATTATTAATAACTCCTATTCTGGATGCTCCCAGCTCTTTTGCTTTGCGCAAAGCGCCAATCACATATGGAGTTCTACCGCTGGCGGTGATACCACAGGCAATATCATTGGCTGTGATCTTGGCTGTAAGAACATCCTGTTCGCCTAAATCAGATCGATCCTCGGCTCCTTCTGCGGCTTCAAAAACGGCGTTTTTGCCACCGGCAATATAAGCTGTAACTAGATCATAATTGATGCCAAAAGTAGGCGGACATTCAGAGGCGTCGAGTATGCCTAATCGGCCGCTGGTGCCGGCGCCAAAATAAATTAGCCGCCCCCCTTTATGTAAACGTTCGACAATTAAATCTACAGCTGCAGCAATTTGCGGTATGGTCTTTTGAACTGCCTGGATTACTTGAGAATCTTCTGCTTGAACGCGGGTGACAAGATCAACCGTGTTGAGAAGATCGAGATCCTTTGTGCGCGGGTTGCGCTCTTCGGTAATCAGGTGTTCAAATTGGCTGGCAGGTTTCATTATGCTCGGATAGTATATCGTTGATATATTTACTTGTTTGAATTTTATAGTAAGATTTTGATTAGATATTAAGCATAGCGGAAGATAAGGTAATTGTGGTAGGGCTGTTAGCCGAACGAACGGCGGCGAGGAGCCGGCGGGAGTAAGGCGTGTGAACGCGCGTTGAGGCGAGGGACGAAGCCGAGGCAGCGCCTAACTTATAATAAATGAACCTTTTCTGCGCTTTAGCGTAGTATGAATTAGGGTCAGGAGAGGACAACGGTCTTGAAAGCAATAAACAATGAAGTGATAGAGGCTGTGCGCAGTCGCGCCAATATCCTGGAAGTTGTTTCAGAAGTGGTGGTCCTGAAACGCGTTGGCAAGGACTATAAAGGCTTGTGCCCATTTCACAAAGAAAAAACACCATCTTTCTATGTCAACCCGGACAAAGGCATATTCAAATGTTTTGGCTGTGGAGAAGGCGGGGACGTCTTTACTTTTGTCCAAAAGGCCAAGGGCTACGATTTTCTTGAGGGAGTGCGGCAGTTAGCCAACCAATATGGCGTAACCCTGATTGAAACGGAAGAAGAAAAAACTGAGCATAAAAAACGCAGCTTTTTCTTGCTTCTTTATGAGCAAGCCTGCCAGTTTTATGCCAAGCTGCTCAAGGATCCCACTCAAGGCACTATAGCCAGACAATATTTAGCCAGTCGCGGCATTAACGAAACCATGGTGGAAAAATTCCGGCTTGGCTATGCTCCGCCTGGCTGGGATGGCTTAATCAATTATCTTTCGACAAGCCATAAAGTGGCCGCATCCACGCTGGCAGAGGCAGGATTGGCAAGGCATAGAACAGAAGGCAGCGGCTATTTTGATTTGTTCAGGCACAGGCTTATTATCCCCATTGCTGATGAGCAGGGGCGGGTAATTGCTTTTGGCGGCAGGACATTGGGCGATGATCAGGTTAAATATTTAAATTCTCCGGAAACGCTTATTTATAAAAAAGGTGATCATCTCTTTGCTTTTCCTTTAGCCAGAGAGGCAATCAAAGCACAAGATTCGGTGATTGTTGTCGAAGGCTATTTTGATGCCATTACCGCTCATGTAAATGGCTTTAATAATACAGTTGCCACTTTAGGCACGGCATTGAGTAATGAACAGGGGAAATTGCTTGTTCGTCACACAGAATCAAAACGGGTCTATCTGGCTTTTGATGCTGATAGTGCCGGTGCCAGAGCTATAGAAAAAGGGGCGCATACCCTGGAAGAACTAGCCTCGGGTGTGGGCATAGATCTAAGAGTAATTCGTCTCACCGGCGGCAAAGATCCTGATGAATGTTTACGGGCTGAAAATGGGGCGGCTTTATTCAAAGGTGCTTTAGAAAATTCGCAACCTTTGCTTGAATATGAGCTTGATCAAGCCCTGGCTGATTGCGACAGCAAAACACGTGACGGCCGCATTGAGGCGGCAGGCAAAGCAGTGCCTATTCTTGCCCGCATTAAAAATGCTGTTGCCCGTAGTGAATATATAAGACAATTGGCAAGCAAGCTTGATATTAGAGAAGAAAGCCTGCTATCTGATGTCGCTGGCGCACAGCGAAAGGTAAAGGCGGCTGCCTATTATTCAATTTCCGAGCACAGTGACGCTAAGGTAAAGGACCAGAAAACGCCGGTTCGGAATGGACGGCAGATGGCAGATGGGCTGGTTGAGGCTGAGCGCTGGTTGATTGCTGCTTTTCTTTCTGACAAGACTGATTATGACCTGGCCTTTCAGGCATTGGCACAGGAAGAACTAATCACAAGCACTCACAGCCGTATTATCAAAGCCATATACGAACTTGGTGATAATTTCAATGATGTTGAGCAACTGGGCAATAAACTGCTCAATTATTTTGCTGCTGAGCCACCAGTATCGGCAGCCCTGGTAGATATTCTCCTTAAAGCAGAGGAAATTAAGAAACAAAAAATTCCTGTGTCTGTCTTATTATTGCAATCTCGGGTAAAACTTGTTAAGGGGCGTATTGCGGCTTTGACGAAAAAATTGCGTGATCAACTGACTGTTGTTGACAAATCTGATAAGAATAATCTGTTCCAGAGTAAAATATCTGAATTAAGCCGTCTGGAAAGAATTACCTTGCCAACCATGAATACAATGAATGAAATTGATGCCATCAAGCAAAAAATTGCCGAAATCAATTTAGAATTGGTAATGTAGTGCAGGCGCTTGTGCCGTGTTTTGTGTACTAAAACGGAGCGGATAAAAACTTGGTTCGTAAGAAAGAGAAAAGAAGATACTTTTATAAACAAGCTTGATCGGCTGGAAGAAGCAGGTAAAGCTCGAGAGCGTTCCGGTCTTGAAGACCTGCTTTTGCCTGGTGATGGAGAAGCAGAAGGAGATATTCCCGTTGCTGCCGGTGAAGAAGCGGTTTTTCTTGAAGAAGCTCAGGAAAAAATTGAAGCCGATGCACCGGAATTTGAAGAAGAAGTGTCCAAGGGGCTGTCTTCTGATGATCCGGTGCGCATGTACTTGAGGGAAATTGGCCGGATTCCACTTTTGTCGGCAGATCAAGAAATTGATTTGGCAAGAAGAATAGAAAGTGGTGGTGCTGATGGAGCTGTGGCTAAACGTAAGCTGGTGCAGGCTAATTTGCGGCTTGTTGTCTCTATTGCCAAAAAATATGTGGGACGAGGTATGCTTTTTCTTGATTTAATTCAAGAAGGTAATCTTGGCTTAATAAGGGCTTCCGAAAAATTTGACTATGAAAGAGGCTACAAATTCAGTACTTATGCTACCTGGTGGATCAGGCAAGCGATTACCAGAGCCATTGCTGATCAAGCCAGAACCATTCGCATTCCGGTGCATATGGTGGAAACGATTAATAAATTAAAGAAAGTGACAAGAGCGCTTTCCCAGGACAAAAGTCGCAAGCCTACAGAAGAAGAAATTGCCTTAAGTATGGAAATTTCACTGGGCAAGTTGAGGGATATTGTCAAAATTGCTCAGGATCCCATATCTCTGGAGACACCAGTGGGTTCTGAACAAGACAGCCGATTGGGAGATTTTATTGAAGACAGAGATGCTGAAACACCCTCTACTTCGGTTACACAAGAATTATTGCGCGAAGACATCATGGAGGTAATGGCTTCATTGTCTCCTAGAGAGCGTGATGTTCTGCGTTTGCGTTTTGGTCTTGATGATGGCAGGCAACGCACTCTGGAAGAAGTGGGGCAGCTCTTTGGCGTTACGCGTGAACGAATTAGACAAATCGAAGCTAAGGCTTTGCGCAAATTAAGGCACCCTAATCGCAGCCGCCGCCTCCGCGAATATATCGATTAATTTCCTTTTTTCAATATTGAATCAAAGAAATGAAATACGGTGTTGATGGTTTTCGTATTAGCAAAATTGTGATTTGCTCCCGGGACAATTTGCAAAGTCACATTGACATGAGCAGCTTTTAAAGCTTTGGCAAACTCCTTACTTTGTTCAACAGGAACAATTGTGTCTCTATCTCCATGCATGATTAAAAATGGGGGCAAGCCTTTGTGTACATAAGTCATGGGACTGGCTTCTCTGGCAAGTGAAAGTTTGCCTGCCGGGGTTCCCTGCAAAAATAATGTTACTGCTTGAGCAAGGACATAGTGTGAGCCTGCCTGGCCGGCCATAGTAGTGAGATCGGTTGGCCCGCACCAGTCGCAGACAGCTTCCACATGGCAGGGAACCCCATGTGGAGATGCCCATGTTGGTGAATTGATATCACATGTGGTGCCAAGCAGGGCTACCAGATGCCCGCCGGCCGACATTCCCCAGACACCTATGCGATCAGGATTGATTTTAAAAATTTTGGCATGATCATGCAGCCAGTTTATAGCTGTTTTGCAGTCTTCAATTTGCGCCGGATGTGGTGTGTCTCCCGTTAATCGGTAATTTATGCTGGCCAGAGCATAGCCGCGATCGGTAAATTCTTTTGGGCTGGGTACCATGGATTTATCACCAGTTTGCCAGGCACCCCCATGGATAAAAACAATCAATGGTGTTGTTTTATTGTTATTAATTTGAGCGGCTGTGGAATTTTCAGGCAGATACAGATCGAGTAAATTAGCTCCTTCATTCACATGTGGACCATAAGCCACAGTAATACATGTGCCCAGGGGGGCCAGAGAATAATGTTGGACTGTCACATTCAGACGTCTTTGCATTTTGGCGGCTAGTATTATCGCTGCCAGAAATAATATGGCTACGATTACCAGCAGATTTTGATGTCTTACCACGGTGCTATCAGCTCACTAATCTTTAAAATCCCTCATGAAAAGAGGACAAGGCAATAGTAATATAAAACGAGGGTATGAAGCAATTAAGGTCGTCATGAGTCGTGGAACATCTTTCTTGATCTCAGCGGTGCTAGTTTTTTTAATTAGCGCCAGTCCGATTATGTGTTTACCAGGCATGACCACCCCGCTTGTTTATATGGCGCCGACCGAAAATCAAAACGGCAGTTTTCAAGGTGAGCTGCCGATTAAGCGAATTGGTTCATTGCAATTGCCCAAAGCGGTAGTACAGTTTGCAGGCGAACAAGTAAATGTACTTGCTGTTCCTGATTGGTTGTTTGATCGCAGTCTTGTTTTATCCGGTCCTCTGGTAAAAGCACAAGTTGATATGCAAGGTCAAAGCAGCAATGTGCACGGGCTTGTTTATTTTCTAGAGGGCTTGTGGCTGACTAACCTTGGCTCCGCCACAGCCATTGATGTGATTGATACCGTATCTGGTGAACAGCTGCGGGGGAGAATCAGATCAGTCCTGGACAATGCTTTTGCTTTTAAGCCGGACAATGGACCGATGCGTAGGCTGCCTTTTGCTGATATTAAAAATATCCGTTCTCCACGCGCTTATGTCTTTTCTATTCCTGCGGATATGGGTAAACTTGCTCCTGCCGGCAATGCTGTACAGTTTGATTCAAACAGCATCAGCTTTGCGCCAACATTTGGCAGTGCAGCCCTAATACACAATGCCAGAGTGCCTAAATCAACATTATCTGGGACTGAGCCAGGCATATCTACAGCCGAAATCGGCACTTTTATCGGCTTGAACGTTGCTAACGAAATAGCCCCCGCTATTGCTATTCCATTAGTCTTAAACAAACACAATTTGCAGGGTGGACTGAACGAAATTCAACGCTACAATAATGCGCATGGTGGCACCGGGCAGTTCTCCGGACAACCATAGTTATTGCAACGGTAAACCGCAGGCTTGTTCCAGATCAGTAAATGCTCCCGCGTAGGATGTGACTGCATCAAGATATTGACTGCGGATCTGCACGTTATTTTGTTGTGCTTGCAATGTTGAAGTAATATCTGATTGTCCCACTTCATAACTGCGTCTGGCAAGTCTAGCCACTTCATAAGAATCGGTCAGTACGTGCTCATGGTAAACGCGAATTTTTTCTCTTTGTGCAACCAAATTTTGATAAGCGCTGCAAACATCAGCCATAATTTGATTGCGTTGCGCGCCTATTTGATAGTGTAATTGCCTACCGGTGGCCCGGAAATGAAAAATATCACCCTGATTCCAATTGCTAAGCGGTGTTTCTGCATTCAAGGTCATAAACCAGGCACTTAGTTTTGGACCAAAAGAAGGGTTATTTTCTGTAGATTTGCCAAAAGCCAGGCTGGGATTAGGCATTATATTTCCATAAGCACCCATCAAATTGGCTTTGTTTACTTTGAGTTGCTGCATCAGACTTTTTAATTCCCAACGATTATCAAAAGCCCGATCCATAAAATATTGCAGAGAAGGAATGGTTCGATCGAAATCAGGCAGTATGTCACTTTTCTGCCCATTTAAATTAAAGGCTGCAGACTTGCCTGTAAATCCAGGCAGTGCCGGCACGTTTACTGAATCATCTACAGATTTGCCCATCATTACATTTAATTGTTGATATGAGCGTAAAACTCGTTTTTGTCCCACACCCACTTCAACTTCGTTTTGTGAATTAGCCAATCTGGCTTTGAGCATATCAAGTTCTGGGACATCGCCGGCATGAAAACGTTTTTCAGCAACAGCAAGCAATTTTGCAGAAAGATCATAAAGTTCAGTCAATGTTTTGAGAGTTTCTTGAGCAACAACTACTTCCACATAAGATCGCCTGACATCGGCCCTTAGGCTCCAAAGAGTTGACATCAGATCGAGTTTAGTTTGATCAATTAAGCGCTTGGTGGAGAGCAGGCGAAAAGCTAATTTCCATGGCGGCTCGATAGTTAAATTAGGACCAATGCGTGTAACCTGCTCAGATACCGGCGCTCTGTCAAAAAACATAACCGGATTGGGACCTTGGGTTGCGTACGCATAGCCGGTTCTAGCTATGCCAAACTGGGCCCGTATTGCTGCTGCTCTTGGATTGTTCATCAAAGCTTCATTCATTGACTGAACTACTGATAACCCAGGCTGACTAGCTATAGGTGCCAGTGATACATCGTACTGAATAGTGCCCTCCACTTTCATTTTCTCACTGCCTGGACTTTCTCCCGATTTGACTGGGGCTGCTGGTGGTTTGCTTTCACTAGAATTATTTAAACGAGTGGCTGGCGATGACATACTGCTATTGTCAGGAACAAAGCTATGAATGGCAGGCGCAGGCATTGGTGAGCTAATGCCGTTACCAGAGCCGGCCGGCGATACAGATGATGCGGGCATAGATGTGGGAGTAGATGGACTCATAGGAGCTCCAGCTGCAAGCGCTGGTAGACAATTGGCAATAATGCACCAGCAGGCAGCAAAGCAAGCGCTGGTCAGAAGCGCCAGGAGCACATATGAAGAAGCTTTCAAGCAGAATTTCATGAATGGAATTAGTATATCCGGGCTTCGTAAACTTAAGAGTCAAAGCTATTATCAAAAGCAAATAAGCTTTGCGTATTTACGATAAACTCAGAATAATTTGTCAATAGTGAGTTAGAAGATCACTTTCATGCCTGAGAAACACACTGCTGCTGACCCAAAAATCATTCGTATTTTGCGCTACAAGGTACTTGATAAGCCGGGCAATCTTGGGCGGCTTGCCACTAAATTAGGCGAGCTGGGCGTCAATATCGGTGAGCTCACTATTGTCAATCAGGGCCCCGATTATTTAGTTCGGGAAGTGAGCGTGCAACTAGTAGATGAAAATCACCTGCAATTAGTTGTAGATTCGATTGCAAAGCTGGAAGGCTTTGAGCTTGAATACGTTAGCGATCCGGTAGAAACGCTCCACCAGGGTGGCAAAATAGGCATGAAAAGCCGTGTTGTGCTGGATAGCATCGAGGTGCTTAGAAAAGTTTATACGCCAGGCGTAGCGGAAATATGTAAATTAATTGCCACGAACAAAAAGAACGGACTGAGATTTACAGCCATACCAAATACGGTGGCAATCGTAACTAATGGATCAGCCATTCTTGGTCTGGGCAATATTGGTCCTGTTGCCGGTATGCCGGTTATGGAAGGCAAAGCAGTAATTTTTGAACAGATGGTAGGTATCAGTGGGGTGCCTATTTTAATTGACTCCAACAATGCTGATATCATAGTGGAAACGGTAAAAAACATTGCGCCAACATTTGCTGCTATCCATCTAGAAGATATTGCTGCTCCTCTTTGTTTTGAAGTGGAAGAGCGTTTGCAAAAAGAACTACCAATACCAGTTTTGCACGATGATCAACATGCTACTGCCGTAGTGGCGCTAGCCGCTTTAATGACAATCAGCAGTCGCACTGATATGAAACTGCATGATTGCCGAATTGGTGTCATTGGTCTGGGTGCGGCCGGAACCGGTATTAGCAGGCTTTTGTTGGCATATGGAGTTAAAGAACTTTTGGGTTCAGATTTGCGCGCTGAAGCCGTGCAGCATTTCCAAGAACTAGGCGGAAAAGGCATGTCACTTGATGAACTTATGGCAACTGCTGATATCGTTATTGCTACTACCGGTGTGCCGGGCTTGATTAAGCCGGAGATGATTCGTTATAACCAGGTTATTCTTGCTCTTTCTAATCCAAATCCGGAAATCGATCCTGAATTAGCCAGACGCAGCGGAGCCCGTTTTGCCGCCGATGGGCGCACTATCAATAATGCTTTGTCATTCCCCGGTTTATTTAAAGGTGCGCTAGAAGCGGGGGCGACAAAATTTACAGATAAAATGAAAATTGCAGCAGCAACATCTATTGCCGGACAAACTAAAGCCAATGACATGGCCCCCAGTATTTTGGATAAAGAAATGCATCGAGCCGTAACAGCTGCTGTCGCCAAAGCCTGGGAAAGTAAATAAAAAAAGGAAATTGCCCGAGGCGACGATCGATCGGATTGACTCCGGATCATCACCTGGGCAATTCCCGCCTTTAGAAGGTTCTTAAACCGGTCCTAGCGGCTCATGGGGTAACGCTGGTAATTGAACGTCGATTTTGTCGCCGGGCAAAACGTTGCCGCCGATGATGACAATACCGTAAACGCCAGCCCGATAAATAGGCCGGCCCCCTTCGCCTCTTGCAACGACAGCCTTGGCCAAACCTGGACTCAACTCGTCCAGGCGCCTGCACGTCGTGCGCAGCCCCGTAAGCTCGATGACTGCTGCTTTGCCTAGGCGCAGTTGTGTTCTGACTGGAAGTTCCAGAAGAGAAACTCCCTCCGTTGTTATATTCTCTCCCATTTGTCCGGGCGAGATAACAAAGCCGTCCGTTCGCAACTCGGCGAACAGCCGAGAAGCAATCAAGTGCACCTGACGCAGATTCGGCTGAGCCGATTTGATTTCTGCGTGTTTATCTCCTTTTACTCCCATTCCGGGCACTAGGCATATGCTCGGACGGTTCTCTTTACTAAGTGCATTGTGTCCGCCGCTGCTGACCACCAGAACGATGCCACCCACTGAAGGGTTGCTCATTGCTGCTCCGCTCCTTTCTCGGGCAAAAAATTGATGCGAAATCTACACCTATCCAATCAATATTGGTAAAGCTGTCGCTCTTTCATTAGGTTTGTGTGGCCTTCTTGGTAAAAACTCCTACGATCGTGAAAAGAAAATACGTTTCACCCTGACAAATTTGGCACAGCAAAATCAAGCTTGTGTCAAAGTTTGGTAATAGCCAACAAAAGCCAAGCTGGGAGTTTGATAAGAGTTTTGTGACTAACTAATTGACAACTTTTATGACTGACTTTTTAGGCGATTTTTTTGCGTGAATTTTTCCTTTGCAACCTAGCGCGGCTAGCGCTAGATTTTCTTTTTCAAACGCATATAAATTGATAATACTTTTTCTACAGGTTTAAAATAAATGATGCCGAAAACATAAGCCCTGTATACTTGCCAAGTGCCCGACTATAACTTTTGCACAGGTTATGCACATAGCATATACGCGTAGGGGCGGGGATTTATACTAGCCCGGTTTCAACCCTTTTTGATAGTCCAGAAATCGTCGCCAAGTGTATTCCAAGGTAAGCGATGTTCGTCCGGATTTGCCGGGTCAAAAAATTGATTGACAAAATAAATCATACTGGCCGGTTGTTGCCAGATATTAGCCAGACCATGGGCTACGCCGCGCGGTATGTAAAGGGCTTGGGCACGTCCGGCACCAAGAACAAAACGCATAGTCTTTTGATAAGTCGGTGATTCTTTGCGTGTATCGACTAAACCAACCAGAACTCGATCAGTCGGTATGACAAACCAGAGATCTTCTTGATTGTAGTGCAAATGAAAAGCTTTAATTGTACCGGGCATCAATTGCGAGAATGTGCTTTGTTTGACTTTAAATTCAGGGATGAGCAAAGAATTGCCATTGTCATCCAGCCTGATAATTTCAGCTAAGGAACCGCCATCATCAACAAACAAATTAAGGGGAAGAATTTGCACCCCTTCGATGGTTACTTTTTTGGAGTAGTCTTGCACGGACAAATCATTGACAAAATTTTGTCCAATGGCGTCTTGGCTTAGTGGTTTGATCATGATGGGCATAGAATACCAAGATGCGGACAACTAAGTCTATCTAGCGTAAACAGCCCATTCTTAATTGCAAATAAGAATGCAGCGATTCTTGCCAGGAAGGCCCTGGCCTGCCTATGGCAGATATCAAGCTCGATTTATCGAGCACAGAATATTTTGGTCTGGTTGCTGGTCTTGGCATTTCTTGAGTGGTGATCGGTGTCACCTCAACATTGAAATCTTTGACAATTTCTTTAGCAAATTCAAACCAGCTGGATATGCCATCATCTGTTGCATGATAAATACCCCAGCGTTTGGTTGGTATTAAGTCGGCAATTATTTCAGACAAACTGCCTGTATAAGTTGGTGAACCAATTTGATCGCTGACTACTCGCAAAGGCTTTCCTTGTTCAGCTAAAGAACTAATTGTATCGACAAAATTTTTGCCATGCGGTCCATAAAGCCAGCTTGTTCTGACAATATAAAATTGATTGAGATGTATTTTGAACAGCAGTTTCACCGGCTAATTTTGATTTCCCATAAATTGAAAGCGGATTAGTTTTATCCGAAGGCAAATATGGTTTGTTTCCCTCACCATCAAAAACATAGTCGGTGCTTACATAAAGCATCGGCATCCCAAGTTTTTTGCAAGTGACAGCAACATTTTCAGTTCCCTTACCGTTAACCAGATAAGCAAGTTCTGGTTCAGATTCTGCTTGATCTACTTTTGTGTAGGCAGCACAGTGAATAACCAGATCAAGTTTTGGAACAGAAGTCAGTACGGATTGAACTTGATCTAAATTAGTGACATCAAGATCTCTCTTGGTGAAGCCAGACACTGCATGTCCACGTTTTTGTAAGCAAGGAACTAATACTTGTCCGAGCATGCCGCCGGCCCGGTAACGAGGATTTTCATACAAGCAGGGCATTACCTTTGCTTGTTACGGCTTTTAACCAATCTTGATGTTCTTGATACCATTTAATTGTTTCCTGAATACCAATTTCAAAAGTATATTTAGGTGTCCAACCCAGTTGCATCTTGATCTTTGTTGGATCAATAGCGTAACGTCTGTCATGACCGAGCCTGTCTTCTACGTAATTGATTAAGGATTCCGGCTTGCCTAAATCTTTCAAAACTCAATTTTGTGATATCAATATTGCGCCATTCATTTTTGCCGCCAATATTATAAACTTCACCTGGTTTGCCAGTGTGAAAAACCAGATCCAGCGCCCGGCAATGATCTTCAACATGTAGCCAATCGCGCACATTCATGCCGTCTCCATATAAAGGTACCGGCTTATTTTGCAAAGCATTGTTTATAAAAAGAGGAATTAGTTTTTCCGGATTCTGGTAGGGACCGTAATTATTAGAGCAACGAGTAATAATTACCGGCAAATCAAAAGTATGGAAATAAGCCCGACAAATTAAGTCTGCTCCAGCTTTACTGGCTGAATAAGGGCTATTAGCGGACAAAGGTGTTTCTTCGGTAAAATAGCCCTCCGGACCAAGCGATCCATATACTTCATCAGTAGAAACTTGCAGATAGCGCATTTTGCCGTTAGCTAGCGCAGCATCTAACAAAACTTGTGTGCCCATAACGTTACTGTGGATAAAAATATAAGGATCGTTTATCGAGCGGTCTACATGGGTTTCAGCAGCTAGATTTATAATGCCGTCCATTTTGCCAAAGCGCTTACCACTGACAATTTCATCCACAATCTGGTTATCGGCTATTGATCCATGCACAAAAATGTAATTGGCATTTTTTTCGACATCGGCCAAATTTTCTCTATGGGCAGCATAAGTCATGGCATCAAGATTGATGATTTTGTATTGCGGATATTTAGTCAATAAATAGCGCACAAAATTACTGCCGATGAAACCCAGACCACCTGTAACTAAAAGCTGCATTATTATACGACCTCAACTTTACTATCATCACCAAGCATAAGCCGAAATGCTACCGGTTTGTGCTGTCCTCGTGTCAGCTCAACATTAGCTCCCAGCAGACTGTCTTCAATGCGTCCGTGAAAATCGATAATCCGGCAATTTTCTCGGATAATGCAATATTCTAATTCTGCAAAACTAACTTTAGTACCATCACCAATAGAGGTAAATGGACCTATATAGCTGTTCTCGATCAGGCAATTGTCGCCAATCATAGCCGGACCGCGCACACTGCAATTTTTTATAATTCTGCCCTTGCCGACATGAACCCGTCCTGATAGTTTTGTGGCACTGTCAATTGTACCCAGCATGCTGACATCGCTCATTTCATCAAGAACAACTCGATTGGCTTCAAGCATGTCATCTTTTTTACCTGTATCGAGCCACCAGCTCTGCAGCACATGACTGCCAATGTGAAAATCAGTATCGATCAATCTTTGAATAGCATCAGTAATTTCTAACTCGCCACGCTTGCTAGGTTTAATTTCGTCAATGGCTTTATGAATATTTTTATTGAATAAATAAACGCCGACCAGAGCCAAGTTAGACTTAGGCTTAGCCGGCTTTTCTTCTAGAGAAAGAATGCGTCCATCTTTACCTAATTCGGCCACGCCAAAGGCGCTTGGTGTGCTCACTTCTTTGAGCAAAATAAAAGCATCTACGTGCGATTCTTGAAAGCGTTTTACTAATGGTGCAACGCCATCTTTAATTAGATTGTCTCCCAGGTACATAACAAATGTGTCGTCACCAAGGAAAGGGCGAGCGGTTTTTACAGCATGTGCCAGTCCAAGCGGCTCATCCTGCAATATATAATGAATTTTTAGTCCCCAGCGTTCGCCGCTGCCGGCAGTCGCCTGTACAGCAGCACCGGTTTCCGGTGAGATAATGATGCCGATTTCTTTAATGCCGGCTGATTGGAGCGCTTCAATACCGTAAAACAAAATAGGCTTGTTTGCCACTGGCAAAAGTTGTTTAGCAGCAGTATGCGTTATTGGTCGCATACGTGTTCCTTTGCCGCCGCTTAAAATTAGACCTTTCATGTGTACTCCGCTTCGAACGGGCGGCTAAAGCCGCCCCTACAAAATATCGCCCTACAACTTTTATTATTTATATAGCTCCGCGCCTGCCCAAGACTGCTTTAAATGTGGCAAAAATGATTTGCCAGTCGAGAAAATAATGCCAATGGTCAACATACCATTTGTCTAGTTCTATTTTTATGGTATCTGGCAAATCATCCCGCCCATTGATTTGTGCCCAACCAGTGATGCCTGGTGGGAAATCAAGTACACCTGTTGATTGCCGTTTGGCAGTCAACTCTGTTTGATTATACAAGGCAGGCCTGGGTCCAACCAGACTCATCTCGCCTTTAAGAACATTGACTAATTGTGGCAATTCATCAAAGCTGATCTGGCGCAATAATGCACCCAACCTTGTCACTGCGTTGGGGAAATGCTGCATTTGATCCGTAGGTAGATCAGGCGTGCCAACCTGCATTGTACGAAATTTATAAATTTCAAAAAATTTGCCCCATTGTCCAATGCGCTTTTGCTTGAAAATAGCTGGACCTGGTGAGTCCAGGCAGATCAAAAGAGCTATCAAAACAAGCAGCGGGGACAAAAAGAGCAAAAGAATGAATGAGATAATAAGGTCGCTCAGTCTTTTCCAAATCATAAGGCAATTTTACACATTTTTAGGAGCTGGAGTCAGTCTTTGCGCTTAACTGTCATCATTGTTAGCTGGAACACCTGTCAATTGCTTGACAGGTGCTTAGATACGTTATTGACTGAGCTAAAAAAACAGACACTCTTAGCCGTAAGTGAACTTTTTGTAATCGACAATGCTTCGGCAGATGGTTCGGCCGACATGGTGCGGCAAAAATATCCTCAATTTAAGTTAATCGACAATAAAGCCAATCTTGGTTTTGCTAAGGCCAATAATCAAGCCTTAAAACAAGCGACCGGACAATATATTCTGCTTTTAA
Organism: Candidatus Melainabacteria bacterium; assembly: GCA_963847765.1. Taxonomy (GTDB): domain Bacteria; phylum Cyanobacteriota; class Vampirovibrionia; order Obscuribacterales; family Obscuribacteraceae; genus CAWKBA01. The sequence continues at coordinate 1,299 of CAWKBA010000008.1, read as the reverse complement.
ATCCGGATACTGAAATTTGCCCTGGTGCGCTTAGCATATTGATTGATTTTCTTGATAAACATCCTCATGCAGGAGTTGTAGCCCCGCAATTGATCAATAGCGATGGCAGCGTGCAATTATCATGCCGTGCTTTTCCTTCTTTTGCCGGCATGCTTGCTGAATTAACAGGCATAAATCGATTTATGCCGGCAGGATCTAAATTGCGCGAATACAAAATGCTGGACTGGAAGCATAATACTGAGCGCGAAGTTGATCAGCCGGAAGGCGCTTGTTTGCTAATTAGAAAAGAACTTTTTGATCAAATCGGTTATTTTGACGAAGGCTATTTTATGTTATTTGAAGAAGTTGACTGGCTGTATAGTGCCAAAAAAGCAGGCTGGCAAATATGGTTTACACCCGGGGCACAGGTTGTGCATCATTACGGACAGTCCATCAAGCAAGTAAAAGAAAAAATGATCCTTTCATCACATAAAGGCATGTATAGATATTGGTATAAACACCACCGTCACGGCAAAGAATACTGGGACGCCACTGTCTATGGTGCTCTAATGTTACTAGCCTATTTACGCATAGTCCTCTACCGCCTGCGCGGCGGCTTGTAGGGGCGGGGCTTGCTCGGCCCGACAATTATTTTTCGTTCTGGGCAAGGATGACAGGGAAATGCCCGCCTTTGGCTTGCGTGAGAGCTTTTTTCGCAAGAATAATTATGCTTTCTATATTGTCGCAATGAGCAGGAATACTGGCAATGCCAAACGATAGCTTGAGCAATTTGTTATCAAGTTCGTTTGACAGAGGCTCGGCACGCAGAACTTGAATTATCTGATGAGCAATTTGATTAGCAGTGGCGGCGGTTGTGTTAGGCAAAAGAAGTGCATAGTCAATTGCTTCAAAATGACCTATGTGATCGAGAGGGCGTTTGATGGCAGCAATTCTTTGCAGAGCCGTCATTGTTTCTTGTTGATCAATGAGATCATGCCCGCCGGCAGCCTGAGGGCTTTGTTTACTCATTTCAAATACAACCAAGCTTAATGGCCAATCATGAGACTGAAAACGCAGAAACTCATATTGTAAAAAGTAAAGAAGAGCAGGATACGTTAAAATACCTGTTTCTTTTCTGGTAAAAGTATTTTTTAATGCTTGTACAGCCGCTTTTGCATCGCCAAGGAATTCTAATTGTTCATCGTTTGCCGAAAGTGGTGGTTTGATTTCAATCAAACCGCCGGTGAAGAAATTAAAGAGAATAGGCACCCAGATTGATTTACTCATCGGGTGCTTACCCAATAATTGCACAAGGGTGAA
>CAWKBA010000007.1:0-4626 GCA_963847765.1 Candidatus Melainabacteria bacterium | reverse complement strand
GAAGAACTTTTCGCCTAACCGGCCTATGATCAATCACTACGTGCTACTCCCTGCTTTACTGGACTTGAAATGATTAGCTTTATCGTACGTCTGACCTTTCGTCCCGATGATCGTGAAGAGATCCCGCAGGTCCTTCGCGAACTGACCCGGCCTCCCGCCAGGAGCCTGGCTGTGTGAGTACGTCCCGCATATCGTCGAGAGCGATCATGATACGATCGTCATCTACGAGCAGTATCGTGATGAAGCCGCCGCGGAGGCTCATCGCGCGACGCCGCACTTCGCCAAGTATGCGGTCGGCGGCTTGTACCAGAACATGCTCGAACGCCACGTCGAAAACCTCACCGCCATCGCCTGAGCCTGGTGTCAGGTCAACAAACATCGCGCCTGCGTCCACCCGGATCCGACCGCTGAGACGTTGGCCCGATCCGATCACGCCGCGGTGAAACGATGTCCATTTCACTCAATCGTCACAAAGCGCTTTGACGTGGCCTCGATTTCCGGTCTACCATCCGGTACGCCCATGTTGCGACGGCTGCCAATTCGCTTGCTCATGATTGTGATGGCTGCTCTCCTCGGGGCAGCCCTTCCCCACGCCTCCGCGCAGGACAGCGCACACCGCGAACACAAGCGCGCCGAACGCGCCCAGATCGTGGCGTTGGAGAAGGAGTGGCAGAAAGCAGCCCTCGCCGACGACTTTCCCGCCATGGATAAGCTCCTCTCCGACGACTATCTCGGCATCACCGCCACCGGCGAAGTCCTCACCAAGACCCAGCAACTCGCTCGCATGCGCGACCGCAAGTTCATGCTCACCAAGCTCGAAATTTCCGATACCCAGTATCAAGCTTGTCGGCAACATCGCCACGTCACCTGCCTCGCCCAGCTCCAAGGCACCTCCGAGGACGAAGCCCTCCACGGAGCGTACCGCTACACCCGCGTCTATCAGCGCTTGTCTGGGAACGTCTGGAAGTCACCAACTTCGAAGTCACCCCGGCAAGCCGACCGCAACACGCCCCCGGCCACTAGGGCGAGCTGCCTGGCCGCATCCCTTAAGGTGAACTTTGGAACAAAAAATCCGGGCCAAAAGGCCCGGGTGCAAGTGAATTTTTTGCGCCTGCCCAAGCAGACTCAGAATCTATGCGACTTCCACGCGCGCGATCGGCTTTACCGCCGCAGCGGTACGTTTGACATACGTGTTCAGCACGTTCAAACCCAGTAGCCGTCGATCCAAAGAACGCGTTCCTCCGGTCAGCCCGGCATCCTCCGGCTCATGCAACCCGTCACTATGCTGATGTGACCGAATGTTGGCCAGCCGGGTCCGCGTGTCCACCGCGCCATCCTGCGGCTGCATCATTCCAGCCTCGGCAAACGGCAGGCTCCACGGCGTTCCACCGTGTAACCCGTTCCGCGACGCCATCTTCGGCATCCGCACCACATCGCCAATTTTGTTGATCCAGGAGCTCATCCGTGCGGGCGGCGTTTGTGTCATGGGAACCTCCTTGGATTTTCGCGAACTCGTTCTCTATGTCAGACGGCATACCTCAATTGAAGAGTTGCACGCGATGCCGTGAATAAAGCCGCTAACCGGACAAATAATTCCGAATTCGCACGGCCGGCGTCAGCACAATCCATTGCGCCCTCCCGACCGCACCAACACAGGGGTTTCGATCCGCCGTCCGGCTACCATTCGAGCGTATCGAGCGCCAGCGCTGCCCGAAGTCTCTGCCAGCTTTCGTCCAGCATCTCGGGCAGAACGCGCGTCTCCGCCAGCACGCTCATGAAGTTGGTGTCCCCCGTCCAGCGCGGCACCGCATGCATGTGCAGGTGTTCCGCCACCCCCGCTCCCGCCGCCTTGCCCAGGTTCAGCCCGATATTCAGCCCATGCGGCTGGTAAACCGCCCGCAGCACCCGCTCCGCCCGCCGCGTCATCCGGCAGCAGCTCGTCGGCCTCTTCCAGCGGCAGCGCCGCCAGGACTGCCTCATGCCGATACGGCACCACCATCAGGTGCCCGCTGTTGTAAGGAAAGGCGTTGAGCACCAGGAAGCATATCTTCCCGCGCTCCAGCATGTAGATCGCCGCCTCCGCCTCGTCCGCGGCATCCGTTTGCCACCGCATAATCCACCGCCGCAATCATGTTGCAGAAGACACAGTGGTTATCCCCCGGCCACCCGCCAGTGCCTCGCGGAACCCCGCGCTTCGGCCTGTCCCGGTCCGCGCCCGTCACATAGGCATAGCGCCAGGGTGTCCAAAGATGGTCCATTGCAGCAGTATAGGCCGCCCGGCGAATCGCAACACATCTCGATTTGCTACGCAACGTCCAGATCAGCACAGGCGCGGCAATGCAACGATGCCGACCGAACTGGCTTTCCGTCGCATTGACCCTCATCCATCGCACTGCTACACTTGATTGAGGCCATGCGCGCGGGACCCAGTCGCAGACGCTCTTTTATTTGCAATACTCATTCCCGCTGACATCATCGAGTTGATCAACCCTCTTTGGGAGGCAGTCTTCTGCCGCTCGAATGGGCTGCACCGACCGATGCAGCAGATGAGTCACTGGACCCAGGAGCAGTCTTATCCATGGCCGACATCGACCACAATTCTTTCCATCACGAGAGCACAGCCCTGAACACGACATTGAACCAACCGCACCCGAAGCGACGACCGAAACGACCGGCGTCGCAACGACCTTTCCTCTAACCCCAGCACCCCCGTGCCGAGACTCCGCACGCCGCAGAGCCCGTTCAGCCTGCAGCCGAGACGAGCCACGACGCTGTCGCACCTGCCGACGCGTCGCCAGCTGCAGAGCCCGAGTACGACGCCGAAGACTTTGCCAAGGCGCTCGACAGCTTCGACCGCGAGCAGGCCGCCGAAAAAGACGCCGCCCAGGCTCATGACCGCCGAAGAGGCTGTCATCACCGGCACCGTCGTCAAGATCACCGACAAGCATGCCGTCGTCGACATCGGCCTCAAGTCCGAGGGTCTCATTCCTCTGGATCAGGTTCTCGACCACACCGGCGCGCCCAAGTTCAACGTGGGCGACATGATCGAAGTCGTCGTGGAGCGCGAAGAGAAGGAAGGCGGCTATCTCGTCAGCTACGAGAAGGCCCTGCGTCACAAGGTTTGGGACAAGCTCGAAGAGGCTGCCAACACCAAGACCCCCGTCAAGGGCATGGTCGTCTCGCGCGTCAAGGGCGGCCTCACCGTCGACATCGGCATCAAGGCATTCCTGCCCGGCTCGCAGGTTGAAGTTCGCCCCGTCCGCAACCTCGACGGCTACATCGGCACCGAGATCGAAGTCCGCGTCATCAAGCTGAACAAGAAGCGCGGCAACGTCGTCATCTCCCGCAAGGAAATCCTCGAAGAAGAGCAGAACGCGAAGAAGGCAATCACGCTCTCCACCCTCGAAGAAGGCTCCGTCTTCACCGGCGTCGTCAAGAACCTCACCGACTACGGCGCGTTCGTCGATATGGGCGGCCTCGATGGCCTGCTCCACATCACCGACATGAGCTGGGGCCGTCTCACTCACCCGCGCGACCTCGTCAATGTTGGCGATGAGATCCAGGTGAAGGTGCTCAAGTTCGACAAGGAAAAGCAGCGCGTCTCGCTCGGCTTCAAGCAGCTCACGCCTGACCCGTGGCTCGACGCCATCGAGCGCTACCCCGTCGGCGCGCAGGTCAACGGCCGCGTCCTTTCGGTCACCGACTACGGCGCGTTCGTCGAGCTGGAGCAGGGCATCGAAGGCCTCGTCCACGTCTCCGAAATGACCTGGTCCAAGCGGATGAAGCATCCGTCGAAGATGGTCAAGCCCGGCGATGAGGTCGACACCATCATCCTCTCGGTCAACCCCAACGACCGCCGCATCTCGCTCGGCATGAAGCAGCTCCAGGACAATCCCTGGGAGCAGCTGGAGGACAAGTACCCCGATCGGCGCCATCATCGAAGGCCGCGTCCGCAACCTCACCGACTTCGGCGCCTTCATCGAGATCGAAGACGGCATCGACGGCCTCGTCCACGTCTCCAACCTGAGCTGGACCAAGCGCATCAAGCATCCGTCCGAAGTCCTGAAGAAGGGCGAGAAGGTCAAGGCCATCGTTCTCGGCGTCGAGCCGGAAAACCGCCGCCTCTCGCTCGGCGTCAAGCAGCTTCAGCCCGATGTCTGGGAGACGTTCTTCGCGCAGCACCGCGTTGGCGACGTCATCAAGGGCAAGGTCCTGCGCACCGCGCAGTTCGGCGCCTTCGTTGAAATCGCTGAAGGTGTCGAAGGCCTCTGCCACGTCTCCGAAGCAGTCGACGATACCGGCAAGCAGATCACGCTGGAGGTCGGCGACGAGCACGAGTTCAAGATCGTCAAGATGAACCAGGAAGAGAAGAAGGTCGGCCTGTGCATCAAGGCGATCGGCGAAGAAGCCACCCGCGCCGAAGTCGAGAGCTACAAGGAGCGCGCTCGGCAGCAAGGGCAAGGGCGGCAAGGGCAAGGGGCAAGGGCGCAGGGTTCGTCCTCCAGCTCCGCCAACGCCGGCACACCACGCTGGGCGACCTGCTCAAGTGGAAGCAGTCCGAGAACGAAGACAACGACAACGACTAATTGCCGTCCCACCAACAGAAAGGCCGCCCACCCGGGCGGC
>CAWKBA010000006.1:0-3203 GCA_963847765.1 Candidatus Melainabacteria bacterium | reverse complement strand
GTGGCCTCCTTGCCGACCAGGCGGCACCGTGTGGTTTGATCCAGGGCGACAACGAAGGAGCCGGCGATGAATCCTGACCGTCCACCGCACCGGCTTGACTCCTGTCCGCTACCCGAGGTTCTGGCGGCGTACTCCGTGGGGAAACTATCCCCCGAGCAGACACAAGCGATCACCGAACATGTTGAAGCTTGTGAGAGCTGTGAGGAATCCCTGGAGGATCTCGACAACGACGACACCCTGGTGGTGGCGTTGCAGCGGCATGGGCCGTCCGAGTCCGAGCTGGATGAAAACGTTCGGGAAGTGTCTCGAGGAGCACGGGCGGACACGGACCGTCATCGCTCCTGTCCCGATACAGTGGCAGGCCAACGGGTCGGGCCCTACGAACTACGGGAGAAACTCGGCCAGGGCGCGATGGGGGTGGTGTACAAGGCACGGCAGGTCGGCTTCAATCGCCTGGTCGCTCTGAAGATGTCTCTGTCTGGCGGGCTGCTGGGGCACGAGGCACGTGCCCGGTTTCGCATCGAGGGCGAGGCCATCGCCCGGCTCAAGCATCCCAACATCGTGTGCGTCTACGATTGCGGGGAGCACGACGGACAGCCCTACTTCTCGATGGAACTGGTCGAGGGACAAAGCCTGTCCCAGAAACTGGGCATGGGGCCTCTGGCCGAGAAGAAAGCGGCCGAGTTGGTGCGGACGCTGGCGCGGGCGGTGGCTTTTGCTCACGAGCAAGAAGTGATTCACCGCGACCTCAAGCCAGCCAACGTACTCCTTGACGCCGATGGCGCGGTGAAGCTTACCGACTTCGGGCTGGCGAAACTGCTCGACGCAGAGGTGGGACAGACGCAGCGGGAGACAGTCCTGGGGACGGCCAGTTACATGTCGCCCGAACAGGCCCGTGGCGACCTCTCGGCCGTTGGCCGGCTCGCCGATGTGTACGGTCTGGGGGCCATTCTCTATGAGACCCTCACCGGCCGGCCTCCCTTCCGTTCTGGCTCGCGAGCCGAAACGCTCCACCAGGTGCAGACGCTGGATCCCGTACCGCCCTCGAAGCTGCGGCTGCGGCTGTGCCGTAGTCTGGAAGCTATCTGCCTGAAGTGCCTGGAGAAAGACCCGAGGCGCCGCTATGCCAGTGCCACCGCTCTGGCGGAAGACCTCGAACGGTGGATGGAAAATCGGCCCACGCGCGCCCGGCCCGTTGGTCCGCTGCTCCGTTGCTGGAAGGCGGTCCAGCGCCGACCGGCCCTTGCGCCGAGTGTATTGGCGTGTGTACTGGCAATCACGATGGCGGCGCTGTGGTGGAGTCTCTGCGAACCGACTCTGGAGCAGCGCTACGAACAGAGGGTAGCGCCGCTTCTCGCCCAGCTACAACACGGAGAAACCGTTGACCTGATCCAACCCGAGGGAAACATCCCCGCATTCATGGTTCGCTGTGGGGACGGCATCACCAAGGTCCGTATGACGGCAGATGGCTTTATCGTGACGACCCCCGGCTTGGGGCTCGTGGAGTTACTTCCCCGTGTACCGATATCCGATTATCGTATCCATGCGGAGCTTCGGCATGATCGGACCCGTTTTGGTCCCGTTGGCGATGCGGGCGTGGGAGTTACCTTCACCGGCCGGCACGTAAACTCTCCCGACGGCGGGCAGCATGTCGTCGCTGCTGTCGGGCTCAACGATTGGGACCAACGGCAGCACGATAAAAAACTACAGAGCCGCGCGATGCTCCAGCTGGTGTGGTATCTCGATACCCCAACGGATGGGGAAAATCCTTTCAAGCACAGGCTGCTTTATCCGCCGAAGCGCACGGCATGGTATCCGTCCCCCGTGGGCTCCGAAGGAATCATGCACACCCTCGTGATCGACGTTCATCCAGAGGCCACAACGGCCGAGCTAGGTGATTGCCCCGGACAGAAGATGGGGCCCCTTCTCCCCGCGCACTTTCTCACCTTTTCCAGCAAATTACACGCGGGAACGAAGGAGGTGAAAGATGTTGAAATCGACCCACTGAACCAGCCCGCGATCGGTGTGTTGGTGAGTGGAGGGCAGTGTACGATTCGGCGGTTGCGGATTGTGCCGCAACCCCAAGCAACCCAGTAAGTTGTTGTCCAGGGAGATTGTCAAATGCCAGAAACGTGGACTGTCGACGCCGGTCACAAGACCATCACAGTCAAAGGCAAGGGGGGAAGCCCAGACGAGGCGTTTTACATCGAAATCCGCGAGGGCGGAACTCAGGCGATGAAGATCAAGGTGTCGGCCACGCTGAATGCGAACGGAGAGGACAAGGTGAGGATCCCCCTTGATCCCGGCACCTACGACGTGAAGATCAGGGCGTCTTCGTTCGGCGTGAATGGCCACGATTATCTCGGCAAAATCGTTAGTAACGGCACGCCGTCCGTCAGCGCTGACACGAAGTCGGCCCCGGAGGTGACCACTGCCGTCGCGGTTGGTTCGGGTACTCTTACGGTCTCAGGCACTGGGACGCCCGGCGAGGCAATCAAGATCGTGGTCAGCCAAAACGGAGCACAGGTGGCGACGTTCTCGGGCAATCTGGATGGTACAGGGCAAGGCTCTCACACGTTCACCCTTCCTACCGGGACCTACGACGTGGAAGTCACGGCGCCTGATCCCGGTGGGACAGTGTACGATTTTCTGGGTGAGTCCGTTTGATGATCCAGGTAAACATATACTCGCCACGGGCAATGACGACACAAGCCCGAAGTGCGAGCGAGGGAAGTCTTGGCAACGCGCCGCCTTCTCCTTCGCTCGCGCTTCAGGCTTGTGTCGGATCGGAATCGACACAAGCCCGAAAGGCGAGCGAGGGAAGTCTTGGCAACGCGCCGCCTTCTCCTTCGCTCGCGCTTCAGGCTTGTGTCGGATCGGAATCGACACAAGCCCGAAGGGCGAGCGAGGGAAGTCTTGGCAACGCGCCGCCTTCTCCTTCGCTCGCGCTTCAGGCTTGTGTCGGATCGGAATCGACACAAGCCCGAAGGGCGAGCGAGGGAAGTCTTGGCAACGCGCCGCCTTCTCCTTCGCTCGCGCTTCAGGCTTGTGTCGGATCGGAATCGACACAAGCCCGAAGCGCGAGCGAGGGAAGTCTTGGCAACGCGCCGCCTTCTCCTTCGCTCGCGCTTCAGGCTTGTGTCGGATCGTCCCGCGTTGAAAGCTCGCTCAGCTTTCCGCATGAGCGAGCGATCCTGATGTCA
>CAWKBA010000005.1:0-512687 GCA_963847765.1 Candidatus Melainabacteria bacterium | reverse complement strand
GCAGCCGGCAACCTTGAAGCCATGCCTATGGATCAAGATTTTTTGCTGGCCCTGGAATATGGGATGCCACCAACTATGGGGATTGGAGTGGGTATAGATCGTCTGGCTATGCTTTTTACGGATAGTCAATCGATCCGTGATGTCATTGCCTTTCCGACTATGAAACCACTTTAACAATGTCTTCCAATTCATTACGCCTTTTTGTAGTTAGCTATTTACTTTTATTTGGCGAAATCATGGCTATCCGCTGGTTAAGTGCTGAGCTGGTTTTATTGCGAGCTTTTCCGAACTTGATCCTGATGGTAATCTTTATCTCAACGTCAATAGGTATTTTGTCTCGTAATAAGAAACATACGAGCCTTGCTGTACTCAGTTTCTGTTGTTTAGCCACAATTGGTACAGCACTGGGTTCTCGCTGGCTGGGTTTTTTTAATGTTGGTCTAAAGCCAGATTCCTGGCTAATCGCCCTGATTATAATTGGATTCCTGACTACAAACTTATCTGTAATTTTTAATGCAATAGGGCGTAAGTTAGGTGCGGAGTTTGAGCGCATACCAGCTCTTAGAGCCTATTCTATTAACTTAATTGGCAGCATCCTTGGTGTTCTATCTTTTGCTGTTATATCATTTTTCGACTTACCACCAACTGTTTGGTTGGCAGTTTGCGGAGGATGTGCTTATTATCTTGGCCGACAAAAGTCCGTTCTGTTAATAACTCTGGCAGCGATAATTCCAGCGGTCTTCATTTACCGCCAGGCAGTCTGGTCACCTTATGGAAAAATTGAACTTGTTGCCGATAAGTCCGCAGATGCCGAACCTGGAAACTATGTTTTACTATGCAACAATGATTTTTTTCACATTGCTTGCAATTTAACAGCAACTAAAGATTGGCAAGAACTAGTGCAGGTGTGCAAAGGTAGAAGCCAATCTTTTCGGGAATATCGATATGGGCTAGAAATTCCTTATTTGCTAAAGCAAACACCAAAAAATGTGCTTGTGCTTGGCGCCGGCTCCGGCAATGACGTACAGTGCGCACTATTGCATGGCGCACAGCATATCGATGCAGTGGAGATCAATCCGGTTATAGCCAATTATGGGTTTAACCGCCATCCCAATAAGCCGTATCTTGATCAGCGTGTGCATTTGCATATAGAAGATGCTAGAACTTTTTTGCGATATACGAAAGAAAAGTATGACCTTATCCAATTTACTTATTTAGATCCGGGCGGCACCTTGCGAGCGAATGCTTTTCTGCGCACTGACAACTTTGTTTATACGCGCGAATGCATAGCATCTTGCCTTCGGCACTTGAAGCCTGACGGCATTATTTCCTTGAGTTTTGCTACAGGCAGCCAGGAGCCGGCAACGCGCCGGCTGCATAGCACCATTTTTGCCGCCACCGGACATAACCCCTTAGTTTTTGTTCGGGATAATCCGGGCTCATGCCTTTTTCTCTTTGGGCAAGGGAACTTTCCAGAACTGCCTGCAGAACTTTTAAAGCAAGGAGGATTACGCTATTGGCCGAATGTCGGGCGAGTATACTGAAACCAAGCCTGCTACTGATGATTGGCCATTTTTATACCTGGAATTTACTTCAGCGGGAGCAGTGGTTCTCTACTTTTTTGTTCTTTTGTGTGCGACGCTCGGGCCGCTCTGGTTTAACCGGAAGAATTTCGAAACAAAAATCCTTTCTAGAGAAAGTTTGGCGATGTTCTTCCTTGGCTTGGCGTTTATGCTTATGGAAACAAAATCAATTACACAGTTGTCTTTGCTTTTCGGGTCTACGTGGATCGTTACTGCCATTGTTGTGCTTATTTTTCTAATGCTAGCCTTTATAGCTAATCTTATCGTTTCCTGGCGGCGCAATTATAGCCTAAAGCCGATTGGGATCGGCCTGGCTTTGGCATTTTTATTTAATCTACTATTGTGGCATGTTCCGGAATCATCGGACATTCATCCGCTTGCTATTGCCGGGATTACCGCAGTTATATCATGCCTTCCGGTACTATTTGGCGGCATGATGTTCTCAACCATTATGAAAAAATCCGGGGATCAGGCCAATCTTCTTGGCGCAAATTTGTTAGGCACCGCTTTTGGTGGCTTGCTGGAATATATTTGTATTGTGGCAGGACTGAAAAGCCTGACCATTCTAGCCATGATTATTTACGGACTGGCTTTATCAGTTGCCTGGCTCGCCGGTTCCCTCGGCAGGTTCATTTAGACTTTGGGCAGCCAGTTCTTCCACATAGCTTATTACGCGCTCGAATTCTTGATCATTTTCGATTGTTTGAAATATATATTGATTGTCTCTCTGGATAAGACGCATGACTATGATTGCCCCTTCCTCTTCTTCCGCTTCTTTTGTTTTGCTGCCAGGACCAGGTTTTTTCTGTCCCAAATCAACCTCTTTTAAAAGTAAGGCATATTCCTGTTTTTCAAATTCGAATATATCTATTAACTGGCAAGAATATGAATGACCATCGTCACCCTCCAGGGTAATTAAGTTCTCATCTTGCTGGGCTGGAGCTTGATTATCCATTTCTAATTTCCTTTATTGACTATGCCAATGTTTATTGTAGAAGAAAAGCAACGGATCATAAAGGAAAGCTGCTAATTCACCGGAGGATATGTCCAGGACTGCTAAAATTCAATCATTATTTATAGCTATTTTGTGGAGTTTAAATGAGCACACAAGTTCTTACTGCCCCAGGCAAAGTCGTTCAAGTTATTGGACCGGTTATAGATGTTGAGTTTGAAAGCGGGCAATTGCCTGAGATTTATCACTCCCTTGAAATAACTGGCAAAAACCCATCTGGACAGGACATAAAAGTCGTTTGTGAAGTGCAACAAATGTTGGGCGATAATCGCGTTCGCGCAGTTGCCATGAGCTCCACAGAAGGCATGACCCGAGGCATGACAGCCGCTAATACCGGCCAGTCTATAAAGGTGCCGGTAGGCAAAGCTACACTTGGTCGCATTCTTAATGTACTGGGTGAGCCGGTGGATGAAATGGGCGCAGTCAACTCGGAAGAACACTGGGCTATTCACCGTCCCTGCCCAAAATTAGCCGAATTGCAAACTGACACCGTCATCTTTGAAACCGGTATTAAAGTAGTAGATTTGCTTGCCCCTTATATCAAAGGTGGCAAAGTAGGTTTGTTTGGTGGTGCGGGTGTAGGTAAAACAGTAATCATCATGGAACTTATCCATAATATTGCTGTGCATCACGGCGGTTTTTCTGTTTTTGGCGGAGTGGGTGAGAGAACCCGTGAAGGCAATGACCTCTGGCATGAAATGAAAGAATCAGGGGTTATTGACAAGGTGGCGCTGGTTTATGGGCAAATGAATGAGCCACCAGGAGCTAGAATGCGTGTTGGCCTGTCCGCCCTGACCGTAGCAGAATTTTTCCGGGACGTTAGCAAACAAGACGTTTTGCTTTTCATCGACAATATTTTCCGTTTTGTGCAAGCCGGCTCGGAAGTGTCTGCTTTGCTTGGACGTATGCCTTCAGCTGTGGGTTATCAGCCAACTCTGGCTAATGAAATGGGAGAATTGCAAGAGCGTATTACTTCTACTAAAAGCGGCTCCATTACCTCTGTGCAAGCTGTGTATGTACCAGCTGACGATTTAACCGATCCGGCTCCGGCAACGACATTTGCCCACTTAGATGCCACCACAGTGCTGAGCCGGCAGATTGCCGAGCTTGGTATTTATCCGGCTGTAGATCCGCTCGCCAGCACCAGTACTGCTCTTAAGCCGGAAGTAGTTGGACAAGAGCATTATGAAATAGCGCGCGGTGTGCAACAAACATTGCAGCGTTACAAAGATCTGCAAGACATTATTGCCATTCTTGGTATGGATGAATTGTCTGCTGATGACAAAATTGCTGTTTCGCGGGCGCGAAAAATTCAACGCTTCTTAAGCCAGCCATTTTTTGTTGCCGAAGTTTTCACTGGACGGCCTGGCAAATATGTACCGCTGAAAGAAACAGTACAGGCTTTCAAATCCATTTTGAGTGGTGAGCTTGATGAGCTTCCTGAACAGGCATTTTATATGGTCGGCAATATTGAAGAAGCGAAGGAGCAAGGAAAAGCTTTGTCCCAGACTTAAACGATTAATTCAAAAACTGCAGTTATCATTCGCAACTTTTATCAACAGGCAAAATTCATACAATGAATACGACAGACAAATATCAAAGTGAAGATGAAAGAACTGCAGGTGCCGGTGCTAAGTCCAGTGGGCAGCGCGATATATTTTTATTTGGTCGCCTGGAAAATAATGCCTCTTTGCCGATTATCAAAAAACTACTTAAATTAGATAAAGTATCTCCAGGTGAGCCGATAAATTTATATATAAATTCAGCCGGCGGCGATGGTTATAATGCCGATGCCATCATTGCTGTAATGCAGACTATTACGGCAAAGGTGAATACAATTTGTCTTGGTCATGCCCTATCTGGTGCTTGTGAGATTTTAGCTGCAGGCACCGGCGAACGCTCGGCTTACGAATTTGCTACTTTGATGTTTCATCAAACTCTCTGGGAAGCGGAAGGTGATATTACCAATCTTGAAATTCAAGCCGTTCAAGGCAAACGTTTTCGTGAAGCACAAATTGAGCTTTTGCACCGCTGCACGGGACAGAATAAAGGAAGAATTCGCGAAGACATAGAAAGAGACTATTATTTATCGGCGCAAGAAGCGCTTTCTTACGGGATTATTGACAGAGTCATTGGTCATAAAACTAATGTTGAAATTTCAGTGACTATGGCCAACTAAGGAGTACGCGAAATGTCTGGCACATTGAATTTGCAAATTATTACCCCGGAAAGAATTGTGTTTGACAAGCAAGTCGAGCAAGTGACAGCCACGGCAATTGATGGCGAACTGACAATTCTGCCTGATCATGAACCTATCATTACTGCTTTAGGAATTGACATTATCCGTTTTAAAAGTCAAGGTGATGAATCAGCAGCAGCTGTGATTGGTGGGCTGCTTGAAGTAACCGATAATTGTGTCACTGTGCTCAGTGATGCGGCCGAGCTTGATATAGAAATAGATGAAGCAAGAGCTCATCAAGCTAAAGAACGGGCGGAAGCAGAGAAAATACAGCGCACTGACAAGCTAGAAGTTTATGTAACTGAGCTGGCTATTGCCCGTGCTGTCGCTCGCCTTAAGGCTGCCGACTTGGTCAAGCGCCGCTCCGGCGCTATGCATAACTGAGATGATTCAAACAGAATGGTGTGTACTGACTGGTGCTCCTTGTTCCGGCAAAACGACTGTATTGAGCGCATTAGAAGCACTTGGCTGCAGGTGTATACCCGAGGCAGCCAGAGTCTATATCGAACAAGAATTGTCCGAAGGACGAACACTAAAAGAGATTCGTGCTGATAAAGCAGAATTTCAAAACAAAATCATTGCTATAAAAAAGCAAATTGAATCTCGGTTGCCCGCGCAAGAACTTATTTTTTTAGATCGAGCCTTGCCCGACAGTATTAGTTATTTGCGGGTTGCCGGACTGGATCCCTCAGAAGTTATAGAAGCCTCTAAATTTTTTTATTATCGCCGGATATTTATCTTTGATCCACTTCCCTGGCAACCAGATGAGGTACGCAATGAAGATGATGAAACTATTGCTCTTCTAGATAAGCAATTAGAAGCAGACTATCGCCAACTGGGCTATGATCCAATTCGTATTCCGGTAATGTCTGTGCAGAAACGTGTGGATCTAATATTGCAGACATTGCTGAATCATCAATCCTGATTTGACCATCTTCTCCTGATTGCCGGCTATTACTTTATTGAGATGATAGCTAATAGCATCGCGAAAATCACGTTGCGCCACCACCATAGTTGTAGAAGTGCCACCATCAAGATTGATTGCCTGCGCACAACCAAGATCAGCCATTGTTTTTGCCAGCTCAGCTAAAGTTATTCCGGATGAAAATTCTTCCTGTCCTTTATTAGCTACACAAAAAAATAAAATATGATTGTCGTGCGTGACGCCGACTGCTGTGCGGGCAGCTCGTTTGTGAGAGCCAATTGAATCAATGATCTTGCCCGCATCTGTTTTGCGCACAAAAGCCTCTTCGCTCTCAGTAAGAGTTGGTATCAGCATCGGGCCAGCCTGTAAAGAATGAATGAGAGTCCATCCATCAGGAATGGCTGTATTGTGTGGCATGATGCGCGCCTTGCGCTGTCCTTCTTTATTTTCGAGTATGCGCAATTCACTGCGATTAAAAATGGTCTCTAAATATGGCTTTAGTGTAGGGTTTTCCACCAATGCTTTGTTATGTTTCGGCTCACACTGTGGTTTACCATTGATTACTACATAACTTGTGCTTTCACCATTACTAAGGTTAAAGAAACCACCGTTAATAGCTGCTAATGCCTTTTCTTTTCGTGCTATCTCAGACGGGCAAGTTGGATGTTCACAAAAGAAAGGCAGTAATTCAAAATTGCGATTATTTAAATCTAGCACCACTAAAGCTGCCTGGCTGCCATTCTCGGTTTTTAAATTGTAGAATTGCAATGATTGACCGGCTGAATATTGCGGATCAGCATTAAGCTCTGCCCAGGGCTTGATTGAATTATTCTGATCTTCGACTGCGCCATAGGAGGCAGAAGGAGCAATGATTGCTGAGATAGTCAGAATAGCTAATGCAATGCTTTTGGTAAGATTTAGCACATTTTATCCTCTTTACCGGAATTACCCTTAAGATATTATGGTTTAGCTAGACTTGCCAGGCCCAAACATTTAAGGATAAACAGGGATATGAACAATGAAGCAATGATGGGGATTTTTGTTGATGCTGGAGCAATAGTTACTAACGATCATATTGTATTTACTTCCGGACTGCATGGCAACGCATATATCAACAAAGATGCACTTTACGTGCATACTAAAACTATTTCTGATCTTTGCAAAATAATAGCTGACAATTACAATGCTGATGAAATCGACATAGTAATTGGTCCAGTTATAGGTGGTGTAGCCCTATCACAATGGGTAGCTCATCATTTAAATTGCAAACGCTCTTTTGGTGAAACCCTCTCTCTTTATGCTGAAAAAGAAGGTGAAGGAAAAGACAAGACGTTTGTAATTAAACGTGGTTACGATTTACATATACCTGGCAAAAAAGTGTTGGTTGTAGAAGACATATTAACTACTGGTGATTCCGCGCGCAAGGTTGTGGAATGTGTTAAGGCCCTTGGCGGAAAAGTGGTTGGACTAAGCGTATTGGGTAATCGCGGTGGTGTTAAATCTGAAGATGTCGGCAATGTTCCTATTCATGCGTTAGTAAACGTGACAATGGAATCCTGGACAGAAGAACAATGCCCGCTGTGCAAAGCCAATAAGCCAATAAACACCAAACTAGGGAAAGGCAAGGCCTTTCTAGAAAAGCGCGGTATAGTGACGGCAGGGTAGTCGTTAAAGCAATAGGTATATGGACCGAAGACAAAGTTGTAAAAAATACTTTGTTGTAATGTTTCCGCTGTCAAGCAAATTTAATTATTGCATTTACATGAATTAGGTGTTTTGGTTAGCGCATGCATTTTGAATGTATGCCCAATCCACATTAATCGCTTAAATTTACCCAGACAGATTTGATGTTTGTATACAGTTCAATTGAATGTTTGCCTAATTCACGGCCATAACCGCTCATTTTATAGCCGCCGAAAGGCACAGCCGTATTTAAAACGTTAAAGCAATTAACCCAAATCGTGCCGGCTTTGATATGCGCTGCCAATTTATGCGCCTTTTTAATATCGCGAGTCCAAACCGCTCCGGATAACCCAAACGTAGTTTTATTAGCCTGTTCGGCGACCTCGTCCATGCTGGTGAATGGTATTACTGCTAATACCGGACCAAATACTTCTTCCTGGGCAATGCGCATGTCGTTATTCACGCCTTCAAAAATAGTTGGTTTGACAAAGTATCCTTTTTCAAGTTCACCTTTAGGCGCATCGCCACCACAAACTAATTTGGCTCCTTCTTTTTGGGCAATGCCAACGTAGCTTAAGACACGTTCTTGTTGTTCTTTTGACACTTGTGGACCAATTTGTGTTTGTTCATCAAGCCCAGGTCCTTGACGCATTTTGCCTACGCGTTCGGTGAGTTTAGACATAAATTGATCATGCACTGATTTTTCTAGAAATAATCTGGAGCCGGCGCAACAAACTTGTCCTTGATTAAAGAAAATACCAGTAATTGCACCTTTAACAGCCGCATCAATATCAGCATCGGCAAATACTATATTTGGTGCTTTGCCGCCCAATTCAAGAGAAACACGTTTGAGATTACCCAGCGATGCTTTAACTATTTCGCGTCCAGTTTTATCTTCACCAGTGAAAGCAATTTTGTCCACATCCATATGATTGGCGAGAAATTCACCAGCAGAGTTTGGTCCCAATCCGGTGACAATATTTACTACACCTTCCGGGAAGCCAGCTTCTATAGTTAATTCGCCAATATATAAAGCAGATAGAGGCGTCTGTTCGGCTGGTTTTAAAATTACGGTATTGCCACAGGCAAGGGCTGGACCTAATTTCCATGCTGCCATGAGCATAGGAAAATTCCAGGGAATTATTTGACCGACTACACCAACTGGTTCTCTAAGAGTATAAGTGAAGAAACTGTTGTTAACGTTTATAGTTTCGCCTTCCAGCTTAGTTGCCCAGCCGGCATAATAACGGAAAGTTTCAACAGCAGCGGGTACATCGAAATAACGCGCTTCTTTAATTGGTTTACCATTATCTAGTGTTTCTAACTGAGCAAACTCATCTGCTCTTTGTTCAATTAAATCAGCAAGTTTATAAAGACAGTGCGCTCTTTCAGCAGCAGACATTTTATTGCGCCAGGGTCCCGTTTCAAAAGCTTTGCGCGCTGCTTTTACGGCTTTATCAATGTCAGCCTTGCCGCCTTCTTGAATTTTGGCTAAAACTTCACCAGTAGCTGGATTCAATGTCTCAAACGTTTTGCCTGATTCAGCGTCTACCCATTTACCATCAATGAGCAATTTTTTTGGTTTAGAGAGAAACTGTTGACAAAGCAATTCCTTGTTTTGTGCTACTGATTCGTGCGCTACTGGCATGATGTAAATCCTCCGCAAAGTTATTTGCAATGGATATAATCATCCCGCATATTCAGATGAATATTGCTAGATTTAAGATTAAGGTATATCAATGTCAGTAGGTTGGGCTGTAGGGGCGAGGTTTATTGAGCCCGTGTTTTCTCGTCCCTACGCAAATTTGGGTTTAGGTTTGAAGTCCGGTTTGGGATCTTGCGGCGGTTCAGGATTTTTGGAATTCAGTTCCTGAGTTACTTTGCCATCATCAAGTGCTATTGCTGCCGGTGGCTTTTTGTCATCGTCTGTGTCTTTGTGTTTGTCTTCAAGAATCAGACCCAATTTGGCATTAACTTCAGCAATGATGGCATCAACTTCTTTGCGATCAAGAGTTTCTTTTTCTAAAAGGACTGTCACAATAGCGTCCATGTGAGGACGATATTTTTCGATTAATGCTTTGACGCGTGCATATTGTTCATCAATAAAACGTTTTGTTTCTTCATCGATAATACTGGCTACTTGTTCACCATAATCACGTTCATGACCAAAATCACGTCCTAAGAACACTTGCTCATGGCGCTTACCAAATGTCATTGGACCAAGCCTATCGCTCATACCAAATTCGGTCACCATGCGTCTGGCTAATTTAGTGGCCTTCTCCAGATCATCATGGGCGCCGGTAGTAATTTCACCATAAATTACTTCTTCTGCTACTCTGCCACCAAGACTGACACCAATTTGATCGATTAACTGTGACCGTGTTTGTGTCAGCACATCATCTTCCGGGAAAAACATAGTTAAACCCAGGGCAAAGCCGCGGGGGATGATGCTCACTTTATGGAGAGGGTGTGCATGTTCCAGCAAAATGCACATAATGGCATGACCACATTCGTGATAAGCAGTCATTTCTTTTTCTTTGACACTAATAATACGTGTCTTTTTCTCCGGACCAGCAATGACCTTATCAATTGCTAATTCCAGATCTATCATATGGATTTCTTTTTTATTGCCTCGTGCTGCCAGCAATGCTCCTTCGTTGATTAAATTAGACAAGTCAGCGCCGGTAAATCCGGGGGTGCGCTTAGCTAAAACTTTCAATTCAATGTCATTTGCCAGTGGTTTGCCCTTAGAATGCACATTGAGAATTTGCTCGCGTCCTAATACATCTGGTCTGTCAATTACCACTTGCCTGTCAAAACGACCTGGGCGAAGTAAAGCAGAATCGAGGATGTCTGGTCTGTTAGTGGCAGCCAGAACAATTATGCCTGTTGTGCCTTCAAAACCATCCATTTCAACTAACAGTTGATTTAAAGTTTGTTCGCGCTCATCATGACCGCCGCCCAGCCCGGCACCGCGCTGACGGCCTACAGCATCTATTTCATCAACAAAGACAATACAGGGAGCATGCTTTTTGGCTTGATCAAATAAATCTCTCACCCGCGAGGCGCCCACACCAACAAACATTTCCACAAAATCAGAACCGGAAATGCTAAAGAAAGGCACACCAGCTTCACCGGCAACTGCTTTAGCAAGCAATGTTTTACCTGTACCGGGAGCACCGACAAGAAGTACACCGCGAGGGATACGGGCACCGAGCGCCTGGAATTTCTCCGGGCTTTTAAGAAAATCAACTATTTCTTGCAATTCTTGCTTGGCTTCATCAATGCCGGCTACATCAGAAAAACTGACCTTGACTTTATTGTCTACCATCAATTTAGCCCGACTGCGTCCAAAGCTCATAGCCTGATTGCCGCCCGACTGGGCGCTTCTAAATATGAATAAAAATCCGACCAGCACAAGAATGGGCAGGAAAAAAGAACTGAGCATGCTGAACCAGAAGCTGGATTTATCCGGTTCTCTGACATCAAGTGTGATACCAGACTTATTTAATTCATTAATCAGTGATTCTTTTGACTCAACCGGCACAATGACAGAGCGCTCGCGCTCACTGCCGTTCATTTTTACTTGTACTATTGACTCACCGTTAGTGATAATTACTTTATTGATAGAATCAGATTTGCCGTCGTGTATCAAAGTGAGAAGCTGCGTATAAGTAAGCGGCTCTTCCCTGCGACTTATTGAAGTCAGGGAAAAGACAAATAAAACTAAAATTAGTAATAAAAAGAAAACGGCCCCGGGAGTTCCGTACTTCTTCATAAATCCTGCTCCACTAGTCCCAAAACCAAATTATAGCATATAGTCATTAAGCCCTGCCTGTCTTCACTGCAAGTCTCTCTAATGATGTTTTTCCCACTGAACAGCTCTTTCAACAGGCATTTTCACGGTTGCTGGACTAAAATTATTAATTTCATTATTATTTGCCGGCCAGTGGATTTTTTGCCAAAGCAGCTTGCCTTGACGGCATCTGACACGCCAGTGTTCATTGAGATTAAGGGCATTGTCACTTTCAGTAAGAGCAAGAATCTCTTCAATACGGGCAAATGAAAGAGCGATATCGCGTTTGTGTAACGCATGAGCTACCGCCCGCCTCTGCAAAGCAAGAGGTTCTTGGGTAAGTAGTTCCAGAGGCCAGGCGGTTGCATCGGCTGACTCCAACCGATTAAACAACTGTTGTCCTAGTTGCGCCAGTAATTCATCTTCGCTGGCAATAATCTGGCGCATTGAATCTAAATGCTGAGCAAAACCTGGAAAGCGCCTGGTTATGACGGGCATGATTGAATGGCGTACATAATTGCGGTTGTATGTTTCATCCCAATTAGAGGAATCGTTACAGGCGGCGATACTTCTGTTTTGCAGAAATTGCTGGCACAGTTCTTTAGTGACACTAAGTAAAGGACGCAGGAGATAATTGTTATCGCCCAATGTTCGGCAAATTTTTATACCTGTTAGTCCAGTTAAGGCTGTGCCGCGAAATAAGCGAAAAAGAATAGTTTCCGCCTGGTCGTCAAGTGTATGGGCGGTAAGGATAAAAGTAATTCCTTCTTCTTGGGCAAAATTTTGCAGGGATTGGTAGCGCGCTTGCCGTAAGCTGTCTTCACTAAAACGATTTTGCCTATTTGTCTGTTGCCGGCTTAGTTGCAATATGATTACCTTGCACTTTATGCTTAAATGCTGACAAATTTCCTCACAAAATGTTGCTTCAGCGTCGGACTCTTGCCCGCGCAAGCCATGATTAATATGACAAGCCTGCACGGCAAAATTAAAAGAAGGAGCGATTGTATGTGCAGCCAGCAATAAAGCTGTGGAATCAGGACCACCAGAAAAAGCAACCAACAACTTCCGATTAGCGGTCTGCAGCTTTAGGGCACTGTCAGGGAGTTCTAAAGCGCGTCCAGTGCCGGGAGCAATTAAATTGCTTATACCAACCAGGCAATCGGATAGATCTTTTGTCAATGTATTGTCGGCAATCATCGTTAAGAATTTATTTTAGTCTTTCTACTTAGTTAGTAGGATAAGCTATGCGTTGACTATATGGTATTAACAGATGTTGAAGAAGCAAAGTATAAAGCAAAAAATCCTGCTGACCGGTCTGTGCTTTTTTATAACCTTGCCAACTATATTACCGTCTGCAGGCGCTGATCCGGAAGCAAATGGCGATAAACTAAAAGGTGAAGTGGAGCAGGCAATGCCCGTCAATGGCTATTTAAAAGGGCTGGTGCAGCAGGAAGATGTGCAAACAAATAAAGAAGACCCTGCTGCTGCGCAAGGAGATCCGGATTCTCAGGATAAGGAATTAATGATTGAATGGGATCACTGGCGCAATCGTTTTTTGCAAGCAGTATTGAGCGGCACCACAGATATTCTTAATAGCGATCAAGCCCAAAATTTTCAGTTTAATGCCCAAACAAAAACAATTGAATCAAAATATCCATTTGGCACTGTTGCCTGGTTTAGCTGCAAAATTACAAGGGATGGGCAGATAAATGAAGCCCTCATTGAGCGTCCCTCTGGTTTTCCCGCTTATGATGAAGCGGTGCGTGAGGCGGTAAAAGCTTTGGCTGCTTCAGAAATTTTGAAATTTCCCAGCCACTCAAAACGAATTTCTGTTTTGCAAGCTGGTGGAGTGGAAAGAACCGCCCAAGTTAATAAGCAATACTTTCGTTTTGGCGATGTTGAACATTATCGCGTACCAGGTTATTAACAGATATGGCAAAGATAACTAGATTTGCTGTTCAAACATTAGTGGCAACATTAGTAGTTGTGGTTGTTGCCATTTACTGCGATGTTCGCAGTCAGGCTGGCTCGGTATATCATAAGATTGCCGATGTGCCAGAAGCGCCCGTAGCTATTGTATTTGGTGCCGGCATCGGAACTCCTGTTTTAAAAGATCGAGTGCGCACAGCAGTATCTTTGTATAGATGCGGGAAGGTCCACAAAATTCTTATGACTGGAGACAACAGTCATCTCAATTATGATGAGCCGGAAGCAATGAAGTCGCTGGCTGTTGCTGATGGGATACCGGCAGCAGATATTGCTTGTGACTATGCCGGTTTTCGCACGTACGATAGCCTTTATCGAGCCTTCCATATTTTTGATGTTCGTAAGGCTATTCTTATAACTCAGGCTTTTCACCTGCCCAGAGCAATGTACATCGCCAAACATCTTGGGCTTTCATCGGTTGGTGTTGATGCCTCGCTTCATTCTTATGGATTAGATCAATACTGGTATGAATTGCGAGAAATTTTTGCTAGTGAATGCGCCTGGCTGGATGTATTTACTCAACGTAAACCCAGATTTCTCGGTAAAAAAGAATCGCTTTATGTGACAGACGTGCCTGGGTGATCTCCATCATGTTTTGGATCAAACATAGAAAAATTCTTAATAGTATTATATTGATGCGATCCATCGCGCTCTACGCTTTCAATAATAGACATAGTGTCAAGCTTATGCATAAGCGGCAGAAGATTCGCTAATCCATCAATTGCATTAGGCGACAATTCGTGGTTTGCACCGAACGGCAGAGTTGGTTCGCGTCCGGTTATGTTTGCTAGCCGCGCCAAAGTTATATGCGGTTTGAAAGGCTTTTTGGCTTGTTGGCGCACGTTAATAGCTGTGTATTCACTTAATTGTATGCGCACACTTTGAGCATAATCCATCAAAACCATGTTGCGTTTGGCAGGTACTAAGGCAAGCAGGCTGGGTGTCTGCCTGTTAAACCAATACTCCAATCTTTCATACATGAGTGAAATATTTCCATCTGTCGGAGGTAGTTGTGGGCGGTTGGCATTAATAGTCTGGGCAATTGCCCGACATAGAGTATCTATTTGATGTTTTTCTATATCGCCAAAAAAAATCCAGGTCAAATGTAATTGATTTGGCTTGGACCATTTGATGCGACAATTCCAGGTGGTCTCTAAAGTAGAATTTAACTTGGGCAGTTGTCCCAGGGCAGTCTGATCATCTTCATTCAAATAAGTGCCCAGGAAAAGTCTAGGCATATTTATTCATGTTCATGTTTCATCGATTTTAATATCATGTAGCCTACCGGCATTAAAATAAATAGAGTTATGAAAAGAGGAACCAAAGGCGAGTCCCAATGAATTGAACTATGAAAAGGGGACCAATCACAAACACTTGCAAATCTTCGGCAAGCCACATATAAACATACCTTTGCTTAACCCAAGTTTGAATTATGACCCTAATCAGAGTTAATGACAAGATTCAGATAGTATTTCTCAATACAAACGCTAAGCTTGATTAAACCTTGTTGAGAATTATTATTAATGTAATGCGCAAAGAAAATTCAGCCACGACTCGCATTCATCAGTTATGTGACTATATTCAAAGGAATATTTCGCAGCCACTGCGATTAACAGAATTAGGTAAACAAGCTGGTTTAAGCACCTATTATTTACAGAGGACGTTCAAGTCTGTTGTTGGTCTTACGCCTCGCCAGTACATTGAAGCCTGCCGCCTGGATTTATTTAAAAAGAGTTTGCGTAGTAAAGACGGAGAATTGGTTACCAATGCCATTTATGAGGCAGGATTTGCCTCGCCAAGTCGTGTTTACGAACGCGTAAACAATTGTCTGGGCATGACTCCGGCTGATTATCGCCGCGGTGGCAGAAATCTCTCTGTTTCTTATGTAATCATTCCAACCCGATTAGGATTAATGATGATGGCAGCGACAGACAGGGGGCTATGTTTTATTCAATTCGGTGCTACGAAGATCGAAATGGTCCGGGAGCTTGGACAGGAGTATCCGGCTGCATCAATCAATGAGCTGAAAAAACCTTATTCTCGCCAATTTAAATTATGGATAAAGGCAATTGATAAATATCTAAAAGGACTAAGGACTGATTTCAATCTTGCCCTGGATGTCCAAGGTACTGCCTTTCAGTTTCGGGTTTGGAACTATTTGCAAGCAATCCCTTATGGTGAACTCCAGTCATATGCTCAGGTGGCTAAAGGCATTGGCATGCCAAAAGCGGCGCGTGCGGTTGGGCGTGCTTGTGGAGCTAATCGTCTGGCTATTGTTATCCCCTGCCATAGAGTTATTCGCGACAATGGAGAAATGGGTGGTTATCGCTGGGGTTTAGCAACGAAGAGAAAGCTCATCAGGCGCGAACAAACCAGGCTTTGATACAATGGTTAACTCAATTTATTGATAATTGGAGTATCAAATGAAGAAAATATTGCTAGCAACCACATTTATGGTCATGACAGCTTTTGTAGGCGTCAGTGCCGATGACGGTATTGTAGAAGAGGGCGCCAAAGGTACAGGCAAAGGTGTCAAAACTGTTGCCGGCTGTGCAGATAGAGGAGTGAAGGGCACGGGCAAAGGTGTCAAAGCTGTTGCCGGCTGTGTTGACAGAGGCGTGAAGGGCACGGCTAAAGGTGCTAAGACAGCTGTTGGTGGTGTTGGTAAAGCAATTAAGACTATCCTTTGACCAGTAAAAATAAATAAAAAGTGTTGATCAAATATTTGCTTGACATCCATTTGCCTATGGTAAATACTGGCATGGACTTGTGCTAAAATTAAAACCCCGTTTGAATATTGCTTGGTAAAGCCAGGTGGAGCATTTTATTTTGTAGTATTGAGAGGAAATTTTGAAAGATCTCAAAGCCGCTGTTACGTATGAAACTACCTATATAATCAGGCCTGACTATAGATGAGGAGGCCGCTGACCGCGTTTGCGCCTCAGTAGAAGAATTTATTAAGAGCCAGGGCGGTACAGTACAGTCCACTGATAAAAAAGGCCGGCGCCGGCTGGCTTATGAAGTTAAAAAGATGAAAGATGGTTACTATGTCACGACAGTATTTACCATCCAGGCAGACAAAGTAGCGGCAATTAAGCGCATGATGACATTGTCAGAGGACATCACTCGTTCTCTTATTGTTATTTATATACCCGAATATGCTGCTGAGGCTTCAGGAACTTATTAATGTCTCTGAGCAAGATAGTGGTCAGTGGTAGAGTAATCCGCGAGCCGGAAAAACGCTTCACGCCTGCTAATAATGTGGCTGTGACTGAATTTGTTATTGCTGTCGAGTCTATTCCCCGTTCAGAAGCTCCGCCAGAGAGCACTCCGGTTAAGGTTACTACCTGGCGAGAAATGGCGGAACGCTGCGCTCATGAAGTAAAAAAGGGTGATCTGGTGGCGGTGGAAGGACGTTTACAGATTAATAAATTTGTGACAGCTGAAGGGCAAAACCGACGTGATGTAGAAATTGACGCCTTCAATGTAGAAAATCTATCTAGCAGTGTAATGAAAGCAGGAAGTGCATTCGTCCCCGGAGTTGAGCAGGATATGGCTGCTGTTGGTGCTAAAGTTGGCCCAGCGCTCGGCCCAACTGTTGGCAAAAATGATGATCTAGCATCCATTTTTGCATCTGACGATGAAATCCCTTTTTAGTTTAGAGGACATTGGTTAATGTTGTGTGAGGAGTACATATGCGCATAATGCATGATTCTGCTATTCGGCGAAAAAAAGCCTGCGGCTTTTGTGCCGATAAAGTCAGCAATATTGATTATAAAGACGCCAATCGCCTGAAAAAATTTGTCACTGAGCGGGGCAAAGTGCTACCCAGGCGTATTAGCGGCAATTGTGCCCGTCATCAAAGAGTAATTACCGTAGCCATCAAACGGGCTCGTAACATAGCTCTGATGCCCTATACTGCCGATGGTTGATCTGGGGTAAATGAGCAAGTCTTTTCATTTAAATTTAAGCCGAAGTGGTGAAATGGCAAACACGCTACGTTCAGGTCGTAGTGAGCGTAAGCTCTTGTGGGTTCAACTCCCACCTTCGGCAAATAGTAGTGCAGGCGCTCGCGCCGTGGCGGGTGTTTGCAATGGTTAAACCAGGGTACAACCAAAGTTAGGGGTCATATGCGGGAATTGATCCCGGGTAGAATTTAATAAAAATGAGGAAAGTTTGAGCACATCAGATAGAGGCGGTTTTCGCCGGCAGAAGAAAGACGAGATCAACCATTATTAAACGAAAGAATTCGCGACCGCGAACTGCGAGTAATTGACGAAGATGGAGGTCAAGTAGGCATTGTTACAAGGCAAGAGGCTTTGCAGATGGCCCGGGACAAGGGGCTTGATCTTTTAGTAGTTCAGCCTGACGCCGCTCCACCGGTAGCTAAAATTCTTGATTTTCACCGCTACGAGTTTGAAAATAAAAAACGGGAACGAGAGAATAAGAAAAAGCACCACATTGTTGATGTTAAAGAAATCAAGATGCGGTATAAAATTGAGGAGCATGATTACCAGGTAAAGCTCAGAAGCGGTCTTAAATTCCTCAATGATGGCGATAAGATTAAGGTAAACATGATGTTACGTGGGCGGGAAATGCAGCACAAGCATTTAGCCATGGATTTGCTCCGCCGCTTTGCTGAAGACCTTAAAGACTTAGGAATAATTGACAAAGAGCCTCGCCAGGAAGGAAAGAGTGTTATCATGATCATTTCGCCTATTCCTCAGAAGGGCAAGCCTGCTCTTGTGGAAAGAGAAGATACCGGAGTCTGACCCATGCCTAAAATGAAAACTAATAAAGCTGCGGCCCGCCGCTTTAAGATTACCGGCACCGGTAAGATTTTACGCCGGCAAGCTGGTAAGCGACACTTAAACGAATGGAAGTCGGCTAACAACAAGCGCAACTTGCGTGGCTGGGCGGCTGTTCCTAAAGATCAAGAAAAAAATGTCAGAGAATTGTTTCCTTACGCTCAATATATTGGCTGAGTAGGGGCGAGGAGCGGTAGCGAGGAGCCCGGATGTGATGGCTTTTTACGATAGCTAGTTTGGAGATTTATTATGCGAGTTAAACGTGGCAATGTTTTACAGAAGCACCACAAAAAAATCATCAAATATGCAAAGGGCTTCCGCGGCTCCAAGTCCAGGCTGTTTATTGCCGCCAATCAGGCTCTCATGCAAGCCTGGAAAAATGCTTATCGTGACCGGCGCAAGCGTAAAAGAGACTTTCGCAGCCTCTGGATTATCCGTATTAATGCTGCCTGCCGTATGCAAGGCTTGACCTATGGCCGATTTATTAATGGACTGCAAAAGGCTAATGTGGGCTTAAACAGAAAAGTTATGGCTGAGCTGGCTGTGAACGATCGCGATGCTTTCAACAAATTGGTTGAAATTGCCAAAGAACATTTGCAACTGCAAGTTGCCTAGCGCAGAACACGGCGCTGTTCTTATTTTCTTTGCTGATTGCTTATTAATTGGTAGACAGTGTTGGCGTCTTTTATGTCATAAAACGCTGGCGCTAATGCCAGACCCCCAGCTGCAACAAAAAAATCCATACCGGTATTAGCATATGCGGCAGCTTTTGGAGAGGAGTCCCCAAAACTTATTGTACCGGTGCCATCAGAGCCTACAGACTTATTTAAATTGGAATTAGCATTGATTAGTACAGCTTGTAGTGAGCGATTAGGAGCAGTACAGAGAATTAGGGCGCGCTGATTGGTGACAGCATAATACGTGTTTCTCTGTTTCCAGGATTTGAAGAAAAAGCGTCCGAATAATATATAAAACCCCATCAGCACAATAGGAATGCCAAATAGTGGGAAAAAGGAAAATGGAAATGGCATATCATGGTGTGATCCCATATGCGTTATGCCCAAAACCCCAGATTCCCAGAATATCGCGAAACAGAAGACGAATAATCCCATTGGGATCAGGAAAAAATCGGCGCCGGTAAAAAGCTTGGGCTCAGGTTGTCCCGCCCATAATATCTTTTCATCCTTGAGCAAATCTGCCTGAAACATTTGCAAGGCATTTTGTGTATCAAAGGTGGTCTTTTCCATTTATTATTCTCTTGTCTGAGATGAAAGAATATGGATAGCACTAGATTATATAACTAAAGCGTGTCTGTCCGCCTTTAACGCGAAGTTTAGTCAGGCTTATTTGTTTGACGTCCTGGCTATTTTTGACGTGTGTACCGCCACAAGGACAGCCTAGTTTAGGGACAAAGGTTATTACGCGAATTGGCTTACCATCTACGACATAGTCAGGTACAAAAGAACAAATTTCTGCCAGTTGCGACTTGGTTGTGGTGGTTGTTTGTGTGCTCAGTCCGGAATTGATCAATTCATTTACTTTTTGTTCAACCTGCATACGTATAGATTCGCGATCATCAGCAACTATTTCGCCTTGATATTCTACATATGGTCCATCAGGGAAATGATAGCCCTTCCCTGGTACAAGTGGCAGCGCCAGCAACTGTACAGCAGCATCGATTAAATGTCCGGCTGAATGCAGCCTGGCATTGAGCTGCCTGCGTTCAATATTGATGGATAAATTTACCGGCTCATTGACAGAAAATGTGCCCTGATTAAATTCACCAAAATGGTGCACAATGCCTTCTATCATGCGTACATCTTTAACAGAAAACACGACTCCGCTGCTACTGGTGATCTGTCCCTGGTCAGCCGGTTGCCCGCCACCCTGAGGGTAGAAAATGGTTTGATCCAGAATGACTGATATGCCTTTATCTTCAGTCGTTTGTATAAATACAACTGTAGCATTGCATTTGTTTACGCCAGTATCTTCAAGATAAAGCAACTTAGTTGCCGAGATAGAGTCAGTAATCATGCAGTGCTCCTTCAGAGAATGTAAAAATTCTAGACTGATTGATAAGTCTGAAGCGGATTACTCGCACTAAAATTAAGATTGTTGGAATCAGTCAATCGACAAAGATCGGCTTCTGTCAATCGCCAGCGCAGCCATTCTGACTGGGTCTTGGCACCCAAGCTCTGATTAAAGTTATAAGATGACCGGTTAGACATAAGACTGATAAATTCCAGTCTCTTGTAACCACGTTCTAGGGCAATCCTGGCTAACTCGGCCACTAATTGTTTACCGATACCTGTACCGCGCTTTTCTGGAATAACATAAAGATCCTCTAGATAAATTCCAGGATGGCCTGACCAGGTAGAAAAGGTAGTGAAAAAAAGTGCAAAACCAACAACGTTACCGTGACTTTCGGCAAGTACACATTCAAATGGCGGGCGGTCGGAGGATAGATAACGCCGTAAGTCTTCGTTTTTGGTTTTTACCGCATCTCTTTGTCCCTGAAAATCTGCCAGGTCAATAATCATAGACAACAATTTCTCACTGTCTTGCATAGATGCTTTTCTGATAGTAATGGACATGTTCTCTCCTCTCTTAGTTAGCCTGGCTGTTATAACTGATTGGGAAATATAGCCGTTGTTAAAAGAGCTGTAAAATTTATTAGTAAATATGTCATAAATAACTAAAAATGTAATACTTATTACATGATTAAAGTAGCCAATATAGTGCAAGAAATTGTGACAGCCTCAGAGATTGCTCTTTCAGCCTTAAATGCCGGCTATCTCAATCTCTCTGCATATGCACATACCATTAAGTCCGAAGTAGAAAAAAGATCTAAAAAATCGGTGCGCCACGGCACGATTGTTGTTGCTTTATCTCGCCTAGCCAAATCGTTACCAGCGCGCCCGCCAATTTTGCCGGACGTAAAGGCAGAAAATATGGCGGTAAGAACGGGATTGGTAGAAATTGCTTTTGATAAAACAAAAGACAATCGTAATTTATTGCGTTCTCTTTATCAAAAAGAACAATTTTTAGCAGCTGACTTTTTTACGGCCACTCACGGAGTGAATGAACTAGCAATCATTGTGCCGGAAGAATTATCGGCGCTGGTCTTGAAAATCTTTGACAAACAAAAACCAAAGTTGTTCATAGATAAATTGGCTAGTGTGACTGTACGTTATGGAGAAAAGGTTCTTACCATACCCAATGTAACTTTTGCCATAATCAGACCGTTGGCACTTAAGCGTATCAATATTGTTGAGATTGTCTCTACTTATACGGAACTTACTTTTATTGTGAGCGAAAAAGATTTGCAAGAAACCTTTCTTACACTAAATACTCTTTTGCGCTCGCCAAAATAGCTTAAACTGCTTAACACCCTAAGCGAAGTGTGGCATATTTATCTTCAATATCAAAACCCATGGTCTTTGCATTTCTGGCTAATATATTAGCTCTGTGAGGTGGGCTGTTCATCCATAGAGCAACTATCTCCGTTGCTATTTCTTCTGCTGATCTGTTGGTATTACTTATTTTAGCTGCGTTTTCAATTCCGGGGTTAGAATATTTGAGGTGATGACCAAGTCCTTTGTCTTGCTGAGCCAGGGAATTTCTTGTTGCCAGCTTTGTTTCTTTACGGCTCTTCTCGACTTTGTTAAGCCCATTCTCTTCTCTTATTTCATTGAGTTTTTCCTTAACTATTTTGGCAATTTCTTTCTTCTTTGTTTGTGGGTTTTCTTCGTCTTTAGATTTGTCTTTGCTTGGTTTTTCTTTGTCGACTAAACGATTTTTATCTCGACGATGACTAATTTGGTCTAGCCGGCGGGAGCCTCCACAACAGGAGTCAGCGATTGAAAGTTTGGGCAGTGTTTCGCTAACCATAAAGCGCCTGCCTCTAAATAGTAAATTACGAAAAATTGGCCCCTGGGCATCTGCCAACAAGCGCCCGCGAGTTAAATAATTGTCCGTTTGTTGGGGAGGAGCTTCAATATTGCGAAAATTGCTTGCAGCCGTCATAACTGGTATACCATCAAATCTAGACTCGTTCATTTTAGCCCAGAGAGTGCTTAAAGCCCAGAGGGTAACTGCTTTCAGGATGCGGTTAATACGTATGAAAGCGGATTCCAAGATAATATACTAAATCCATTCTGTCCCAAGGAGAGCTAAAACAGCAATGAAAATACTGATTCCAATAGATGGTTCTTATCATTCTGATAATGCCCTTGAAACTGTGTTGAGTGAGCCCTGGCCTGAAGATAGCACATTTTGTGTTATGACAGTGGCCGAGCCGCTGCATACAGGAGCTGATGCAGCTTTTGGTGGTTTTGGGCAGATGGCATTAGAAGCTCAGAAAATGCTGGATGCTGATATTCACGCACTGTTGGATGAAGCAGCTAAGAAACTAAAGATCAAGTTTGGCTCCGATAAAGTCACGGAGGCATTTCACGAAGGTAAGGCCGCCGACCATATATTGGATATAGCTCAGAGCTGGAATGCTGACTTGATAGTTATGGGTTCGCATGGCACAGGGGGCTACAATAGCGATTCTCTGGGCAGCATTTGTTTGAAAGTAATGAGTCATGCCACTTGCTCGGTAAGAATAGTGCATTATTTAAGCAATCCTTCTGTAGAGAAAAAATTAGCTAAGCATGCTCCTTTAGTGACATCGAGATTACTGCTGGCACTTGATCACAGTGTCAGATCCAAATTAACTGTAGAATCTGTTCTTACTCGGCCCTGGGCTGATGGCGCGACCGTGCAAGTGATTACTGTTGTAGAAAAAAGATCTCATGCCACTAATTCTCGCTTTTTCAAGGCTCCTGAAATTTCCAAGACACAGGATGCAGTTTATACTTCTACCAAGACAGAAGCAGAAAAAATGGTGAAAGAATTTGGCGAAAAACTGGATGCTAAATTTGACAAAGGCAAAGTAACCCACCATGTATTGGAAGGAAATGCGCGCAGTTTGATATTGCAGATTGCTCAAGACTGGCCTGCTGATCTTATTGTCCTTGGCGCACATGGTCAGGATAAAGATATTCTTGAACATTTTCTAGGCAGTGTTGCCAGTGCAGTTGTATCCAATGCCTCCTGCTCTGTAGAAGTTGTTCGCTAAGGCTTTTTGCCTGGAAAATGTGACTGTTATCGATGAAAGTAACCGAAATTACCAGTCCTGATAATCAGAGACTTAAAATAATTCGCAGTTTGACAGAAGCAAGCGGCAGGAAAATTGACGCCGAGAATGAAGGTCTGTTTTTGCTTGAAGGAGCAAAATTAATTCAAGAGGCGCTGGACAAAAATGTTGAATTGATCGATGTTGTTCTCAGTCAGACCTATTATGCTAATGGTTTTGATAAACAGGCGCTGGTAAATGAGCTGGAAACGATTACTGTGGTTCCGGATCGGATATTTAAAGAGCTTTATACTACTGATACTAGCTGTGGTATTGTTGCCACAGCCATGCAAACACATTATCGGTTTGAGGAGCTGCTCTCCGATGCTATAAATTCCAAGACAAAGCTTTTGCTGCTTGGCGATAATATTCAAGATCCAGGCAATGTGGGAACCATTATCCGTACTGCTTATGCTTTTCAAGCTGCTGGTTTGATTCTTTCGAAAGGAAGTGTTGATTGTTATAATCCAAAAGTTGTTCGTTCTTCAATGGGAGCTATTTTTAGTTTGCCTATAGTGACGAGACTTGATGTTAAAGAGGCAATTCATAAACTTAAAGCCAATGATTTTCGTATTATTGCCCTGGACAATAAAGCTAAAAAACCATTCTGGGAGGAAATCTCAGAACATCCGAAAGCTTATATATTAGGCAATGAAGGGCACGGTATATCATCTGATATTCTTAGTCTAATTGACAGTACTGTCTCTATCCCCATTAATCCAGAATGTGAGTCCCTAAATGTGGCTGTGACTGCCGGTATTATATTGGCTCAGGAAAAATTGAAACATGTCTGATTCAGAAAAAACAATGACAGTGGTTGAGCATCTTGATGAACTGCGCGACCGCCTGATTAGATGTTTGCTTTATATGGCAGTTGGTATAGCAATTGGACTTTTTTTTGGTAAAAGAATTTTGCGCTTTCTAGAGATACCGGCGGGCAATATTACTTTTCAGGCCCTGTCGATGGAAGAGCCTGTGGTTGTATTTATGAAAGTGGCATTCTATGGTGGGTTAATTTTGGCTTCGCCACTTATACTTTTGGAAATCTGCCAATTTGTTGCCCCAGGTTTAACTAAACGTGAGCGTCAGATGTTAATGCCGATTGCTGTGGGCAGTCCCATATTGTTTGTTTGCGGCGCTGCTGTTGCTTATTATTGCCTTTTACCGGCAATGCTGCACTTTTTTGGGGCTTTTGGTCAAGGCGTATCGCCTATTAACCAGCGCCTGGATTTTTATGTATCTCTGGTGAGCACAGTTTTGCTCTATATGGGTTTATGCTTTCAGCTGCCGGTGGTAATTTTTGCTCTTTCTTTTACTGGCATAGTTAATTCTAAAATGCTGCTTTCGGTTTGGAAATATGCCATTTTTGTGGCAGCTGTAGTAGCGGCCATTATTACCCCTGATCCTACGGCTGTATCTATGCTGATAGTGTTAGTGGCATTAAGCGCACTTTATTTTATTTCTATTTTACTGCTTAAATTTTTCGGTAGATGAAATTAATACTGATAGAATTTAACTCGGAGCGTTTGGACTAAGTTGCAGTGGAGTGAGGCGCGGCGAGGAGCCGTGCTGAACGAAACGGGGAGCAAGCGGAGGGGGCGAATAGAATGAGCCACCGGAGCGTTTAATGTATGGACACATTTTGTTTGGGCTTTATAACAGCTATTGCTGCTTTTGTTTCTCTTGATTCGTTGCGGCGACTGTATATAGAGCGCCATCGCTTTGGTAAAGAGGACTTAAATGACTATGACCAATCTTTCGCCTGGCGGATTGTCATTTTTCTTGTTTACCCTTTACTCAATCTTTTAGCCCTCTGGGTGTCAATAACTGCCTGTCAGTGGTTTGGCGGTTATGTGAAAAGCCTGAGCTATGGACTGTTGTGGTATCAAGTCATACCAGGCGAATTATCTTCAAGAACTGACCTGATACCCGTGCTTTTCAGTGGAGAGATAGCACAAGTCTTGCTCGTTCTTTTCACTTTGCCGGCGTTATTCTTCCGTCCCCACCCCTTTTTAGCCATGTTGCTGACTTACAGCTGTGCTTTTGTTCTGGGTGTTAATTTTATTGCTGATCCTTTATTGTCCACTTTTGGCTTTGGCAGCGCCCACTGGCAAATGGCTATTGCGTATGCTGGTCGGCAAGAGTTAATGGTTCTGGCCATCATACATTTTGTCCTGGCAGCCTTATATCTGTTTGTTCTCAATAATCAAACAATACAAATGCTCTTTGCTCATTTGATCAGACCTCTGGCAGTGGAAAAACTGCAAAAGGCTTTGACTGAGCATAAAGCCGAAAGTAAAAATGAATCTTCTTTAGCTTCTGTTAGCAATTTGATTATGCTTTATGAAACAGCGGGATTTCGCCGGCAAGCTGACAAAGAATTGCAGAATATTAAGAAAAGCTATGGGCAAGACTTAAATATCAATTTTGTTGAAGCATATCTTTCTTATCGCCGTCATAAATATCAACAAGCATGCACACTTTTTGTTTCTGCTGCTGACGCCTGTTCACCAGGAAGCAATGAGTTGAAAAGTATGCTTTTGGCTGCTGCTGCTTGTTGCGCTCATGCCAGCCGCCAGTATGAAGCCGCTCTTAATTTAGTAGAAAGGGCTTTAGAATTTGATCATCATTGCTCATTAGCGCGAATGATTAAAATGGATGTTTTATTGCGCCAGGGGAAAGATCACAAGGCAGCGGAAGAGCTTAAAACAGCAATGTGGACCGGTTTTAGTCACAATCTGGAGCAATCAATTCCTATTGACTGGCAACGTGCACTCAGCCTGATTAATGAAGGCAAAACGGCTAAATTATTATCAACTGTTGCCAAAGAGTAAAAAACTAATTTTCTTTATTGCTTAGTAGATAATATAATTTGCCTGTTGCTCGGTTTTCAAGAACCAGTATCGTATTACTGGTGTGACCAGGGAGGCTCATTTTGGCCAGGTCCCCCAGGGCTTGTCGGCTCAAAATTCAAGGCAGGCTCTTGCTGCTTTGTCTTGGCTCTGCTTTGCCAGTGACAACGGTTTTGGCTGCTTGCTTATATCAGCAATATTGTCTTTTACAGGGACATTCAAACCATGTAACTAAACAGGCTATTCTTTCTTTGCTTTCACAAACAGTTTTCCTTGCCGTCCTGGCTTTGTTGTGCTCAGCATATTTAGTTTTACTGGCTACATGGCATTTTAGCCGGCAGATTAAGTTACTGGTACGGGAAGTGCTGGCTCTGGGACGGGGTGATTTGAGTCGCAGAGTGGTGGTAAGAAGTAATGATGAGTTGGGTAAATTAGCCAAAGCCTTTAATCAAATTGCTGCCAAATTACAGATAAATCACGAACACAAAGAGACAGAAGAAAAAATTTCGCAAGCAATCAGACAATCACTTGATCTTGATCAGGTGCTTATGACTACAGTAAGCGAATTAGGACAGGCACTTGGCGCCAGTCGCTGTTGTCTGGCACTTATAGATAATATCAGCGGCAATGGAGACAACAAGCCTCACCGCACCGACCAGGAGCTTATTTTTGATTATATCTGGTTTGATAGCAACAAAAACGGTACTGCTCTGAGCAACCGCTCGCTGCATATCACCGAATATAGTATCATGAGCATGATTATTGAGCAGGGTTCAATACTTTCCCTTGATGTGCTTGATGATGATGGACCAACACCACTGTTTGAACAGGGGAAACTGGCTCCGGAAGACTGGCGCTCTATTCGCTCGCTGGTTGCCTGTCCGGTTACGTCTTCTCAGGGAACAATCGGACTGATTTTAATTCAACAGTGCGACCGGCTGCGAATCTGGACAGACAAAGAGCTTGAACTTGTAGAGGCTGTTACCAGACAGCTGACTATAGCTATGCAACATGCTCATCTGTATTATTACACCAAAACGATGGCTGAACAGGAGATGCTCATCAATCATATTGTGCGCTCAGTGAGCAGCTCACTAGATCTGGATACGATATTGAATGCGGTTACCAGTGAATTGGGCAATGCTATCAATGCCGGCCGCTGCCAGATCTTGCAACCCAGTCCGAACGGGCCATTGGTTGTAACACACGAATTTTACAGCAAGGAACTGTCACCAACAAAAGACTTAAATCTCTACGCACAGCCGGTAGACTTCAATCCGAATGATGTTGATCCAATCTTTGCCCGTGGTCATTTTCTGCTTGGTATAGATCTTGAAAAGCTAAGCTTAAAGAATACCCACACTTTCGCTGATAAGCCGCCGGAAGGACAACCTTATGATCCATGGCGCGTTTCAGTCATTAACGATACTGCAAATGATGCCCGAGCTAATGCTTTCAAATATTTTGTGCAAAACTGCCAATCGCAATCATTAATTGCAGCCCCGCTTGTTAGCGGTAATAGAATTGTCGGTCTGCTTGTTGTTCATCAATGTGACCACGCTCGTACCTGGCGTACTGGTGAGGTGCAGCTTGTGGCAGCTGTCGCCGATCAATTGGCTGTGGCTGTCACACATGCCCATTTATTTGCTCAGGTAAAATTCCAGGCAATTACAGACGGACTGACCGGTTTGTATAACTATATATATTTTAAAAATCGCCTTGCCGAGGAACTTAAACTGGCTGACCGTAAAAGGTTGCCCTGCTCATTGCTCATGCTTGATTTAGACAGATTGAAGCAGATCAATGACACATACGGGCATCCAGTTGGGGACGCAGCCATCAGGCATGTTGCCGGCATATTAAAAACAGCTTTAAGAAGCGGCGATACAGCCGCTCGCTATGGCGGGGAAGAATTTGCGGTTATATTACCGGAGACTTCATTGCTGGAAGCGGCATTAATAGGTGACAGGCTTTGTACGCAGATTGCCGGTGCTAACATTCCTGGCTTGGGGCAGATCACTATTTCTCTGGGAGCAGCTTCCTACCCGCGTCAGGCAAAAGATGCCGGTGATTTAATCACCAAGGCCGATCAGGCTTTGTATGAAGCTAAAAAAGCCGGACGCAATCAAATTTGGATTTATGAAAGCTTTGCTGATACTGCCAAAGCAGGAGATAATAAAAGCGTGCCGGAGTTTCGTGTTCCACGCCGCCTGGCATTGGCCAGCCTGCGCAAAAATGCAACTGAGAATGCTGTGAATGAAAATACAAAAATTAGTACTATTTGACGTTGATCAAACGCTTATTTTTAGCGGCAGAGCTGGGTCGCGAGCTTTAATTGCTGCTATTGAAAAATATTCAGGTATTAGTACTGAAAAAATTCAAGCTGCCGGTATTCACTTTGCCGGTAAAACAGATCCGCAAATTGTTGAAGAAATTCTTCGCGCCTGCCACTTTTATACTAATGAGCAACTGCAAAAGACAGTTGGGGACATATTAGATTTATATTTGCAACTTCTGCCGCAGTCGATAGCGGAGGCCAATGATTATTTTATCTATGAAGGTGTAGTTGAAATACTTGCCGCTCTTCATGAGGATGAGCGTACAGCCATTGGATTGTTGACTGGCAATATTGAGGCTGGAGCTAGACTAAAACTTGAGCGTGTGCAATTGAATCACTTTTTTCCGGTTGGCTCTTTTGGATCTGATTCGGCTAACCGCCTGGAATTACCGGCTGTTGCTCACCAGCGGGCACAGGCGTTCTATAAAGCGCAATTTAGCCCTGAACAAATTGTCATTATCGGGGATGCGGAAAACGATGTTCTTTGTGCTAAGCACTATGGAGCAATCAGTCTGGCGGTCAATACAGGCAAAACTACCTGGGAGCAATTAAGCCAGCATAACCCTGATTATATTTTTTCTTCCTTAAAAGACACCGAAAAAATCATGCAAGCTATATTATCTAAACAGTCCCTTAACTGTGAGAAAATGTATTCATGACTGACGAAACTAAATTGAAGCCAGGTGATAACATAATTTTTTATGATGGAGTATGTGGACTGTGTGACCGTTTTGTACAATTTGTTCTGAAACATGCCCCCTCATCAAAGTTTTTATTCTGCTCTTTGCAAAGCGACATTGCCAGAGAATTGTTAGGCAAATATGGTGAAAGCAATAAAGATTTAGACACAGTGTTTGTTTTAAGTGGCTACGATCTTTCGCAAAGCCAGTTACTAAAAAAAGCAAAGGCAGTATTTTTCGTGCTGGAGCAATGCCAGATTCCCTGGTCTTCACCCTGGCGCTGGCTGACCATACTGAAGGTCTTACCTGATTTTTTTCTGGATATTGGTTATGATTTTATTGCCGCTATTCGTTATAAAATCTTTGGACAATACGATTCTTGCGTAATTCCCTGCCCCGAATGGCGTGATAGGTTTATTGATCTCTAAGGGGTAAGGATATAATTGCGCACATAAAGATTAGTGCCTGCTGGGTTGAGTCTGGCGTCGCCCCCGACCTGTTGATCTGCCAATTGCTGCGCTAAGGCTGTGGCACTACGTTTTATAGCGTTAGCCCGCTGAGAAGCCAACGAGGAAATTGCTCTAGCGTCATACTGGGCTATTTCTAATGCATGGTCTTCTTTTTGCACTTCCCGTTGTTTATAAGCGGCTATGTCATCGGGCGTATAAGAATCAATCCACTCACCACAAATATTGATGCCGGTATTCTGCATGCGCTGCAATCCAATCTGTTCTGTTTGGCGAATATGATTATATTGCTGTTCCCCCAAGTTGAGCCAGTAAGATTTTCTTGCTTGAGCGCTTTGCATAAAACTATTACTTAAGGCGTTTCCCTGTTGTAGTAGCGTCTGTTGATCTGCGCCAATGTCATTATTTGAATTGCAGGCTGCTTGCAAAGCTTGTCTGGCATAGTTGCCGATTTCACCGTTTGGATCTAGCTCAACAGCCTTAGCATAGTCTGTCATTGCCTCGGGCACTTTCATTAAATGGACAAAAGTATTTGCTCTATAGTAAGGAATAAGGGCATTGTGAGGATACTGTACCTCAGCCAATGTCAGATAATATAAGGCTGTGCTGTACCAACCTTTGTTATAAGCGGCAACACCATTAGCGATATCATTGGATGTGGCGCCAGATACAGGCGACAAAACAAAAGAATAAGCTAGTATGAAGCCTATTACTTTGTTCAAGCCAGATTGATAGTTAATAGCATTTAGCATAGAAATTAAAGTCAACCCCAGCCATTAATTTGTCGTATACCCCACAATTGCTGATACGAAACTGTTGTTTTTAATCATTGAATGGATTGCCTCTTTAATATAAAATAGACGCTAGTTTAATGGTAAGTATGGGCAATGGTCGACAAGCAGAAGGTGCGCGGCAATCGCCGCAGGACACGCGTATATTTAAGCCTTGGTTCAAACCAAGGTGATCGCGTTGGCTTTATACAGCAGGCTATGCAACTTTTGAAAGACAATCCTAGAATAAGAATTATAGAATGCTCCAGCCTTTATGAAACAGAGCCAGTAGCGGCCAATTCTTCGCAATGGTTTATTAATGCGGTTACGGTTCTGGAGACCGATTTGAGTGCTGCTGAATTGCTTGCTCTATGCAAGGAGGTTGAGCAGCGTCTTGCCAAGTTGAATTTTGCCGAGCAAATGTCTGCCGGTGCTAATACGAAAGCGGCATTGGGAAAAATAATTGATCTGGATATTTTATTCTATGGCAATGAAATGATTGAAACTGACACATTGCATATACCCCATCCAAAAATAGAAAAGAGAGCTTATACACTGGTGCCATTGCTTGAAATTAGTCCGGAGCTAGTGCATCCTCGCTTTGGTAAAACAATTGCCCAGCTGCACGAGCAATTGCCCTTACCGGAATTGATTTATCTTTATGGTACGCGCGAGGAAAATGAGTGAACAGCGGCGCTGAAAATCATATTAAAGTTGGATCCGACATCTGCTCTGTCCATCGCATTATGCGTGTTTATGATAAATATGGTGTGCGCTTTCTCGATAGAATATTGACTGAGGCTGAAAAAAGCTATGTGCTGAGTAGATCTCGCCGATTAACCCAAACCCTGGCCGGCAGATTCGCAGCTAAAGAAGCGATAGCCAAAGCCCTTGGCACAGGCTGGCGCGGTATCTATTGGCATGAAGTGGAAATTCTTAATGCTGAAAATGGGGCACCACAGGCAGTATTGCATGGCCGGGCTGCAAAGCTTCTAGTGCAGCTT
This sequence comes from Candidatus Melainabacteria bacterium, assembly GCA_963847765.1. Classification (GTDB taxonomy): domain Bacteria; phylum Cyanobacteriota; class Vampirovibrionia; order Obscuribacterales; family Obscuribacteraceae; genus CAWKBA01. The sequence continues at coordinate 481,362 of CAWKBA010000005.1, read as the reverse complement.
GATTGTCATCGCGTTGAAATTAGCCTTAGCCATGAACACGAATATGCACTGGCTGTGGCGGTGCTGTATTAAAACCACGGCGCGTAGTGCAGCCGCTTGCGGCGTTATATTATTATTTAATATCGGGGGATGTGGTTGCGGAGGCAGTATCAACATTAATATTGTCCGGCTTATCCAGAATGGAGGGTTGATCACTGCCTACTGGTCTGCCGATGGAAAGGGCAATCATCAGGCATTGATCTATTTTTTCCATAATTTCTTGTGGAAAAGAACCAATTTTGCTGACAAGCAATGTCTTGGGAATGGTAGCTATGACAGTGCAGTCAATGACACTGTCAAGGCGCAAGCCGCCCTGCTGTCCTTCCGGGCTGCTCATAGATACAATGACCTGGGTTGGTTCTTTGACGGCCCGCTTTGTATTGCTGGTTAATGGCACCAGCAGGACATCGTCAAGACGGGTATTATTGGCATCATTAGAAATAATTACGGCTGGGCGCCGTTTTGTCTGCGTTTGACCCTCATCTGTCGTATAAGGAAAGGATACGAGAACGACATCCCCTTTGTGATATTGTGATGTCTTAGTTGAGGTCATGCAAATGCTTCAAAATATTAAAAACTACGCCAGAAGTTAGATTAATACAATAACCTGGCGGTGAGGACAATGAAAAGACTAAATTAATCTCTTCTCTTAGTAATAGACTGAAGTCTAAGCGTAAACTTTGTCACTTTCCGCATCTGGCTTATTGAGAGCGGTTATGACGTTAAGCTGATGTACTTCGGAACGGCTGGCGAAATAGTCATTAAAATTATCCCGCGCTACATGCCAAAACACCTCTAAAAGTGCTAATTCTGCCTGGATAGGCTTGGATGATTGTGGGTTCTTAGTTTTTACTTTCCGGTTGCCCATGAGTATTTCAACCACCTGTATGGAACTGCCGGTAGTATATCACCGTGTTAAAGTGAAAACTTGCTTATTTTTATCTTTGAAGCTCAAGATTTAATGTTCTTGATGACTGTAGTTAAGCTTTTCAGGACTGTCCCTAGTCTATATATACCACAGCAGGATTGGCGGGGCCAGATTCACCACATATTACATTTCATCGGGTGTCATTGCTTCGATCGGGCGGTGCAAAGCCCGCCCCTACATGTTTGGGAAGATGTTTTTGTAAAACCCTTTCCAGTTCAGTCCAGTTTGTAAATTCGGTTTTTGCCAATAAATATAGACAATGCTTTGTTTTTATCCAGGCAAATTTAAAACTAGCCGGCGAAGTGAATGCCTGCAGATCTTTCCAGTCTAATTTCTCCTGCCAGAACAGATTGTTTATGGCAATTCCTTGGGCAGATATCTTGATTTTGCAAACTGCCAATATGTTGGTTATGGTGATGGCGCCCACAAAAAGAGCGATAAACAAATAAGGCACAATTATCTGTTTTAGATGGGCTAAATAATGGATATGAGCATGACTGCTGTAGGATACTTCGCTCATGATAAGTGAAATACACAGACCGGCTGCAAGAATAAAAGCAAAGGCATGTCTAAAGACATGAAAACGAGAGATAGCAAACTCCTGACTTGCTGACTGCTGATTTTCACCGGCTGTATCTCTTTCGCTTTTCATCTTTATCAATAAAACTTCCGAAGTGCTTTGCTACAATACCTTTTTGTGGTGAAAGTCTGGGTAACGTCATTCTAAAACGGGGTCCGGGCTCCTCGCGACTGAAAAGGCTCCTCGCCCCTACTGCTCAACTATAGAGTGTAAGAAACATATGTCGCAAAAGCAAATTTCTCAATATCTCTTTGAACAAATAAAAGAGACTGGAGTTGACTGTACTTTTGGCATTCCGGGTGATTTTGTTATGCCTATATATGCAGCCCAGCAAAAATCCGGCTTGCATACAGTGGTGATGACCCATGAGCCGTCAGTCGGCTTTGCTGCCGATGCTTATGCCAGGATAAAAGGTCTGGGGGTAGCTCTGGTTACCTATGGTGCTGGTGGGTTGAACATGATTAATTCAACCGCTCTTGCTTATGCTGAAGAGTTGCCGCTCCTTGTTATAGGTGGTGGACCGGAAGTAAAGTATCGTTCCAAAAGAGCTTTGCTGCACCATTGTGTTAAAACTTTTGACACTCAAAATAATGTCTATGAGCAAGTAACTGCTGCTAATGCCATTATCGATAATGTGCAAACAGCCAAGCGCGATATAGATAAGGTTTTAGAAACTGTGCTTACATACTCTCGTCCTGGTTATCTAGAAATACCCAGAGATATGGTTGATGTCGAAATTGAAATCAGTGACATTGAAAATAAATCAGCCAAATTGAAAGCTGTCGATCGAGAATATATTCAAAGCCTGATTCAATCTATATGCGAGCGTATTAGTAATGCCAGGCAAGTGGTGATTATGACTGGCGTACAAATTAGCCGTTTTGGTCTGCTCCAGCAAGTTTGTGAAATTAGCGAGGCTTTAAATATTCCAGTTATTAGTTCACTCCCCGGTAAATCAGCTTTTCCAGAATCTCACCCGAATTTTATCGGTGTTTATTACGGGCAATTTGGTGATCAGGCTGTGCAAAAATTGGTTGAAAGCTCTGATTGTATTATTGCCTTGGGCTCAGTTCTTAACGAAATAGAAACAGGCGGGTTTACTGCTAAGTTTCCGGTGGAAAATCTTATTTTAATTAACAACGAAGAGATTAGCATCGGTCAGGAAAGGAATGAATACGATCCGGCCGTTGGTCCGGCAACTGTCCAATTTAAAACTTTTTTGTCTGAGTTATCCCGTAGTATTGCCAGCGGTGCAAAATCCGGGCAGCCTGTAGGGGCGGGGCTTGCTCCGCCCGTCCTTATGCCTTCAATCATGTCCCAAGAAATTGATAGAAATGGCAGTAAAGATAATTTGACTGTTGCCCATATTATTGCTTCTGTCAACGATATTGTGGATGAAAATACGGCTATAGTTTGTGATGTTGGTGATTGTCTTTATGCCGGTATGAGTATCAAAACTGACTGTTTCATCGCTCCTGGTTATTATTGCACAATGGGATTTGGTGTGCCGGGTGGTATTGGCGTGCAGCTGGCGGATAAGAAAAAGCGGCCATTGGTATTAGTTGGTGATGGTGCTTTCCAGATGACTGGTACGGAAATATCTACAGCAGTCAAAGAAAAACTCAATCCAATTATTGTGATTTTTAATAACGCCAGTTATGCCATGCTCAAATTTATGGATATTAGTAGAGATCAAGATTATTACAAATTGCCAAACTGGGATTATGTAAGTTTTGCTCGCGCTCTAGGTGCTGAAGGCTATCAAGCTCAGACCCGTATGCAATTTGACCTGGCATTGCAGAAAGCACTTAAGAGTGAAGGCCCCGTGATAATTGATGCGCAGATATCGCCGGATGATATTTCACCCACATTAAGGCGCATGACTGAGTTTTTTGGTAATAAGATGCGGGCTGGCGTGAAAGCATGAGCTCAAATCGATTAGAAGTAGAATCTGGCGGAGATAATTCCACGCCGATTAAAGATAATTCTCAAAAAGCAGTGTTGGTGGAAGGCAATCTCTGGCATGCTATCTGGATTATGTCATGGCCGCTTTTGCTTTTAATGATTGGCAACGCTGTAGTTGGTATCGTCGATATAAATTTAGCTCAAATATTTGGTGCCTCAGCACAAGCAGCTGTTGGTGTTTCGGATCAAATTGTTTTTTTCTTTGTGGCTCTAATTTTATCCGTCTCTATTGGCACCAATGCCCTTGTTTCGCGAGCCTTTGGAGCTAAGGATCGAGATCTGGCCACCCATACCCAGGGGCAGGCTTTATTTTTGTCTATGACCATGGGACTAATTCTTGCCGGATGTGTTTTGCTTTTTGCCAGGCACCTAATGCATTTAATTACCCCTGATGAGCAGGTAGCAACTCTGTCTAAATCATATTTGATTATCTATGCATTTTATTTCATACCCTTTAGCTTCCTTTGTATCGTTAATGCCGGCTTCAGGGCCGATGGGGACGCTAAGACACCGCTTATAGTGGTTCTGACCATGACTTTCTTTAATGTAATTGGTGATTTCTGGTTTGTTTACGGCCCGCTGCACAGATTAGGTATTAATGGACTAGCCTGGGCTGGATTTATTTCCAGCGCCATAGGTGCGCTAGTTGCCTGGTACAAATTAAATCGTTCTGATTTAAAAGGCAGTATGAGCAAGCTCTTGCCTGTTGATAAAGACGTACTGATAAAACTAGTAAAAATAAGTGTTCCGGCTGCTATGCAAAGAATTGCCTGGAATTTCAGTGTTTTTGCTTTGTTCTATACTCTAAAACATTGTCCCAGTCCAACGGCGGCACTGGCTGCCTGGACAATTGGCATTCGAGTCGAGTCGTTTTTATTTATGCCGATGTTTGCTTTGGGACAGGCGGTCTCATCCATAGTAGGACAAAATCTAGGTGCGAAAGAAGACGAGCGTGCTTTCCGGGCTGGCTGGAATGTTTCCTGGCTTGGTTTTGGGGTAATGCTTGTTTGTGGGCTTTTGCTTTTTATTTTGTCACCGCAATTAGCCTCTTTTATGACTAATGATCCAGATTCAATATCATATACAACTTCCTACCTGCAAATGTGTGCTTTGGCGCAGCCGCTTCAAGCGATGGCGATGATTTTTAACGGTGCTCTTCAGGGCGCCGGCGATACACGTGTACCGATGTGGATTACCATTGGTACGCATTGGTTGATCAGGCAACCTCTGGCCTGGATTTTAGCCATTACTTATGCGCTTGGACCAAAAGGAGTTTGGATAGCTATGGCATTGTCTTCTGCAGCTTCTGGTTTGCTGAATTTCTGGCGTTATCAATCCAGAGCCTGGGAAAATTGAAACTATAAAGCAAAAAATATATAATTCATATCTGTCTTCTGCTTTATTCTGAACATATAGATATGGAAGTTTTCTTATGTCATTAAATGAAAAATTTGGACGTGGTGGTTCTTCTGATGTTCGTAAGCTCAGCCTGCCTGATGTGCCTGACGCAAAAACATTGCAGAAGCTGCTTAGTGATTTAAGTATTGCCACCACCGGTACCCAATGCGATGTGTCATGGCAGTCTGGTGGTGCTATTTTTATACTTAGTTTGATTTATTCACGCCAGGTTGCTCGCGCTAGTTGGAAGCTCTATCGTAGCAAAGGAATTCAACAGAGTCTTATCTGGGAACATATCACTAATGACATATCCGTGGTGCATGGAGTCATTACTGCGGAGATGCGTAAACAGGCTTTGGTAACACAAAGCCAAACCAGATTACCGGCAGTGAATAAACCAGGACTTATTCCAGCAGAAAGAAGAGCAGTCAGCATAAACAATAATCTTAGCGGCAAATTAAGGCAGCTTTTTATTGGTGCGCAAGATGAGCGTATTGCTGGAACAAGCCAATCTTCTTTACCGGCAGGCAAATCACAATTATCAGCTAAGCCGGTGATAGGCTATATAGATTTAAGCCCCAGCAGGCAGTTTTTGCAAAATCTTTTTGTCAATAAACTTGGCATTTTTTCGTATGCTACTTTTTTGTTCTTTTTAGAACGCGAATATTATGAAGCTATTGAGAACAAAAACCCGATTACTCTGGTTGTTTTTAAAGCTACAAATCTGACTGCTGCTAAAGACACCGGTTCGCTTGCACCGCCCATTTTGCAAGAAATAATAAAAAGAATCAAACATACGCAACGTAAAACAGATGTTCTTGCGCAAGGAGAAGGTAATAAATTTATTGTCCTGCTTCCTGAAACTAATTCTAATGGTGGAAAATCTTTTGCACGGCGAGCGGAAAAAGCCTTGCTGAAAAGTTCTCTTTCTCCGGGATTAAGTGATAATGGAATAAAATTTACTTTTGGCCTGGCTACTCTGGACAAACATTGCCAGACATTACCTGCTCTTCTTGGCTTTGCCGAACAAGCTCTTGCTAAAGCAGAACAGCGGGGAAACGATATAATTAGCGATCAAGATATTCTTTCTGAATTAAGTGTTGACACCCAGAAACACTTAGATAAGCCGATTGATCTGGCTCCGACTCAGAAACTGGTATCAGAACTGGTGTCAGGAGGCATTTTCACCTATCCTGCTTTTCTGTCCTTTCTTGAGCATGAATATTATCGTTGTGCCCGCAAGAAGCGCGATCTTTTGATCATGCTGTTAAAACTTCGGGTTTACGAAGAAACATTTGATGAGTCGCTTAATATGTTGCCGTCGCCGGCGTTTTATGAAGTGATCAGGCGAGTAGGGGCTCTTTTAACTAAGAGGGATATATTGGCGCACTATGGTGACCGTAATTTTGTGATTATGCGATCTAATACTTCGGTAGCGCAAATGCAGACTTTTTCTAAACGAGCAGTCCAGGCAATTACTGGCGAACAGTGGTTGACTCCTGAATGCCCTTCGTCCTCTTTGCGCATATGCACCGAAATTTGTGCTGTCAGGGCGCATGAAACCAACCCTAATTTGCTTGGGTTGGTTGTTGTCGATTGAGGAGCGGACACAATATTGCCAGTAAGAACCATAGAACAAGGCGCACCTGAGCAGTGCCAAAGTTATATTCGAAAAGTCCTGATACTGCTAGGGAGATTATGCCGGCAAATATGCCTAAATAAATACCTTGATCCAAATTTGCATACTTGGGATCTTTCTGCTCAAGATAGCTTAGTTTTAGAGCACTAAACCACAAATATAGATAAGCACAAAGTCCGACTATGCCGGTGGTCGCTAATATGTGCAAATAATTACTGTGAGCATGATCCAGCGCCACATGTCCTTGTTGAAGAGCTTCTGGAATATACATGTGGGGAAATTGTCTTATGCCGACACCAAAAATAGGCGAGTGTTGAAATGTTTCCCAGGCTTTTTGCCAGAGAATCAAGCGTGTGCTGACACTGACGTCTGTTTGCCAGTTGATTAGAGCGGAAAGACGTTCTCGCACCACAGGTAGTGCTAACCAGCCGACCGCCGAACCAGCAACAATAAACAATCCACTGAAAAGAGCAGCACGCCGGGAAATAAGCAGGCAGGTTGCGAACAAAGCGGCAACTGCTCCCAGCCAAGCGCTTCTTTCAGCGCAAAAAATTAGTCCTAACCAGTTGCACGCAAGAATGAAATAAAAAACATAAGGAGTCGAAAGTCTGAGAGGTAGTTCGTGGTAACTGTTCTTGAGCGCGATTCCCAGGGCAAGTAAAGAAAGGATTTGAGTAAGTCCGGAAAATGCCATCGGTGCACTTAAAAAACCGGTTCCTTGAAGATAGGCATATGAAAATGGATGAAAGCCCGTAAGCTGTTCAACTGCTGCCCATAGACCTGCTATGGCGCCGGCGATTAATAAAGCAGCTACAGAATATTTTTTTAGATTGGTATTTAGATTAAAAGCCCAGTAAGCCCAAAAATAGACGAGAAAGCCGCGTAGTGAACAAAATGATTTAAATGCTTCAGGTAGTCCGCCGTTGGCTGCACCGCTTAAAAATACGGCTGCGGCAAATATAGCCAGAGCTTTGAGCATAGGGGCTGCAAGAAAAATCTGTATGGGCGGGGATTCATACCTGCCCCTGTTTTCCGTGTTGGCGGGCGCACTCACGCGCGTCCCTACAAGATGTATAACCATGACAATGAGACCTAAGATCAAGATTGTCCAGGGAATGGTAATGGGCAGTGATAGGCTGAAGGCATAAGCAACAACCAAAACAGCAGTCAAAGAAATTGTGTCTTTCACTTGTTCCAGTGTGTGAGCCCCATGATTTCGTAAACATCGGCAAGTGTTTGTTTAATCACTTTTCGCGCTTTAGCATTGCCGTGTTCAAGAATTTTTATCACCTGATCGGGATTATTTTCCAACGCCTTACGTTTTTCGCGAATGGGTCGAAAAAAATCGTTTATCAATCCAGCCAATTGAGTTTTACATTGTACGCAGCCAATAGCAGCTGATTCGCAATCTGCTTTTACTTTCGCTTTTATATCTTTAGCAATAATCTGGTACATGGGCCACGGGACTTCACATAAGTCAGTATGACCAGGATCACTTTTAGCAATGCGCGTGCGATCAGTAATCATTTGCTTGACCTTGGAGAAGGTATCTTCTTCGCTATCAGCAAGTTTTATGTCGTTATGGTATGACTTGCCCATTTTTTGCCCATCTATGCCTTTAAGAACAGGTATTTCGGTGAATTCTGCTTTGGGTTCAGGAAAATAATCTACGCCAAAAAAGTTATTGAAGCGGCGGGCCAGAGCGCGAGTAAATTCTAAGTGCGATTCTTGATCGCGACCAACTGGCACCAGTTCTCCTTTTGGTCCCAGGATATCGGCGCTCATTAAAACAGGATAGCCAAGCAAACCATAAGATACTTTTTCTCTGGCTTCTTCTTCATTGGCGGCGAGCATTTTCACCATATCTTTTAAAGTAGGTTCGCGCTCAACCCAATTATGTGGTGCGTACATAGATAAGAGCAAATGCAACTCAGCTGTTTCTAAAACTGCTGATTGAACATAAATGGTTGATTTTTCAGGATCAATCCCTACCGAAAGCCAGTCTAAAGCTATTTCCATAATATGAGTGGAAATTTCGCCTGTATTTTGATATTTGGTAGTTAAAGCATGCCAGTCAACGATAGAAAAGAAGGCATCATACTTTTCCTGAAATGAGAGCCAATTCGTTAAAGCACCAAAATAATGTCCAACGTGCAGGCGTCCAGTTGGACGCATGCCGGACATGATGCGTTTGGTTTTTGTTTCCACTGCTGACAATTTTTATAGCTTCTCTATTTACTTTTGTTCTTTTGCTTAGAGGCTTCGTGAGCACGAACTTTGCCTCTTCTTACTTTAGCGACTTTGCGCTTGCGCTTTACTCTGGCATTGTATTGCTTGGTCAATGCATAACTCCTTTTATATATGCGGTTTGATAATGAGACATTTTAACCCTTTTGGGTGACTGAAAATCTTTAATCACAAGCAAAGGCTTCCTTTACAAAAGTTAACTCAGGTCTTGACCGCTAGAAATGAACTTTCTTTGGGTAAAAATCGTATGTAGGGGTGAAGCTTGGTAGGGGCGAGCTTCATGTGAGCCCGGAACCCGTTTTAAATAATACAAATAGGAGTTAAAAATTCGTGGCTAGTTCTGGCGGACAATTATTGGACGAATGGTCAGATATAGATCTCTTTGAACCAAGTGAAGAGGCTGTATCCGAAGAAGAGCTTGGCGAAGCTGAGAAAAAGTCTAGCCGAGACGGTTTTTCGGAAGATTCTGTCCGGCTCTATTTGCGGGAAATAGGGCGCGTCAAAATGATTAAACCTGACGAAGAAATTGCCCTGGCCAGGCTAATTGCCAAAGGAGATCAGCGGCCAAGAAGAAGCTAATTCAGGCTAATTTACGCCTGGTGATTTCTATCGCCAAAAAATATGTCAATCGTGGCCTACCCTTTCAAGATTTAATCCAGGAAGGCAATTTAGGGTTGATTAGAGCAGCTGAGAAATTTGATTATACGAAGGGTTTTAAATTCAGTACTTATGCCACCTGGTGGATTCGCCAGGCAATTAGTCGTGGTTTGGCTGATAAATCCAGGACTATACGTGTGCCGGTGCATATGGTTGAGTCTATCAATAAAATGAAAAAGACGAGCAGCCGCCTGGCTCAAGAGCTAGGTAGAAAGCCTAACCCAGAAGAACTTTCTCGAGCCATGGATGTATCAATTAATAAAATACAGGAAATTACCCAGGCCGATCGAGAGCCAGTCTCTATGGAGATGCCCTTGAGCCGGGATGAAGAGACTTATCTGGGTGATTTAATCGAAGATAATGAATCCTCCAGACCGGATTCAAACTGTGAAGAAGAATTATTGCGCCAGGACCTCAACCGTATCCTAAGCCAACTTACACCAAGAGAAAGAGACATTATGCATTTACGCTTTGGTCTTGATGATGGGCGGCAAAGGACATTGGAAGAAGTTGGCCGTCTTTTCAATATAACCAGAGAGAGAGTGCGTCAAATTGAGCATAAAGCTTTTCGCAAATTGCGGCAACCAAATTGGTCGCAGCGCTTGGCGGGGTATCTTGACGACTGAAAAGCGTGTTATTTTGATTAAAATTGACTTTATGGTGCTGATAATTTCATCTGGAAAGGGTGCGACAGTAGCAAATCAGCCAATTGTGGTACATCTATTTTGATTGCTTGGCTATTTCAGGGGGAGGAATGTCATTATTACCCACACGCACCACTTATAATCAATCGGCAGCCAGCGTGCTTGCTGAACTGAAAAAGGGTGATCGACACAAGCAGAATGAATTTGTTTTCGCTAATCAAGAGCGTGTATACGCTATTGCCTTGCTTGCCGCCGATAATGCTGAGAAGGCTGAAAATTTAACTATGACGGCATTTCAAAATGTTTTTTCGGCTATCAAGCAAATTAATGTTAAGCAGATCGGGTTACCATTGTGGGAATGGTTATCTCCCTTTATTGTGCAAGTTTGTGTTGATTATCACCGCCAGTACTCCCAGACCCCTTCGCAACATGATTCCGTGGATCCGGCTCAGGATGGTTCGGCACAAATGGACTGGGAGACTACGGTTATTCTTGGTGTGCCTAGAGTGGGCAGATGTCTTAGTAATCTCCCTGCCGAGCAGCGGAAGGTTTTTATCTTGCGCCATCAACTTTTTCTTGATTACAAGCAAATTGCTCAAGTGCTTAACATGGATCAACAGTCAATCATGGCCTGGTTATATAGAGCCCGCGTACAAATAGTGAAATGTCTGGGACGAGGATGAAGCCAGTATATGAATTGTGGTGATTTTCGCTATTTAATTCAACGGCGCTTTGATGTTGAACTTTCGCCGCCTGATGATCGTGCTCTACTCATTCATTTGGAGACCTGCGAATCATGCCAGAAGTTTTATCACCAGGTGCAGCAAGTTATTATTGCTGCTGAAGAAATGAATTTGCCGGAAGATTTATTGCTGCCGCAGTCTGAACTTCTAGGCAATAAAATTATTCAAAATATTCCCCATTATGAATCAGGCATATTAGCCGTTTTTTCTCAACTTCTCTCCAGCCTGGCATCCTTGAAATTATTTAAAAGGAGGCTACACAAAACCCATTGATTGATCCGTCTAATGGTGATCAGGGAAGACGTTCAGCCCCTGTTCGTGTAGAAAACTGGAGCGACATTCACCGAGGGCGTACCAATCAAAGTGTTTTGACTGGGCAGGCAGGCATTTCAGACAATTTGACAGGCGGCCGCGTAGTTGGGGCGTGGGGAGCTACCAGTGACTTCCCGGACAGCAGTAATCCACCGCTTGCTGATCTTGTCAATTATGCTAATGCCTCTGCCTCTGGAACGCAATCGGGAGCAGTTGATGAACAGAAGGCTACTGGTTCACTAGGGCAAAAATTTAGCCGGTTTGCTGCCAGCCCAACAGACAATGCTGGTACTGCCGCTAACCAGCATCTTAACCTGGCTGAGTCTATTCGCCGTAGAATTGCTGAAATGCCAAAACCAGTTCCAGGAGAGGCAAGTAGCCAATCGATGTCGGATTCCGAGGCTATTTCTGAAAATAATACGGATTCGGCGTTTGATTCTGACACCTTCTCTCATTGGGGCATACCTCAGTCCCCAAACTGGCCAAAAATAAATACTGATCTCGATCTGGATAAAACGAATCAATCTCAAGTTAATACAGCTCCTAGCAGCTGGGGCAAGGCTGATGGTAGCTGGGGTAATCAAGCTAATAATATTCAGGCTCAGCAACCAGTGCAGGCAGTTTCTGATACTGCGCAGGTCGGCGGTTGGGTGGAAATAACAAGCAGCGGTGAGCATAAAGTTCTCAACTCTGAAGAAACCAGTGCCATTCCCCAGGCTGCGCCGGGCGATGTTAATGTAGGCACAAATGCGGTTATGGAAGAGCATGTCGAAGATGATCAGCAACAACATAACTGGTCCAAAGAAGCTGAACAATTAGAAACTGGTAATTGGCAAACTGTTGAATTTGAGGCAGGGCAACTGGGAACGTCTGCTGGTAATTATATTCCTCCGGCAGCGAGCGCATCGCCACCGCCTATTCAAGAAAAAATTGATAGACAACCAGCCGAAGCCCAACAACCACAAATTGATCTGGTTACCAGACTTCAAAATGCTGTGCAATCAACAACAGGAGGTCCAAAGATCTACCCTGTGATTTCGAAACATTCCCGACCCGAGTTTATTCCTGCTCTGACTGTGCCGGCTAATGTAAACACTCAGCCGGCCAATGCAACTGCTGTGCCGGTTAAATCACAAATTGCGCCAGTCAATGAAACGGCTTTACCAGTCAGCGGAGTTGCTCAATCAGTCAGTGAGACAGAAAACGCTGGTCAAAGTACTAACAGTGCTCGTCTTTTTAATCTTGATGATCCAGCTATCGATAAATTATTCAGTGAAAACCTGGGTGTACATGAGCGATCTGTGGTTGTTTCTGCTCCTGGGACTGCTGAACCCCAATCTTTGCTTGTAACGCCGCCACCATCATTAGCCCCAGCCCTGGTGGCACGCCCGTCTTCCTCGGCTGCTCCGCCTCAACTGTCATCGCCGGCTAATGCACCGTCTCCTTTATTTACAATAGACGATACAGTGATTGATCGTATTTTTAGCGATAATCTAGGCGTTCCTCGACAAATTGATAACATGCCACCATCAACTGTGTCGCTGGAACAAGTACGGGCAGAAGAAGAAACACAGGCACAAGCACGAGCTCAGGCAGAAGCCCAGGCTCAGAGACAGGCGCGAATTCAAGGACAGGCACAAGCTGAAATGCAGATAAGACCTTCTTCGTCTGCCTCTTCTGTCCCGGCTATCCCAGCTGTCCAGGCAGCAGAATCAATGCCCGCTCAGGCTGTATCCAGGCAAAAAATAACTGGTGTTGATAGATTGGATGGACGGGCTGAACCAATCAGTGAAGGTGGCTCCGGTCGAATAGCTGCCATTGGCAAATTTTTGCTCGACAACAAAGACCTGGAAAAAATAGGCAAAATAACAGCTTCTGATTTCTCCGAGCGCGGAATGCGTACCCTCAGTCTTGAAGCACACCGTGAATTAAGTAATCTGCTCAAGCAAATCGATAGCCAGGTGGGTGTCATTGGTACCATGATTGTTGGGCATGATGGATTGTTGATTGCCAATACTATGCCGCAAGATCTGGAACCTGAATCACTGAGCAAGTGGGCGCAGGCTATTTATATGGGCACTGCTCAAACTACGGAACAATTGGGCAATGAAAAGGTGCGTCAGATTGTTTCACAAACTGAACGCGGCTATTTAATCATCGCCAACTTTGGTGCCGGGTTGCTTATTTCATTGACAAATCCGCTCCTGGTTGATCATCTGTTGCCGTTAATGCGAACGATTACGCAACTGGTTGCTGCATAAAAAGATGGTAGTGCAGCCGCTTGCGGTGTTGTTTTAGAACCACTGCAGTTTTAACGCCTGTACTACTACTCGACTTCGGCGTTGACAATGCTGGCGACAACGTTATCGACAATTTCCGGTGCTATTTTTTGTTTGCAATGAGCTAGATATACTTCCATCCATTTTCTGAGCTCCATAATTACATCTGTTAGCGATGTTTCAGAACGCTTTACCTGGCTCAAATTCAAACTGATGCGACCAGCATTGTCAACAATAAATCGAGAAGCTGAATCTGAGTCGCCGTGCACATAATGCAAGCTGGAAACAAGTAATTTTCTATTCTCGTCTTGACCAATTTTATTATGCAATTCTGTTGTTATACGTTGGAAAATGGAAAGCGGCCTGAACAAACTGGCTTGCTGCACATTAATCAAACCAATATCAATGAGTAGTTGTACGGCTTTCAAAATCTGAAAACCTGGCCAGACATCAAATGATCTGATTATTTCATCTATGGTGGTTAAACCATCAATGGCGCAAGCAAGCCTGGCAATTGTAGTTAAGTCCTGCTTGCTCACTGCTGTTCGATCCATGTACTGGAGATTTTGTTGGCTGAGTTTGCTCCACAGGGCCTCAAAATTCCATACTCTTTCCAGAATAGAGTTGCGCCCTTGTGGTAAATTATTGATGACTTTTACCATATTATCCTTGCAATAAGCAGAGTCAATCAAAAGACGATCTAAAGACTGATTTAAGGCACTTTCCTCATCAAGATCATCTACTGTTCCTTTGTCGCGGAAAAGAAACATACCGTCATTCCAGGTGGCAAGAAACTCAGTTAATGCATATTTGCCTTTCAATTTATTTAAACGGGCATATGTAGGCTTACCATCGGCAAAGGTAATAGCAAAAGCCTTATCTCCTTTTTCTATTGTCAGCAAACCTGTTTTTTTGCCGTTGGCTAAAGATTGTAAAAGTGCTGAGGGATCAGTAGCGCCCAGACTGCCAAATATTGAATCACGGACAGTCTCTACGCTGCCGCTCTGTTTGAGTCCCAAGCCACTTCCGCCTTCTGCTTTTTTGTTATAGCCTCCACCGTAATAATATTGATCTTCAAGTAAAATCTCGAGTTCGCGTGCGTTAATATAGTGGGCTTTTACAGCTAGATGACCAAGAAAAGTCTTTTCACTTTTGCCCCAGCCTTCTTCATCTTGTCTTTCTAAAAGTTCTCGCAATTGTGCTTCATTAATAATACCGGCGGCAACCATATAACGGCCAAGCCGAAAAGGTTTGCTGTTGTGGTAGCAATTAGCCAGAAATTGAATGCGAGCAAAAACAGGAAAAATGAGTGCTTGCGATTCAAGCTCCTGGATCATGCGTGTTGTTTCATCGATAGCCAAATGGTGTTGCTTTTCCATCAGACGAGCAATGGCTTCCACAGTTGTATAGTCATCAATGACCTGGATCACCCAATTTTGAGGGGCAGGCAGAGAAAAGGCAACTTTGACCTTTTGTCCTCTTTCAGTCAGCACTGGTACTGAAGTATATAAAATATGATTGGCAATGCCCATACCGCCGCCCTGCAAGCGCCGCCGGTCAATACCTTTTACTGTGGCACAAACATAATCGGCCAGCATTGGATGTCTGGCAAAAATACCAAATGGGCTCTCATAAGCATTAAAAGTTAATCCACCACCAGGATCATCTTTAGTAAGTGTTATGGCACCATCAGCTTTAACAAATAGCAGTATGCCGTGTGGTTTTAAAAGTTGCTTAGCATAAAAACTAAACTTAATCAGAACCTCTAAAGGCAAAGTGAAACCAGTTTGCATTAAGTCAATAATTAAGCCATCAAAAGACTTATCTGTTTCAATCAGCTTATCTAAGTCAACAAATATAGTTTCTTTGTAGGCATAAGTATGAAAAGAAAGATTAGCGGCAAAATAAGCAGCCTCGTCGGGAGGCTCCTCTGCTTTTGAACGTCCATGGCTGGATTGAAGATTATTAGCTGACATTGATGTCAAGAAAACCCCGCAGTCTCTTTCTAGGCATTAATATTCCCAGAATAACAGAACATTTCGCGCTGGTTTTATTAGACTGTTTCATCGGGCAGGTAGAATATGGACAGGCTCGCCGCCGGAGAATCGGCTGGGGCTATAAACAAACCTTTTACCAACCATTGGCCCTTTACTTTACCCACATCGATAATCAGGTCATCTTTTGTATTAGTAATGAGCCGGAAGCGCGCCCCGCCACTCAATGGCGACGACATATTAATCAATTTCAGGGCTGAAGAATAAGCTGAACGGTTATATAAACCGAGATAGCCAGGAATACTAGCCAACTGAGGATCGATCAGCCAGATTTTTACCAGGTCCGGACGCTTGCCTTGTATGGCTAACAGTAGTTGTAATGCCACTGCTCTGGCCGTATCTTGTACTTCATTACGCATGAGAGCAAAGCGATTTTCTATAAAAGGCATTACTAATTCATAGCTTGAGCTATTGGTATTATTATCGGTACTACTGCGACTGCCAATAGTGATTATCAGGCTGTTTTCAGAAAGCCTGACTTTGCCTTGCCCGGTTTGCAGCAAAGAAGAAGGCACTTGCTGCCAGATATCGGTATCATGAACCCAGCCGGCACTGGTATGTTTGAGACCTTCAAGCCAACAATGCCCTGATTGCCAATCCATTCCTACCAGGGCTAGAAAACGGGTTTTGGTGCCGGCTGAACCATTTAATAAACAAAACTGCTTAATTTCCACATTAGGCGGTATATTCAGGCTTTGTGTATGCATGGCTGCCGCCTTTCTTGCTGCCAATAAGCGTGCTCTTTTTGTTTTGCCGTGCGGACGGTGTTTGTCAGAACGAGCCCTTGGCTCAAATGGCGCCAGCTCAGTTGACTGAATTAAAAGATCTCTTGAGTCAATATTTGTCGACTTATTTTGTGCCCATATTGCCTGGGGGCTAAAAGTATATATTTTCACCATTCCGCCACTACCGGCAGCATCAATAACCTTTAATCCTGCTTTGGACAAAGCCTGGCATGATTTACATAAATTGCTGGCATCAATGTGCTTAGCAGCTAATGGACAAACCCAACTTTCAAAATTTTGCCATAATTCCGTATATGTCTCATTGCTGGGATTTTCCTTATAGGAGCAGGCGATTTCCGTTAACGTACTCAATCTTTTTGCATCTTCGCTACTTTGCCTTTGTGGCTCGGTGTTATGTGCCGGCTTTTTTACCTGATTTTAAATGAGACTTTTGCGAGGCAATGGCGGTTGTTTTGGGCGCATAAGCAACAAAAATGGACAGGCAAAGCAATGCATAAGCTAAGAATATGCGCTTGCTTGAATGTGAAAAGATATTCTTGGCATTTTAAAAAATATTGACTATAAAAGCACAATTTTACCCAATGACTGATTGTACGTCATTACCCCACTAACCATGGGAGAAATCCCATAAGTTCTATTTACTTACCAGGCAGGTCAGGATAGATTACTGGCAGCGAAATGGCGCTAAATGGCGAAAAATGGCGAGAAATAAGGCGGATTTATGGAGCCTTTTCAATTGGACACAAAAAGTTTATATATGGCTAATGGCCAGGCGGAAACAGCTGTCCGGCACGCATTTAATCTGCAGGCTAACCCAGTGATGGGGTTGGACAGCCGGATCCAATCAGTTGGTGAGGTTGCCAGTGCCAGGCATTTTTTTACACCCAGGGCTGATATCCAGTTATTAACTCCGCATGCGCCGGTACCCGGACTTGAACATACGACAGCAGCAGCATTACAAGCAGCCAACCAGACAATTTCACCTTTACTGCAACTGATCATGCGCTTGCCTACCCATGTGAGTATATTTAGCTCATTTTTCGAGGCAATGAAAAACTTCTTTCTGCCTCATACGGAGCTGTTAACTCAACTGGTCCATTTTGATGCTTCTGGATTTAATAACTTAAGCCATTCTCTATTTCCTCTGGGTAGTCATCATGCCACTGGCTGGTCTATTGTGCCGGCTCATGCTGATATTTTTCAAAAAATGGCTTTTAATGGTGACAATATTGGTGGTATGGCTCAGCTGCATTTAAGCCCTGCCGATTCATTAAAACATTCAATGAATATGTCGGCAGGAGTGGATTTACAACATCCGCAATTTGAAAAACTGTCTGAATCTCAGGTAACTACTGGGGCGGCAACTGCCAATATAGCCGGGGACTCTCTGGCTGGTCCTGGTATTTCTGCGCAAGCAATCACGCCACATTTGGCTCCTGCAGAGCGCATTTTTACCAGCAAATATTTTGAGTCGCCTGTGGGCAGTGGTTCGGGCTCAGCAAGCCCCGCCCCTACAACTGGTAATTTATTAGCGAGCAACCAAAATGCCGCTAGCAACAATACTATCGTCAGCAACAGTACCAGCAACAATACTATTGCCAGTGCATCAATTCCTCCTCCTAATTCGTTCAGTCAGGCACCGGCAACCAATGATGTTTTGGACGGGATTCCTCTTCAGGGATTGCAGGCTAAAGAGTTAAGTCTTTTGGGTTCATCCACTTCTCACCATTCTGTTCATGCACTATCGGGACAGGCGCACCCATTGGTTAACCATGCCAGCAACGGGCAGCATTTGGCTCATTCCCACATTGCTAATAATAATGTGCATGAACTTGCTAAGCATAAATTGTCACAGCAGCATGCAATTGCAGGCAGTCTTTCTTCTACGCCTGAGTCTGCTGCTATTCCGCAATCAACTGCGGACAATAGTGTCTATCAAATTCGGTCCGGTGATAGTCTCTGGAGTATCGCTTCCCATCGACTTGGCGATGGCATGCGCTGGCAAGAAATCTATAATCTTAATGCTGACAAACTAGGCAGCAACCCGGATCTTATTTATAGTGGCACTTCTATTAATTTACCGCGACTGAATCATAATATTCCTTCAGATGCTGCCGGGCATGATGCTGTTTTGACACAACACAGCACAACTGCCACTACCCAGCTTGCCAGTGCCGCACCCGTTCATGCGACTAGCGCCCATATCAATCATTTACATAATCAAGGGATGCATGAAATAATCCAGCACCCAGCTGCCAAGGCTGTTCCTGCTCATCCCACTCTTGCCTTCAATTTTAAATTAGTACCGGAAAACACTCTTGTGCCTAATACCCATGCACAGATAAACATGCATACAAATATAAATTCAAATTCAAATAATGGACTGGCTATAGAACCTAACCATGATAAATTATTATCAGGTATGGGCGCTGCTCAGGCTGCTGATACCGGACACAATGCCATTAGCAAAGCGATAAGCAATTTGTTTGCCGGCAAGTCAAAATCAGTCGTTTCTTTCTCGCTCGCTCCCGACCTTTCTTTCCTGCCGGCCAGATAATAGATGATCAATTATATTATTACGACTTTGCTGTTTTTTATTCCGATCAGTCGTAAATAAAGAACATATAGTCCTGGGGCAGAATTAACAAGCAAGTGGTACTGATTGCCGTTAAATAAATAGGAAATGCATGGGCCAGTATATCAATTAGATTGGAAAGAAGGCTGTCCATAAAACCGATGAGGAAATAAGCAAGCGGATTAAAACGAATAATTTTGACAATGAAAAACCAGATTGCCAGCTCCCACAAAGATGAGGACAGGACATCAATAGTAAAATCTTGCCAGTATCGCGCTGAAGAATAAGTAATCAGATTGAAAACGATAACAAATAATGCGTACATTGCAAAACCGGAACAAAAACGCTTATAAAGACCAGCGCAGATTGATAGCAGAATTAACTGATTCATGGCTGTAGATATTGCTTCTGCCAGAAGAGCAAGCCAGGGAATGCCTACATTAGCCAGTGTGCAGACGGTAGAAAGAGACTCAAAGGGGCAAGCCGGCGAAAAACAAGCATGTAAGGTGTCGGACAATCCATTGATAGCAGCATGCAGTGAAATGGCTGATAAGGTAATCAGCCACGAATTCAGCCATAGGGTTCTTTGTCCGGCAGATCTTTTTTGTCCGGATTTAGCAAAGGCAAGCAAAATAACAGGCATTAGTTTACTTTTGTCTATTACTGTGTATAGTGCAGTAAGGGCGATGGCAAAGCTGCAGAAGTAATAAAGAAAATTCCATGGCATAAGCTCCAGATAACTGGTTGCCTGGTTCAAAATATAAGAATATAGAGGTAATGTAGTTAGATAAGAATGATATAGCTGTGGAAAGTTATTCAAATATTGGATAAACGAGATGGCAATTAAGGGCAGAGAAATTAAATAAGCTGTCTTCCATTTAATTTGCCCGTGCTTGAGCAAGCCAAAAACCCAGACAATGCCCACGAGAAAGAGAAGAACGTTGAAAGCATTGCGCATTTGTAAGAAAATCTCATCTCTAATGGTTTTTTTGTTGTGCTCATTCAGCCATTGATCAGGAAGATCGTAATCGGCATCAAGCCCGGAAATAATGTCGCCAAGAACGCTAACTGAAACTTTAAAATCCGCTTCTCCAACTTTTAAATGCGGCACAGTATAAGTAAACGTGTAATCAATTCTTTCTTTACGCGTGTTCTCTTGCAAGCTTTCAAATTTATATGGCTGCCATTGAGAATGTTTTGTTTTCAGATAAGATTCAACTTTGTTTCTGGCTGTTTCCGCAGGCAATTTTTGCCCTGGTGCATCTTCAGGCTCAATTAAGACAAAAGCTTCTACTGCTCCTTTTTGATTCAGCCAGACTTCATACTCTTTGGCATCCAGAGGTTTAAAGAAACGCACTTTCCAGTAAATGCCCTGGCCGGTAGCCTTTGCCAGCTCAAGAGCTTGCTGTAGCTTTACTTGTTCAAAAACATATTGCATTTCCAAGACACTACTTTCGTCCGATAGTGAGGCCACGATTTTATATGTATGGGGATCGATAGCGTGTGCAATCAATTCTTGCTTAGCTAGAGCAATAGCTTCCTGGCGCTCCATATTGAGACATATTTCCTTGTTGACAGCTTGATAATTGCCAAATAAACCGGTTAAAATCAGGCTGGCTGCCGTCAGCAACAGCAATTTCAATGCCGTTGATTGCGATAGCGGCAAGATATTTGTTGAACGAGAATGAGTGACGCTAACTTTAACTGCAGATTCTTTGGATTTACTGAGGCGAGTCAAATAGCGGTTTTGCAATGGTAATTCATTGCTGTATCCATGTTTTTTTATTTGCCAGCAAGCAAAAATATATAATAAAATAAACGGCAATATTGGTACGATAGCGGAGCATTTAAGCCAGAGATCGGACGCACCAAAAGAGGCTTGCTTTCTGCCAGAGCATCAAACAGATAATGGGCAACCAGGCAAGGGAAAAGCCCATATCTTCGCAAGATCCAGCCGTGTACCAGACCGACAGCCGTTAATTCCAGGCCGCGAGCGTACGCTGGTTCCTGCGGGTAGGTACTGTGCATAAATCCCCAGGCAGCGGCTTGAAAAATATTAGCCAGCCAGAATAGACGGGTAAGCCGTTGAAAAAGACTTAAAGCCAGAACACGGTATAAAAATTCTTCGTTAATGGCGGCGCTGACACCGGTGGCGACAGCTGAAAAGCAAGGCACTACGGTGCTTAAAACCTGATAATTATCTACGCCGGAAGGGCACCATATATGCCACCATCTTCCACTTAGATAATAAATAATTATCCAACCAAGATCTATGCCCAGCAAAACATATCCAAGCAAACTACTGCTAAGGACAGCTTTATTTCTCAGTCCTTGCGGCGAAAGCAAATTTTCGCAGGCCATTTTTTGAGGATAACTGAGCCGGTAAACTAATTCAGTGGCACCGGCAACCATCAGATAGCTTAGAAATTTGGTAAGGCAACCAGTCAAATTCTGGACAAAGAATTCCATCATGTAGCCGGAAAATAATTTTTGTGTATTGTAAGCATCAACGACCGAGGCAA
Organism: Candidatus Melainabacteria bacterium; assembly: GCA_963847765.1. Lineage (GTDB taxonomy): Bacteria > Cyanobacteriota > Vampirovibrionia > Obscuribacterales > Obscuribacteraceae > CAWKBA01. The sequence continues at coordinate 460,034 of CAWKBA010000005.1, read as the reverse complement.
TATTATTGAGAGATTCAAGCAAATCTATGCCGGTCATCAAGGTCGCTACTGCAAGAGCAAAGCGCCAGCGCAATCGTTTTGTGGTAAAAGCCCATAAAAATATAAAAACAGCCAATACTTGCAGTAGAGAATAAAAAATAGAGGCAAAACTTTCAAAAAGTTCGTTGTAAGAGCGCAGAGTATGAAATTTGCGCTCGAAACTTTCCGGTACATAAAGAAAATAGTTAAATTGGCTGATTAGATTACCGGCAATGCTTACTTGCAGGCGCAGCTTCGCCCCATGCCAATCGCGGTTTGCATCTTGCCAGGTGAAGGCATAGTCGGTGCGGTGTGCTTGCGTAATTGAGGCTGTTTTTATCAAATTATAGGAAGCCAGCGAAAGACCGGCCTTATCTTCAACAAACCGCCTGGCTAGTGCCAGCGCCTCTGTTTTAGAAAGCGAAGGCAATTGACGGTCATTTTCCAGGTCGTGAAAAAAACCATAGAGACGGCCGGCTGGACTAAGCCAGATTCTAAACTCTTCTTGCTCGTATTGCCGGCAAAAACGTGTGCGCCAGGACCAGATGGGCAAATCATCTTTCATTAACTTGTTAGCTTCACTTGTGCCCAACACATACTCGAGGAAGATTTTTGCTTCTTCGTCAAAAGTAAACTGTGTAGACTCGATTGCTTTTAGATTGTCATATCCAAATGAGCGTGCCAGCTGTCCGGCCTTCTGGATGATGGACGAACGAGGCAGCTCAAGATTAATGGATGCGGAAGGAAATACCTGAGAATCATAATGGAGATACATCCAGAATCCAAACAGGCTTAAGAATACAAGCCACCATATGCGGTTTGAAAGAAAGGCAATACCTGTGGATAAGACCTTATGGCTTGAGTGTGCTGAATGCTTAGATGACAATTTTATGATTACCTAAAATATAAGTTTAAACGGCAGATTCTATTAATATCATGCTATATTTAAAGCTAACAAGGCAATGATGTTGCGAAATAGTGAGTCCCCAAAAGGTACAGCTATATGGCTTTACAAGAAAGCACAACTAAAACAGAAGCCATGATGGAAAAAATCCGCTCCGGTGCCAAGCTTGAGTCGCCGGCGGAAATTACTGATGAATATAAAGAGCACCTATTGGCTTTAATGATTGCTCAAGCTGATTCTGAGCTGGCTGGGGCTTATGGTTATATACCCTGGATTGAAGGGGCGCCTACAGTAGCAGAAAAGCTGGCCATGGCCAATATTGTAAAAGACGAATGCCGTCATGCCAAAGCTATATATGATTTGTTGGAGAATCTGGGAGTGGATGTTAATAAGCTGGTTTTTCAAGACAAAATGAAAAACCGTATGAAGGTTTTCTATGAGCCTATTAAAACCTGGCCCGATTTAGTCATGTTCAATTTTTTAATGGATAGGGCGGCAGGGCATCAATTACATGATGCTGCTGAATGCAGTTGGGGTCCATGGTCACGTACTATGATCAGCATTGAAAAGAAGAATTAATGCATGTTGCTCATGGAGAAACCTGGGTACGTAAATTGTCACAAGATCCAAAGCAGAAAGGAGCTGTTCAACAGGCGCTTGATTTCTGGTTTCCAAAAGTAAATAAAATTTTTGGCAAAGCAGGAACAGAAAGTAATCAGCGTTATCGGCAATTCAAACTGAAGCAAAGAGATAATCACGAAATAAGGATTGTCTGGTATGACGAAATCAAGCCTATACTGGAGTCCTATGGACTTAAACTGCCTGACATTAGCGTTATAGAATAAACAAAGAATAAAACCATTCGGTTGATGGCCAAAGTAACAACTTCAATCTGGAATCCTGAGATGGAACTTCTTTCGCGTGCGCAATTGCAAGAATGGCAATTAAAAAGCTTGAAAGATTTGTTTTTCTATCTACAAGAGAATAATTCTTTTTACAAGCAACGATTCAAAGCTGTTGGGGTTACGGGCGATAGTATTTGTTCTCTGAATGATCTGCACCGGTTGCCTTTTACGCGCAAAGTCGAATTACAAGAAAATTATCCGGTTGGCTTATTCAGCAAACCTGTCAATGATTTGGCTCGCGTACATGCTTCATCAGGCAGCAAGGGTAGACCAGTTATGGTTGGCTACAGCAAAAAGATCTGTCCACCTGGGCGGAGGTGTGCGCACGTTCTCTTGTCTGTGCCGGTGTTACTGCCCCTGATATTATCCAAAATAGCTATGGCTATGGTTTGTTTACCGGCGGGCTAGGTGTTCATTATGGTGCTGAATTGCTAGGGGCTACAGTTATTCCTGCTTCCGGCGGTATGACCAGGCGCCAGATTAGCCTCCTGCAGGATTTACAGCCGACTGTGCTTTGCTCCACGCCTAGCTATGCTCTCAATATTGCCTGCACTATGGAAGAGTTAAATATTCCTCTGGATACAATTAATTTGCGCCTGGGCATTTTGGGGGCTGAACCATGGAGCGAGGAAATGCGCCAGTTACTGGAAGAAAAACTGGCATTACAGGCGTTGGATATTTATGGATTGAGTGAGGTGATTGGTCCAGGTGTGGCTATGGAATGCCCATATTCTCATAAAACCGGCGGCGGTTTGCATATCTGGGAGGATCATTTTCTAGTGGAAGTAATTGATCCTGAAACCGGGACTCCATTACCTGAAGGCGAAGAAGGGGAGCTTGTTTTTACGACACTAACTAAAGAAGCCCTGCCTTTATTGCGCTATCGCACTGGTGACATGTCCAGCCTTAATCGACAACCCTGCCAATGCGGGCGGACAATGGTAAGAATGGCACGAGTAAAAGCTAGACTGGATGATATGTTGATTATTCGTGGGGTCAATTTTTATCCGACAGCAGTGGAAGAAATTTTGCTTAATCGTCCTGAACTGGCGCCACGTTATATGCTTATTGTCGATCGTGAAAAAGCCCTTGATACTCTTTGTTTGCAGGTAGAATTACATCAGCAAACAGCACATAATTGGCAAAATCTGACTGAAGCAGCCGAAGTCTTCAAGCTGAAGAATCAGCTGAAAAGTGAAATAAAAAAATTGCTTAAAGACATACTTTCCATAGCAGCAGAAGTAGAATTGATGCCGCCGGGGTCTCTTATGAGCAGCGAAGCAAAATCAGTACGGGTAATTGATCGCAGAACAGCTGCACGTCCGGATTGAGCGTCTCATGCTACTATTGCAGGCATAGTACTAATGATGCCAATATCCGAGTTTGCCGATATATCCAGAGACATTAGCTTGAGATATTTAAGGAGTATTGATCATGGTCAAACTAACTGCCCTTTATAAAAAGCCAGGCAATGTAGAAGAATTTGATCGCTATTACAAAGATGTACACACGCCACTGGCACAAAAAATGCCCGGCTTAAAAAAAATAGAACTTGGTCACGTTGTCGGTGCTCCGGGCGGTGATTCAGAGTATCATCTGGTTGCTAATCTATATTTTGATAATCTTGATTCTTTAAAAAGTGCTATGTCTTCTGAGGAAGGCAAGGCAGCAGCTAAAGACTTAAATAATTTTGCCCGTGGTTTAGTGCAAATGATGATCTGCGATGTAAATAGCAACTGATTATGAAAGCAGATACTTATAGTGGTTGCAGACCAGAATCGTTTGCTTTTAAAAAAATCATTTACGAAAAGAAAACTATGTAGCCAGGGTGACTATTAATCGTCCTGAAGTTCTTAATTGCTTTGATCTGGTCACGCTTAAAGAACTTGGGCAAGCTTTTCTGGATGCCAGCTATGATGATCAAATTGCGGTAGTAGTTGTAACCGGAGCAGGCAAACAAGCTTTTTGCACTGGCGCAGACTTAAAAGAACAGCAGCAAATAATTCTGCCTCAACCGCATAATTATTACAAATGGATGCAAGCTTTTATTGAAATGCATGATCGTTTGCGCAACATCGGCAAAGTAACCATTGCCCGGTTAAATGGCATGGTTGTTGGCGGTGGTAATGAACTAAATATGGCTTGTGATCTTGCCATAGCTGCCGATCACGTCACTATTAAACAAGTAGGGGCAGCGCGTGGTTCGGTGGCTGCCGGCGGAGCCACACAATGGTTGCCTTTAATTGTTGGTGATCGCCGCGCTCGTGAAATGCTTTTTCTTTGTGAAAATATTGATGCTAAAAAAGCTCTGGACTGGGGACTGGTTAACGAAGTAGTGCCGTATGCAAAGCTCGATGCGGCTGTGTCAAAGCTGGCTCATAAACTTTATAACAAGTTGCCTGAATGCACACGCTATACAAAACAGCAATTAAATTTCTGGCGTGATTTATCCTGGTCGATGACTATCGGACATGCTCGCGATTGGCTTGCACTTCACTCCGGTATGCCTGAAGTGGTAGCGGGGCTGGAGTCATTTAGCCAGAAAAAGAAATGGACTACGCAAGCATTCGTAAATCTGCAAGTTCAGAAAAACAACCGAACGGCGGAAGTAAATCTGGTCGACAGAAGCGATCTAACTGAAATATGCCCAAGTATTTTCCTTTTCTAATTTTCGCTCTCATCCTTGGACTACTAGTTGTTATCGGTAGCGTTACTGGGTGGGCAATAAGAAAGCTACTACGAATTAAACTAAATAAAAAGGAGGAGCTGCTCAGGGGAAAACGTTTTTGGGCGGCGCTCATTGATTGGGTGCAGGGGCTTGCGCTTGGAGCCATTATTGCTGTACCGATCTCTGCGTTTCTTATGGATGCGTTTAAAGATTTATCTGCAGCAATTTCTTGACAGTTGCATTTTGCTTTGCAAGAGATCTTGGTATTTGCAGTCATATGTTTCTACTTTGCCGTTTGTGAGTCTTCTGCATGGCAAGCAACTCAAGGGAAGCACGCGATGAAGCTCTATGTAACCGATTCTAAAAGAGAATCGATTTCCATATGGACAGGAATCTTGCCCCGTTTGTGGCAATGCGCGATCATCGCCGTCGTGATTAGCTTCCCATCAATCATGGGTTCTCTTGACGTTGTGACCAACTGGCGCTCTGACTGGTGGCTACTCATCTCAAAATCCAGCTACTAGCTGGTCTATGCGGAGGATGCTTACTTTTGATCTTAGTAAAACTCAGATTTGTTTTGGGTTGATAGGGTTACTGCTTGCGGTCGCCTGCCCTTTTGTCGCTGTTTACTTTGAACACTATGTTGATAGTTTACCTGGTCTGGAGACGATAGCTATTGTCTACACAACAAAAGACATTGGCGAAGGTGAGCTTATTACCAGATATATGCTAAAAATGGGGACTATTCCAGTAGGTAGATTACCCAGAAATACGTCGATAAAAGTAAAGTCTTTTGATCAGGCTGTTGGTCGAGTAAGCGAAAAGAAAGTTCCGGCGGAAGGAATTCTAGATGTACGCGATCTCTGGGTTCAAATCCCTGGTTCGAAACTTGAAAATCATGATGGTCTGGTAAAGGGAAGTGTTTTGCATGCAGTTAAAGAAATTCAGGAGGGTGATGTTATTACTAAAGATGCACTAGAGCTGAAGATGGAACCAATATCTCAAATAGAACGGAATGCTCTAACATCTATTGGACAAGCTGTTGGACACATAGCCGCCCGTCTGTGTAGACCAGGGAATATAATTTTTTCAAGCGATGTTCAGGACCAGAGGCTTCCTGCTAAGCATAAATAGAACAATGTTTCAATTTGCGGAACGCTAGAATCTGTACTGACAATCCCTGCGTTTAGTGTAGGGATTAAAAATATAATTCCTACAATGATTGTAAGATAGTCTTACCTTGTTGCTGTCATTAGATAGAATGTCAATTGAATCTTTAGTGGGTAGTGTTGTGGAAAGTTTTAGTTAAATGTCCGTTATTACCAAACAAGAAATTTTAGATGCGCTTAAACGTTTAGGTGAACTGGCGTTAGCTCAAGGTGAGCAAATTGAGCTTGTTCTAATGGGCGGGGCCTTAATGGTTATCCTTTTTGGAGAACGGCAATCTACCCGTGATCTGGATGTTTTAATTGTTTCTCCTGAAGAAACGGTGAAAGTAAGGCAATTAGCTCAAAAAATTGGCATAGAACATGGCTGGCCGGCAGACTGGCTTAATGATGCAGCCAAAGGTTATCTCATTGGGTTAAGCACCGGCGATACTGTTTTTTCAGCGCCGGGCATAACTGTCAAGCGCCCTTCTTTTGCTCAATTGTTAGCCATGAAATTGTCGGCTTGGCGCGATGAATTGGATATAATAGATGCACGCCGGCTCCTTAAAGAACTTTCTGGTAATAAGGAAGAAATTTGGCAGATGATTTGTCCTTATCTGGTACATGGCAGCGAACTAAAAGCCCAGTATGCATTTGAAGATTTATGGGAAGCGATTTATGGACACAATTAGAGAATTAGCTGAGGCAGCAATAAGTGGAGATAATTTTGCTTTGCGGAGTCTTTATCAAGACTTTATTCGTGAGTCGCCACGGCTTAGTGAATATCCAAAACCTCAAATAAGTGATAAGCGTATATTGGCAGCGGCAGCTTCTATGATTGAGCTATTAGCGGAACGAACAAAGCAGACTCCACCAGCATGGACAGCGGATATTGGACCGCTAGAGGAGCCAATTTATTTAGTACCGTCTGCAAAAACGATGAAATGGTTACGAATTCTTTGTGAAAATCAATCTCCGGCATCTTTGCATAAGCGGGGCTTTTATGCACCACCAAATTTTTTGGAGTTTGCTTAAAAAATAATGACTACATATGAAAACATTCTGGTTGAAAAAGAAGAGGCAATTGCTGTTGTCAGGCTTAATAGGCAAAAGCTTTAAATGCTCTAAGTCATGCGTTGATTGGCGAGTTAATAACAGCTTTTAATGAGCTTGATAATGACACGTCTGTAAGAGCTATTGTTTTAACTGGTAACGAAAAAGTTTTTGCTGCCGGGGCGGATATCAAAGAAATGGCTAATGAAACATCTGTTTCTATTATGCTTAAAGATCAATTTGCGGTTTGGAATAAAATTCGCTTGATTAAAAAGCCAATTATTGCTGCTGTTAGCGGCTATGCCTTGGGCGGCGGATTGGAATTAATAATGAATTGCGATATTATTATTGCTTCAGAAAGTGCCAAGCTGGGCCAACCGGAAATAAATCTTGGTATTATCCCTGGTGCTGGCGGCACGCAGCGCTTAACGCGTGTTGTCGGCAAGCACAAAGCTATGGAAATGATTTTAACTGGTGAAATGATTACTGCTCAAGAAGCTTTTCGGATAGGGTTGGTAAATAAAGTTGTACCGGTTGAATTATGTTTAGAAGAAGCAAAAAATATGGCTCATGCTATAGCTAAAAAATCACCTATAGCAGTGCGCTTAGCTAAAGAAGCTATATCGCAAGTTTTTGAAACATCACTTTCAGATGGGTTGTTGCATGAGCGCAAAAACTTTTATATGCTTTTTGCTACACAAGATCAAAAAGAAGGAATGAATGCATTTATGGAAAAACGCGAGCCTATTTTTGAAGGACAGTAGAATTTTGGGAGGGGGATAGTTATGGATTCGATTTCTTTTCTTGCTTTTACTTGTCGGATTTGGATTCGGTACTTCGTCTGTTCAAGCAGATCCGGCTAGTCCGAGCACTAGTAAGAAGACAAATAAAAGTACTGGGAAAGTTATTGCCCACCCCTTAAAATCCAGAAAGCTAGATCCTCATACCGTCGGAGATTTTGGGGCTTTGCCGACAAATTCATATAAGCCAAAAAATCATAACGACGGAACTGTTCCACCGCACCCAAGTGATTTTGGTGCTGTTGAATGGGGTTCTGATATAAGAAAAGCTAAATAAAGGCAATAGCGATTTTTGAAAATGCCTGAAGAAAAAGTTTTGCTTCTAGATAAAGGTAAGGGTATCGGTACCATTACTTTAAATCGGCCGGATAAGCTTAATGCTTTTAATGACGAGCTCTCTTTTGCTTTGCAAGATGCTTTGAGAGATTGTGAAAAGATAGTGCTGTTAAAGTGCTAGTAATTACTGGAGCGGGGCGAGGATTCTGTTCCGGGCAAGATCTGCAAGCCCGTCTGGAATCGAAGGCTGCTAATGATGGTAAATCAGCTACTTCACTAGGTGAATCACTGAGGCGGCGATATAATCCCATAATACTTAAAATCCGCACTATGGAGAAACCAATTATTGCGTGTGTAAATGGTGTGGCAGCTGGAGCTGGGGCCAGCCTGGCGTTTGCTTGTGATTTTAGAATTGTTAGTGATAACGCCAGCTTTGTCCAATCATTTACTAAAGTGGGATTGGTACCCGATTCAGGATCAACATTTATGTTGCCGCGTTTAATTGGTGTAACAAAAGCATTTGAATTGATGCTTATGGCTGAGAAGCTAAGCGCTCAAGAAGCATTCGATCTTAGCTTGGTGAATTTAGTCGTCGAACAGGAAAAATTGACTGAGCAAACAACGGCTTGGGCGAATAAATTAGCTGCCGGTCCTGCATTAGCTTATGCTCTTACTAAGCGAGCCGTAAACAAAGCCATATTTTCAGACCTAGAAGAATTACTCGACTACGAAGCTAATCTGCAAGAAATTGCCGGGCGCAGCGAAGATTTTGCTGAAGGTGTTAAAGCTTTCGTCGAAAAGCGAGCGCCGATTTATAAAGGACATTAAAACAGGTGGCATATGTCTAAATTGATGTTTGACATGATGTCAGAAAAACACATGTAAATCTGACATCATGCACAGCTCAAATTGGAGCATACTGATCAGAAACTAATATTAAACAAGTACTTAAGACACGGGGGAACTCACACTCGCCCCTACAGCCTACCTACGGTTTAAAAACCTGTTCGAAGATTATATTGAAGAAAGAATCAAGGGGTGCAGTTGTCTTTGTTGTTTTAGCTCGCATTACGGCGCCATGTAAACCACTTTGGAAAAACTCGGCCAACTGAATATGGTCCATATGGGCATTAATCTCGCCTTTTTCTTGCCCTTCTTTGATACACAGAGCCAGACGATTGCGAAACTTAGTCAGTACTTCTTCTAAGCGGGCCCGTAACACTTCACTTTGATCCGACATTTCTTGACTGAGATTACCGATTAAACATCCTTTGCGGCAATTATCATTAGCAAGCATTGTCTTTTTTTCCAGGCAATAAAGTTTTAAGCGCTCAATTGGTGTCAATTTTTTATTGTCAAAACACTTATCCATAATCTGATTGCCCATAGCAACAAAGTAATCAATAATCTGCAGAGCAAAATCTTCTTTGCTGTCAAAGTAATAATAAAAGGAGCCCTTAGGGACATTGGTTGCATCCAGCACTTCTTGAATGCCGGTGTTGCTATAGCCCTTTTCAATCATTACCCGCACGCCTGCTTCTAAAAGGGCATTTTTAGTTGTTGTTTTATTATCGCTAACTTTTACCTTATTCATTTTGTAACCTTATTTAAGCGGGCTCAGTAAACCTCACCCCTACAACCACACATTAATATATTAGACGAGTCGGTCCATTATTGTCAAGTCCGCTTTGGCTGAATCTTGACCGGTTACCTAATAGTAGCAAACGTTTTAGACCTTCAGATCGATCTGGCTCAAATATAGAGAAAAGATTAAGAAATTCAAAGGCTTTCTATTATATTTATGGTAAAGCCTCATCAGGCAAGGTTTTTAGGCGTTGACGCTTAGGGTTGACATTAACTAGACGACTGGTCTAGTATAAAATCATGCGAAATGGAGGCACAGCGATGCAAGAAATACTTTCAACCCCAATGCAATTTCTTCAAAAGCAGATAACTGCCAATCATTGGACGCGCATTTTCTTAAATGGTGCAGTTACACTGTTTTTAGATGAAGACCAAGTAAATCTTATTAAAGTAATGCTGGCGTTGGTTTTGCCGATCGTGCTGGTTTACACGAAGGTCAAAGTATCCGAAATAAGCGCATTGTCGCCGATGGTAGCAAAGGCAATCACTACCGGCGCTTTGTGTCAGCAAGGGTGTTGTTCTTAAGGTGTTTTCTATTATAAGAGACCGGTCTAGGAATGGAGGTATTTATGTTTGACATCATCAAAACATTAGGTGAAAAACTGGAACAATCGTTGTTTGATCCAACCAGCGATAAATCAGGACAGGATAAATCAGCTGAATTTTGGCGAGACTATTATTTGGCCGGAGAAGCAACTACTACGGCCGGTAGACTGGTTGCCCTGGCTGAGCATAGCGATCCTATAATTCGCAAACGGGTGGCAGAAAATTTGAATATGCCGGCTTATGTGCAACGAGTATTGGTGAATGACGAAGATATTGATGTCAGACTGGCTTTAACTGCTAATCCTTCCACTCTAGTTGAAATCTTGAAACAGTTAGCAGAGGACAAAAGTGAGTTAGTGCGTTTTATGTTGGCAAGGAATAAAAATATGCCGGTGCCTGTGCTTATTGATTTAACTCGCGACAAACAAACAAATATTTCCGGACAAGCTCAGCAAACAATTGAAGAAATATTTGGAGCCGTTCGTAGGGGCGGATTGCATTCGCCCGCTATATTAACGGGTCGCTGAAGCGACCCCTACATGCTTAAAAGCCTGACTCTTTGCTGGTTGCCGGAGCCGAATTGGTTACATTCTTTTCTTTGATTTTTGATTTAACAGGGTGTTGTTCTTCCAGTTCGTGGTTTTCCGTGTCCTCGTTTGACGGGGTTGTGACTTGATCTGGAGGCTGGACTTGAGCAGATCTCAGGTTCTGTTCAAGAATCAACACTCTGTCTTTTATTTTCGCCATTTGCGTATTGTCCGGAGACAGTCGGATATATTCTTTGTACTCTTTTATAGCCGAAGAGACATGTCGTTCGGAATCGAGCAGAAGAGCCAGCTGCAAATGGGCCATAGCATTATCAGGATTGTAGTTTAAACTTTCATGCCAGTTGTCCATGGCGCCTTGATGATCACCTTTTGCCAGCAAGCAAATACCAATATCAAGATATACTTGTTCGTAATTGATGCCTTTCAACGGGGCTTGATTATTGAGCATATCGCGCAGCTGAATAATCGCCTCACCCCATTGTTTTCGCTTAATCAAAACTTCGGCATAATTCATCCAGGCTTCGGTATAACGCCACGGCTTTTTGTCGCCCAGAGCTTCAACAAATTGACTTTCGGCACCTTGTAAATCACCGCGCCGTTCAGCGATCAGTCCCAGGATATTATGTGCTTCCGGAGCTTTTCCTTGAAACTCCATCCAGGCTTTATTGGCTTCAGCTGTCGCTTCGTCGAGGCGATTGTTGCGTAAATATAATTGTGCCAGGTGTATATGAGTTTGAGGACATCGCCCAATTGTTTGCTCAATGCTCTTTTTTAAAGCTTCAATGGCTTTACCATCTAATTTTTTTTCTTGATAGCACAAGCCGAGCCAATAATAGGCCTCAGGATTGTACGAACTACGATTAAAGTATATAGATTGTAAAAAGGCATCAATGGCGCCGTCAAAATCTTGCTCTTTGTATTTGGACATACCAAGAGCAAAGTTTTCTTTTGAGGGCTCAACGGTATTTTTGCCGGAGCTGCGCACTTTAGCCAGAGCGTACTGCCAATCGCCTCCAGTGAAGAGAAAGGCAATAAGCAAGATTAGAAAAACAGGTGTGAAAGAGGACAAAGAGCCCTTTACTCCACAGTGCCGGTTTTTATCTCAATTTGTACCCAGCCACACAAGTAGACAAGACAAGCTACGGCTAGATAAAGAAGCATTGCCTGCCAGGGATTAATTGCAGGCATGGCACATAGATGTGTAGCCAGACAATTCCACATAAATTCAATGCAGGCTATAGGAGCAATTACCAGAATACCAAGCAAGCCCATGAACAGAGCTGACATTAAAATAGCTGCCCCAAACGAGTTAACATGAAAACTGTGCATTTAAACCTTTTTTAGCATATCCAGAAATTGAGGTTCATCAATCAATGTTATACCAAGTTCTTGTGCCTTCGCCAGTTTTGAGCCGGGATTTTCACCAAATACTAAGTAATTTGTCTTTTTAGAAATAGTGGAGGCTGCCTTACCGCCTAATTCTTTAATTGCCTTCTCAGCTTCGGTTCTATCCATATTCTGCAAAGTGCCGGTTATGACGAATGTTTTGCCGGCAAGGGCAGCAGAAACAGTCCTGGCTTTAGCTGTGGAGATGATGGTGTTGATTCCGGCTGCTTTTAGGTCTTGAATTAATTTTTTATTTTCTGATTGCTGAAAAAATTCAAATACAGATTGAGAAATAGCCGGGCCGACACCAGCAATGGACGTGATTTCATCGGCCGATGCATGGGCTAGTTTATCTAAAGACAAAAAATGCTCAGCTAATAGTTCAGCGATATTGATACCAACATGCCTTATTCCTAAAGCAAAGATTAAATTAGGCAATGGTCGCTTTTTGGACTCCTTTAATGCCGCCAATACATTTTCAGTCGATTTGTCCCCCATGCGTTCAAGGGATAAAAGATTTTCTTTGCTTAAGTGATAAAAATCAGCTACTGAATTAATTAAACGAGCGGATAATAACTGTTTGATTAGCGATTCACCTACACCATCCACATCCATAGCGTCCCCGCTTACCCAGTGTTCCAGGCGCCGCTCAATCTGAGCTGGACAGCCATGAAAATTAGGGCAGCGCAAAACAACTTCTTCCTCTTCTTTAATCAGGTTGCTGCCGCAAACCGGACAGCGATTGGGAAAATGAAGAGGCTTGCTGTGTGCAGGGCGTAGTTCATGTTTTACTTGCAATATTTCGGGAATGATTTCACCAGCTTTGCGCACAATTACAGTGTCGCCAATGCGCACATCCAGGCGTTTAATTTGATCAGCGTTATGCAAAGAAGCTCTTTTAACGATGGTACCGGCTAATTTAACCGGCTTAAGCGACGCCACTGGTGTAATTGCGCCAGTGCGCCCAACTTCGAATTGAACCGCTTCTACAATTGTTTGTTCTTCTTCAGGCGGATATTTATAAGCAATTGCCCAGCGTGGGCTATGAGCAGTAGAACCAAGTTCTGCCCAGAGGCGGCGATTATCCACTTTTATAACCACGCCATCAGTTTGATAAGACAATTGATGCCGCTTGCTTGCCCATTCCCGGCAATATTTTTCAACAGTCTGCATATCAGGAGCCAGCAGGCGATTTGGCTCAACCGTAAAACCCATGTCTTTAAGCAGGGACAGGGTTTCAAAATGGCTGGCTGGTTCAGGTATATCAGGGTCGATAACATAAGCAAAATAAGCAAAAAAAGCCAGTCTACGCTTGATAGTTTCTCTCGGGTCTTTCTGGCGCAGCGAACCAGAGGCGGCATTGCGTGGGTTGGCAAAAGGGGCTGCCCGTTATTTTGCAGTTGTTCATTTAGGGCGGCAAAACTTTCTCTGGGCATATAAACTTCGCCCCGAACTTCCAGTAATTCCGGAATTTTTTTTATTTTGGTAGTTCCTTTTGCCGGCGATTTTAATTGATGTGGTACCGAAGGTAGTGTCTTCAAATTGAGAGTGATGTCTTCGCCGATTTCACCATTACCTCTAGTAGCACCTTGGGTTAATATACCTCGCTTATAAGTGAGAGCTATGGAGAGCCCATCAATTTTTAGCTCGCATACATAAGAAAATTTTTCAGTTTGAGATAATTTTTTTATCCGCTCTTCCAGCCTTTCTTGCCACTTTACCAGCTCTTCGTCGCTGTTGGCGTTAGCAAGGCTGAGCATAGGCACACCGTGCTTGACCGGTTTGAATTCAGTGCTGGGAGCTGCGCCCACTTCTTTGGTAGGGCTATCGGGATTGGCCAGGTGTGGATAACGCTTTTCTAAATCTTCCAGCTCATGATAAAGTTTATCGAACTGGGCATCGGAAATTGCTGGTTGATTTAAAACATAATATAAAAAACGGTGATGTCGGATTTGCCTGGACAGATCTTCCATCCGGTCCTGAATTTGTTCATTGGTCGCCAATTTTCGATCGGACATACACTAATCGAGCCCTTCGCGGGAAAGAATTACACAATCACCTTGAGCAGTGCCGGAACAAATGGTCGCTGCACCATATTTAACACCACGTGATTTCATTTCTTTAGCTAGAGTCAAAATAATACGTGCACCGCTGGCGCCAATGGGATGCCCTAAAGCAATGGCGCCGCCATTAACATTGACTATCTCAGGATTGACAGCAAGCATTTTCATGGATTGCAAAACAACAACAGCAAATGCCTCATTTATTTCCAGCAATTCTATTTGTTCTATAGATAATCCTGCTTTGCCCAGTGCTTTCTGGCAAGCCAGTGCCGGCACTGTGGCTAGATAGGGAGGATCTTGACCAACTGCAGCTTGAGCAACGATTCTAGCTAATGGTTTGAGTTTCAACGCTTTTGCTTTTTCCTCGCTCATCAATAGCAAAACGCAAGCTCCATCATTAACACCGGGGGCATTGCCCGCCGTCACAGTGCCATCTGGCATAACTGGTTTTAAAGCTGCCAGAGCTTCCAGGCTTGTGTCTGTCCTTGGACCTTCATCGCGATCAACAAGAACAGTTTTTTTGCCTTGATTGACATTGAATGGCAAAATTTCTTGGGCAAACCGTCCATTAGCTTGCGCTTGCATAGCTCTTTGATGGCTTCTCAAAGACCATTCGTCTTGATGTCGGCGTGAGATATTAAATTCAGCTGCCATCTGAGTGCCATAATTGGTCATAGACACATTATTAATTGGGCATTGCAAGCCATCAGTAATCATGGCGTCGCTTAAAACAGCGTCACCCATACGCTTGCCAAATCGGGCTATATTGGCGGCGATTAAATAAGGAGCTTGGCTCATTGATTCCATGCCGCCGGCGACAATTATATTGCCCTCGCCGGCCCTGATGCGCAAATCACCTATAGTGACAGCGCGCAGTCCGGAGGCACAAACTTTGTTTATAGTGGTTGATTCACAGGTGACCGGTAATCCAGCCTTGATAGCTGCCTGACGGGAAGGGATTTGGCCGCTGCCGGCCTGTATAACCTGCCCCAGTATGACTTCATCAATCAAGGAACCATTAAGAGAATAGCGTTCAAGCAAGGCTTTAATCAAAGGGCTAGCCAGATCAATTGCTGCCAAGCTGCTCAAAGCGCCCCCTAATTTCCCAAAAGGGCTTCTCAAACCATCAACAATAACTGTATTCATATACAACTATACTCACATATTTTCATCCGTTTGTTACCATGGTACATTTCCAATTATGATTGATTCAAATAAGAAGAAAATCGAACCAAGCCGGCGTTTAATTGCCCTGCTTATTGATTTAATTGCTTGTTTTTTAGGGGCAGTGGCTCTGTCTATAATTATCTCTTTAATTCCTTTTATTAATCGGTTGTTCAGCCAACAATTGTGCTTGGTTTTTTTATTTATGTGCAGGGATTATTTTTTTTGCGGGCACGGCATTGGCAAAAACTTAATGGGTTTACAGGTGGTCAGCAACACAGGTGAATTGCCAATAAGCATAAGACAATCTTTATTACGCAACCTCACCCTGACGGCACCGATGTTGGTCCTGGAATTAACTTCCTTGCTGCCTGTTTTGTGGCTTCCTGCTATTGTCAGAGGAGTCTTGCATGCTCTGGAAGCAGGTTATGCCATTATTGTGCTTCCGCTTGAAAGCTATCGGGCTTATAGCCGTGAAGATTCTTTGCGTCTGGGCGATATCCTTGCCCAAACGCATATCGTCGAATCACAGACTGATTTTGACAACTTCCTATCCAGACCCAAAAATTGATAACATAGCGCCATGAAAAAGATATATATATGGGGAACGGTTTCAACATTCACTGCACCGCTGGCAGCCTGGTTACTGGCAAAGGGCTGGCATGTGCACATGGCGACAAAATCAGCTCTGAATGTCTTTTCCCTTTCTCCGCTTGATCTGCCGCTTCTGCCAGGCAGGCACTGGAAATTGTTTTAGGCGGCCGCAATCAGTTTAAAGCTTTTCAAGATAAGACTCAAATTTTTGGAAAACGGTGAGACCGAACGTGATACTACATACGATGCTTTAATCTTTTGTGGCTTGCCGCCCAATTTTGATGATGTTCGTGTTCCTCGTGCCCCCTGGGCAGCCTCTGAGTTGCCGGCATAGCTAAGTCTATGAAAGGAGTGCCTGTATTTATGATCTCCTCGCTCTGGGGTGGTATACAACCCGATGGTGTTGTCTCTGAGGAGCTGGAATTTGAGAGAAGAAAGCCTCGCCACCACTGGGAGAGAGTTTGTCAAAATTATGAACTTAAGCTTATTGAAGGGTTGTCGAAAATTGAATCCAGCTGGTATTTTCTTCGCCTGCCGCTTCTTACTGCCGCTACTGCAGACGGTTATTCATTTTCTTTTACGGGTTTGGCAAATCTGTTTGCCGCTCTTGACCCCCAGTCTCAGATAATGCCGGCAGAACAGGTTGGCAAAAATTCGCAATACCAGATTGTTACCGGACAGTCCGTACAACTAACTCACCAACCTGATGCAACATTATGGTTTTTGCCGGTTGATATTGCCGTGTATCTCTTCTGGCGATTTCTGGAAGATGATTTGCGTCCACGTATATGTAATCTTGTTAATACACAAGCCGTTTTGAATAGAGAATGGCTGCAGTATTTAGCGCAAGCTCTTGATCTTAAAGAAATAACAACCACTAATCATAGGGATAATCTTCACTTGCCTCTAGTTTTAAGAAAATTGCTTCTCGATAATGTGCAAGTAAAAACTCGCAATTTATTTGAAATGGTAGGACGCTATCAATTACGGACAGAAAAGCTCGATCAACACTATTTTGCCAGAGTTATAGAAACCGGGCGGCAGAAAAACTGGGGCCGGCGCAAAATTAGTTTGCCGGCTAGGCTCAACTTCTCGTCCGATCTGGCGCATTATTATTTTGAACAGTTTGTGCCTGCTCATTTAAGTGGCAAACTGTTGCATCAAATTGCTGCCGACGGTATGAGTATTGGCTTCAAGTTAAAGGATGCTGATGGACTGGGTTGGATATTAAAGACTGAGAAAACAGCTAATGGTAAGGGTACAAAAGATAAAATACTGGTACATCGTTTAAACGACACTGATAAACCTAAAATTTGTTTTCATCTCACAGGCGATGTTATGGCCAGCCTGGTACAAAATCAGCTGAATTTGCATCGGGCTTTGTTGATGAAAAAAATAGATATAGATGGACCTTTACTTGATGCACTGCGGGTGAGTGAAACACTATCTCATTTTATGAAAGAACATCCGCTGAAAGAAGTGCCTTTGGAAGCTTCATCTGCTTAAAACTTTGCAGGCTCTATTGTAATGCCGCTGCTGAAAAAGAGGTTACAGCTCCATCTGCCGAATCATACGATATAGTAATGGGATTGCAGCAATTTTCGCAATCTTCAATGTATGTTTGTTCGCCGGCACTGAGATCCAGCAGCATGGAAATTTGCTGCCAGCAATAGGGGCATGTAAAAAAATGTTCTTCCAACATTGGCTCAAGTGTTTTTTAGAATTCTTTTCCAGGCAGGAGCAGAGGTTGACAGTCCGCCGCTTATCCGCTGAATAGCCGCTTCGATTTCCAAACATACTTCAAATTCTGGGTCGGCAGCAGCAACCGTTAGATATGGTAATGCTTCTTGCGTGCCAACCTCAGCTAGATATCGAGCTGCCCGCCAGCGGACCAGTTTGTTGCTATCTTTCAAAGCGAGACAAGCCGTAGGCTGAGCTGAGACGTCTCCTAGATCACTAAGGGCATCGCCGGCGGTGCGGCGTACCCCAACTGATTGATCATTGAGTAGAGTTTGGCAAAGTGGTAAAACTGCCTCAGTATTACCTGTGGCACCCAGAGCTGCAGCCGCTAATCGCCGTACTTGTAAATGGCTGTCTTGCAAAGCAATTGTAAGCAGTGCAACAGCTTCTTTATTCGTACCTATTTCTTGCACTGCCCGCAAACGACTATGCCAATCGGATGCGTTAAGTTGCTGGCGCAAGTTGTTTGACGACCCGGTGCTGGCTGTTGGTGCAATTTCACCGAGTGCAGCCGATATAAGTTGTTTGAGAGATTTGTCATTTATCGTGCCGGCAATTTCGTCAGCTACTTCGGTTGCTATTTCATCAATAGTGCCATAACGTACTCCCCAGTCGGCCCAGTACCGCTCTTTAAGATAATCGGCTGCGGTTTCTTTCTGGACAAATTGAATTGCATTGTTGAAGCGCTCACCGGTGGAAATACGTTTTTCTGTTTGATTGGCAATCGCTTTCACTTGAATGGGAATACCGCGAAATGTTTGCACAAAAATACAAACCTGACCTTCTTTTTCAGCCGACTGTCGCTGCTCGTCCAATGATATAGAATCCGGCTTCGATTTAGAGTCATCCCCGTCCAACAACCTGGTGGCAATTTCAAGTATTGGCTGCCAGTCCAGACGGGGATCTCTATTGATGGTGATGAAGTTGTTGCAAACAAAAATACTTTGCACGCCCTCAATGTCTAATAAACTAATCACTGCCTGTGGACAGCCTTGACGCTGAGCAGGGGTGTATGTCTCTGCCTTGCTGAAGGCCTGATCAAGATTCAGCTTCATACTATTGGGATTAGGGGTGGTCTCCACGGAGGTTATGCGCATGATTAGATTTTACTGTGGATTCTAAAGAAAAACCCAATCAATCCGTTGCCAGCCCGCACTAGCTTAAAGCTTTGGGCTTTTCGTTTGATTCATGCCGGCGCTGCAGGTTATGCATTAAATTAACCATTTCAATGGCAGCACAGGCAGCATCATTGCCTTTATGTCCGGCTTTGCCGCCGACACGATCCAGGGCTTGTTCCATGTTGTCTGTAGTTAAAACACCAAATATGGTGGGCACATTTGTTTCCATGCCGACTTGACCGATACCGCGAGTGGCTTGATCGCAAACATAATCAAAATGTGGAGTTTCGCCGCGAATGACAGCGCCCAGGCAAATAATGGCATCAAATCTGTTAGTCACAGCCGCTTGCTTGGTCACAAAAGGTATTTCAAAAGCACCGGGGCACCAGATAATTTCTATAAACTGATTGTCTACGCCATGGCGGCATAAAGTGTCGACGCAGCCATCCAAAAGTTTGGTGGTAATCGATTCGTTAAATCTGCTCACGACAATAGCAAAGCGCAAACCGGTGGCAATAAGCCGGCCTTCGATTGCTTTGGGTGTGCCTTCGTGCATGTTATAGATTATCCAACCAGTGGCCAAGTTTTTCTTTTTTGGTAAGCAAATAATGCATGTTATGGCTATTGCAAGCCGGTGGCATAGCGGCGCGATCGGTTACTTTCAGCCCATATCCTTCCAGCCCGACGATTTTACGCGGATTATTAGTGATGATGCGCACCGAGGTCAAACCAAGATCACAAAGTATTTGTGCGCCTACACCATAATCACGCAGATCCGGCTTGAAGCCTAATGTTTCATTAGCCTGCACGGTATCCTGTCCGGAATCTTGCAGCGCATAAGATTTAATTTTATTCAAAAGTCCGATGCCACGCCCTTCTTGCCTTAGATAGACAAGTACTCCTTGTCCTTCGTTAGCAATCATGGCTAATGCCGCTTCTAATTGTGGACCGCAATCGCAGCGCAGGCTGGCAAAAACATCACCAGTTAAACATTCACTGTGTACACGGATAAGCACATCGGCTTTGCCGGACACATCTCCTTTGACCAGGGCAAGATGTTCTACGCCATCAAGTTGATTACGGTAAGCATAAAGAGTGAATTCACCAAAAGCAGAGGGAAATTTAGCTTCTGCTTCCCTGACTACAAAGCGCTCTCGTTTTAAACGATAGGCAATAAGCTGGGCGATGCTGATAAATTTTAAACCATGTTGCTGAGCAAATTCTTTTAATTGTGGAACTCTGGCCATAGTGCCGTCGGCGTTCAATATTTCGCAAAGGACACCGGCGGGTTCGAGTCCGGCAAGGCGTGCTAAATCTACTGATGCTTCAGTGTGCCCGGCTCGCTGTAAAACACCACCTGGCGAAGCTACTAAAGGATTTACATGACCGGGACGCCTTAAATCCGAAGGATTGGTTCTGTGATCTACGGCAACCCGAATAGTTGTAGCGCGATCCGAAGCACTGATACCGGTAGTGACGCCATACTTAGGATCGGCATCGATGGTTACCGTATACGCCGTGCCATTTAAAGCGGTATTATCGTCAACCATGTTTGGTAATTGAAGTTGTTTAGCTCTTTCCGGTGTTAATAACAAACAAACTGATCCACGGGCCGCTGTAATCATAAAATTGATCATTTCCGGAGTCACTAATTCAGCAGCGCAAATGAGATCGCCTTCGTTTTCTCGATCTTCATCATCGACGACAACAATAAATTTGCCGGCCCTGATATCATCAAGGGCCTCTTCAATACTGGCAAAAGGTTGTTCCTTACTGTCATAATCTTTTGAACTGACAGCTATTTCACTAGACAATTTGTTTGGCATCAATCCTCACTTCAATTGCGCATAATAGTTTCAGGACTTGGTGCTGGTTCTGATGAAATATCGAGACTGAGCCAGCGATTGAGATATTTAGCTACCAGGTCGGTTTCAATATTTACCGTTTGCCCAATTTGCAGACTGCCCAGTGTTGTAATTTCCATAGTATAGGGAATAAGAGCAACACTAAATTGAAACTGGACATTACCTGTACCAACAGTTGAATTGTGGCAATTAACCACAGTCAGTGAAACACCATCAATGGTTACTGAGCCTTTTTCAATGAAATAAGGAGCATACTGTTCTGATAAGGCAAAAGTAATAACTTGAGAAAATCCTTCGGCTTTAATTGAGACAACTCTGGCTGTGGTGTCAATGTGCCCGCTGACCAGATGACCACCGAGGCGATCACTGAGCCTTAAAGGGCGTTCAAGATTGGCTCTGTCGGCTACTTTGAGCAAACCGAGATTAGTGCAGCGTAAAGTCTGGTGTGATACTTCTACCGCCAGGCAACCATTGGCTATATCAACAGCAGTCAAACAACAACCGTTGACACTGATAGAATCGCCCAGTTTGAGATCATCCATTGTCTGGCATGGCTTGATAGTCAGACGTCGTCCATCGGCATTGTCTATCAATGCAGAGATTGTCCCTATTTGTTCCACAATGCCTGTAAACACTTATCCGCCTCATGGGTGTTTTGCATATTGTAAGGGTAGATCAGTGAATCATATAAAGAGTAAGTTTTCTTTAAACTTATTGTAAAGGTAAATTATTGATCAATTGGAGGGGGATAGGTCTTTAAAATCGGCTACCAGTGGTATTTGTGTGTTATTGCGGTAGCCAACCAGAAATTGAAAATGAAATTGCCTGGGTGGGTCTGCCTCACTGGCTGAATGTACTACCACTACACCAACCACATCAACCGGGACAAGACTTTGACTGTTGGGCTCACCGATAGTCACTTCATCAATGCGAATGGCTACTACTCGCTTTTGATCATTATATGTTTGAATTTCGGCTTTCAGTTCTTCAAGAGTATTGGGCAGAAGCTGCTGTTGTTTCATAAAGTTGATTACAGGCGGAGAAAGCTCGCCTGCCTCTTTATCTAGAAGGGCATTAGTTGCTGCCTGGTAAGAAATATAGCTTGTGTCCAGAATATGATTGGTGACACGGCGAGCGAATTGATCCATTTGTTGTTTGACATCGACAGTGATTGTTTTTTTCAGATTAGGTCTGGTGACAATCAATAAAAAATTCAAGAACAAGCTGAGCACTAATATTATATGCACGCCATATTTCTTTAAGATGTCTATTGGTCCATATTTGCGAATACGCCAGTACATTGGAATTCTCCATTGATTTGCAGATCGTATCTATCTTACTCGAATTCAACTTTGCCCAGAAACCACTTGTTATTCATGCGGTAATAATTTAATATAGCCGCGCATTTTTGTTGGGGTCGATGTGAATTGACCCGCGAATCGGAGGACACGGGCGAGAACAGGGGCGGACTTACGCCCGCCCCTACATCGCCCGCTCCTATAATCTGTTCATTAGCTAAAACTTTCACCACAGCATCATTGCTGTTGCGGCTGAGGATTTTAGTTTCATATATTTTCGCAATCGAACGCTTATTTTTTGATGGCCATTGCCAGTTGAATATGCGCTCACCATCAAGCCTGGCTTGATTAGTTATATGCAAATAACTGACGATTTGCAAGCCGAGAAATTCCAGAACAAAGAAAATACAAAAGAACAAAAATAATTTATTGGGTTTGAAAATTTTTTCCATGACCGACATTTATTCGTGAGTAAGTCCCAGATAATAAACAGCCTGCCGGGCGGCGTCCCATAAACTCAATTGGGGATTTTTTTCCTGCACTTCCTTGATTTTTTCCTGGCGTTTGGGTATGTCATGAATGGGCTCTGACGTGCAAATCCAGTAATCCATAGGGCTTGGTACCAGGCGAATGGTGCCGCGGCTGGCGCCCACAATCAGCAAGCACTGGCTGTCCTTGCGTTTTTCTTCGTCTCTGGAAAAGTGATCAACCGCGAGAACTTCTGCTTCGGTGAGGCGCAATGTTTCTTTTAGCACTTTCAAGTCGCTGGGGTCCTGGCGCAAAATCAATTTCATATGCGCATTTTTTACCACCGAGTCGGCCTGCTCAGCCTGGCGGAAGAAGTCTTTCAACTGCTGGGTGATAGAAACAAGCATCATACCGTAGTGCCTGGCCCGCCTTGATAAATCATCAAGCAATCTGGCTCCGGCTTTGAAATGCATTAATGTTGCCGCTTCAT
Source organism: Candidatus Melainabacteria bacterium (assembly GCA_963847765.1). GTDB lineage: Bacteria > Cyanobacteriota > Vampirovibrionia > Obscuribacterales > Obscuribacteraceae > CAWKBA01. Next base: position 437,338 of record CAWKBA010000005.1, on the reverse strand, counting down.
CAATAACAGCCGCAAAACGAATGCGCCGGGCTTTATACTCAGCTGCTCGCCGCCTGATAAATTCAGCCAGGATAAATACGGCAATGCGCTCAAGGCGTGGCTCGTTTACTTCTCGGGTGTCGAAGACAATAAATAATTTTTCGGCGTCAATATTGGTGTAGCCGTCGACAAGCCCGCCAAAAGCGCCGGCACGCGTGTAAAGAGAAAGTCCGCGCGCAAATTGCTTCAAGCGATCGCGCTGCATCGGTTCAACTTCATCGGCTGCGGCCTGGGCTGTTACCCGGGCCAGATCGCTCATAATGGGTATAGTGCCGCGCAAATTGGCATCCATATAGGCAACCCTGATTAAGCCGTCCAGCAAAGATTTTTCTTCTACATTTAATTCTTCTCTTCCTTCCGGGGCCAGCATAAGATCGAGCAAAGACAGTAAGCCGCTTATTTTATCCGGTGAAGGTTCGCCGGGCTTGTCTTCCGGACCCAAATCAAAAGGATTGATAATAAAGCCGGCATTGGGGCCAAGATCAACATAGGCACTTAATTCAGGGCCAAGCAACTGGGTAATAAAGCGATAGGCTCCAAATTTGTCCACGGTTTTGTCAATTAAGACAAAACGAGTCCCCATAGGTAAAAGACGCAAAATGAGCATAGAAATAGCAAAAGATTTGCCAGCCCCGGTGGTGCCGACAACAAACATATTGTTGGCATCCTTGCCGGCTCCCCTGTAAAAAGGATTGAGCAAAACCGGCTCACGAGAAGTAAGGGCAAAGCCAAAAGGTACACCGTCAGGCGTGCCGCAGGAAGCGCTGAAAAATGGCCAGAATGTGCCTACAACCGGAGACATAACCTGATGAACGATAGCCAGTTTGTCTACTCCTACCGGCAATGTGGATTGCCAGGCATCTAATTGCAATAATTGCCCTCGATCCATAATGGTGCCTCGATTTTTAAAGAGACGGCGGATTTCATCCATTTGTACCGCCAATTTTTCCGGGCTTTCCGCCATGGTGGAGATATACATGCTTAAATCAAAAGCTTTATTGGAGCTGTGCAAAAATTCTTGAATGGCGGCAGCGGCTCCACGAGTTGATTCAATGCCTTCCAGATCAGGGGCTGTTCCCAATTGGGTATTAGCCATAACACCGTATCTGTATTTGTCAGTTAAGGCTTTGCGTACTTTGTCTTGGTTACAGGTATGGATAAAAATAGACAAGGTGTATTCTACGTTTAAAGAAAGCAAATCAACCAGCCAACCCATCCAGGTTTCATGTGGCGGTTCAGCCATATAATGTGTGCCTATATAACGGCCATCAAGCCAGAGATATTCTTCACTAATTTTTATAGCTGATTGTGCCAGGCATGACGCTTCGGAAAGATCTTTACGTGAAGGCGGTGCCTGTGGTTCTTTTTGGGACATAACCGGATTAAGATCGGCATATATCAAATCTCGCACTTCTTTGCGTTTCAATATTTGCGGGCGCAAATTAGCCTGCCGCATTTGCTCAAAAGCGGTGCGTGTCAACCGATTTAAATGTTCCACATATTCATTATGCTTAGCAGCACCGCGCTTGCCCGACCAGGCATGAGTGGAAGAAATATGATTGTATATTGTAGACCAGAGATTGTCGGCAATATCTATCGTATCCGGAGGAGAATAGCTTACTACTACATAAAAATCTCTTTGTGGCACGAAATGCACATCTTGCACGCGTCTGAACCATTGATCAGTATTGCGTGCATACCATTTAAGGTATTCATTATCGGTGGTAACCTGATCTTGATAGCGGGATAAGTATTCATCAACAGGCAAATTGCGGGATTTGACTATAATTTGCACATCTGATTCACAAGAATTGGCAAATTCCTTAAAATTGCGAGCAATGGCCTCGCAATCAGCTTCATCGAACAGCAGGGCATTAATACCTTTGCAAGCAATATATTTACGTAAACTGCCATCGGCAAGTACTACCAGCCCTTCGTCTTCGTCCTCTCCAGGAATGGCATAAACAAAAGATATATCCGCCCAGTCAATATCACCTCTTTTATCAGCCGGTGGTGCCAGTTCGACAGCAGGCTGATTGTCTGAGTCTGGTGCAGATGGTTTGCTGTCTTTTTGTTTATTAGGGTCAGGATTGTGTTTGCCGTTTGCTCCTACAGGTATTTGCTTGCGCAAGGCATCAGGCAAATTGTTATATATGCCGGCTAGAATATTGTGCCAGGACGGATGCGGCGTCAGCGGCATTTTATTTGTATCTTCTGTAGATCGCATGCTGCCGGTCATATCATTCCTTGGCTTGCTGTGAAAAGATCATCCTGAAACTAATTATAGTTGGTCGGCATTAAGCTTGTCTGCCTCAGGATAGATTTTAGCCGGCACAGGCTTGGGCAAAATCTCAGTTGGTGAAAGATTGGACAGGTTCAAAATGCGGTTGCGCCACCACTGCCAGGGTTTAATTGATGAAGCATTAACTGCTACCAGAGCCACACAAGGAGTGATGATAGTTATCCAAATACCAAGCTGAATGCCATTGATTTTTACCTGCGGCATGGCGGTGCCAAGCCACAGACCCCCTAGAGCCGCCAGTGTTAAGAAGATCCATTGCACAAAAGAAAAGCCAAATATTTTGAATGGTTTATTGAGAACTATGACCTTTTGCACAATTGCCATGTTTTAAGTTTACCTGTTTACTGGGGAGTTTCAAAAGTATTAAGTTGAGAATCACCAAAAGCAGCCAGTTTAATGATTTTTCTAGCCATATAAGCCAGTTTACCAGGCAAATGCGGCAAGACGTTATTGAGATGGGCCTGGGCGGCAGTAAAATTACCAGTGCGCCTGTATAATTCCCCAATTAAATATGCCACTGTCGGCCTTTCGCTAAGCGGGCAAGAAACATCGTTAAGGGCGCGGCTAAAAGCCTGGATGGCACAATGCCTGTATTCTCTGGCCTGCGGGTAGGCGTTGTTATCGTCGGCACACCAGGCTGCATAAAGATAAAGTATGCCGGCATTGTAATAATCATGATTTTCTTGCTCGACAGCAAGAGCCGAGGCACGAAATTGTAAATGGGCCGTGACCTGGGCCTGGTTTATAATTGCTTGCTCGTTTATGGCTGGAAATTGACTTGTCCAGTCCGACTTGCCGCAGGTGGGACAGGTGCAGACAGCATGTTGCTCCATTTGGGGAGCGGACCCGGCAAAATCTTGTCTTAATTCACTATTGCGAATGCCGGTGTCAACCCAGGCTGATACCTGCAGAGAATTAAACTTTGAGCCGCAACGCGGGCATTTTACAGTTATCTGGACCAGATCCATAAAGGTTAAGTATTTTCTTCTTTTCTTTTTTTGTTCTTCGTCTTCTTCGTCTTGAGACTCCTGAGGAGGAAGCCCATTAAGGATATCTTTGGCTTTGGCAGCAGACCTGCCGCCACCACGCTGTAATCTTGCTAATTGATCACCAAGGCTTTCTTTCTGTGTGGAGTTTGTACCGGTTGATGTTACTCCGTCAATAGTACCAGACAAGCCTGATTGATTTTGATCAGTGTTCGATTTTATACCTGGTTTTATGCTGGAGACTATATCGGAAAGACTGCGTCCGGGTACCGGTACTATGGACGGTGCAGAAAAGAATCCTTTTGATGGTTTAGCTGTCTGAGCCTGTTGGGATGCAGGTGGGGTACTGGGTGCCGGTTGTTGCACAATTATCTGTTGTGGTTCGGGTTGTTGAACCACATATTGTACAGGTTGTTCGATTGGCACTGGTTGATTTACATAAGTAGGCTGTGGATAATAAGTTGCCGGCGGTACTATATTAATAGCATCAGCCGGAATAGAATCTCTGGCATTGCCGGTGAATTGTGTTGGGAAGTTAACCGAGTTATCAAAACGAGAAGAGCCACCGGTTACAGGCGTGTCACCTATGGGGTTGCGTGGTACCATACCAATGACAAGCGGGTCTTCAGGAGGAGTGATAGCACTACGGACAGTGCTGACTTCAGAAGGAGGTGGCGTGCTGCCTGACGGTATTATTACAGCATTGCCTAACGGATTAACTCCGGCCGGCATAGGTGGTCCGCCCATAGCTAGATTAGTAGCGCTTGTACCAAGAGGGCCAACAATTTTATTTATGTCAGCTGCCATATCTTTGAGTTTGGCTTGATTTTCTGGTGTATTCAGATTGTTTGGGTTGTTAAGGAAAGCCATATTAGCAAATTTGCCGGCCAATTCAGGATTATTTTCCAGTGCTTTGCGCATTGCAGTTGCAGCTTGTCCATTTTGCATATCGTTTAAATAAGCCAGGGCATTGGCTTTTTGATTCTGTTTATTCTGTTCGAAATAGGACTGCATCTCTTGAGCTCTAGCTGCAATTTGGGCTTGCGTTTTTTCATTGACCTGGGCAGTGGTTTGCTGAGCCATTTTATCGCCGGCTGTTTTAGCAGCAGTAGCAATATCGCCTGGCGCTCTACCTGCTTGTCCGACACCAGGAGTTGCATTTGGTCCGCCTATCCCAGGCACGGAGCTGACTGAGTTGAGCGCCAGAGCTGCAGGCATAGAAGCGGCTGTGTTAGAACTTGGACCGCCGCTATAGGCTGCGTTCAGTCCGGAACCGGTACTAGTTGGGCTTGAGTAATTGGATGACATAAAGCCGGCTCTACCATTGCTGGGATTAGTAGCTAGCCCTGAGCCGCCACCGCCACCACCGCCGCCGCCACCACCGCCACCACCGCCACCACCACGACCGCCACCGGCGGACTTTTGCATGGCTTGTGTCATAGCATTTTGCATAGAGTAAGCAGCACCCTGGCTAATCAATTCACTAAAGTCAAAGGCATACCAGACACATATAGTAGCCAGCCCATTTAAGGCTGTCATTACTACTGTTCCTGTTTCGGACACACCTCTGAAGCAAGCCATGAGCAAGATAACCACATTCCAGAACAAGCTCCAGAAGCAAACTGTGACTGTGCCTTCAATCCAGCTGGGCAAGGCACTGCGCAGTTTCTCCATTGGCCAGACCCACAATGCGGCTACTACAGGACCCATAAACCACAGGTAATAAATAAAAACAGTTTGGAAAGCACACATTATATTCCAGGTCATGGCAAGGAAGGCGTTGCCGCCATTAGCCATCATCCGGTCAGCCGTCATGGTTGCAGGAGACTGTTCATCGGGTGTACCGGACTGATTGAGACCGACGCAGGGGTCAAATAATTTATTAGCTATGCCGAAGGACTCAAACGTGGCCCAGGCGTCATTAGCCATAGGCGGCAGGAAATTAGGCACACCAGGTATAAGGGCATTCAAATTATCGCCAGGACCATTGGCAGGGAAAGCGCGCATTTCGGCACATTCTGCATCCTGATACATGTCTGTACCAAATGTCTGCCAATATTGGTATGAAATTCCATAAGTAATAGCATTGGCAACATCTATACCATAGTTAACTACCAGAAAAGAAGCAGGAATAAGGAAAACAGCCACTACAGAGCGGGTAATGCCTTCAAAAGGACTGATTTCACCTAAAATTGGTGAGCCCTGAGCAATGATTGCTCTCACCTGGGCCAGCACCGCCCCTGGTAGCAAAATTAAAATAGCCATAGGAATAAAAATACTGTTGCGCAGACTCACCCAGAGGGTGGACATAGTCGTAAAGTTAACAAGATAATACCGAGAAAAATTGATTGCACCCATAGCCTGGCTGACGGCTGCACCAGCCATACTGTTTGCAGCCGCTGTCGATAGCGCGCTGCCCTGAGCTATAGCTTGTAGATATGAGCGGGCTGGATTGGCGTCAGCAGCAGCCAGCCTTTCACCAGCATATTCTTCAACTAGAGCATCTTGGGTAAAATCGAGTGGTGGTTGAGGGCCGTTAGCTTTCGCACCAGCCAGAAAGGCTTCAGCTGCAGCAGCACCGGCTGCATCCATTTGTGCCTGCAATGTTTGCACGCCAGGTACTGGAAACAGATAGGCATCGGGAATAATGACTGGTACTTTACTCTGGTTTCCGCCTTGAGCACCGGCATTATGTGCGTTTGTCCAGGCGGTTTCGGCTGCGTTTCCCATTGCTGCATTTTCAGCTTGCGTTTGACCGCCTGGACTTGTTCGTGCGGCTGCGCCGGCTGCGGAAAAAGTGGCAGGTGTGGCTGAAGAATCAGAATAAGCGGCAAGACAAAATACAGCAGAAAAAATAAGACTGAAAACAAAACAATGACTGAATTTAATCAACCAGACTGACAATCTACTGTTTGCTGATTTGTGTATAGGGATAGTTAGTATTGATTGCTGTTTCATAGTTCTAGACATTTATTCTTTGATCTGGATTTGAGACCGGGTTTGATTGTGTATTGTTACTATTTGGGGGCGGATCCATGCTTCTATTGTTGCTTGTACCTGTGTTGCTGGTGGACGGTGAAGAATTAGAAGCGACCGAAGTGGGAAGAAGAGGAACCGGTGGTGTGCCACGACTACTGTCGGTTGATGTATTGTTTTGTCCAGCTGCTCCGGTTGCAGGGTTGGGTGTGGTGGCAGCCATTAGTCCAGGTTGGGGAGAAGTGGAAGGCTGAGTACCAGTACCCTGTCCGGGAGAGGCAGCAGGAGAAGAAATGGGTGGATTACCAGATCCATTTTGTGGTTGACCGGGATTGTTGAATGCCACCGGAGTTCCTGCCGGCTGAGCGGTATTTACAAAACCAGGTGGTGGATTGGGCGAATCGGTTTGAGTTAAGTTGGTTTGTAAGTTCTGAGGCTGTTGACTTGGTTGTGGTGCACCGTCTGCTGGCTGAGCTTGGCCACCATTTGGTGGTGTCTCAGAAGGTTGTCCGGTTTTGCTGGGGGATTGCTTGCTTGTACCTGATTCTTGTTCACCACCAGTATTTTGACCACCACCGCCCTTACCGGCTGACTGTTGACCGCCGCCACCACCACCGCCACCTTGTTGACCTTTGGCAGCTTCCATCATACTTTCACCATAGAATTTGGCTGTCCGGAAAGCTTGTCCAGGATTAAAGTTCCATGGATTCATTGGTATATAAAACATAAGTCCAATTAAACAAGTCATTACTGCCATTTCCCATTGCAAGTTTAATAGCATGCTGCCCCTTTCACCTAAAGTGGTTATTCGGGTAACCATTATTAACAATATAATCATCCAATAGAACCGCCAAAGAGAAACAGTAATAACGGCATTTACCCAGTTGCCAAAGACACTGCGGAATAATTTTCCCTGCACACTGGGCCACGCATAAAAAGCGGCTGCCACTGGTCCAAGCAGATAGAGATAACACATAATAACTAATTGGAAGGCAGTCATTATCAGTAAACCAGTGGAGAACATAAACATAAGAGCATTAAACATAGTTTCTAAGGTTGTACTTTGCGCCGACTCTTCTTCGGGAACTTCTTCATCCTCATCTTCACCAGCGGCTATCCCCTGTCCCATTTCGCCGCCGCACCCAGGGCTGCGCCCATAGCAGCACCAGCACCTTCGCCTCCATCTACAGTTCCACCGCCTCCATCCTGGTCTTCACCTACCAGCCCACCATTTGTCGGCTGCGGCATTGCATTAGCTGAATTACTGGATGGAGCGCTGTAGGCAACCTGTTTAAGCCACGCTAGAACAGACATGGCAGCTTCCATAGGAGCAGGAATAACTGCATTGGCTAAAGAATTGCCGACATCAATTGAATAGCTGACTATTAATTGTGTGGCTGGTATTAAAAATACAGCCACCATGGCTCGTAAAATGCCTTCAAATGGGCTGGTAGCATCATCGGCTTTTAAATTAAAACTGGCGGTTACCTGTGCTTTTACTTGAGTCATCACGGCTCCAGGCAAAAGTAAAAGAATGGCAAATGGAATAAAGAAGGTCTTGTACATTGCCTGTACCATTTGTACGGCTTGCTGAATAGTTTTATATTGCTGCGTGGCTAAATTCATGCCGATGCCACTAGCAGCGGATTGGTTAGCTATATTTATAAACATAGGTGTGGGCAGACCCATAATGGCATCTAATGCGGCTCCCACTGTGCCACCACCAGCGCCATCAGCACCGCCGCTCTCTCCGCCGCCTTCGTCTCCCCCTTCATCATTTCCTGTCAATGCATTAGCAACCGTGCGGTTGCCCTCAATGGCTGCCATTTCAGCGAAAGTTGTTGCTTTGGCTATTCCGTTTTTGGGAGAATTTTTTGCCGCCTCATATGCTTCTATACCAATCTCTTTGGCAAATAATCTTCCTGTCATAGTCTCAGGGACACCGCCGGCACTTTCGGATAATCCCAATTGCCCCATAGCTGAGCTAAAACCACTACTTTCATTTTGAAAGGAGTTTATCACCAGTGGACGTGTGTACTGGGGTGTTGGGACGGGTGGGCAAGGAACTGTGGTTGGTTGAGTATAATTACTAGGAGTAGCTTGTTCTCCTTTAGGGCCAATTGAGCATCTGGAGTATTGACTCCCTGGTCTTCCGTATTGGCCGTACCACTACCGCGATCATAGTCACTCTGCATATCACTTAGAGAACCTGTGCTTATACCAGGCACCATAGTATAAGACACCATTCCGGGCGGTGTTACCTGTTGACCAAATGGGCTCAGCCCGCCGTCTGCTGATGCTGGTTGTATCTGGACAATAAATAAGCTGGAAAATAATACGGTCGCAAGAGCAAGCAAATCTAATTGGCTGCAGCAATGGGCAGCTGAGAACTTTGGAATGGCTATATTAATCTGTAAATTGCTGCTCACGATTATCCTAACGCCTCAATTGAATGGTCTTGTTGCCATCGTTTAAATAAACAAGCAGCCGATCATTCCAGGGTTGCCCAAAGACAGTGATTGTTCCTTTTACTTCATGATCCGGTTGAATGGAAGTCATGTCAAAATCAGCCCTTATGTCTGCGGCTGCCAGTTTGCGATTGCCTTCAGAAATAAAAATGGCATCAGGATTAAGTTCAAAAGTATCTTCGCCACGGTTTTTAACGGATACCTTAAGCACTGATTTGCGTGGTTTGATATCTACACCATTTAACTGAAAACTGACAGTGCTATTGGAAGAGCTGGATTTGTGTACAGGTTCTTGTGCTTCAGAAGCAATATCATCGCTGGCGAGATGAGCTTCTTTCTTTGCTACTTTTTCTACAGGTGCAGGAGCTAGATCATCATTAGTATCATCAGATTTATTTGCAGCTATTTTCCTGGTTTTGTTTTTACCGGTTTTGCTAGTAACGGCGGGCTCAGTAAACCTCGCCCCTACAAGTTTTTTTGTTGAGGCTTTGTCATTATCTTTGCTGTTATTGGCGGCCGAATCATCATTATCACTAGCTTCTCTTGGAGCAACGCTATGATTATGCTTAAATACCGACTCAAAAATATTGGTAAATCTGTTGTTGTGATTGGCGACTATATGATTGTTGCTGTGAGAACAGGCTTGCGCTAGTGACTCTACTGATGGTGCAACACCAGCTATGCGGCTTATTACTGTTCTAGCTGCTGCCGGTGAACTGGCTGCGGCTAACTCAACTTCAGCGCTGCGCATATCATCCTTGATTGAGTCGAGATCGTTTTTAGCCTGAGCAAGATCGGCAGCCGCTCTTTGTCGTTCAGAGTCCGAGTCGGATAAATCCACTTGTTGTTGTCTGGCGGCTACGGTTTGTTCAGCCAGAGCGTATTTATTATAAGTAGAAAGGTAACGGTAATAGGCTTGCACAACTTCCGTTTGTGATTGACGTACTTCGGTAAAAATGCGTCTGTCTATGGATGATGATTTAAATACTGTTTCAATCTGGCGCGGTGTTATATTGAAATTGCCGCGACTGGACTCGGCAGGCAGACCAATTTCCAGGCTGGCCAATTCATCCATTAAGCGCTTGTTATCGCTGAGAGCACCCAGATTTTCTGACTCTTTTACAGTTCCTTTCCAGAGTGCGCGCAAATCGTCTCTTTGTTTATAAGGGGAGCGAGACTCCATGCCTGTGGGGGTGATGGGCACAAAGTCCGCTTTGTGTTTACTGCTTGTCCTGTCTGAACTGGACTCAGGCTGGTTGCGGGCGTTGCTATCGCCAAATAAGCCAGCTGGTCTTCCTATGGTAGCAGCTTGCGGAGGCGCAGGAATACCATAGGGGTTGAAGTAAGGATTGTTGTAGAAATTAGCGGCGGTTTCAGCCATATTGCCGCCATAAGTTTGTGCCTGCGTGGAAAGTGTCACCGCTGGCGGTGGCGGAACTAGTCCGGCAGCCAGTGATCCAGGCGGCGGCGGTACAGCACTGTAAGCGCTTTCGTAAGTAGCCAGCTGGGCATTTTGATTGGCAAAGGCATTGTTTTGATCTTGAATAGTGGTGCTTTGTGCAGTTATGTTAGTAGGAGTCGATATTGGATCAGTAGAAACCTTAGGTAAATTTCTACCTAATCCAGGTTGTATGATTTGGGCTCCCCCTGTTTGACCAACGATTGTGCCTTGAGCAGCCTGTTTCTCGGCTTCTTTTCTTTCATCTTCGCGAATGCGTTCCACTAAAGCCGGGTCAGCTGTTCGCCGCATGCCTCTTAAAATGCCGCCGCTTACCCGAGCTTCTCTATTAATGGGTGTGCCGCCAAACAGAAGTGAACAGCCGCTTAAGGAAAAGCGGCCGCCATAAGAAGCAGGCATGATAGAAGAAACGACGTACAGTGAGGCATAGGAGCGGCGACGGAGCCCTCCGCAGCCGAACGTCGACACGCCCGTCGAGGCGAGGGGACCGAGTCCTCGGCAGGGCTTATATAAATCTTTTCTCCTGGCGACATCGTTGGCTGCCTATCTTAATTTACTGACCCTACTTTTGATGGAGCAGAGATCCTCTTACTTTCGTGGCTGTATTCAGTCCGCTACCGTATGTATTCGGGCTGCTGCTGCTATAATTGCCGTAGCTGATCACAGATGGGGCGCTGGGCTTGGCGGGCACATTTACGGCTGGGCCTCTGGCTGCTACAGCTTTGGCTGGTACTGCCGGTGGTTTATAGTATTTGTTTTTATTCATTATCTTACCGACAACTTGCTGATTGACACCAGGCAAAATGCCGCGTGGACCAAGACCACCAACAGGAATATTGGTGCCGCCAAAACCGGATTTAGGCAAGCTGCTCATGCCGGTAGGATCACTCCTGTAGGCTGGCTGCGAACCATCACCTGGAATCGGTAACCCACCGGAGGGAAGCACGTCATCATTGGATCCTGGACCACCACCTAAAGCACCACCACCAGGCCCGCCGCTGACACCACCGCCACCGGGAGCTCCTGGTAAAGGCGAACGTCCGGCATTAGTGGGTCCTTCGCGGAAGTCTTTTATAATCGGTCTTGGGTCGACAATTTGGTATTCTCGCGGTGCTGTATACCAGTGCGATCTTTCCATGGCGTTATTGCTGATCGTTCCCTGGGCGCATACCGCTGGAGCTAAGACAATCCCTAGTATAAGCGCTGCCTGGACTGCATTCCATTTGTCCAGACGCGCGTATCGACGTTCTGCTCCGCACGGCTCCTCGCCGCGCTCCGCTGCACTGTATGTCGGTACTAAATTAGTCAATGGTAATGCTTTAAAGCATAAATTATAATCTTTCATAAGTCCCCCTGATATGAAACGGTATCGTATCTAGTATCATTATTATTGTTGTTGTTTTCTTCCTTCTGTCTATGGAATTAATGGCGCATCATGGTATACATGCCCATGCTGCCGGCGGCGCCACCAATCATGCTGCCTGCCGTCATGCCAAGATTATAGAGTGGATATGTAAGGACACGGCCTAACCCGGCAGCAGCACGGTTTCCGGATGTATTGCCGATTGATGTTGGATAATGTTTGTTGAAATCATCTTCCGGTAATGATAAATCCTGGCTGACACTTTGATTGACGGTGACGGCGCTTGGTGCTTCCGGTTTGCTGACAGCATCAGGTGCTAATTGTGGCTCCGGCCCTACATGTTGCAAGGCTTGCGTAGCCGGAGTAGCTATGGGGGCAGACCCCGGTACACCATCGATAGCAGCCTGGTAAACAGGTTTGGCAGCAGGATTGACATTATAATAATCAACAGCGGATGGTCTATAAGTTGTATGCTGCAAATCTTGTGTGGGAATAAAAGCACCGGGTTGATAATGCACATAATGCTCGTGCACGCCGGTAGGAGCAGAGGATATGTAGTGGTTATCGGTAACGATAGTGCCACCACCGGTGGATCTGCCATTGTTGCCGGCCCACATGCCTGTGCCATTGGTAGGCAGATCAAGCCGGTCTGGCAGAGGGGGGAAGCCTGCCGGTTTTATTGGTTCATCGGCAACAATAGGCAGAAGCGAGATATCAGCTTTTGGTGCTGCCGGTGTAGTTTTATAGTCAGTAGCAATGGGTGTCATTGCAGACTGACCGGCAGGAGCAGCGTTAGGCATTGACACGGGGTGACGGTCAAGCTGAGTTTGAGCTGTATATTGATTGTCTCCGGGCTGATGGACAAATTTGCCCATATTGGTAGGAGGAAGTTGCGCCCAAGCAGCGCCATAGAACAATGACGCGGTAATAAATAATAATGATGTTATAACTGGCAATTTGTACATGGACATGCTCCTTAGAAAGGTGTTTGCCTGGTTCTGTGCTTTCTGGGCATAATCCAATTTAGTAAGTTAACGCCATAAACAAATGACTTATGCTCAGATTTCGTAAGGACAAAAACTGCTTATAACAATGAAAAATTCACAGTCCCCCTAAACAAGATGATTAATTGTTAATGGTTTGTTTGCCATTGTCAATATAAATGGCTACACTGAGCAGAAAACTGTAAGCTAGCTAACAGTTTGAAAGAGAATTTAGGTAGAAAATGAAAAAACAAAACAGGATTAATTAATTGAGCAAAATCTATATATCGCTTTTGATTGGCCTGACCTGTTCATCTGTGGCTGTATTTTATTGCCCTGATAATGCTGTTGCCGCAACCCGAAGCAAGCATAAAAGCAGCCGGCCCAGTGGTGTCACTTTAACAACTCCTGTCCCAAGAACGCCAATTGAGCATAACAACCGTGGTTGTGAACTGGGGATGAAAGGCTTGTGGGAAGCGGCTATACGCGAACATGAAATAGCATTAAATGCTGATCCGGAAAACAAAGAATTTCGCCAAAATTTATCCAGCGCCCAAATGCTTTATGCTCGCCAATTAGCTAACCGCGGCAAAATTTATGAAGCCATGAATCATTATCGTGAGTCATTATATGTTGATCCTACTAATGCGGAAACGGATCATGCTTTAGATATATTAGTCGAAAAGACTTTGCATAAAAATGATTTGGCTACGCGCATGAATGAAGCCGACAAAGCTGATGTATCCGGTAATTATGTAACTGCTATTGTTGAATATCGCAAATGTGTGATGATGAGCGACACCGGTCCGGTAAGGGCGAGGCTGGGACGGGTTTTGCTTAAACAAGGCAAAGTTGTGGATGGTTATGCTGAGCTAAAAACAGCAGTAGCTAAACCATGGCCTGATAGTGAAAAAAATGATCTTGCCGATTGTCACAGACAGATGGCTGAAATTTTAAAAGAGCATGCTATTCTGGCTCGAGACAGAGGTGAATTAAATGTGGCGTTGAAGCGCCTCTCCAATGCCGGTATTGAATACAGGCGAGCGGTGACTTTAAATCCGGAAAATAGCGATGCCATTGGCGGATTAGTTGAAGTAGCTAGAGAAGCTGTTGCCATGCGACCTTCCTTTGATAATCATTTGATGCTTGCCGGTGCTTATCAATTAGCCGGTGATTATGATCGTGCCAAAATGGAATATGAAGCTTGCTGGCGGTTGGATCGCAATAATTCAATATTATCAGCTGCCCGGCGCAGTTTTCATTTAGCTGTGGTCAGCCATCCGCGCTCGCCTGTAGTTCTGGCTGCCACTATGCAAAAACTGGAAGACTCGCTTAAAGATACACCCGATGATGCCGAGCTTTTATATATATATGGTCGCGGTAAAGAAGCGCAAGCAGATCGTGAAGGGGCTCTTAAAGCCTATGAGGCAGCTGCAGCCATAAATCCACTTATATTTCCTGATTTGAAAGATCGTATCCGTAGTTTAATTGCTGGTGGATCTGTTGGAGGAGCGCACGATGTAGGGGCGGGCGTAAGTCCGTCCGCTTCTGGAACAACCGCCCCTACGGCGGAAAGCAAAGGTGGCGAGGTTGCTGCTGCTAAAAGTGATGATGTTCTAAAATTCTTGAGCACTTATGCAGAAATTGAAAATAAAATGCGCAGCAATGATTTAGAAGGAGCAGAAAAAATTGCCAGCCAGCTGGTTGACAAAGATCCGCATAACGGCAAAGGTTGGTTGATGCTCGGGCGCATTGACGAGAAAAAAGGAGATCTTGATGGCGCTTCAGTTGCCTATCGCCAGGCAGCTAATTTAAAAGAGCCGGAAGCCAAAGATGCATCAACTCAAATAGATATCTCTCGTGTGCAGCCGATGATAAAAGAAGCGGAGCTGGCTAGTGCAAAAGGCAATTGGGTAATGGCTGCCGCCAATCTTAAAGATGCTGTTTCGCTGGCGCCTAATCTGGCTATAGTGCACAGAAAACTTGCAGCTGCCCTCAAACAGTTAGGCGATAATAAATCAGCAGCAAAGGAAGCTAAACGGGCGGATGAATTGGAAAAAAACTAGCACCATATACCTTGTTTTAATTTCGGTTCTGGCTTTGCAGTCAGCGCTAATTTTTCCTGCTGCCGGTCAGTCCAAGCACTCTAAAGTAAAAAGAAACAATATTGCCAACGCTGAGCAAAACGAGCAAAACTACGGGCAAAATCTGGCCCAGGCAGATCAACTGCTTCTCGATAATCAATACAAGCAAGCTGAAAATGCCTATAGGATACTTATTGATAATGACCAGACCGGGGATGCTCTAGCTGGACTGGCGGTTGCTTTAGCTAAACAAGCAATACCTGGCAAGATTCTGGAAGCGGAAAAAGTGCTTAAACAAGCGCGCGACAGATTTGAAGACAATCCCAATGTACTGGCTGCCGGTGGCTATGTTTCTTATGTGCATGCTAAAACTGTGGCCTCGCCGGCTCGCCGCGATCTTTACCTGGAAGCTGCAGACTCATTGTGCAGTAAAGCTGTTGCCTCTAATCCTGATATTGTTCTTGCCCAGCAAACAATTGGTATGGCCAGACTGGCCCAGGATCAAGCTGAAGATGCTATTGAGCCATTGCGCAAAGCAGCCAGTCTTGATGAGAATGCCGGCAATTTAACTTTGCTTGCCCAGGCTATTTTGGGCAGCGATCCCAAAGATGAAGAAGCACAGTCTTTGATTGATACTGCCTTAGAAAAAAAACCTGACTATTATCCGGCCATTATACAGAAGGCATTCATTTTAACTCAGAAAGGAAAGAATGAAGATGCTTATATGCAATTACAAAGTATTCCGGAGACTGCTCGTGGTCCGGATTGGTATATGATTGAGGGGGATGTTTATCATAAGCAAGGAGACGGGCCAGCAGCGCTGGCTGCCTGGCAGGAAGCAATTAGGCGCGATCCGCACAATCCCAATCCTTACCGCCGGTTGGCTGAATATTATACTTTGCGTGGGGATGGGGAATTGGCTATAGCCCAAATGCATAATGCTCTGGAAATATTGCCTAATGATGAACCTTTGCGCAATCAATTGGCTGAGCTGGCTTTACGACAGGATAAATTAGATGTTGCCGAAGCTGAATATCGAACAATTTTGGGGGCTAACCCGGATGATGCTCAGGGTTTACTTGGGCTGTCACGTGTTTATTTTCGTAAGGCCAGACGAGACGGACAATATCCACCCGATTGGCAGCAGCTTATGGAACAATTGCAGAATGTTGTCACCGAAAAATCGGTTCGTGCTCAGGTAATTAAGAGCGGCGCCAAAAGTTTGCAAGAAAATATAGAGTTATCGGAAGCAGAAAAGTCTCTGGCTAAAAATCATTTCCGTGATGCACGCCGGCATTTTACCAGTGTTATCAATAATCATAAGGATGATCCCTATAGCCTTTTAACCCTGGGTGAACAAGCATATAATGATGGTGATTTAACGGCAGCTCAACAAGCATATGAATATGCCAAAGAAATTCCTGAAGTAACTCCCAGGGCAGAACAGGGTATAAGCAAAATTGTCACCCAGCGTAATGAAGCTGCCAGGCAGACTAAATTAGGTAATGCCACTAGAACAATGCCCGATGTGGCCATAGATCATTACAAGCAAGCCCTGATTGCCGATCCTCAATATCCCAGTGCTTATTATGGACTCTATTCAATTTTCAGCAAGTCAAGGGCAGCTAATCCTGAGCTGGCAATTGCCAATGGTGTTTGTTTTCTTGAAGCAGCGGATGATGGCGACAAATTGCGCCCGGAAGTGGAAGATAATATAGACAGACTACAAAAACGCGTCAGCCAGAGCAAGGGCAAATAAAGGAAGATATATGACTATTATAAAAAAAGGCAATAAGCTGACAGAAAGCAAAATCTGGAAGGATACAGTCGGCGTTGTGCAAAAATTATGGGACAATTATTTACGCGTGCTAGGCACTTATTTTCAAAGAATGTCTCGTATTGAACAAGAAGAATTAATTACCAAATATAGCTGGATTGTTGCTTTGGGTGGAGTTAGCTTAATCTGGTGTCAGGTCTATACTTTTTTGCCTCCGGTATTACGAGTAATTGGTTTCCCGCTGAGCATGGCTTTGGCCTACTGGTTTGGCAAAAAAATTGTCTCACGCATAATGATTGAACGGTTGAGCAAGTATTTAAATGATTAAAAAATTGGCAGCGCTTATTGTATTAACCATCTTTATGCCACCGGCTTTTGCGCAGCCGGGCGTCAGTCCATACTACCAGGTTGAGGAATCTCTTTCCGGCAAGATAGTGGTAATTCCGGCCGGCACAACTTTTGAAGGGCGAATTGAAAGTACAATTGGTTCTTCTGTAAGCAAACAAGGTGAGCGCTTTACTATAAGTCTATCTAGTCCAGTGCTGGCGAATGGATCTGATGTGCTTATTCCAGTCGGTGCCCAGGTGATTGGAGAAGTTGTACAGGCAGTGCCCGCCAATAAAGTGCCGGTGACTAAAGTGCCTCATCAAAAGAAGGCAAAGCCACCGGGCGAGTTAAGGGTGCAAATAACGGCGCTGAAAATGCCTGATGGCATGACTTTCCCAATGGTGGCTTCTATAGTTGGTGAAGAAGCAGTGGTCATGAATTCTTATGGAGGCTATGGAGGGACGCCTAGAAATCCTACTTTAGGCTCCGGTATTGGTTACACAGGCACACAATCAGGCTTTAAGTTGGTGGCGCCGCATTCGTCCCATTCATCGTCAGTGGTGACAAAAGAGGAATTATTGAGCGATCCTATTATGGGGCGTGAACATGGTATGGATAGCGGCAATCATGCCGCCATTCGCTCACTCGTGAAAAAAAATCGTGAGCTTTATATTTATTCCGGTTCACCTTTAACTGTTCGCCTGGAGGCACCGTTCAAAATGGGGATATCTTCTTCGTCTGGTGAAGCATCGGCTTTAGGTATTAAACCATTGCAATCGCAAGAGTCGTCAATGCCAACGCAAGCCCCGCCGCCATCTAATCAGATTCCATTTGGTAATATATCTGGACCACGTACAATTCAATCTAATCCGGTAAAACAGCAGGATAGTAATTTCTAATGAACAATGCCGCAGATAAAAGTCCTTTTGTTTTAGCTATTACCGGGGCCAGTGGCTCTATTTATGGTTTGCGTTTGTTGCAGTATTTACTGATGCAAGCTCAACCGGTTGAGCTTGTTGTTTCGCACGCCGCTTTGCGTGTCATGCAAGAAGAAAACGGATTGCTTTTTGGTAATGCACTAAAACTAGAAATGCTTGAGCATTTAAATCTACCTGCCTCGGCACCGCTGACGGTGCATAGCCTGACTGATTATGGAGCCAGCATTGCCAGCGGCTCTTATAAAACTATGGGTATGGCTGTTGTGCCTTGCAGTCTGGGTACGTTAGGTGCAATAGCTAATGGCTTAACAGAAAATCTTATTCATCGCGCCGCTGCAGTCTGCTTGAAGGAAAAACGCCAGCTGATGATAGTAATGAGAGAAATGCCTTTTGGTCATATACAACTGAAAAACATGCTGGCTTTATCAGAAGCAGGCGGTATAGTCAGTTGTGCCTCGCCTGGTTTTTACCACAAGCCAAAAACAATTTCGGATCAAATTGATTTTGTTGTCGGGCGAGTTCTAGATCAATTTGGTTTTGACAATGCTCTATTCAAGCGCTGGCGCCAAGAAGAACATGTACTACCGCTTTTGGAAGTGTAAGTTTTTATTAAACAGCCAGGACGCGGTCGCCACCACGGGTGGTGGCATGCCCCATGGCATCTATAGCGTGAGCAATTAATTCATCCCAGGCACTTGCCTGTTCAGGATAGGCTGCTACACCGAAACTGGCAGTAAGTGAAAAACTTTCCCAATTGTAGCTTATTGCTTGAGCACCAATACGTTGTCTGATGCGCTCAGCTACTATGGACCCACCGGAAATGCCGGATTTAGAAAGGGCAATAATGAATTGATGCTTGTCGTAACGTCCGCAAATGTCTACTTCACGGATGCTGTTCTGTATCGCATTGCCGATGATCTTTAAAATGGCATCGGCTGTGAGTGGTCCATATTGGTCACTCAGTTCTGCAAAATTATCAATACTGATCATGCATGCAGCGACCGAATGCTGGTAGCGGCGGGACCTGTTCAATTCAGCTTTTAATTCTTTTACAAATGTGCGGTGGTTGTATAAATTGGTCAATGGATCAAGCAAAGCCAGCCTGTCTAACTCTTCTCCGCGCATTACTGCTTTATCGATCTTTTGACTGGCAGCTGCCCAGGCTTGTTCAAGTTCACGCACTTGTTTCAACAGCTGAGACTGGCGGGCAAGTTCATTTTTGACTGTGCCCCGCTCTTTTCTTAATTCTTCAACTAGTTCTTTGAAACTTTCGTTCTTTCCCATGATTGCTTGCGGGGCTTTAAATTACTGCATAATTATCTCATGCTATTAATTTAATCCCTTGTCCTGAAGCTGGTTAAAGCAAAAATGACTTTGAAATTGCTCTTTGCGGGCAAAGACATGACTTCTTTTCAACCACTGAGAGCTGCTTTTGATCGAGAAGATGTTCTCATTATCAGTGCTATTTCACTGGCGTTGGCAGTATTCCTGGCCCGGAAAAATCAGCCTGATTTGATTATTTGTGAACAGCAATTAATTGATGGCGATGGGCTTAGTTTCTTTTATGAAACCCGCAATGAACCTGAATTGTCTGCAATACCATTTGCTTTTTTGCTTGCAGACAGGCAGGAACAAGAAGATATCTTAAGACTTCTCAGATCTCATCATCTGGATAATAAAGTCAATTTCCTTTTTCCAGAAAATAAATTGCACAAGCCAGAAGACATTTTAAGCTGGAAGAATAAGATTCTAGCTTTGCTTAATTAAGCAGTTACTTTGACTGAGCTTAGAAGTTTGATTATTTCACGGCAAAAGGCTGGTAAATCAGCAGGTTTGCGGGCGGTAACCAGGCCGGCGTCCACAACTACTTCTTTATCTACCCACTGAGCGCCAGCGTGAATTAAATCATCTTTTATATTGATAAAACTAGTGACTGTTTTACCACGGACCACATCAGCCGAGGCAAGTACCCAGCCGCCGTGACAGATGGCGGCAACAACATTGGTATTCTTTACGGCTTTGCGTATTATTTCCAGGGCGGCCTGGTCAGCTCGAATTTTGTCGGGAGCCCAGCCGCCGGGAATAATCACGGCATGCCAGGTCTCTTTGACAAAATCTTGAGCGCTGCCGTCAACTTCCACGGGTACGCCATATTTGCCCTTGTAAGTTTTTTCGCCCAAACCTGCCACTTTTACTGTGGCGCCGGCTTCTTGCAGGCGATACAGTGGATAAAAAAGCTCGCGGTCTTCAAAATCTGGTCCTGCAATAATAAGCACTTTCTTGCCGGTTAATTCCATAATAGCCCCACCTCTTGGCTAGCAGATCTATAAGCACAGTATATGCCCGGGGCGGTATTTGAGCTAGATAATTATTGTCAGCAAAAATAGGAAATCTTTAAGTTTTATATGGCAAAGAGAGAGTTAAGCTGGATGCAGACAAAACGGCAGCTTGAATGTACACTGGAAGATTGCAAAGATATAGGACCTGAGGAAAAGTTGGATTGAAGATTAGCTTTCTACTGGTTGCTGGTGTTTCTTTTTTGCCTGTTATTATACCGGCAGCAGCAAATGCAGATATCTCGACGGACAAAAAGAGATCTGTGCAATTAGTCCAGAAATGGTCGTTACCTTTTCAAGGACAATTAGCTGCTGTTTCTGCGGTGAATACACAGAAGATGGCTGCGACTGTACCGACTGCAAAAGGTAATGATCTGGCTTTGTTTAAGCCGAAAGAATATGCAGTTTTGACGATAGCACCGCCGCTAGTGTCGGGGCAAAATCTGATTGCTAGCGCCGATGCTATAGATCCGACAGTAAGTATAAGTAAAAATGGTAATTTGATTACTGGTGGAGTTTCAGCCTGGGATGGTCCATTTAATGTTGATCGCATAATTAATTATCTAGTTGACACACATTTTGAAAATTCACCGGAAGGCCAAAAACTAGACAAACAAGTTAAGCGTCAAAACAACCTTACACATAAAACAATTGCCATCACTAAAGACAGCTTAAACAATTTTATTGAATATCAAGGCATTGATCCTTCCGTCCGTGCCGGCAGATTGATTATTGATTCCGATAAACCCGATTATAAAATTCGCAATAATGCCTGGGCAGAATATGTACGCCAAAAATATATTGATCAGATTCATTTTCAAGTTGTTTCCAGCTTGATGGAAATAGCTGAAGGAATTGGCAATAGTGAAACTGAACGTGGCACTAAGTCGATTGCTGCCGGCAAGGAAGCACTGGCAGTACTGGTTGGCGAAGAAGAAAGCAGGCGGGCTGTGAAAGCTCTGACGCAATGGTTAAATAATATGCCGGTTACTTATGCTAATTTTGCTCAGACCCCTGGACGACTATGGAGCGCTCCAAAAAGCTTGAAGAAGTGCTGAAAGCTGCAGTTGAAAGAGATCCGGTTATTACTAAAGTCACACAAAGAGTATATAAATATGCTCATCCGAATAAAGCATTTCAGTATTCATCAGGTGTTATTCAAGGCACTTTAGACGCCATAGCTATATTTGCTCCCGGTATTATCCCCAGCGTAGGTGCTGCCGCCGTGGAAGTAGGTTATAAAGTGAGTACCGGCGGCACAGAATTAAATAAGGTTGAACGTGAGTTATTGCTGGATAAACGAATTCAAAGTCGCTTAAAAGTTTTAACTCAAGAAAGTGAACTGGCCTTGGACAATTATCGTTATGCGCTGGTCACTAAAAATCCGCCTTTGCTTGTCTTTTCGGAAGAAGTAATTGGCAATTTAACCGGCAAATCCGATGCGCCTAAAATAGTCAGTGCTCGATCTAGTGGTAATGGCGATGCCCTTATACCGGAGATGAAAGAATCAACGCCGGAAAAAGATAAACACAGAGCAATCAAAATCCCATTGTTAATTAAAATGCGGATGGATTGTGTCCACCCGCTTTTAGATTTACAATGATCCAGCGGCGCTATTTTTTAACAGGCACTACTTTGCTTTTTATACATCCTGCTTTGTTTTATCTTGGCGCATTTAATTTTGCCGGCTTTCACAGCCAGTTTTTTGTCGGAACTGGGTGTGGACTTTAAAGCCAGCGCTGGCAGGCCCATTGCTGCTAGAGTGGATATACTCAGGCAGGTGGCTGCAATCTGTTTTCTATTCATGATCAAATCTCCTTGTCGTTTTGTGGCTTAATTAGACTTACTATTGTCATAGTAATGAGATTTTGTGGGGAATTTGTGAAGTAGCAATGACAAGAAGTAATATAATAAGAAAAGATAATGGCTAAAATACTTATTAGTTGAAGATGAGCTTGATCTGGCTGCCCCGGTCAGAGACTGGCTGCTGAAAGAACAGTATCTGGTTGAATTGTCGGATAACGGTCGGGATGCTCTTGAAAAATTGCGTCTTTATAAATTTGATTTGATTATTCTTGACTGGATGATACCAGGAGTAAATGGCATGGAGGTGTGCCGATCATTTCGCCAGACAGGTGGAACCACACCTATTCTTATGCTTACGGCCAGAGTGCAAGTTGAAGACAAAGAAACGGGATTGGATGCCGGGGCTGATGATTATTTAACCAAACCATTTCATCTTAAAGAATTATCTGCACGCGTAAGAGCACTGCTGAGAAGACATATGCAGTCAAGTGATCCAGTGCTAAAGTGTGGACATATTAGTGTTGACACTCGATCGCATAAGGTTATCGTGGCCGATAAAGAAATACATCTGGTGCCTAAGGAATACAGTTTGCTTGAATTTTTTATGCGCCATCGCAATCAGGTATTTAGCGCTGAAGCATTGCTTGACCGTGTCTGGTCTTCTGACAGCACTGCCTGTCCGGACACAATAAGAACTTATATAAAACTCTTGCGCAAAAAATTAGGTGATAATGGTGATGTAGTTCTCCGCACCATTCATGGTGTTGGCTACAAACTAGAAGATGAATAGGTAATGTTCAGGAATCTACGCTGGCAACTAACTTCCTGGTTTGTGTTGTTGACCATGGTGGTTTACACTGTCTCGGCGTTGTTTGGCTGCTGGATTTTTAGAACTGCCATGATCAGGCTGGTTGACGATGAACTGAGTGCGCTTGCCGACGAGTTAGAACCGGCAATTAGCATCGAAAAGGACATCCCAGCCTGGAAGAATGGGCAAAAATGGTTCGCAGCGGACCATATAGATATTTGCCGATCATTCAATTGTATGATCCCGATGGAAAATTGATTGAATCCCATGGACCACCAGGTGTGCCTGAATTGTTTGCAAGACACAGGCATGAAAAGAAAGATATACGAGAAGAAAACTATCATATTCGTGTTCATGCAGTTCCTTTGCGAGACGATAAACAAATAATAGGTTATCTGCAACTTGAGCTTGCTTTGAAAAATGTTGACGGTGCCATTAGCCAGTTTGGCATGACAATGGCATGGATTGCTCCTTTTCTTTTTGTTGGCTTCGGATTGGCCGGCTATCTGTTCTCCAGCATAGCGGCTCGCCCGGTAGAGAAAGGTTTTGCTGTACTGCAACGTTTTATGGCTGATGCCAGCCATGAATTAGGCACACCCATCAGCATCATTCTTGCCAACACCGAGTCAATAGAATCAGATTTATCAATAAATAAAGACACAAAAAATAGTCTGGCGGTTATCGCACGTTCCATTGAGCGCATGAGCAGGCTGGTCGGTGATCTGACACTTCTAGCTAGAATGGAGAATCCGCTTGTGTCAAGGCAAAAGTCCTGGCTGGATTTTGGTGCCATTACCCGTGGTGTGATAGCTGATTTTAGTGAATTATTCAAGACCAAAACAGTGGAGCTTAAAGCAGAACCAATAGAATCTCTGCAAGTCCACGGAGATAGCGAAGCTCTGAAGCGCCTCATTACTAACCTCTTGCAAAATGCTCTTAAATATACGGATAAAGGTGGGTCCGTGAAGATATCGCTGGAAAATTATGCCAGGCAGGCCAAGCTTACGATATCTGATACTGGTATAGGTATACCGCCTGACTCATTGTCACGCATATTCGATCGCTTTTATCGTGTAGACCAATCACGATCCCGGGATGCTGGAGGGTCTGGATTGGGGCTCTCCATAGTTAAAGCAATTGTGGAAGCGCACCGAGGACGGGTGGATGTGCAAAGCACGATCGATATTGGTACCACATTTAGTATCTTTCTGCCTTTAAAATAGAAATTACCTATGTCTTGTCGTCAGGTGGTGATTCTATACTCTTTTCTTTCTTTATTGCCAGATGCATGGCTGCCATAATATCTTCCGGGCTGGCAGTTAATGATGAGGCTGCTTGAATCAACTTTTTTTCCTGTTCCGATAGCATGAGCCCTTCTTTGTTATTGTCTGTCCTTGTATCCGGCAATTTCTGTGTGTTGGCGGAGCTTGTTGCAGCTGGAGCATCAGGTGGAGCAGGTTTGCCAGGAAGATCTTGATCGGGCATATTTTTTATTGCCGGCAATTCCTGGCTAGTAAGCAACCCTTTAAGGCTAATAGATTGTCTAGTTGCAGGAAGCTTTGTTGGTGCTGATTGAGCTGTTGTTGATGGTGTCATATTTGGTTGTAATAAATCAGTTCCTATCATCGGTGGATTGAGAGCCGGCATGTTGGTGGTTGTTTTGCCGGTGTGGGTTTCTTTGCCGGATTGAGAAACTGGTTGTGCGGCTGCCGGCTCTCTTGTAAATTCTTTAGTTGTCCCACCTGTCGGTTGTAATAAATTGCTTTCTACCTGCAATTGATTGAGAGCCGGCATGCCGGCAGTTGTTTTACCGGTATGCCGTTTTGATTCTGCCGGTGCGGTCTGTGAAACTGGAGGGACTGGAGTCTCAACTGGCGAAATATTTTGCACGAGGGATTTGGTATCGTGATCCACTGGTTTTGTCAAATTGAGCCGTTTGAGCAGCTCATCTACAGGTACCGGACCTTCTTTCAAACACTGCTGGCAATAAGTGAGCATATTAATAGCGTCTTGCCAGCTTAACTTGCTTTTGATTAGCGCATCATAGCAGGTGAGAATAACCTCAGAGCGCGTTTCATCCAGATAACCGGTCATAGCAAGAATTCTTGTCATCAGGCGTGGATTAGATACTGCCAATTCCATAGCTGCCTGAATCTCTTCTTTACTCAATAATTGCGATTCGGTAAGTAAATTCTGCAAATCGATATAGGTGCCTTCATTTGTGGCGCTGGTAAATTTCTCCATAGCTTGAAGAAGACTTAAATTGCCACTGTGCACGCTTTTCAAAGACTGAGCTGCTTGCTCGCAGTCCAGGTTGCCGCTGTCAATCAGTGATTGTAATTTTAGTGCTGCTTCACATAATTCTTGAGTTATGTAGCCATGATCAATCAACACCTGCCCCAGTTGCAGTTCTTTCACTAGGCTGAATTCCAAAGCATTCATCACATCCATTTCACTGAGAATGCCAGCAAGGACAAGGAGTTCACCCAACCGGATGCCACGTTTTCTGGGTTGCTTAATTTTATCCTGGCCTGGTGCGGACCCATGCAGCCTGGCAACGCCTGACTGATCAACTACCTTGGCCCCACCCATTTCTTGCAAGCAGGACAAGGCTTCTGCGCGAGTCAATGTTCCGTCTCGAATCCGAATTTGTATTTCAAGCGCTGAGGACAGCATAGTCTCATTGATGACACCATTAAGAACAAGCATTCTTCCTAAGGGTAAGCCTGTAGCCATACTTCGTTGCATGGCATGAGCCAGTTGCTCAGTACTAATCAAATTGGCTGTGGTCAACAATTCTCCCAATCGGTTAGTTGTAGATATATCAATTGCAGCCTGTTCCTGGCTTTGTTTCTGGTGAGCTTCGTTAAAACTGATGCCCTGGCGATGGGCAAAGCTGAGGGCACGCAGAGCATCATTCATCTCCATGACACGGTCACGCAGCGCTGATTGAGCATCTATGGCGGCTTGCAAGTCTCGCGGAGTGATATGGCGAGCCATTATAAGCATTTGCCCGAGCTGCATATGCTTATTCCCTGCCAGTTTCAATGCTTCATCCAACTGATTTTGTTTAATAACACCAGCTTTGAGAAGCAATTCGCCAATTAAGAAATCTGTGCTCTGGTTTAATATTGTTTGTTTGACTTTTCGATTGTCCAATGACACGGACTATTATTAACCTCATGCCAGTCATTTAATAACCTGCCACGTGACGGCCTTCTGTAATCCCCCGGAAGCGGGATTAGCATATGATTTCGACGAATTAAGCCCAAGCCTAGTTTACAAGAGCTGTTTGTTTTTCACTTTGGAGATTTGCCGATAACGCGGGCGGAGCAAGCCCCGCTCCTACATTGGCGGCGGATGCTTGGTTTTGAACATTTTTTTGGCGGCGGTTTACCTCCAGGCAGACTAAAAGCACAGATATATCGGCAGGGCTGACACCGGCAATTCGTGCCCGCCTGGCCTACTGTTTCAGGTTTAATACGCGCTAAGTTTTTCGCGTGCTTCTTTAGATAAATTAAGCAATGACTGATAACAAATGTCTGGCGGCAGGCGCAGCTCATCAAGCTTTTCCATCTGCTGTACTTGATGTTTTTTGCCGTTCTATATAGCCGGCATATTTAATTTCAGTTTCCAACTCCTGTGCCCAGGCAAAAGGCTGATTGTCTGAGGCAGGAAGCATAGTTTCAATCACAGAATAAGGCAGGCGTGGACGGCGCAAAAGCTCTTCCAGAGTGACTATCTGTTTAAGCTCTTCTTCATAGGGTGCAAGGGTCTCCTGCCATTGAGGGTTTGGGGCTATGCGGGTGGTTTTGAGGCGCTGGTGCTCATTTTTAATGGACTGATATTTTTCATTAAAAAGCCGCCAGCGATGGTCATCAACCAGTCCCACTACTCTGCCAGCTTCTGTCAGGCGAGTGTCGGCATTATCTTGCCGCAAAAGCAGGCGGTATTCAGAGCGAGAAGTCATCATGCGATATGGTTCATGAATTTCTTTGCTGACCAGATCATCTACTAAAGTGGCTAAATAGCTGGATGAGCGCGGCAAAGTAAAGGGTGCTCGCTCTAAAGACATATAAAGCAGCATTGATGCCGGCCATAATGCCCTGGGCAGCCGCTTCTTCATAGCCGCTTGTGCCCAGCATTTGCCCGGCGGCAAAAAAACCGGGCAATTCTTTGGACATTAAGGCATGGTCAAACTGAATAGCCGGCAGATAATCATATTCGACCGCATAGGCAGGACGAATCATTACTGTTTCTTCTAGACCGGGCATCGATTTAATAATTTGCTTTTGCACGCTTACAGGCAGGCTGGTCGAGCACCCCTGTAAATAAACTTCATAAGTGGAGCGTCCTTCCGGCTCCAAAAACAAGCCATGGCTTTCTCTTTCGGCAAAACGGACAATTTTATCTTCAATTGAGGGGCAATAACGCGGTCCCACCCCATGAATTAAGCCTGAATACATGGGCGAAAGATGCAAATTTTGCCTGATTATTTCATGAGTTGCAGGTGTGGTGCGGGTTTGATGGCATGGTATTTGTGGTAGTTGCGGACGGTTGTCGAGAAAGGAGAAAAATTGCAATTTTTCGTCCCCTGGCACTACGGCCAGCTGGCTGTAATCAATTGTTCTGCCATCCAGCCGTGGCGGTGTGCCGGTTTTAAGCCGCCCTAATTCAAAGCCCATTGCTTTAAGCATTGCTGATAAGCCTATAGAGGGAAACTCACCAGCGCGTCCAGCGGGCATTGTTTCTTGACCAATCCAGATTGTGCCTTCCAAGAAATGTGCCAGCACTCAGAACAACAGCGCGCGCCGCAATTTGATCACCAAAAGCCAGTTCAACTCCACTAACACGATTATTTTCAGTCAATATTTTTTTGACCATGCCCTGACGCAAAGTCAGCTTGGGCAACGATTCTACAAACTGTTTCATGAAAACACTATATTCGCGCTTATCTGATTGGGCACGCAAAGATTGCACAGCTGGACCGCGGCTCATATTTAAAGTCCGAATTTGCAAATAAGTAGCATCAGCAGCAATGCCCATTACACCGCCCAAGAGCATCTACTTCTTTCACTAAATGTGATTTGCCCGGACCACCAACGGCTGGATTGCAAGGCATAGCGCCAATTGTGTCTAAATTCACTGCCAGGAGCAAAGTTTCACAGCCAAGCTTAGCAGCAGCATGCGCCGCTTCAATGCCGGCATGCCCGCCGCCTATGACAATAACATCGTATTTAGCAGTCATTTATGATTACACGCGCTTTCAACCAGCTAATAATAGCAAGTTTTAGCTCATGATGCGATTGCAAGAGGAATTTGTAAATCTATAGAATCCCAAGGAACCATAAAAAGATCGTTTTCAGTTTTTTTAATTAAATCAGTACTGCTTAATTCTTTAATATCAATGCGAACGTTTTTGTAGTCTCGGTCTAAGTAGGCGGCTAGTTTTCTGATACTAAGCGGACCTTTCTGTCGCAGAGCCTGCAATAATTCGGTCCGTCTGGGGGTGAGTTTTCTCCATAATGTATCTAAACTATCGAAGTATAGATGCGTGCGAAGATCTTTGCTAGTCCTTCGCTTTTCAGCGGTCTTCCATGCTCTTAAGAATTCTTTTGACAGATCGGCATCGGATCTTATAGCTATGACAAGTTGTTGATTCTTCTGCTTTTTCACTTTATTCTTTTCCTATAAATTGCAACATCATTCCAAAAATCTTCGAGTAATTTTTCAGGAGTTACGAACACATATGATTCTTCTTGTGTATCTATGTGACGGTGATCGCCTTTGCCTTTTTTGTTGTCATAGCGCAAGAAAAAATTCCCAGCGCTATCACCGAAATGGAGACGATATTTTAAACCGTGTGGATGATCTTTTGAAATAGGAACCAGCCAGATAACTAATTCCACAAAAGTTCCGTCAGCATACTCCTTTTTAAACCTTTCCCAGAGAACGGCTTTTGAGAGCATAGGGTTATTGTACCTCAGGGTGTCTTAACCATCAAGCTATTTAAAATCAACTAGTTTAAGAATCGAGCAGAAACTTATCAAATATTTGTGGCAAAACGATGACATGGAACCAAGATCATCGCTTGGCAAATTTTCTGCAACGAAACATAATGTACGTTATCTGACGGTCGGTTCATGAAAGGCAAAGACTAGCAATAAATAAATATGGATTATCTGGTTGGCAATAACCACAGGTTTTATGTCCATCGTAAGCTAGAGCTATGTATAATCAAATAATGGAAACGAAGCATGATTCTAATGCCGAAAGAATAATAAAACGCCCGCGTTGGGCCTGGATAATCTTTATTCTATATGTGATCCCGGCTCTGCTCTTGGCTTATGCAACAGTTTGCGTTGCGACTAAAAACCAAGTTCAATTCTTTGAGTTGGTTAAGATAATACTACCAATACTGTTTGGTTTAGCTGGACCTATTTTACTAATTTTTGCTCGGAAAGAAGCCCTTATATTTTTTGTTGGTTTATTTGCTCTAAGATTGCTTTATCTTATAACAGGTTATTTTATGGGTCCAAAAACATTTGACTCTACTAGTTTAGGGGCTTTCGTCATTGATTTCGTTGTGCTTAATTACGTTTGGACATTGACGAAGCATAAACTACTTAAATAAGAGTACCGAAAATGGTCGTTTTCGGCACTGTTTGAATTTTTATCGAGATATTTTCAGTCTAGAATCAGGTCTTGGATGTGTTTGACCAAACATCATTTTCGGCACAGTTTCCAAAATGGTCCAGTCATTTAGTTTTTTTCAAAGCTTTGTGTACGCGTGTGAGCACTTTTGGAGAAACTCGTATTTGGCTTTCGATTTTACTTATATAAGCCTGAGAAACACCCATTTTTTTTGCTAATTCAGTTTGCCGCATATGTGCACTAATACGTGCTAACGCTACTGGGTTATCAACATAATCGGCTGGATCAAATGGGATGTAGTCATCTTCTTTAGATACTTGCTCGACTTTTTTTACTTGTCTATCAATTTGTGTTTGCATAGAACGATACACCATAACTGGCAGAAGTATATATTCCAGTCTTCCGTTTATTGACTTAATGGTTTGTAGATTCATTTGTAGGCATCTCCCCTTGGTCCTGTCCTTTCAATTGAGATGATTCTTACGCTATCCTGGCGGGAATATATAATTCTCCAGGAACCCACCCTCAATCTGTATAATTTTGAACCTTCTAATTTCTTTGTATCAAGCACTGGATCGTCAGGGTTCACAGCCAATTGATCTATCTTATCAGTTATGCGTATTCGTTCATTGCGGGGTAATGATTTTAGTTTACTTGCCACTTGACGTTTAATCTCTAATTTATACATGTTATATTATAACTCATATTTAGTTATATGACAATATACGCCCTTGTTCTAAGGGCGGCAAAAATTAGAAGCGTTCCCAAAGCGCTTTAGGATCTTCGGCCCAATTGTTTTTCCAGGTGCCTTCCATTGCTCGAATAATTTCTAGAGATGACTTTTGATCGGATAGGGCTTTAAGTCCTGCTTTCCCGGTTTTTTCATAGACACTACCTGTTATTTCAGGTAACTTGTTGCAGAAATCAACTTCACGCCGAAGCTTATGGGCAGCTTCTTCTTTATCGTTATGTCTGAGAGCTTCTCTTGCTTCTTTAAGTAATTTATGACTGTGGCTTGCCGCGATTACAGACTGATCGCAGTTAAGCGGTGAAACGTTGTGGAACGTCTCTTCAACTAATTTGGAAGTGTCTTCAATTTTTTCGCGAATTTCTTTGGCTATTTTAGCGCCCAGGTCAATATTTTCTGGCATGATGTGATCCTCGCCCTAGTTGTGCTATGGCGAAGAGCTTACTAAATTATTGTGGCAAAACGGTGACAGCCGGAAAACTTATAACCGATTGGGTTTTTCAGCTGTTTCTTCTTTAGGCGCTGTCAGTTTATCCAGTGCTAAATAGCCTGGTGCTACTTGCTTGAGATCAAATTCTTTCACAGGGCCAATATTGCCATATCTGTGCATGTTCGCAACGAGCCAGTATAAAAGTTCATGACCGCTGTTGGCCGCAGTAGTATCTATAACCTCAACGTGATCAATTCCAGCCAGCTTTGTAATTAATATTCCTGGTTCGCCCAATCTACAGAAGCCACCATGAACCCAGGAAGAAGTATTTAGTCTTGGGTCTTTGCTGGAAACGTAAATGCGGGTTATTTTCGCATTAGCGGCAACGTCGCTAACATGGTTGATAAACGATTGAGCATCAACATCAGCGTTAGCTAATATGATTTCTTTGAATTGTGGTACCGATGATTTGTCCACATTTTGCCCGTATCTTCGCAGCATAGACTGATCAACAAATTGATTACCCATACTGTGACCAACCAGAGTGACATGGCTTGGGTCGGTTATTTTTTCGACCTTGGCGAGAAATTGGCAGAAATGATCCATGGTTTGCTCGGCGCGGGTGCCATTTTGCAAATAATTTCTAAAACCTTTAGGTGAAACCCAGTCGTAAACCAAAACAGGAGCTTGCATATGTGCAGAGAGCATGGCGGCTCGCTGCATGGCAGTATTAAAATCGACACAACAGCCATGCACAAAAAGGACGCTTTCTTTACTGCCTGTTTGTTTCATATAATCGGCAAAGGCAGGCACTATCTCATTGCGATCTAAGCGCTTATCTTTAATTGCCGATTTTTGCGCATATACAGTAATTTTCTGCTGCAATTCCGGCAAGTTTTTTTCGTTTTTAACTTTGATATGAATCTGCTGCCACAACATTTTATTTTGCATATCTTCGCTAAGTGGCGAGTTCACTGGTACCGGACAGGCTATGTTTTTGACACCAAAGGATAGCCCTTTTTCATTTTGTGCTTGTAAATAATCAATAGGACAATTGTCCCCAGCAGAAACCCGATTGGTGGCAAAGAAAACAGGGACAATCAGCCAGTTGACTGTATTTTTAGTTTCGGCTGATGCCGGTGCCAAAATGGAGCATAAATTAAAAACTAATAGAACGAGTAAAGTCAGTCGACTTGTGCGAATACGAAACATAGTACCTCTCAATACTTAATGTGAATCAAGTGCTTTTGCCAATTGTTTTTGATGTTTGGTATCGTCTGGCACGACGCGCAAACAAGTCCCTTTAATTGAAATTTCATTGGTTGCGTTTTTTGCAGCCAGTTTGGTTGCTCTGCTGAAAAAATGGCTAAGCTTGCTCCGTTGTCCCTGAGTCTTCCGGTACTAATTTCAGTCCAGGACAGGGTTGATTAGTGAAAGACATACTACAAATGAGTGCTGCTGGTATTTTGTGACCCAAAATGCCGCTATCAATTGCTGTGAAATCAATTGTTTGCATACGTTTTTCAGTCGCTTTCAATACTTCGGCAAATTTCTCGC
This sequence comes from Candidatus Melainabacteria bacterium, assembly GCA_963847765.1. Lineage (GTDB taxonomy): Bacteria > Cyanobacteriota > Vampirovibrionia > Obscuribacterales > Obscuribacteraceae > CAWKBA01. The sequence continues at coordinate 405,297 of CAWKBA010000005.1, read as the reverse complement.
TGGCATCCTTGTCCTGATCAGCACCGCCGTTATCTTTCACACCCAAGGCTTGCATAGCAAATCCAGATAACGACTCGGCACATTCTCCGAAACGACAATATCCGCCATGTAAAAGTTGAGATATGGCTAGACACTTATCATCACGAGACATATAAACACGTATAGTGGCAGTGCCTTTAGCACTCAGATAACGCGTGGCGTAATGCTGCACTAAACCCCCGTCAATATCCGGACAAACGAGGGTTGCTTCAAGGACATAGCTTTTTTCTCTCAATAAGGGGCTGGCGCGCACCAAAAGTCTGGTGCCCATGCTATGAGCAAAATACCTTACTTTAACTATTGGATCTTTTGTACAGAGTGTTTCTAGATGAGTGACCACATCATTGAAATGTTCCTGACTCCATTCGACGTTGTTTTCGTCGGAGGTATAAGAGCGAAAAGCACAAACAGACGGCCAGGAATAAAAAATCAATCGGCCTTTCAGAATGATAAGCCGAATCGCGCGGCTGTGTGCATAGCGGATGCAAAAGAATTTTTATATCCATGAGCAAAAACAAAAATGTTTTTATCGTCTGTTAGAAGCGCCTTTTCATGGACCTGTCATAGAACTGATTCTCGATACTATCAAAACTGTCCGAGGTGATCAATTTGGCTTTATAAGTCACCTTCTTTGTCCTTATCTTCAGCTTGCGTCCAGCCAAGATCTTGACGAGTCTTTGACTTAGCTTTTTGTCTTCAATATTTTCCATCACGCAATAAGCCGTACCCATAAATGAATCGTGCTTACAATCAAAAATATATTTGCGATGCGGACCAAATGTCAACGCATCGGGATGTTTTTTATCCACGCACAAGATTTCTATCCGTGACAAAAAATACCGGCATACGTAATAAATGGAATGTCTTCTTGCTCGCTAGGGCTGGTACTTCAATTACAGAACTACATTACCGTAAAGCATAGGCAAAAAAATTGGAGTGATGGACTCCTTAGTGTGCTGCATGTTTACTCCACCCGGTGAAAGCTGTTTATATAATCCACTTAGTATTTTACTAAACATTTTTTGGTTATCGACCATATTTTCTTTGGTGAGTTTTATATTTGGCTCCAAGCTAAAGCTTTAAATTGTCTTGTGCTAAGCTAACGATTTGCAATGATCCCCATGAGGAATTTCGACCATGAATAAACAATGCTACTCTTTGCAAGCATTCTGACAGCGACATCTCTGGTTATGGTCTCCTCCATCACTCTGGGAACTCAGCGACTTTGCCGTTAAATCTAACGCCACCGTTGCCAAGAGAACCGCACAATCACCTTTTGTTGACTCAAATATTTTTAAAGGCACTGTTAGCGCTGAAATTGCTCGTGGAGAAAAATTACTTTTAAATGGACAATATTCTCAAGCAGCAGCTGTTTTTCATGACGCTCTTAACCATAACTCCAAGGATTTGCCCGCATTGTCTGGCGAGGGTTTTGCCCTTGCTCTGCAATTTAAACTTGATGGCGCTGAAGAACAATTCAATAAGGCTTTAACAATTAATCCTAATGATCCGCTTGCTCATGTCGGTCTTGCTTTCACCAAAGTGAACAGACTGCAGTCTTCCTCCATGACTGTTATTCAGCAAAGAACAGGTATTTTCACTGATGCTGAATCAGAATGTAAAACAGCTCTTAATCTTGATCCCAATATGCCTGAGGCTTTAACTGTGCTTGGTCTGGTACAGAAAGAACAAGGCAATCTTACTGAAGCAAAAGACAATTTTTCAAAAGCGATCACTGAAGATCCTAAATATGGCATGGCCTTTGTCAATCGCGGTTTAATTGAAATGCAACAAGGAGACACGGCCTCAGCAATCACTGATTTTCAACAAGCAATTAAACTGCGCTCCTCTAATTCAACCGCCCATTATGCACTGGGCAAAGCATATGCACAGCAAGGATTGCTTGATTCTGCCTATAAGGAATTAAATACCGCACTTTCTCTCAATCAAAACAGCGCACCAACTCATATTGCTCTTGGGGATGTTTACAGACAGCAAGGCAATCAGGTTGCAGCAATTAAAGAATATCAAAAGGCAATTGCCATTAAAGCTGAAAGCGGAGACGCTTATCAAAAATTGGCTGATCTTTATGAATCTCGGGGCGATCTGGAATTTGGCTCTAGCGCAATTGCGCTCTGGACTAGCTCTCAATCCTGATAGTATTGATCTGCATAGAAAAGCCGGCGATATTTCTCTGCGCTTGGAAAAAACTGATGACGCGATGAAAGAATACACAACCGTTTTAAATACAAAGCCAGATGATGTACCAGCTGTTGAAGGAATGACCCAAGCTTTAGTCCTTAAAGCGCAAAAAGAGTCTTCAGGAGCATTTTTTGCTAGCAATAATTATGAAGGAGCTGATGCTCTTATTCAGCGAGCAATTCAAATGAATCCCAACAATTTGGAATTGCAACTAGCAGAAGCTAAATTGCAAGCAATCTCAGGCAAACCGGTTAATCTAGCATCTTAGGCACACCAACAACTGATCCCCAGCGTGTGGCTTATGCTGAAGCAGCCCTGGCTCAATTTAAATTTGCAGAAGCATCGCAAGCAATGGCGACTGTGCTGCAAAATTGCCAAACTGCCAAACAATGTTTTGCTTTAGCAGATATTGCTTTTCTCACTCGCGATCTTGATAGCGCTGAAAAAGCATATAACAAGGCTGCCACCTTTGGTGGTGCCGAGACAGCTGGTCGGGCTAATCGCGGACTGGCTGCTGTTGCTGCCGCCAGAAGCAATGCTAATCAACAGTTGACACTGGCTAATGATCTGGCTAAAAAAGGACAGCGTGCCAGTGCTGTCGATGCTTATAGAAGGGCTGCTTATCTAAACATAAGATTGGCTAATGCTCACCTGGGATTAGCAGAAACACTGGAGAAATTGCAAAAGGACGATGCTCCATCTTTGAGAGAAGCATCACTTCACTACAATGCATATTTAAGCCTGGCGACGGACTTGCCGGAAAAAGAAAGAGAAAAAATTTCCAAAAAATCAGAGAAATGTCTTGAAACTGCTTATAAAATTGAGCAAGGTCATCCGCCCAGCAAATTATCGGCCTTGTTCAAGCCGGTTAGCGCTGTTGGTGCTGTGACTGAAAAAGTCGGGCGCAGTGTCAAAGACGTATTTTAACCGGGGCTATTAAAGCGGCCGCTTAAATTCATACGATAGACCAGTTCTATCTGGCAGTGCTTCGCCCATATAGCCGAGTTTATCATTGGTGATCGAATAACGTCCGGACATGGTTTGTTCAATTGTAGTTACAGAGTCATCTGGACGGTATATCTTATAGCTTTGTCCAATCTTCACCATCTTGCCACGAGCACCATTAGGATAACCAACTACGAAAGTTTTAGAATCCAAAGGAGCAATAATGGTGTCATCGGCAAAGCCACCGCTAACTTTGGCACTACCATCTGGATATCGAATAACGTCGCACGTTGTGCCATCAACTAATGCGACTGAAAGAGCGTTATATGGTTTGTCTTTGGGAGCACTTTTATCATAAGGATCAAGATCTTGTGCTGAAAAAACAAAAACCAGTCCTTCTCCTATGCCCTTAGCATTTGAAGAGAGTTCTTGGGTTACTCCTTTGACTAAATATTTCGCTGGACCGTTTTTCTTTTTCACCGGGGGAGCAGAATCTGATTTAGCCGCCATGCAGTTTTTCAACACTGCTTCGGCATCGCTGGGTAGTGTGAACGCAAATGCTTTCGTTCCCAGTGCAGCACATAAGACTATAGCCATGCCTGCTAAAAGAGAGCGAGAAGATATACGCCATTGCTTCAAGATCATATCTTTTCCCCTTGTGTGCGTTTTTTTAGTTAAACAAACCGCATCATTCTAGCATCAAAGTAGGGGTAGAAATACAGCGCTTAAGTCAGATAACGAGTGTTCAGGGCAATGAATGAAAATGCTGATTGTCCATAATGGCGGCATTCGATCAGTCTCATACTTTTGTCTTCCGGCTCAAGCGAAATTCCTTTGTCATGTTCAACAATCAAGACACCATGCGCCTTAAGCAATTTTTTTTCAGCGATGAGCTTTATCAACAGTTTGCTATGTTCACTCATATAAGGCGGATCGGCAAAAATCATATTGAATTGATCTGGATTCAAGCTAGCAATTGCTTTGCGAAAATCAGTTTGGATAATTTTAGTTTTCTTTTGGTAGCCTAACTTTTCGGCGGTAGCAGCAATACTATTTACACAGGCAGTATTTTTTTCTACGGCAGTAAGGAAACTAGCCCCACGGCTGAGAGCTTCAAATCCCACTAATCCACTGCCGGCAAATAGATCTAAAAAATGAGCGCCGGAAACAAGTTTGCCGAGAATATTGAATAAAGCCTCTCTCATGGACTCATCGGTGGGACGAGCGCCAGGATGATCAGGCATTTCGATTAATTGTCCGCAGGCTTCACCGCCGGTTATTTTCATAATATGTGATTCTCAGATACACAGGGGGCTTATATATTGAACTGCTAGTTGCCGGGCGGCGTTACTGATGTCTTTGCTTTCGGCTTGCCCATTTTCTTGAGCAGTTGTATAGACTGCTTTTATACCAGAACTTTGCCAGTCTATGTTGTCTTGCAGGGCGGCCGGCAGCACAAAGAGTGGTTTGTTTAGATTTTTGCACATTTTGGCTAATTCTCCTGTAGCTTTGCCGCTTAGTGATTGATAATCAAGCCGCCCTTCAGCGGTGATGACCAGATCTGATTTTTCAATTTCTGTTTTGAGCTGAATTAGCTCAGCAATTGTTTTAAAACCAGGCAATATCCGGGCTTTGAGCAAGCCGGCCAATCCGAAGGCAGTGCCCCCGGCAGCACCTGTGCCAGGAAGATTTCTTAAATCACTGGCAATTAGATCCTGCACAACATCAGCTAATCGAGTCAGTCCGGTTTCAAGAATTTTGACCTGTTCGGTGTTAGCACCTTTTTGCGGGGCAAAGATAGCAGCAGCTCCTTTTGTTCCCAAAAGAGGCGAATCAACATCAGTCAAAAGCTCAATCTGTTTATGCTTGATGCGTTCATCCAGGCAAGACAAATCTATTGATTGCAGTTGCGGCAGGAAGCCGCCGCCTGAGGGTAAGGATTTGTTGTCGCCATCAAGGAATTTTACGCCAAGAGCAGCCAAAGCGCCTGTGCCACCATCTGTGGAGGCACTTCCGCCCAACCCAATCATTATCTTTTCTATTGAATGCGACAGGCAATGGGATATGACTTCGCCTAAACCACAGGTGTGGGCATGCAAAGGTTGTAACGGCTGTTCTTTGACCATAGCCAGTCCACAACAGGCAGCCAGCTCGATTATAATTCTGTCAGGTAAAATAAGCCAGCCAGCTGTCACCGGCTTGCCCAGAGGCCCTATAACTAAAGCTTCTTTTATAGTGCCACCGAGGCTGGTATGTATTGCTTCAATTGTGCTGTCGCCACCGTCAGCTAAGGGCATAGATTTAATTTGAGCAGTAGGCATTTGGGCTATAAACCCCTCAACGATGGCAGCAGCTACCTGCATAGCTGTCAAACTACCCTTGTAGGCAGATGGGGCAATAAGAATCTTTGGCTGGTGTGACATCCAATGTGAGCCTGATAAAATTATGTATTGATTTCTTCTTACTTTTGCTTAGCGTGGAAGACAGAGGTTATCATATTTAACCTTGAGGCAAAGGTATTTTAGGTATAAACCTGAATTGGTGTTTTAATTTTTGCTTCAAATAAAAAGGAGATTGTGCTTGCCAGACCCTTATATTTTTACATCTGAATCGGTTACTGAGGGGCATCCGGACAAAATTTGCGACCAGATATCTGACGCCATTCTTGACGCCATTTTGACATCTGATCCACAAGGGCGTGTAGCTGTTGAATGTGCTACGACAACAGGATTGGTGGTTATTATTGGCGAAATAACAACAAGCACCTATGTTGACATGCAGGAAATTGCCAGGCGTGTGATTACCGAGATAGGTTATAGCGCACAGAATGACGGTGGCTTTGACTCTAATTCTTGCGGAGTTTTAACTGCAATTAATAAACAAAGTCCTGAAATTGCAGCTGGTGTAAGTTCTGCTCTTGAAACCAGAGCTAATCAATCTAAGGATAAAGCGGACTTAATTGGTGCTGGTGATCAGGGTATGATGTTTGGTTTTGCCTGTAATGAGACACCTGAGCTGATGCCTTTGCCCATATCAGCAGCGCATCGCCTCTCCAGGCGCCTTAGCGAAGTGAGAAAAAAGAAAATCTTGCCGTACCTTAAGCCGGATGGTAAAACGCAAGTTAGTGTTGAATACCAGAATGGTGTGCCTGCACGTATTCATTCAATAATCATTTCCACTCAACATGAGCCAGAAATTGAGGGCGAAAAAGGAAAAGAACAAATTCAAAATCGCATCGCCAGTGATCTAAAAGCCTATGTAATTATGCCGGTCTTTCAGGATTTGCCGGTAAAGCCGGATAAAGATACACGTTATTTTATTAATCCTTCCGGCAGCTTTGTTGTCGGTGGGCCGCAAGGAGATGCCGGACTGACTGGCAGAAAGATTATAGTTGATACCTATGGTGGTTATGCCAGACATGGTGGTGGAGCATTCTCCGGTAAAGATCCCACCAAAGTTGATCGTTCCGGGGCCTATATGGCTCGTTATGTAGCTAAAAATATTGTTGCTGCCGGACTGGCGTCGTCATGTGAAGTACAGATAGCCTATGCCATTGGTGTGGCTAGACCAGTGTCCATCTATGTGACTACATTTGGTAGCGGTAAACTGCCGGATAGCAAAATTGCTGAGCTGATCAATCGTCACTTTGATCTGCGGCCGGCGGCCATTATAGATTACTTTGATCTGAGGAATTTGCCTGCAAAACATAACGGCTGTTTCTATCAAAAGGTAGCTGCCTATGGTCACTTTGGCCGCCCCGATTTAAAATTGCCCTGGGAGGCACTAGATAAAGTAGAAGAACTCTCTGCAGCTGCCCGAAAGGCATACGTCTAATGCGCTGCCTGGTATGAAATCAGGTTCAATTATTGCCTTACCAGGAGGAACGGACAGCTTTTCCCTGGAAGTGTTGACGGTCAAACAATTTATATTGGCCGTAGTGCAAAAGCTTGTGGCAATAGCGAGGCCAATTCGACTACTGCTGCCTTTTCCGGAAGTATCTTCTAAGCATGCAGAAATTCGCAGCTCTGGCAGCAAGTGGACGATTATTGATGCTGGTAGCACCAATGGCACCACTCTTAATGGTGTTCGTTTAAATCCCGGCAAGGAGTATATGCTTAAGGATCAGGATACAATCGGCATTGCCAATTACAATTTACTTGTCTCTTTGCCCGAAGAATTAATAGGAAATGCTTCGGAGGAATGGTTTGTGCAAGGACCGCAAACAGAACAAGACAAAACACAATTTCAGGTGAAGTTAATCCATGCCACTATTTTAGTAGCGGATATTAAACATTACACAAGTTTGATGGAAAAATATGCTGACGATCCCTCTGTTGTTATGCAGGCAGCCGGCCGTGTTTTTACTGCATTAAATGCTGAGATTGAGCGGAACAAAGGGCAACTGGAGAAGATTGCCGGAGATGCCATTATGGCTTATTGGTCCAGCAAAGATTTGCGCATAGAAGCGGCCATGAGCAGTCATAGAGCTTGCTCGACAGCTTTGCAGTTGCAGTCAATCGCCCAAAAATTAGCTGGTGATAGCAAGATCTGGCCGTTTCCGGAGTATCCTCTTGCCTTTGACATAGCCTTGGCCTCCGGGCCTGTCGCCACAGGTGTTTTAGGAAAATCACAAGGCAACCCTGCTTTGCTTGGAGACACGGCCAATCTAGCTTTCCGCCTGGAAAAACTAATTAACGATGAGCAGCATCAACAAATTATTGTTGATGAGAATACCTATGATCTGGTTAAAGAGCATTTTGATTTTAAATTCCTGGGCGAGCAGGCTATAAGAGGACGGCTTAATCTCGTCAATGTATATCAATTGTTAGGAGCCCGGATGTGAACACTAAGCAAGCTATTGGCTGCCTTCTGTCAGCACGACTGAATGGCCACGCGCTCGATAAAAAAACAGAATCGGCGCTTCATGATGGTACTATTGGCGGTGTAGTACTTTTCAAAGAAAATGCTCGTGACCTAAAGCAGCTTGTCCAATTGATTGGCGACATCCAATCAGGAAGTTTTCACAAGCCAATTATATCTGCCGATCAAGAAGGCGGTGCAGTACAAAGATTCGATCACGTTATAACTCCACTGCCATCAGCGATGGCTTTAGCAGCCGTAAACGATCTTTCTTCGCTGTCCAGTGTGGCAGAAATTTCCGCCAGGCAATTAAGTCTTCTTGGCTTCAACTGTCTGCTCGCGCCTGTGCTAGATGTCTTGCAAAATCCTATCAATCAAGTGATTGCCACCCGGTCCTATGGTAGTAATGCCGACATGGTTACTAAGTGTGCTCGTCAGTATTTGCAATCAGTAAAGCGCAGTCCAATAATAGCTGTTGGTAAACATTTTCCTGGACATGGCGCCACCATGCAGGATTCTCACTTTGAGTTGGCTGTTAACGATTCACCGATAGAAGAAATCTGGCTTACAGACCTTGCTCCTTTTAAAGACTGCCTGGAGGATCTGCCGGCAATTTTGGTTGGACATGTCTGGCTGTCCGGCATAGACCAGGAGCCTTTACCAGCTTCTCTTTCTTCTCATATCATTACCGATATTTTGCGGCAATATCTTCATTATGATGGAATAGTCATGACCGATTCCTTTGATATGCAGGCAATCACGGATAAATGGTCGGTGGAAGAAGCATCTTTGATGGCTATTAATGCTGGGGCTGATCATCTTCTCCTCTGCCTTGAGGTTGATCAATTACTTTCTGTCCATAAGTATTTATGTGATTCTGTTGAGTCAGGAAAATTAAAAGAAGATCGCATACAGTCCTGCGTGACAAGAACGCAACGTCTATTTGCAAAAAATGATGTGAGTTGCCTGCCGATCAAGCTCAGCAGGTGGAGCTATTAAATGAGTCAATAGAATCATCATATCCAATTGTGCTTAAAGGAGCAGTTAGAGCAATCACTGTTCTTAAAGGTGATGTGCCCATAATAAATTCCGGAGAATGGCTGGTGATTAAACCAAATCACGCTCGCTATCCGCTTAAATTGGCGGCACAGCTAAATAAGCGTATAGAAGAAGTGAGTCATTTCGGCAAGTCAGAAAAAATCAATCTGCGCTTTGCCGAGCTTAGCTATACTCTTGATCCGCCGGATTCCGAAGCGGAACAAATTGGTGTTGAATGCGCCGAACGCAATTGTATTTTGCTTACTTTTCGCGCCTTGACTAATCAAGGTCAATTTAAATTGGCTCAAACTATTAAAGAAAATGCGCGTCAGCATTTGCATGTTGCCTGCGATCTTCCTTATGATCTGATTGGCTTGACTGAATGGGAAAATTGTTTGGCTACCTATGATCCCTCTGATCTGGCTATGCGGGCTCTGGCAGAGGTGCTTTTAGGGTTGGATAAGCCTGGCGGCACCTGCCCTGTCGATTTAAACTTGCGCGTGCGTATAGGAGAACCGGAGGTTTAATCGCCTGGCATTGTAGCCAGCTCGTTACGTAATTGTTGTAAGGCAGTGGTGTCGCCGCGTTTGGTAGCTAATGCTATTGCTTCTTGTAAGAGATTTTTAGCCAGAGCAGTTGATCCTGATTCTTTGTAAGCTTTGGCAAGAGCAAAATAAGAAGGCATATGAATAGCTTTCAATGTTATTGCCTTTTGTAGGCAAGGAATAGCCCGCTCATATTCTTTCATGTCCACCAGGCATTCACCCAGACCAGCATTAGCAAAAAAATCTTCACTATCAATTGCTAAGACTTGTTCAAACATACTCATACGTCTTTTGATTTCTTCTGTGTCTTTATTTTCTTCTTCTTTTAATTTAGTCTCCGCCATTACTTCGGCAGCAGCTAATCTCATCCTGATACCAAGAGCTACAGCTTTTTCTTCTTCGGCTAATTCTTTATTACCTTGCTGCATGTAAAACTGCGAAAGGTTACTGTGTGCCATGACCGAATCTGGATTTAATTGCGCCAATTTTTTCATGAGCGTAATCGCTTGATCTAATTGCTCATGTTTGCCAAGTATGACTGCCAGGGCTTCATAAGCATCTTCCAGTTGAGAATCAAATGCCAGTGCTTCTTCAAGCAAATTTATCACTGCTGAAGGCATAGTGTTGTCTGCGTCTTTTATATACTGTTGCACAGCCTGTTCATAAAATCTTTGCGCTAATCCATGCCTGGATGGGCCGGCAATAAATGGTAGTGTGGTAACTGTGGCGGTTATTGACTCTCCTGCTATCTGAGCAATGATTGTTTTCTCTGGTACCCGGTAATCACGTTTCAAAAAAGCAAAGGCTATAAATTTATTCAGTGTTGATGAAAAGGCATTACTTTTTAAAATGCCTATTTCTTCGCCAGAGGATAATATTGGACTATTAACAGGAAAGCTTTGTGATTGATGGGCTGGATTTCTCTCAATAATCAAACCAATTAATGCCTTGGCCGGCAGCCCGTGACTTTTTACTCTGGCCAATACTTCTTGCCCGGTAAAGCACCCCTTTGTGTAACTAACTGTATTTGCTTCCAGTCCGGTTTCCGGCAATAAATTTTCTTGACCAAAATCACGAGCAAATCTCGCTAATCCTGCTTCAATTCTAGATGTCTCGACTATGTCTTTGCTAAGCTCAACGAAATGAAATTGAATGGCAGTGTCAGTGACTGACTTATATAACTTGGCATAATCTTTCTCTTGTGCCCATAAAAAATAACCGTTTTCGCCCGTTAGAGAATGACGGAAAATACGGATTTTATGGTCACCATATTTGATATCACACATATCCAGTTCAGGCAGTGCGGTAAGATGCACAGCCATTCCCATTTGATATAAAAACCGATTGTATCTTGGACCTTCTATAGCAATAAATTTACCCTGCTGAGAAATATCAACGAAGTCAACCTGAGCCGCAAAGCGAAATTGCTCTAAATGGGCAATAATATCCTGCAATTGCTGTGTTTCTGCGATAAGATAAAAAGCTGGCGGCATGCCGGATGTAGCCATGGCAGGGGCATTAGACTTAAACAAATGAAAATACGCCAACACATGAGCTTTTCTGTCCAGGAGACAAGTAAGCTGCCCATGACCTGGCTTCAGTTTATTTATATCATTAGATAGTTGAGATTGAAGATAAGCAGTCGCATCTTTTCCTGAAATGGCAAGCAGCCCATATTCATTGGCGGCATAATAGCCGGCTTGCTGTCGCAAGACGTTTATAGGCAAGGGGACATTGTTGTGCAAAGCGTTATTAGACGCTGAAAGATTGCCCGCAACCACAACTACCTTTTGCTTGCGGGTTTTTCAGTACAAAACCGTGTCCTTCCAGACCGCCTTGAAAATCCAGCAATGTGCCTTTCAGATATATTGCACTTTTAGGATCAACAAATACTTTGATACCTTGTGTTTCCACAATATGATCGTTTTCTTTGGTATTGTCAAAAGTTAGCCCATAGGACATACCTGAGCAACCGCCGCCTTTAATCTCAAGGCGCAATCCGCTTTTGCCGATTTCAGTGGGAAGCAATCTTTTAACTTCTTGAGCAGCGGCTTCAGAAACCGATATCAGTGCTGTATTTGGTTGGATACTTGTTTCTGTCATTTCTGTCTACCTCTATAACGTTGTTTTCCATACTTAATTATAACTACTATTTTTATGCCCACTGGCAGCAAATATTACTCTTAATTTATCATATGGCGGCGTTAATGATGTTTGTCATAGCTATTTCCTTATGATTGCAATTAAATCTAGAAAGCTTCAAACAGTATCTGACCGAGTTGAGCCATGATAATAAAAATTTCCTTGCATACATTAAGATCAAGAGCGATAAAGGCAGTAGGTTGGGAAAGATAAATACCAGCACCGGAATTAATGAGCATTTCATTGCAGCGGCTGATCTTTTCTAGATCAAGAATCTTTTGGGCTGCACCTGGATAATGGGCAAATCTTTTTGCCTCAGGACCATTATCATATTGAAAGCGCAAAGCACGATCAAGCTCAGGTAGATTCAACTTTTGGCCGCGGCTTTCAAAAAGTAAAATTCGTGATACTAAAGATAGCCAGCCCTGCATATACTTGGGCATGATAGTCAGTTTGAAACATTCCGGCTTTGAGATCTTGCCGGCGAATTGATTGGTTTCAAGAAAATAACTGACACCAAATGGGTAGGTGGCTTTAATAGCCTCCAGTGCAACAGGAAAACCGGCAACAATTCCCTTTACACATACTGTCAGGCCTGCCTGATTATTCACCACCTGCCCGTCTATGCTTTGGGCCAGCTCGGCTAATTTTGCATTGATATCGTACATGCTTGTTAGTTGCGTTCGCTGTTTTTTGTTTTATGCTGCGGCTGGTTTTTCACTTTGCCTTTTTCGAAGTGGCTCTCCATAAAATATAGTGAATGCTTTGCTTCGCGTACGAATTCTCCTTCCGGGTCAAGCTCAATTGCTTTCTTTAGCAATACCGTCGACTGAGGGTAGTGATGTTCTTTATTCATGATGGTGCCCAGGCGAAAATAAGCATCTGCCATGGTGGGCATGACAACAATTGCTTTCATATAACAGGCTTTTGCCTGCAGTAAATTTTTTTCGCTTTCGTAGGCGTTGCCCATATTGTAATAGGCTGAGGAAAATCGAGGATCGGCTGCCAGTGCTTCTTTCCATTTTGCTGTAGCCTCGTCGATTTGTCCTTGCGCATAGAGAACAGTACCCAATCCATTCAAGGTTGTGGGGCGGTTGGGTTTTAATTTCAACGCCTCAGAAAAAGCATCTTTGGCTCTAGGATAATTGCGCTGAGCGGCATAAATTACGCCAAGATTACTGTATGCTTCCTCAAGGCGATTATCTGCAGCTATAGCGGCTTTATATTCAACAATAGCTTGATTGAGAAAGCCTGCTTGATGTAGTTCTACGCCACGATTGTAATGCTTGATGGCCTCTGCAGTGTATGGTTGCGCCTCGTGATCGGCGATTTGGATTGCTTTGTCGCTTTGAACGTCGGCAGCTAAGCTGCAGTGAGCAAAACCAGTAGCTAGAATGACAATGATAATTCCTAATCCTAAGCGCATTAGCTCCCCTTGAAAATTATTGTGGATGTTGCTCTGGCGCATCGTCTTCCATGCCTTCCATAAAATAAAGGGCTTCGGTAAAAAAGGGATCGTTGCGTGGTAAAAAATCTTTAGTCCTGATCATGCTGACAATACTGGCAAGTAGATCACGCGCAGGCATCAAAGATTCTCCATACTTAATTTGTCTGGTATCGGCAAACATAATACATGCCAGCATAATTCTTGCCTCAGCCGGGCGCAGATTAGTATTAATCAAAAGTGTATCGAAAAGAACTGGATTGACATTGTTGTCAAACCAGAGATTCTGACAAAATTGAAGGACATTTGCCGACAGCTTGTCTGCGGGCTCTCCAGGTAAGCATGCGGAGGCAGCTATTAGATTAAACTTGTTATCCACACTGCCCAGCGATTCAGCTGAATCAACCAGATTTCTTACTTGATTGGCGCGCGTGTTAAAGTTACGCTTTAGTTCGCTCCTGGCTACAGAAGCCTGTGCTCTAGTGGCAGCACTAAATCGCTTGTTGTAATAATCCTGAACTTGCTGCCGCCTAAGCGCAATGCCAAAAGGCAAAAGCTCAAAGAAAATTGACTCCAGTCCTTCTAGTTGTGCTTGTAAGAGCGCCAGCTCATCGTGGTGGGTAGACAAAATCGAACTCCTGGCAATTTTATTAAAGCGAACCAAATCAAGTATAAATACCAGACAAGGCTGCCATATTTTACCATTCTGCGGGACACTGCCGCTTCCATGAAGCGCTTTCGAACGTGCTCCCATAGAACTGCAGCGGCAAGCCAGTGCGGGCATCACTCAGATGCCGCTCGGCCGCTGTGCCCCTCGCCCCTACGGGCAGTGGCATACGGCTGGTTTAATAGTCAACACCCTGTGCAGAGGCGAGTTCCTTGGAGTTACATCTATTGGCAAGATCAAGCTTATTTTGCAGATCAAGTATGCCTGGATTTAGTTTCTGAGCGGTCTCAAGCTCACTGATAGCCTGTGGATAAGCTTTTAAATTGAGTGCGGCTACTCCCAGACCATAGTGTGCTGATGCTAGACCTGAATTGAGGCTAACCGCCCGAGCAAATTCTTTTGCTGCCGCTGTGTCGTTTCCTGTCCGAGCAAAAAGTGATCCTAAATTATTATGGGCTGCTGCAGACATGGGGTGGTCTACACTTGCTTGTTGCATTATACGTAATGCTATGCCCATACTGCCGGTTGCAGCCAGGCTATCAGCAAAATTCATTGCGGCACTTAAATGTTTGGGATCAATGTTATGAGCGTGGCCAAATGCGCGTTTAGCGTTTGGATAGTCGCCAAGCTGTTGATAAACCAGTCCCAGGTCGTTGTAAGTATCGGGATCTTTACTATCAAGAGTTGCTGCTGTTTGCAATTCGCTCATAGCCAACCATAAGTCGCCGGTAGATATAGCAGTAAGACCCAGTCTTTGATGGACAATGGCTAGATTGGGATTGAGCTTGATTAAGTCAATATATTGTTGCATTGCCTCAGCAAGGTTGCCAATCTGCCGCAAGGCTTCTGCTTTGGCGAACAGGGCTGCTTCATCAGGGGTCATGCTATTAGCTGTGTTCAATCCAGCAGTGTTAGGGGCAGGGGCTATTGAGCTTGAAGGAACATTTTTTTGTACAACCGGGCGGCGTGAGGGATTATCACCAGCAAAGGCAATGTCTGTATTTAATTCTTCCAGCTCGGAAATGACACGATCATGATCGCCTAACTTATCGTAAATCCTGGCTAGATTACTGTGAGCACAAGTTAATTCCACATAAAGGCTGGAAAAATCAGATGATGTTGGTTGACTGCTTTTTGTCCAGATTTGTTTACGGCATAAGATAATGGCTTGGTTAAATTGTTTGAGGGCAGCGGCAAAATCACCAGCCTGTGCATATAAAATGCCCAGACGATTATGATAAGAGGGCTGCTCACCAGATGTCGACGCTTGTTTGTTTAATTCCTCAATTGCCTGCATTGTCTGCTTCCAGATCTTGAGATTATTTTCAGGAATCGAGCTGGGGGTAAGAAAATCGGCATTCGTTTGCTTAGTTGCAGTTAAGCCAATTTCTGTCTCGGGGAGCGGCTCTGGTTGAGGATGCATCCATATATCAATTTTAGCGACTACTCGTTTGCTTATATCATTCCAACTTTGTTCCCAATGTTTATTGCGGTGATGCCCATACCATTCATAAGCCAACCAGTAGACAGTTGTGCCAGCAAAAATAATTGCCAATAAGAGCATCAGTGGGTTATTACTGCGACGATACTTCGGCAACGCCACTCCAGTAGTTGTATTTGGGGCAACCTTAGTATTAGTAGGCACGATAATAAATCCTCCAGCAACTGAGATAGATAGCAGATTACAAGTTGCGTACCAATCCAGTCAAGAGGATATTGTTAATTGCAAAGAGGGGTTACCTTAACGCTGTATTATTTTGCTTTAAAGTAAAGAATGACCAAGCCTAAAACGCCAATGACAGTATTGGGCATCCAGGCAGCTGAAATAGGGCGCAATACGTCCAGCTTCACCAAGAGCGCCGGAACTGGATTGCAGAACATAATAGAGAAAAACTACAATGGCACTGTAAATCAAACCAATGTTGCTGCGAGAACGGCGTCCCAAAAGCCCTAAAGGAGCTCCTGCCAGAGCGACAATAAGACAGGCAAGCGGTTGAGAAATTTTTTGATAAAGCCTGACCAGCAGATCATTGGTGACAGAATTAGTTCGCTTGAGAATGTCTACATAGCGGGAGAGTTCCATCATATTCATTTCTTTAGGTGAGACATTGCTGTTCTGCAAGGCTTCCTGAACATTTTTCATGCCCGGTATTACTAGAGTGTCAAAACGCATGATACGGGTAATGTCACTGTCTCCGGAAAGTACATAAGTTCTGCCTTTATCCAGTATCCACTCGCCGCGATTCCAAATACCTGAGGCGGCACAAACAATTTGCACCATTTTGTCTCGGGTAAAATCAAGGATAATCACATTTCTCAACTGATTCTCATTGAAATAGCCTATATAAAATACCCGCTCCAGGGTTAAATCTTTGCCTCGCTCCATATAAGTAAAATTAGCTTGCCCGCCAGGCATTTCACTTTTATAAAGTGCCAAAAATTCTAGTTTTTTTGAAGTACGATTGGCAACAGGCACAATGGCTTCATTGATGCCAAAGCTGACAATACTGGTGGCAATACCAAATATTAGCGGCGCAACCATGATGCGATAAAAACTGATACCGCTAGTTCGCAGTGCAATGATTTCAGAGTCGCCGCTCAGTCTGTTGAAAACAAGCAATGTACCAAGCAGCACGCCGATGGGAATAGTCATAACAATGATTTCGGGCAGATGTAGTCCGATAATTGTAAACGCCATATTCCAGGGCACGCCGGAGCGCATGACCAGGCTAAAGATGGCTCTTAATTGATCAGCACCAAACCAGACACCGGTGACAATACCAATACCGAATAAAAGGGGTTGCCAGAATTCGTTGGCAATATAAGTATCCAGTAATTTGAGAGCAATCATAGAGAAAAATCCTCGCCAAGATATTGTTTGCGTGCAATAGGGCTGTTTGCCACCTCATGCGAAGAGCCGGCTACTAGAATTTTGCCTTGATCAATAAGATAAGCGCGGTCAGTGATTTTCAATGTAGCCCGCGGGTTGTGGTCTGTCAGTAAAACTCCCAGGTTCCACTCATCGCGCAAGCGCCTGATCAATCCCTGAATATCTGTAATAGAAATAGGATCAATGCCTGTAAATGGTTCATCCAGGAGAATAAACTTTGGTTCTGTAGCCAGACAACGAGCCAATTCCAGCCGGCGGCGTTCACCGCCGGAGAGTTGCACCGCTAAGGTATCGTACAGATATTGCAAGCCAAATTGCTCAAGCAGATACTTTATTTTTTCGTCCTGCTCTCCTTTAGATAATCCCCGCAATTGCAAAATCAAGCGAATATTATCGCTGGCAGTTAATTTGCGAAAGATAGAAGCTTCCTGAGGTAAATAACTGATACCAAGCTTAGAGCGTTGATGGATGGCTAATTTGGTTAAATCATAGGCGCCCATTTTAATAAAGCCGCGTTCCGGCTTAACTAATCCCAAAGCTATATCAAAAGAGGTTGTTTTACCAGCGCCATTACGTCCAAGTAGTCCTACTACCTCACCTCTGGCGACTGTAGAAACTTACATTATCAACAACCCTGCGGCCGCGGTAACTTTTCTGCAAATTTTCAACAGAAAGAACACTATCTTCACCGATAGCAAAAGCTCGACCGGCAGTGGAATGCCCGGATGATAAGGTATTCAAGCTTGCTGTCATTGGGTAGTCTCGATTTTACTGCTACCAATGGCGGTGCCATTCTTGACTGGTCTGGTAGCCAGAGCAGTGTTTTTGTTATTATTAGGAGTGCTTATTATTAAAGCTTTAGTATTGCCTTCTGCCAGTACCTTTTTTGTTGCCACTGCCATTGTGATACGGTCGGCAATCCAGCGCTTACCGGGCTGAGAGATTTGCGAACGCCCGGTAAAAATGACCTTTTCGGCTCGACCGTCGGCATTACGGAAAAGCACTGCTTTGGGACCTACGGCTATTGTGTCCTGGTAATAGACTTTGACATTACCCATAGCATCCATTTTGCCTGTGTTTTGATTGAAGTCCTGGGCATCAGACAGAACAAAGATCGAATCATCATCACTGAGCTGCTGTCGCAAGATGCTGCTGTTGCCGCACCGGCTGTGGTGTTACTATTGGGAGAATGCTGATTGTTTTTTTGTCGTGACTGGTGCTGCGTATTGCCGTTTGGTTTTTGCTGAATCATTCTTGAGCGGACATTGCCAGTGGCCTGCAGACGTCGGCTGGTGAAATAATAAGTAATCTTTTCTGCTTTAGTGTTGTTCCCTTCCTGCAAAGCATTGACATGTCCGTGTAAATAAAGCTGTTTCTGGTTTGCCGTCATTGCCATAAACCAGGCGCAATTTGTCTGAGCAAACGTCGAAACATTGCCATGCAATACATGTACATGTCCTTAGGCATCAAACTTGCCTGAATCCTTTTCATATTCCTGATAATCAGAATCAGTAATAATTTTTTCTACCGCAGGCGGACTGCCATTGGCTACTTTTACCGGTTGATTTTGGCTGATTGCCGGCGAATTATCTGTGCTCTTCCCTGCTTGGGTAAGATTGGGCTGGAAGCAGTCTTGGATCATCGCTTGCTTTAGGCCAGGTAAAAGGCTGTTTGCCATTCTTTGTTGTTGTTGTTGCCATCTGGTTATTGGTTGGACTCTTAGCTTCCTTCTTTATTTCTGTTTTTTGCCCGGTGGTGCTTTAGGGTCAAAATTGTTTTCTCCTGAGTGATAACTTCTGAATGAGCATTACCTTGAGCAATAAACTTAGAATTGGCTATTTCAAAAATAAGTGTGTCAGCATTGATTTTGCTGTCATTTTGAACTAAATGAGGTTGTCCGACAAAAATCGCCTTTTGCGGCTGGCCAGCATCATCACGAAATAGCTTTACTTCCGGACCGGTAATTACACTATCTTTATAAGTGACTGTAACATTGCCTTTGGCTATAACAATTTTGTCGGCAAATTCTTGTTCATTGGCCTGAATGTCAACAGGACCTGTTGCCTGGGGTGGAGGCGACTGTGCGCAACTGTCAGCAACAAAAATAACAGCCTGAAAAAAGCCAAACAAAAGCTAAATACAAAGCAAGCAAATTTTTTTTGAGGAAGCATTATGATTATTCCTTGAGAGAACCAATTAAAGCATGAGTATTGCCAATTACCTTGACATTATTTAAATCACCACTTGCTAATACACCAGTAGCTAGATCACCAATCACCTTGGCTACTCCCGGCCAGACGATGGTAACACCACCAGTAGCCTGAAACTGATTTTTTTTGTTTAATTCAATCTTTGTTAGACGTCAGCTTAACCTTGCCCTCTTCACCGGTTGCTTCAACCAGTTTATTGCCTGAACCGGAAAGTTTGACCAGGCGAGTATCTTCGTTGGTATGGCCCATTGGTGCGGATAAACGCATTTTTATAATTTTGCCATCCATGTAATCGACATGAACCTCAGTCAGATTGACATCGTGAGAAACAGGCTCCATTACACCTTCATTAGCAGATAATTGCCAGCGAACCTGATTACTATCATCTACTTCCTTTAATTCATAATGGCTTATAACGGTTTGATCAGTATTGGGACGGATTTTTTGGGCCTTGTTGAATTCCTTTACTTGCAGATTGGCTTCGTGCACAGCATAAAACCAGAAAATCATAATTACTGTCGGGATAGAAATAGCACCAACAAATTTAGAAACATTTCTATTAAAAACCTGGGCTAGCATAGCCTTGTCGTATTTCATTGCACCGGCAATTCTCGCAGAGCCACTGCTTTGGATATATTATGCAAACATTCTTTGAGATTACCTTGTTTGAGATATCCCTGACCAAGGAAGAAATAAGCAGCCGGATTGGCAGGGGCTATGTTCAGGCAAGTTTTCCACACAACCATTGCATTTTGCAAATCACCGCTGTATTCAGCCTGCAGATAAGCCCGATAAGCCCTAGCCCACATATCAGTAGGTTCCTGCGATAGCAATTGATCTAGATTGGACAAAGCTGATTCATAATAAGACTTAACCTGAGGCACTATCTCCGGCGGCAGTTGGGTTATGGCAGGGGAGATATGCTTTGTTTCGGTAGTAGTGGCACTACTGGCAGTGGCGGAAGGTTGAGGTTGAGTAAGCGACTTTACCCATGTGCCTGTCCATCCGGGTTGCCCATTCTTATTGGCATTTATCTGAGCTGCCTGAGCATAATGTGTGAGAACATAGGCCTTCATGTAATAAGCCCAGGCCAGACCATAACGGACACGATTGTCTGTAGGATAAGACTTGAGCATTTCTTCATATTCACTGATCATATGATCAAAATAAGCCGGGCCGCCCTGATTCTGCGCCAATTTACGGGCTCGACGCACTTCTTGCAAAGCTTCTTCCACCATGCTTGTTCTGGTCAGAGCAACAGCAAGGACAAAGCTGGCTTCCGGGCTATCTGGATAAGCTGTTACTTGTTCTCTGGCCAGGGCCACATCGTAAGTGGCAACAATGTCTTCTGTTTTCATGCCGGTAATGAGTGGCTGGCCGGGCTTCAGCATGAGAGTTGGCTCAGATTGCTTATTTGATTCGGTTGCAATATCCGAAGATGCCAGTGCAGCTGACATGGCAAAGCAGACGCCAATTAAGGCTAAGCACAGCGTGTGTCCCAGTAATTTCAATAATGTTTGATGTGTCATAAAATGCTAATGATAACAGACTTTATTAAGTTGCCAATATGTTCCGGGCAAAGAATCAAGAAAACTTAATTCTCAAGCATGCTTATTGGCATTAATGAAATCATAGAAGCGTTGGAAAAGATATCGCGAATCATGGGGGCCTGGACTGGCTTCAGGGTGGTATTGCACTGCAAATATTGGCAAGGCGCGGTGGGTAAATCCTTCTACGCTTTTGTCATTTAAATTGATATGAGTAAGTGCCAGAGAATCAGGCATAGATGATTCTTCTACAGCAAACCCATGATTCTGGCAGGTAATTTCAACTTTGCCTGTAAGTAAATCTTTAACTGGCTGATTGGCGCCGCGATGACCAAATTTGAGTTTGTAAGTTTTAGCTCCCAGAGCAAGTCCTAATAACTGCAAACCCAGACAAATACCAAAAATAGGTATTCTTGAGGCAATTAGTTGTTTTAACTCTTCAATAATGTCTGTGCAAGCGGCCGGATCACCTGGCCCATTAGAAAGAAATATGCCGTCTGGTTTATGAGCAAGAATTTCTTTTGCTGTTGTATTGGATGGATATACATCTAATGAAAAATTATGACTCACCAATTGATTGAGTATATTAGTTTTAATGCCGAATCCATTACTGCTACACGGTATTTTCCTTCTCCCATATGATAAGTTTTATTTGTGCTGACCTCGGGCGTAAAATCGGCGCCAGTCATAGGTTGACTTGCTTTGGCCATGGCAATGAGTTCATTCGGACTTAAGCCTTCTGAGCTTAAGGCACAGCGCATGGCGCCGCGATCGCGAATATGCACAGTAATAGCCCGTGTATCCATATCACTTATAGCCGGTATATTCTGCTTGATAAGAAAATCAGAAAGAGAATATTGAGCGCGCCATGAACTATATTTTCTACTTAAATGCCTGACAATCAGTCCACGGGCGTGAATTTTTTTGGACTCTATATCTTGATCGTTTGCCCCATAATTACCAATTTCCGGGTAAGTGAGAGTAATAAGCTGGCCGGCATAACTGGGATCAGTAAGAATCTCTTGATAGCCGCACATGCTGGTATTGAAAACTAATTCACCAACAGTTGTACCGGTAGCGCCAAAAGCCAGTCCGGTAAAGTAGCGCCCATCTTCAATGCAAGGATGGCTTTGTCCAATTTCCTCATGTAACGAGTATATTACGTAGAGGCAAAAAATTCTGCCGGTGCCTTTAAGCTAATTTATGAAAGTATTGGTTTTTGGGGAAGCAACCAGGGGAAGTTAGACTAGATATGAATATGTTCGGACAGAGATATCAGTTTGGCCTGGCAGTTGCTGTTGCCGGAAACCGTCCTTGTTCTTACTATACTGACTGCCAGTCTCTGGAATTTGTTTTTACCGAAATGGCGCATATATACTGCCAGCCTTAGCTTTTTAGGCTGTGTAATTAGTTTTTGCTGTCTTCTTTTGCAAGAATTTGGCAAAACCAATGTTTTATTTGGCGGACTCTTTACTGTTGATCATTTAACTATTGTTTTTGGGCTGATATCTTTGGTTGTGGGCATGGTTGTTGTCTTAATGACCTCCGGCTACGAACAACATTTGGGCAGAAATGTTGGCGAATTTTATGCCATTATTCTTACTGCAGTACTGGCAGTGATGTTGCTTGCCGGGGCGACTGATTTGATTATGCTCTTCGTCGGCATCGAAACCCTGACTATTTGTTGTGTCATGCTGGCGGGCTTTACAAAAGGCGATAAAAAGAGTTCTGAGGCTTCACTAAAATATCTCTTATCCACGGCAGCGACAACAGCCACTTTGCTTTATGGTTTGTCTTTTCTTTATGGATTGACAGGGTCAACCAGCTTTGCTGTTATTCATGACCAGATGGCATATTTATCTCCGCCATCTTCATCTTTACTTGCTATTTTGCCACCGACGTCTTTGCTGGTTATTTTTCTGCTTGTCCTTATTTTAAGTGCTATAGGCTTTAAACTAGCAGCGGTGCCATTTCATATGTGGGCGCCTGATGTTTATGAAGGTGCACCAACCCCGGTGACTGCCTTTCTTTCCATTGGTTCCAAAGCTGGTGGCTTTGTGGTGGCTTTGCGCCTGCTTATGGTTGTTTTCCAGTGATTCAAGCCATGACTGGGGGCTGCTCCTAGCTCTTTTGTCTGTTATTTCCATGGTTCGCCGGCAATTTCATTGCTCTAGCGCAAACATCATTCAAACGCATGCTTGCTTATTCATCGATTGCTCATGTTGGTTATATATTGATTGGTTTTGTGGCGGCTACTCAGATGAATAATATGCAACAGATGGAGCAGTGCTTTAAGCAGTATTGTGTTTTATGTTGTTGTTTATGGTGTCATGAATCTGGGAGCTTTTGCCGGAGCAATTCTTTTTAGTAATGAAACCGGCAGTGACCAAATAGATGATTATGCAGGGCTCATCAAAAAACGACCAATTTTAGCTTTGCTTCTTTCTGTTTGTTTAATCAACTTGGCCGGATTGCCAATTCCGCCGGCCGGCTTTTTAGCAAAAGTATTTATTTTTACTGCCGGGTTTTCGGCACCTTTATTTGTGTTTGGATTGCCGGTTGGCCGCTACTGGTTATTGCGGCCTTATTTACCACCATACCGGCCATTTTTTATTATATGCGTGTAGTCATTAAAATGATTGCGCGGGAGCCAAGTCAGGCAGTGTCTGCATTACCGGCAAGTTTGTCTCAAGATGAAGCCGAAGGACAATTTGGTCCAAGATTGGCTCTTGGCTTATGTGCACATTATTATTCTTGCTGCCGGTACAGTGTTGGTTGATCCGGTAATGAATTTGGCTCATAATTCAATTGAACCAATACTATTAGCAGGCCCTCGTAGTTCAGCTGGATAGAACACCGCCGTCCTAAGGCGGGTGTCGGGGGTTCGAATCCCTCCGAGGGTAATTCTTTCAATCTGTCTCACCGAGTGATCGGTAACAAAATGGCCCGGAGAGATGGGTTACACTTTTTGCCTTTTAAGGAGGCAAAGGGGTATGCCATGGAAGGAGAATTCTGTTATGGACGAACGTATGCGTTTTGTTATTCGGCTAAAAGATGGCGAAAGTATGGCAATGCTGTGCCGAGAATTTGGAATATCACGAAAGACAGGTTACAAGATGTTGGATCGGTATGAGGAGTGTGGCTGGGCAGGACTAAGCGATCGTACTCACCGGCCATTCCGATGTGCTAATCAATTACCTGCTCAAATAGAAGCGGAAATTGTGGCAATTAAACGAGAAAAGTCACATTGGGGTGCTCGAAAGATTCGTGAGCGCTTACTGCGGCGCTTCCGAAGCGAAATCAAAATTCCTGCTCGCAGCACTATTCATGCAATTTTAGATCGACACGGCTTAGTTTCAAAAGCAAGACGTTCAAGGACACGAGCAGAAGGAACACGGTTGTCTGCTGGTCTAAAACCAAATGATTTATGGTGTACAGATTACAAGGGTGAATTTCAGCTAGGTAACAAGAAATACTGCTATCCATTAACTGTTACTGATCATGCTTCACGTTATCTGCTTTTATGCGAAGCGATGGAATCGAATAAAGAAGAGCCAGCTTTTACAGCTTTCGAAAGGCTATTCCGTGAGCGTGGTCTACCGCTTGCAATTCGCTCCGATAACGGCGTACCCTTTGCTGCGCCTAACGCGCTATTCAATCTTTCCAAACTTTCTGTGTGGTGGTTGCGTTTGGGTATCAGTATTGAGCGCATTAAGCCCGGTCATCCACAGCAGAACGGTCGTCACGAACGTATGCATTTAACACTAAAGAAAGAAGCTACTAGACCAGCTGGAGCAAACATTTTTCAACAACAAGCCAAATTTGATGCCTTCATTGAAGAGTTTAACAATGAACGACCACACGAGGCTTTAGAAATGAAATACCCCGCTGAAATCCATACTGCTTCTCCTAGACCTTATCAAGGAATTCCGGAACCTGATTATCCATTTCACGACCAGACAGTTGTTGTCACAGCTTGTGGTCGCATCTGCATATATCGTAAGAAAATCAATTTAAGCCAAAGTCTTGCTAGACAGGCTGTAGGAATTAAGGAGGTTGATGATGGTATTTGGTTAGTTAGTTTTATGAAGTATGATCTTGGTTATATCGATTTAGAGGAGAAGACTTTGCAACCCCTGGAGAATCCTTTTGGACCAAATGTGTAACCTATCACTCCGGGCCAAAGTGTTACCTATCCCCCCGCGAGTCATCCAGCTAAGGATTATCAAAAATGGATCTGTCAATCAACCAGAGAATTATTAGCAATTTTGCCTTGGTTCTGACTATTGGTTATACACATAAACAAAAACAATAGTGCTCCGGCAAAACATAAAACAACGCCATATAGTCTCTGTCCTAATATATTCACGTTTCCGATTTCTAAGCATGAGCGACACGGATTGTCTGGAGAATAGTGAACTGTCACTGTACTATTCACTGGAAATCGTTTGGACACATCATAAATGTCCTGACACCAAGTAGAGTTAAATGCTAACGTGGTGGAAGTATATTGTTCATTGTTTACTGTATAAGAATATTTTACAAGCTGCCTGTTATTAAGATGAAGATTCAAATAGCTATAGCTTTCAATCATGTGTCCTTGGGTCGTTGGCCAATTTATGGATGCTAAAGCCCACTGTCGTTCATAGTTTGCTGCAAACAAAAGTAATATGCCTGCGGCACCGGAAATTATGGCGAAGATAAAATACTGCATGGGGCCTATCCGTCGTGCATTGGGATTTCGGCGGACGTTCCAGCGCACACTTGTTGGAAAATGAATTTGAGTGCTTTTGATTTCTTCCTCTGGATTATTGATCTTGATTTCTACTGGTTTGTTTCCTGCAATTGTGGTCTTATCGCGCCTGATTATAAATATCCGCCGTCCTGATTTATCTGACTGCTTAATTTGTTCTTGAATTGCTTCCAGCTCTTTAATTGCTTCATCTGGGTTATCGAACTGCTTTGTCGCAGAGTTGCCTATACTAATTCGGCGAATCTTGATTTGACCTGTTTTAAAACAGCGAAAAAGGCAGGATAGAGCCCAAAAACTGGCCAAAAGTATTGCAACTGCTGTGGGATCAAGGTGAGGCATAGATAACCAGGTACGAATAGCTTACAGCAACATACCCAGTCGAATTATGGCCAAATCATTTAATATACTGTGCTCAGTTGATTGGACACATCTCGGAAGATGCAAAAGAAAAAGAGGCGGTCCAGACCTCTTTTTCTTTTACTTCTCTCGCTAGAAAAACCAGGATACGGGCGGATAAATCTCGCCCCTACAAAACTTATGCGCTTACAGCAACCTCCCTTTTGTTTTTTACTTTAGACTTATCCGGGATTGCCACCACTTTCGAATCTTCGTCAGTAGCAGCAGGCAAGTCACTATTATCCAGATCTACAATCAGATGCCCGCTCATTGTAGAGACAGCAATATTTTCGGATGAGTCGGATTCAGTATGCTCAGGGCTTGTCTTTGGTTTTGGCGGCAGCGACAATTGATTGGCTTCTACTACCGGCACCATACGATTTCTGCCTTGTTGATCAGTAAAGCGATCAAAAAGCAGTCTGCCTGATACACCAACTTGATTGCCTTTTTCCAGATATTTACCAGCTAATTCAGCCAGCTTGCCCCAGGCTTCGACACGATAAAAATCAGCTGAGTCTCCACCACGGCTGGGCTTGCCAAAACCATTTACTGCTACAGTGAGCGTGGTTTTGATTTTGCCGCTTTCAAAATGCATTTGTTCTGGTGTTCTGACTAAATTTCCTACTATAGATACATTAGCTAAACTCATTTTTCTAACCTCATCTTTCTTTTATTTGCACCCTGCCTCAGGTACTTTCCGTTACCCTATATGTTTATGAAGTCAGACTAACATACCATACTTATGTATGTCAAGGCAGTCAAAGTTAAAATTTGGGGTGAATTAAAACCTATCCCTCGACAGAGTGCCAAAGACAAAATAGTTGTCAAGAATATCGAGCGTAATGAAGTTCAATGAATGAGCCAGGTGATTGGAGCGAACAATATCGTTTTCGCCAGTTTTTGGGACAGGGCGGCATGGGCGTTATTTATCTGGCTGAAGATAAACAACATCAGGATACTCTTTGCGTAATCAAACAACTCATTCTGTCATCTGCCAGTGAGCATGATCAATTAGAAGGCATTCGTTTATTTAAACGAGAGGTGCAGGTTTTGCAGTCTCTCAATCATCCTGGCATCGTGCATTTTCTTGGCAGTCACGCTAGTACTGATGGGCAGTATTTTCTGGTTATGGATTATGTGCCGGGGAAAACACTGGAAAATATAGTCAAAGAACAAGGGAAATTTTCCAGCCAGGCAACAGTAGAAATAGCTATTCAATGCAGCGAAATATTGGAATATCTACACAGGCATAACCCTCCTATTATTTATCGTGATCTCAAACCAAGCAATATCATGCTTAAGCCTGATGGTCAGGTGGTGTTCATTGATTTTGGTATTGCCCGTTCATTCCAGCCGCGCGAATCAGCAACGCGTGTAATTAGTGCCGGCTACTCACCACCCGAGCAGTATTTTGGCAAGCCTGAGTTAAGAAGCGATCTTTATGCATTGGGTGCCACCATGTTTTATCTTCTCACTGCTGTTAAACCTCAGCCGCTTATAACCTCTGCTGCCAGCAATTTCAATAAAAGTGTTATGCCGTCACTTGATCAACTCATCAAGCGCCTTACTGCTCATGCACCTGAAGACAGACCAGAATCAGCACAAACAGTACGCTATGAGCTATATCATATCTATCGCGAAATTGAACCTGATTTTTCTATTCCGGATGAAGCTCTGTTCACCGATTGGCGCCGGCAGCATAGTAAGCCCGTATCACACTTTAAGCCCAGGATAAATGTTTGCAAGAATATATGGAAAGCTATATGCGAGACTTTTTTGTCTACGAAAAAAGGCTAAAATACTGAGGATCCCAGAGAGGTTTTCATGACAACCGGCAGCAATTCAAGCACAGCAAGCTCCAGTGCTAATGGCAAAAATAAATTGCGTGTTGGCGTACTCTTTGGCGGCAAATCAGCTGAAAAAGAGGTGTCTCTAGCTACGGGCAGATATGTGCTCAATCTTATTGATGCTTCTCGTTTTGAAGCTATTCCTTTATATATGAGCCAATCCGGCTTGCTCTGGAAATTGCCACCAAAGCTAATATTGATGAACACCACTAAAGATGTGGAAGAAAAATTAGAAAGCACGGCTCAACATGTGCGTTTTGAAGATTTACCGCAATTAATTGATTTTGCTTTTATTGCCTTGCTGGGCAAATATGGTGAAGATGGCGGCATTCAAGGCATATTGGAACTGGTGCGTGTACCCTATTCCGGCTCCGGCATTTTAGCTTCGGCAGTGGGTATGAATAAAG
Source organism: Candidatus Melainabacteria bacterium (assembly GCA_963847765.1). Classification (GTDB taxonomy): domain Bacteria; phylum Cyanobacteriota; class Vampirovibrionia; order Obscuribacterales; family Obscuribacteraceae; genus CAWKBA01. Next base: position 377,365 of record CAWKBA010000005.1, on the reverse strand, counting down.
GCGCGCATAAACGTTTCTTGCGTGCTAATGGTATTACTGTCGCTGAAGATATTAGTCTATATAGAGCTGATTATGGCAAAGAGCGCACGCTTGAATCAATCAATAAAGAAATCAATTCTCGTTTTGGTTTTCCCGTTATTGTCAAACCGGTGGCGGAAGGATCCAGCATTGGGGTGTCATTTGTTTCTGATGAAAGCCAGTTAGCGGCTGCTATAGAAGAAGCCTTTAAATGGGACAGCGAAATTCTCATCGAACAATTTGTCAAAGGACAAGAATTTATGTGCGTAGTGATTGGCTCAGATGAGCCGGTGGCTATGCTGCCTTCCGAAGTAGAATTCACCGGCAATATTTTTACTTACGAAAACAAATATATGCCAGGACAAGCTGTTTATCACACACCCATTCGCGCCCCGCAAGAAAAAATCAAAGAAATTCAAGATACTGCTGTAAAAGTATGCAAAATGCTCAATATTCAAGGCTATGGACGTGTTGATGGTTTTCTTAAAGACAAACAAACTATCTATATTAGCGAGCCGCATACAGGCACAATTATGGTGCCGTCATCTTATGTTTTTCAGCAAGCCACTCTGCAAGATACAGTATTAAAAACAAAGGGCGGTGTTAAAGGCAAAGCGGGCGTAAAATTCAACCCGCGGACTTTTATATGCAACATTATTGATCTAGGCATGGCTGATCATGCTGAACGAATGGCAGCATTTTAATTGAGGTAGACAAATTGCGAGTTGGTGTTTTATTCGGTGGTCCATCTTCAGAAAGAGAAATTTCTCTTGAAAGTGGCCGACATATATATAACAGTCTGGACAACAGCAAATATACTGTCATTCCTATTTATGTAAACCGTCAGCTTAAACTCTATGAAATTCCAGAACGTTTGTTATGGATGAATGCCACTGCCGATATTGAAAAATGTTTAGATGCTGAAGGCAAGCGTGTCTATTACGAAGATCTAAAACAAATAATGGATTTTTGTTTTTTAGGGCTGCATGGCAAATATGTTGAAGATGGCGCCTTGCAGGGACTGCTTGAAGTTTTGGAAATTCCATATAATGGTCCGCGTATTATTGGTGCTGCCATAGGCATGGATAAAATTTTTCAGAAGCAATTGCTCAAAGCTGCCGGTTTGCATTATCCACCCCAAATAATCGTGCGTAAAAGAGAATATGCGGAAGATGCAGCTAAAAGTGAAAATGCCATAGAAAAAGAACTTGGTTTCCCTTGCGTGTCCAAACCGTCTAATGAAGGTTGCAGCACAGGCATCAGCAAAGTCAGCAAGCGTTCCGATCTAAAAGCTGCCATTGAAGAGGCTTTAAAGTGGGATGATAATGTGCTGGTCGAAAAATTTATGGACATGATGGAAGTGACTTGTGTTGTTCTTGGCAATGAGCACCCGGTTGCGTTATTACCCACAGAAACACCATTCAAGGGCGATTTTTTAACTGTGGAAGAAAAATTTCTGCCCGGTGATGCGCAAATGATAACGCCGCCCCGCGTACCGGAAGCAGATGTGAAATTAATGCAAGAAGAATTTGTGAAAGCCTATAAAGCAATGGATCTGCGTGTATACGCTCGCATAGACGGCTTTTGGGATACAAAGTCTAGAATCTTATATATCAATGAACCCAATACTTTGCCAGGCGTGACACCATCAACCATGGTTTTCCATCAAGCCGCAGAAGCCGGCATGAGCACCTCCGCATTTTTCGACAAGTTAATCGAACTTGCTCTTGAAGAACACGGCGTCAAACAAAAAGCGTTAATTTAAACATGGAAAAGTTAAATTTAACTGCACTAGAAAACGCGTTAAAGCAGCTTGAGGAAGGATTGGAAGAAGCCAAACTTAATCCTAAAAGCGAAATAATTCGCGATGGTGTTATCCAGAGATTTGAATATAGTATGGATTTGTGCTGGAAAATGATTCAGCGTTATTTAAAAACAGTTGCTCAAGTAGACGATTCAGTTATTAGAACTAAGAAGGATCTTTTTCGCGAAGCAGCCAAGCGTAAACTTATAGCTAATGTCGAGCCTTGGTTCGAACATTATGAGGTCCGCAATGAAACCTCTCATACGTACAACAAAGAAACAGCTTAAATGGTGTTTAACAGAGCTATCGTGTTTTTGCCTGACGCAAAGGTTTTACTGGAGTCGTTGCGTGATGCTACTTGACGTACAGCCTAGTCATTTAGAAATTATCCAAAATATACTTAAAGAGCATATTCCTGATCGTCGTGTAGTAGCGTTTGGTTCACGAGTCACAGGAAAGACTACAAAGACCTCTGATCTTGACTTGTGCATTATGAGCGAGGAGTCTGTTCCCTTTGCCAGGCTTGCCAATTTACGTGATGAGTTCAGTTTGTAAATTTACCTTATAAGGTAGACGTTCTCGACTGGTCTACGATTGCTCCCGATTTTAAGGAGATCGTTTTAAAACATTGCTTTGAAATTCAAGCATAGTTATTTTTTCTAATGCGTTCAATATATTCAACTATTCTTTTTGATTTTCTTCAAAGCTAAAGTACGATAATTGCGAGCAAATGTATCATCTGGATTGAGTTTGATTGCTTGCTCCAATTCATCTAGAGCGTTTTTATATTGGCCTAGAGCCAAATAAGCATAAGCAATATTGTCGCAATTATAGGCAGTATTCATACCAAGTTCACGCGCATGCTTACCGTCCTCGATTGCCTTTTCGTATTTATGCAAGCCATTCAGCACCTGGGCTCGATAAGTATAAGCATATGTATCTCTGGGATTGCGACTAATAGCATGCGTAAAATCATCTACGGCTTGTTGATATTCACCTACAGAGGAATAAGAATAGCCGCGATTGTCGTATATGTCTGCATCATCATTCCCTAGAATAATAGACTGATCGCAATCCCTGATTGCTTCTCGATATTTTCCAAGCCCACTGCAATAATAGGCGCGTTTAGCATAAGCTGTTTTATCATTTGGATGAAGTTTGATAGTCTCACTCAATTCATTTATTGCTTTTTGACATTGAGCAGGTTCAGGGCGAGCGATTTGGGAAACAGTTTTCACACCTAAAATACCGCAGCCGGTGACGAAACTGCTTGCTATCGCGCTGAAAACTAAGTAATTAAAATGTTTTATGTTGGTCTCCTTTTAAAGATGCTGATCTGGCAGATCATTTTCTATGAGGATCACTTGATGGGAGCCGGCGCGATCGCTAAGTAATTGTAGGGTGGCGGCACGATTAGCAAGTCTGGTGATTTTATCTGTCGAGTAGCCTGTAGATACTATGCCGCTGTGCATTGCTTCTATGTTTTTTGATTTGCCAACTAAAACAATTTCATCGCAGATTTTTGCTGCTAACGTACCAATTTCCGTATGAATGTCCAGCGCTTTTTCTCCTAGTTCGACAATACCAGGTGTGACTAAAACTTTTTTGCCGTCGAAGCGACCCAGGGTATCTAATGCTTCACGAAAACCAGTAGGATTGCTGCTATAAGCATCGTCTAATATTGTCAATCCTGGTGTTACGCGTAATTCTAAGCGGTGAGGAATTTGTTTTAGTTTGCTTGCCCGCTCAAGAATATTGTTTATATCTTCGCCACAAGACAAACTGACAGCAATGCTGGCTAATATGTTGGATAAATGTCCGCGCCCGACTAACGGTGTGGCAAGGTTGTAAGTTTTGTCTTTGTGGGCAATTTCACAAATAGATTTACTATTTTCAATTTTCCAGTTTTTTATTGCTAAAATCTCATGGCAGTATTCGCTTTGATGTCCTTCAGTTGTATAGCCAATTAATTTGATTTTGGCAGAATTTAGCTGATCGTAAAATCGAGCCAAATTTTCTCTCACTAATTTATTATCTAGATTCAATATGCCTGTGCCGCCCGGTGTTGTATGAGTCAGAACTTCGAACTTGGCTTGAATGGTGTTTTCTATAGAGCCAAAACGTTCTAAATGTTGTTCGTTTATGCCGGTAAGCACGCCGATATTAGGATGCACTAGTTCACAAAATTCTTTAACATCACCTTTTTTATAAGCGCCCATTTCACAAATAAAATAACGGTAGTGTTTATTCAGTTCGTAATCGACAACTTTCCAAATACCGAACAATGTATTGAATGATTTTGGCGTCATTAATGACTTAGGCAAAAGCTCATGTAAAACCATTTTTGTAGACGTTTTGCCATAGCTGCCGGTGATACCGATTACTTTCAAACCGGCAGATTTTTTAAGACCGGCAACTTTATTTTGAATGGCTAATTTAACTCTAATTCTATTTATACGTTCGTAAGGTAATAGCAATAAAAGAGCCAGGGGCAGGAAAATATAAATGTTCAGCCAAAGAATGACAGACAGAACAATCGCTATTAAAGGATTAAAGGAGCAGAAAAGTCCAGCTATAGTCAAACAAAACAATGCTATAGCAAAACAATAAAGCAGTTTTGCTTTTGTGGTCCAAACCGGTTCTTTTTTTTCATTAGGTGCAGGTTCACCAAAATGTTTAGAAAGCCATTTATAGAACCGTGCTGTTCTGTATGCTTCCAGCTGAAAAATTAGCAAGTAATATTTTAAATTCATAGCTCGCTTAAAAATTCTCCGGAAAATTCAGCTAGGTCTTGCGGGTTAGTTAAATGAGGATGATGATCGGCACCCCAAATTAGTTTTATATATGAGTCTTTGATTAACTTTTCAAAAATTTTGGACTGTTTAACATCAAGTGTTTTATCATCACTGCCCCAAAGAATGACAGTAGGCACATTGATTTTAGGCAAAGTATTGAATAGTTTGTGATTTACCACTTTAACCATGGTTGCTCTTATTTGACCAGCTTCTTTATAGTCACGTGAGCCAAGTTTATTTCGATAGTTTTCTACAATTTGCTCGCCGTATTTGCCCAATGGTTTAGTAAGCAATTTTATGGTTTTAAACCAAAGAATTTTTGCTTTTACTTTTAAACTTGGTATGTCGACGCCAGAAGCACTTACTAAAATCAAAGCGCGACAATTACCATTGCCTTCGCTAGCAATTGTGGAGGCTACTTTACCGCCATGAGAATGCCCCAGTAAAACTGGCTTTTCAATATCCATTTCTTTTAAAAAACCCTTGACTATATTTGTATAGTCATCAATTCCCCAAGCTGTTGGCGGTGCATCGCTTACGCCAAAGCCTGGTAAATCTAAAACAAAAACTTGAAATTGTTTGGACAACAGTTCGGCAACCGCGTACCAGTTGTCAGATTTATCGCCCCACCCAGGAAGAATAACCAGAGGTTTCCCGCTGCCATAAGCTTGAAAGTTGATGTTTAAATTGTTTACCTGAACTTGCATGATTACCTATTTCCAGGGATCCAATTCATTTTCAGTAAATTCACCTAAAGTTTTCCATTCCGGATGCATATGAATCGAGTATTTTGTTTGCACTAATTCTTGCATGCGCTTGAGCAGGTCGGTGGCATCTTGTGATGTTGCCTGCCCCAAATTAATAACAAAATTGGCATGCAGAGCAGAAACTTGAGCTTGCCCGCAAGTCATGCCTTTAGCACCGGCTTGGTCTAGTAGCATACCAGCGCCACGTTTTGGTTCAGGATTAACAAACGTACTGCCGGCATTAGGAAAACCAATTGGTTGAGTTTTCAACCGATAATCTTCATTAGCTTTTATTCTAGTTTCGATATTAGCAGCCAGGTCTTCTTGTAATTTTAAGCGGGCGGAGACAACCACTTGCATGTGAGGATCAATTTTTGAGCGGCGGTAGGTAAAAGCTAGCTCTTCTTTGCCCATGGTTACTAAAGCATTTTTTGCAGAATCATAAACAAGGGCAGATTCAAAAATATCTGCCATACAACCACCATGAGCGCCAGCGTTCATAACCACTGCTCCACCAACAGTGCCAGGGATGCCCACTGAAAATTCTAAACCGGCTAATCCAAGTGAGGCGGCAAAGCGGGCTAAATGAGGTAAACGTACGCCTGCAGATGCTTCAATGATGTGTTTATCCAATTGCTTGGTTTCGGTCATTTGAGCAGTGCGTATGACATTGCCTTTTACACCGCGTGAAGAAATAAGTAAGTTGGATCCACCGCCAATGATATTCCAGGGTTCGCCTGATTTTTGCAGCCGGGAGACTAAGGCAGTTAGTTCTTCTGTTGTATGTGGCTGATATAAATGTCCGGCTGGCCCGCCGATTCTCAAAGTCGTATAGCGAGCTAATGGCTCGTTACTTTGCTCGTCCATGTTTCAACAGCTTAACTAAAGCTGGACCGACATTGGTAATGTCTCCAGCGCCGATAGTGATAGCCAAATCCCCGGGTTTAAGAATATCAATAATTTGATCAGGCAATTGGGCCGCTGGTCCTGATAAATAAACGCAGTTTTCGTGTTTGACTTCTTTGCTAAAACGTTTGCTGTCTATGCCGGGAATTGCTCCGCCGCGAGCAATATAAACATCTGTTGCTAAAAGCAAATCACAATTAGCAAAAGCCTGGCAAAATTCATTCCATAAATCTTGCAGTCTACCTGGTTGATGTGGTTGGAAAATAGCTACTATACGTTTTGCTTTATATTTGCCTTCCGCAACATATTGTTTGGCTGCTTCAAGCACAGCCATAACTTCAGTTGGATGATGGGCATAATCATCAACAATAAGAATGTCGTTTTCTTTGCCGATAATTTGAAAGCGTCTGTCAACGCTAGCAAATGCTTCCAATGATTTGGCAATAGTTTTAAAGTCTATTCCCAGCTCAATGCCCACGGCAACAGCAGCTGTGGCATTGTATTTGTTGTGCATGCCGGGCACTGCCAAAGTAATAGTGCCAAGCTCTTCGTTATTTTTATAGATTTTAATTGTTGAGCCGGTAGTTTCTTCAAATAGATATATTGGCGTTGTTTGCGTTTGTGTTTTACCTTTTTTGCCATAGCCAATTACTTTGTTTTTTAATTCCGGCAAAATAGTAAGGCAGCCTGGATCATCCAGGCATAAAACAACTTGTTTGGCTTGATTAGCAAATTTTGTCATAGCGGCAAAAATCTGTTTAATATCGTGAGCATAATTTTCCATGTGGTCAGCTTCCACATTGGTGACCACAGCAATATCAGCAGCAAGAGTGGTATGGCTGCCGTCGCTTTCGTCCGCTTCAGCAACAAAATATTGGCTGTTTCCGGTACGGCAATTAGATTTGAGCAATGGGAAAATACCGCCCAGGACAATGCCTGGATCTAATCCGCCATCAATTAAGACTTTTCCCACCATTGCTGTTGTAGTTGTTTTGCCGTGAGTGCCTGAAACAGCAACAACCTTTTTGCCTTTAGCTATAGCAGCCAAAATTTGTGAGCGATGAAAAATAGGACGATCATTTTCTCTAGCCCAGGCTATTTCCGGATTATCATTTGCTATGGCGGTAGATACTACAATAGCGCCGGCGTTAACAGCATTATCGGTTTTATGGCCGATAAAAATTTTTGCCCCTAAAGAAGCGAGTTCATCTGTGACCGGGTTGCCTTGCTTATCTGAGCCGCTGACACTTTTACCTTCATGCAGGAGCAAGCGAGCCAAAGCAGACATGCCAATGCCGCCAATGCCGATGAAGTGAAAACTACCATTGATTTTATTCAAGTCGCAGTTGGCACTGAACATAGAGTTTGCAACTTTTTTTGTTGTTTTAGGTTCGCTTGTTTCCAATGCTGTCATCGCATCTAGCCAAAAATTTGAAATAGTACGTCGTCGTTCAATGCTGAAACCGAAAGGCTCCACCTATATATTATAAATATAACGTTAAATAGGCGCTAAAACAACGTTATCTTTGGCGCTTATTTTTTCTTTTTAGCGGTCTTCTTCGGAGCAGCTACGACACCAACTTGTTTGGCCATACGCGATTTGCGCCTGGCGGCAGCATTTTTATGCAAAATGCCTTTGGCGACTGCCATGTCGATGACTTTATAAGCTTGATTAATAGCCTTATCTACTTCTTTGCCGCTTTTGACAGCACCGGCAACGTCTCTGCTTACGGTGCGCACAGAAGTTCTCCAGGTTCGGTTTCTTTGCCGATTGCGTTCGGCAACTTTTACTCGCTTAATTGCGGATTTGATATTAGGCATGGCTAATTTACTCTCGATTTATACGTCGAAGAAATTGAGAGTATAACATATCGAAACGTCCCTTCTGCAAACCAGTCTGGCATAAATCATATGCCGTCCGGCCACTGTGGCGTCGTATTACCTACCGGACCTGCCAGGTAAACACATAACGTATCTGAATTGATTCCGGAGCGCCTTTTGGTAATGGAGCTAAAGGAGAGGCTGCTTTTAACGCCTCTAAGGTTGATCGATCAACTTCTTGACTACCGCTACCTTCAATAATTTTGGCATCTTCGATAACGCCGTTTTGTCTGACGGTAAAAATTACAGTTACATGACGGTCAGCAAATCCTTTGATGGGCTGCCATTTACCCCGAATGTCATTTTTTATCTTTTCTACATATTGGTATAAATCAGATTCGGAACATTGCTCGTCATTGCTGTCATCGGCAGCATTGCCATTGATAATTTTGGGACTGTCGGCAGCGGTAGCAGCCAGCGGGTCGATGCAATCGACCCCTACAAAAATCATGTTGATGGCCAAAAAACTAAGCAAACAGAGCATCCATAAAGAGTTCCGGCTCAAAATCCTGTAAATCATCAATTTTCTCTCCCAGTCCAACTAGTTTAACTGGAATTTTCAATTCATTGGCAATGCTAAAAATGACACCACCTTTAGCGGTGCCGTCCAGCTTGGTTAAAATAACGCCTGTGAGCGGGCAGGCTTCAGAAAAAACACGGGCCTGCTGGATACCGTTTTGACCAGTGGAAGCATCAAGGACAAGCAATGCCTCAAAGTTTGCTGTACCGGCATTTTTGTCTATGACACTTTGAATCTTGCGCAACTCAGCCATTAAATTAGCTTTGTTGTGCAGGCGTCCAGCAGTATCAATTACCAGCACATTGTAGTTTTCGCTATAAGCTTTTTCAATTGCTTGAAAAACGACCGCTCCCGGGTCAGATCCTTCTTTCAGGCGTAGCAGCTCACAATCGGCTTGCTGTGCCCAGATTTCAAGTTGTGATTCAGCCGCAGCTCTAAAAGTGTCGCCGGCGGCAATAAGAATTTTTTTGCCCTGGCTGCGCAAGCGATGGCATAGTTTACCTATGCTTGTAGTTTTGCCCGTACCGTTCACGCCGACAACAAGAATGATATTGAGCACGCTCTCTCTTATATTCAATTTGTGATTGATAGCTGGAGCAAGCATTTTGCTGAACTCATTTTTGAGAAATGATCGCACATCATGCTCTGTCCAGGCTTTAGAGCGGGAATTTTTGCGCAGATGATCCATTACTAGACTAACTGTAGACAAACCGAGATCAGCCCGAATTAGTTTGTCCTCTAATTCTTGTAGATATTCTTCATCTATAGAGGCAACTTTATCAAGAACCAGAACTTCTTGCCTGCTTTCTTGTGGTGTTTTACCAACTACTGCCTCTTTAGTTTTGGTAAGGGCTGCTTTTAATCGACTGAATGTATTGCTCCAGAGACTTGTCTGATTTTGGCTACTCTTATCCTTTTCTAATTCCGGCATCAAGCCACTTTCTCCTATTTTTTCTTTTTTGTACTGCCGGCAGGGCTGTCAGTGTCACGGCGTAGATTTTTCTCAGTGCAGCTATCGGCCTGATTGTGATCTGGGAATATGCCATGCTCGCGATAATACTGTGCTTCTTCGCTTAAATCTGCCAGTATGCCGTTAATAAATTTAGCTGCCTTTTCATCAGCAAAGCGATGACATAATTCCACAGCTTCATTGATGGCTACAGCAATAGGAATATCCGGCATGTAAAAGGCTTCGGCGCAGGCAAGACGCAAAATATTGCGATCAATGCTAACCATTCGTTCTATTTGCCATTTGGCATCGGCCCAGCGAATAAAATTATCAATTTCTTCTCTATGTTCGGTATAAGTATTGACCAGGCGCAGTAGAAAATCTTTAACTTCTGATTTTTCATGTGTTGTTTGTAAGGCTAAAGCCGGTATATCTAGGGCTTCCGCTACCAGGCCAATTGTTCTTTTAAGAACATTGAATTGTTCTTTTATCTGGTCGCTGGTCATAGACACCGGCAGCAGCTGGGCAATTGCTCTTCTATTCTCCGGGTGCTCAATTTCAATATTTTCCAGTTCGGACAGTGTTTTGCTAACCAACCCATCTACTTCAGCCAGATTTTCTTTGGCATAGTCACAAAGCATAGCCACTGCTTTAGAGGCGAGATCTTCTATCTCAAGCAGCTCAAGCTTGGTTTTGTCTTTTGGTAATTGCGGCAAAAGTATTACAGTCAGCTCTCTGGCTATTCGTCTAGCGCTCACTTGTTCACCATCAATTTATAATTCAATTGAATACGACCCCATGTTACCATGGCATGGATTAATACGCGGAAAAGATGATCTTATGAAAATTACAGGCGGGCAAGCATGTGGCAGACCAATTGCTGTGCCCACGATACATGGTGTTCGTCCCACCGGCAGCAAAATGAGACAGGCATTATTCAATATTTTGGGCAGAAAAGTTCATGATGCTGAATTTCTAGACCTATTTGCCGGTAGCGGCCTGATTGGTTTTGAGGCTTTAAGCCGTGGCGCTCGTTCCCTTACTTGTGTGGAAAAAAATATGGTTTGTATGCGCTGTTTGGAAATCAATGCGCAGAGACTGGGTTTTCAAAACAAAATAAAGATGATCCGGAATGATTTTCGCAAAGCAATTGCTAATTTGTCCGGGCAGCAATTTGATATTATTTTTGCTGACCCGCCCTACAAAAGTGATTTTGCATACTTGGTTGCCGAGCTTGTTGCCGAGAATAATTTGCTTAAGAACGAAGGAATTTTAGTTGTGGAACATCAGATACATCCTGGGCTTGATCCGCAAAATAGTAAGCTGAGCTTGATTGAATGCCGTCCTTACAGCCAATCTGCCTTTTCCTTTTTCACTAAGGTTTAAGGGCGGACTCATCCTCTACCCAGATATCAGATAGCTCTGCATCTATGTTGAGGATTGATTTGATCTTATATATTCTTTTATCTTGGGCTTCATGATAAGTGCGCATGAGGATTTCAGCCAACAATCCCATCAGAATAAACTGAATGCCAACCACAAATGACATAGTGACAAGAATTGGCAGCGGCGTCTCAATAAAAGTAGTGTCGTAGAAATATTTAAGCACCACCATCCAGACAAAGGCGGCAGCAGACATGGCCATGCACAGAAATCCTGCCGTACCGAAGACATATATGGGTTTGGTCAGGTAGGTGGAGAGGAATTTTACTGTGAGGAGATCGAGAATAACTTTAAAAGTGCGGGAAAGTCCATATTTGGATTTGCCGAACCAGCGTTTGGAATGATTGACCGGAATTTCTGCAACTCTGGCGCCTTCCCAGGAAGCATAAATGGGCACAAATCGATGCATTTCACCATAAAGCCTGACGTGTTTTAAAATATGGCGCCTGTAGGCTTTCAATGAACAGCCATAATCATGCAATTTAACACCGCTAATAGCGGAAATAAGCTGGTTGGCCAGCCAGGAAGGAATAAGTCTGGAAACAAGGTCGTCCTGGCGATTCTTGCGCCAGCCGCTTACTACATCGTAACCTTCATCAAGTTTATTGAGCAGTTTTTCGATATCGCGAGGATCATTTTGCATATCAGCATCCATGGGAATGATAATGTCTCCCTGGGCGTGATCAATGCCGGCGGCAAGGGCTGCTGTCTGCCCAAAATTGCGCACGAAGCGAATCACTTTTATATTAGGTGTTTTGGCTGCCAGGCAAATCAACTTTTCATAAGAAGTGTCTGTTGAGCCGTCATCTATAAAAATTAATTCCCAGGGATAGCCGAGCTGATTCAGCACAGCTATTACTTTGCTGCAGATAATATCGACATTCTGTTCTTCATTGAATACCGGTATAACAACAGACAAAGTTCTGTTCAGGTCATCACTTTGTTTCTGTTGAATTTCTGATTTAGTTTCTGGCGAAAGTAGGACACTCAATTTTTTAAATAATCCCTATTACTATTGTCAAAAATAAAAGCATATATCGCTGCGCGGCGATACATATATAAAATTATGCCTGATAACCTGACAATGTCACCTTGAGTTCTTTTCATCAATCTATTGGCAGGGCAAAATTCAAAGCCCTGCGATAATTATTTACATGACTATTGTGCCTAACGGACAGAATAAAGAAAATACAGGAGCTCATGACAAGCCATCTGTTTATGGTGATGCAGGCAATGATTTAAAGACAGTGACAAAACATAAGCGCCAGGCAGTGCTTTCTGCTCAGGAAAGTCCTGGTGATCAGGCTATAGAAACCAATTTAAGACCGAAATCTTTAAGTGAATATATTGGGCAGGAAAAACTTAAAGAATGGTTAAGTGTTTCTATGGCAGCTGCTAAAGCTCGGGGTGATGCTCTTGATCATGTTCTTTTTTATGGACCACCTGGTCTTGGTAAAACCACTCTAGCCAGAATCATTGCCAATGAAATGGGCGCCCGCATTTATGCTACTTCCGGGCCGGCACTGGAACGCCCGCGCGATATTCTTGGGCTTGTCCATCAGCTTGAGCAAAATGATGTTCTTTTTATAGATGAAGTGCATCGCTTAAGCCATATTGCTGAGGAATTGCTTTATCCGGCTCTTGAAGATTTTGTCATTGATCTTAATACTGGCAAAGGAGCAGGCACAAGAACAATGCGACTGCCTTTGCCTAAATTTACTCTGGTTGCGGCTACGACAAGGGCAGGCATGATTGCTAATGCTTTGCGCGATCGTTTTGGTTTTATTTGCCGACTTGATTTTTATAGTCAGTGCTGAATTGGGGAAAATTATTGCCCGCACAGCTTGTTTGCTTGAACTCAATCTGGAAGACCAAGCTATAGCAGTCATTGCTGCTCGGGCTCGCGGCACGCCGCGCATTGCCAATCGTCTTATTAGGCTTGTCCGTGACTTCAGCCAATATAAAGGCAAAAAAGTTATTACGGCTGAACTAGCTTATGAAGCACTGAATATTTATCAGGTAGATGAACTGGGTCTTGATCAAACAGATCGCAGACTTCTGGAAATTTTAATTGATCATTATGCCGGTGGTCCGGTAGGTGTGGAGACACTGGCTGCTACTATGGGTGAAGACAGCGCCACCATTGAAGAAGTTTGCGAACCATTTCTTAATTCAACAAGGATTTTTACAGCGTACAGCTCGTGGTAGGGTTGCCACAGCTTTAGCTTATAAACATTTGCGGCGAGAATTCAAAAATGCAATGCAACTCGAAATACCTATAGAGGATCTGTCGTGATCAAAGTCCGCGCCACTTTGCTTGTTGCAGTTGCCATATTTATATTGGGGGTGATTGCGCCAGCCCAGGGAGCTCCTTCCGAACAATTAATTGAAGATTTTGTTGTTGGTAAAGTTATCAGTGTCAGCAAGCCGGCCATCAATCAAAATCTTCTTCATGGCGCCGGACTCACGAGCAAACAGCAAATTGCCAAAGTGAAAATTCTGGAAGGTCCTTATAAAGGATTAGTCGGCTCAAGTAGTTAATGATCTTACCGATAATCCTGCTTATAACATTGAGATTAAACCAGGATCAGAAGTTATTCTTTCTATTACTTCAACTGCAAACATTATGATCCCTCCCAGAAATCAAGATAAACCACCTGAAGTCAATATTTCCGACTATCATCGTGCGCCTGTAATTTATGCATTGCTGCTGGTTTTCTTACTTTTATTTCTTATTCTTGGCGGTAAAACAGGATTAAAGGCACTTGCTGGGACTGATTATCACTGTGTTACTTATTGCCTTTATTTTACTGCCTTTAAGTTTAGCCGGTGTTTATCCGTTATTTACGGCCATTGTTATATGTCTGGCTGCCACTATTGCCAGCCTGCTTTTAATTTGCGGGCTGACGCGCAAGGCTGCAGCCGCCATTATTGGCACCGTATGTGGTGTGCTTATATGCCGGTGTCCTTGCTTATCTAGTAATTAAATACGCCCCATTGACTGGTTTGTCAAGCGAAGAAGCACAAATATTGCGGGGCTCAACTATGGCTTTTAATCAAAAACCGGCTTTTTATCAGGGGCTTCTGGCAGCCGGCATGTTGATTGGTGCACTTGGGGGTAATTATGGATGTAGCCATTTCTATTGCTTCTTCTGTCTATGAATTGGCTAAAGTTAACAAGGGCATGGAGCAGGCATGAACTTTATCAATCAGGCATGAATATTGGCCGCGACATCATGGGCACTATGACCAATACACTTATTCTTGCTTATACGGGTTCCGCGCTGCCTTTACTTTTGCTAGGCAGCCAGATGCCCTGGGCAAAACTATTGAATCTTGATTTGGTTGCCACTGAAGTGGCAGCAGCAATTAGCGGCAGCCTGGGGTTAATTTCCGCTATTCCATTGACGGCATTAGCTGCCGCCTGGTTAATGAGACAAGAAAATAATTCTAATTGCCAGTGTAAAATAACAGCATTAATACACAGTCATGTGCTGATCCCTTAAAAATCTATGCGGGTTATTTACGGCTGGATATTATTTTTCATAGCTATAGCGGTCATGATGGCTGGCGGTTTGTGTATTGCCGTTCTCATGGGTGTGGGAGCGTTCTGGGCTGGCAGAGAGTATCTGGCCATTGCCAGAGCAAGAGGAATTAAACCATCAGCACGAATAGTGCTTGGCATGACTATTGCCTTTTTTGTTGTGGCTGGACTGCCGGCTGTTCCTGGACTAAACCTTTCCTGGAATTTTTCCATAGAACATTTTCCTATTTTATTGACCATAGGCATATGCAGTGCCTTTTTTCGTCTGCTATTCCGGAATGAACAACCGCCTGCCACCATAGCTGATATTGCCACCACTATATTAGGTTTTATTTATATCGGTTGGATGCCAAGCCATTTGGTGCTTTTGCGTAATTTGTGTCCACCGGGCATGGAACAAATCTGCTAATCCTTTGCAGCAGCCAGGGCTAGCGTATGTCTGGGTGAGTTTATTTATTGTCTGGGCAAGCGATGTTTTTGCTTATTATGCCGGCAAAAGATTTGGAAAGCATTTGCTCTTTCCCCAGGTTAGCCCTAAAAAGACAGTAGAAGGAGCTATTGGTGGATTGGTTGCGGCTGTTTTTTTTGCCACTTTGGTTGTTTATCTGTCCGACAATTTTCTTTTCCCATGTCATCCCTTTGGCGGTAAGCTATGGCAAGCGCCGCTTATGGGTGTGGTTGTTTCTCTGGCTGGACAATTTGGTGATTTATGCGAATCATTGCTTAAGCGAGATGCCGGCGTTAAAGATTCAGGCTCAGTAATTCCAGGTCATGGCGGTTTGCTTGATCGCGGCTGATAGCCTAATTTTTGGCGTGGCTGTGTCTTATTACTGGATTTGTATGGTTGTGCTTGGCTTGTTATGATTTATGCTATATTGAAAATCTGGTTGGAGAGGTGGCTGAGTGGTCGAAAGCGGCTTCCTGCTAAGAAGTTATACGGCCAAAAGCTGTATCGAGGGTTCGAATCCCTCCCTCTCCGAATTTTTTAATTAAGAAATCGCGTATATTTTAGAATTTATTTGAACAAGAAATAATCGGACATGCTGGGGGTTCTGTTTCTTCTTGGATTTATTTAGATCGAATGTCATGCATAACGAGTAGATTATGGATTTTGAAACAATTAAAAACTGGGCAAACCAAAATCAAGGACTTTTAACCATTATTTTGTTTGTGCTCGGTGGGGGTGCTACTTTTTTAAAATGGGTTTTCGATAAATATAGATCTTCGCCTCCTATTGTGGGTATGCATAAAGAGAAAAAAGACATAAATGTTGCTTCGAGAAATAAAACGTTTGTACAGAGTAGTGGCGAGAATAGTACAAATATTCAAGGAGAAAACATTATTTTCCACAAGTATGAAGATGGCAAATAGTCAATTGTCGGGTAATGACTCGACCAATTTGCAGGCTGGTAGAGATATTGTTGTGAATCAATCTGTTGTACTTTGTTCAACGGAGGAACTGGCCAAACAGTTAATGCTTTCAGTATTTGTAGAACTACCTCTAGAAACAAAAAAACAAATAGAGAACAATCACCAATCCTATTTTGGTGCACTTTCAGAGAATTTAAAAGAAGTATACAAACAAAAAGAAGAACTGAAAAAGGTTATCGATTCGCCTGATTTTCAATATGTTTCAAAAAACGCAGTCATTTCCGCAAGCAGATCGTCTTCATCCGAATTACATAGGAATCTATCAACTTTAATTGCGAAAAGAATAAACAACGACCATGATGATCTGAAAAGAATTGTATACGATGAGGCGATTATTACTGTAGATAAGCTTACGCGAGATCAACTACAGATTATGGCTCTCTGTTATTTATTAAGGGACACCTCCTACAGTGGAATAGTATCTTGGGAAACATATGAAAAATATCTAGATCTTCACATAAAACCTTTTCTTGGGTTTAAGAGTACTGTCGCGGAATTTCAACACATTCAATATACGGGCTGCGGGACGCTCAGTGCGAGACCTTGGGATATTGTATGGAACCACAAAGAACTATATTCGTTTTTATTCGCCAATGCTATTCCAAAGTCCCTTATAGATAGCCTTAACCTACCTAGCGAAGTCAAGAATGAGATTATTATTGCGGACCCCCATGCGGACAGTTATTTGGTAAGTTGCAAAAATAAAGCAGAGCTTGAACAGAATTTGAAAGAAAAAAGTGTAGATGAAAATATAGCGAAACAGCTAGTTTCGATTTATTTGCAGTACATCAAGAATAATTATGAGGTATTAGCTAAAATAAGAGACGAGACCGCAACTGGGAAAGAGATGTTGGAAGTAGTAGAGAGATCTCCGCTAAAACATTTAATTCTGACGTCTGTAGGAACAGCTATAGCTGCTAATTATGTTGAGCAAATTGTTGGCGAGAAAATAGACATCACGATTTGGATTAACTAGATACCAATTAGCTAGAGGATCACTAGAGATCGAACATGAAGAGAAAGAGGACAAAAAAAGAAAAATTATTACCACCGATTCATCCGGGCGAAATTTTAAAAACGGAATTAATGGAGCCATATGGGCTAAGCGGCAATGCCCTTGCCAGGCTTTTAAGCGTGCCGGCAAATCGTGTCACTGAAATTATTAATGGTGAACGTAATATTAGTATAGATACGGCATTGCGATTGTCCAAATGCTTTGGCATGTCGGCGCAGATGTGGATGAATTTGCAAACTGACTATGAGTTGCGCAAAGCTCGTTATGATCATTTGACTGAACAGATAGAACAAGAAGTTCGTGAATATGCCAGATCCAAGTGGGCGCATGCAATTAATTGAATGTGTGCCCAATTTTAGCGAAGGGCGAAATTTGGCGATAATAGATAAAATAGCTCAATCTATTGCCACCGTTGACGGTGCACATTTGTTGCACAAAGAAATTGGGCATAGTGTTAATCGTACTGTGATCACTTTCGCTGGTTCACCGGCATCGGCAATAGAAGCAGCTTTTAGTGCTATTGCTTGTGCGGCTGAGCTTATTGATATGCGCAAACATTCTGGAGAGCATCCACGTGTTGGCGCCACAGACGTTTGTCCAATTATTCCTTTGGCTAATGTAACTATGGCAGAGTGTATTGACTTAAGCTTGCAACTGGCGCAGCGTGTTGGCTCAGAACTAAATATACCTGTTTATTTATATGGCGAATCAGCTCGCAATCCTGAAAGAAAGGATCTTGCTTTTTTGCGTAAAGGACAATATGAAAACTTAGCGGCACGCATGAAAGAAACTGAATTCAAACCCGATTTTGGTGCAACTCAATTTAATGCAAGAAGCGGTGCCACCGTCATTGGTGCTGAGCTATCTTATATCGCTTATAATATAAACTTAGATACGCAAGATCTACATATTGCTCGATCGATTGCTGCCACAATTCGCCAGCGTCGCGACGATCATTCTTCGCAGGCAGGATCATTTTGGCAAAGTCTGCCAGGCCATTGGTTGGTTTGTTGAAGAATATAATTGCTGTCAAATTTCTATGAATTTGCTTGATTATAAAAAGACCCCTTTATTTGATGTTTATCAGGCAGTGAGTGAATTGGCGGTTGAAAATCGTACTAAAGTAATTGGTTCTGAAATTATTGGGCTGGTGCCTTTATCAGCATTGCTGGATACAGGGAAATTTGTCTGTAGTCAAGTTGAAGCGGCTGATAAGAACTCTGTTAATGAGCAGTCTTTGATTGACCATGCCATTAAATTCCTCAATCTCAATCAATATCAATCGTTTATAGCTAGAGAAAAAGTATTAGAATACAGATTGGCTGATTGTAAGCTTTATCTTTAGTAATTGCCAGGCAAGCATATGGTTACGAAAGAAACAATTGACAACGCAAGAGCGCCTATTGGCAACGAATGGGAAACCGAAGACTTTCTCATGGCTCAGCAGAGGTTAGTGCGGGTTATAGATCGCCTGGGCCTTGATGTCAATCTGACTGAACCACTAAAACAGCCAAAACGATGTGTAGCAGTGGTGTTACCTGTGCGTATGGATGATGGCAATGTCCAAACATTTTTTGGCTATCGCGTGCATCATAGTCTTACTCGCGGCCCCGGTGCCGGTGGCTTGCG
Organism: Candidatus Melainabacteria bacterium; assembly: GCA_963847765.1. Classification (GTDB taxonomy): domain Bacteria; phylum Cyanobacteriota; class Vampirovibrionia; order Obscuribacterales; family Obscuribacteraceae; genus CAWKBA01. The sequence continues at coordinate 358,684 of CAWKBA010000005.1, read as the reverse complement.
CATACACCCACAAGTAAATCTTGGATCGGTAGCGGCAATTGCTATGCTTATGACGTGGAAGTCTGCACTTATGGATTTACCATTTGGTGGCGCCCATGGTGGCCTTCGTGCTGATCCCAAAAAACTTAGCCTGGGCGAGAAAGAGCGTCTGGTTAGACGTTATATTTCAGAAATAACTGCCTTTATGGGGCCGGATCGTGATATCACCGGTCCAGATTTAAATACCGATGAAACAACTATGGCCTGGATCCTGGATACTTACAGTGTTAATCAAGGGTTTACGGTTCCGGCTGTAGTCACAGGCAAACCTAAATCATTGGGCGGTTCTGTCAGTCTTAGTGAAGCTGCAGGCTATGGGGTGGCTCTGTGCACGCTGGAAGCATTGAAGAAAAAGGGAATCAAAGAAAATGCTCCCAAGATTATAATCCAGGGCTTCGGTCATGTAGGTTCCAGGGCAGCAAAAATTCTCCATGAGCATGGCTGCAAGATAATCGGCATAGCAGATAGCAGTGGTGCTGTTTATAACGATAAAGGTATCGATCCTGCTGCGCTCATTGATGAAAACGATCAATCCAGTCTTTTGGGAAACTATCCTCAGGCGGAACATATAAGCAATCAAGAATTGCTTGAACAAGATTGTGATGTTTTTATTCCTTGTGCTTTACCTAATCAATTACACAAAAAAAATGTCTCTCGCTTGCATTGCAAACTAATAGTTGAGGGGGCAAATGCTCCCATTACTCTGGAAGCTGATGCCCTGTTGTCTGAGCGAGGTATAGAAGTGGTACCGGATATACTGGCTAGTGCTGCCGGCGTTTCGATCGCTTACTACGAATGGGTACAGGGCATCATAAGGCTTTTATGGAGCGAAGAAGAGACGGTTAATCGGTTAAAAAAATTAGTGACAAAAACTTGCGATCAAGTTTTTGCACTGGCGGGGCGGCAAAAATTATCGTGGCGAGATGCTGCTATGCAAATTGCTGTGGAGAGAGTGGTTGAGACCCGACGTCTGAGAGGTTTATATCCTTAGCGGTTCGGGCTATATATTTCGCCAGCTCGGGTTTGGTAAAAAGTCCGTTCTCGGTTACTAAGCCGGTTATATAGTCAAAGGGAATCAACTCAAACTGTCTGTTAACTATTCTTACTCCTGTCGGTGCATCTGCCCATACTTCTAAACCAGGACGCTGGTGGTTTTCAAATTCAAAAAAGTGTTCTTCGTCAATAAATTTACTGGTATCACAAAGAGCATAAAGTGGTATTTTCAATTCGTGACAAGCTAAAGCCAATAAAAACGAGCCGACTTTATTAACCAGTCCTGGACCACCGATACAGTCGCAGCCCATGAAAGCGACACTGCAACTTGGTAAAATCATACCCATAGCAGAATCAAAAGTGGAAATTACTTCGACGCCGCCAGAGGCTAAAAGGGTAGCTAGTTTTCGTCCTTCCATGCTTGGGCGGGATTCAGAACAGGCTACGCGAAAATAACGACCGCGAGCGCGGGCGCTCAGCAGGCAGCTGAGAACTGTAGAGCTAAATGAATAGGCAAAAACTATTTCTCCTGGCGGAATGAGTTCAAAGGCAAAATCGGCAATTTTTGAGGCGCTATCACATAAAAGTTTTTCAAATTGGTCAAGAATATTTTGACTTTCCAATTTGATTTCATCTACTGAATTGCAGTTATGGATTGCTTTTAAAAGAGCATTGGCTAAATTTACTAATGATGCCATAGCTGGTTGGGCATCAATGAGCTTTTGGGAAGCAAATTGAATATCATGCCTGAGCTGATCGGCGTTGGTGGTTTTAGATGAAGAAAGTATGGTTTGAAAAAGACTTATGCCTTGCAAAGCAATTTCAGCAGCTCCTGATAACAAATCGTTACCTATGGGAGCTATCAACTGTTCAATATCTTTTTCTCTCTCACTATTTTTATGGGTAACCATAACTGTGATCATATATCCAGCTTGCTTATCAGTTAATATGCTAGCGCAAATTAAAGATGCTAAGCTGAAAAACTAGCTCATTTATGGTAACCAAGAGATTGTTCAGGCAGACCGTGGTAAATGTTGTTGCCAGCTGCTATCCAGAGAAGCAAAAAATTCATGTGCTGCCAGGACGTCGTCAAAGTCAATTGCTGGCAGATGTCTTAATCGGGCAGCATCTTTGCGAGTCCAGTCAAGGGGCAGTTGAGCATGTTTTTTATTATGGGTTGGAGCAGCACCAACGATAGCTACTCCTAAAGGATGTCCGCAGGATTGGCAGGTTACCCTGACTACAAATACCCCCGGCTCTTCTCTCAATAATTTGATGCCATCAGCTGAAAATTGATTCGTGCAGTTGCGGCAAAACTTTTGCTGGAAGTATTCCTGGATGGCTTGGAAGCCCCCACCGGAAAAATGTCTCACAAATGGCCATCATTTCTAGGTTTCTGAAAGTAATAGAGATCTAACAATGCTGGATTATACTTAAACTCCGTTCTAATTTGCAGCAAAAATTTGCTTGACTTGTAAATTTTGCTATAAAGTCTGACACTATCGTTGAACGTTGTCTAGCCAAAGAATCAGGGGATATATGAGTCGCATTGAAGAAATATCAGCCATGGAAATCCTTGATTCAAGAGGAAATCCAACTATTGAGGTAACGATTGCTTTAGACAATGGTATTACCGGCAGAGCTGCCGTTCCGTCTGGCGCCTCCACAGGACGTTATGAAGCGATTGAATTACGTGATAAAGATCCCCGCCGCTATCAAGGCAAAGGTGTTCTGACGGCCGTAAACAATGTTGAGGAGATTATTGCTCAAAAATTCACAGGCATGAATGTTTTTAATCAAGCACTACTTGACAGGCAATTAATTGAATTTGATGGTACGAAAGACAAATCCAGGTTGGGGGCAAATGCTCTTTTAGGTGTGAGCCTGGCGGCAGCAAAGGCTGCGGCCAATTCACTTGGTATTCCTTTGTTTCGTTATATAGGCGGGCTATCGGCTAATGTTTTGCCTGTACCTTTAATGAATATTCTCAATGGTGGCAAACATGCGCGCGACGGTGTTGATTTTCAAGAATTCATGATTGTGCCTTATGGAGCATCGTCGTTTTCAGAAGCGCTTAGATGGGGGTGCGAAGTTTATCACAGCCTGGAAACAGTGCTCAGGAAAAGAAATCTGGTTACTGCGGTTGGTGATGAGGGTGGATTTGCTCCTTCTTTGAGTACCAACGAAGAAGCCCTGACTTTGATTATGGAAGCTATTGAAGCTGCTGGCAGAAAGCCCGGTGAAGAAATTGCTCTGGCTTTAGATCCGGCCTCTTCTGAATTTTTTATAGATGGTTTATACAAATTGACAAGAGAAAATCTTAGCTTTAAGCAGCGAAGAAATGGTGGCTTATTATGAAAAGCTGGTCAAAAAATATCCTCTTGTCAGTATTGAAGATGGGCTGGCTGAAGAAGATTGGCAAGGTTGGGCTTATTTAACCAAGGCAGTTAGGCAATACTGTTCAACTGGTCGGTGATGATCTTTTTGTGACTAACACTGCTCGCATTGAGCGTGGTATTGAATCTGGTGTTGCCAATGCTGTATTGATCAAGCTAAATCAAATTGGCACGCTGACTGAAACGCTGGCAGCCATCAATTTGGCTGCAGTCAATAGTTATGCCAATGTAATCAGTCATCGCTCAGGTGAAACCGAGGATACTACCATATCTGATCTTGCCGTTGCCGTTGCTTGCGGGCAAATTAAAACTGGTGCTCCATGCCGTAGTGAGCGCACGGCTAAATACAATCAGCTGCTGCGCATTGAGCGAGATTTAGGCGAAAGTGCTGTATTTGCCGGCAAAAATACTTTCAGGCAGCAAAGGGTGACGGCTGAAAGGACGCCTGTCACTGCCAATCGCTAGATTTTATTAGGGTAAATTAAATGACAGAGGGGAAATAACATGCCAGACACGCTAACAGTATCTTCGAAAAATCTAGAAGTCAAAGACTTGGCATTAGCTGCTGCCGGGCGCAATCGCATTGAATGGGCAGCAACCGATATGCCTGTTCTGAGATTGATTGGTGAGCGCTTTAAAAAGAAAAACCTCTTAAAGGGTATGAAAGTTTCTGTTTGTGCTCATATAACCAGCGAAACAGCCAATCTTAGCCCTGGCTCTTGCAGCTGGCGGTGCTGATTGCGTGCTGATTGCCTCTAATCCTTTGAGCACTCAAGATGATGTTGCTGCTGCATTAGTCAAAGAATACGGCATGGCTGTTTATGCCATGAAAGGTGAATCGATTGAAACTTATCATCGCCATATACAAATAGCCTTAGATCACAAACCGCAATTGATTATTGATGATGGTTGTGATCTGGTAGTTACTCTTGTGCAAGAAAGAAGCAAACAAATTGAAGAAATCATAGGCACAACTGAAGAAACTACGACTGGTGTCAATCGTTTGCTGGCTATGCAACGTGATGGCAGGCTTAAATTTCCAGCCATTGCCGTCAATAATTCTCAAACCAAGCATTTTTTTGATAATCGCTATGGCACAGGACAATCGACTTTTGACGGCATTATTCGTGCAACCAATCGGCTAGTTGCAGGACGTACTGTTGTAGTGGTGGGCTATGGTTATTGCGGTAAAGGCTGTGCTATGAGAGCCAGAGGACTGGGCGCGCATGTCATTGTCACTGAAATCAATCCGGTTAAAGCGATCGAAGCAACAATGGATGGCTTTCAAGTAATGCCTATTTTGGAGGCAGCTCCTTTAGGAGATATTTTTATTACTGTTACTGGCAATAGACATGTTATTGATGAGCCTCATTTTAGAGTAATGAAAGATGGAGCTATTGTTTGTAATTCTGGACATTTTGATTTGGAATTAAATCTGGAAGCATTATCTTCCTTGTCTACGGGAAAACGAGAAGTACGACCTTTGATGGAAGAATTTAAATTAAAAGATGGTCGGCGTATTTATGTTTTAGCAGAAGGGCGCTTGGTTAATCTTGCTTGTGCCGAAGGGCATCCCGCTAGTGTTATGGATATGAGCTTTGCTAATCAAGCTTTAGCCTTGGAATATTTAGTCAAAAACCAAAAGACTCTTAAGCCTGGTGTTCTGACATTGCCTGCCGAATTGATCAAGAAATTGCCCAGCTCAAGCTTAAGTCATTGGGCGTTGGCATAGATAAACTAACTGCCGAAATGCAAAAGTATATGAATTCCTGGGAATCAGGAACATAAATATCATTGCTTATTTTTACGGCTTATTTTTTCAAGTTCGTTTATCGTGTCAGTAATGCGACCACTTGTTGCTCTAATTTTTTTGTAAATGGAAAAGTACCTGAGATTATCCAACAATCTGCAGGATCCGCAGGGTTGTACCGTACAAAGACTACATTGTCATCATCTAAGCTATAGCCGCGCTCTTGGGCCACATAAGTTGTTAAAAACTGACAGCTACGGTCGCCGTGACGAATGTGCATCCAGCTAGTTTGTGCGCCCGGCCAATATAAATGAAAGTACATATAAATGATGGCAAAAATAAAAACCAGCATTAATATCGAAAGCAGATGATAGCGCTTTATTTGTAAAACACCCATACAGTTTCTACGGACCTCCTAATTGATCTTTTGGAACATATAGCCAATGCCGCGGGCAGTTAAAATCAAATCGGGATTGGAAGAATCTTCTTCCAACTTGGAACGCAATCTACTTATATGTACATCAACCACGCGAGTGTCGATTCTATGATCCGGCGGATAAGCCCATACTTGTTGCAGAATTTCTCCCCGTGAATATGGTTTGCCTGAATTTGTAACCAAAAGTTCAAGTAAGCTGAATTCCATGCCTGTCAAGCGGATGCGTTCATTTTTGCGAGTCACTTGGCGCTTGTTTAAATCTATTTTTAGGTTGCCAATAGTGATGACATTGGTGCTTTTGCTTTGCCCGGGCTCTTGTTGCCTTTCTACTGTGCGGCGTAAAACTGCTTTAATTCGGGCTTCAAGTTCGCTGGGGCTAAATGGTTTGACCACATAATCATCAGCGCCAATTTCTAAACCCTGAATGCGATTAGAGACGTCAGCTACGGCGGTGAGCATGATAATTGGCGTGTCACAGGTTTTTCTTATTTCCCGGCAGACTTCATAACCATCCATTTTTGGCAACATGACATCAAGAATGACCAGATCCGGCTGAAAGCTGTGAAATTGTTCCAATGCTTCTTGCCCATCCCCTGCTGTTACAACATTGAAACCGGCAAGCTTAAGGCGGGTTTCCAGGATGCGCCTGATAGATGCTTCGTCATCTACTACTAAAATTTTGTCTGGGTCATTGATTGTTTTCAGCCACGGCTAATTTTCTTTCTCCATTTTGTCTTCCATATATATGAAGCCGACCAATGTTCTTAAGCGTTTATCTTTCCTTTAAGATTGTCGGACCAGTCAATTCGGACTATATCCGAAAGATCATTTCTGAGTATATAACATTTCTTCACCTCAACCGGGTAATTTCTGCCAGTTAGACAGGAAAATTTTTCTACGTTGCCGGCAGTTTGGTAAAAAGACGGCATATTATAGTATCTTGTAATCATGGACTCTAATTAACGACAATCACCCACGTTCAATTTAATCTGGACAATCTGCCTTTTTAATTGATAGCACTAAATAAGGTGCCAGTCGATGCCTTGATGACTATCACCATATTCAATGTCTACCGCGCTGTGCCGGTTCGGTCTCGGCACACCATCCCGATATCAATCATACTAATGCGATGCCCGTAAAACACAGGTATTCAGGCTTTGAGCCCAGTACTAAATCCAGTACCTATCATATGCATCCAAAAAAAATGCACCAAATATGGTTGTCAATGATTTTCTTTTGATGACCTTGCTGATAGTATCAGATTAAATTATTGTCTTATGTATATAATTCCACATGGGTGCCTGTAAAAACACACAAGTCTGAAAATTCTTACCACCGTTCGGTTGAGCTTAAAAATAGCTAATTTGCCTTAAACGAGGAATATTAAATGATAAAACCCAAGTTATGCCTGGCATTGAGTGTGTCGTTGGCACTTGTGCAGGCAAATATCATTGAGTGCGGCAACAGCACGCCAGGCAATCAGGACCAATCAGTTTCTACGTCTAAGTCTGTAAGTCGGCATCGCAAGGGCATTCACTTGTTCTTGCTGTCGCCTAAAGGATCCGAGCTCTACAGTCAACAACTAGTAAACGCACCGGCAGCAGTATTAACTATTCATCCTTCTATTGAGATTGCTGACAAGAAACTTTGTTGGCCATCAACCTAAAAGCTGGCCATAAAGGTCATCAACCATTGCTTGCCCAACTTGCTCCGGATCAATTGATGGCCCAGGGTAATCCTGATTATGTGGGAGCGACAGTAATACCGCCTGTAGTTACTGGCACTGTTGATCTTGAAGAGCTGAAAACTTCGAATGTCATTGAGTTGAAAGTTTCTCAGTCCCGTACTTTTAAGTTAAAAAACAAAATTGTCGGAGTCTCCATTAGTGATCCATCTATTGCCGAACCAATTTTGGTGGCTGAAAATCAAATTGTGCTTTTAGGGCATAACTCCGGCGGAGCTACTCTTGTTCTTTGGGATGACGCCGGTAATTCTGCGGCTATTGATTTGCGAGTATCGCGTGATTTTTCTCAGTTACAAGCTAGCATTGAGAGAAATCGATCCACGCATCATAGTCAAGCCCATTTACGATGGGGATCATGACCGTATAATTCTTCTTGGAGATGTTGATCATCCTGAGTCGGTAATCAGAGCTTTTGGTTCAGCCAATGTGTTTATGGGCTGATTCAGGTATGAATATTCAAGTAGCCAACAGTCGTTTGATTACGCCAGAGTTGGTGAACAGGGAGCCCAGGGTGGCGGTGGTGGCGGTGGTGGCGGCAAACCGGAGCGCTAGCTAATTTATCTTCAGTTGATAAATATACATTTTTCCCCAACTTGGCTAACAATATAAGCAAAGCCCAGGTGATCACCAGTGATGGCGGCAGAGTTACTAGCTTAATCAAAGTACGAAAAGTGCCGATGATTGTTTTGCATGTCACTTTCATGGAAATGAATTCAGTTGCTGCTAGAGAACTTGGCGTACAATTAGGCTTGTGTATACAGGCAATAATTTTGCTTTTGGTTTAGGTGGTAATAACACTAATGTAGGCAGTGGTACTAGGATCCAATCATCAACGGCATTACACCGTATTTCAATCAAGGTCTCACCATCTGGCGGTAGACCGATACAGACCACAAATAGTTGGACCAGTTACTTTTGTTTCTAACGTCACTGTACATGCGGCGCAGGCTATAATATTTTCCTGGTGACCCGGTTTAGTCCGGTATTGGTCAAGCTGTTCTTAACGAAGCGCCGGGTGGCTTATTGTCTCAATCTGTACTACTTGGGATGCGCCAGGTGGGGTAAATTTCGGCACCAGTAATTTGCAAAATATTTTCACATCCTTTCCAATATACGTTCCGGGAATGGTCCGGAATATTCTCTATTAATCCTACCGTTCAAGGCATTATTAGCAGAAACAGAGCGAGAATTTTAGCTGAACCGACTCTGGTTACTATATCTGGTGAACGGGCATCCTTTCTTGCCGGCGGTGAAATTCCAGTTATTGAAGCTGTAGCTACTGCCGGTACTACTGGGCAGTCAGTTACATTTGAACCTTTGGTTTGCGATTGAATATAATTCCTGTGCTGATGGAAAATGGTAATATTAATTTAGAAGTCTCTCCGGAAGAAAGATTGATATCAAGCGTAATTGCATTTCAACCAAGTAGTTTGACTTCATCTATTCCTGGTTTTACAACACGAAAAGCCCAAACAATTGTTGAAATGAAACCAGGACAAGAATTATTTATTGCCGGCTTAATTACAAGCAATAGCTGGTCGAGACATTATCAAAACTCCTGTTTTAGGTGAAATACCTGTTCTGGGAGCCCTCTATCGTTCGAAATCTTTTACCAAAAATGAAAGTGAACTTGGTTGTCGCCATCCGCCCGGAGATTATTTTGCCTGGCACCCCTGGACAATTGAAGTTGCCGGAAGAAATAAGCCGGGTTGAAGGTCCGCGTGATACAAATTTATTCCAGGTTGAACCCACAGTTATTGATGAGCGCTTCTTCACCACTGGTCGATCCGAGCGCTATCAAAAAACATCGCCCACATTACCAGAAGGCTCACCCATCCCTGAAAATGAATAGATATATGGATAAATACTTAAATTGGAGAGAGCAATGATAGAGATTGAAATAGGAAAAATAACCGACGCAGTATTGACTGCAGCGGCATTGAGTAACAAGCTCTGTTGTTATGGCTCAGAGCCAGTAACCTGTCTGTTTGTGCCAAGACAACAAAACAATCTGATTCCGGTAATTTTGCACCGATGCTTATTAGCCCAGGAAAATCCAACAGCAGTTGTTGCTGCTCCTATTCCGCCGATAGTGTCGGGCTCTCTGGATATGGAAGAATTTAAGCTCAGCAATATAATTGATTTGAAAGTTTCGCAGTCTAGAACTTTCAGAACAAAAAATAAAATAATCAGAACACATATCAGTGATCCTTCCATTGCTGAGCCGGTGATAATTACAGAAAATCAATTTGTTTTGCTGGGCAAAACTCCGGGTGTGGCCACCATGCTTTTATGGGATGATGCCGGCAATTCAGTGGCAGTAGACTTGAGAGTCAATCGAGATTTCAGCCAGCTGCAATCAACTTTACGAGAAATTGATCCGCGTATTATTGTTAAAACATACAATGTACCGGGCAGTGGCGATCGTGTCGTTTTATTAGGTGATGTAGATTATCCCGAGTCTGTTATTCGTGCTTTTGCTGCGGCCAATGTCTTTATGGACGATCATGGCTTCAATGTACAAGTTGCCAATAATCGTCTTATTACCCAGAGAGTTGGTGAAATGGGGGGTCAGGGCGGCGGTGGCCGGTGGCGGCGGATCAGAGCGGTCAATTGGCTCAGCTGAACATGGTTGATAAATATACCTTTTTCCCTAACCTGGCCAATAATATTGGTCGAGCTCAGTTGATTACCAGTAATAATAACTCTGTAACCAGCATGATTAGAGTGCGGAAAATGCCGCTTATTGTTATGCATGTTACCTTTATGGAAATGAACACTGCCACCGCTAGAGCTCTTGGTATTCAATTGGGTATCAATATGACCGGAAATAGCGTCGGCTTTGGTATTGGTGGTTCTGGTAACCCACAACCAGGCAATGTCATTGCTGTTTCTTTTCCAGGTATGCAAATAGATGGCGGGACCAGCGGCTATTCCAATTTTAATCCGGCTGGCTTTGGTTATATCGGTCACGGTTACCTTTCCTTCAGCCAGCTCTACTGTGCCTGTTAGTTTAACTCAGCAAATCTCCGGCATTGGTCAAGCTTTATTCGCCCAGGCTCCTTCAGGACTTTTGCCGGCTGCAGCTCTGTTTGGTGCTCCCGGTGGTGCAACATTTACTTCGGCTATTACCAGTCTGGAAAACTTATTCTTCAGCACTATTGCTTATAGGATAGGACACGGCAGTATGTCTATCTCTCCCATTATTCAAGGAGCTATTGAACAAAATCGCGCCCGCATTTTAGCGGAACCGACGCTGGTAACAATATCAGGCGAAAGAGCCTCGTTTTTAGCTGGTGGTGAAGTGCCGATTCAGCAACAATTGGCCACTGCCGGTACTTCCTTGCAGTCAATTACATTTGAGCCGTTTGGCTTGAGAATTAATTTAATTCCTGTCTTAGAGGAAAATGGTGTTATTAATCTTGAGATTGCGCCTGAAGAGCGTGTTTTGAGTGCATCGAATTCATTGACATTTGTGGGATCGAATACGGCAATTGATTCATTTACAACCAGAAAAACGCAAACCATGGTTGAATTAAAACCAGGACAAGAGTTATTTATCGCTGGTTTAATTGCGACGAATGTGGGGCGAGAATTGGATATGAACCCGGTTCTTGGTGAAATACCGGTACTTGGTGCCCTCTACCGATCAAAAGCCTTTTCCAAAAATGAAAGTGAACTGGTTGTTTCGGTACGTCCGGAAATAATTCTGCCTGGTACACCGGGACAACTTAAGTTGCCGGAAGAATTGGGAAGAGTTGAAGGTCCGCGCGACACTAATCTGTTCCAGGTTGAACCAACTGTGCTTGATGAACGCTATTACAATTCAGGGCGTTCGGAACGTTACCAAAAAACTTCCCCGACCTTGCCTGAAGGTTCACCCATACCTGATAGTTTATAAAGATATTCTTTGTTCGACTAATCCTTGGATTGTTCATTATTCGTTACTGATTTGGGCTAGCAATAGTCTAAAATGAGAAACGGAGACAAGTTATGGAAAAAAGTAGTAATAGCATTAGACCGGTAGTCTTTTTCGATCGTGATGGCACGCTCAATGTCGAAGCCGGCTATCTGAGAAAACTTGAAGATTTAGTATTAATTGAAGGGGCAGGACAATCTGTCAAGCGTTTAAATGCTGCCGGTATTGCCACTATTGTTGTTACCAATCAATCTGGTGCTGCCCGCAACTTTTATCCTCAATCTCATATTGAAGCATTGCATGACAGGCTGCGATTATTGTTGGCTGAGCAAGGGGCCTTTCTTGACGCTATATATTACTGTCCTCATCTACCACCTGAGATAAATTCCCCTGGGATCGTGGCTTGTTCTTGCCGCAAGCCGGCAACAGGCATGGTCGATCTTGCCTACAAAGAATTCCCTCAATTGAACCGGCAACAATCTTTTGTTGTTGGAGACAAAGTTTCGGACATCGAGCTTGGCTTAAATTGTCAGGCCTCTTCCATTCTGGTTAAGACTGGTTATGGCAGTTCCACTCTGCAAGCATTGCAAGAAAAAAAAATCCAGCCACATTTTATTGCCGAGGATGTTTGTCAGGCTGTTGATTGGATATTAGGTCAAGTCAACAGCAAACTGACTTCGCTAAGCAGCAATGACATTTCAAATGGTTTAGGCAAATAAAGATCAGCGCCTGCTTCTAAAGCGCGAGTTTGATCGGGGTGAGATGTAACCATAATCAAATGGATATTGCGGAATTCTTTATTGTCTTTCAAACAGCGGCATAATTTCCAGCCGTCCATTTGCCGATCAGCAAGATTAGATTCTAATAAAATGAGATCAGGTCTAGGCTCACCGTGTAATAGTTCAAAAGCGTCCCCTGCAGAATTGGTTACTTGCACAACATAGCCTTCCAGGGAAAGAGTTTCCTGAAGCAGGCAGGCCATGGCACCATCTGGTTCTATGACCAGGATGCGAGAAATTTTCTTTTCTTCCTGGCTAAGGACAGTATGCCTGCCTGAGGCTGTTTGTTGCTCCAGCGTCAAAGAGCTGTCACTGACCCAGCTTGAGCCATGATACTTTTTAGCTAAATAGCGATAGTCTCTGGATGTAGTCAGTACATCAACATAACTCTGGAATCGGCGGCTGCGCGAAACAATGCCAATAGCAATGGAAACAAGAGGAATGCGCCTTCTGATGCCGCCACGGCCTGCAGAAATAAGAAAACCTCTTTCTATATCGCCGCGGGGATAAAAACGGTTGCTGATATTATCAAATTGCTGGCATATTCTTTCTGCTTTTCTTTCCGGCTGTTCGGATCTGGTAATAACCAGGAAATCATCTGCTTCAATGTGGCCAACAAAATCTTCGTCGTCAGACACATCAACTAAAATGGCTCCTAATGCCTTAATGAGCTGATCGCCAGCCAGATCTCCGTAAGTTTCATTGTAGACACGAATTTTGTTCAAATCAACTGAGATGGCTGCCCAGGGTTTATCAGATACCAGGCATTGTTCGAGCATGCGTTTAATAACATTTGGACCGGGCAATTGTGTCAGAGGGTTAGAAAATTCTTCCTGCCTTCTGCGCAAGTGAGCCATGACTCGAAAAGCCAGTTCTTTTTTGTCGATGCCATCCGGTAAAACGTCGTCAGCCCCATAGCGAAACAAACTTATGCGTTCGCTAACATCAGTGGAATTCTGGAGCAGGACAAGTACAGGGCGTGGTTGAACAAGGGTGGCTCTTATCTGTTGCCCGTAAAGATGCCCATCACCCGAGGGCATGCTTGCTGCCAGGATAATCAAATCAGGATGCAAGAAAGAAAGCAATTCATTGGCTTGTTCAAAAGAAGTGGCTGTATGCACCTTGGCACCGGTTTTTTCAAGCACCGGCTCATACTGATTGGCCTGTTCGGCTTGATGAATAATCAAAATAATTGGTGTCGGCAACATGACTTTATCCTCTTCCTCTGGCTGCCTGTTCTTCCAGGCTGGCTGCCGGCAGTTGAACGGTGAATGTTGTTTGTCCTGGTTTGCTGTCAACTTCAATTTCTCCGTCTAAGGCCAGCACGAGTGAACGGGTAATATACAAACCAAGGCCTGTGCCTTCAGTCTGACGAACAAGCGGATTGTCCAGCCGCCCAAATTTAGTAAATATTTTGGAAAGATGTTCTGCCGGTATGCCGACACCCTGATCGGTAACTGAAAACTGAACCATCTCAGCATTTTTTCCCCACTCATGCGCGGCAATGGTTACAGTAGTGTCGGCTGGTGAGTATTTAATGGCATTATCAATAAGATTAGTGAGAATTTGTTCTATACGATCAGCATCTGCCCAGACATGAGGCAATCCTGCAGGAACGTCAGTGACAATGCGATGGCTGCCAATTTTGTCAGCCATATTGCGCAACACTCTTTCAATAGCTTCTTGCAGATCAATGGCTCGAATAGCCAATTGCATTTTTTTAGACTCTAATCGTGAAACAGCCAGCAAGTCTTCTACAAGTCGTGTCAGCCGATCGGCTTGATCTTTGATAATACCCACGTAACGTCTTTGCTGTCCTGGATCAAGTTTTTCACCGCTGCGCAGAATAGTGTCAGCGAAACCCTTAATGCTGGTTAGAGGGGTTCGTAGCTCGTGACTGACTGTGCTTACAAACTCTGTTTGTGCTTGTTGCAGGCAGTCTGCTTGAACAATATAGACAACAGTAAGATAACCGATTGAGTTTTGATCTTTATCAACTAGTGGACAGTGCGTAACAGGCATGAGTAATTCCAGCCCGGAGGAATTCAATATTGTAGCTATCTTAGTGCTAGCATGAGCCGATTGATTGTTGCCATTGTCATCGGCAATGCTGTTGTTATCGGCACCAAATATGGCATCATAATCTATTTCATGCTCATCAAAATGAATAAATTGACTGAGCGGCTTGCCTTTTAGTTGAGCTGTTGAGCAACCGACTAAATTAGCAAATGCTTGATTGGATACTTCAATATGGCCGTCCGTACTGCTGATCAGCAGTCCGTCAGAAAGATTTTCCATCAAGCCTTGATAAATAAAATCTGAATTAACCACGAGTCGAAAATGGTGAGTTTAAACAATAACCAGGTACCAGATCTTAAGTTATCATTTTCTGCAAGAACATGATTAGATTAAAACCTATCCTTAAGATTTGCCATTACCACCCGGCTGCTATGCTCGCCCATCCAGCAACCCGATAAGCTCATGCAAACGGGCAGTATTGCTTAAATAAAGGTAGCCAAGCAAAATTTCATAGGCTGTGGCCTGGCGGGCAAGCATTTGCCCGGCTTTACCATAATTGCTTAGTTTAAGATTGGCGCCCCGGCGAATAAGATCTTGCTCTTTTTCATTGAGAAAGGGCTGTAAAGTCTCAAGATTACGAGCCTGGGCATGAGCATTGACCCGTTCTTTGGTCCAGTTGTGCATTTGTTTGGCAGAATGTGTATGCAGGATGGCTCGTTCCCGTTCAATAAGGCTGTTAACCGCGTCCCCAAGCCCAGCTAAAAGCCGCAAAGATAGCTTATCTGGATCAATTTTTACCTTTGTGAATATCATAACTTCTTCTTAAAAAATTCTACCAATACCTGGTAAGCAAATTCAGGTAATGCAAGTCCCATGCGCTTAAAACGCCAGGGCTCACTGAGTAGCCTGTAAAGCCATTCTAAATGATAATTTTGGAATATAGCCGGCGCCCGGCTTTTCTGTCCTGACCAGACATCAAAACTGCCGCCAACGCCAATGAACACGGCTGCTGATGCCTGGCGAGCTTGCTTGATGAAGTATTCCTGCCTGGGAACGCCCATAGCAATAAGCACTAATTGTGCTCTGCTATCGCTGATTTCTTTTATAATAGTCTGCTCTTTTTCTGGTTGAAAATAGCCGTCATGACAGACGGCTATCTTTAAGCCGGGATATTTTTCAGGTAAAGTGCGGCATAAAACGTCTAGAATATCTGCTTTGCCGCCAATTAGAGCTACTGGAATATTTTTGGCGGCGGCCCGGGCAAGAGCCAGTTGAGCCAGCTCAATTCCCGGCAATCTTTTGATATTGCGTGCATAGAGTTTCAACGCTAATACAACACCGGCGCCATCGGCTATGGCTAAATCGGACTGATGAATAATCTTGTCCAGGCAATGATCTTTTTGGGCAGCCATGATCATCTCTGCGTTTAAAGTAATTATATGCAAGCCTTTATGAGAAGACCAGGCTTCTTCAATTATGGATATGGCCGAGTCCCGGTCGACCTGATCAACCGGGTAAGTCAAAACATAGTGGCGTTGGTCAGCGACGAATTGATGTGACATTGCTGGTAGTGCCAACCTCCAAAATATCGGACAGAACGGCTATGTTTTTATCTGCTAATTGTTTGACTGGAATGAGTTTGTTTTTTACTTTATTGGAGAGATCTTCTCTTGATCTTATGGCGTCGTTGATGGTTTTTGGCCAAACAATTTGGCATTGTTCTTTTTCTAAATCCAGCGATAGTGCCGGCTGTTCAAAATCATCAAGAAGCTGACTAACTTTTTGATCGTAAGTAATGCCAATAACAGGCTTGCCGGATTTCAAAGCCATGAGCAAAGCATGGAAGCGCATGCCAATCAAAAAATCACATCCTGCTATTAAAGCCAACCATTGACTGGGTCTAGTAAAAATGGCTGAATTCAACCAATTAGTGCGCAAATTAAACGGGGCAAGCAACTGTTCAATTGTCTTTAGTGGCTGCTCGTCTCTTTCAATTTGCATAGGCAAAAACAAAATTGCTGAATGAGCAGGCAGCGCATCGGCAATACTTTTAGCTAACAATTCAAGGTGATAATTTTGCAATCGCGGATCATCTCTTAAAGATAAACCAACGATTATTCCTTTTGCATCCGGCAATTTTGCATATTAGGGCTGGCAGTGGCGAAGCCGGCAAAGACCAGACTGGATCGGCGGTTAACTGTGCCGGCAATCCCCATCTCCGTGCTAGGGCCAATGAATTGTGATCGCGCAAAGTAATTTTACTGGCTTGCTGCAAAGCTAAACGAGTTAGCTTTTCGCTAAAGATTTTTTGTAGCGGGCCAAGTCCTTGCGCATAAATCAATACTTTTGCTCCGCAAAGACGGGCTAGCATGATTTGGGCACTGTAAAAAATAACAGAGCCAAATCCAGTGCGATCTTGAAAGAGTCCGCCCCCACCGCTCACTAATAATTTTGTTTTTCTCAATAATTTCAGGTAATCAAGCCAATGCCAGCGATTAATACTTTTGACTGCAAATAAAGCAGTTGTTTTGTCCGGGTTTTGAGAAAGGACAACGATGTCTTCTCTAGCATGCAGAGAACTGAGTTCATTAAGCAATGCTTCCAAAATGAGTTCATCGCCGAGATTGTCAAATCCGTAATAGCCAGCAATAATGACAAGGCGGCGAAGTTGTTCTTGCTGCGACTGTGTTGATTTATTCTGATTACTCTTCATTTTGTCCCGGGTGCCCATAATGTCAAGTGAGATGTCTTCAAATCAGATCAGTGCTGTTACAGAGCAGGCAATGGCGCCAGAGTTATCTAGACTATTTAAGAAAGGCAAAACTATTGTACCTTTTAGCGAAACACGATTGCCATACGGTTGGCGATCTGCCGATCATGCGGTGGATTACGTTGATCTCAGTAATTATCAGGTAATTGAAGAATATTGCCCACTTGATCAAGTTATTACTGTTCAATGCGGTATAAAAATTCATGCTCTTCAACAATTTTTGATTGGACACAAACAATGGTTGCCGGTTGCTTATCCGGATCAAGAAACAAGTTTGCTCGATTTAATTTTAGCGGACAATGCCGGACCCCTTGAGATATTTGCTGGCGGACTGCGCCGGCACATACTGGGTCTCACTTTTATTTTAAGCAATGGTGCTGTTGCCAAATCAGGCGGCACAGTGGTCAAAAATGTAAGCGGCTACGATTTAACACGTTTTTTGATTGGTAGCTATGGTTATTTTGCTTTACCGATCAAAGCCAATTTGCGACTTTATGCGATACCGGAACAAAGACATACATTGGTTGCTACTAGTAATTCTATAGAGGACTTATTGTCTGCAGCCCGAGCTCTTTTGACTAAAAATATATCTATTGCCTATATTGATATGCTTGATAACAGGCTTTTATCGGAGCGGTCGTTTCAGTACAGCTATTCCTTATTCGTGCAGCTTACTGGCGATCAACTTATAGTTGATGCTGAAACAGAGTTGGTAAATGACCTATTTTCTAAGAATCAATTAGATTACAAAATCTATACGCAAGAAGACGAACAAGAGAATTTACTGATTGATCTCACGCAAATCAGTGCTGGCGGTAGTGCGCAAAACAAAGAAACACAAACGGTTGAAGTCAGTTTGTCCGGACATGATTTCGTTGCAGTTTGCAAGCACACAGATCTAATTGTCTTTCCTTTTCTTTATCGTCCTGGATCGGGCAGACTGTTATTCCGATTAAATTCTAGCCAAGAACAAAATCTTGTACTCGAACAACTCAGTCAATATGCATGCGGAAATGGTAAATCATTAACAGTGGCATACAGCGACGATATTTATATGAAAAAAGTAGTGCATTTTGGGACTGATACCACTGGTGGTGTAGAAGCCATGCAAGCGATTAAACGACGACTGAAAGACCAATTTGATCCCGATAATATCTTCAACCCCTTCGTTGATTTGTGATTATATGACTGACAAATCCGTTATCGATCAATCCCTCTTAGACACCTGTATCCATTGTGGTCTCTGTCTGCCCGCCTGTCCTACTTATTTAGCCACTGGCAGAGAACTAGAATCCCCCCGTGGGCGCATAGCTTTGCTTAACTTATGGCAGCAAGGACAAGAGCCATTTTCAGCAAGAATGGCGGAACATCTTGACTCCTGTCTTGGCTGCCTCGGCTGTCAAACCGCTTGTCCATCTGGAGTTAATTACGAAGCCCTTATTAATCAAGCCCGGCCACAAGTAAATGCTCTCAAGCCAGCCGGGCAGAAATTATTCAGAAACATGATCCTTGCCGGCGTTCTCACGAATGACAGCCTGCTTGTCAGGCTTGCTGATTTTCTGCGATTTTGGCAAAAAAATCATTGCGATCGACTTGTTTCTATAATAGCAAAATTTACATATT
This sequence comes from Candidatus Melainabacteria bacterium, assembly GCA_963847765.1. GTDB lineage: Bacteria > Cyanobacteriota > Vampirovibrionia > Obscuribacterales > Obscuribacteraceae > CAWKBA01. The sequence continues at coordinate 340,216 of CAWKBA010000005.1, read as the reverse complement.
TAGATAAATTGCCGTTGGTGAAAGAATTACTGCGCTGGCAGGCATTGCTGACACAGATTCCCGAACATAAAATGTTGCCTGGTTTGACAAGCAATCCTGGTAAAAAACTACCTGTTGCCCAACTGTTTAAAGGCTGTGTGATGGATATTTTCTATAATCAAGTCAATCATGCCGCCATTAAACTTTTAAGCGAACCATCGCAAATAGTGGGTGTGCCGAAACAAACATGTTGTGGGGCACTGGCTTTACATGCTGGCGAAAAGGATCTTGCTTGCCGGCTTGCCAGAGAAAACATGCAATACTTTGCTCATAACGAGGGTCCTATTGTTGTCACCGCATCTGGTTGCACTGCCATGCTTAAAACTTATCCTGAATTATTTGCTGAAAATGACCCCTGGCATGAGAAAGCGATGATATTTTCCAGGCGAGTAAAAGATCTGCCTGAATTTTTGGCTCAAAATGAATCAACTTATTTACCATCCAAAACTGATGTCGAAAATGCAAAACCACTGCGTATTGCTTATCACGCTGCTTGCCATTTAGCACATGCACAGGGCATTCATCTTGAGCCTAAACAACTTTTAGAGAATTACGCTAAATCAATTAACGATGCCGCGGGGAGCGAAATTATAACTCTTGTGCCATTGACTGAAGAAGAACATTGTTGCGGCAGCGCCGGCACTTATAACCTAAGCCATGCGCAATTAAGTGAAACAATATTGGCTAGAAAAATAGAAAAAATCAAAGAGACAGGTGCTGACATAATAGTCACAACAAATCCAGGTTGCCTTATGCAAATTGAAGCAGGCATGCGCAATAGAGATCTGCCAATACGAGTCATTCACTTAGCTCAACTTCTAGCGAATAATTTAGCCAACTAATCGCTGATCGTCATCAAATGATCGTTTTGCCTTAGCAAAATCGCCGGGTGCCGCAGGCAGATTTCCTTTAGGAATGCCCTGATTATTGGCCGGCAGTGGTGGTACGTTTCCTTTAGGAACAGCTGGATTTACTTCGGGTGGCGGTGGTAAACCTGGAGTTGGTCGCACAGGATCTACGCGCTCACGTAATCGATCAAGGTAAGTTCTAGCTCTTTCATCTCCCGGCAATTTGGCATCTTGTTTTTTGCAGGCATCAATGAAAGTCTGGTCATCTAAGGCTTTACTATTTTTAAGCGCGTTATTTGCTTGCACAAAAGCTATGCTGTTGGGGTTTAATATCGCTTCAGGATTTTTATTGACTAGATTGGTAAGGATATTGACTGCTCGCTGTGCATCAGATTCTATCTCCGTTCTACTCAAAGCTTCCGCATACATAATTCTGGTTACTGCAGGTAGATCCAAAGCTAATTTAGTTAACCGTTCCTCTTCAGCAATTTTTGCTAGTTTGGCTTGTTCGGGTGAAACAAGCGATCGCGCTATTTGAGCACCAGTTATTAGCTCTTGGTTTTCAGCATGGGGTGCCTGATCGTCGTCTCCAGGTATTTCCTTGCCATCCATTTTATCAAGAGCTTTGTGAGCTTGTTGTAATTCTGTATCTAATGCTGCTGCTTTTGCTTGAAGATTTTGTTGAGTCTCTCCAGCAATTATTGGCTGGTCAGATTCCTTGATAAGAGTTTCAAATTTTTGTCTTTCAGCCGTCGACAGAACACGGCGTGTGTGTCCTTTATCAACTAACTCCTCTGTAGCAAATTGTGTGTCAAGCAAGGACGATGTCCAGTCTTGCATTTTTTCCTTGAATGTAGCTGGCGCAGACCGTTTGGGCAAGGCAGTTAATATCGCTTCTGCCCGGGCTTTAGATTCTAGAAGGCGGCCTTTTTCAATTATTTTTGTCAGCTTATCGACGACATATGGATCTTGATTATGATCAATCAATTTCTTGCTTGCCGTTTGTCTATCATCGAATTTTGGTGCTTCTAATTGTTGAATTAATTGATCAGCTTCGGCGGGGCTAATTTTGGCTCCAGTACCAAATCTTATATAAGCTGAGGGACTTTCCATTACTGGGGCAAGCGCAATAACCGGAGCGCCTTTATCGTTAAGGCTGATATTTACAGAGTGGCCGGAAAGGTTTAAAGTTTTATCTCCCTTACTAAGAAATGCAGTTTTACAAAAATAAGTCAGTTCAGTTGCTTTGCCGTCCTCACCCCTGGCTACACTTAGGTTATTAGGTTTCATCATTAATTGTCCATCTGGTGTGATGATGGTAATAGGATACATTCCCGGGGAGTCCAATTTAAATTCTTGAGCAACTACTTTTTTCCCGTCAGTGGAAAAATAATCAGTTTGACCAACAACATTTTTGAGGCCTTGCGTTGGCAGACCTTTAGTCCCTTCGATTTTAACTTCGGTTAGCTTACTGAACTGTTTTTGAACACTTACCGTTTTGCCATCTAACGTTGTTGTTTGTTCTGCAACATGTACGTTTGGTTTTTGATCTTTGCCTGCAACCGGTTTATCACCCTGGTCCCCCGGCCTTACTTGGTCTGCCCGGGCAAGTTGAACGTGTCCTATTTGCCGAACGACTTCTTGTGCTCCCGGATTAGGTCCCACCCCTTCTATCTTTTGAATGCCGCCAGGCAAAAGAACGCCTGCGTCTGCTTTTCCTTGTTCCGGGGGCTTTTGTTCTTTTTCAGTGAAAACAGGTTTGCCAGACATGATGATTTCTCCTACCATCCGAAGACTGGATACGATGCTAGCAATCCTTTGTGAGATTTTTGTGAGATATTGATGCTGGAATGCTTTATTTAATCTCGACTGTGGCACAATTTAAGATTCGAGTCTGAGGATAATTTAGGAGAAAAGCTTGACTAACGAAATTACGGATGTGCCGACAAAGATACAAATATGTCAGGATGATCTTGATCAAAAGCTGCTTGACCACTATTTAAAACAAGAGTTTATTACCGTAGATACTGAAACACGGGGGCTGGTGGTCCAGCGAGACAGGCTTTGTCTAGTGCAAATAGGGGCTCCTGACGGCACAATTGCTCTGGTGCGCTTTACTAAAAACTCAGCTTTGCCTAAAACTGGTAAGAGCAATTTAAGAACTTTGTTGGAAGCACCACAAGTGCTGAAAGTGTTTCATTTTGCTCGGTTTGATATGGCTGTGTTAAAGTATTATCTTTCCGCCAATGTTCAGCCGGTCTGGTGCACAAAAATTGCTTCTAAGCTGGTGAGAACTTATGCGGACAGGCACGGACTGCGTGATCTGGCTTCAGACTTACTTGGTATAGAATTGGACAAGGCAAACCAGATGAGTGATTGGGCCGCAGAAGATTTAACTGAATCTCAGCTTACCTATGCAGCAAATGATGTGCGTTATCTCATACCCATTTATAAGAAAATGAAAATATTAGTTGAACGGGAAAACCTTACTCCTCTGGCGCAGAAATTATTTGCTTTTATTGGCACAATCAGTGAATTTGATTTAGGTGGCTGGAAAGCCATTTTTGAGCATTAGTAGGGGCGCCCGTAAGTGCGCCCGGTAGGGGAGAACGAGGCAATTATGCAGGCAAATAACTTTAATAACGAACTCATTTTTGCCAAGTCAAAACCAGGCAGGCAGGCGATAGTTGTCCCTAAATTAGATGTGCCTGAGCATAATGAGAAAGAATATATACCGGACGAATATGTACGCTCGCAAGCCCCAGCTTTGCCGGAAGTGAGTGAATTAGAGCTAATGCGTCACTTTGTCAATCTGTCGCAGCTTAATCACTGCATTGATAAAGGTTTTTATCCACTCGGTTCTTGCACGATGAAATATAATCCGAAAGTAAACGATATGCTGGCTGCACTTGAGGGATTCAGAGAATTGCATCCCTTGCAACCGGTAGAGCAGATACAGGGCGCTCTGGAATTGTTGTGGAAATTGCAAGAAAGTATAGCCGCTATTATCGGGCTGCCTGCTATTAGCCTTCAACCAGCCGCTGGTGCACATGGTGAATTAACCGGGCTGCTTTTAATTAAGGCATATTTTAAGGACAAAGGGCAGACCAGTCGCAGAAAAATTATTGTGCCTGATACTGCCCATGGTACCAATCCCGCTACTGCCACCCAGGCCGGCTTTGAAGTGGTGGAAATAAAGTCCAATGATAAAGGGCTTGTTGATCTGGCGGCGCTCAAGGCTGTTCTTGGTCCGGACACTGCTGCCCTCATGCTCACTAATCCAAATACACTGGGGCTTTTTGAAGAAGAAATCCAGTCGATTCAAAAAGCGGTGCATGAGGCCGGTGCTCTGCTTTATTATGACGGTGCTAATCTCAATGCCATTATGGGGTTGGTACGGCCAGGTGATATGGGATTTGATGTTTGCCATTTGAATTTGCATAAGACTTTCTCCACCCCGCATGGTGGCGGCGGCCCGGGAGGCTGTGCGGTGGCGGCGAAGAGTTTTCTTGAGCCGTATCTGCCTTTGCCTACAATTGCATTTAAAGACGGCAGCTATGCTTTTGATTACGACCGCTCTCAATCAATTGGCAAGGTAAAAGGTTTTTACGGCAATTTTGGTATTTTAGTGCGCGCTTATGCTTATATTCTTGCTCTGGGTGGGGATGGTTTGAGCCAGGTATCAAAAGATGCTGTCCTGGCTGCTAACTATTTGCGTAGCCAGTTAGCAGATCGCTTTACTGTTCCTTACAAACAGCCTTGTATGCATGAATTTATTGTTTCTGCCTCGCGCCAGAAAGAAAGAGGGGTCAGTGCCGGACAGATTGCCAAGCGGCTTTTAGATTTTGGTGTGCATGCACCAACAGTATATTTCCCCTTACTTGTTCGTGAAGCAATGATGATTGAGCCTACTGAGACAGAAAGCAAAGAGACACTGGATAACTTTGCTGCCATTATGATTGCTATAGACGAAGAGACAAAGGCTGATCCCGACAGCGTGCGCAATGCTCCGCTTACGCTTAGTGTCAGCAAGCTTGATGATGCTCTGGCGGCTCGCAAGCCCGATCTCCGCTGGCAGAAAAGCTAGTAGGGGCGGCTTTAGCCGCCCGCTATATTAATGGGTCGATTCCATCGACCCCTACGCCAAATTCACGTATTCAATCTGGTAATGCAGATATGTCATGCGCTCTTTCAAGCGGGCGATTTCTTTTTTAGTGCCTTTAATTGGTACCAGGCTGCCCAGTGCTACACCATTTACGAAAAGCAACGGGAATAGAGCCATTATTGTTCTGCTTATCTCGTCAGCAAAAAGAGACCGTTATAAGCTTTGACTGCTATCCAGAAGCCCAGCAAATTAACAAAGAGAAAGATCAAATAATGGGCAATTAGAAAGAAACGCTCTCTAGCTAATAAAGTAGTTAATTTACGGTATTCTTTTTTTAATTCCGGTGGAACAGCTTTACTCATTTGCTGGCTGACTTGAGCAAAAGCCGGCACAGTCAATTCGTGAGCACTATGTGTATGTTGCTCAGCTGGTGAACCGCAGTCACCACAAAACTTTGATTGTGGCACCATAGGCTCGTTGCAAGCAGGGCAATGACCTTGTTTGTCACTCCTTGCCTGAAGCTGAGACTGGTTGCCAGAATAAAAAGATCCAACCAACTGCCCGCTGGTAGGCACCGATTCTTTTAATTGTGCAACATTGCTGTTATTCATTCATTAAAATTTGCTCCTCACCTTCACTGCTGTTTTAATCAGGCTGACGGCTGCTTCTTTGTTGAAGCGTCCTTCTTTAAAGACTTCTTTTAATATGATATGGCTTAAACCGCCATTATTTTTTACTATAAGCCTCTCGGCATAAGGTATAGCTGCCTCAATGAAATTGAACTTGGGATTGATAATCAATGCTACTCCTTCCAGAGTAAGCAGAGCTCGCATTACATAAGTAAACTCAGTCGGTAGCCGAAATGGATAACGCCAGCAAATTTCAGAGAAATCAAACACTATCTGGCGAAAACGCAGCCGGCTCATACTTTCAGAAAAACGCTGCTCCAAAATAGGGGTGAGATCCTTGGACAAAGCTTCTCGATCCACTGAAGGATGGAGAAAGCCCATAGCAACAAAATCGTCAACCAGAGCACGGTATTCTTTTTCGACAACATTGAAAAAGGCACTAATAGTGTGCTGTCTGATTGTGGGAGCAAGTTTTCCCACCATGCCAAAATCAAAAATACCCACCCTGCCGTCGGGCATGACACGCAAATTGCCCGGGTGCGGATCAGCATGAAAAAAGCCATCCTCCAGCAATTGTTTTAAATAAAAATGGGCGCCAATGGCCGTAATATCTTCAGGCTTCACTCCTGCTGCTTTCATGGCTTTAAAATCATCAACTCTCACTCCTTCCACATATTCAATGGTTAGCACCCGCCGTCCCGTCAATCGCCAGACAATGCGAGGGATATAGACTGCAGGGAAATGGCGAAAATTATAACGAAAACGATCGGCATTTTTCCCTTCTTGAATATAGTCAATTTCTTCAAAAATAGTGCGTCTGAATTCCTGCACTACGCCCTGCCAATCTGTGTGGCGGCAAAGACTTGGGTAAAGCATTAGTTCGCTGTGCTACCGCCTCTAAAACTTGAATATCGGCAGCAATTACTTTGCTGAGATCCGGCCTTTGTACTTTAACAATTACGGAGCGCCCGTCCGGCAGAGTGGCTTTATATGCTTGAGCCAGGCTGGCGGCAGCAATAGGCTGATAGTCAAATTGTGGAAAAAATCCCTCCAGTGGTCCACCCAAATCAGCTTCAATAAACGCTATTGCCAGGTTGGTGGGAAAGGGCTCTACTTCTTCTTGTAATTTAGCCAGTTCAAGCATGGCTGACAGCGGGAGAAGATCTGCTCGTGTCGATAGAGTCTGCCCAATTTTTATAAAAGTTGGCCCGAATGTGTGCAGGCGGTTGCAGAGCCAGCGCCCTAATTGTCTATATTCTTCTTGCTCGCTTGGAGCAACAATTATTTCTTCCGGATCAATGCCCTGCAGCCTGCTTATTTTTATGCGTTCAAACTCTCTTTGATGGAATCTGGCAAAACCGCGCACTGAGACAATAATGGTCCAGACAATAGGGACAACCCTGAGCGCCCCCTGCAAACCCTGTAATCTATAAACATGCCAAAATATGCACCAGGTGGAACAACATAATTTCCAGACTGAAACATCAGCAAATACAGCCTGGATCGGGGCTGCCTTGTCTTTAGAAAATTTTGCGGTCACTGTAGCGAACATGTTATTGTTTCTATATTTGTCAGTACTCTAGTTTACTTCTGTTGCAATGTTTCGTACTGTGCCTTTATTATTTCTTTAATGCCTTTGTTAGCCAAGTCTGTCAATTCCACTAATTTATTCATATCGTAAGATTTGCTTTCGGCAGTAATCTGCAGTTCCAGAATACGCCCCGATTCAGTTAATACCACATTGCTGTCCATCTCAGCTTGCGCATCTTCGTGATAATTGGGATCCAGTAAAAGCTGGTCATTGACCTGGCAAATACTTACTGCGGCCATATGCTCGATAATGGGCAAATCATCAAAAATGCCTGATTTGCGCAGTTTGAGCAAAGCATCATATAAAGCTAGAAAACCACCACAAACACTGGCTACTCTTGTTCCGCCGTCAGCCTGCAAAACATCGCAATCAATAGTGATTGTCCGTTCTCCCATGGCCCGGCGATCAACGACTGCTCGTAATGCCCGGCCAATCAATCGTTGAATTTCACTGGTTCTGCCAGACGGTTGTCCCCTGGTCACTTCACGTGTTGAGCGTATTAGAGTCGATCCCGGTAAGAGTGAATATTCAGAGGTGATCCATCCTTCGCCCTTGCCGATTAAAAAGGCAGGCACACGCTCTTCAATTTTTGCTGTGGTAAATACTCTGGTATCACCAAATTCAACCAGGACTGATCCGTCCGCATTTTTGGTGAAGTGCCTGGTAAATTTTACCGGTCTTAATTGATCCCATTGTCGGCTGTCTCTGCGGCGATACATCTAGGCTCTCACTTTCTTGTCGGGCTTTCTTCAAATCATTGCTTGTTGCATTGTCTCATGTCTGGTGAATGTGTACAGCTAACTCCGGCTAGCATTGCCAAAACGCAATCTACTGACATATGCGGTGCCACGCAACTGAATTTGTTTGCCTGCTGTTACTTTCAAGTCGGTGAAATTAAAGCGAATATCATTGGATTTTTGAGTGCCGGCAGGAATTAGATTTATTTTTTTGATTAAGAAATTGGATAGTTCTGGCGGAATTTCCTGCCGGCCGTAATCAGGTGTGGTTCGGTAATTGCCAGAGACCCGTCTTGCAAGGCAAGCTTGTCCTTGAATTTGTGCCTGATATAGGTAAACCTAATTCGCCCAGACCTACTCGGCTGACAAAATCCATTTTAAATTGATTGTTGTGCATCAGCTTAAGGCTGGCTGAATCAATACTTAAACCAAACTGATTGATTTTAATGCCGACCAGATTAGCTAAACTGGCAATGGCACCGGCTTTGCGCGTGGCGGATACTGATAAACGCTCAAGTGTTTTTGGTGAGCTTAAAAACTCATTCAAGCTCTTTTGAGAAATAATGACCATCACATCTGCCTGAGCGGGCTGTGTGAATTGGAGCAGGCGATGATTGAGGAAAACACCTGGTTCAAATTTCAAATCTTCCTTGGTATTCATGGTTAGCTTGTCAAATATAAAATCATGAATATGCCCACCTTGCACTGAGATATTCAAAGATTTGAGCGTACCAGTCTGCACATCAAAATCTACGGGCAATCAAATGCAGTCTGTCCGCAGCTGTGTCCAGAAACTGTGCCATCTTCAAGATCAATTTCCAATTTGCCAAAATGCCCGCTATTGACATCAACAAAAGAAATTGGTGGTACTACAACCGGTTCTCCGTGCTGGATAACCGGGAGAATTGATTCCTTCCGCCTTTACCAGTGGTTCATCAAAGCAAACGATGAGCCAGGAGAATATGAATAAAGCCGGCAAAAACCGAGGCTGAATACCTGTGAAATAGAGATTGTTTCTTTGTGCATTATTCATATGTCTTTTCAACCTTCACTAAAAGAAACCACTCTTTGGGAAAAATTCCCAAAGAGTGGCTTAATCTCAGTTCCATACTTTTAGCTATGCTAACTTGCCAGGCTCATTGGAGCAGGAAGGAATGACACTACTGGGAATTAGTGGCGTTTCCTGGGCTGGCCGGGGCGGTTGGGAAGTGCTATCACTGGTAGTGGCAGGAGCTGGCGTCTGGAGCAGTAGTAGTGGGTGCAGTTGCATCAGGAGCAGTGCTCTTGTGGTACCAGGCGTACTGGGCATGGTTGTGGCTAGTGGTACTTGGTGCAGGCGTGGTTGTGCTGTTGATGATAGTGGTACTTGGGGCAGGTGTACTTGCACACTAGGTGGACTGGTTGCTGTAGAAGTAGCTGGGTTCATTAGTGACACAAGCAGCCAGAGATAGAGCCAGTGCGGCACCAGCAGAGATCATGGCCAAATCTTTTAAATTCAAAGTCATAACTTCAATATCTCCTTATGTGTTGGTAAGACAGTACTAACATGACGTTTCTCAATTGCTCTCTAAGCGGGGAATGATATCAGGTAAACCGGCAAGACGCAAACATTGGGATTATATCTTTACTTAAAGTCGTTTTTCAATGATGTCAACAATGATTTTCCTGACATATTTGCCGGTTGATCAATTTGCAAAATATTGAGAATTGTTGGCGCCACATCAGCTAAAGAGCCATTGTTAAGAGAAATGCCATTTGTCAAAGAGAATTTATTTTCAGACTGAAAATTAGCCAGGATAAAAGGCACCGGATTAGTTGTGTGGGCTGTATGGGGCTCGCCTGTAACGTAGTCAATCATCTGTTCACAATTGCCATGATCAGAGGTAATAATAAGTGTTCCCTTTACTTCTTGAGTAACGGCCAGCAAATCGCCGAATGCCTTATCAACTGACTGCACGGCTTCAACGGCTGCCTCTAGATTACCTGTATGTCCAACCATATCCGGATTAGCAAAGTTTAAAACGATAAAAAGATATTTGCCTGATCTGGCTGCTTGACAGGCCAATTGGCAAACCTCTGCTGTTTGCATTGCCGGAGCTAAATCGTAAGTAGCAATTTTGAGTGAGGGCACCATTTCTCTTACTTCACCAGGTTCAGGTTGTTCTCGCCCGCCATTCAGAAAATAGGTGACATGAGCATATTTCTCAGTCTCTGCTGTGTGAAACTGGCCAATGTGCCGGCAAGCAAGAATATCCGGCAGAGTATTTACAATATCCGGTGTTTGCATGGTATGAGCATCAAAAGCTACAGGTAAATGCAGATTCTCATCATATTCGGTCAAGCAGGCATAGAAAATCTCAGGTACTTGCGGGCGCGCGAAACTATCAAAGTCTGCTTGCGTTAAGGCGTAAGTGATTTGCCGTACGCGATCAGGGCGAAAATTGAAACAAATAACGCTGTCACCGTCCTTGATACTACGGTCGGTGACAATGAACGGTTCTACAAATTCATCACTTATACCATTAGAATAAGCCTTCTCAATCATTTGGGAAGCAGAAAGAGCCACAGGAGCATCTGCCAGAACAAGAGCGCGCCAGAATTTTTCTGTACGCTCCCAGCGCTTGTCCCTGTCCATGGCGTAATAACGGCCACAGACTATGCCTATTTTTTCATTGGGCTGCAATTTATCTTCCAGTTGCTTGATAAACCCCAAGGCGGAGCGTGGTGGTGTATCACGACCATCAAGAATGGGATGAACAACCACTTCTGCTACATTATTCCTTCTGGCAAGCTCAAGCAGTCCATCCAGATGGTCAAGACTGGAATGTACGCAGCCATCGCTTAACAGTCCAAAGAGATGCAAGGCGGGTTGAGGTAAAGCGGGCGCGTGCAACGCGCCCCTACAAGCTGCAATTGCTTCGTTGAGAACAGGGTTTTTGAAAAAGGAACCATCAGCTATCTTTTCACTAATTATGGTCAATTTTTGTTTTACTACTCGACCGGCGCCGATTGTCAGGTGTCCTACTTCGGAATTGCCCATAAGTCCAGGCGGCAGGCCAACAGCAGTTCCGGAAGCTGCCAGCTGGGTGTGCGGAAACTTAGAAAGAAGCAAGTTGTAATTGGGTGTATTGGCTGCCAAAATGGCATTGCCACGCTTTTCTTTGCTTATGCCCCAACCGTCTAATACGACTAAAATTATTGGTCCCATACAGTCATAGCCAAATTAACCAGATATGTGTTATAGCTTTGTTCAGCGAGTTATCCTAGCTGGAAAATAATGATAAATGCTATTTATGAACCTTTGAGAGACAGATTCTTAACGTAGAAGGCTAAAAAAATTGCTTAGTTCAGGCGAAAAGTTAAGAGAAGATACTAATTATTTTATTGATGATGACTGGATTGCCGAAGCCTCACATGAATTACGGTTACCTGTTGCCAACATTAAACTTCTGGTTGAAACTCTATTAAACGGCGCACTGGAAGATGAGCATACGGCCAGAAAAATGCTAAACACAGTCCAAACAGAAATAATACGCTTGCAAGGTTTGCTTTCCGATTTGCTTTCTGTTGAACAATTGTCTAAAGCCAGGTACGAGCAATCCAGGCAATGGTTGCTTCTTGAATCCAAGGTCAAATATGCTCTTGCATCAACTGCTGCTATGGCTGCTTCGGCAGGCGTCAATGTAATATTGGATATTGTTCCTGGTTTTAGAGTATTTGCTAACTCAGATCAACTGGATCAAGTCTTGCTCAATTTGCTGGAGAATGCCATAAAATTTACCCCAACTGGCGGCACAGTCATTATTGCTTCGGGACAGAAAGAAGGCTGTTTTAGTGTTAGTGATACAGGTATTGGGATATCTGCTTGCGAAATTCCCAAAATTTTTCAGCGCTTTTATCGCATTGATCGATCGAGAGATAAAAATAGCTCAGGGCTTGGGCTATCAATAGTCAAACAGATACTTGATTCTCACGCTGCTAAAATTACAGTGACATCAAAAGAAGGTAAAGGCTCTACTTTCTTGCTTGAATTTCCTGGAGGTGTTGCATGAAGAATAGTTTGCTGCGCCGACTAATGCTGGTTGACGATGATCAAACAATCATTGATGTACTGGCTTACAATCTGGAGCGGCATGGTTATAAAATTTGTGCTTTCAATCGTGGTATTGAAGCTCTTTCCCAATTTGATCAGATTGCTCCTGGACTGATGATTCTTGACTGGATGTTGCCCGACATAACCGGCCCGGAGATTTGTAAGATCATTCGCTCGCGTCCATGTGAAGTGCCTATTCTGATGCTTACCGGTAGAACAGGTCCTCATGAAGTGGCTAAGGGATTAGACAGTGGCGCTGATGACTATTTATCCAAGCCGTTTAGTATTGTAGAAATATTAGCCCGAATACAAGCATTGCTGAGAAGATCGCAAAAAGACATGCGTTCTGCTGCCGGTGGACGGCTGGTGGTGGGCAATCTGATTATGGATCTCGACAGCAAGGAAGTAAAACAAGATGGTCGCAGTATTGACCTATCACCGCGAGAATTTGCTTTGCTGGAGATGCTAATGCAAAATGCCGGCAAAACATTGAGTACAGAGACTTTGCTCAATCGTGTCTGGGGTGTTGATTTTTCCGGCGATATAAAGACAGTAGCAGTGCATATGCGCTGGTTGAGACAGAAACTGGAAAGAGATGCAAAAAACCCTCAGCTTCTGCAAACTGTGCAGCGCTCCGGTTATCGTTTAGACAAAGGCATAAATTCAGAAGAGCAAGTAAAACAAGAGAAAACATTGGAGGTGGGATAACATGGTGCAAACGGAAGCAATTACATTTGTCAAGGAAGATGTTCTGGCGCTTGGTCAAATGGTAGACAAAACTGTTGAAGAAGTAAGACGGATTCTTGCGCTTGAGCCGGGTGGGGAAATTGGCATCATTGAAGAACGGGAAAAATTGATTAATGATGCCTGCCAGGCTATTGAAGAAAAATGTCTGGCTCTTTTGTTAGAAAAAGATGTGCTGGATGCTCGTGAAATTCGTTCTTTGGTCAGTAGTATAATGATTGCCTCAAAATTTGAGCGGATGGGCGATCATGCTAACCGAATAAGCAGAATGGTGTTATGGGCTAGAGAAGATGGCATTGCCATACCACCTCAACTGGCTGAAATGGCTAATATTATTCATTGTATGCTGCAAGATGTGTTGCTTAGCTTTGTCACAGATGATGAGAAAAAAGCTCAAGCAGTTGTGCTTCAGGACAACCAGGTTAATTATTTGCATGATCTATTGTCTAAACAATTACTCTCTGATCTGGGGTCTCAAGATCAAACCGGTGCTCAAATGAGGGCACAATTTTTGTTTTGCGCGCGTTTTTTAGAACGTATGGGGGATGCTTGTGCCTCTGTAGCCAGGCGAGTATTTTTTATTGTCACGGGCACACCGCTCATAAAAGAGTAAAGAGAGGCAAGAAAAGTTGTGCCTGTAATTGTTCTGGCTGGGGAAGAAGAATTTGAATTAACCAGACGTGTTGCCGAACTTAAGTCAACTCTACTTGTGCCGCCCTGGCATACAATCAATTTCATCAAATTTAACAATCCTGATTTTTCTACCCTGGCTGAGACAGCGGCTACGCTTGTTATGGGGCAGGGGAAGCGTATTGTTCTTGTGGAAGATTGCCAATTTTTACAAAAAAAAGAACCAAAGTTGCTGGTAAGGGTAATGTCAGCGATGAATATGGATCTGAAGATGAATTTACCTCTATGCTGTCTTCTGTGTCAGAAAACACTTATCTGATTTTTGCCTGTCCTTATAATTTTGACAGCACATTGCGGCTTTCTAAAATAGCAAGCAAATTAGCTAAAATTGAAGAATTTCCTAAAGAAAAATATTTCCCAGGCTCGCGCAATGCCAAGCTGGACAGCTGGTGCCGGAGCGAAGCCAAAAAGCATGGTGCCACTATAGACGATGCTGGCCATTCAATATTTATTAATGGTAACGGAAGCTAATTTAAGACAAGTATCCTCAGAGATTGAAAAGGTAGCTTTGTCTATCTTGCCTAAAACTGTCATTACTTATGATGTTGTTGCTGACCTTTGCTCTTCTCACGGACATATATTTCAATTTGTAGATTTCTGGCTTGATGGGCAAACAGGCAAAGCCATAAGTACTTTGGAAGAACTTCTTGCTCAACAAAATGTCATACCTGTTTTAGCCGCATTGCAAACCATGCTCAGTAAATGGATCAAGTTAAAATCGCTTTACGAACAATACAGTCAGTCTTCAACTACTGCTGTTCCGGCACTTAGTCAAATTGCCAGACAAATAGCGGCTGATTTAAAACTTTTGCCTTTTATGGTGGAAAAAGATTTGCGCCGTTTGCAAAAATACAATGTCGCCAATTTGGTAGACAAGCGTTTACAATTAACTCGTTTGGAATATGCTCTTAAAATTGGGCAAATTCCTGACCAACATGCTCTGGCTTTATTTGTTTTAAGTTCAGGCTGACCAGGAGGCATTAATTGAAAATAGCTGTTTGTGTCAAAGCAGTACCGGACACAGAAACTAAAATTGTCATTGCACCGGATAAAATTCATATTGAAACAACTGGTGTTCGTTATATTGTCAGCCCATATGATGAATTTGCTATTGAAGAAGCAGTTAAGCTAAAAGAAAAACAAGGCGGCGAAATAACCGGCTTTTCCCTGGGCGGGCAAGAAGTGACTGAAGTTTTAAAAAATGCTCTGGCTCGTGGTTTAGATAATGCTGTTCATTTAAAAGACGATTTATTTGTTGATCTTGATCCACTCAATACTGCTATTGTTCTGGCGGCGGCTTTGCGGGATGGCAATTTCGATATTATTTTATGCGGGCAGCAAGGTGTTGGTGGTGATAATAATCAGGTGCCGGCAATGCTGGCTGAATTGCTTAATTTGCCCCAAGTAACAGTGATTGTAAAACTAGAAATAGAAGACAATCAATTTAAAGCCGAAAGAGAAATTGAAGGCGCTCATGAAATAGTGGCCGGCAATTTGCCGGCAGTTTTTAGCGCTCAAAAAGACTTAAATACGCCAAGATATCCTTCTATTAAAGACATAATGGCCGCTAAGCGTAAAGAGATAACTGTTAAAGACGCACAAGCACTGGGTGTAAAAGATACTTTAGCGAATACAAAAAATATGCTTATTCTTAAAGAACTTAGCTTGCCGCCGCCGCGCCCACAGGGCAGAAAAATTGAAGGTGACCCTGATGAGCAGGTAAAAACATTAGTGCAATTACTGCGCTCGGAAGCAAAGGTGATTTAATGGCGGATAACGCGGGCATATTGGTATTCATCGAACAGCGCCAGGGTGTAATAAAAAAGCCAGCCTGGAGGCTCTTTCGGAAGCGATTAGACAGAGCAAAAATACTAGTGGCGATGTGGTGGCATGTCTTGTTTGTGCTGAGAGCGATAAACTATTGCCGGCTATATCTTCATTGCAACCAAATAAAATCATTGTTGTTCAGGGAGCAGAATATAAAGACTATGCCACTGAGTCTTATGCTGGTGCTCTAGAAGCAGGTATAAAACAGGTATCTCCGCAATATGTTTTTGCGGCTAATACTGCTATGGGTAAAGATTTAATACCACGTGTTGCTGCTCGCCTGCTAGCTCCTTGTGTTACCGATGCTGTGGAATTGATTGTGGAAGGATCAACTTTATTGGCAGTAAAACCTATGTATTCCAGTAAAGCCTATGGAAAATATGGGTTTAACCATGGCCCTGCTTTTATTACATTGCGGCCTAATATTTTTGCTATGGCTGAAAAGTTAGAAGCGGGCGGACTTACGCCCGCCCCTACGGAAACAATAACCTGTCCTTCTGCAACAGTACGAGCAAAAGTGATTGCCGTTGAGGCAGCAGTTGGCCAAAAACTAGAGCTGACTGAAGCACCGATTATAGTATCAGGCGGCCGGGGCATTAAAGGTCCGGAAAACTGGACTATATTGCAAGCTCTTTGTGATGTTCTGGGAGCAGCTTTAGGAGCTTCTCGAGCGGTAGTTGATGCCGGCTGGATTGATCACCAGCATCAAGTCGGGCAGACCGGTAAAACAGTTAGCCCGCAATTATATATTGCCTGCGGCATATCCGGCGCCATTCAACATTTAGCCGGCATGTCTTCGTCTAAGATAATTGTGGCGATAAACAATAATCCGGACGCCCCTATTTTTAAGCATGCTACTTATGGTGTGGTTGGTGATTTATTTGTTATCGTGCCAAAACTGACTGAAGAAATACGAAAATTAAAAGAGCAGTCTTAAAAATAAGAGCATTAATTGGAGGGGAATACTTCTCTGAAAACACGAGGTCTAAAAAATACCTATTTCGTGTAAAGTCAATAATTAAGTTTGCTTGACAGTAAAAACCCTGATGGTGACTGGCTTTCGAAAATAAAAAAGACTGGAAACCCTGATGCAATATAACTTCATTACAACAAAGTGTTTTTGATGGTTTTCTTTTTTGAGAGGTTGATAGCTTATTTTAATGAATAATTTTTTCAACATTGCTTTGATTCCTGAAGACGAAGAGCTTGCGCGTACTTGCATTCAGTTGGCGAAAATCAATCTTAAAAATGATTCGGATCAATATCTTTTGGGAAATAATGCCCATCCCCATGTCACACTTTGTGAATTTATTGCGACAGAGGAACAACTAGACCAAATTTGGTCATCTGTAAAAGACTTGCAGCTAAATTCTTTGCCACTGAGTTTTGGTCATATTTATATTTTGCCGGGGCGTGGCATACATGCGGGTAAAATCTGGGTTGGTTTGACTGTTATTAAAACAACGGAACTAATTAAATTGCAAAAATCTGTCTGTGAAAAATTATTGCCAATGAAAATAGAAAGCAAAACAAAAATAGATGGCTACACCCCTCATTTGACCTGGGGGCGTTGTGATGGCAATAAGCCCATCACTATTGCAGTAATGCCGCCACAAGAATTATGGCAAAAGCCGCATGCTTTTGATTTGTCTTTAGGACGATCTGATATCAATGGCGCTTATCAGGAACAATTATTTTCTAATTCTCAGCCAGATTTAGCAAAGCGCTCAGTCACGTAATTATCGACAAGAGCAATAAAATCTTGTGCCAGCGTAGGGCCGGATAGGGTATGAGAATATTGCCCGTTAACAAAAACCGGTGCTTTGGGTTCTTCGCCGGTACCGGGTAGTGAAATGCCGATATCGGCATGTTTCGATTCACCTGGGCCATTGACTATGCAACCCATGACTGCCACTTTTAGTTTTTCGATACCAGGAAAACGATCTTGCCAGAGCTTGCGTTTTTCTTGCAGATGATCTTCAATTTGTTTGGCTAATTCTTGAAAAACACTACTGGTGGTTCTGCCACAACCGGGACAGGCAGCCACAGTCGGTGTAAATGAGCGCAGTCCCAGTGCCTGCAAAATCTGCTGGCAAACAATAACTTCTTGAGTGCGTGAGCCGCCTGGTTCTGGAGTCAGGCTGGCACGAATGGTATCACCAATGCCTTCGGCTAATAAAATTGACAGGGCGGCAGTGGAGGCAATAATGCCTTTTGTGGACATACCTGCCTCGGTTAAACCCAGATGCAGAGGATAGTCGCAGGCAGCAGCAAGCTGGCGATAGACTGCCAGTAAATCAGTTACATCGGATACTTTGGCGCTGAGGACAATTTTATTATGCGATAAACCATATTCTTTCGCTAATTTAGCTGAATCTAAAGCGCTTGCCACCATGGCTTTTATCAATACTGTGTGCGAGTCATCTGGCTGCTTAGCTTTGGCATTTTCGTCCATCAATTGTGCCAGTAAATCTTGATCAAGCGATCCCCAGTTAACACCAATACGCACTGGTTTTTGCCATTTGATGGCAGCTTCAATCATAGTTTTGAAATTTTCATCATGTTTTTCGCCGCGCCCGACATTGCCAGGATTAATGCGATATTTATCTAATGCCTGCGCGCAATCTGGAAATTCAGTAAGCAATAAATGCCCATTGTAATGAAAATCACCAACCAAAGGCACAGTTACTGTCTGGCGGCGCAATTCTTTGGCAATGGCCGGCACGGCTGCTGCTGCCTCTTTTGTATTAACCGTGAGGCGCACTATTTCAGAGCCTGCTTCTGCCAATTCTTTAATTTGGGCTACTGTTGCTTGTACATCTTCAGTAGGTGTATTGGTCATTGATTGCACAGCAATCGGAGACTGGCCGCCAATTGCCAGGTGACCAATGTTTACTGTGCAGGATAGACGTTTATTAACCGGCATAAACGGCTCGATTGTAGCATATCAGGGACATATAGTTTAAGCAGTTTTTTTCTCATCCAGCCATAAATCCGGGTGTTCCTGGCGGAAGCTGTATGCTGCATTTGAGGACCAGTTACTATCAAGAATGAGATGGTCAACTATGGCAATGCCCAACAGCTTGCCGGCGGCAATTAGCTGTTTTGTGGCGGCGTGGTCTTCTACGCTTGGAGTTAATGAGGCGCCGGAAGGGTGATTATGGCATACCAAAACAGCATAACTATTGGCAAGCAATGCCCCTTTGAAGACTTCTCTGGGATGAACAAGGCTTTCTGTAAGGGTGCCATGAGCAACTTCGTGAATGCCAATGACTTCATTTTTAACGTTTAAATGTATAGCCATAAAATGCTCTTCAGCAGCCAGGCGTAATGGCCTGAGCAGCTGAGCGGCGTCTTCAGGTCTGGTGATTTTGACTGCTTTGAAGGCACCCTGGTTTTCCTGCACCATGCATAAGGTAAATTTGGGTACAGGATAATCGAGCTGCTGTTTGATTTGTTTTGATTTAATGATTGATTTAAAAATTGACCACATTTCTAATAGTTCCAAGTTTTAGGGACGTCTGTTTCTATATACGAAAAGGGAGACATTTGGTTCAATATTCTTAAAAAGTTAGGTAAAATGAGCTACAAAGGGAGTTCTGGCTTGAAAAAATTTGATTTAAGCTCGATAAAAGTCATTGTTTTGGTTGAGGGCTTAACTGAACAAATCCTCTTACCTTACTTTGCTCGGGTTTGCGGAATGGATTTAGCGGCCATGGAAGCAATGATTATTCCTGCCGGCGGAGCTAAGAAATTGTTACGCAAATATTTATACTGGAAAGAGAGAACCAAGTTACCTATATTTTGTCTGTTTGATAGGGACGCGCAGGTGTGGGCGGCCAAAGTGTCTTCCCAGCTGCGGGCAGGTGATTATCTGCATATTTTGGCTGATGGAGAAATTGAAGATCTGGTGCAATTAGAATTTTTTGTCAATCAATTGAATGGTTATCTGACTGCAGATTGCTTAAACGATTCCTCCAAACTAGTGGCAGTTTCCGATTTTGCTTCTGCGCAGAGGCGTACGCTTATTCTCGATCAAATCTGGCGACAAAGACAATTAGGCAAATTTGAAAAAGTGAAATTTGCTCGATTCATTACTAATACTTTGTGCAGTCAGGATGCAATTTCGTCTGATGGTAAGCAATTGCTCTATAAATTATCAATGTCTCTTGGCTTAGCTGCCGGTTTGTGAGTTGGTGATGAAACTAAAAGCTTCAAAGCCCGGAATATTGGCCATATTTTTCTGGGTACTAAGCTTTATTCTGTCCTTTAAAATTCCCCCCAGCTCGCACTATATTTGGGTGCCGGATACATTGCTTTTATTGGGTTTTGTGCCTTTGCTTATAGACTCTCGTGCCCGCTGGCTTTGGCTGGTATTTGGCGTTTGTAATATGGTGGCTGGCTTTACATTGACGCTGTCTACCTGCATGCCTGATGCTGCTTTTGCTGCCGGCCATATGGTGGCAATAAAAAAACATTTGCAATTATACCATCCTTTTATGGTGTGGTTGCTAATTGGCTTTATATCAATTGTTATTGGCGTTGTTTTGTTATTGACCGCCGGGATCTACAGTCTGGTCAGGAAAATAAAAAGTGCCGGTAACTGAATCAATTAATAGACTGTTTCATTTTTCATCATGTCATCGTCTGGAGCAAGATTTTTCTTGCTGGCCAGCTTTTTGGTATTCGCGCCACCAAGTTTTACTTTTACCGATCCGTCTTCTGGTATCAGTACCCTGGCAAAAAATTTCTGTGGTTTTTCAAACATTTTAGGATTAGTGCCGGTGAGATCTCTAAGATGGCCCCAGCCCAGCATTTTCTGATCAAGGTAATCTGATTTTTGGTAGACAAAAAACCATTGCTTAATTAAGAAATTAAAGAGAGTCGGATCTTTTTTGTCCCTTTCCATCATCAATTTTCTTTCCAAAGTCTGAGCATATAAAATGCGTGCATCTATATCCATAGGAGCCAGCTCTACCGAACGTTGCAGTACAGTTAAGGCTCGATCAATGCTGCCTTCCTTTAAAGATTGTTCGCCTTCAAGAGTTAACCCGCCGGAAGTAAGTGAGCCCAACTCCAGAAGTTGTTCTGAGCGAACCGTGCCATTGTTACTTTCACCAATTTGAGAAGTGTCCATTATATAGTCAGGGTCTTTAACATCCTTATCTTTGTCTGTATCTTCTGCCATTGCCATCAGGCAATTACTGGTCAGGCTGGTGGCAATAATTAGAAAAAAGCGTGCTGCCGTTTTTGTATTGTTCATTTTGCTCCTTGATGTGCATAAAGTTTGCTTCTTGGGCGTTCTGCTTCTCGTAGGCTTTTGATAGCCTTTCCAACATCACCGCTTCCATAAATGCTGTTGCCGGCAACCAGTACGTTAGCACCAGCTGCAGTGACCAGTTGAGCGGTTTCACTGTTGATACCACCATCTACTGCAATAAAAACATCGCCTCTGCCGGCTTGTTCAAACATTTGCCGTACCAGAGTAATTTTAGGCAGAATGGCTTTAATGAATTTCTGCCCACCAAAACCCGGATTAACGGACATAATTAAAACCAGATCGATATCATCAATAACATACTCCAATACAGAAGGCGGCGTAGCTGGATTTAAAGCCACTCCTGCTTTTTTCCCCAGTTTTCTAATTTCAGATAGTGTACGTTGCAAATGTGTGCATGCTTCAGCGTGGATAGTAATATAGCTTGCACCCGCCTGAGAAAAATCCTCTAAATAACGATCAGGATCACTAATCATTAGATGAACATCCAGAGGCACGGTGGCTATTTTGCTTAAACTATGTACGACAGGGGCGCCAATAGTTAAATTGGGCACAAAATGACCATCCATTACATCAACAT
The DNA here is from genome assembly GCA_963847765.1 of Candidatus Melainabacteria bacterium. Lineage (GTDB taxonomy): Bacteria > Cyanobacteriota > Vampirovibrionia > Obscuribacterales > Obscuribacteraceae > CAWKBA01. The sequence continues at coordinate 319,055 of CAWKBA010000005.1, read as the reverse complement.
GGATCCAATCGCAGCCCGCTTTCTCAACACGCTCGATTTCTTGCCCGAGTTCGGCAAAATTAGCAGAAAGAATAGATGGTGATATAAACACTGTCATGTTGAATGGATTATTTCAGTATACATAAAGAATAATACAACAAATTGGCGGGCTATCCGGTACATTATTCATCCGGTATCATTCTAAGTTAAGTACAGATTGTTAAATCGCATATGTCATTAACATATCCTTTCACTGCTGAGCAAATTGAAATTCAAAATCTGGCCCGCGATTTTGCTCGCCGGGAGATTCTTCCTCTCAGCCATATCTATGAAAAGGAAGATATGGCAAAGAGCCAATTGCTGGAAAAAATTTGTCAATCAGGATTAGTTAATAGCCGTATAGCAACAAAATTTGGTGGTTTGGACTTGACTTTGTTTGATACCGGCCTGATTGTAAAAGAACTGGCTTTCGCCTGTACGGGCATTGCTTTGCTTGTGCAAGCCTCAGAGTTGGCGATTACAACTTTGCTTGTTGCCGGACAGGAGAAACAAAAGGAAATTTATCTGGCTTTATTGGCGCAGACAGGACTGGCGGGCATTGCTTTGCCCTTAAACAGAAGGCAGGGTTTGGACCATAATTTAATTGCCAGCGAGGAAGGCGACTCAATTGTGCTCAATGGTTTTTGCCCACTGGTATTAAACGCTAGTATAGCTGCCTGGTTTATTGTTTGCTGTCCGGCAGGCTATTTCATTGTGCCCAGGGATAGTGCCGGCCTGACTCTTTCTACAAGGCTTTCTTTTCTCGGGTGTAAGGCTGCTGACGCCGGAAGAGCAGACTTTAACAATGTAAGGCTTAAGCCAATGTCTAGAATCAGCATGTCTGCCGGTAGCCACGAGAATATATTAGCGGAGCATTCTGCCATTATTGCTGCTGGTGGTGTTGGTCTGGCGCAAGCTGCTTTTGAACAAGCGAGAACTTATGCCCAGCAAAGAAAAACATTTGGTGTGCCTATAGCCAGCCACCAGGCAATTGCTTTTATGCTGGCCGGCATGAGTACAGATATTGAAGCCGCATCGCTTATGGTCTATCAAGCTATTGGCTCTAAAATTAACGGCAATTATTCGGCAAAATTGAGCAAAAGTGCCGAGGTTTTTGCCCTGGAAATGGCTGGCAGAGTAACAATTGACAGTGTTCAGATTTTTGGTGGCTACGGCTATACTAAAGATTATCCAGTGGAAAAGCTCATGCGCGATGCCCGGACATATCAATCTTTTTATGGGACAACCCTGGCACTAAAAGAAGAACTGGGGCAGGCAGTCGTAGCATTGAGCTGAACATAGCTATTATTTTGATTTTGGCTTTGCTTTAATCTTTTCAGCTCGCCGTTTATGCTTATCCGGCGGTGTTACGAGCTTGTGTGTTGCTTGTTGAGTAGCGGTGACTATCGATTGTTCGATGGCTGACAAGCTGTGCGGTAATTGATTCGGGAAAGTAATACGATGACTTTTTATCCAGGGAGCAAGCAATCCTGGCATTTGGTACACATTAGTTATCTGAGTGGTGGCACAGAAGATTAGAATACCAATAATGAGACAAGCTATAATTACTTTGACTATAAATTTAGCGATACGCTGCAAGCGCAAAAGATTTTGCTGACGTTTAACTTGTTTTTCTTGGAGCGGGTCCTCTAGTCTTTGGGTTACGTCAGTATTGCGGGCTACAGTTTTTAAAGTGCCCATTTTGTTCCCGAGAGGACTGCTTTGTCTTCCACAAACAACACAATAATTGAGATTAAGAGCAGCCCCACAATAAGGGCAGGAGGTTGTCATAAAGTTGTTCGATTCCTGATTTTAATCTTGACAAGCTTTAATCTATTTCTTACCATCTTCGCTGAGGTAGCGTTCAACCATTTCACTGATTGCCTGACGGTCATGGGCAAGTGTTTGTTGCTTGCCACTCAGCTCGACAATTCTTTCTTTTAGCTCATTGATTTGTTCTTCGATTAACTGAATTTCTTCTGTAGATTCTGCTTCACTGACATTGAGAGCAGTGTTGAGAGTTTGAAATGCCTTTTCTAACTCGCTTTCTGCCATGCTGATTCCTTTCTACGTTCCTTAGTGCCTGCTGCCACATTCAATCATTAGTGGCTTTCTTTTGTCATTCTACACCTGGTTCTGGAATTGCAGCATAATTTTCGGCAATTTCCATTTATTGTTTAGGCCCTTTGTTCGTGACTGGGTGTGCTGTGTGAGCTATTTAATACTACTTTGCCCGGTACCCCTGTCACTAAGGAGTCAGGTGGAATGTCTTCAAGAACAATTGAACCTGAGGCAATACGGCAGTTATCGCCAATAAAAATATTACCTTGAATACTGGCGCCATTGCCCACTATTACGCCCCGTCCAAGTGTGGGGTGACGCTTTTTGTCGCGGCTGGCTGCGCCCATGTGTCCGGGAGCACCAGCGCCTAGAGTCACTCCCTGATAAAGTATGGCATCATCTCCCACTACGGCAGTCTCGCCTATGACCACGCCCATGCCGTGATCTATGAAGACTCTGCGGCCTATTTGTGCGCCTGGATGAATATCAACGCCTGTGAGAATTCGGCCCAGATTGTTTATAAAACGAGCCGGTAGTCTTATTTGTTTGCACCAGAGCCAGTGAGCGATACTATGGACAACCAGGGCATGAAAACCCGGATAACAAAGGACAATTTCCAGGCGACTGCGCGCAGCCGGATCAACTTGCAGGATCCGCTCTATTAGTTCAGACCACATCAGGCAAATTTTTTCATTACCAGCACTGTATTATGTCCACCAAAGCCCAGAGCTTCCACCAGGGCATGATCGACTTTGGCTTCCCGGAAAAAATTAGGTACATAATCAAGATCGCATTTGGGATCCGGGTTGTCATAATTGATAGTAGGGTGGATCTTTTGATGTTTAATTGTCAAAGCTGTAACAGCTGCACCAAGCGCTCCTGCTCCGCCTAGTAAATGTCCGACCATGGATTTTGTGCTGGAAACGGCTAGTTTGTAGGCATGATCTTTAAATACTCGTTTGATTGCCAATGTTTCTCGCTCGTCATTAAGAGGAGTGGATGTGCCATGAGCATTGATATAGTCAATCTCTGTTGGTGCTATTTGGGCTTCAGTTAAAGCTTCTTCCATAGCCCGGGCAGCCCCGGCGCCATGTTCATCCGGAGCCACAATATGGGTAGCGTCACAGCTTGCCCCGCCGCCAACAATTTCAGCGTAGATAGGAGCATTGCGGCGCACAGCATGCTCAAGTTCTTCCAGAATTAAAATAGCTGCTCCTTCACCCATAACAAAACCATCGCGGCCGGAAGAAAAGGCCTGCTTACTTTCTCTGGAGCGCTACTGTTTTTAGAAAGAGCCATCATATTAGTAAAAGAAGCAATACTGAATGGATTGATGCAAGCCTCACTGCCGCCGGCAATCATGGCGTCGGCTCTATTACATTTAATGTTTATATAAGCATCAAAGAGTGAATCAATCCCGCTAGCACAAGCAGTGGCATCGCTTTTTGCTCGTCCTTTGGCACCATATTCAATGGCAACCTGTCCAGCTGCAGCGTTCGGCATGAGGCGAATAATGGAGCGCAAACCAATTTTCTTAGGACCACCACCGGCCATAAGTTTGATTTGATCGGCTGTTGTGGTAATTATTCCCCCGACACCGGTGCCTATAAAAGTGCCGACACGTTCCGGTACAGTGGCTCTAATATCTAAATTTGCGTCTTCCAGAGCCATTTTGGATGCAGCCATAGCAAAGAGAGTGATTCTGTCCATCTCTTTAAGCATTGAGCCCACTTTGCGCCTATCTGAATAAAAATTGTTGATATCAAAATCTTTTACTTCAGCCGCAATTTTCACTTCCAGCCCCAGTTCATCAGGATCAAACTGGGTAATACGTGAAACACCACTTTTACCGGCTAACAATGCTTTCCAGGTATATTCATGGCCGATACCGACAGGGCTCACTATGCCGATGCCCGTTATAACTACTCTTCGCTCATTTGTCATTTGATTACTTTAAGTCTGATTGATCTGTTTCGCTATTCTACCCTGATCGGCGCAATTAAAGCCGGTTTGATTACCATTTCCTAACATAGCCAGTCCAGAAAATGGTCGGATTCATGATCGTAGATAGATTGTACTGATTGATATTTTTCTTGCTCTTCAGCTAAAGCATTCAGCAAATCTTCGTCATAGATAATATCAGTGGCGACTGAAAGGATAGGGCTATTCAGTATATCTTCGCTTGACAAAGTCGGCATTTTATCATTATCAAGAGACGAAATTGGCTGTTGTGACCGGCTTTTCCCCTTAACATTTTGTTTAAAAGCTTTTTCCAGGCTTTTGCCAATTTGGCGATAATCAGGCTCATATTTTTCTACCAATTGCCAGAAGCGTTTGTTATGGCTGGCCTCTTTTACATGTGCCAGTTCGTGCAAAACAAGATAACGCCTGCCCCGCTCAGGCACATTTTCAATAGCATAGCGAGAAAAGGTAATCACTCTGTTGTTCAGGTTGATTTGAGCCAGCCGTGTATATTTAGCCAGACCTATTCTCACCCCACCAATAGCTACATTGAAACTGGACTCATTGATACGTTTGACATAGCCGGTCATAAAAGCACGATATTGCTCTAACTGCTCTTTCTGATATATTTCTATATCAGTGTTGGCACGGGTTTGTTTTTGTCTTTGCGAGCCCGAATGAAAATTAGCCATTAATTACTCTATTGAATTTATCTGTAACATAATAACTTTAATTCCCTCTCTATTCAAGGAAGACTATGAACAGCTTAGCCCTCATCACCGGTGGTGCCCGTTCAGGCAAATCGGCATTAGCTGAAGCACTAGCGGATAGTTTCAATAAGCCGGTAATCTATGTGGCCACAATGACTAACCCTGGTAAAGGGGTAAGCTCTTTAGCTGAAGATGCTGAATTAGCTAGACGTATCGAACAACTGCAAAAGCGGCGTCCGGCTACCTGGCAAACTGTGGAAGTAGGGAGAAATCTCGATAGAGTAATTGGTAAATTACCTCCGGCTCCAGTTGTGTGCGTGATTGATTGTCTTTCTTTTTATGTGTCCAATATTTTGACTCACGACAGGCGAGATCTGGAAGCAATACTAAGACTATTTGTGCAGTCTATAAATGAGCGTCAGGATGTTGATTTTATTCTGGTTACCAGCGAAGTTGGCTGGAGCATATTGCCCGAAAACGCTCTCAACAGGCTATATAGAGATGTTTTAGGTGAATTAAATATGAAATTAGCGGCAATAGCCGGTGCTGTCTGGCTTTGTTGTGTCGGCCTGCACATTAGACTAAAATGACCAGTTGTTAGTTGCCAAAGTTTCCTGGTTTTTATGATTCTAGATCCTAATTCCATACTTCTAAAAGTTTGTGATTTTTTAAAACCACTTTTATTTTGCATTCTCGGGATAGGTTTTGGTTATGTCATTTACTCAATGACCGCCAGTCGGGATTTGAAAATCCGACAAATGAAAGTCACTTCGCTTGATGCTTTGGAAACGATAGCAGGAACAGGAAAATTAGTACGCATTGAGGGTACTGCTATGGGTGAGCCAGAACTGGTATTAACGAATGGGGAACGACTTGCTTTTCAAAAGCTAAGAATTATTGGCGGACCAAAAGGCGCCATTCTATTTGATAGATATAGCCCGCCATGCTTTTGTGTAAGCGATGGAAAAGGATCGATTTATCTGAATGCGTCCAGTATTGCAGAATTTCAAGGTGGGTCGCTACGAAATGATGCAGACAATAATCGTGTCAATATCGCTATAACTATGCTAGATCAGTTTGACCGATATTTTGGTATGCCGCGGGCTGATAAGCCTTTTGCAGCGGTCTGGACAATAAAAAAAGGAGCACATGTTTCAGCAGTTGGGGAAATAGTTCGAGATAATAACAATCGTTATATATTAAATGCGCCTGCTTTTTGGCACGCACCTTTATTGGGAGGACAAATATGGCTCCAGGCAGACAATGGATTAAAAACTATGTGAACTAGATTTCTGCCAAATATTAATTTACTTCTGCCAAATATTATTGTATAATGGAGCACAGCACTGTAGTGAGGTGAATATCTTGGGGCCGATGAAGCTGCCGGAGTTTAAAAGGCTTGTTGGTTCCTATAACTGTCAGATTGTTAAAACCACCAAAGAATGGGAGGTTCGTGATTCTACTGATGGCATGCGAATTTCCGGTTTCGCTACAATAAGCGGTCGCGAAGTAAAGCCGGTGTATATAAAGCAATTTCTGAAGGCAGTTAAAAGTAAGCGAGGCATTTCATGAACAAAGAGGCAATTCGTAAAACAACTATTTGCTATTGGAGCAACGAAGATAAGGCCTATGTTGTTGAATCGCCTTTGTTTGAGACCATAGCCGGTGTAGGTGCTACTGAAAAGGAATCCAGAAAGGTTTTTGATAATCTTCTGGATGATGCTTATGAAGCTTATCTTGAAGGTCGAGTACCGGGATATGAAAAAGCCGGACGTCCTGCCAAGGGACGCATTGCCTTAAATGCTGATGTCAAACCGGAAGCAAAACAATTTATCAAGAATTTGGCTGATGATTTTCAGTGTAGTCAGGGAGAAATTATTGATTTTCTTATTTATGCTTATCAAAGGCAAGAAGACAATAAAGTTTTCTCTTATGCCGATGCTGAGCGAAAGACTGGCAGCAATAAGCAATGGCTGAAGGTTTGTGAAAAAATGGATGATATTAAGAAGTCAGTTGATTATCTCGAAACTAAATTACCAGATTTACTTTCCTACCAAATATCAGATTCACCTAGACAGCAAGCTCATGCTAAAAGCAGAAAGAAGCATGCTTCTACGAAAAACTGAGCCTTGGTTATTTTTCATATTGAGCGACTACTGAAGCGTGTGTTGAATCGTCATTAATAAAAATCCAGAATTCTTCCTTCGGTTCTGATAGGGTTGCAGGACGACAATAATAATAACATTTAGTCATCCAGGGCTCTTTTGCTTTTTGCCGTCCCGGTGGAAATTCCACTCTGCATGATTTTAAGTCTATATTTTGAAATGAGCATTGGTTTTGCAGTTCCAGATGATTACGGTAATCATGAACCTCAAAATAGATCATATTATGGTTCTGATAATAAGCGATCGTTCTGATATTTGGAAATGGTGTCTTAAAGATCTTTGCAAACTCAAATTCCGCAGGATGTCTGGAAATTAAAGATTCTGGTTCGCCTGGTGCTCTAATTATTACACAAGCACGCGACAGACTGTGATTGGCAAAGATCCAGTAGTCGCGCTGCGGTTCTAAAAGCTCAGGAGGGCAAGAACAATAATAGTACCTCGTCATCCAAGGTTCTTTTTTCTGCCATGGTGGAAATTCAACTGTGCACGAGTTTAAATCTAGATATTTTTCAGTCGAGCAATATTCTTGCAATACTAGAGGCTCGCGCTCTGAATAGACTTCAAAACAGCTATTATCATTAATACGAATGTAATGGGAAAAATTAACTTTGCCAGGTGAATTTTTAAAGATTCTGGTAAATTCTGACGCTACATCATATTTAAATGCTCCAAGAGAAGTGGCAAAAAGTTTACGTGTAAAATATGCTCTCGAAAATGAGTCGTCGGTATAAACCCACATATCTCCAGGTCCTCCTGACATAGGAATTCTGGACTGGAAGTAGCAATGTGTCATCCATGGTTCTATTTCTTTGCCTAATACTCCGCCCTTCACAGGAACGCTCTGAAAAAATCTCACTTGTTGCAGAAGCAGAGGTTGAGATGGGGAGATGATTTGGAAATCATAGTCATCCCAGTGACTTTGGTAGTGAGAAATTTGTATTTTTTCAAAAGGTGTCCTAAAAATTGATGCAAAATCTTTTTTCATCTTTTCTTTCAATTCCTGGTAACTTGCCCATTGTAAAGTTCGAATCGTAGAAAGGAGAGTGACTCAAATTGGCATAGCAGGGAACATTGGGATAGGGAGAATCTAGAGCAAAATGGTACCGATAGAATTCTCGCCCTTCTGGAAATTTAATAACCACATAATTATGTGTCATGTTGTCATTGGTAAAAATCCAGCACTCTTGCTTTGGATCTGATGCAGAAGCAGGCTGACAACAGTGATAACACTTAGTCATCCAGGAATATTTTTTTTGCCCCGGTGGAAATTCAACCGTACATAATTGTGGATCTACATTTTGGAAAGAACAATTTTCTTGCAGTTCCAGAGGCTCAAGCGGTGAATAAACTTCAAAACAGCTCATATCATTAGTACAGTAGTACTCACCGAAGTTCACCTTTTTAGATGGAGTTTTATAGATTTGTGCGAACTCGCGTTCAAAACGGTCGCCATCTATAGAGAGATGGTATTCAGATTCACCGATGATGCAAGCCTTAGAGAAAGTATTATCTGTATAAATCCAAATATCTCCATTGAGGTATCCATACCTATTCCATTTGAATTCGTTATGTGGGCGAAAATAGCAGCGTGTCATCCATGACCCTATTTCCCTGCCTAATGCACCAGAATCAAGTTTTATACTTTGAAAAGATCTATCCAGTACCAAAGGCTCAGACGGTGAGGTGACCTCAAAATCTACCCATAAATTTCCAAGTCCTCTTCCCAGCGCACTGTCATCAATTTGCACTTTTTCAAGGGGTGTTTTAAAGATTTCGGAAAAACAGTCCCTTGCTAGTTGGTGGCTTGCGTCATTAAGCAATAACGGTATACAGCCCGATAGACAGACCAAGAACATGGCAAAGATTATTGCACCAGCGATAGTGGTACTTAAGGCTTGCCACCTTGCGATTTCTTTTTGTAAGGCTCTCTTGTTATCTCTGAGCATTACGTTTTACCGTCTTTAATATACGACTCTGTAATTAAATATTGCAGTATATATAATACCAGCCATCTAAAATAGCTGTTTTGTCAGGCAGGAGCTTGAATTTGGGCTTGGAAAGTGGTAATTTCAATTTAGAGAGATTATTTGAGGTTTTCAGCCGCTATGGCCAAAATGCAGCTTAAATATTTTCCGGATAAAGTCCTTAAACAAAAGGCAAAAAAGGTAAGTCAATTTGATGCTTCTTTGCGCAAATTAGCTGCCGACATGCTTGACACTATGTACGATTCCAATGGTGTCGGTCTGGCAGCTCCACAAGTAGGTGTATCTAAACGCATTATGATTATTGATGTGAGCAGGCGGGACGAAGGTGCGGATGAATGTGATGATCCTAATCATAAACATAAAGAAAACGAACCATCTGGTCCAATTGTTTTTATTAATCCAACCATTGTCAAAAAAGAAGGTGAAATGGTTGGACTGGAAGGCTGCTTGAGCTTTCCAGGTGTGTTTTTTGAAGTAAAGCGAGCCAGCCATATTGTAATCCGTTATCAAAATTTAGCCGGCAAAGAAGAAAAATTAGAAGCCAAGGAAAATCTTTTATGCCGAGCCATTCAACATGAAATTGACCATCTTGATGGCGAATTATTTATTGATAAAGCTGTTTCGCCACTGCAGGCAGAGCTGGAGCTAAGTAAACATGGTTTTGGTCCGGAAGGAAGCAATCATCCAGCACCAACAGCCGCTGAAATAGCGGCAGAGGCAAAAGCTGCGCAAACAGCTTTAATTGCTTAGTAATGGCATTTACTTTTTCTTTAACAGTTGACTGGTTTAAACATCGGCTGCTTGGCGCTAATCGTGTCATTAAAAGTCTTCCTGCCGACTATTTTGTTGAAAAACACCCAAACCTGTCGGCTTTACCTTATTTATGTCACATTTGTGGTTTTTCTATGGCAGAATTGATATTGGACAGCGGTTGGTCAATAAGGTCATGTTCTGCCACCGGCTTTAAACATATCCTCGATAATCCCCAATTTTATAACTGGCAAAATAGTTTTTTTGGCGGGGATAGAAATGATTTGTCTACCATAGGGAATGTTAACGATGGATCAAAAACTAAAAATAGAAATTCTCTCCTTTTCCTATAAATCTAATACCATTCCAAAAGCGAATATGCTTTTTGATGTTCGTTTTATAGATAATCCCTTTTGGGTGGAAGAATTAAGACCATTGACCGGACTGGATAAAAATGTCCAGGATTTTGTTCTCAAGCAAAGCGTTACCATGGACTTTCTGGCAGCATTTAAAGAGATGATTAAAATATGCCTGCCTATGTATGCCGCCAGTATTAGCAAAAAAAACGACACAGCCTCAGAACTCGAAGATATATATATTATTGCCTTTGGCTGCACAGGTGGACAACATCGTTCTGTAGCTATTGCTGAAGATGTAGCCCGGATAATAGGTCAACTATTCCCTCAATGTACAATTAAAATACGGCATAGAGAAATTGGTGAACGGATAACGAACAAGGAAGCGAGACGATGAAAGACGGATTTAAATATCGCCTGGAAAGTTTTATGCTGCCGGGATTAAAACGCTGGATACTCTTCATTCTGGTCGGTATTATTTTTATTGTTTTTGGTTTTTTCTTGCTGTTGGGCTACCACCCCCTTACTGTCAGCGGGCTGTTTCTGCGGGAAATGATGGAACATGCCGCTGATGTTTTGCCGCACAGAATAAGCGGTATTCTCGTTATTGCTGGTGGTCTTCTGGTAGTTGTTTTAGCTATAGCCCGAATGACAGTATATGTTGTTGGTGCTTATTTGCCTGAAGATAGAGAATCAATACCGGATGTTCTTTATCGACGCCAGTTTTTAGGACGTGGACCAAAAGTAGTGGTTATTGGCGGTGGCACTGGCCTGGCTACTTTATTGAAAGGCATAAAACACTACACAAACAATATTGCGGCTGTTGTCACTGTTGGTGATGATGGCGGCAGTTCAGGCAAGTTAAGGCAAGAATTTGGTGTTATACCGCCCGGAGATATTAGAAATTGCATAACTGCTCTGGCTGATGAAGAAAAACTGGTTACCGAGTTATTTCGCTATCGCTTTGGCACCGGTCAAGGGCTGGAGGGGCATAGTTTTGGCAATTTATTTCTAACCGCAATTTGTGCCATTACTGGTGGTGACATGGTGCAAGCGGTAAAAGTGGCGGCGCGCATTCTAAACAGCCGCGGACAAGTCATACCATCTACTTTAGCAAGTATTGCTCTTGTAGCTCAAATGAAAGATGGACAAATCGTTGTAGGAGAATCTCGTATTGCAGAAATTCAAGGACAAATTGAAAAATTGAAAATTGAACCGGATGCTCAGGCTACTCCGGAAGCAATTGCTGCTATATCGGAAGCTGATTTGATCATTATTGGTCCGGGCAGTCTTTATACTTCGGTTATTCCCAATCTTTTAGTGGAAGGTATTGCCGGAGCCATAGTTAATTCTCATGCTGCCAAAGTTTATGTCTGCAATATCATGACACAGGTAGGTGAAACAACAGGCTATTCTGTCAGCGATCATATTGGCGCTATTTTGTCTCATGCCAATATACCTGCTAACGCAGCCAACCAGCTTATGCAGACTGTACTCATAAATAATCAGCAGCCGGACTTAGGTGCAGATTCAATAGTTAAGCCAGTGCTCTTTGACAAAGGCAAAGTCAATGAACTGGGTGTATCAGTGTTAGAAGCACCACTGCTGGGCACTGATCCGGCTGCTCCTCTATATTTGCATGATCCCAATAAATTGGCCCAAACAATTATGCTTTCCATCTACAAAGACAAAAAGCAAAGCCATTCTTCAATGACTGCGTTGGATATCAGCGGCGCTGAATCGTCACTGTCTCTAAAAAATTGATCGAAGTTATAACGCTATTTCGATGCGGGCTGTAGGGGCGAGGTTAGGGCACGGGCTCAGCAAGCCTCGCCCCTACAGGGGTGTTAACTTGCTTTGGCTTGCGGGGTATTTTCAATGGGGCGAGGATCGACTAATTGTTCCATGGCTTCAGTATAGCCCTGGATAATTAATTGTCGCGAGCGCTCCGGTGTGATTTCTAACAGAGTTGTGTTTACAACTTTATGCGGTTGGAAAACTTTGATTGCTACTTTTTTGCGTCCTATTGACTCTACATTGCCTTCGGCAATGAGACGATTGAAAAGTTCAGCTGATTGAATTTCTTTGCGCGCTGAAGCATCAAGAACAATATCCAGGCAGCGAGCCAGTACCTCAAACATATTTACCGGACAAACGTTTATCTGCTCCGGGTGCAGTAATACCATATAAATTTCATCGACACCATTTTCCAATGCCGCATTCATTGGTGTATTGCGGACCAGCCCACCATCTACCCACAGTCCTGAACCGTGCAATTGTCTGGGTGGAAAAGCCATGGGCAAAGCGCAGGTGGCCATTAAAACGTCAATTAATTCGCTACTTGAAATGATATCATCAGTGGTGATGAAATTTGTTTGCAAACTGCACAAATCAGTAGTACAGATGCCGAATTTTGTCCGGCTTTGTTTCAATTTAGGCAGTGAAAGTTCCCGCTTAAGTATTTCTTCCAGAGGGTGGGTATCAAGCAAACCCAATTGATGACCAAAAATCAATTGCCCTAATTGATTCGGAGAGGGCAAATGGTAGATATCTTTTGCCCGCATAGTGCACCATAACTCTTCCAGTCGGGCAATATCTCCCTGGGCGATCATGGTCGCATTTAAACCACCTATGCTGGTGCCAAAAGCATAATCAAAAACAATGCCATGTTCTAATAAGGCTTTGGCTACACCAACCTGATAAGCTCCCCGACCGCCTCCACCGGGTAGTACCAGAGCACGTTTTGGTTCATGCCCGTTGTTTGATTTTGTCTGTTTATCCTTACTGTTCATAACCTGGGTCTTTGCACTATTATTTTTGCTGGGTGATAAATAAATAATAATCCATAAGTTGAAAAATTGCCAATTATAAAAGGCAAAAATAAGCCCCAAACGATGATTTTATAGGGGCGAGGCTTGCTGAGCCCGCTATATTCACGGGTCGATTACATCGACCCCTACAGACCACATTAAATATTAACGCGCAACAGGAGCTAAAACCTGTCCGACATAAGAGGCCACTTGAGCAGGTGTATGCGCTACTTTTACCCCGGCAGCAGTTAATGCTTCAATTTTTGACTCGGCAGTGCCTTTATTGCCTGAGACTATAGCGCCGGCATGCCCCATGCGTTTGCCAGGCGGAGCTGTTTGACCGGCAATGAAAGCAACTACTGGTTTTTTAATTTTTTCTTTAATAAATAAAGCTGCTTCTTCCTCGGCATTGCCACCGATTTCACCAATTAAAACCATTGCTTTAGTAGCCGGATCTTTTTCAAAGAGGGTTAATGTCTCCTCGTAATCCATGCCTTTAATAGGATCACCGCCGACTCCGATACAAGTTGATTGACCAAGATTAGCTTCTGTCAAAGCCAGGGCGATTTCATAAGTAAGTGTGCCGCTTTTGCTAACCATCCCCACTGGACCGGCTTTAAAAATTGATCCTGGCAATATGCCAATTAAGCATTGTTCTGGAGTAATAATCCCAGGGCAATTAGGCCCAATTAAATAAGCTTGATGATCTTTGACCTCTTGCACCATTTTTACTGTGTCTAAAGGCGGAATGCCTTCAGTAATGACAACCAGAAGCTTTATGCCTGCAGCCAGTGCTTCACTGGCGGCGTCGTAGGCTAAATAAGGGGGTACAAAAATGACAGAGGCAGTTGCCCCGGTTGCTTTTAGTGCTTGTTTGACAGTATCGTATACGGGCACACCGTGGACAGTTTCACCAGATTTGCCTGGCGTAACTCCGGCAACAATTTTTGTGCCGTAGTTGAGCATCAGTTTTGTGTGAGTAGCGCCCATCTTGCCTGTGGCGCCCTGCACAATAACCTTTGTTTCTTTGTCAATTAAAATCATTTTGGTCTCCGTTGTGATTTCTTCGTTTCTTCTCGGGTTGCGGGCTCATAAATTTCGCCCCTACCAAGCTTCGCCCCTACAATCTTTTTTTACGAAGCGCGACTAACTGCTTCTTTGACAGCATCTTCTATACCGGGGAATAACTTAACGTTGCGTTTAGCGAGAATTTCTTCGGCTAATTGCTGATTATTACCTCTCAGTCTGACAACAATTTGACGCTTAGGATGCTTGTCTATAAATTCAACAAGAGCTTTTGCGACTTCATCACAGGCTGTGATACCACCTAAAATATTGAGCAGGATGACTTTTACATCCGGATTATCTTGCACAATTTCTAAAGCAGCTAATGTCTTTTTCTGGTCAGCACCACCACCGGCGTCTAAAAAATTGGCAGGCTTGCCGCCAAATTCTTTCACCATATCCATAGTAGCCATAGTCAGACCGGCACCATTGCAAAGAATGCCAATGTTGCCGTTTAACTCTACTAAATTAAGTCCAGTCATTTTTGATTTTTGTTCTCGACTGCTTAGTCCATCCAGATGCTTTTCCAGCCAGCCGGAAAAATAAGGCTGTCTTCCCAGCGCATCATCATTAGCAATTACTTTGCCGTCAAGAGCAATAACTTCTCCTTTATCATTGATGATTAGCGGATTGATTTCAGCTAAGTCAAGATCCATATCTACGAAAAGCTTATAGAGCTTATTGGCTATATCGGCCACTTTTACCAGAATATTGCCCTCTAAACCTAAAGCAACAGCCAGGTCGCGAGCTACATAAGAATGATATGGATAAGGAATGGGGCTTGTTACTACATTATGTGATGATTCAATTTCAACGCCACCTTCGCTACTAGCTATAAAAATTGCGCAACCGTGATTGCGATCTAGAGTGACTGACAAATAGAGTTCTTTAGCAATAGCCATTTTAGGTTCAATAAGCAGACTTTGTGTAGGCAAGTCATTGATTTTTAACTGGAGTAAATCGCTAGCCAACTTTTGAGCTTCAGCCATATCTTTGGCAAATTTAATACCACCGGCTTTACCTCTGCCTCCGGTAAGAACCTGGCATTTGAGCGTAACTGGAAAGCTCAATTTGGATTCACTGATTGCTTTTTCCAGTTGCGTTTTGATTTCTTCTGCCTTCGTTATTCTTATTGAGGGTGGCACGGGAATGCCGTGATTGGAAAAAATTTGTTTTGCTTCATACTCGTATAAATTCATTCAGCCTCCGACGCGTTAGATAGCCAGTCAATAACAGTAGTTATTGGCAAGTAGTTTAAGATACTCTCAGCCATTAAAGATGCTCTCAAGTATACTAGACAGCAATAAAAAATAGGTGTTAGGTAAACTGTTTGGACATAGTTCTCTTGGCATGTGAACGTGGGGGCGGGGCAAAGCTCCGCCCGAGAGGGACCGACAAAACAAGGAAGGAAAAATATGCGCATTGGCATTCTTACAGGCGGTGGCGATTGTCCAGGTTTAAATCCTGTTATCAGGGCCGTAGTACAACGCAGTATCAATAAATATAAATCGGAAATAATTGGATTTTTGGAAGGCTGGCGCGGGCCAATTGAAAATATGACAGTTCCTCTCACCTTGGAATCAATCGAAGGGTTGATTAGCAAAGGCGGCACAATTATTAAAACTTCTAGAACAAATCCTTTCAAAAAAGATGGTGGTCCGGAAAAAATTATGGCATCAATGAAAGCCAATCGTCTTGATGCCCTTATTGCCGTAGGTGGCGAAGATACTTGTGGTGTTGCCAACAAAATGCAGCAACAGCACGGATTCAATGTAGTCTGCGTTCCTAAAACTATTGACAATGACTTGAATGCTACTGATTTTACTTTTGGCTTTGATACGGCAGTAAGTATTGTTACTGAGGCCATAGACCGGTTGCATACAACGGCTGAAAGTCATAATCGTGTTCTTGTCTGCGAAGTGATGGGCAGGCATGCCGGCTGGATTGCTTGTTATGGTGGTATTGCTGGCGGTGCGCATTACATCCTTGTTCCCGAGCTGCCTATTCATTTGCAAGACGTAGTTGATTCAATAAAAACAGCCCATGTTCGCGGACCGGAAATATTCCATTATAGTTGTTGCTGAAGGGGCCAAACTGGAAGAAAAAGAGGCTACCAAAGATCAAAATCTGGATGCCTTTGGTCACGTCAAATTGGGCGGCATTGGTGAAACACTAGCTGGTTTGATTGAAAAACAAACCGGTTTTGAAACCAGAGCCACTGTGCTCGGGCATATTCAAAGAGGGGGATCGCCTACTGTTTTTGATCGAGTGCTTGCCACCAGATTTGGTGTATTAGCCGCTGATCTTGTGCATGAGAAAAAATTCGGGCGCATGGTGGCTTTACAGGGCAATAAGATTGTAGATGTGCCTGTCTCTGCCGGTGTAGATAGTTTAAAAACTCTGGATATGGATCTCTACAAAGTGGCGCAAGTATTTTTTGATCAGCCAAAGGCTACTTGTGAGGTGCCTGTATAGTTTGTTCAAGAAGTATTTTCTGTTGTTTTAGCGCGTCTAAGTATTTTAAGGTATGGCTGTAGTTTTCTTTCAGTCCAACTACATAGGAGTTTTTGGCTCCTAAAGAGCCCTCTCCCAATAAAATCAATTGATTTTGTGCTGCTGCAGACATCGACTGCATGGCAATTAAATTGTTGAAAAACGGAGTGGGATTGGATGGATCATAAATCAGACCTTTCATAAACTCCAGGCTTTTATTGATCTGGTTGTTCTTTACCGGCAGAGTATCAATTGTCTTGGATAATTGATTCTCATTTATTTTTCCCTGACTATCAACTAAATTCTTGGCTTTCAAATCATTTTTATAGAGTTCATTAAGTTGTTGCAATGCCTGAGTATAGTAATGCCCTATTAATGCTTGTGGAGTCTGCTGATTCATGTTCGGCTCAGTCTTTTTATTATCTACTTGAGGATAAGAAGCGAATACCTGATTGAAGCTGCAAGCATAATAAACAAGCAGATTGCAAACAGCATAAGCAATTAACTTGGATTTGATTTGATTACCTTGTGTAGATAATAGATGCTTGTTGATTGCAATTACGGCATCCTTGTAATTAATAATCTGTTCTACTTTAATGCCGGCTGCTTTTAGTTTGCTTTTGCCCTGACAAGTCACAAATATTGGCGGCTCACTAAGTGCAAAGACAACGCGGATAATTCCTTTTTCAATCAAAAATGTGCTGCAATCTCCTTTACCAGAAGCACGGACACTACAAGGCTCTATAGTGGAATAAATTGTGGCACCTTTGGGATCAAAGCCAGTATCCATTGCTTTTTTAATTGCGGCTGCCTCAGCATGCCAACCTTCACCTAATTCTTGTGTAAAGCCGCTGGCAACAAAGGCACGATTTTTATCAACCAGCACCGCGCCTACTGAAAAATGCGTCATAGCCGGGCGGGCTTGTTTGCTTATCTCAATTGCTTGTTTGAGAAAACCTATGTCTATCGCGTCAGCCATTCGTGTAATCCTCGTTGATGATATCGAGCACTGCCATATTACCTAAATTACGCATAGAAGCAATACAAAGCCGATTTTTAGCATTGTTTTTAAAGTTTGCATCGGCCATGAGCGCCGGTGCAAGGCTATCGCCGACAAAAAATGGGGCAATAGCCAGACGAAGACGATGAAATATTCCTTGAGAGAGAAACATAGTCAGGATGCTAGTACCGCCTTCCACAAACAGTGAATTGATGCCACAATTTTCCAGAGCATGTACTATATTTATAGCAGTTACTTCTTGAATGGGGACCATTTTAGCAACCCTGGATAATTTATTAGAAACTTTTGCGGAGTTGGCCGACGGACAGACGATAAATTTTTGTGTTTCCCCTTTAGTAAAAAAGCTCGCATTGGGATCCAGATCGCCACTATCTGTAACCGTTACTTTTATAAGCTCGGCTGTTTGCCCACGACTGAGCCGCTCTTTCATCAATTCTTGAGAATGGAAAAGCAATGATGGGTTATCTCTGCGAATAGTATTGGCTCCAATAAGAATTGCATCACATTTGGCCCGCGCAGCGTACATGTCCTGTAAATCTTCTGGGCTAGATAGGACAAGGCGCTGCTCGGAACGGTCATCAATCCGCCCATCCAGTGACATTGCCGCCGATATGTGTATTAATTTCATTTTTGGTGTAAAATACGAGTTTAGCTCAAATTGTTTGCCTATATTGTAAGCTATTATCGATGAAACCAATTTGTCGGGATAATATTCTGATTGATAATTGTGAACCAAAAAGTTCACAGAAACAAGTTTATGTGGAAACTTTCGGTTGTCAGATGAATAAAGCTGACTCTGAAAATATGCTGGGTTTATTAGATGAGATTGGTTATAAACAAACGGATGAAATAAAAGACGCGGACCTTATGGTCCTTAATACCTGCGCTATTCGCGAAGGTGCTGAAGACAAAGTCTATAGTTATTTGGGTCACTGGAACCAGGTTAAACAAGCTAAACCGGGCTCCATGATTGCAGTTGGTGGCTGTGTGGCCCAGGACGCCGGTGCAGCTCTGTTAAAACGAGCACCTTATGTGGATGTTGTTTTTGGCACGCATAATTTGCAGCGCCTGCCTGATCTTGTTATGCAAGCTTATCAAACTAAAAAACCGGCTGTAGAAATCTGGCAGGAATTGCCGGAAGATTTACCGGAGCTGCCTGTGATTCGCACTAATGATATTAGTGCCTGGGTGTCGATTATTTATGGTTGCGATTACAATTGCACTTATTGCATTGTGCCTTATGTGCGCGGGCGAGAAAAAAGCCGCACACCCGAAGTGCTTTTAAAAGAAATCGAAGAATTAGAACAGGCTGGTTATGCAGAAGTGACTTTGCTCGGGCAAAATGTTACTGCCTATGGTCATGATTTGGATCCAGCTATTCATCTTGGTGATTTATTGCATCTGGTTGGAAAAACAAAAATAAAAAGAATTCGTTTTCTCACCGGGCATCCGCGCGATTTAAAACCTGAAATTATCGATGCGGTAGCAGAAGTGGAAAACGCCTGCGAATATTTCCATATTCCTGTTCAAGCCGGAGATGATCGTACTTTGCGCCGTATGGCCCGCGGTTATAATGTCGATTTTTATCGCCAGGTGGTTGAAAAAATTCGCACCCGACTGCCTGATGCTGCCATAACCTCGGATATGATAGTCGGCTTTCCTGGTGAAACAGAAAATGAATTTATGCGCACTGTCTCATTAGTACAAGAAATTGAATTTGATGCATGCAATACAGCCGCTTATTCTCCCAGAAATCATACTCCTGCTGCTAGTTGGGAACAGCAAGTACCGGAAAGTGAAAAATATGAACGCCTGCGTTTTCTTAATGCTGTTGTCACTGATGTTGCTCACAAACGTAATAAACAATACCTGGGAAAAACAGTCGAAGTACTGGTAGAAGGAACAAGCGCCAGAAACGAAGAAAGGTTGACCGGGCGGACCCGCACCAATAAAATAGTCAACTTTGCCGGTTCAGAAACTCTCAAAGGACAGCTGGTCGATGTACAAATAGAATCAGTCAACCCCTGGGCCATGCGTGGCAGTTTCGTAGGGGCGCCCGTAAGCGCGCCCGCAAAGTGATGACGGTATTCGATGGAATGTAGGGGCGAGGCTTGCTGAGCCCGCGAAGAAAAGAAGGAATTGGAAGGACTGTAGGGGCGGGCGTAAGTCCGCTCGTGACTCGATAAGATATGAATAACACATTTACCGAATCAATAATTATCGATCAATCTATAATTACTTTTGCCGTCGAGCATCTTCGTTCCGGCAATCTTGTTGCTTTTCCCACCGAAACAGTTTACGGACTTGGCGCTGATGCTGCTAATGAAGTCGCCTTGAAAAAACTGTATGCTGTTAAAGGCAGACCTTCAGCTCATCCGGTAATTATTCACTTAGCTAACGCCGAACAGATGCGCGACTGGGGAATCGATTTAAGTGATTACGCCAAAAAACTCGCCTCGCATTTCTGGCCAGGACCATTAACACTAATAGTAAAAAAATCGCCACGAGTATCATCATTAATTACTGGTGGGCAAGACACAATAGGACTAAGGGTGCCCAATCATCCCATTGCGCTCGCTTTATTGAAAGAATTTGGCGGGGGGGTGGCCGCACCTTCAGCTAATAAATACGGACATGTAAGCGCTACTTGTGCTCAACATGTGCGTGACGAATTTGATGATCAAATAAGGCTTGTTATAGATGGTGGTAATTGTCCTGTGGGTATTGAATCGACAATTGTCGATACCACTGGCAAAACACCAAGAATATTACGCCCAGGTATGATTTCAGAACAGGAAATATTGAAGTGTTTAGAGCTGGATAAATTAGAAACTAATGGGCAAAATATTCGAGTTCCAGGTAGTGATAAAACTCATTATGCTCCGCAAACTCCCGTTTTGCTTTTAGATCATCAGGCTATTCAAACAACGCTAAACGAAGCGAAAAATGGAAAATCTTTTGCTATCCTTGCTCTAACAAAACCAAATACAGCAGATCATCCCATCGCGAAAGGCATTGTCCGCCAATACATTCAGGCATCAGAAGATCCAAAATTATATGCGCAAGATCTTTATAGAAATTTGCGCCAATTAGATAGCACTGATGCTTCTATTATTTTAGTGGAAAAAGTACCGCAATCGGCAGACTGGCTACCTATTGCTGATCGTTTGCAACGAGCAAGCTCTAGCTAGAGCTTGCCGTAATAACGACAACGCAATCGCCGCAGATTTCGGGATGCTGAGAGTTGGCGCCCACATCAGTAGTGAATTTCCAGCAGCGTATGCATTTTTTGCCGGCGGCCGGTCAATACGGCAACTTGTATGCCGTCCTCGTCCACAAAGGCTAGTGTTTGCCCGTTGGCTGAGACCTCGTCGCTTTTATCCACTAGTTGTACTTGAGAGGTGATAAAAAATGCCGGCAATTGATTTTCAATCATGCTTGCTTTTTTAGCTAATTCTTCTGGTCCAATAGCTACACGCACTTGTGCTTCTAGAGAGCTACCTATCGAGCGCACAGAGCGTGCTTGTTCAAGAGCTTTATTTACTACCACACGCAATTTAATCAGATCTGACCAGAAAGCGTCTTTTTTCTCGTCTATAAATTTGGAGTTAGGTTCTGGCAATTCGCTTAAAAGCACACTGTCTTCCGCATGCCAGGCTTTTTTAATTGCTTCCGGAATATGTGACCAGATATCCTCGGCTAAATGTGGAGTAACCGGAGCTAAAATAGCAGTGATTACTTTCAATAGTTCAGCTAAAACTGTTTGCACTGCCCGACGGCTTTCGGACTTAGGCGCAGCCGTATAGAGTCTGTCTTTAGCAATATCAAAATAAAAACTAGATAAATCTACCACACAGAAATTTTGCAATACTTGATAGTATTTAAAAAATTCATAGCGATCAAAGTCAGTGCGCACATCTTCAATCACTTTTTGTAGGCGATGCAAAATGAATTGATCAAGATCTTTCAAATCTTTATAGTCAACTTGATCTACTTGAGGATCATAATCATATAAATTGCCCAGAAGATAGCGGGCGGTGTTGCGCAATTTGCGATAGATTTCAGCTAATTGAGCCAGCATACTTTTGCCAATTGGAATATCATCTGTGTAATTAACAGAAGCAACCCAAAGCCTCAATACATCAGCGCCATATTGGCTGATTACTGCTTCCGGTTCGACAATATTGCCCAGAGATTTAGACATTTTGCGTGCCGTTTTCATCCATTACGAAACCGTGAGTCAAAACAGTTTTATAAGGGGCGCGCCCTTTGGTGGCCACACTGGTAAGCAGTGAAGATTGAAACCAGCCACGATGCTGATCGCTGCCTTCCATATACATTTCACAAGGGGTGCCTTTTAACTCTGGTCTTTGATCAATGACTGCCGCATGTGTAGAGCCTGAGTCAAACCAGACATCCATAATGTCTGTTTCTTTGCGAAATTCTTTTTTGCCGCATTTTTGGCAAGCTGTGTTTTTGTCTAAGAAAAAATCTGCTTCTTTTTCCCACCAGCAATCGGAGCCGTATTCTGCGAATATATCGGCAACTTTATTGATAGTTTCTGTTTTTATTAGAGGCTCATTGCAGGAGCGGCAATAAAAAACAGGTATAGGTACACCCCATGCTCTTTGCCGGCTTATGCACCAATCAGCACGATCTTCAACCATATTATAAATACGATTGCGCCCAGATTCGGGAATCCATTGCACATTATCAATTGCTGCTAATGCTTGTTTGCGAAAGCCGGCAACCGAAGCAAACCATTGTTCTGTGGCGCGAAAAATCAGCGGCTTTTTACAGCGCCAGCAATGCGGATAGCTATGTTGGAATTTGCCGGCGTGAACAAGAGATCCGTTTGTTTTTAGCAATTCAAGTATTTCTGGAACAGCCTTATCGTAACGTTGTCCAGTAAATGGACCACCTTCTTTGTTGTAAACACCATTGCCTTCTACCGGTGAAATTATCGGCAATTTGTATTTCATGCCCAGTTCAAAGTCTTCGGGACCATGCCCAGGTGATGTATGCACACAACCTGTTCCGGCATCAGCAGTGACATGATCGCCTAAAATTATAAGACTGTCTCGATCGAAAAAAGGATGCTTTGCTTTGAGATATTCCAGCTCTTTGCCTTTTATTTTTCCTGCTGAAGTTTTATAGTCTTTTCTTGATTCACTTTTTTCTAAAAAACTTTCTTTCAATTCACTGGCAACAATCATTATTTCACCAGAATTAAATTCAAGTAATTCATAATCAAAATCAGCATTTAGGGCAATGCCCGCATTAGCAGGCAAAGTCCAGGTGGTGGTTGTCCAAATAACAAAAGATATTTTTTGCTCGGGTTTGAATTTATGCTTTAAGAGATTTGCTAATTTTTCTTTTGATTCCTCTCTAAGCTCAAACTTGACAAATATATCATCCGAAGTTATGTCATTATATTCAACTTCTGCTTCAGCAAGCGCTGTTTCACAATTCGGGCACCACATGATTGCCCGCAACCCTTTATACAAATAGCCCTCAGAAGCCATTTTGCCAAAGACACGTAATTGAGCTGCTTCAAATTTTTTATCGAGAGTAATGTAAGGATGCTGCCAATCGCCCCATACACCCAGGCGTTTGAAATTGCTTTCTTGTCCTTTAAGATTACTAAGAGCAAATTCACGGCAGCGCTGGCGCAACTCTACGGGAGTCATGCTTGCTCTGCCGCCTTTAACATCTTTAAGAACAGCATTTTCAATAGGTAAACCATGACTATCGTAGCCAGGCACATAAGGCGCATACTTACCGGTCATAGCTTTATAACGAGTGATAATGTCTTTCAAAATTTTATTCATTGCCGTGCCAATATGAATTTTGGCAGAGCTCAAATAAGGCGGGCCATCATGAAGAACAAATTTCTCGCCGTTTTTTCTTTTTTCTAAATTACGTTCGTAAATTTTATTTGAATCCCACCAGCTTTGGATTTCCACTTCGCGTGTTTGACTATTCGCTTTCATAGGAAAGCTGGTTTGAACCGGGTTAATACTGTATTGTTTCTCAGGCATTAATTCTTGTATTCCAAACGGGCGGATAAAGCGGGCTCATGCAATGAGCCCCTATAAGCCTCTACGAGCTGCTTGACTAAGTTAGGGCATATAATAAGCCACTAATATAGGATATATCCGGTTAGCAAATGCGTCAATGAAGCTTATTGTCAGGTTAACTAAACTTATTTCAGTTCC
The DNA here is from genome assembly GCA_963847765.1 of Candidatus Melainabacteria bacterium. GTDB lineage: Bacteria > Cyanobacteriota > Vampirovibrionia > Obscuribacterales > Obscuribacteraceae > CAWKBA01. The sequence continues at coordinate 295,441 of CAWKBA010000005.1, read as the reverse complement.
GGCTATGAGGTTGTTTGCAGCAGATTGATATTGCTGAACCGGTTATAATCAATATGTTGTATCGGACGAGGTGGAATTTTGGATAAAGCCAGAGAGATTGCCATTAAAGCTGCTCGAAGCGCGGGCCAGTTAATTGTTCAGAAAATGGGTGACATCAAGCTTGATCACAAAGGTGTTTTTAATAACCTGGTGACGGATGTTGATAAAGCGGCGGAAGTGGTAATTCTAAACATTTTAAAAGAAGAATTTCCGGACGATGAAGTTTTAGCGGAAGAGAGTGGAAATAGCGGCAGTAAAAAAACAAATCGTCGTTGGTTGGTTGATCCAATCGACGGCACAACTAATTTTGCCCATAGCTATCCTTTTTTCTGCATATCTATTGCTCTGGAAGAGGCTGGCAAATTGCAAATGGGTGTGGTTCTTAATCCAGTGAGCAATGAATTATTTTGGGCGCAAGCCGGCGGTGGCGCCTGGCTGAACGATAAACAAATAAAAGTTTCCAAGATTAGCACTTTAGAAAAAAGCTTGCTCTCAACCGGATTTTCTGATGGCAGTGTTAATATGGAGCGGTTTAAGCATATGACTGGTATTACGCACGGTGTCAGACGCGACGGTTCCGCTGCCCTCGACTTGTGCTTTGTCGCTTGTGGACGCACAGAAGGTTATTGGGAATTAAAAATAGCTGCCTGGGATGTCGGTGCCGGAGTGCTTATCGTGCAAGAAGCCGGAGGGCGCGTCTCTGATATGTCCGGAAAAACTCTGGACCTGTCGGTTCCTAAGTTTAATATCCTTGCCTCTAATGGCTTGATCCATGAACAATTAATTGCTGCTTTGCCTCAGCATCAACCAGTGAGTCTAAATTAAAATACAGGACTAATAATAATGTCAGAACAACTCTCAATCTGCTTTGTCTGGCATATGCATCAACCGCTGTATAAAGATCGTTTGAGCGGGAAATATTTGATGCCCTGGGCGCGCCTGCATGCCATAAAAGATTATCTGGACATGGTGAAAATCCTGGAGGACTTCCCCGGAATCCGGCAGACTTTCAATCTGGTGCCATCATTAATTGAACAGCTGGAAGATTACGGGCACAATCAGGCTGTTGATGAACAGTTGCTTCTCACGATTAAACCGGCTGAGGACTATACGCGAGAAGACAAACTCTTTATTTTAAACGAGTCATTTCACGCTAATCTGGAACGTCAAATCAAAGTACATGCATCATATTTAGAACTATATCTTAAGCGCGAGAAATTATTGACCAGAGGGCGCTCTGTTGAAAACATTCTTGATCAATTTACAAATCAAGAGTATGCAGACATGGTTGCCTGGATGAATTTATGCTGGTTTGATCCTATGTGGCAGCAGTCAATTGATGAGCTTAAAGCATTGTATGCCCAGGGCGGCAATTTTTCCCTACTACAACGCCGGCGCATTATTGAAATGCAAAGAGATTTAATCAGGCAGATTATCCCTTATTACCGGCAAAAGCAGGAAGAAGGGCAAATTGAAGTAACGACTACACCTTATTATCATCCTATTTTACCTTTGCTCATTGACAGCAACGCTGCCCGGTTACCGGATCCTGATGTTATCCTGCCGGAAAAACTTTTTTTCCACCACGAGGACGCTGTTCATCAAGTAAAAGCAGGGCTTGATCTTTACGAGCACTATATGGGACAGAAGGCGCGCGGCATGTGGCCGTCTGAACTTTCTATCAGCCCGGCAGCATTGGAGATTATTGCTGGACAGGGAGTCAAATGGATAATTGCTGACGAAGCATTGTTGGTAAAAACAACCGGCTTGAATATATATCGTGATCAATATGGCAATTTGAACAGTGCTGACACTTTGTGCCGCCTTATGAGTTAAGAGTAGGTGACGAAAAAATCAATATTGTTTTTAGAGAAGTAGTTATGTCAAACGAGATCAGCTTTTCTTATGGCAGCCGGAAGCCGGAAGAAGCGGCTTCAGCTATGTATATGCGTTTAAAACATATTCAAAAACAATTAGCCAATTCAGATAATGAAGGCATGATAGTGATTGCTCTTGATGGTGAAAATTGTTGGGAAACATATGAAGATGACGGCTGGCCATTTTTAGAAGCGCTATATCGCCGGCTATCGGCGGACAATACTTTAAATGTTTGCACGGTCAGTGATTATTTATCCAGGCAATCTGTCACTGCTCAGCTGTTTAAAATTGAAACAGGATCCTGGATTAATGCCGATTTTCACATCTGGATTGGTGATCCCGAAAAAAATCGCGCCTGGGATTTGCTGGCGGCAACCAGAAATTTTTTAGTGGATGAATTAAAGACAAAAACTTATTCTGAGGCTGTAAAACAAGCTGCCTGGGAAGAAATCTATGCTGCCGAAGGCAGCGATTGGTTCTGGTGGTTTGGTGAACCTAACAATTCCGCTCACGATCCTATTTTCGATCAACAATTCCGGCTCAGGTTGCAAAATGTCTATAAGATCTTAGGACAAGGCTACCCGCCCGAGCTGGATCAACCTGTTGCGAGCCCAAAATCTAAGACGTCACAATTAACACCAGCCAGCCTGGCTTAGCCGTTAATTATTAATATCAAAAAGTCAGTATAAATTCGGCTTAATAATCCCTTTTACTACGTATTTACCGCAAAGACAAAAGCTGCTTTAAGGAGTAAATTATAAGAGTAAATTGTAGGGGCGAGGCTTGCTGAGCCCACTTTGTCAGACAGTATTTGCATTAATCAGAGGCTAGCATGTCTAATAGCATAGTTGCACCAGCTACTCCGCTTGAACCAATTGCGGCGGCGGCTCGCGGCGATCAATCGGCAGCGACTCAAAGCGATTTATCTGTCTGGCAACCAGACTATATCAACCAAGACCCTAATTTTGTCAGGGAAGTATTTGATGCCATGCAACCGACTGGCTGCTGGGACACAGATATGCAAAATCTTCCTCAGCTTTACGTGCAGGATGGTGCAATGCAAGAGTGGAGCACCGATTTATACGATGGTGCCATGACCGCGACAAAAGCAGGTAACCTGGCTGCGGCAGTAAAACTAAAAAATGCCGCCGATATGATATCAGCTAAAGACAAAGACCTGCAACATACTGAGGGTGCAATTGAAGAAGAATACCACTAGGCATAGAGGCTTCTATTTTAGCTGAATTAGTGGACCTATTTTTTTCGCATCATAAGTACAGAGGCTTGATCTTCTCCGATTTGTTGCCAGTGACTATCAGCTCTTAATTCATTAGTAAGGCGATTATTGTACGGCAGCAATACCCAGCTAATCTTGTATTGATCGAGAAGTTTTTGCCAGCCCGGCAAGATTTGAGTCAACACGGCATATTGACTATAAAACTGTTCTCCGTAAAAATCAGCGCGATCATCTATAAACACCGGATAATCGATTTTGTATTTTATTACACCGCCCCAGTTGTCGAAAGACATACCCTCTTGAGGATCAAGGTGAAGCTTTTTGATTATGTTTAGAGTTTTGTTGGGAATATTTTTTTCAGGGAAATCACTGTGCAAGATATTGAAACCTAGCACCTGACCGCCGTTGAGAGCTATACAAACCAGGGCGGCAAAAATAGACATTGGCAGTATGTGTAGCGAGCACAATCTTTCATTTTCAGTAAAGCCGGCATTGATAGTGTTCAATTTGGTTAGTAGAGCGCGCCAATGATCATTTAATTGCTGATAAAGTCTGCCGCCGGCAGGGTTGAGTATGGTGTCGGAATACAGGCGAGCAATTATTGGTACGGCGACAATAGCATAAAGTGCCATGTTTCTTTGGGCCGACAAGCCCAGATGAGCAAAGACAAGATAAACAAGCAGATCGGGCAAATTAATTCTACCTTTGCTAATCACCAATCCTATAATAAACAAGGCAAACATTATTTCAAGGAGCGCCGGTTGCATGCCCCCATGAAATACCGGCGATAAAAATTCATCGGTCGCCTCTAGTATATGATTGGTTTTGAACAGATAATGCCCTATGTACGAATACAAACCAAATCCGTAGGGATTGCACAGAGTGGTAATTAGATTTAAGACCAGAATGACAATGAGATCAGCGACTCGCTTTGCTTGCACTGTCTCAGTTATGTAGGCAATTATGGCGCAAACCAGGTAAATGCCAATCAAGCCAAGGCCAATGACAAAACCAGGGTGGCAATTAGACCAAACCAGCATGCAAAAACAAAGAGAGACGGCCAATTTTTTGCTGCTGATCATACCGTTGTAATAACGATCCAGCAGTGTGTAAAAAATGTAAACACCAAAAAATGTAAACAGATGCGGCCGTGCCAGCCAGTGAATTGCAGAAACAATTGCACCAAACATAGTGAGCGTAGCAGCAATGACAAAATTGCAGTGGCTTTGCCGGCAACGTCTATAGAGCAAGAAAAAAAGCAGGGCAATGGCACCGGCAACTATTACTGCCAGCAAATTTAAACCACCCAGCCTGACCAGGGCAGCCATTAGCAAATCCGACAACCATTCATAAGCTATCCAGGGCTTGCCGGCAAATGTGTAAGAGATGATGTCGGCACGCGGTACCTGGTGGTGTTGCAAAATATAATTGCCGCTCACCAGGTGCCAGCCTGTGGAGCCGTCAATAAACATCATGTTCGGTTTTAGAAACAATGCCAGATAAAGAACAGCGACAAACAGGAGATCGGCGAGATCCGGTAAAAGATAATGCTTACTTCGTACTGGAGCACTCATTAACTTTTGCCGCCTTACCTTTCAAATATTTTCCCTGTGCTCTGCAGCATGCTATTTTTAGCACATCGACAAGCATTTTAAACGAGTCAGTAAAAACATTAACTTTGGAGCCGTCCACACTATGCCAGTTAATAGGCACTTCTTCCAGCCGGTATTTTCTGAGCCGTGACAGGTAAAGAATTTCCACATCAAAAGCATAGCCATCAACAGTGGTGGCAGAAAAAAGATCATGAGCAACTGCTTTCTTGAAAAGTTTAAAGCCGCATTGCGTGTCGTATATGCCGGGCAAAAGCAAAGACTGAACAATATGATTAAACACATTGCCTATATGGGTGCGATAGGGCAGGGCATTGATGGTGCATTCAGGATCGGGCTTAGCTCGTGAGCCAATAGCCAGATCGGCACCATTTTTGATAGATGCATAGAGTCGATCAAATTCGGCAATTGGTGAACTGCCGTCAGCATCATCGATTAAGATGAAATCACTGCCGGCTGCCAGCACTCCTGTCTTGAGAGCAAAACCTTTTCCTTTATTGACGGTGTGTTCAATCAATCTCACCTGCTTACGCTGGTTAGCAAATTGGTTCACTAAAGTTGCAGTATTATCCGTGCTACCATCGCTAACAACGATGATTTCAAAATCCATTCCTCTGGCAACTAAGAAGTTGTGTATCGAATCCAGCACAGAAGGAAGACGATATTCCTCATTATAAGCTGGGATAACGACAGACAGCTCAGGCATGAATCTAGTTTAAAGTGGCCTTTTAAGTCAGGACCGCCAACAGGATCGCAATCTAGACTATCCTGAGGAAGCAGAGATTCGAGTGTAACATTGCCAAGCAGCTTTTTTAGCCTGATTTTTTGCAATTCGTATGAACGATTATTTCTTTTATAGACAATGCCAATCCTCTCTAACTGTTTAATAGCTTCAAGATGATTGGCAGGTACAGCACTAATAGCGACAGAACCTTGTTCGCTCAACCAGAAAATAGTCGGGGAGAGAACGCCAAGTAGTTTGCGCATGGGCTGTTCTGAAACTGCCATAATTTACAGATACCTCCGTATCAGACTAGATTCTAACATCTCTTTTCATGCCGAATGGCAATTCGATGCCGAATTCTCATTAAGCTTTGCATGATTATGCAACCATTCATCAATTGTTTGCAAAACATCAATGTGCGGCTCCGGCGCTTCCAGCATTAAATGCCCATGATCCTTAAACCATTTCACTGTCAAATCGTTTGTATTTAGATTTGAGACCAATTTAATAATAGCCTTAGATTCCAGCACCCTGTCTTTGCTGCCCTGCATTATCAAGATGGGAGTCGAATTGTTAATGAGACTGGCTTCTTTATAGATTGGCTTCATCATCACATAGCTATGCCATATATCCTGGCAGCTGAATTGTTTGCGCACTAACGGGTCATTAAGAACAGCTCTGGTAATAGCAGGATCTTCGGAGACATAGGCTTTGATGTAGGGTGACAAATTCATGGTTGCATTGGCATCAATCAGTCCAATGATCATATTCATATCGCCTTTCATCATCCGCGGGTTGATATGCAGGCGTGGTTTTAAAGCCGGGCTAGACAAAATGAGCCCATCAAGCGGAATAGATCTTATTTGCATAACATACAAGGGCCAGGTTAGAACCAAGGCTCTCTCCCATACAGATAATGGGCAAGTTCTTATAATGGCGCGATCCTGGTTGCCTTGATTATGTCGGCAATTATATGCGCTCATCGATTCGCCCTCGCCTTGACCCGTATAAGTGACTCCGCTAGTTCCTCGCCGTGTTGTATACCGGCGTCCATAACCGGGCAGATCGGGTGTCTAGAACAAGAAAGCCATCTTCCACCAGATGGCGAGCTAAGCCGTCGAAAATCGAACCATGCATAGTCAATCCGTGTATGGCTATAACAACGGCTTTTGGCTTTACATCCGGGTTATACCATTGATATAGATATTTATAATGCTGCCCACCCAGGTCGGTCTCATCCAGTCTGATTACTTTGGCGCTGGCAGGCAAATAACAAAGAGTAAGGATCACAAAAGTAACAAAGTATTTTCTTAGCCACCAAAACATAATAAACCCCTAAACCGCCATCAGCCGGTTTAAAATGGTCTTGGGCAGTCCATATTTGCCAACCCCGTTTGCTTTCTCTATACCAATTAATCAGGGTTTTCAAACGCGGACGCCAGTAATTCGCTAATATTTTTATTTGGAATTGATTTGCGAATGCCAAAGCGAAAAGATATATCTAAAATTTTAGTTCTCGGTGCCGGCCCAATTACCATTGGTCAGGCTTGTGAATTTGATTATTCCGGCAGTCAGGCTTGCAAAGCCCTTAAAGACGAGGGCTATAAAGTAGTGCTGGTTAATTCCAACCCAGCCACAATCATGACCGATCCTGAACTGGCGGCAGCCACCTATATCGAACCGGTGACAGCGGATATTGTCAAAGCCGGTAATTGCCAAAGAGCGTCCACAAGCGCTTCTGCCTACCATGGGAGGGCAGACAGCGCTTAATGTGGCAGTACAGCTGGCCGAATCCGGCGTGCTGGAAGAATATGGTGTTGAGTTGATAGGAGCCAAATTGCAGGCTATTAAACTAGCTGAAGACCGCGAGCTCTTTAAAAAGACCATGCTTGCCATTGGTCTCGATGTGCCTAATTCAGGCGTAGCCCGCAACTTGACTGAAGCCAGAGAAATTGCTTCCCGAATCGGCTTCCCGGCTATTATCCGCCCGGCATTTACACTTGGTGGTGCTGGTGGTGGCATTGTCTACAACCAGGAAGAACTTGATGATATGGTAAGCACCGGTTTAAATGCCAGTCCGGTGCATGAAATTTTGCTGGAAGAAAGCGTATTGGGTTGGAAAGAAATAGAATTGGAAGTGGTGCGTGACTGTCTCGATAACGTTATCATCATTTGCTCTATTGAAAATTTTGATCCTATGGGCGTTCATACTGGCGATTCCATTACGGTGGCGCCGGTACAAACGTTAACTGATAAAGAATATCAACGTTTGCGTGATATTGCCATTCAAATAATTCGAGCTGTCGGTGTTGATACAGGTGGTTCCAATATTCAATTTGGTATCAATCAGTCAACCGGGCGCATTGTGATTATCGAAATGAACCCCCGTGTGTCTCGATCTTCAGCTCTTGCCAGCAAGGCTACTGGTTATCCCATTGCCAAAGTTGCCGCCAGACTCGCGGTTGGGCTCACTCTTGATGAAATTGCCAATGATATCACGCAAACAACACCAGCCTCATTTGAGCCGGCCCTGGATTATGTGGTGACAAAAATTCCTCGCTTTAATTTTGAAAGATTTCGCGGTGCTGACACCACCTTAACTACGCAAATGAAATCAGTGGGTGAAGTAATGGCCATCGGGCGCACTTTTCAGGAAGCAACTCAAAAAGCATTACGTGGTCTTGAGCTCAATCTGCCTGGATTTGCCGGTGTGCCAGCTCGCCAGGATGTTGATATGCATGAGTGGCGGCATCGTTTGTCTGTGCCAACCAACCATCGTCTTACTGATATTTATGGGGCGCTTGCGGCTGGTATGCCTGCTGAAGAAATTCGGGAATTAACCAATATCGATGCCTGGTTTATTGATAATTTGGTTGAGCTTTTTGAAAAAAGCATATTCGTGCAAGAAAATATCAAGTCGTTAAATAAGCTTGATCGCGAAACATTATGGTCTTTAAAGCGTATGGGTTTTGGAGATAAACAACTTGCCAATCTAACTAATAGCAAAGAAGACGATATTTTTGCTTTGCGGCAAAAATTTTCGATTAAGCCCGCCTATAAAATGATTGATACCTGTGCAGCCGAATTTGCCGCCACCACACCTTATTTATATTCGACTTATGAAGAAGAGTCGGAAGTGCCGCCGGCAACGTGTCCACGCGTCCTTATTCTTGGCGGTGGGCCCAACCGCATTGGTCAAGGCATTGAATTTGATTATTGCTGCGTGCATGCCAGCATGGCTTTGCGGGAGTTAAACTATGAGGCGGTGATGGTAAACTCCAATCCGGAAACTGTCTCAACAGATTATGATGTTTCCAGCCGTTTATATTTTGAGCCGCTTACGCTTGAAGATGTGACTAACATTGCTCTGGTGGAAAAACCTCTGGGCATCATTGTGCAGCTGGGCGGACAAACACCACTGAAATTGGCCAAAGGACTGGAAGGGCGTGGGTTTAAAATTTTAGGCACCAGCACTGATTCTATTGATGCAGCCGAGGATCGGGCTCGGTTTGGCAAGCTTGTCAAAAAATTAAGATTGAAGCAGCCGGAGGGGGCGGTAGCAAATACAAGCGAAGAGGCCATCACTATTGCCGATAAAATTGGTTATCCATTGCTGGTCAGGCCAAGTTATGTACTTGGTGGCAGGTCAATGGCCAGTAATTTATTCGCTCGATGAGCTTAAGCAATGGCTGAGTACAGGATTTTCTCGAACGGAGAAAACATCTGTTTTAATTGATCAATTTTTGGAAAATGCTATTGAAATTGATGTTGATGCTGTTTGCGATGGACACACCACAATTATTGCCGGCATCATGGAACACGTTGAGCAGGCCGGCATACATTCCGGTGACAGCACTTGCGTTTTGCCTACTCAATCCATACCGTTGCCAATTATTGAAAAAATCAGAACCAGTACCAATGAATTGGCCAAAGAGTTAAAAGTCGTTGGTCTGATGAACATACAATTTGCCATACAAAATAATGAGCTCTTTATTCTTGAAGTTAACCCGCGCGCCAGCCGCACCATTCCTTTTGTTTCCAAGGCAACCGGTGTGCCCTGGGCCAAAATTGCCGCCTCGGTCATGGTTGGCAAAACTTTAGCCGAGCTGGATATAGTACCGCGGTTGATACCGCCGCATGTCTCGGTTAAATCGGTGGTCATTCCTTTCAATCGCTTCCCTGGAGCAGAAATCAGCCTTGGCCCTGAAATGCGCTCCACTGGCGAAGTTATGGGTGTTGCTTCTCAGTTTGGACTTGCTTTTGCTAAAGCCCAGCTGGGAGCCGGGCAAAAATTACCCGGCAGCGGTCGCATTTTTATCAGTGTCTCCGATTGGTTTAAAGACGAAGTTGTACCTGTGGCTCAATCCTTATATCAACTGGGATTTGAGCTGGTGGCAACAAGAGGTACGGCTGCCGCTATTAGATCCGCGGGCATTCCTGTTATTGTCGTCAATAAAGTTTCTGAAGGCAGGCCTAACCTGGTTGACCGCATTAAAAATGGCGAAATCCATCTTGTCATCAATATACCTTCCAGCCGTACAGCCAGAGACGATGATCAACTTATTCGCCAGGCGGCGGTAGGTTACAATGTGCCTGTAGTAACAACGGTGGCAGGAGCTAAGGCTACTGTATCTGCTATTGCTGCCTTGCAAAGCGGCTCCCTGTCGGTGAACAGTTTGCAGGAATATCATGAGAAAATATCCAACACCGAAACAACCAGCCGTAAACAGACACAGAGCGCTAATATGCAACTCTAATCAAAAGTGAGAGAGCTGTGAAAAAAGAAAACACCAAGCAGCAATTAATTAGCACGCTAGCAGGCTATATTGATCACACTCTTTTATATCCGGACGCAAGCACAGACGATATAGTCAAGCTTTGTGTTGAAGCGGCCCAATATAAATTTTTTGCCGTTTGTGTCAATCCTTATTATGTCAAACGAGCGGTGCGAGAATTGGCTTCTACACAAGTGGCAGTAGCAACAGTGGTTGGTTTTCCACTTGGCGCTGATATAACCGATATTAAAATTGCTCAAGCTCAAAGAGCCTTATTTGAAGGAGCGGAAGAACTTGATATGGTAATAAATATAGGCGCTTTAAAAGAGCGAGATGTTGATTATGTGCTGGCAGAAATTCAAGCCATTGTCAGGGCGGCTGGAGAGCATAAAGTAAAAGTGATTATTGAATGTAATTTGCTGACTGAAGAAGAAAAAATATTAGCCACACAATTGTGTGCAAAAGCCGGCGCGGCTATGGTAAAAACATGTACCGGCTTTGTCAAGGATGATCCTGGTGTTACAGTTGAAGATATAAAACTTCTGAAAACAACGATAGACAATGGCAAAAATATTTATTCTCAGCCATTACAAATTAAGGCCAGCGGTGGCATTAAGGATTATAATCACGCCTTAGCTCTTATTGAAGCCGGTGCCGCCAGACTTGGCACTTCCTCCAGCGTTAATATCATCAAAGAAATCTCTAACAAGGATACAAAAAATAAAGGTACAAAAATGAAAAAAAATAGATTGGCTGTAGTTTCAATAATTGTTTGTTTTGTCATTCAATCTGCAATTGTGCCAGGCAATGCTATGCCGGCTAGTGCACCGGAGCTGGCTTCAGCGGAGGCTCCTGCCCAGGCAGCCGATCAAACTTTGGAAAACAATCCGGCCTTTAAAAAAGGTGAAGAATTATACGCGCGCTTGAAATTAAAAGAAGCAGCCGAGCAATATCGCGAAGCAGCTAGACAATTGCCTGATAATGCCAGAATTCATGAGCGTTTAGGAGCGGTTCTCGCAGCTGATGAAGATTATGAGACAGCTATTTTAGAAGAACAAACGGCAGTCAAGCTTGATCCAAAATATTTTCTGCCGCATGTGATACTGGGACAAACTTATGCCAATCAGGACAAAATGGATCTGGCTCTGGAAGAATTTAAACAAGCGGTTGCCTTGAAACCAAGCAGTTTTCGGGCTCTGTTGGATCTTGGCTATGCATACACTCACCTGGGTAAATTAGACGATGCCATTACTACTTATAAAGCCGCGGCAGATTTGAAACCTGATGATCCTACTTCGCATCTTAATCTTGGTGTTGTTTACTCGCAAAAACAAGATTATGACTCTGCTATTAAAGAAGAAGAAAAAGCAATTGCCATGAACAGCAATGTTTCTGAGGCCTATATCAACCTGGGCAATGTTTATGCCGACACCGGCAAAACTGATCAGGCTATTGAACAATTCAAAAAAGCATTGAAATTAAATCCCACCCATCCTAATGCCTTGAGCGCTTTAGGCTGGATGTATGAAAAGCAAGGCAATTACAGGGCCGCAGTGACAGAGCAAAGAAAGGCTCTTAAAGCCTGCCCTACTTTCAGCCCGGCTCACAGAAGGTTGGCTGTATCACTCTGCAAGTTGGATCAAGATAAAGAAGCAATGCAGGAATTTGAAGAGGCACTGAAATTGACACCGCAAGATGTGACAGCCAGAGTGGAATACGCGCACCTTCTAGAAAAGAACGACAAACCAAAGGAAGCGCTGGAGCAATACAAAAAAGCGCTGGCAATTAATCCCGATGTGGAAGCTGCCAAAGAAGGCGTAGAAAAGCTGGACAAAAAATAGAGTTCTTACCTGGCTGCTTCAATTGCGAATCCAAAATCTCCAAATGCTACCCTATGCAGGAAACCACCTATCTTGTTCAGCGTCTCCAGGTATTGTTTTGTTTTTGGATCATTCTCTGCTTGAGGTCTTTGCTCAAGTCCGACTTTTTGCAATTCAGCTGCTCCTGTGATTAATTCTTGCGTTGCTTTCTTGACTGCTTCAGGCGCTTCTGGATTAACAGTAGATTTGGCAAGATTGTCAATCACGCGACCGGCAATTGCAGTTTTAACTGGATTGGGCACAGGCTTCCCCTCTTTAACTAAGTCGGGGAAGACAGTTTTTAAATCACTTTCGTAAGCTTTTCGAGCATCTTCAGGCGCCATTGGTTTTGCATTGTTAGTTTTATCTGTTAACGAACTAATAGCCTTATGAAAGGCCGTATTGCCCTTACTATGATCTTTTATTTGCTTGGCGAACTCAGTTAATGCTTCTTGCTCCTGTGGACTTTTGCCAGACATCTCTTTTAGTTTTGCGTCCAATTTGACTGTTTCTTCTTCGAGCTCTTTATTGGCCTGATCTATTTCTTCTTGAGTTAAACCATCGTCCTTGTCTATTTTGCCATCATGGTTTTTATCCTTCGCCCAAATCCTTTGAAAACCGGAATACCAATTGGCAGCAAAAAGAGCATATGTCATTTGATTCATGGGGGTAGTTGGATTGGTTACTGCATGAATTGAGGCTTCTCTTATTCCGTGAGATAATGGCGCGACCGGAGCAGCCTCAGCGGCTTTGTTGCCGGCTTTACCTGTAGTGTCGTCACCAGTACTGTCGCTAGCCTGACGCCCTGGGCTTTTACCGCCTGCGGATTCACTACCTTCTTCACCAGAGTTTTCACCGCCACCGCAGCTGCCACCACTGCCGCTTGCGCCTTTGGCACTGCCGCCCGCTTGTCCCTCACCAGCACTGTTCCCGCCACTGCCCGGGCCACCAGAATGTCTGCGTTCGGCGGTAGAATTGCCGGAGCTGTCCTCCACTAGCTTCTGGATAAAGTCGTCTTTAGTCATAGGCATGGTTAAATTGGCTTCTTTATTTTCCGCTAGAAAATTCTTTAAGCCTAAAAGCTGATTCCAGGCATTTTCTGCAGCTTCCACTCTTTCTTCTTCGCTTGCATTTTCGTCCTGAGGGGCAACAAAGACTTTGCACATACCTGGTTCAGAACCGTCGCTTCCCGGTTCTATTTGAAAAGGTCTTCTGTCGGATACACCTTTGGCATCTTTTGTATCTTTTGGTATGAGTCGCCCTTTTTGATCAATGACTACGTTGGCTGTTTTTAGATCGTCGGGATTTGTAGTGATTTTAACTGTCAACTCTTTAATTTTGTCAGTTGCATCTGGTGTTCTTTTTCCACCGGTCTTATCAGTTCCTGCCGCGGTGTCGGTTCCTGCTGCTTTGGATGCAGATGGTGTCGTTTTAGGTAGTTCTCGCGGGCTAGTAGTTGATGGAACGACGTCCCTCATGGGCGTAGGTGCACTATTCAGTTCATCAGTCATGGAAGGCTTAACATACAATAGATTTTCAATGCGATTACCTTCTAGTCCTAATGTTTGAGCTGTAAGAGCTAGACCTGGGTTATTGCTCATATGATGAGCAATTGAGTTTGAGATTGCCCTGGCGGCCTGCTCATCGATTTCAGTAGAGTCGGACGGCAAAGGCGAAAAAGGAGAAAAAGGAGATGAGGGAAATTGAGCCATAGTGGCGTCGCTGGGACCAAAAGCACCGGCTTGCATTGGCCAACCGCCTGTAAGCGGCATACTGCTCCAGAAGCTCACTGGCAGTTGACCCTCAGGCGCTCCATTTTGAAAGGGTGCCGTTGTATCTATTTGGGGCGGAGGATTATTTTGCCCATCTTGCGGGACTGACATAAACCTACATTCCTCACATTTCTGAACTCTGTAGTAAGACTGAGCCAGCTAATATCATAGGCAAATTTTGTGAGATATTTGTGAGCCCGGCTATGAAGAATTAAGCTTAATCTTGTTTTTAATCTTTGCTGTTTGTCCCGCGCTAACAGGGTAATTTGTCGACCGGCGGTGTAGGCGTTCGTTTTTGGCTAGAACCGTTCCAGGTATTTTCAAGTAGATCTTCAACCCAGCATTGAGCATGCGAGCCACCGTAAGTGTATGCCATTTTGACGCCGTACTTTTTGTGAGCTTTCTTGCCCAGCGGTAATTTACCACCATCAGTGAGCAATCTGAATTCTCTTACGGCTTGAGATTCATCTGTACCTGGAAAACCGCCGACCAAAGTATATTTAGAGCCATATCTAAATTTGGCGCATAAATTATTCATCACCCAGTTCCAGCCATCTTCACCCAAGCCACCTTTGCGGTTTAGTTCACCTTTTTTGAATTTCCGCCCTTTAGCTTCGCCTGTAGAGAATATGCTTGCCCATTTGTCTATTACCAGATGTGGGAAGATATATTCAGCTGCCATACGATATGAATTAACATAACATGTGCCCACCTGCCCTTGATTGTTGTATAGACCTGGAGAGCCCATACCCATTAGCATTCTCTCTGTATGATAATGAAGCATTGAATCCGATATTTCACCAGCAGCACCAGTGCGTTTGGTTTTATAAACTTCAGCAATACGCCGCAATGAAAATGCCAGTTGATCATCGTTAGCTGTTTGGTATCCTTTTGCGCGCCAGCGGCGGATTCTAGTTAGGTACATGTCTACGAAATGTTCTGTTTTTTCGTCGCCGCCTTTGCCTTGAAACAAAACCCCTTTGGTTACATCAAGCAGTTGCCGTTTTGCTGAAGCAAGGTCATTAGCAACAAGCCAGGTTTTATCATTTTTAATTGTGCGCAGAATATCTTCTCTGCTGATAGCCTGCCCTGTTAAACTGGTGCGGTTATCGAATTCGCCGCGATTAGTGCGTTGTTGTAATTCTTGTGGGCTGATATAACGTTGATAAATAATCTGACCATCGGCTCTGGTCTGTACAAAACGCTCAGTTTCTGGTGGACTAACCTGTATTTTGCGTCCATCGGGCATAACCTTATATTGAGTCATGATGAAAGTGTCGGACATTCCCTGACGTATACGTTCTTGTTGCATGGGGAAGCCATGTTCATCGCGAACGCTTTCAATAATGGCTGTTGGAAAACGAGGGTTATTTCGATCTTCATAAAAGTAGCGGGTAAGCCCATCCTGGCTATTAATGCCGGCTATGCGTATTTGTGGCACACCATTAGGGCCATGAATTTGTTCATAAGCTATCTGGGCGCCGTCTTGTCTTTGCAAAACAATTAGACCGTTGGTTGCTCTTGTCGCATTCTGGTCAAATATGAGGCCTTGCTGAGGAATGCCAGTTCTACTAGCTGAAGCGATATCTCTAAGATCAATTGTATTTTCTTTGCCCTGGCTGCTTAATTTGATTGATTCAATAAGCGACTGCCCAAACTGAGTGCGCACAACTTCACCATTTGCCGCTCGTAAAGGATTAAGTGTAGCGACGCCGGTTATCGCACCATTGGTGGGATCTTTGAATATGACTTGAGGGGAGTCGGAAGGAATATTTGCCGGGCGATTAGTGCGATACAGTAAGTCGTTTGCTTGAGGCTGGGTAACCGGGGTATCTGTTGGTGTGCGAGTTACATACAGCTCTCGATTAGGGGGAATGTTTAAATTTCTAACTGTATCTTGGGTGGCGGTCATGTTTCTGCCGCTGTCCTTAACGGCAGTAGCACTGGCAGGTCTGCCGGTGCTTTCTCCTTTGGGTGAATCGATGGAGCTGCGAAGATTTGGTTTTGTAGAAGCATCTGCTGAATCAGCAGTTTTTGCGGCTGTGGCGCTGCTGCTCAACATTTTACGGTCGAATTGTGTTCCTCCGGCAGTTTCACTTTTATCCGTGTCGCTTTCTTGGCTTGCTTGAAGTTTGTGTGTATTTAAAAACTTGTCTACCAACTGTCTGGTTATATCTACAGGGCTGAACAGAGGCGTTTTCTCATGTTTGCTTTCAATTGTTGGATGTTCGTCTGGTTCAGCGTCGTCATCAGAATCTGAACTTGTTTGTCCTGCTTTGCTGCTGGAGGCATTCTTTTTATCAAAAAGCGCAGCCAGTCCCAATCCTAGTCCTTTCTTGCCGATTAAATCATCGCCGCCAAAAGCAGAATTTTGTCCGGAACCAGCTTCATCTTTGAACTGAAAAGCAGCCGGTGCGTCCTCTGGGTCAGACAAGTCTTTTACTGCCTGGGCATGAAAAATTTCCCTGGGAAGTTCATTACCTTGCTTGATTGGAAAGTGTTTTATTTTGTCGCCGCCATCTACGCCATGTAGTGGAGTGTTGGAGGTTTTGCCTCCTATACTCGTTGACACAGAACCTCATCCTCCTGTTTATCCTGCTCTAGGTTTAATCATCTGATTGTTCCTTCTTATTGTTGTGACCAAATTGTATTTGCTACTTGTCTAAAAACCCCAAGGCTGCTCTAGCAACGCGCCCATGGCATTTGCTAAGGCGGTTTTTGCATTTTCTGCTTCTTGCTGATTGGCTGGCTCGTGCGCTAAATCAAAGCCTTTTGATTTTGTGGCTTCATAAGAAGCCAGCGTGGTGATAGCACTGATTACGTTCGCAGACGTGTTGTTTTGCAATCTTTCTTTTGTCAATAAATTGTAAGCTGACAGCTGTGAGGCTAAGCCCATATTGCTAATCAGTCCCATACTTTGCCCAGGTTGTTTTAATTGTTCGGCAAGATCTTTTAAATCTTTGATTGCTGCTTCTGCGCCTGGGTCTTTAACGCCGTTAAGTGAATCCGCTTTAGCGTTAATATTTTCTGCCATTTTTGCCAGGTCATCTTGCCCGCCCTTTGAATTTAAGTATGTGTTTAATTCCTGCCAAGCAGGATCATTTTTCATTGCTTCTTCTTCTGCTGGACTTAGTTTACCGTCACCATCAGTATCGTAATTAGCAAAACTAACACGACTCAACCTAGCGACCAAGCCAGGAGGCATCATCCTTTGGGTAAAGTTGGGTATTGTTTTCGTAGGTATATAGGCGCTTCTTTGTTCTGTGCGTTCTTGTCCAGTTTGTGGATCTTTCACTGTCACATCGAATGCCTTTTTGCCTAGCAAATAATCATTGATTTTCGCAAAATTTCCTAATGCTGTATCGGAACCTGTTGTTCCACCACCGGTAGTAGTGTCACTGCTGCCGCCATCACCAGTGCCGCCGCCGCCTTCACGCTCGCCGCCGTTTCCGCCATTGCCACCGCCACCGTTGCCACCGCCACCGCCACCGTTGCGACCACCACCGCCATTGCATTCACCGCCATTAACAGGGGTAGGTGCTGGTGTTGTATTGTCGGTTGGTTGCACTGGGTTGGTACTAGTATCTGGGGAACGATTTAAAAGGTCACTGGCCAATGATCCAGGTATGGCTAAATTTATATGATTTTCGGTCATCAGTTTAGCTTTAGCTGTATCCAAAATTTTCTGTACGGTATTGGAATCGCCTGTATAACCATCTTCAACAAAGGCCTTGCAAGTTCCATCTCTTAGTATTTGAGTTGCATTTGCTTCCCAGGTACCATCTTTTCTGATTACAAAATTGGCTGTATTTAAATCAGCGGCTTTTATTGTTTGTACATTAACTTCTTTACCGTCGCTGACTTTACCTTTAAATGGATCCACGTCGCTTGTCGGTATGCCAGTGTCAAAGATACCTGGTGCAACTATGCCGGCAGTTTTGACAGTGGATTTCTCACTGCTTGTGCTGCCTGGCGTTAATCCATTGAGTAAGGTAAGCTGGGGAGCCTCATAGCGGGAAAAAGCTTGATTAAAGCTTGCTTCCGCGCTACTAAAAGCAGTATATGGAACAGTGCCGGCTGGTAAACCGTACATACAAACATTGACAAAATTCACATTTTGTCCGTCCCCCGCTACTGGCTGAACACCTTGAACAGCAGGGTTTTCGACTTGATTTTGGATGATTGGATTTTGACTTTCTGGAACAGACATTATTATGCTCCTGGTCTGAATCAATACCTTTAAGACGCTTATAGCGGTCTTTTAAAGATAGAACTATAATATAAAAAATTTGTGAGATTTTTGTGAGATTCCAGCTAGTTTGGGCTTGAACCATGTGGTTTCTCCCACCCGCTTGGTTGCTGTTTCTACTTCTTTTTCGGGTCTTTATTTTCCGGAGTCGGGTTCACAAGGCTGGAGAAATTATTGCGTAGTAATCCTAATCCGAACACATCGCCGCCATTGGATTGGCTGGAGCTGGGTGGCCCTGGTTGCGGTGGTTGAGCTGTTCCGGTAGCTGGCTTTTGTTGTTGCTTTGCTGCTTCAGCTGCCTGGGCTGCTACGGCAGCATCATATTTTTGTTTCGCTGCTTGCCCAGCTTCTTGGACTCTAATTTTCCCTAGCTTGGAAGTACGGAGATCTTCTTTTATTATTGCAGTAGCCATTTCATACTGATTGGCTAGAGCAGCGTAGCCTTGGTCCGGTAGTGCAGTACCTGGATCCATGATTGGTGGAAGTTCGTGATTAGCCAACAATTTAGCAGCTTCAGCATTTTGAGTACCGGTAAGATTGGGTCGGCTAGTGGTTGTTAATCCGGAATTTGTCCATACTGACGATCTACCCGATGGGCGAGGAACAGCAGGAGCGGCCGCCAGTCGACTGCGTTGTTCATTGACAAGATTGGTGAAATCGTTCTTGGCACTCAGATAGCGGGTATAAGGTGCAACTATGGAACCTGCTGTCTGTATTTGTTCTACAGATTGAGCAATTGGTAATCTAACCCGCTGCCTACTTAAGGGATCGGTACCTTCTATGGTGCCATCATCGAGAATTCTTACTGCGGATAATATTAGTGGCCTTTGATTGGACCCTGCCTGCACTTCCGATGGTGGTGGTATAGCGTATGCGACATCTTTTTCCTCTTTGCCGGTTGGGACGATTTTTAAAGTGACGGCATATTGTAGCTCGGGTCTAATGGGCAGTCCATTGTCATAAGCCTGATCAGTCGTTATAGCTGTAAGCCGTCTTATATACTTATTATTAGGAACAACAAAAGTGTCTGCAATATCCTGTGATTGTTGTCTATTTGGATCTAGGCTTGGTCCAAATTTTCTTTCAGAAGCAAATGATTTGCCATCACTTATCGAAACGCTTTTAGGTACATAATCCTGTTTCGTTTCATCATAAGCCATATACATTGTAGTTAAATTAGGTAATTCGACAGCCATTGCCGTTTCTTTTTGTCCTTCAATTTCCACTTCGTGCCAAACCTCACCAGTTGGTTTCATCAGTCCTGTGACTGTCGCTGGTGGCAGTGCCTCACCCTGGATATACCTGGTTAAAGTAATTTTGCCTTCGTAAGAACCATCTTCTTTAATCTGAGATTTATCTTCTAAAGTAATTTCCCAGCAATTGTCTTCATCCATATTGCCGGCTGCGTCCCTTGGTCCCATTCTTGTAGGAATGCCGTCGACTTTTTGCCTATAAGTCTTGGTGGTGTCATCCATTATTGCTTCTTGACCGTCAGTGCGTGTGATATGCGTAATGCCATTTCTTTTAGAGGTGAGAGTGTCGCCTTCTAGATCAAAGCTATCGTTTGGATCACCTTTGGTAATTTTTTTAGTAATTGGATTTCTATTCGCATCTCTTTTTTGTATGGCAGTGAGCTGCGGATTGTTGCCAACTGTATAATATTTATCTGTAAAACCAATTGTTTTGCCTTCCGGATTTTTGTTTATTTGCGAACGCACCCGTTCTTCGGATCCATTCGGGTTAACCAAATGAAGGACTTGCCCTGGGCCTTTGCCATCCAGTACTAGACAGTTGCCGGCCGCATCTACCATTTGCGGGCCTCCTGTTTGCGGATTTACGCCTTCATACCAACCAAGAGCAACCGAGCCTGGCTGTAGGAAGCCAATTGGTCCTATATGATCCTCTTGTGCCGTCCCGGGCACCGTTTCTTTTGAAAGAAGCCATGCGCCTGTTTGTGGATTGTAGAGAGGTTGGTTTTGCGCATTTTTCTGAACAGGGTGCACCATAGCAAAGTTTTGCACAGTCCACTTCTCTGGTGCGTTTGGCTCAAGCGGGTTTTTTTGCAGGCGCCAGTTTTCACAAACTTTGCCTTTGTAAGTACCGCTTAAAGCTTCTTCTCTGATATAAGAAGGGTTGGCTGTATCATCGGCATATTTATAGTCGCGACGGATGTCGCCATTAGCAATCTGTATTGGTCGTCCTTCGGTATCAATCCTAAATAATGGCAACCCGGCTGTTCCCCAGCGCTCAGAAGCACCATTGCCAAAAACCATAGTGGTTGTGCCTGCTTGATCTTCGAAGGTTAAAAGGCCCATCTTCCCTCTATGATCAAGATCGGGATTATAAACATCTATTGTTTTACCGTCTTTATCTGTGGCTCGATATCTAGTTTGAGTGAGTGATGGTTTATCAAGCCGCGCAAAGGTCAGCTGTTCACCTTTAAAATCTGTGACTGTGAATTTACTTAATTCCGGTTTTGGTATTGGCTTCGAGAGATCAGTTGGAGGTGGATTGATGGGTGGATATTCACCTGTAGCTTCAGATAAATCAGCGAATAATAGTCGCGTAGTATGTCCATATTGATTTTTCTCAATAAAGGCACCCATAGCATTAACCTGCCCTTCATGCCAGCCGTCTGCCAGGCGTGCGTGAGCGACATCGGTGGAGTCGCGAACAATTAAAGTTGGTCGATTGCCGTTAGCATCCGTGCGGAATGTGACATCCCTGACGGCATTTTTTATTTTGTTTGGATCTTTGCCATCCATTAAAAACCAGCCGGCTGGCTTATCGGCTACGCTCATCTTTTTGAGAGCATCGGTATCTAGTTTGCGATAAAGATTGTTGCCTGTATCTGCCCACATTAGCCGATTGTTTGCGTCATAATCATAATTGTGTTTTTCATTGCCAAATTTGACTTCTAGCGAGAATTTGGCGCCGGCGGTTAATTCAGGGTTTGATAATGATCCTTCGTCAATTCTTCTCATAGTTGGTGCCGGTTTAGCAATTGTGCCGTCTGATGCTGTACCGTCGGATGTCTGTCCGGTAAATTGGTTTGTTCTTCGTCGCAGTTGCTCAGTTTTGGTTGCTGGTTTTTTATTATCTCCCTCAGGGTTTGGAGTAGGAGGTCTTGGAGGTGCTGGGTCTTGAGCCTCAGTTTCGTAGCCTTCTTCAAACAAATTTGATTTAGTGGCCGACATATTTTGCCGTCCAGTTTCATGCAACTTTTCCTTGAGCTCTTCTTTTCTAATTGCGTCTATGCTCATGAGTTTTATTTTCCCACTTTGTCAGCTGGTATTGGTGCAGGAATTTTTGCTTTTAATTCGGTAAGGCTGAGTGTTCTAGGCTGATTGTATTGACTGGTTTCAACCGGTCTAAATTCATTCCATTTACGTGTGGATGGATCGTAGACTGCCCAGCGTGGCATTCCTTTGACCATTGGTCGCGGATTCCTGCGATCCTCAGACAACTTAATTGGATCTTGTATATTGGCAAATTCTTGTATGCCTATGCTTTTAGCGACTGCTTGTGCCTGACCATATTCTTTCTTTGCTTCTGCAATGGCATTTCGATTTGGCCTCGATATTCTGTCGCAAACATTTATTTCAATGAACACAGCGTTTCCATGCAGACTGTTTGCATCTACTTTGCCGTTATTTACCTTTTCACCAGCAAGTTTTTTGAAAGAGGTGGCTAGTCCACCCGTTGGGTCCTGAGGCGGGCGACGACCACCACCTTCTTCGTCATCGTCGTCATTGTTATTGTTGTTTAAATCGCCACTATAATGAAAATAAGCAACCACAGGCAGTCCTAGTTTTTCGGCTGTCTTGAACGCTGCCTGGGCTTCGCTAGCGCTGTACATCAACTTCGTGTTGTTGCGCTCTTTGATGATGTCCGCTGCAGATGGACCGGTTGGTTTGACTACTTCAACTGGTCTGCCGGTGTTGGGGGCGAATTGTGTATAACCTGCATTTGGTGGAACGTATCGCGGCGCTTCAGCGTCAGGCATAGCTTTCCCTAACTTTTCACGAGAGGCAGCCGCTTTTCTTAGCCTGGCAAATAAACTCTTATCGTCATCCAACAGAGCAACCTCAGTACTGTCTATTTCTAACGGGCTGCCTGCCAGAACTTGATCCGTTCCTGCTAAATTTTTTGGCGGAACTTTATCGGAAGCATTCCAGCCTTGACCGGCCAGGGGGTTTCCTGTCGTATCGGGGTTGTTTTTTAGTAATTGGTCGCTAGTATCGGCCATGTTTTTTGGACCTTATATACGCAGCTTTTAATGCTCATGAAATGCCACTATTAGAGCTTAAACAATATTTGTGAGTTTATTGTGATGTAGTTGTGAGATTTTTGTGAGATGAACCTATACAGTGGGATTTCCCGCACACAGAATCATTAATTCTTTACTCCGCCAAACTTTCGGCAGAGTTTACTGTATTGCCCATTGAAGCTTAATCACATAAAAATTTGCAGTCAAAAGACTCTGTTAATGAAAATCGTGCGATGGCAAAGATGATACGACTGCGTAAGTGTCCCCCAATTGCTTGCGTAAGTCCCCCCTGTATGGGACTTGATCTCACAAATTTCTCACAAATAATACCTACACTTATACCCGGCGTTACAAAGGCATTTTAGTTACGGAGATAAAAATCATGGTAGCAGGACAATTTGATCAACCACCGCAAGGTGATAACCAAAACAAAAGCGTTTCAGCAATAAGTTCAGCAGATGTTCTTAAAGGTCCCAACACTAGTGGCGCAGCTGAAGAATGGGACATTCCCTCATCATTTCCGCGATTCGAAGATAACTTTAAAAGTTGGAAAGAGCGAATGAGGGAACGTTTGGAAGGCCTCAGAGGCGATGATGACGATGAAGACGGAGGCTCAGGCTCAAGCGGCCCTCGGCCCAGAGGTGACGACGATGACGATGCTGGTGCAGGTTCTGCCGGCAGCTGTTGCAAAAGCAGTCGTGCTGCAGCTTCATTCCGCCGTTCTTTGCGCGATGATGGCGATGAAGATACTGAACAACCAGGTGGCGGAAGCCCGCAAATCTATCGCCTGCAAATGGCCTTTGGTCCTTTTGGTGCTTTAGCTAACCTTGCAGGCATGGCCAAAAGCTATTCAATCGTTCTAGTTCAAGCCAACTTGCCAGCGCCGAAGGTGGTTGCTGCAAACCTAAATCTGCCATGGCAGCTGTCAATTATAGAAATGGCTACTACAAGTCACTCATAAACTCAAGTGAATTCCAGCCTTACGGTCCAATGGGATATAACCTACCGGGTAATCCTTTCAACATGACATAAATCAATTTGCGCCTGATAGGTTGCGCACAAACAGGAGACTAATAGATTGTTCGACGAAGTAAATAATAATAACGCTACCGCCTCCCCAAAAGAGGCCAGTAATACCTTTGACCTGCAAAGTATGGGGCGGACATTAAGAAGCTTAGGTGAACTTGTTTTTTCCGATGAACCGCTTAATGCCGCTCCAACAAGGACTCCTACGGATACCCCCAAAGGCGCGGCAGCTAATGATGCAAGCAAACACCTTCCTTTAGTGGATACGGGTATGCATATATTAATTGACCCGACCACTAATCAGCAAGTAGTGCCGGTAGAGGATGTGGCTGCTTATCTGGCACGACAACGGCATGTCGGTGCTGCTGCTAATCAAGGCAATGAGCAAGTCGTTCAAGCTAATCGCATTGATCAAAATAGTCTGGCGGAACCAACAATCCCTCCTCCTCGTTTCCAATACCCGCCTGAATGGTATGCCCAACCTCCGCAAGGACAACAACTAGCATACAACAGCAATAACCCTGGTGCTGGCAACCCGCGCTGGGGCAGTAGTTTTGCGCAGCCAGGTGGCTATTCAGGTGTTCCACAGCCACCTGTGCCTATGGGCTACACAGCAGACGGCAGGGTCGCTGTTCCTCCTCAACCACAAACAAATTTTGCTCCTAATGGCAATTATCCTCCGCCGCCTGCAGGCTATGGTGGTGGCAGCAGTGGTGGCGGTTTCACGCCACCAAACCCAGGCTATAACAATTACACACCTCCACCCTACTATCAACAACCTGGTTTCGGCTATCCTCCGCCAGTTCCTTATATGAATCCTGCTTATGGTTATGGAATGAATACTATGCCCTACGGACAGCCAATGGCAGGACTGCAACATCACACTGTCGGCGGTCACGGCGGCAATTTATATAACATGAACGCTGGCGGCAATCTAATGAATCCACGTAACCCAGCTGGTTTTACCGATCCTTATGGCGCATTCAGTCTTACAAATTCTAACAGTCTATTGTATGGCGGCAATGGACTGCCAGCATATTATGGCGGCGGTCAATATTATGGCGGAGCTAATAATTATGGTTATGGCTCTAGTGGCTATGCATATGATCCTTACAACCAATATGATCCATACAATCAGAATCCGTGGGGAGGCGGCGGTAATGGATTTGGTGGCGGCGGCCTTTGGTGCCTATGGGGCAGGGGTTCTTACTGGAGAAGCACTTAGTGGATGGGGCAATAATCAATACAATAATGGATTTGGTAATGGATCCGTCAACGGTTCACCCAATGGTAGCGGCGGTGCCACTCCAGAAACCAGCACTGCCAAACCAGCAGAAGACCTTAAACCAAATACCGTTGTCGTCCCACCAGAGGAGAAAAAACCGGACGACAAAAAACCGGATGATGGTAAAAAACCAGACGATGGAAAACATCCGCCAAAACCACCTCATGATGGACGGC
This sequence comes from Candidatus Melainabacteria bacterium, assembly GCA_963847765.1. Lineage (GTDB taxonomy): Bacteria > Cyanobacteriota > Vampirovibrionia > Obscuribacterales > Obscuribacteraceae > CAWKBA01. The sequence goes on along the minus strand of CAWKBA010000005.1, from coordinate 270,541 downwards.
GCACACCAGTCGATCCCCGACCAGGACCTAAGGTCTGATCATTTGATGCAGCTGTGCTAGCGACAAAACGACAATACATGACGAATCCGTAGGGGTGGCTTTAGCCGCCCACATGTGTTCTTGACAATAAGAGGAATAAATATATAATAACATACGTATGTATGTATTTTAACTCTTGTTTTGCGGAGAGTGTTGTAGTACGCTGTACTGCAGTACTGTTAAACGGTGCTTAAGATAATCTACAATTTGGAGTCCTTAGATCGGCACGGTATATCGCAAGCCAATGCAGATGATGTAATAGCTACTGGTATATGGGAAGAGTTGGGACCAAGTGCACGAGGTAATGAACGTTTGATGTTTATCGGGTTCACATCAAGCGGCAGATTGTTAGAAATCGGCGTAGAGTATTTCGATGATAAAAATTTGGAATATGTATTTCATGCCGACGATGCGACCAAGCACTACAAAAAAATCTTTAATCAGAGAACAGGGAAATGAGTGTAACTAAGAAAAAAACGACCATAAACGAGCGAGCTGAAAGAAGTCAGGCAGCAGCACGGCAAAGGGTTATAGAACGCGGCATTGTTCAATTTCGTGCTGATGAAGAAATTATGGATCTATTGTTGCGTGTTGCTATGCATAAACGCATACCTTATGGTGTTATGTGTCGGACATGGGTAGTGGAACGCCTCAGGCAAGAAGCTAGTTGCCTTCGGCAGGAAATATAAGAATATAGATTATTTAGATAACCAGCACGGCGGCGCCTTTGGTTTCGGCCTTTTCTAAAATCGGCAATAGCTTCGTTGGCTTGTGCTAAAGGATATGTATATGTAGAGACATGCAAATCTACTTTGTTGGCCATGTCTAAAAATTCAATAGCATCAGCGCGAGTCAAATTGGCGACTGAGCGAATCATTCTTTCACCCCAGAGATATTTATAGGGAATAGGCGGAATGTCTGTCATATGAATGCCACCACATACAACACTGCCGCCTTTGTGCACTGATTTTAAGGCAGTTAATACCAAGTCCCCTACAGAAGCAAATACTAAAGCGGCATCTAACTCCACAGGTGGCTTTTCGCTGGAACCACCTGCCCAAACAGCGCCCATTTTTTTAGCAAATTCCTGACCTTTGCTATCGTCGTCTCTGGTAAAAGCATAGACTTCTTTATTTTGATAGCAAGCTATCTGGGTAAGAATATGGGCGGCTACACCAAAGCCATACATGCCGATGCGTTTAAAATTACCGGCTAATTTGTAAGATCGCCAGCCGATTAAACCGGCGCATAACATAGGAGCGATGCTGACAGGATCGTATTTATTGGGCAGGGGAAAACAATAATGTTCTTCAGCAATAACATATTGAGCATAGCCGCCGTCCAGTGTGTAACCGGTAAATTTTGCCTGATCGCATAAATTTTCTTGCCCATTTATACAATAAGAACATTTACCGCAGGCATGACCAAGCCAGGGCACGCCTATCAGATCGCCTACTTTTAATTTTTTTACCTTTGATCCTGTTTCAACTATATTGCCGACAATTTCATGGCCAAGAATAAGAGGCAATTTAGGATTGGGCAATTCACCGTCGACAATATGCAAATCTGTGCGGCACACACCACATACGGTGACTTTAACCAATACCTGATCGGCTCCTAAAGTGGGCAAGGCAATTGTCTGCATTTGCAAAGGTTTTTGTGGTTGGTTGAGAAGCATGGCTTGCATTTTCGGCATCTCAAATATTAGTGTCGGGCTTGCTGCCGGGAAATTACTTTAATCTGATTGGCAACTTTATCTGCTTCTTCATTATTTCTTTTGTTAATGCGCAAGTAGTTTTCATAAAGTTTCAATACTGACAGATACGTTTGCTTATTTGATGATCTGGACAAAAGAGGCAATGCCTTGTCGAAATATGTTTGTGCCTGCTTATTGTCTTGTATCACACAGGCAACCATGGCACAGTTGCCGTAAGCAGCGCCAAGATTAGTATTAATCAGATCGTTGCCGGCATCGAGTTTGTGGGCCTCTTCTAATTTGGCCACTGCTGTTGCCAGGTTCTTACTTTGCATTGCCTGAGCGGCATCAGCATTTAAGCGCAGTATCCTGGCCAACTTACTTTGATTGGTTTTTTCAGGCAGCATATTTTCTATAACCAGGGCAGAGTGATTAATCTTTGCCTGATCAATACTATAAAGAGCTACAAGCGTGTTTTTATCTCGACTAGTTAGTGTGCAACTAGGAGTCTTAGATAATGCTGTGCCGTACATTATATCGTCGGGATTAGGACTGTGATTGGTCAAACCGCAAGCATGGCCAATTTCGTGCAGAGCCACTCGCTTAAAATACTGATCCGATAGGGGTTCATCATTTATAGTTTTGGTTAAGATAGTGATACGCACATGTTTGATATTATGACCATCCGGTATCACCAGGGCGTTGCCACCTTCCGTCAATGCAGTCATATCACCTTTGTTGCTTGTCCAGCCGCATATAATTTGGGCTTTGTTGATGTCATTAGTCAATACAAAGCTAAGATGCTTTTGTGAAGCATCAGCCCATAGCGAGAAAGACTTCTCAAGCATGGGTGTGAATTCAGGACGGTAACCAGCTATGGTATTACCCGGTTTAATGAATACATACAATGGCATTGATTGAGGTTGCCAACGAATAGCGCCATTTTTAGTTACTTCCGCTAAATAATTGTCTACTTGTTGCCATATAGCATCCGGCTGGGCCTGCTCCTGGGCGCCTGCCTGAGGCAGCGCGATAATAATCATGCTTAGTACTGTCAGGAACAAAGATGGCAAAAAAATTGTTGGCATATAATAATTATTTATCTACGACCTGTACTTACTGGAGTATCGTACATTGATAAAGCTAATCGTTTCAATACTGGTGTTAATGATAATCGCTATACCTGTCTTTGGGCAGGTATCCTCCAGCCAGGGGACAGTTAAGGTAATGACGGATAAAAAGCAGTATTCTGTTAATAGAGATGAGCATCAGACGAATAAGCCGGTGAAAACAGAAAAAGCAATATTTGGAGCTGGTTGTTTCTGGGGGGTCGAAGAAGACTTTCGCCGCTTACCAGGTGTATTGTCGACAACGGTTGGTTATTCCGGCGGTACTATGGCCAACCCTTCATACGAAAAGGTATGCGAGGGTGACACCGGGCATGCTGAAGTAGTAGAAGTTGAATATGATCCGGCAAAAATTAAATATAGAGATTTACTCAAAGTATTTTTCGAGAGTCATGATCCGACTACTTTGAATAGACAAGGCCCAGATGTCGGCTATCAGTACAGGTCTGTGATTTTTTATGAAAATTCAGAACAAGAAAAAGAAGCTATTGCTGCAAAAGAGCAAGTGCAAGCGGATAATCCTGGGCGGGCAATCGTCACTGCCATCGAACCTGCCAAGCCATTTTATAAAGCTGAAGAATATCACCAACAATATCTAAAAAAACGCGGACTAAACGTCTGTCATTAATTGATATTTACTGGTTCATCGTAATCAATGCCTGGTAGACCAAAGCCAAATAATTTGAGAAACTCTGCTTTATAACCGGCAAGATCAGATAATTCTTTTACATTTTCAGTAGTTACCTGCGGCCAGAGAGTTTTAATTTGCTCTTGTACAGAAGGATCCATCTCCAGATCGTCGATACGGATGCGGCCATGATCATCAAGTTTAGGAGTGTGCTTGTTGTATAACTGGCTGGCAAAGAGGCGATACATTTGTTCAATGCAGCCCTCATGTGTTCCTTTTCTTTCATGATTTTATAAAGGAGGGAAACATAGAGCGGCACAACCGGTATTGCCGAACTGGCTTGAGTGACTAATGCTTTGTTAACTGATATCAAAGCTTTGCCATTTAACTTTTTCAGTTTTTCATTAATAACCGGCACTGCGGTCTCCAAATCTTTTTTGGCTCTGCCGATTGTGCCGTCGCGATAAATAGGCCAGGTCACTTCCGGCCCAATATAAGTATAGGCAATAGTCATTACATCTGGTGCCAGTACATCGGCATGCAACAGAGCATCAATCCACAGGCGCCAATCTTCTCCGCCCATGACGGTTATAGTGTCATTTATTTCTTGTTCGTTGGCCGCTTCTATGGTTATATCTTTGACCAAGTCTTTGTCGGTATCCAGAGTTTTGGCGGTAAATTGTCTGCCAATCGGCTTAAGAGCAGAGTTATGCACTGTTCCTGTTTTAGGATGGCTGCGTCTTGGTGAAGCCAGGCTGTAGATAACAGCATCTACTTTACCTAGATCTGTTTTGATTAATTTGACTGTTTGTTCTTTAATCGCATCTGAAAAAGCGTCACCGTTGATGCCTTTGGCATAAAGTCCATTTTCATGCGCAGCTTTTTCAACGGTCGCAGTATTGTAATAACCGGCACTGCCGGCCTTGCCATTTTCCGGTGGGCGTTCAAAGTAAACGCCAATCGTTTTTGCCTGACAGGCAAATGCAGCTGTGATTCTTGATGCCAGACCATAACCAGTAGAAGCGCCGATAACAAGAACATTTTTAGGACTATTATTAATAGGTCCTTTGCTTTTACATAAGCAATTTGTTCTTGAACATTGCGGGCGCAACCGGCAGGGTGTGTAGTCACACAAATGAAGCCGCGGATCTTAGGCTTGATTACTGTAGCTGTGAGAGTTTCCATGGTAGACATCATTGACAATTTTTGAGGTTCTGTCATTAACATCCTTTCAGGATCAATATCTTGATTACGTTGTATTTTGTAATCATGCAAATTCTGCTTGCTGAAGATGATGCGGTTCTTTCTGACGGTATTTCCAGGGCTCTAAAACAGCGTGGTTATTCCGTGGCGGTTTGTGATGACGGTCTGAGCGCCCAGAAAGTGGCGCTAGAGACTAATTTCGATTTGCTTATTCTTGACCTCGGTTTGCCGAAACTTGACGGTTTAAATGTTTTGCGATCAGTGAGGAGCCAGAATAAAGCTGTGCCTATATTAATTGTTACTGCTCGTGATGGCTTAAATGATCGTGTGCATGGACTGGACTTAGGCGCCGATGATTACATTACTAAACCTTTTGATTTGCCTGAATTGGAGGCAAGGGTAAGAGCGTTGTTAAGAAGAACCAATCAAAGCAAAGAAGAGGAACTGACTTTAGGCAAATTAAAATTTGATGTTTCCGGGCGCAGAGCCTTTGTTAATGAATTGCCTCTTGAATTGTCAGCCAAAGAATTGGCAGTCCTTGAATTTTTGATGTTGCGAGCCGGCAAGGTTGTCAACAAAGAGCAGTTGATTGAGCATATGTATGGTTGGGACGAGGATGTTACTTATAATGCCATTGAGGTCAATATTCATCGCCTGCGCAAAAAATTAGAACCAGCCAAAGTCAATATCCGCACGATTCGCGGGCTAGGGTATTTATTGGACACAACTGTATGAGCGCTAGGGCTAAGACAGACAAAATTGCTTCAATCAGGAGCCAGCTATTCGGTTGGCTTTTAATTCCTATCGTCAGTCTCTGTCTTGTCAGTGCTGTTATTAGTTATGTCATTGCTATAAAAATTACTACCGGGGCCTATGACGCTGCTCTTATGGAGTCTGCTCGGGAACTGGCGAATAGACTGGAAATAAGCGAAGGACGGGTAGTCCTTAATTTGCCTGCGGCAGCGCTGGCTATTTTAAAAGAAGACAAAGTGGATAAGTCTTACTATGCTGTCTTTGATGATCGGGGAAATTTAATTGGTGGTGATCAAGAAATACTGCCGGTTGTCAATCTGCTGCAAAAGAAACAAACCCGCAGTGATTGCAACTTGTTGAATAGAACAATTGACGGGGCCGAAGCGCGTCTTGTATGTATGCGGGCAGCAGTACCTGAAATGCCGGCACGCAAAGCCTTCATTTATATAGCCGAAACAGTCTTGAAAAGACAGGCGCTTATTAACGAAATCCTGGGGGCTGTGGTTGTGCCTCAGTTATGTTTAATCAGCCTTGCTTCTTTTGCGGTCTGGTTTGGCGTTGCTAGAGGTCTGGCACCGGTAGATGCTGTGCGCAGTGCCATTGCCAGCCGCACACAATGGGATTTGCGTCCAGTAACTGAAGTGCAAGCACCGGTTGAAATTCAGCCCCTGGTACGCGCTATAGATGATTTACTTAATAGACTGAGAGAAGATATGGAATTACAGCATCGTTTTATTGCCAATGCCGCTCATCAATTACGCACACCATTGGCCGGCTTAAAGACACAGACGGAGCTGGCTATGCGTGCTGATAACTGGCCGGAATTATCCAATATTCTCAAACAGGTTAATCAAAGCGCTACTAATGTCACCAGGCTTGTCAATCAATTGCTTTCACTGGCTAAATTAGAGCCGTCGAGCGACTGGCTTGGACGGCAAATAGAAATCGATCTAAATGCGGTAATAAAGGAAGCAACCAGTGATTTAGTTCCCTTTGCGGTCAATAAAGATATAGATCTTGGTTTCGAGGGTTCACATGGCCCGGCGATTATCAAAGGGGATAAAAGCAGCATTCGCGAGCTGGTCACTAACTTAATTGATAATGCTATACGGTATACGCCATCTGGCGGCAAGGTAACTGTTAAAGTGGCTGTCAACAATGGCGTGGATTTATTGGTTGAGGATGATGGTCCTGGCATACCGGTTGCCGAGAGGGATAAAGTTTTTGAACGCTTTTATCGTGTATTGGGCAATAATGTCTCCGGCAGTGGGCTGGGGTTAGCGATTGTCAAAGAAATTGTGCAAGCTCATGACGCCAGAGTATGGGTTGACTCCGGGCAGGATGGCAAAGGCACCGTAGCCAATGTGCGTTTTCCAACTTTGGTCGGCAAATAATATACATTACTCATCCGATTGATCATGCTTATATGTTGACAGAGTCCTTGTAAGCTCGACGCAAGCTTTTGTAAGTTTGGCGCAAGTATGTTTGTGTAAGGTGGTAGCGGTAAACGTATTTGCAGAGGGAAACTCTTGGTAGTAGATAAATCAATTTTGGATGGGGAATCGGATTGTGCTGCAATCAGCAATGTAATTAGTCTTAAGTCCATTTCTCAAACCATTCCTGACAAAATTACTTTTCTGGATGATCAATCAGATTTCGTTTTGGATGAACCATTACCAGATAACGAAGAGCTGATTGCGCAGGAAGAAGAAAAACTGCTGGAACTTGAAGATACAGTTTGTTCTCATGGCGATACCGTTCACTATGCGAAAAAACCAAAAATTTTCGCCCATTGTTCAGGCAGTTATTTATACGACTCATATGAAAAACCATATCTTGATTTGCAGATGTGGTATTCGGCTGTCAATCTTGGTTATGGTAATGCCAGAATCAATGATGCTTTAAAGAGTCAAATCGATCGCTTGCCGCAGTTGGCCTGCCAATATTTGCATAAAGAAAAAATTGAACTTTCGGCTAAAATTGCCGCTTCTGCAAAGCGAGCTTTTGGTGAAGTTGGGCGGGTTCATTTCAATGTTGGTGGTTCGCAAGCGGTTGAAGATGCTTTGAAACTAGTACGCAAATCAACTGGTAAAAGCCGCCAGTTTGCCTTTGAGGGGGGTTACCATGGGCGTACTCTGGCTGTCAGTTCTATCACTTCTTCTTATAGATATAGAGAAAATTATGGTGAATTTGGTGACCGGGCTGAATTTGTGCCGTTCCCTTATTGCTTTCGCTGTCCCTATGGCAAAAAAGTAGATTCATGCGAACTTTATTGTGTTCAGCAAATAGAAAGAAAATTTGAACATGAATACACAGGTGCCTGGAATCCCAAAACAAAGAAAAGCGAATTTGGTGCTTTTGTTATTGAAACTGTTCAAGCCACCGGTGGCTATATCATCCCGCCTCCTGGCTATTTTGAGCGGCTGGCCAAATTATGCAAAGAATATGGCATTTTGCTGGTTGACGATGAAATACAAATGGGGCTTTTCCGTACCGGTAAACTATGGGCGGCAGAAAATTTCAATATCAAGCCTGACATTATGGTTTTTGCCAAGGCTCTTACTAATGGTATGAATCCACTCTCAGGTATCTGGGCTAAAGAAGAGTTGATAAGTCCGGACAAATTTGGACCAGGCTCAACTCACTCCACATTTTCGTCTAATACTCTGGGCACGAGTACGGCTCTGGAAGTGATGAAAATTTTTGAAGAAGGAAATTACGAAACAACAGTCAAAGAAAAAGGGGCGTACTTTTTAGAGCTCCTTAAAGATCTGCAGAAACATCATCCTGAAATAGGGGATGTTGCCGGGCTGGGTATGGCTTTACGCATGGAAATGTGTGAGGCTGACGGCTTTACTCCCAGCAGGCAATTGGCTGACAAAATGTTTCAACGTGGGCTGCAGGGTAATCTCAGGGTTAATGGCAAGAAGATGGGATTGATACTTGACATAGGTGGATATTATAAGAACACGGTCACACTGGCGCCATCTCTCGAAATTTCATATCAAGAGATGGATCTTGCTCACGACGCTTTGGACTTATTGATTACCGAATGCAAAAAGTATTAATTTCAGAACATCGTGTAGGGGCGAGGATTTATACTCACCCATTCGAAGCGGCGTTACCGGGAGATAGGATCTTGAATTTATCCGGCAAGGATGTTGCCATGTTTTGTGATTTTGACGGCACAATCACTGTTGGTGATGTTGTTGATATTCTCCTTGAACAATTAGCTGATCCGCAATGGCGTGATATTGAAAAACGCTGGGAGGAAGGTGAAATTGACGATTGTCAGTGTATGAGCCGGCAAATTGCCTTAATTCGCGGCAACTGGCAAGATATTGTCAGGGTATTGGATACCATTGAGATGGATGCTCATTTCAAATCGTTTGTAGAGCAATGCAATCAGATTGATATTCCTATATATATAGGCAGCAACGGTCTGGATAGAGTAATAAATTACTTTTTTGCTCGCGAAGGAGTAAAAGTTAAAGATATTTGGTCTTACCGGCTAATTGAATCAAATAGGCAATGGTCACTTGAATTTCCTGCTGATAAGCCCAGGAGTATTTGTCAGGCTCCAAACAGTGTTGCCTGTAAATGTGCTTTATTAGATTCTCATCTCAACAGAGTAGAAAACAATTACCGCATTGTAATTGGCGATAGCAGAAGTGATTTTTGTTGGGTGCAAAAAGCAGATTTTGTTTTTGCCAAATCGAAGCTGGCTCAGTATTGTGCTGATAGCGATATCAATCATGCCCGATTTACTGATTTTGCCGATATTAGTAAATATCTGTTTTAAGCTCTGCATCTTTAATATCACTGGTCGATATTAAGACGATATTGATTCGATTTTTGCGGCATTGATTTTGCAGTCCCAGTGCTTGTTAATGCAATTCCATATCTGTTTATGGCTTGATGGCTTAGTTCTATACTTTCAAAGCACATGATCTTTAAATGTCTTATGGGGTAGTAGTATTTAAATAATGGCTTGCTACACTAATACACATGAAAACGGTGAGTTCTTACAAAACAGTTAAGAACTACGAGCCGAGGGGATAAGTGGAAACATCAGGTCGGCGCTGACCAGAAACGGTAGTGATATCCCGCCATATGCCAAGGACTGACTGAAGCATAAGGAAATATTGAGTCCCTGTCGCAGGGGGCAGTCAGAAAATAGCAAAAGCACCACTGTAGATTTATCTAGGTGGTGTTTTTGTTTTGCTACCTGATTATCAATTATCCAGTTATATCAAATTGATATTTGTCGGTTATTTCATGCATTGATTTTGCAGTCCCGGCACTTGTTAATGCAAATCGATATCTACATATGGCTTGATAGCTTAGTTCTATGCTTTCAAAGCAGATAATCTTTAAATGTCTTATGGGGTAGTAGTATTTAAAAAATGGTTTGCTAGACTAATACACATAAAAGCGGTGAGTTCTTACAAACCAGTTAAGAACTATGAGCCGAGGGGATAAGTGGAAACTTCAGGTCGGCGCTGACCAGAAACGGTAACGATATCTCGCCCTATGCCAAGGACTGACTGAAGCATTAGGAAATATTGAGCCCATGTCGCAAGGGGCAGCCAGACAATAGCAAAAACACCACTGTAGATTAATCTAAGTGGTGTTTTTGTTTGGGACAATATTTGTGCATAATCGTATATATGATCTACACTAAATATGTGCTTTTGAGGTCATAGCTATGTATTTATTGTTTGCTCTGGCAATTCTGATCGCTAGTTCGAATATTGCTTTTGCTCAGGTATCGACATTGCAGCAACCGCAACCTTCAAGTAGCCAAAACCAGTCTCCCGTCAATATGATCAACAATCTTTTTAACAACCCGGCGGCTGCAAACGCTGCCAGCTCAGAAGCTAATCCATATGGCAATACTCCATATTCTTATACAGGTGGGTTGCCCCGGTTTTCCGGCGATTTTTGGGGCAATTTATTTCACCGGCATGTCGTTGAAGCCGGCACGGTATTAACTGGTACTCTGCAAGACGATCTGTCATCCAAGACCAGCAAAACTGGAGATGTTTTTTCAATACTTCTTGCTGATGGCTATAAATCAAATAATGAGCAACTCATTCCTGAAAATGCCAGGATTATTGGTACTGTAGTTTCAGCTACGCCAGCCGTTACCACGGGCAATGGTGTTGCCGGTAGCTTGCAGATTAGTTTGCAAACACTGTCCTTGCCGGATGGTAGAAGTATGCCTATCAGTGCTGCTATTCAATATAATCCTAATCAGTCCGCTAAAACAGATATAACCAAGAAGAATTATTTACCAATTGGTCAATATCTACAGTCTGCTGAATATGCTGTAATTTCTAGCGGCGGTGCTCTGGCCAGGCAAATGGGTTTAGCTATGCCTATTAAAACACAAACAGGCGGTGGTCCTGATTTTGTGTTGAACAAGGGAGAATTGTTGCCAGTCAAGTTGTCGCAGCCTCTGGATGTGAGTAGCTTAATCAGCCCCCCTGCTTCAACAACACCAGGCAATCCACCAACAGCTCCCAATCCTCAGCCAGGATCTACTACATTGCCTGCACCGGCTCCCAATCCGTTGCCGAGATTAACGTTTCCTATGCCAGATTCTAACGCCAACACATTGCCAGGCAACAGTGCACCGGCTGGACCGGAGCCGTTTTAAATCTTATATTTAAGCCCTGCCTCGGCTTCATCCCTCGCCTCGACGTGCATATCGACGTTGCATTACGCACGGCTCCTCGCCGCGCTTCATTCCACTACGCTGTCAACTTAGACTTATTCAGATGGAGCTGTTTTGTATTCGGAAAGATGCCGCCACCCTTGGTGCAAAATGAGCTGATAGGCGTATACCTGTTCCAGCCATCGGCGTTCTCCTTCAGGAAGGTCCGGGCGTTCCAATCGTCGCTTCAAACTGCTTGTTATCTGTCGTGTTTCATCTATAGCTTTGCGATAATTGCGCACAGGAACATTACCCTGGTGCACAATGGGCGCATAGTTGCTGGCAGCAGCTCGCTCACCGGCCAGAGCGGCAGTTTTGCCGTTGCCTGATTCAGCATAGCCGTTGTCTGGACGCAGCGGTTCTTCATTATCGTGTTCGCCAGCAACATGTTCTGATGGTGCGTTTTTAGTGATTGCTTGTTGAGCCAGAGGATGCAGGATGACATTTTTATGCTTACTGCCTCCTCGGCGCCGTTCTTTTCTTTTAGTGCGGTAGCAATCAAGACAATCGCGCAAGCGAGGATTGCTGTGTTCAAAAGTCTTACCGCATGTCTGGCAGGTTAAAGAGTGTTTAGGTTTTGTATCATCCCCTGTATCACCTTCAGTTGCGATGATCTCTTCTTTCTCTTCTTCACTACCTTCGCTAATTTTCTTACTGACATTTTTTATTGTTGTCTTTTCTTGTGGATCATGATCAGTTTCTGTATGTGGCTGATCTGATTCCAATTCCAGATCGTTGTCTATAATTTCTTCTTTTTTGTCCATATAACCTGCCTCGCCTGCCGCATAAGACTTTCGCTTTTCAGCAAGCATGTCTAAAACCTGAGCGTTTGTTAGTCCTTCTTCTTTCAATTGGCGTACCGACAACAGTTCTTCCAGCGCTTTAGGAGGAAGAACCTTTATGCCATTTTCGTCAGTAGCTGTTTTGATATTGAATTCAGTAACATAGCGGCGAATAGTGACTGTAGTCACATTAAGGTCTTTTGCCGCCTGGGCAATCTTAGTGCCCTCGACCGTTAGTTTTTGTCCCATTTAATTTCTAGCCTGAATAAATACGTTAGCCGTGGGTCCTTAGCTATTTCATTAGTGAATGTATATATCACCTGTGAAAGTAGCTAGAGTATGAAAACTCAAATGCCGGGACCTGCTTATTCTTTACCCCGAACATTATCTTTAAAACAAGATACTTTTTCAACTGGCATATGTCCAACAGGACAGCCACATCAATTAACGCATGATTTTGCTGTTTCAGGTAGACAGCCGTTTAAATCTTAATAATTGGTAAGAAATTCCTGGGCTATTTGATATGTGCGTCTTAAATGAGCGCGGCTCAGGTGAGTGTATAGCTGGGTGGTGGTGATATTGGCATGTCCTAACAATTCCTGAACTGAGCGCAAATCAGCCCCATTTTCCAATAAATGAGTAGCAAAGCTGTGCCTTAAGGTATGCGGGGAAAGCTTTTTACTAATACCGGCTCTTTTAGCCAGGCGCTTAATCGTTTGCCAGACCACCAGTCTGGTCAGGCGCTCGCCTTGCCTGTTTTTAAGCAAAGGAGAAGAAAGGGCAATTTTTTTTCGCTTGCCTTTTGTTAACTCTTTTCTGTATTCCTCAATGGCTTTTAGGGCTTGTTTGCCAATGGGCACAATTCTTTCTTTTGATCCTTTGCCAAAACATTTAATACTGCCGCGCTCTGTATTAATGTTGGCCCAACTGAGATTAACCAATTCCGAAACTCTAAGTCCGGCTCCATAAAGAAGTTCCACTATCAATTTATCTTTAGTTGTTTTTCCAGCCTGATAGAGCGCTTCAACTTCAGAAACGCTGAGAATTTGCGGCAAATATTTTGCTTTTTGCGGTCCCTGCAAACTTTCACTGGGGTCGCTCGCCAACATGCCCGACGCTTTTTGCCAGGTATACCATCCTTTCAGGCTGGCTAAATTACGTGCCACCGTGGATGGTTTTTTTCCGCTGGCGCTAAGATTAGATAAGTATCGCGATATTTCTTGCCTGCCTATTTTTTTATCAGCAACGTATTGAGCAAAGCTTTTTAAATCGCTTTGATAGGCAAGCATTGTGTTGCGGGACAGTCCTTTGTCCTTATAAATATATTGAATGTAGTCAGTAAAATCGGCGTTTGGATTAGCTTTACTCATGGGCAACATCATAACATGGTAGTGCCGGTGGTTGCATCAATAGAAGGTGCGCGAATTCGTTATTGGCTCTGAACGAGCGTCCTGGCTGATGTCCATAGATTAATTCCATCTGCCTTAATTGATTTCATCTTGCATTGTCTCAACTTTGCCAAGTGTTTGTGCCCTGGGATGAATTGGCCATTGAACTTCCCTTGGCGGCATAAAAGCTTTATGTTACTGAACATTCTTTGTTGGGGCAGTTGCCTGGCGGTAATTTAGCCACTGGAAAGACTTTTGGATAGACTGAGAAATTAGTTTGGGTTGGTTGTAGGGGGCCACAATTCTGCAAGTAAATAAATCTGTTTTATTGCCTATGCCGCCGAGCAGTGGTAAAGACGGCAGTTTTTCAAGCTTGTGCAATGTGACTGAGTCTAGAAATTTTTGCAAAGTGATCTCGCGTGATAGTTCGCCTAGAGGTCCATGGATAACACTGGTGGAAACACGCGGCATCACTCCGGCTATGTCTAGCTCCAGGCTGTGCAAGGCTAAATTGGCTTTGCCAGCTGCAGAGAATTTAAGATCTTTGCCGTCATAAAGCAGGCGCCTGATTGTAAGTATTTGTTTTTGCAGACCAAAGGCAGCGTCGATTGAATAAAACTCACTTGTTTTTGCAGGCAGTACACTGTGTAAAAGATTATTCACGTGGAAACCAAACAATCCTTGATGCACAAGATTAACTTGATTGAGGCGTGCACGTAATTCGCCGGTGCGATTGAAAGAGCCGCGGCCAATATGTAGCGTGCCTGAACCAGCTAAATTTTCTTCTCTTTCAGCGTCAGTGCTGCCGGAACTTTCCCAATTGAAATGGCAATCGAGCAAGCCGGAAGCATTAATCTGGGCATTGGTAATTTGCGGCCAGAGCTGAGCGAGATCGGCATCTTTGACAGTAAAATCAAAATCAAAATCAACTTTTTTCTTATTGAGATCAGTTTTTCCGTTTGCTGTCAATTTACCGGAAGCCAATTCAGCTATAAAATCTTTTAAAATAAAAGAAGATGGTGAGTAAGTTATTGACCCCGATGCTTGTGAAAGAGAAACAGATCCTATATTCAATTCTTTCAAATGTATTAATGACAGCAAGGACGGCTGCCCATTGGATGGGGTTGTTGGTTGCAGCGAAAGCTCGCCGTTTATATTAGACAAATAAAAAGAAGGTAAAGATAAATCAGATAAATAAAGTTTACCGCCAATTTGCAGTCCGGTCATTGGCCCTTGTGTAGAAAAGGAGCCTTTAATTTGTCCGCTTACTGGTTCGCTAGTAATATCTGGATAGAATGTTTCTGCTAATAATGAAGCCGGCGTATATTCCGGTATTTGCACGAGAAGATTAGCAGGATTGTGCAGATCGCCCTGGAGAATAACTGGATGTCCGGCCAGGGTAACAGTCAAGGTAAAAGCATTAGACAGATTATTCTGATTTATGCTGCTTTTTAGTTTGAGAGCAATGGGACTTTTGCACTTGATTTTAAATGAAGAGATTTGATTGGCAGGGGTAAGTATTGAGAGAATATCATTTAGATCGCAGGCTGCTATCTGAGCATTTGTTTCCCCGCGCCACTGTGCAAGCTTGTTTTGATAATTAAGCAGACGTCCTTCGATAGAAAAGGATGAACTATTGATATTACCTGCAATACCATGACCAATAAGATCGTTGCCGGCAAGAATGACTTTTCCTTTAAGATTGTGACAGAATAACTTGTGTTGGCTGGAGCGCAGGCTGACATTGTCTAAATCCAGGGCGCCGCGCCAATTTTGCTCGCCGTGATGATTGTATTCAAGATTGCCTGAGATCTTGCCCTTAAGATTGTTGACTTGATATGTTTCACTGACAAGGGTAGCTATATTTTTACAATATGATGGAGCCGTTGCTGTAGAAAGGAATGTTTGCCAGTCAGCCAGATCGGCACTGGATATGGACAGGGATAATTTTTCCAGCTTGGCTGTACCGGCAGGATTTTTAATAGCCAGGCTGATAACAAAGCTTGAGTTGGGACTGCTCACGCCTAACTTTTCTAAGAATAAGTTGTCGTTATTGTAGGTAATTTTGCCGGAGCTGGCGTGCATGATAGATTGAGAATCAGGCAAAGCAAAAATAAAATCATCAGGCGTGGCTGTTAAATGCAACACGGGTTTATTGACTGTGCCGCTAATTGATAAATCAATTTCTTTCAATTTGCCGCTGAGCTGCCAACGGCTAAAACATTTTGTGTCTAAATGAAATAGTTGCAGTATGGACGATAAATCATTGCAGCTAATACTATTGGCATGTAAATGAAATTTAAGAGGTTGATTATGATCGGCCGGCATATTAGCATCAATATTTATGGTGCCGTATGCAGTGCGGCCTTGAAGATTTTTCAAGGTAAGCGCTTCCGGTCCGTACCTATAAAACCCGCTCAATTGGTCAATATTTATTGCCGGCTTGCTAAGCTGGAGAGCAGTATTATTAAAAACAGCTTCGCAGGTAAAAGAATTAGCCTTATTTGTTTCTTCTTCGGCGGGCTGGCTAAATTTGGCTGCTACCCGTGCATGGCCGCCAGTGTCATCTGGCAGTTAGGGTTTAAACCCAGCCATCCTTTGACGCGGGCTTTTGACAGCTGTGCCAGTTGAAGATCTTTGTTGCCTAAAGACAGTTCGCTCCAGCGCCCAGATTGATCCATTTGTCCGGCAAAATTCCAGGCTATGGATTTATCTTCAAGATCGCAATCTTTGAAGGCCAGGCTGCCGTCTGACTTAATCAAAACGGTACCGGCAAATCTTGCCTCTTTAGAAAGACAAAGCTCTTCAAGATATTTGGGCTGAAAATGTGTTTTTAATAGTAAGGGCGCAATGTCGTTAATTTTGCAATCGGCAGCTGTCGTTTCCAAACTGTAGGTGGCATTTTGATTGTTTTGGGAAAATTTCCAATCCAGAAAAAGCTTTCCATTATGCAAATTGGTGATGGTGGTAGTGATGGGATTAGCGGGTATTAGACCCATGGCGATGTTTAACACGGGATGCAGTTGTTTTAAATCACCAAGAAGGGCAATGATTTCTGCTTGCGTTTGCAATGGCTTATTATCATTGCTCCTTTGCAGATCTCCTTTGCAGTTGATCAAAAGTTCGTCGTCCGGCATGCGGATATTTAATTTTTTTGCTCGCAAGTGATTGTTTGTCAATTCCAGTTCTGCTGAAGAAGATATCTCAGGCAAAGTAATGATTGTTCGATCAGGCTGCATATAAGTAAGCTGGTAGGCCTTGCCTTGCCAGTTCATATTCAATTTTTTGCTCGGCACACCATCAGCTTCGGCGGTGATATCAAACAGACCGGATTTGGCTGATCCAATCTGTCTGGCGCCTGTAGTTTTACTCCACGTTTGTATAGCACTGATAAAAGGATTAAAAGCAAGGTTTGACCAGGAAGAGCTTTGTTTGTTTCCTGAAATTGCTGCCACTAATGCCTGCCAGTTCTGTAAACTAAAATGCTGGCAATCAAGATGAAAATGACATTGGCTTTGCCACCATTGTTGATTCTGGTCCCACATATAACCGGCAAAGTGAAAGCGAGTACGATTATTTTCAGCTGGTAAGGCAAAGGAAATGCTTGTCTGTGCTGGTGTGAAATTACCGGCTCTGTGCAGCTTTATTTCCACGTCGTTTAATTCTGTGTCCGGGAATCTATTGCTTCTAACAGGCTGGCGATCAATTACAAATACATGCCCATGATGAGAATCGACAAAATTAACCTCTGGGCACGCCACCAGTAAATCGTCAAAATTCCAGGTATGTTCTCCGGTATGGACGGCCATAAAAAGTACGTTTTGCAAATCAAAATGATGAATTTGTCCTTGTCCGCACAATAAAGGCCAGAAGGAAAAACCTATTTCACAATTGCCGGCCATCAAAAACGGCTCGCCTGAGTGTTCGGCTACCAGGAGGCGAGAAGTTTGTACGGTCAATCCCTTGAAGCCAAAGTGCCAGTATAGGCGGCCAAGTTTAACGTTGCGATGAAGAGATTGCCCGATAAAGTCTTCAAGATTAGGTCGTGTCCAGTTGATATCAGTAAGAATGGCAATCAGAAAAATTATGCCGCAGCAAAAAAGCCAGAAACCAACAAAAGTTGCTCTTATAGTCAGTAGTTTTAAACCGGCTCGATCAGTGTTTGCATCTTTAAGCCGGCGCGAATTTTTTTTTGTTGCTTTTATTGCTGCTGCCATATTCACGAAATAAGGTGATTTTCGTAAGCATAGCGAACTAGCGCTGCCCGGCTGCCCAGATTAAGCTTTTTGCGCAGCCTGGAAACATGCACCTCTGTAGTGCCTTCGGTAATATGCAACGATTCAGCCACTTCTTTGTTGGACAGTCCCTGAGCTACTTTTTGCAGAACTTCAATTTCACGAGCGCTCAATTTTACCCTTACTCTCTCTTGTCCTTCTTGTTTTTCCGTTAACTGGCGGGTGGAATTAACAACATTGTTTAATTGGGAGCAGAGCTCTGTCAATTTATCGATACTGCGGCTTTGTGTCTCCACTATGTGATAAAGCCTGGCTTGACTCATGGCAATGGCCAATTGATTGGCTATACGCGACAGTAGATTGATTTGAGCCGGGGTCCAGACCCTCATTTCTGAGCAATCATCCAGGTGCATAAAACCCAATAAGCGCCCCCGGTATAGAAGTGGCACCATGAGCATGCACTTTATATGATAACTGACCATGTCCGGCTGTACATCACAAGCAAAAGCAAAACTATCATCTTGATTGACTACCAGTGGACTTCTTTCTCCGACGTCGAGCAGCAGGTCATGATAACGAGCCAATATAAGACTTTTTCCGAGACTAAATCGAGAGAGGGAGCTGTAACCTGGCGGGCAATCTTAAACTTATCCAGACTGTCGGAGATAGTGCAAATAATAGTTCGGGACGCATGAAATTCAATGGCAATGCTCTGGGCTGCCTTGTCAATAATGTCATCAAGATCTAATGATCCATGGATGGCAATAATGAGCCTGTTCAATAAGGCTTCATCTTTAGATGATTGTTCGACTTTTTTGTAAGTTTCGCGCAGATTTTCAAGCAGCATGGCTCTTTGCAAATTCGTGATTAGTGTTCGCGGTAGAAAAGTCTGGTAAGAACCTATTTTGGGCAAATAATCACTTGCTCCGGCAACCAGTACCTTAAATGCCAACTCGGCGCTGTCGCTTATAGTCATGACAATAATTGGGCAATGGGGGTTCTGGTCACGTAAAGATTTAATCAATGGCTCGCCATCGATATCGGGTAGCTCGAAGTCCGTTACTATAAGGTCGTAATGTGCTTTTTTCAAGGCGGACAATGCTTGTTGTCCACTATTGACCACATCTACGGCAAATAGAGGCGCCTGACTTTTAATAGCCTCCAGGCAAAGAGCAATCTCGTTTTCCTTGCTAGCGGCAAGCAAGACAAGGCGTCTGTCCTGTGACCAGGTTTTTTGATTATTAACCATATCAATTTTAAATTTGCATCTGCGCCTGAAATTATTAAATTAAGTACTGTTGGTAGATTATAAATAACCTATCATTAATAATAGCTTCTTTTGAATATAAGAAAGACTGTAAGAATGTACTGGTTTCCTTAAAACAGTGGCTCTTTATTCATTGCTATAAATAAAATGTAACCCTGCAGTAGAAGGATACCTCAACAAGCACCCGCCAAAGAAATGACCAGTACTAACCCCCGCTCAAGCCCTGGTCAACATAATAATGAGGTGTCCATTTCTTAAATAGAGCAGCCAGTTGGCTGCTCTATTACATTTATAAGCCCTGCCGCAGCTTTCCGGTTAGTCACTTATGCCTAAAGCAGTCATAACTATTGGTTGCCGGCCACGCTGAATATAAATATTGGTCAATTGTTTATGGATAGCTTCAGTAATGTCTTCAGCTGTGCCTGAATAAGGGCAGGATTGAGGATTAAAATTCACTTTGTCCGCTACTGTTCCATCGGCTGCGTAGAAAATGCCCTTGATGGCATATTCATTTTCACCAAAACGTTCTACTTGTGCCTGGCAAAAATAGCCAAGCAAATTGCCATTATTCCTGTAAATAGTTATTTTCCCCATTCTGAAGTCAATCATACAAAGAAATTTAGACGACAGCACTCATTAAGAAGAAAGGAGATAGTGACGCGAACGGCTGCGGGGAGCAGGCGGGGGCATGGACTCTGACGGCATCACTTAGATGCCGTCGTGCGCGTTGAGGCGAGCGAAGCGAAGCCGAGGCAGCGCTTATATTGTATGTTAAGAAAAATGAGTAAGGTAGTTGTCGATTAGCATGGCTTGCTTCAGGCATGCTTTATTTAAAGAGTATCTATTAGTAAGGGTGAGGATTTTGAGGAGTTTGCCAAATGTCATATACCATTGTTGCTGACGTTTGTGAGGGAATAGGCGATTGCATTCCAGTTTGCCCTGTAGAGTGTATTCACTGGGCGGAAGGGAAAACCAACCCTAAAGGGCACAAATTTACTTATATAGATGATGCTACTTGTATTGACTGTGGCGCGTGCCTGTCTGTTTGCCCAGTTGAAGGTGCCATTCTTGATGAATGGAAGCCTGAATTACAAAAGAAGTAGTAACCGCTATCTAGACAATCCAGTAACATATACCGCTTGCCTGGCTGTCAACAGGGGGCTGCTATGATATTATTTGTCGGCATTTAGTTATAAAAAACAGATTAGGAAATTGTCAGAATGGTTTTGTTACTGGAAAAGAAAAAAGAAACGATAGCCAAACAGCGTTTGCACAATAAAGACACTGGTTCACCAGAAGTGCAAATTGCTTTGTTAACCGCAAGAATCAATGAGCTTACTGAGCACTTGCGCACCAATAAAAAAGACTTTCACAGCCGACGTGGTCTTTTAATGATGGTGGGCAAACGGCGGCGCTTGCTCAAATATCTTTCTGAAGAAAGCCCTGAGCGCTATCGCAATTTAATAGATAAGTTAGGGCTGAGACGCTAAGCATTGTCTATCTATTGGCGCTGGCAGAGGCTGTCTCGGTTGCCTTTGTTTTAACGTAGCAGCGTGTCGCAGGCCTGTGGCTGCTAAGTAAAAAATGAAGTAATAATGAAGTGAAGGAGAGAAGAAAGTGGGATCTGAAAATGCTGTTCAAGTTCATGAAACAGTTGTGCAAATTGATGACAAAACAATTACTATCCGTACCGGACGTATGGCTAAACAGGCCGGCGGCGCCTGCGAGATTGCCTGTGGTGATACGGTAGTCCTGGTTACTTGTACGGAAAGTCCGGAACCGCGTGAAGGTGTAGATTTCTTGCCTTTGACGGTTGATTATGAAGAGAAGCTTTATGCTGTTGGCCGCGTGCCTGGCAGTTTCGGTCGCCGCGAAGGCAAAGCACCGGATAAGTCCATATTAACCAGTCGCTTAATTGATCGCCCTATGCGGCCACTATTTGACAAAGGTTATTGCAATGACGTGCAGATTATGGCTATAGCCATGAGTGCTGATGATGACAATCCTACTGACATTCTGTCCATGCTTGGCGCCTCTGTAGCTATTGGTCTGGCCGGATTGCCCTTTAAAGGTCCGGTAGGGGCTGTACGAGTGGCTCGCATCAATGGGCAATTTATCGCCAACCCCGGCTATGAGCAAATAAATGACAGTGATATGGATATGGTTATAGCCGGCACAGAAACATCAATTATGATGGTAGAAGCAGGCTGCAAGATGGTTTCGGAAAAAGATATTCTTGCTGCTATTGATTTTGCCCATCAACAAATCAAAAAGCAAATTGAGGCACAACGTGCCTTTTTCAAAAAAACCGGTGTGCGAGAACGTCCATGGCAGCCGCCTGCAGTGAATGAAGCTCTGCAAACATTGATTGCTGAAAAAGCAACTGAGAAGCTCAAAGCGTCCATGAACTCAGTCACTGACAAGGTAGTGCGCAATACTCTTGTTTCTGAAGCTAAGCAAGCGGTGCTTGATGCTATAGCAGCATTGCCGGATGAAGATCCGCTTAAAGAGATAAGCAAAGCCCAGGTGGCTTATTATCTGGAAGAGCATGAAGCGCAATTGATGCGAGCTCAGGTTTTAGATGTTGGTTTGCGTGCTGATGGCAGGCGTTTTGATGAAGTCAGGCCGATTACCGTCGAAACAGGCTTGTTGCCGCGTGCGCATGGCAGTGCGCTATTTACACGCGGCACTACTCAGGTGCTTTCTGTAGCCACTCTGGGAGTTGGTGATGATGCTCAACGCCTTGACTCAATCGATCCGCAAAAAGAAAAACGTTACATGCATCACTACAATTTTCCTGGTTTTTCGGTTGGTGAAGTTAAGCCTAATCGCGGTCCAGGACGCCGTGAAATTGGACATGGTGCTCTGGCCGAGCGGGCATTGATACCGGCTCTACCAGGACTGGATAAATTCCCTTATACAATCCGTGTAGTCTCGGAAGTGCTGGAATCTAATGGCTCGACGAGCATGGCTTCTACATGTGGCTCAAGTCTGGCTCTCATGGACGCTGGTGCTCCTATTGCTGAAACCATAGGCGGCATTGCCATGGGATTAATTTTGGAAGGAGATCGCTTTGCTGTTTTGTCCGATATCCAGGGACTGGAAGACTTTCTTGGTGATATGGATTTTAAAGTGGCCGGCACCAGGGATGGTATTACAGCCTTGCAAATGGATATAAAAATCGAAGGGATTTCGCTTGCTATTATGAAAGTGGCTCTTGAACAGGCAAAACGTGGACGCATTCACATAATTGAAAAAATGGAAGCGGCGTTGCCCGGAGCTAGAGCCGAGTTATCGCGCTGGGCGCCTAGAATTATTACCTTACAAATTGATCAAGAGGACATTGGTACGGTTATTGGCCCGGGCGGCAAAATGATTCGCCGCATTATAGAGGAGACGGGCGCCACTATTGATATTGAAGACGACGGCACTATATTGATTGCCAGTGTAGAGGGCAAGGGCGGCGAAACAGCTCGTGACACAATTTTGAACCTGCTAAAAAAAGTTGAGGTTGGTGTTGTTTATCGAGGGCGTGTAACTAGAATCATACCTGTTGGTTGTTTTGTTGAGATTTTGCCCGGCAAAGAAGGCATGGTGCACATTTCACAATTGGAAGATCGGCGGGTTGAAAAAGTTGAAGATGTGGTATCAGTCGGACAGGAAGTAATTGTGAAAGTGCGTGAGATTGATGAGCGCCACCGAGTTAATCTGACCATCAAAGGTGTCAGTGCGCAAGAAAGAGAAAAATTTGAGCATCCTGTCACAGTATAAAAACACTGGCTGCCTAAAAAGGGCTGTACTTTATCTTCTCATCAGCTCCCTAGTTTATCTTTTATCTGTGCCTGTCACGGCGCATCTGAAAAAAAAAGCATGTAGGGGCGAAATTTATGAGCCCGTATCCGCACAGTAAGCATTACAGGAAAATCACCCACAAGAAAATTACCCCTGAAGAGGCAGCAGCGGCTGCGCAAGCACAAGCCAGGGCAGCTGAAGAAAACAAGTTTAACCAAAACCGAAACTCAATAATCGCGCGTGCTTATCAACTTTATGACAGTGGTACTGACGAAGCATTGCTTGGTAATTACAAATATTCAGTACTGCAACTTAAACTGGCCAGTGAATTGCTTAATCAGCATAACGAAGAGAATTCAACTTTAGGCATTGCTGCTTTAGCAGCATTGGCTTCATCAGCAAAGGCTCCGGGGACTTACAATTAGCTCGCTCCACTTACGAAAAATTACTTTTAATGACACCGACAGACATGCCAATCCTGCTTAAGTTAGCTCGCCTGCAAGCAGCTGGTGGTGAGTGGCAATCTGCCCGAACAACAGTAAACAGAGTTATTAATATCAATCCTGATAATCAAGAAGCATCTATGCTTTTGGATTTAATAACAAACAATAGCAAACATTAAATCGGCAGAAAAGCCGCAAACCCTTATGTAACATAACTTTATGAACTTACTACCCTTGATAATTAACAAAAAAAGGAAGGACAGAGCCTTCCTTTTAACTTATTTTGTAAGGAATAGAATTATTTACGATCTACTCTTTCCTTAAATTCTTTACCAGGGGCAAAAGCCGGCACCATTTTTGCCGGTACCTTAATCTTTTCACCAGGCTTTTGTGGATTATTAGTTTCACGAGCATTGCGTTTGCGACGTTCGAAAGTACCGAAGCCAACCAGTGTTACCCGATCGCCTTTTGTAACCACTTCTGTGACTACTTCTGTTAATGTTGCCAAGATTTCTTCTACTGCTTTTTTTGTATTGTTTGTGCGAGTAGCAATTTCAGCGGCTAATTCTGCTTTATTCACGTGCTTCCTCCCGTTTGACTACAGGTCAAAAATACTGCCATAAACCCCAAGTAATGGGCAAGAATACAGTACCAGCTTGCCTTAAACAAGAGATTCTGCATAAAATCTGCAAAAAAATTCTTTTGTCACACTGTCTACATGAGCAAATAAATGGGAACAACAATACTAATAAAAGGTTAAATGGACGCATAGGTATTATGGCTGTCAGTGCTCAACCTCATTCTCAATTAGCCGATAACGGTCTTGCCTCTCCGCGCAAGGCAGCTTATGCGGCAGCCAATGTAGCTGAAAGCAAAAAGGCTCTTAGCACCATAGTTATGGATGTGCGCAAAGTTACTGTTTTAGCTGACTTCTTTGTTATCTGTGGGGCCAGTTCACCAACTCAGGTTAAAGCTATTGTTGACAATATAGAACACACCCTGGCTCGTCTTGGTTATCGTGCTCACACAGTGGAAGGAAAAATGGAAGGCAGATGGGTGCTGCTTGATTTTGGGCACATTATTGTTCATGTGTTGCAGGAGCGTGAGCGCTCGCTTTATAACCTGGAGCGTTTCTGGAATCACGCTTTAATTGTTGATCGGTCAAGCTGGCTTGATCCCCAGTCTTCCAAGGAGTAGTGAAATCATGAGTTTTAGAACCAGGCTACAAACATTTGTGGAAAGCCGCCAGAAAATTCAAATCTGGTATGGCATGGGTTGTCATAACACTGTTACGGGGCGGGTATTGAGTGTTGATCATGATCACATAGACATTGAATCTTATTCGCATGAAAATGATGGGCAAATACATGTTCGCCGCATACTTGTGCCTTTGCACCTGGTATTACACATTGATATTACTTCTTCTGAAATTGGTGATGAAGATGAGTTGACCAGTATAGAAGATAGACAAGAAAGCAAGGCGGTATCGACTTTGCCGTCTGTCATTGATTTACCCGACACACCCAAAGGCTATGGCGTAAGAGTTCTTTCTCAACTGAATGCTTCTGCTGCTAATCGCTTTTCGCGGCTGACACTTGGTCCAGGCGGCATTTATTTTGCCTGCGAAGGTAGTATCTGGTTTATAGAACAAGGCGGTCAGTTAATTGAATATGCGCGCATACGCGGCAATAACACTATTGCCAGTTTGCGTTTTGATAGCCGCGGTGTTCTGTATGTTGCCACCATACAAGGCACCATTTATCATATCGATCCCAGCAAAAGCGGCCGAGTCCTGGCGCAACTGGACGGCAGATTAACCGGTGGCGGCACATTTTTGGCTGATTTAGTATTAGGACCGCAAGAAGAAATGTATGTATCTAATTTTCCTGGCAATGCCGGCGGCATTTTTAAAGTACAAATAGATGGTGAATATGATGTGTTGTTGTCCGGATCGCAGCAAGGCACGCAAGGCTTGCTCGTAGATCAAGAAAACTTTCTCTGGGGTCTGGAACATGCCACCGGTATGGCAGTGAAACACTCTTTAAATGGGCGTGAGCTGGCCAGAGTGATAGTGGCACCGCCGGAAGCATTTAACTTTGCCGATGGTTTTGATGGCAATATGGCCATGGACAGCCTGGGCAGATTATATGTAACCGCTGGACGCGCCGGCAATGTTATGCGCGTTAACCGCGAAGGTAAAAGTGAAATTTTCCTCTCTGGTCTAGTCAATCCAACTGGTATCGCATTTGGTTTAGACGGTGCTTTATTTGTTCTTGAAGCCGGCCGCTCGCGCGTGCTTCGCGTCACCGCTCTTGATAAAGCCGACCGCACCGCTTCGGCGACAGCGTTGAGTTAAAGATTGAAATGATCAATCTCTGCAAATGTCTGTCAGGCAGATCTTTAGAAGAACTCAACAGCCTAAATAAAAAAGCGGCCTTTGTGATTATAATAGCAACAGGAATATTTTTCTTTCATCAACAGCTCCATTTGAATAGATTTATTGGATTCGGTATAGCAGAGGCAGGTTTATTTACTCAAGCGCTAATTCAAATTTGCTGCTTTCTAAAAACGAAGAAAAAAACCCTCTTAGGATACCTACTATTAACTTGTTTATTTATGCTGGCTTTAATATGTTTGTAGTGCTTCCCATTAAGCAGCGTTCATAGCCTCAGAATGGCAGGAATGTAGGGGCGGATTGCATCCGCTCGGGACGGAATGACGGTCTGCATAGAATTTGTAGGGGCGGCTTTAGCCGCCCGGCGATACGTCGACATGCTTATGAACAATGGGCTCAGCAAGCCTCGCCCCTACAATGCGAAGATTTGCATCAAATTTATAACGTACTTTTGCTTTCGGCGGTGGCTGGTTTTTGAATTAACTCGACTTCAATGGTTATTTCAACTTCATCACCAACCATTGCGCCGCCATTGTCCATAACTTTGTCGAAAGCTAAACCGAAATCTTTGCGATTAATTTTTGCTTTTGCTGCTGTACCTGTTCTTAAAAAGCCGTGTGGATCCTTAATTGGTGGTGGTAAATCCTGGGCAACCAATGTTATTGGCTTTGTGACACCGTGCATAGTGAGATCGCCAATAATTTTGAACTCATCGCCACGAGATTCAACTTTTGTAGATTTAAAAGTAATAGTTGGATATTGCGCGGCATCAAAAAAATCAGGTGATTTAAGATGTTGATCGCGCTGCGGTTCACTGGTATCTATGCTAGCAGTGTCGATCACGGCTGATACATCACTAGTAGCTAGAGACTTGCCATCATAATGAGCAGTGCCTGTAACTTTAGCAAACTCGCCATGTACATTGGAAACCATCATATGTCTGACACTAAAGCCAGCTTTTGTATGAGCCGGATCAATCTTCCATTCAGTATCTGCAGCTAAAACGGATGATGACTGTGCAAGACAAATCAGAACTGAGACCGCGATAACATTTGACAGCTTCATATGGGCGAACTCCTTTGTGGTGATGCAATCAGCCCCTACATTATTGCGACTATTTCATCATTTCCGGAATAAGAAAGCAAATTATTTAATTTTGCTCTTAGCTTCGCCAATGGCTAGTAAGGCTTCCTGGTTTTCAATAGAAGATAAGTCTGTAATTTCTTCGCCCAGATATTTTTTTCTGATCGCTGGGCGAACAATTTTTCCGGAGCGTGTTTTGGGCAAAGAATCAACAAAGTGCAAATATTTAGGTTTGCATATTGAGCCTAATTTTGAAACAAGATGTTGGCTGATTTCTTTTTCGAGTTCATGTAGGAGCGGGCGTGAGTCCGCCCGTGTTCGCCCTGCGGAATCGACTTGATTTAAAACCACAAAACACACTAAAGCTTCACCTTTAATTTCATCAGGCACACCTATGGCCGCTGCTTCGTTCACTGCCGGGTGTTCAATTAAAGCCGATTCGATTTCTCCAGGACCAATGCGTTTGCCGGCAATTTTTATTGTGTCATCAGAACGTCCATATAAATACCAGAAATTATTTTTGTCTTTTTTAGCCCAATCACCGTGATACCAAACATTTTGATATCGACTAAAATAAGTTTCTAAATATCTATTTTTATCACCCAAAAATCCTTTGGTTAAAGAAGGAGCTGGTTTTTTTAGCACTAAATGTCCTATAGAATCAGTGAGACTGTTGCCATTATCATCAAATACATCTACATCCATAGCCAGAGCTTTGCTGCCTAAAGAACATGGTGTCAACGGCATTGTCGGTAGCGGTGTCAAAAGGCAACCAATTAGTTCGGTGCCGCCGGAAATATTCATTATCGGTAAGCGTCCTTTACCGACTTTGTTGAAATACCACATATATGTGTCATAGTCCCATGGTTCTCCAACAGATCCCAGTAATCTTAGGCTAGAGAGATCGTGTTTAGCTAATAAGTTTTCGCTTTGTGCTTTTATAACGCGAATAACGGTTGGACTTATACCCAGAGTATTGATTTTATGTTTAGCTACAAATTGCCATAAACGATCCGGCTGAGGATAATCTATTGCCCCATCATACATAACCAGTGTGCCGCCCCAGTAGGTAACGCCAATCATTGCCCATGGTCCCATCATCCAGCCAATGTCTGTCAACCAGAAAAACTTATCTTTGCTGGTTACATCGAAAACCAATCCTACTTCTTTAGCAATTTGGGACATTGCACCGGCATGCGTGTGCACAGTCCCTTTTGGTTTGCCGGTTGTGCCTGAGGTATATAGATACAGACAAGGATGCTCAGCCGGCAGATCGTATTTTGTCGGTGCCGGTTCTAATGATTTAATGGCTTCGTCAAACCAGATATCGTAATCATTGAACCAGTTTATTTTATTCTGGCAATATTTTAAAATTACTACATGCTTTAACGATGGCACTAAATTGTGTATTTGATCAACATCGCTTTTTATTTCTAATAACTTGCCGCGGCGCCTGCCACCGTCGGCAGTGAAAATAACTTTTACTTGCGCGTCAAGCATACGCTTAGCCAGAGCTTGTAGACCATAGCCACTAAAAACAGGCACGGCCACTGCGCCGGCTTTAAAACAGCCAAATAAAACTGCTAATACTTCCGGTGTCATAGGCATATATATGCCGACAGCGTTACCGCTGTTTATACCGAGCCGTTTTAATAAAGAAGCCACTTTGCCAGCCAAAAGATCAAGCTCACCATAAGTCAATTGACGATATTCGCCAGACTCATTTTCCCAGATCAGGACTGGGTGATCGGCACCTACTTTTTCGCGTTTGGTTTTCTGCTGGGGAATTTTTTGTGTATGCCAGTCCAGGCAATTATAGGCAATATTAGTTCGTCCACCAATAAACCACTTTGTCCAGGGTAAACCTTGACTCTGGTCATATAAAGTTTGATAGGGATTTGACCATTGCATATCGGCAAAAGCCAGAAAATAATTCCAGAACCAATCGATATTCTCTGTCGATTTATCGATAAGCCGACGCCAATCTTCAGGTGCCATACCATGCTCGGCAGCAAAATCAGCAACACGACTTTTAAAATATTCGCCCTGTGGCTGCCAGATTATCTGTCCTTCTTTCATATGTATTATTGTTGCTGCTTGAAAACTAAAGATCCATTTTTTTCAGTTATGCTTACATTTGTGCTTTCTGCCCATCTGTACAACGATTGTCTATGTTAACCGGCATAATTTCATTACTAGTTTATCTGCTCATTGCTGTTTTAATTTACCGAAAAACTATTTCGGCACTTCTGGCTTTGCCGATTATGGCAGTTGCTCTTTCAATAATTGGTGGTGTGCCAGGGGATGATATTATCAGTGAAATTATCGGCAAAGGCTCTTTAAAGCTTGCCACCACATATACTACTACTATGTTTGGGGCTGTATTAGCTGAGCTGTTAAACAAATTAGGCATTGCCAAGTCAATAGTTAAGCTGGTGGCAGAATTTGCCGGTGACAATCGTTTTTTACTCTGTCTTAGCCTGTTGCTTATTACTGCCCTTTTGTTTTCCACCCTGGGTGGCTTGGGTGCTGTCATCATGGTCGGCACTATCATTTTGCCGGTGATATTGTCATTGGGCATAAATAATCGAACCGCAGGAGCAATATTTTTATTTGGTATTAGTCTGGGCGGCATGTTTAATATAGTCGGTTGGCAGCTCTATATGGATGTTTTAGGTATTCCTAAAAACCAGATCATTGATTTTGTTTCTCATTTTGCCTTTGTTCTTTTTACCCTGATCATTATTTTTCTTGTTGTTGAATTGCAGGAAAAGAAAAATATACTTTACGGGTTTTTTACTGTTTTGATTGCTGCCTGTACTTTTTTGATTGTCCATTATCCAAAAACGGATTTATTGGTCGGGCAAGCGGCAACCAGCGGTGCTGCCTCAAACTCATGGCAACATATTTCTATTCAGGTTTTTGCCGCTATTATAGGACTGCTTGTAGTGCATGCTATTATTCGTGCTCGTTATAAAAAAACTGATTTGCCATTTATTGTTTATCTAACACCTTTTGTGGCTCTGTGCCTGGCCTTATTTTGTCAATGGCCTTTTATTCCAGCCTTTGTAGCTGGCATTGTTTATGCTGTTCTTTCTTCCTGGCGATCCGACTCAACTAAAGTTTTAAACCAGTCGATTATTGAAGGTATTACGACAGTGATACCGGCTGTAGTATTGATGATTGGCATAGGCATGTTAATCACAGCCGTTCAGCATCCTGCTTTTGCTCATAATATAACGCCATTATTGCAGGATTGCATACCAAGAAAAAAATGGCAGTATGTAGCAGTTTTTACCCTGCTGGCACCGCTGTCGTTATATCGGGGCCCGCTTAGTATTTGGGGCATGGGTAGCGGGCTGGTATCATTATTGCAAAAAGCGGCCATTTTATCGGGTTCGGCAATTATGAGTATGCTGCTTTCTGTCGGGCAGATACAGGGCATTTGTGACCCGACCAACACACATAACATATGGATTGCTAATTATCTGGGAATCAATACCCAATTGCTTTTGCGTAAAACATTGCCTTATGCCTGGACGGCTGCTCTTTGCGGGCTTATTTTAGCCTGTTCGCTTGGATATCTTTGATATGACTGTTTCTTCACCAGTACGATTAGGCATTGATGTGGGAGGCACTTTTACCCATGCAGTTGCTATTGATGGTCAATCGTTGACAATACTTGGGTATGTGAAAGTTCCTACTACTCATAGTGATCAATCTGGCGTAGCCAAAGGTGTTGTTGAAAGCTTAACAAAATTGCTCAAGCAATTGGAGATCAGTCCTGAAAAAGTAGCTTTTATTGCTCATAGCACCACCCAGGCCACTAATGCCCTGCTAGAAGGTGATGTGGCTATGGTGGGTATACTGGGGATGGGAAAAGGCGCGACTACCTGGTTATCCTTGCAGCAAACGAAGATGGACAGGATTGCACTGGGGCATGGGCATTATCTGAAGACCTGCCATCAATTTATTGATACTGCCTCTGGTCTCAATAAAGAGCAGATAATCAAAGCCCTAAACTCTTTGCGTCAGGCCGGTGCAGAAGCCATTGTAGTTAGCGAAGCTTTTTCAGCGGATGATCCTAAAAATGAAGAATTTGTTCTCTCTATTGCTAAAGAGCAGGGCTTATGTGCTACCGCCGGCAGTGTGGTGAGCAAACTATATGGACTAAGGGCAAGAACACGCACAGCCACACTGAACGCAGCTATGATACCGAAAATGTTGGAAACGGCAACAATGACAGAAAAAGCTGTGCGTGAAGCCGGCATAAAAGCGCCCTTGATGATCATGCGATCTGATGGTGGTGTCATGGATATTAAGTCCATGCGTGAACGCCCCATTCTCACTATGCTGTCCGGACCGGCTGCTGGTGTGGCAGCGGCGACGATGTTTTTGCGTATTTCTGACGGCATCTTTTTAGAAGTTGGCGGTACCAGCACGGATATTTCAGTAATTAAAAACGGCCGTGCCAATATGCGTTATGCTGAAATTGGTGGTCATCGCTTGCATATGCGAACAATAGATGTAAAAACGGCTGGTGTAGCAGGAGGATCAATTGCGCGCAGTGACGGCAAAAAAATTAACCGTGTCGGCCCGCGCAGTGCTCATATAGCTGGACTCAGTTATGCTGCTTTTACTGATGATATTACAGAGGTTGATGTGGAGTTGATAGCGCCAAAAACCAACGATACCAGTGATTATATTGTTCTCAGTGCCACCACTGCTGCATCTGACAAAAAGAAAATAGCGATTACAACCACGTGTGCTGCTAATTATCTAAATTTAGTATCACAAGGTGATCCTGCTTACGGCAATAAACAGTCAGTTGAAAAGGCGTTTTCCGCTCTGAGTAAATTTTTGAAGCGCCAGCCTGTGGATTGTGCTAGAGATTATATGGAATTGGCCAGTGCTATCTGCATGCCTATAATTAAAGACTTTATCAAATTGAGAAAACTTAACCGGCATGCCCTTGTTCTTTATGGTGGTGGTGGTGGTGCAGCGGCCATAGTGCCTTATTTGGCTCAGAAACTTAAAACACGTTTTGAACTGGCTGAACACGCCGATGTCATTTCAGCAATTGGTGTTGCTCTGGCTTTGGTGCAAGAGACAGTAGAAAGACAAATTGTAAAACCGTCCCAGGAAGATATCTTGAAATTGCGCCAGCAAGCATATATGGCTGTGCAACAAATGGGCGTTGATCCAGCCTCTATACAAGTGTTTGTTGAAATCGATTCTCAAACAAATATTGTGCGCGCCACTGCCACAGGTGCTACTTCAATAATTGATCAAAATTCGTTTGTTAAAGCGGCTTCTGCTGAAGAAACACTAAAAACAGTAGCTGCATCTATGGGTGTTTCGCAGCAAGACGTGCAGGCAGATCTGAGAACCAACGATTTTACTGTCTATAGAGCAGGTAATAACAAGCGTCCATACTTCTGGTCGATAAAAAATGCAGGTGTGCGCGTGGTTGATACAAAGGGTATCATCCGTTTTCAAGCTCAGGAGGCCGAAACCATTCTTGCCGAGAAGGGGTTAATAACAGCTTCTCTGGGAGAAGTGGTCAATCGTCTCTCCAGCTGGGGGGACGCCGGCAGAACAGCTCCCAATATTGTTTTATTTGCTGGTGCCAAAATCATTGATCTCTCAGGCTTAATGGAGTCCAGTCAGATAATTTCCATTGCCAATGCTGAGCTGGAATTGTTTCCTAATGATACGCAGATTATTATTATGGCGGCAAGAGTCTTGTAGTTGTTGAAAAGAAGGCAAGCGGTTATTATCACAATATTGGTTGTGTCGCAGTAATATGCTCCAGAGTTTAGTGAATGAATCAGTTGAAAACCGGCGCTGATATTTTAGTAGTTGATGATGATCAATCACTGACTTTAGTTCTTTCTGAAGTGTTGAAAAGTGCAGGTTATACCGTTGTAGTAGCACATGACGGCTTTAAGGCCATTGCTGCTTGTAAGGTGCACATGCCTGACATAATTGTTCTTGACATTAATATGCCCCTTATGAGCGGAGCGGAAGTTATGAGCCGTTTACGAGCGGACGAGCGTACCCGCGATGTCCCCTTGATATTTTTAGGCAGCCGAGATCAGGCAAGCAAGTCAATTAACTTTAGCGACGATGAGCTGAGTGATTACGATATTGTCTTGAAACCTTTTGATCCGCGTGAGCTTCTTTTACGCGTCAAGGGACAGCTGAAGCAGAAAGAGCTACGTGATAAATTGAAAGAAAAAGAGCAATTGCTGGCAAACCTTTCTCTGTCAGATCCGCTTACTGATTTGAAAAGCCCTCTTTATTTACAAGAATATCTTAAAACTGCAATTCGGCAGGCAAGGCGTTATGGTATTCCATTTACCATTGCTATGGTGGAATTGGATAATTTCCAATCTCTGATGGGATCCATAGGCAAACCAACCAGTGATAAATTACTGGCTGAAATAGCCAGCCGTGTTTCTACTCAAATGCGTTCATCAGATGTGGCAGCCCGTACCGGAGAAGCGGAATTCACTGTTGTTTTGACGGTTACAGACAAAGAAGGCGCTATTGAATTTGCTGAACGTGCGCGTACTCTTATTCAAAGTACTGATTTTGCCGGCGGCAGCCAGCCTGTTAGAGTAACCGTAAGCATTGGACTGTGCCAGTTTATGGACAATATGGATAACGACGGCAAAACCGTTATTTCTCATGCTAAAGCAGCCCTCATCCAGGGGCATGAAAGCGGCGGCAATATTACTCTGATGGCTGAATAACGGGCATCGTTTCTTCGTTGTAGGCTGCGCCCCGCCCCTATAAAACTGCCGTGCGAGCCTGCGGCTGAAACCCCCGCCCCTACTATGCTAAAATCTACTAATCGGGGCGTAGCGCAGCTTGGTAGCGCGTCCGTTTCGGGTGCGGAAGGCCGGAGGTTCAAATCCTCTCGCCCCGATTTTATAAAGCCGCAGGGAATGAACGTTAATGATCCCAAATTACTTTAAGTGGCTTCCGCATCATTTTAAATGGTATTTGGCAATAGCAATAGGTGTGCTCTTCATTGTAGGGGGATTACGGCGTTGGCACTGGATATATGATAAGCCAAAGTTGGAAGGTTGGATTTATGGGCTACCAATGGATCCAAAAGCCAGAACCCTAGTTCTTGTTGCAAGTGGTGTGTCTATGATCTTGATCGGTTTATTCGGAATTTGGTTCTTCCCGTAAATGAGCAAGGTGGCCGCCAACCTCGCTAATCAGTCGGCAAGTCCAAGGATTACGGAAAGTAGCTGATTCAAGGCCAATAATTCCACATTATTCAGCCGTCCTATGACTTTTCCACACTTGCGGCGAGGGAAGGCTACTATCTTATCGGTCATTATCTGCGACGTGACTTTCAACTTATTTTCTGGATTTGCCATTATGGTAAGTCTAATCAATGACGAATCACGAAGCGTGCTGGTAATTAAGCCGACAAGCACGCTATCGGTAGCACTAATTGCATTTGACTGTACAACAACTGCTGGACGAGGCTTACCATAATCTCCCGGTATTGCTACTGTAACAATATCACCACGCTTCACGAGTTTGGCCAATCCATGGCGACTTGAATAAAGCGAGTTGCTTCTAGTTGTTCTGGTGCCTTGCGTAATAATGCCGTCTCTCGCTTAATTTGTTTTTTAAATTCCGCGCTATGCGGATCTGGTACCCACAAGCGCAACAGACGCATTCCCTTCAACTGTTTGCTACGGCGGTAGCGCTGGAATTTGCTAATAGGCTTTATACGAGTATGCGGCATATTGAGTCTCTTATTGCATAGCTGAATTTTTGGACAATACACGTATTATATCACAATCGGTAGCGCGCTACCAGTCCGTAATTTGAATAAACCAGCTTCTATCGCGAGACAAGATATTTATTAAACTACAAGAATCTACGCCCTGAAAGAGTTTAAACCCACTATCGGTGACAATATAGCTGAGGTTCAAATCCTCTCGCCTTGAGGTTTTATCTTCTTCATTGTTAATTTGCGCTATTATTGATTTATGATGGGCAATCAACAGCATTAATAGCGGACAATGCAATGGAATATATAGACAAGCTAGCCTGGATACACATAAAAAACAAACAAGTTTTATCTACGCGCTCCAAGGGCAAAAAAACTTACTATATACCAGGTGGTAAGCGCGAAAATGGAGAGGCAGATCGCGAAGCTTTAACAAGAGAAATTTACGAAGAATTAAATGTCCGCATTCTTCCGCAAAGCCTGCAATATATTGGATTGTTCGAAGCCCAGGCCCACGGTAAACGGCCAGGTACAATGGTGGGGATGACTTGTTATTTCGCCGATTATCAAGGTGAACTCAGGCCAAGTTCAGAGATTGAAGAAATACGTTGGTTGAAGCATAGCGATCGAGACAAGAGCTCACCGGTAGATGTTCTTATTCTGGACTGGCTAAAACAAGAAGATCTTATAGACTGAATCTATGTTTCATTCCTAGCGATCTGGAATGTGTTGCTTTTCATTTATGAAGCTTGGCCTGTTGGTTTAACCATTTGAAGGCTGCTGAGTAATATTGAGGTGGCGCCCAGGCGTGTCCACCGGGAAATTCTATCCAACAAGCGTTGCAACCATGACTTTTTACATATTGAAAGTCTTCACGAATTTCTTTATAGCGAAAATCCTGCGGATTGGTCATGAATACCATGTCTTTCCCGGATGGATAGCCAAGATTTTTCCCCCAGTCTCTGCTGATCATCCCGCAATTAATTACTGCGCCTTTGATTAATTTGGGAAACCTGGTGACCAGATAGTGAGAGACCATTGATCCACCGGACAAGCCACCTACATACATCTTAGCTGGATCAACCGCTAGTGTGCGAACGGCGCTATTGATCGTATCCACTATCAATGGTTCGGTAATTCTTAAGTCTATTCCGTTTTTACTATTATTGGATGCAACTACAATCCAGCCGTTCGCATCGCAGCCTTGTCGCATAGCTGAGACAGCCGCCCGGCCATTTCCGTCAGGTGATAAAGCCAAAATCCACGGATGTCTTTTTTTCATGTCCAATTTATCAGGCATGTAAATAATATACGAAGTCTCGGGCTTCGATCCTCGTCCTTGATACATTTTTGAATTTGCAGAAGAGGCAAGCAGCAGCAGCATGGTCAATAAACACGGAACTACGATAAATTTATTTAGATGCATATGTTTTTTCATAGTGTTGGCAGTCCTTCATTTGTTCTATTGAGGTATCAGTGCTAGAGCACGAGCAGGGCTGCCGGTGCCCCCTTCGATTTTTAGTGGAGCGAATATGCCTACAGCCCCAGTTGTCGGCAGTTGATCAAGATTAGCCAGATTCTCAATCATAAATAAACCTTTGCCCAGTACGAGTTTGTGTACGGCAAATTCCTCTGATGGACCGTAGTCTATAGATAAGGTATCTATACCTAGAGCGTGAGCATGATAATGATCAATTAAATATTGGGCAGACTCTTTTGAGAAACCAGGGAAATGCATCACTCCTTTGCTGTCAGCATTGCGATATTCACCGTCAACAAAATAACGCATATCCCAGCCGGTTAAAAGCAAAATGGCGGCATGATTGGTTATTGATGTTTTTTTCTCTAATTCTTTTATTTTTTCAACAGTCAATAAATAGTCAGGATTTTTCTTAGACTCAGCTCTGACATCGATTACCATTATTGGCAATATAAGACTGCCGGGGTTTAGTTGAGCGATAGTCTTAGCGCCCTCATGAAAATGCGCCGGGGCGTCCATATGTGTGCCAATATGCTCATGTGTGCAAAATTCTCCGGAAGCATAGCCGTCTTTAGCTATGGAAGAAAGAACTTGATACTTAAATTCACCAGCTTTGCCGTCATAGCTGGGTGCTCTTGTGCTGACAAGCTGTGTCAAGTCGATGACTTTAGCTTTGCCGGGCAGCGATATAATCATTTCATGCTTTTCATTTTTCATATGATAAGCCTTTGCTGAATAGATTGGTAGTAGCAGTGAGCAAGCTGCGATACTAAATACCTTATTGAGAAATTTTGTCTGCGGCATGTTTCTAGATTATCAACTTCTCCGTTCAAATTCAAGCCGCTTTGCAATTTGGACTGAAGTTTCTGCATCAGCAAATCTTTCTATCAGCCATAATCCCAGATCAAGGCTGGAAGTGATACCGCTAGCGGTGATAATGTCGCCATCGTCAACAACACGACCGGACATTGTCCGGGCGCCGGCTTCTTCTAATTCTTTGATTGCCTCACGATGAGTGGTGGCCGGTTGATCATGTAATATCCCTGCTTTTGCCAACAACATTGCTCCTGTACAAACAGATGCCAGAATAACACCAGCTTGATGAAAATCTTTGAGGATGTCCAGGATTTTACCTTTCTTTGCCTCCGCCCAAGCACCGCGATTGGCGCGAGCTATCCAGCCACCCCCAGGTACGATTAATAAATCTGGTTTATTTTTTTGATCGAGAATACCATCCGGTTGGATTTTTATGCCGTGAAAAGACTCGACAATTGCTTGCTGTTCTAAACTTACTAATTTGACATCTAAGTCAGCCATTCTCAACGGCTCATAAACACCAAAGACATCTAATTCATCAAAACCGTCAAAAACTAAGGCTTGAATTTTCATTTCAACGCTCAACAAAATTGAGATCGCGAGCAAATGTTTCATCCATGAAAAGAACTGAGATAAAGGCGGCTGTGAAACAAAGGCCGCCGACGATAATGGCACTATTGATCATGCCGAAATTAACGGCAAGCGCACTGAATAAAAGAGTAATTGGGATAGCGGATGCTCTGACAAAATTGGCTACTACCGAGGTTGCTGATGACCGTAGATTTGTGCCAAATTGCTCGGCTGTGCTGGTAAGAACGACTGTAAAAAAACCCATGCTAAGTCCAAGCGGCATACATAGCAGTACATATAGATTGGGAGAACTTTTCAGTATGGCAAGACAGAGAGCCGCGCATCCGCTTAGACAAATGAGTATAGCCAGCTTTCTCTTGCGTAAAATTTGACTGAGTGCACCGCCGGACATTTCTCCTATGACACGGCCGATTGAATCAGAAAAGACTACAGCGGCGACAGTGACAATTACTGCACCATGCTCAGCTCTAGAACAAATTTCCGGAGCGAAAGCAATTATTACACCGACAACGAACCAGTATGGCACCGCTGCTAATATACAGCGCGTAAGACGCAATAGCCGGCTTTTGTCGAGAAATAAAAGCCTTAGGCTGCCCAGTTCTATGCTTTGATCGTGCACAATGTTGGCAAAGATGGCAGTTTCTTTGATTGACATTCGAACAAATAAGAGAAGAAATCCTGCCGCCCCGGCAATAATATAGGCTATTCGCCATGGTAATCTGTCTCCAGCCAGACTAGCCAGTAATGCGCCTGATAAACCAAATGCTCTTACCGCACCGGTTGCATAACCTCGATATTTGGCCGGTGTAACCTCAGAGGCAATGGTAATGGCAGCGCCGACTTCTCCGGCGGAACCCAATGCCGGCTAAAAAGCGAAGCAATGCATAAGCAGGTACGGAAGTGGCGAAACCATTACAAAGCGTAGCCAGTGAATATAGACAAATTGAGCCGAATAGTGCCGATTTGCGTCCTTTTTTGTCCCCAATCACTCCCCAGATAAGGGACCCCAGTACAATGCCGAGTAATTGCAAATTGAATAAAAGGACGCCTGTGGGAAATATTTGTCCTGCCGGAACACCCAGACTTTTGAGGCTGGGAATCCTGACTACAGAAAAAATGGCAATATCATAAACGTCAATTAAGAAGCCTGTGCCGGCAACCAGTAATACAGTAGCCATCTGTGCTGCACTTAGTTCTGCTCTTTTCGGTACACAGACAACAGGCTTCTCTATAGTTGCTTGACTGGCCAACTTTCCTCACATTTTCTATGAAAGTATCATATGGATATATTAGTGGCAAAGGGATCTATAAGCTATGGGATAATCCATAGTGTGAATACGGATTAGGGTTTGTTAATACAGTATTATCCAAATTAGATTCAGCCAAAGAACGAGGGCGCATATATGTTTGCATATATAAAAGGCATAATTGCAGAGAAAGAAATGGCGCGCCATGGGGCGCACCGTCTTGTGCTGGAATGCCACGGCTTTGGTATGGAAATGCAAGTGTCGCAGCAGACTTTTTCGGTGTTGCCGGAGATTGGTGAAGAAGCGCAAATATATACGATTTTTGTTATTAAAGAATCGGAAGCCATTTTGTTTGGTTTTGCGCAAGCGGAAGAAAAAGAGCTTTTTGTGTTGCTGACTGCTGTTTCCGGCATTGGTCCTAAACTGGCTTTAGCGTTGCTTAGTACATTTAAACCGGAACAGCTATGTGCAGCCATTATTCAAGAAGATAGTCGTTTGATTAGCCAGGCACCAGGGGTGGGGGCAAAAGTGGCCGGACGTATTATTCTGGAATTGAAAACAAAAATAGAAACCTGGCAGGAAAAAAACCTGATAGCCAGTGTACATATTCAAAGAATTGGCTCTCCACACGAATTAGCTATTGATGAAGAGGTGAGAACTGTTCTTGCCGGTCTTGGGTATTCATATGCTGAAATTATGCATACTCTGACGGCTATTAAAAAGCAGCATCACGCCACAAACTTAGCTCAAGATGTTGAGGGGCTGGTCAAAGAAAGTTTAAAAATACTTGGTGCAGGCAATGTCGCCCATAAACTATAAATGAATAAGGCGATGACTGTCATTACTGGTATTCTATATGGTGCAGCGATAAGCATTATACCTGTAGTCCTGATTAACCACCGGCATCTCGACTTGTTTTTTTCTAGCCTGAGAGCGCCCACAGCAGTATTTTTTGTTGTCTGCTTAATAAGCGGCATTTTTCTGCTAATGCGTGACCAGCGTGAGAAGAAGCGTAAGGACAGCAAAAATAAATCATTGCTTTTATGGGGGATGACTTATCTCTTTTTTTATACAGCTTGTGCAGCTCTGTGCCAAAAATTGAATTTAACTATTATAGATATGAATAGTAATTTATATTTAGGCACAGGGTTCTCAATTCTTGCGGGCATAGGGCTTATTCTGGTGCTTCTTGCCGTCATAATCCTAATCAGGAAAGCAAGCTTTCCTCCTCTTTATTGGAGCTGGCTTTTGTTTATGACAGGTGTGCCGTTTATATTTAACGTCTGGTTGCCGTTGCTTGCAATACCCGGGGCGTATTTCATAAGCCAATGGACAGGGGCTGGGCAGCGGTCTGTGTCGGAAGCGTTTATTAACTAAAACACACTTTACATATAATGCAGATCTCTTTTACTTAAGCAAATCTGCACATACAATTCGCTAAAGTCTTGTATTCAATAGCTATATAGCTGTGTCAATAAGCATCGCGCCGGAAACCAGGGAGAAATATACATGGAACAAACAGTATTAACCGTTGACGAACGAATGGCCTTGCGTTTATGGTGTAGACAAGCTTTAGCTAAGCTGGAACAAGAAGAATTGAAAGAAAGATTGCTGCAAATGCATGCCGATGAAGACATTCATGAACATAGAGTTTCTAATCTCCGTAAACGCCCCTCCCGCGTAGCTGCTAATACCCGCGTAAAAGAATTAGTCCATTAATTAATGCCACAAGGCTATGAGCCGAGTGGTTTTTTGGTTTTAAATGTTAAAAAGCCCAGTTTTTTAACTGGGCTTTTTTAGGAAATTGAACTTTTTAGTCTTTAGTAGCGTCTATATGATATGACTACCCGCCCATTTGTGCCGTTGCATTTGCATACTGAATATAGTTTGCTTGACGGTGCCACTTTAATCAAAGATCTGGTCAAAAAGGCCAAAAGCAGCAATATGCCGGCTGTGGCTATTACTGACCATGGTGTCATGTCGGGCGCCATTGAATTAACCAAAACCTGCCATGAAATGGGTGGCGTTAAACCTATCCTTGGCTGTGAAGCCTATATTATTGATGGCCCGGATATTAAGGATAAATCTACCAAGCAGCCACTTTATCACTTAACTGTTCTGGCACAAAATAAAGATGGTTATAGAAATCTTCTCTGGCTAAATTCACGTGCCCACCTGGATGGTTTTTATTATAAGCCACGCATAAATAAAGACATTCTGGCTGAGCACAGCAAAGGCTTGATTGTACTTTCCGGCTGCCTTGGCTCTGAGCTTGGCCAGCATCTTTTGCGCAGTGACTACGAAAAAGCACGACAAACAGCCAGCTGGTTTAAAGATATTTTTGCCGATAATTATTATCTGGAAATTCAAGATCATGGCATGCCTGAAGACCGCAAGGTAAACCAGCAATTAATACAGCTGGCCTCCGAACTGAATATAAAACTGGCAGCCACTAATGATAGCCATTTTACCAACAAAGAAGATGCGGTAGCTCATGATTGCTTACTTTGCATTCAAATGGGCAAATTGGTAACTGATCATCAAAGGATGAAATTTACCGGTTGGGAATACATAAAAAACGGAGATGAAATGTATGCTCTTTTTCGTGATCATCTGGACGATGAACATGTTGAGCAAGCTATGCGCAGCACCCTTGAAATTGCCGATAAGATTGAGCCAATTAGACTTGCCGGTGACTCACGTTTGCCGATATTCCCTGTGCCGCCCGGGCATACGGCTGAGACATATCTGGACGAGCTGGTTTTTAATGGACTGAAAAAACGCTTTACTCAAGTTGGTAATGATCTTGTTGAGCGAGTGAGAACAGAGCTTAGAGTCATTAATGACATGAATTATGCGTCGTATTTTCTTATTGTCGGCGATTTTATTCAATATGCCCGCAATAACGGTATTCCTGTAGGCCCAGGCCGTGGCTCTGCTGCCGGCAGTCTGGTTGCTTATGCTCTTGGTATTACTAATATTGATCCTTTACGCTATAACTTGCTCTTTGAGCGTTTTCTTAATCCGGAAAGACGTTCTATGCCGGATATTGATACTGATTTTTGCATTGAACGGCGAGATGAAATTATTCGTTATGTAGCCGATAAATACGGTCACGACAAGGTAGCGCAAATTATTACATTTAACCGTATGACCAGCAAAGCGGTTTTGAAAGACGTGGCTCGTGTGCTTGAATTTCCTTACTCTGAATCCAATAAACTGGCGAAGATGGTGCCGGTAGTGCGCGGCAAACCTACACCATTGCCGGAAATGCTTGGCGAGCATCCTGAATTTAAAAAAGTCTATGCCACTAATCCTGAAGCCAAACAAGTCATAGATCTGGCTTGCAAGCTGGAAGGTGTCAACAAAACTTTTGGCATGCATGCTGCCGGCGTTGTCATTTCCGATGTGCCGCTTGAAGAAATTGTGCCTTTGCAAAGAAATAATGACGGCACAGTGATAACCCAATATTACATGGAAGATCTGGAGCACATTGGTCTTGTGAAAATGGATTTTCTGGGATTGCGTAATTTGACTATGCTTGACAAAGCCGTACGTGTAATCGAACAGACGCACGGCATTAAAATTGATATTGATAATTTACCTTTAGACGATGATCAGGTTTTCCAAACGATCAGCAATGGTGATCTGGCCGGTATATTTCAATTAGAAACATCTTCAGGCATGAAACAGGTGGCGCGTGATATGAAACCAGGCAGTCTGGAAGACATATCAGCGCTAATAGCTCTTTATCGTCCCGGCCCTCTTGATACAGGCATGATAGAAAAATTTATCGATTGTAAAAACGGCAAAACCCCCATTACCTATTTAACTCCATTGCTTGAGCCTATTTTGCAGGATACATATGGACAAATTGTTTATCAAGAACAAGTAATGAAAATTGCGCAAAGTTTAGCCGGTTACAGCCTTGGCCAGGCTGATTTGTTGCGGCGAGCCATGGGTAAGAAAAAGCCTGAGGAGATGGAAAAGCAAAGGGAGATGTTTGTTTCCGGCTGCACTAAAAATGGTGTCAGTCAATATGTTGCCGATCAACTCTTCAATATGATGGTGCAATTTGCCGAGTATTGTTTTAACAGATCGCACAGCCAGGCTTACGCCATGGTCACGTACCAGACGGCATATCTTAAGACTCACTATCCGGTTGAATATATGACAGCATTATTGTCGAGCGTGTCGGCTGACAAAGACAAAGTGCAGATCTATTTAGC
This sequence comes from Candidatus Melainabacteria bacterium, assembly GCA_963847765.1. Taxonomy (GTDB): domain Bacteria; phylum Cyanobacteriota; class Vampirovibrionia; order Obscuribacterales; family Obscuribacteraceae; genus CAWKBA01. Next base: position 227,866 of record CAWKBA010000005.1, on the reverse strand, counting down.
CGAATGTCAATCTATGAATATTGATATTCTGCCGCCGGATGCTAATGTCTCCGGTCATGATTTTACTGCCGATGGCAAATCCATTCGTTTTGGACTGTCAGCTATAAAAAATATAGGTCAGGCAGCCATTGATAATATTGTTTCTCAGCGTGATTCAGGTGGTTTATTCAAATCAATGCAAGATTTTCTTTCTCGTATTGATTTGCGCGCAGTCAATAAACGGGCTCTTGAATCATTGATTAAGTGTGGTGCTTGTTTAAGTCTGGGCATTACTCGCCGGCAGGCATTGGCCAATCTTGAGCGCCTGGTGGATACTTATAGCCGGCGGCAACTTGAGCAATCATCAGGGCAAATTAGTTTGTTCAGTCTGGCTGTCAACCAGGGCATAAGTATTGAACAAGGGCTAACCGGTGACAATAGTGAATTTAACGAACGCGAATTGCAGACCATGGAGCATGAGCTCATGGGCTTTTATATCACCAGCCATCCTTTAAAGCGAGTCGCCAATCGACTGAAGTGGCTGACCACTCACACCCTGGCTGATTTGCAAGAATGCAGCGACGGCACAACTGTTATTGTTGGTGGGCTGGTTACTACTTGTGAAAAGAAATTGACTAAACAGAATAAATTAATCGGTATCTTTCGCCTGGAAGATTTGCTGGGTCAGATAGAAGCTGTTGCTTATGGCGAGTTGCTTGAATCATTGCCGCCGGATGTTTTAATTCCGCAATCGCTTGTTCTGGTCAAGGGTAAATTGAAAAAAAGTGACGAAGATATTTCTATTCTGGCTTCATCCATACGTCATCTGGCTGATGCATCAATAGTGAGCATTTATTTCAATAAAGAACAGTCTTTTGCCGAATTGCAGCAATTAAAAGATATTCTGTCTAATTGGCGCGGTGATGATCCAGTAATGTTAAATTTTCCTGCCGGCAAAGCCAATCAAACCATCATCGTCGGCAACCAGTTCTGGGTTAAAGCTTCAGATGATTTGAAACTGGCCATGAATAACATTCTTGCCGACAAAGCCAAAGTCCTGTTAAACAAGGTCCGTGTGTAATTTATTCTATCTTGCCACAGCATTAGCATTGGCAGTAGCAATGTTGGCATTCGTTTTTTTGGCTTTTTTGTACTTAGCAAAAACATTGAATTTGTCAAAAGTGCGAGCAACAATGTTTTTCTTGCCGGTTCCAACAGCTAAAGGCTTTGCTTTTTTGGCTGGGCTAGGCAATGTGTTGACTACAGGACCTAGCGGTTTTCCAGGTAGCTCAGAGACAGTACCATTAGGGGTAAAGGCAGAGTTGATGCCGGTAGCTTGAGTGTTACCTACCGCTGCTGTCTTGGGGCTGCCTGGTTTTGGTTTCTTAGCATGGGGAGTTTTGGCGGCTAATGATGCAATCTTAGCTCCTGCCGATTTGCTGCCGTTAACAATTCCATGTCCGGTTGCTTTGAAGCTGGTCATACAGCCATGCTGAATTTCCTTAATGCCAGAGAGAAAGCCTGGATTGGTGGCTGCATTATTAGTGGTGTTGCCTGGCTGTCCAGTTGTGTTCTTGGTGGAGGATCGGGCTGTCTTAAGTTTGCCGGCCAAACCGGGCTTCTTTGCAGAAGTACGATCACCTAGAGACGTGCTCTCTGTCTGTCCTGCCGGCGGTTGAATAGTGGCATAGGGATCAAGCAAAGATTGCGGCCCGGCATAAACCGGTAAATGCAGCAATAACACTCCTGTTGTAGACAGACTAATGATGCTGACCCTTCTGTTATTGATATTGCTGTTATTGATATTGGGACTTACCATGACTACTCCTACCTTGCGATATCTGCGGTTTAGTGGTACACGCTAATAACACAATTTTTATAGCATGTTTACTATTGCGGTAGTCAGGAAAGTTTTCAATGTTTATAATCTCATTGTTGTATGCCATCTTATGTGATGTCTTTTGCATATGCTGGAATATATACCTCATACTGGTTAGTTAAAGGGGAAGTAAAAGTTAATCATGGAAAATTTCCATACTACTGCTGATGTATTCATTGTTATCCTTTTGGCATATGTTGTTATCACACTTGGTCTGGGAGCCAGGCAGCTTTACTTTGGCAAGTTTGTTGAAAAAGAAGAAAAAGGAACACAGGCAAACTCTGCTGAAAACCAGAGCAAGAGCTAAAATAAAAAGTATGCATGTTATAAATAAAAAGTTCCTTCCTGTTTGTTTATTGGCTACTTTTGTCTTACTTGCTTCCCCTGTTGTTTTGTCCCAGACAAACAATCCTGCCTGGTCTGATGGTTCGGGCAGCAAAGGAACATCCTGGGCAGGACAGGAAACTCATGTTGATACGATTAGATCCTGGTTTATGCAATACGATCAGATTCGTCGCACAGCCCAGATGTCACCGGCTGAACGCCAGCAGGCTGATCAGGTATTGAGCCGGGGGCTTGCCCTTTTTATGCCCGGGCAGGACAAAACATTAGGGCAAAGTTTATTAACGGATCTGGTTAGACGTTACCAAATTGCTTGCCAGCAGCTCAGTACGCTGCAACTTATTCCTGCCACTGAGCAATTACATCGCGGCTATTACCAATATTTTTGTGATGCGCGCCGATTATTTTCAGACTATTTAAAATTGCAAGAAGATCTACTGGCTGTTGATCCTGCTACCGGACAACCACTGGCCAGCGGACTTATCGAGCGTAAACAAAATCTAGAGCTGCTTGATCAAAATAACAAAGCCCTTGATCAGCAATTACGCACGCAATACGGCATTCCCCCCTATCGTTATTAACGGCGGGTTGATCTCAAAAGTTTGCCGCTGTGCCCGCTTCGGAACGATGTTCTTCTAAGGACTTGTAGGGGCGAGGCTTGCTGAGCCCGCCCCACATTTAATGCCGTCCGGACTGTCATTCATGATAAGTTAAAAGATGATGGACGCCCAATTACGAACATTAGCGCAAGAGCGTTATAGCCAGAAAGAGCTGTTAAATACTCTCTTTGAGCTGGCATTGTCTGAGCAATGGTTTGATCTGCAGCATGTATTGCAACATGACATAGCCAAAGCCATTCTTGCTGATTATTCCTATAATCTAGGGCAGGGCTTTCTAGACCCAAAGATATTTTATGAGCATTGGGAAGAAGTGATTGAAATTGGCTGGCAGATCTTTTGCCGGCATACCAGTATATCCAGGCAGCAGGTGCAGGCAAAACTATCTCAATTGCATGAGACCATTTAAGTAACTTATCGATCGATATATTTAATCACGCAAGCGATACCACCTGGGAATTGACCGTCATTGCTTGATTGTTCAACCAGTTCTGAGCCTAATGACCAGACACCGGGATTATTAGCTGTAAATTCCAGATCAAGACGATCGCTTACGCCCAATGTAATGGTATCGCGCTCGGTTTGCTCGCCCACCAGATTACCGTTTAGTGCCACTACTTCGAATTTATGACCGCTTATATGTAAGGGTACAGCGTGCTGTCCACAATTGATTAGCCTTAACCTTATACGTGAATCCTGGCTGACTTCAATGGCTGGAATAGCCGGTGCTGTTTTGCCGTTAATTAGATAAAAAATCGAATGCGATCCACCAGCAATATCACTTAAAACAAGGACTAAGTCTTGATCAACCGATTTAACCGGAGCTCCGGCTGGTTCGACAATTAAGGCGCCATATAAACCTTTGCTCTTTTGATCGGCATGTATGATTTGAGGATGATACCAGTAAGTACCGACTGGTTTGGCAATAAATTGATAAACGTAAGTTTGTCCTGGTTGGATCAGTCCTGTCTTTGTGTTAGGTATACCATCTACTGAAGCCGGCAATACCATGCCATGTATATGCAAGCTGGTGGGTGTATTTAATTGATTGTGTACTATCAAGCGGACTAATTGTCCTTCCTTAACTCTGATGGTTGGACCAGGCAAAATACCGTTGTAGGTAAGACAATCAACTGTTTTGCCTGGTGATATTTCACAGCGGGCGGATTTGCAAATTAAATGAAATTCTTGCAGATTTTTCAGGGCATTGGTATCGACTTTGCTGATGCCGGCCAGCCCTTCTTTGATACTGCCTTTAATATCATTGAGTTCCTGCCTCATCTTTTCCAGTTCTTGTTTTTCATCGACTTGCTCTTCACCAAGCTCGGTAATCTCGCTTGAGCCGGCATAGGTTTTAAGCGGCACAAAACAAAGAAGCAGCAATAACAGTAAAATCAATGATTTTGGCAATGTTTTATTTAAAAACCAGAATAGGGAAAGATGACTTGATAGCCAGTGCCTCAGAGACACTGCCCAATAAAAAGCTTTGTATGGCAGTTTTTCCTTGAGCACCAAGCACAATTAATCCGGCACCAATTTCACCTGCCAGCCTATCCAGTTCGGCAGCAGGATCACCTGTGCGCACAATCATTGGCACCGGTAATTTTTTTGGTTTCCAACCTGAAGCAAGCAACAGTGCTTCTCCCTCGGCAAGTATAGCCTTGCCTGCCATATCGAGATTGTCTTCCAGAGTGGCTACAAATTCTACAGGCGAAATAAAGCGCCAGGCCCCTGGTATGGAGACCACATGAGCCAGCGCCACTTCTATTTTTTGTTTCATGCCTTCATAGAGGTGGCAGAACCGACGCAATGCTTCTTTAGATTGATCCGAGCCATCCATAGCAATGATTACTTTGTTGAGAGGGTTTAAGACCGGACCGGCGCGCAGCACTAAAATAGTATTGTGGCTGTGCTTAATTACCTGGCTAATAGTATTGCCAAGGAAAGTAGACTCTAACATGCCGGCTGCTGATCCTCTGACTACAGTCAATTCGGTTCCTTTTTTCTTGGCGACCGACTCAATAATTTGGGCTGGTTGTCCATGCTCAAAAACAGTTTCCACACTTGCGCAATGCGGACTTCAGTTCTTTGGTGAGATTGTCTAGATGAGCTTTCGCCTTTTTTTCCAGCTCGCTATAAAAGTAATCGGGTGGATGTTTACCGGCAGCAGCCTTTTCGATATGCGGTTGGCTTTGCAGTGCATAGGCCAGAACAACTGCCTGGGCCAAGCGGTAGCATGCGCCCTAGATCTTGCGCCAGGTGAGCGTTTGTTTCTTCTTGCCAGACATCAACGGGAACAAGTAAATTCATGGTTGCTCCAAGGTGCTTGTCAATGATTTTGCCAATCATCTCTATTTATTGTCTTCAATACTCTGGCACATTTGTGCAGGTTTTGTCTTATGAACGCCCGCTGTCTTGAATGAATGTTGCTATTGTCTTATTGGCATGGATAGGGCTCTGACACTTATTTTCAAAGACACTTTTCAGTGACCGATAAGTGTAAGTGATAAAAGGCATACTTTGAATATCCCTTGGATCGCGCATCAAAATCACCCTTCCAGGCGTTCATTCAGCCTGTGTATATAAAAGGAAATAAGCAATTGGTTTTATAATGCAACCGAAATTCATGAAACCTGTTTCATTATGCAACTTGACAACTAGCCCAATCGAGCTTGAGGTTTTGTATTAGGATGCTCGTCGCGGCTGGCAATGCGCTATGCTGATATTTCGCTGCAGACGATATTTGGGGTAATCTGGAGGGGCAAATTTGATTGACCGTTATGCTCGTCCGCAAATGAGTAATTTGTGGACGGAAGAAGCAAAACTCAATAGCTGGCTGATGGTGGAATTGGCAGTTTGCAAGGTACTGAATGGTCTTGGTCAAATCCCTGAAGCTGCCTGGCAGGAAATAAAGAGTAAGTCCAAATTTGATGTAGAGCGCATCAAAGAAATTGAATTACAAGTTAAACATGATGTTATAGCTTTCCTGACCAGTGTCAAAGAACATGTGGGTGAATCGGCGCGCTACATTCATCTTGGTATGACGAGTTCGGATGTTTTAGATACCGGACTGGCCTTACAACTGAAGCAGGCGGGTGCTATTCTTGAGCAAGATTTAAACGAGCTTGACGAAGCCATAGTCAGCCTGGCTCGCAAGCACAAACATACTATACAAATTGGCCGCACTCATGGTGTTCATGCTGAGCCGATTACTTTTGGTTGGAAAATGGCTGTCTGGTTGGCAGAAGTGCGCCGGCACAAACAACGTTTGCAAGAAGCAATTCAATCAGTGGCTGTGGGTAAAATTAGCGGCGTTGTTGGCACCTATGCCAATATCTCTCCGGCAGTAGAAGAGGAGGTTTGCGCGCAGCTTGGACTGGGTGTTGAACCGGCTTCCACACAAATTGTGCAGCGCGATCGGCATGCTCATTTTGTTTGCACTCTGGCATTAATTGCCTCCAGCCTGGATAAATTTGCCACTGAAATCAGGCATTTACAAAAAAGCGAAGTTCTGGAGGTGGAGGAGCCTTTTACACCCGGACAAAAGGGCTCATCCGCCATGCCTCATAAACGCAATCCGGTTGGTTGCGAAAATATATGTGGTCTGGCTCGTCTTATGCGTGGCTATAGCCTGGCAGCTATGGAAAATATTGTCCTCTGGCATGAGCGTGACATCAGCAATAGTTCAGTGGAAAGAATTATTATTCCTGACGCGACAATTTTGCTTGATTATATGCTGCATCGCTTTGCCGGTATTGTCAAAGATTTGCTTGTTTATCCTGAAAATATGGCTAAAAATCTTGATCATTTTGGTGGTGTCGTCTTTTCTCAATCTCTTTTGCTTAAACTGGTTGAAAAAGGATTGAGCCGGGAGGATGCTTATAAACTTGTTCAGGACAAGGCTATGGCTGCCTGGAATCGTCCTGACGGCAATTTTAAACGTAATTTGTTAGCTGATGCTGAGATTACAAAGGTGATTACAGAAGCGGAGATTGAGCAGTGTTTTCAAGCACAGTCCTATGTGAAACATATTGACCATGTTTATAAAAGATTGAGCATAGATTGAAGATTGTCCAGAGGTATAGTGAAGTGAAGCGCGGCGGCTCAGCCGTGCGGAATGGAACGTCTATACGGCCGTCGAGCCGAACGCAGTGAGAGCGAGGCAGGGCATATATAATGTCTATCGACATAGATAAAAAATTAGCCGGCATCCTTGTTCCTGCTTTTGCTTTGCGCAGCCAGAATGATTTGGGCATTGGTGACACACAAGCGGTCAAACAGGCAATCGATTTTTGCCATCAATATTGCCTTGGTGTTTTGCAGCTTTTGCCAATTAATGAAACTGGCGGTGACAACAGCCCTTATAATGCCATAAGCTCAATGGCTCTTGATCCCGTCTTTATCCATATTTCTCCTTCTGCACCAGATATGGTACCAGGATTAAAACAAGAACATTGGCTTAAATTAGATCTTTCCGCAAATGCTGCTAACGCCTCCGCCCCAATTGACTATACGGCCGTAAAAAGCAAGAAAAATTTTTTGTTGCAAAAGGCTTTTGCTCACTTTCAATTAGAGCAAGTGGATAATTATAAAGAGCTAAAAAATGAGTTTGAAGGCTTTCAGGCGGACAACAAAAACTGGCTGCCTGATTATACTGTCTTTCGAACTATTGTCGCCAGAAAACAAGGCAATGCTCAGTGGACTACCTGGGAAGACGATTTAAAAAATATTGCTGCAGCCAGATTGTTATTGTTACACGATCAACAATTTCAACAAAACTGCATTTTTTATGCTTATGTGCAATGGATTGCCCACAGACAATGGGCTCAAGTCAAAGCGTATGCTGATGAGTGTAATGTACAGTTGGTGGGTGATATTCCCTTTGGTGTCAGCCGCTACAGCGCTGATGTCTGGGCTAACCGGCATTTATTTGATCTCAATTGGTCAGGTGGTGCTCCACCGGAGAAATTTTTTAAAGCCGATCAATTCACAGCTGTTTGGGGACAAAATTGGGGCATACCACTTTATAACTGGCAGGCGCATGAGCAAGAAAATTATGCCTGGTGGCGCTGTCGGGTCAAGCAAGTAACAACATATTTTCATGGCTTTCGCCTTGATCATGTACTCGGCTTTTTTCGTATTTATGCCTTTCCCTGGTTGCCCGAACAAAATGCCACCTTTGCCGATTTAAGCATTGAACAGGCAGCTGCCATTACCGGTGGACGCCTGCCCCAATTTAAACCAGGAAGTGATGATGCGAAAGAATCAGTCTTGCGTAATTGCCAGGAGGGTGAGGCAAGACTGAAAATCATCCTGCAAGCAGCCGGTGATACTTTTGTGGTTGCTGAAGATTTAGGCGTTGTACCTGCTTATGTACGCCCTGCCCTTAAAAAACTTGGCATACCAGGCTTTGCCATCCCTATTTTTGAACGTGATGAAAGCGATCGTTCTTTTTTACCTGCTGCAAAACTACCTGCTTTGAGCCTGGCTACTTACGGTACGCATGACAATGAACCTCTGGCAGGCTATTATGAAGGATTGGTAAAATGGTGGCATGGCCAGGACGGGCATGAAGGCTGGCTGGAAATACAAAGATTGATGCGTTTTTTAAATCTTGATGAAAACAAGCCCCCACTTGCCTTTAATAATGAATTGGCTTATGCTTTTTCCCGTGTCTTACTTTACTCACCTTGCTGGCTGACAGTGTTTATGATTACTGATTTGCTGGGAAGTAAGCAGCGTTTCAATCTACCAGGCACACATAATGCTTCCAACTGGAGCCAGAGGCTGGATAAAAGTTTGCACGAATATGCTTCTGACAGTGAATACGCAGAAAAATTTAATTACTTGTGCCAATTAATTATAGAAACCGGTCGGCAGCCGGATTCTACTGATCAGGGATCTATCCCTAAACTACCTGGCGGTAAATTATCTTCTGCTAAATCATCAGCATGAGTTAATATAGACAAAATTGTTTTTCAGGAGAAACCAGACAATTGCTGCCTGCATTTTTAATTAGAGCCAGTATTGACTGGGTAAGACACAGCGAAAAATATAAGGACTCCAACCCATATAGCCGCTGTGAAGACATGCTTAAACTAATTCGCCGGCTGTGGCAGGAAGAATTTGGCCGATTGGAAAGCACGGCTCTTGAACCGGCAGTACTGATTGCCTATTGGGAAGAATTTTTTCATGCCGAAGACCCTTCGCCTGATGAAAAAGAATGGCGGGAAGGTTTAAAAAAACGTGCCAGTGTTTATGATTCTTATGACGAATGGTATATCTGGTTTAAGCAAAATTATGCAGAAGTATATGTGGATAATAATATCTGGAAAAGCGTGATTATGACGGCTTGGGCCGATACGCATCAATATGTTGTGCGTTATCAGGCCGGCAACTGGCGTGTTGTTCCTTCTAAATCTTATTTGCCAACTTCAGCTATGTGGGCATTGGAGCCGCATTTTGACCTGGTCAAAGATACTTTGAAAAGAGTCTGGGACGATGAGATGCGCGCTTACGCTGCCTATGGTTTTCGTATTAAAGACGAAGCTGGCACTCTCTTTGGTAGCCTGGAAAGTCTGGGTTTTGACAGCAGGCAATATACGTTATATTTCCCGCCTCACAGTGATAGGGATCCGGTTAATTTGGACAGCGGCAATATGGTAGCGGATATAGTGGCACCTATCGGCAATGAATGGTATCGGCAGCTTGATCATGTCATATTTGCCGAGGATTTTGTTGATGTCACCGCTCTCACCAATCGTGCCCGTTATATATTTTCCAGTCGCAGACGAATGCTTGAATTATTAGTTGATAACGACTGGCAAAGCGCTTACTTTCAAGTGGCTGCGGAAGGCTGGCTGGTTGAAGAAAAATCCCCCGCATAGGATTGGAATTCATACCTGTTGATGATGCAGCCTTTGAGCGCAATGGCGAGAATTTATGGGTAGATAGTGAGCATCGAATGTTTATCCACGGGCTCGGGCCCTGAATTTAATGCCTTCTGAAGACTAGCAGCTGATGCTTCCATCTTTTGGCTTTCTGACTCTCTATGGCATTGCTGTAGAAGTAAAGCATAATGATGACGGCAGTCTATTTCTTCCTGGACAGGGAATGGGTAAAAACCCAGTGGTAATTGTAAGGCTTCTTTATATAGGCGTTCGGCTTCTGGATAATTTTTCTCGGCAGAATAAACATCTGCCAAGTTACTTAATGCTTCTGATGCTCCATGCCTTCCGGTGCGGTCTAATGTATGTCTGGCTCCCTCATTATCTGCTAGAACTCTTTCAAAGAGCACTTTCGCTTTTTCAATGTGTCCCACCCGCAGGCAAACTTTTCCCAGAACAGTCGTGAGGTAGTCTGAATTCGGATCCCATTTCAGTGCTTCTGTGTAGAGTTCTTCGGCTTGGGATAATTTGTTCGTTTTCATATAGCAGTCGGCTAGATCTTCAGCGGACTTGCAGAGTTCGTTTGCGTAGTTTTCTTGGTTCGAGGAGTTCTCCGCTTCTTTTAGTAGTTCAAATAATATTTGTTCTGCTTGTTGATATTTTCCCTGTTCTTCATAAAAGTCAGCCAAGGCTCGCCTGTAATTAGGCTCAGGTGATATGGCAATAGCATGCTTACAAAGGTCTTCTGCTTTGTCAAATTTATGTTTGTGGTAAGCATAAACACCAGCCAGAGTAGCTAGTTCGCCTGGCATGCTTGTTGGTGAATAAGGAGACATTCCCCAATAACGAGATGGATTCATATTGTATTTTTTTGCCTCCTGCGTAGCTTTTCCCAACCATTCATCTGATTTTGCAAAATCATTGTCATCACACGCCGATCTGGCTTTTTCCATGCAAGAAAACCAAGTGGGAGCTCCGAGCCCACAGCTTGTTATGGACGCCGATAAAACAATTGCGAAAACAGTCGGAAAAAGTTTTGACATGAGCCTATCCTAACGACGTAATTAGGGATACTATACAAGAGTTTTATTAGTCTGAAAGACTGGAACAGACAGTTAACCGACTGTTTTTTCGCAATAGAACGGTTGACAGTGAATTTTTGCCACGTTTTTGTCACGATCATTTGTTAAGGTGGCTGTGACTGGGCTTGTTGACGAAATTTAAGTTAAAAACTGGTTTTATGTAGTGAAAAATAACGCTGAATGGGCTATATTAGTAACAGCCACCCCCAGATGCGAGTCTGGGCCCCCCGAGTCAAGGCTCGGGGGTTTTTTATTGCCATGCCAAAAAAGGTTAGTTTCTTTATAGACGGCTTTAACTTATACTACTCTATCTGCGATGCTATTGAGAGTGGTCGGATCACCCATGGTAAGTGGCTTGATCTGAGGAGCTTGTGTTCTAATTATCTTCATCTTTTCGGACATGATGCTACGCTGCAAAATGTACATTATTTTTCAGCTTTTATGTTCCATGCAAAAGATCCGCAAACCCCAAAAAGGCATGATGAGTTGATACGTGCACTTCGAGAAACCGGCGTAACCGTGGTTATGGGTAAATTTAAGAAAAAACAAGTAAAATGTCGAGCTCGATGCAAGCGGATGGGATGGGGCCGATGAAGAAAAAGAAACAGATGTGAATATCGCTGCCCATCTGATTGAGGAATTAGCAAACAAAACTTGTGACGTCGCAGTAATTATTTCTGGTGATACTGATTTGTCTGCTGCCATAAAAGTAGCTAGACGGATGTTCCCTTTGCAGTTGATTGCCTGTGCCTTTCCTTATGGTAGGAGCAAAGGTAGGTCTGAACTAAAAAACCTATGTCACAGGTATTTTAATATAGAAGCAGCCGAATATGAACGTTTTCAACTTCCCAATCAAATCATACTTTCTAATGGATACATAGTTAAAAAGCCGCCTACGTGGTAGCGTCTAAAAAATTGGCTTGGCTTTTATTTCATTCCAGGGGCGAGGATATCTGGAGGGTACTGGTTTGTCTTGTTTGAAGACCAGGACATAATGGTCTTTGCCCAGCACGTCACGATCCAGCAGCATCGATTCAACCAGAGCAGCTCCAAGCTGAGCAATACCTTTTTGAGCCAGAGCTTTTTCAGCTTCTATTTGTTTGCTGCCTCTTTGTAAAAGAGCATAGCCGCCTGATTTTAAAAAAGGCAATGTTAACTCGCACACCGCAGGCAGTGCCCCTAAAGCGCGGCAAGTGGCATAATCAAAAGAACTGCGAAAAGCTTTGCTGTGAGCAATATCTTCTGCCCGCGCCTGGATAATCATTACTTGCTTGTTTAAATTTAGTGTCTCGACAACGCTTTGCAGAAATATAATCTTTTTGCTAGTGGCATCAATGGCCGTTACTTTTAAATCCACATTGGCTATGGCTAAAACAAGCCCGGGAAAACCGGCACCGGTACCAATATCAATTAAACTTGCAGCCCTGCTCTGGTTAGCGTGCAAACGCTTGATGATTGGCAAAAGAGCAAGTGAATCAAGGATATGCTCATAAAGCAAACATTCCGGAGCGGCATTGCCAACTAGATTGGTGTGCTCATTATATTCAATGAGCATTTGTGTATAAGTGGCCAATTGCTTTGCCTGGTCATCGGCTATACTAATCTCTAACTTAGCAGCTTCGCTTTTTAAGCTATCGATTGCAAAAATAGATTCGTGGCTCATAATAGAATGAAACAGGCAATAAGAAATAATGTAAGCAGGCAAGTGTGAGCGATAATCTAGCACAATCAGGCGATATATACGAGCAGCTGGGAGTGCTTAGAGACACCTCTGGACAGGAAATTCACAAGCGCTTTATCAAGCTGGTTATAAAATTACTGCGTGATATGCCGGCAGGCGGGCAAAATGATGTACAGTTACAAAGATTGCAGGGGCTCTGGTTTGCTCATGATATCCTGGTTGATCCAGCTACCCGTACTGACTATGATCTACGCGCCTTAGGAATACAAACCGGCAGTTATGAGATTATCGATGATAACTCGTTTCTAGATAGCGGATCAACGCAGCAGTCACCGCTGGCTAGCTCGTGGCGCATAGGTGAATTATTACAAGCAGCCGGAGTATTGGAACAAGCAGAACTTGATATAGCTTGTGATATGCACAAAGCTATGCCTGAAATGCAATTTGGACGCTTTCTCATTAAGCAGGGATTTATTAGTGAAAAACAATTGCAGGCTGTACTGATTGGACAGGTTCTTTTACGCGGCGGATTAATAACACTGTCTCAATTTTGTGCGGCTATGCTGCAGGCGGCACAGTCGCAGCAGGACATGAAAGAGATATTACTGGAATTGGGCTTTATAAACCAGGCCATTCTCAAAGAATTGAATCCTAGTTGAAAGTGCACATTGCTTCAATATCGCTATTTATGTTATTGCCCTGGGCGGCAAGCAATGATTGTAATCGATATTGCACAAAAGGAAAATCGTCTGTATTAAGCTTGCCGACTTGATTGTATTTGGCTAACCAATCCGGCAAAGACCAGGGTTTGATATCGTCAATGCCCAGCTGTACCAGCGCCTGTTTCATGTCTGCCGGCCAATTGATGGGCATTTTGTTGTCTTTAAAGCCAAGCAAAATTAAGTCGCCGGAACGGTCAGGTTTGATAACAAAAGTGTTGGGAAATACACAAACAAAAGTCCGGCATAAGCTTATTAAGTTGCTGCGGTCTATAGCGTAAAGAGGCAGCCATTGACAGAAAACACCACCAGGCTGCAACCGGCTTTTAGCCAGTTGCCAGAATTCAAGCGTGTATAAATGCCCGCAACTGCTTCTTGATGGTTCGCCAGGCTGGCAGACAATCATGTCATAGCGTTTATTGAGCAAAGAAAGAAGACAGCGCCCATCCATGACCTTGATTTGCATTTTGCTGTTGTTTGTGGTCTTAGTTAAATTGAAAATTTGACCGTAATAGGGACTGAAAAAGCTGCTGGCCTCAATAACGGCCGGTTCAAGCTCGGCTACGGTCAAATTTTTGACACCAGTATTGAGCAATATAGAGCAAGCCGTTATGCCTGTGCCATAACCAAGCAAAAACGCGTCTTCAGGGTGATTGCGGCAATAAGCAGACGGCAAAAGACCCAGCATAATCTGTGTTTTTTCGTCGCTGCTGGGAGCCGGCAAACTGGGGTTCCATGGTAAAGCTGCCTCCATCTGCCCATCTGTTTTTAGACAGATAACATTCAGCTTTCGGTTTATCATTACTGAAGCTGTGCTGCTCAACCCTTCTTTATAAAACAAAAGTGGTAAATTAACCGCTTCAGGCAAACATTTAATTGCTTTTAAATCAGCCGGCGATAGATAATTCAATCCTGCTGTTAGTGCTGCTTCGTTCCAGAGTAATCTAGTTGTTACTAACGGCCATAATGTCAGGCAAAGCAATACTGGCAGTGCCACTGCAATCCAAACAGTTTTCTGGCTGGATAAAATAATGGGGAGGCAAACAATTGCACCTGTGATAAGCAAAGCCAGAGCGCTTAAAGTCAAGGCAAGGAAAATAGCATAATTGGAAAATAAATTGAGGAAGGGAAAAGCAATTATGCCACCGACAAGACAACCAGTTACGGCTGCAAATAAATTTGCAGCATAAATCTGTCCCGGTGTTATCGGACTAAGTTTGTCTTTCATTTCAGCGGCGTTGAAACAACAAGGTAAAACTGCCCCCAGGCAAAGGCAGACAGGAAATATTGTACTGATTAAAATAAGAGCACTGCTGAGAAGAAATCCGATCCGGCATTTTAAGCCGGCAAATATAAACGGTATTTGAGAGAGAAAAAACGAGGTGAATAAAAGGCAGGCACCAGCAAGCAAAAACAATAGAGATATCGTCAGTCTGGACTGAACCGTTTTACCGGTTAAAAATGTTCCACACCCAAGAGCGAGCAGCATAATTACTAAAACAAGGGAATAAGCCCAGGTTGACGACCCCATTATGAGGCTGTAATAGCGAGTAAAAATAAGCTCCAGGAACATATTAAAAAATCCAGACACAGAAACAATAATGATTAATTGTAGGGGAGAGGCTGTAGGGGCGCCCGTGAGCGCGTCCGTGTTCTCTGCCCGTGTTCCCTCCCCGTGTTCTCCGCCTGCATCCTGAATGGGCTGATTATCTTCACTTTCAATCGGTGAAGACAATTTACCAAGTCGGCTAACCGGGATTATTAGCAGTCCAGCTAGCAGTTGAATGACTGCGGCCGCAATAGTGCTTTTAGCTATGCCTATATGCGGCAATAGCACAAATCCAGTCAACATGGCGCCAATTGCCGAACCAATTAAATTGAATAAATATATTTGCCGGGCGCTTAAATTTAATTGGTAAAAATCGGATAAGGACAATAGTAGCGGAAAACCTGCCCCAACAAGCATAGCTGTAGGCAACAAATATAGACCCAACAATGACAATCTAATCAGATAAGTAAAAGGCAGCCAATCTATATTGTTTACGCTCAAGCAAGAGAGAAAATTGAGACCGCTGCTGCCGGCAAAAATAAGCCCCAGGGCAAAAAGCAAAAATTGATTGATGCCATAGAACTGTGCCGCCTGGACATGATTAAGCCGGACTTTGCTGAACAGAAACGCCCCTAATCCCATGCCCAAAAGGAATAACGAAATTATCATGGCCATTGTTGGTACAGCCAGGCCAACAATCTTTTCCATTGCCTGCTCCCAGCTAACCTGGTAGATTAATGAGGCCATGCCCTGGCATAAATACGACATTAGTATCAGTATGGCTATTGATTGCTTCTGCATTAAATTTTGTACTCTAATTTGAACTTTTGCCTGGTGTGTTTCGTATTTATATATCATGATCCTTCAATCCATCAATTTGCATAATTTCATGAGTTACGCTGATGCGCGCCTTGATTTAAGCTCAATTGGTGTTGCCTGCTTATGCGGCGCCAATGGGGCAGGCAAATCAGCTTTACTTGATGCCGTCACCTGGGCTGTTTGGGAAGAGGCAAGAGCGACTTCCGAAAAGCTTATTCGCCAGGAGCAAAAAGAAATGTGGGTTGATGTTGTCTTTTCTCATGAAGGCAATACGTACCGCATAAGGCGCTCCAGGCAAATCAGTCCTTCTCGCTCCGGGGACAAAGTAAATAGTAAAGGCAGTCTCGATTTGCACATAAGTAGCGACAATGGCAACGGCAAACAAAGTCAGTGTCAGTGGATGAGTTTGACTGCAGCCAGCACTAAAGAAACGCAGCAAAAAATTGGACAGCTTTTGAAAATGGATTATCAAACCTTTGTCAATAGCGCTTATTTAAGGCAAGGCACTGCTGATCAGTTTGCCAAAAAAATGCCGGCGGAACGTAAACAAATTCTTGGTGAAATTCTAGGATTATCTGATTTTGATCGCTTGCAAGAGCTTTGTCGAGAAAGAATCAAGCCTTTAAAAGAAAAATGTGAATGGCTGGCGGGCTCACTGGTGCGATTACCCGAAATAGAAGGGCAAATAAAACAATTAGAAGATGAAAAATATAGCTTTAGTGTCCGTGTTGATAATGCTCGAGCACACAGGGATAAACTGAAAGTAGCGCTATTACAATTACAAAAAAAACAGCACGAATTTGAGGCGCGCTCTGATAAGAAAAAGAGCATAGAAAACCAGCTTATTTCTCTGACAGATGAAATCAGTAAACTAGGCAAACAAAAGGAAGAATTGAAGCAGCGCTTTGATAATTTAAAAGAGTTGGCAGATGAGCAGAGCAAGGCGGAAAGTGAATTTGTTCATTATGAACAAACTGTTGCCGCTGTGAAAGAATTTGACGAAAAATCTTTTACTGTCCAAAATTTAGAAAAACAAAAAAGTGAGGCTCGATCCGTACTTTCTCAAGAGAGAGCGCAATTGGAGCTTGAGCTAAAACAGAAGCAAAAAGAAGCTGATGAACTTTTGCGACGGCGTCTAAAATTACAGGCTGATTTAAAGAATCAAGATATAATTGTCAGTGAATATAAGCAATATCAAGAGTTGCTTAGTCGTGAAGAAGAATTGTCGCGCAAGCAAGAAGCTTATACACAAATCACGCAAAGAATGGTTGGTTTGCAGGCAACAGTTGATGAAGCCCAAATTCGCCTGCAGGCAGAAATTGATCAGAAAAAAGAACAATTAGCCGGACTAAAAGCCATATTGGAAAGCGACAGTTTGCTTGAAAAACAAAGGGCTGAATTAGAAACCCAAGAAGCTGAACTGGAGAAAAAAGAAAAAGAATTTCAGTTTGTTGCCGACCGGGGACAACAGTTAAAAACTGAAATAGAAAATATTGCTAGAAAAATTGATGATTTAAGCAAAAATCAAGCCGAACATGCTCGTAAAATAGAAGAGTTAAATAAAGCGGCTGACTCCTCGGTTTGTCCTCTTTGTTCAGCAATTATAGTTGACCGTGCGGCCGTAATTCAGCGTTATGAGCAAGTTATTGCTAAAACTAAAGGCGATACGGTGGCTTTAGAGCATGAACAAGTCAAATTGGAAGAAGAAAGAAATGTTTTGAGAGCCAAATATAGCCAGCTCAATAATGAATTATCGGCAAGGAAAGATCTTGATAAACAAATAGGGCAATTTAAAGAAAAATCAAGAGTAATTAAAGAAACTAAGGAAAACGAGCAAAAGCTGGCGCAAGAAATTGAATTACTGCAAGAGCAGAATGAAAAAAATGATTATGCAGCTGTGCAAAAATCCAGTTTGATTAAGCTAGGCGATGAATTAAATGTCTTGCAATTTGATCCTGCTCTTTATTCTAGCCTGCAAGCCCAAATTCGCAGCCAAAGGGGTATTGAATCTCGCCATAATCAACTACAAAGAGATCTATCTGAGTTGAATAATATAGATCTTGCCGCTCCTGAATTAGACAAAAAAATTAAATCTGTGCAGATGATTCTTGCTGAAGAGTCTTACGGTGGTGCCATCCGTGATATTATACGTAATCTTGATAAACAATTACAAGAAATAGGTTATGACGAGATTAAGCACAACCAGCTTAAAGAAAAACTCGATGCCTTATTGCCCGGTGTAGAAAAATACAAAGATATCAAACGAGCTTTAACGGAGCTGCCTGCTTTAGGAAAAAATATAGAACAGACGCAAGAATGGTTGTCCGGCAAAACCAATCAACAGACTAATCTTGCTCAAGAATTGCAAACAGCCGATTGGCATACGGATAATTCAGCGTTGATAGGAACCGAATTGGCTTCGATTAAAACACTCCTTGAGGAAGCCGAGAACAATCTTGAGCTGGCTGTGCGTGGGCAGACAAAAGCGTCGCCAATCTTGAGCAAGCAGCAAAGGAAACTGCCGATTTGGATGAGAAAAAAGCGCAGCTAAACGATGCTCGTGCTGCTGCCGATGACTTTACTTTTTTGGCAGAATGTTTTGGCAAAAAAGGTATTCAGGCTATTATCATTGAAAATGCTATACCGGAAATTGAAATTGATGCTAATCGCATTCTTAGCCGCCTTGCTGACAATAAAATGCATGTTGCTCTTATTACCCAGCAAAAAAATAAATCAGGCAGCATGGCTGAAACTCTCGATATTGAAATTAGCGATGAGCTAGGCAGGCGTAGTTATGAATTATATAGCGGTGGTGAAGCCTTTAAAGTCAACTTTGCTATTCGCGTTGCTTTGTCCCGACTTTTGGCCAGACGGGCTGGCGCTAAGCTGGAGACATTGATTATTGATGAGGGTTTTGGTTCGCAGGATGATTATTCTCGTGATAAATTAGTGAAAGCAATCAATTCCATTCAGCCGGACTTTGCGCGCATATTAGTGATCACTCATTTCTCCGACGTCAAAGAAATGTTTCCCAATCATATTTTTATTAACAAGAGCAGCGGTACGTCGCAGATTGAGTTGATAAACTGATTAATATTTGATAGTAGACTTATGTGTTATTGTTGGTATGTTCTTTACAAGCCGTTGATTAAAAATGACATCTAACCAATCTAAGCAATCACAAAAAAGTTTTTCGCTCTGCTGGTTCCAGCGTCGGCGCTGGAATATCCTCGATCTTATACAAATTGCAGAGCGTGGTTCAGTACCTACTTATTTGTTTGCCGAAATTGATATGACCTGGGCAGAAAACATGCGTCTTAACTTATCTATGCAAGGTATAAGAATAACTGTTACTGCCTTGCTCCTGAAGGCGATTGGCATTGCCCAATGCAGCCACCCGGCCAGCCGTTGCGCCTTATTGCCCTGGGGGCAAACTATGGTAATCAACAGAATTGTTGCTGGTTTTACGGTGGAAAAGCTGGTTGACGGTGAGCCGGCAGTTTATTTAGGGACCATAGAGGATCCTGACACCAAATCATTAGTAGAAATTTCTTGCGAATTACAAACATACAGTGAACGAGATATTGCTGATATACCACAATTAGCAATTCAAGAGCGCTTTAATCATATGCCCTGGTTATTGCGCCGTTTTATTATTTTACTAGGGCTGGCTATTCCCTGGATACGTTTTCGTTATATGCCGGCCTCTTTTGGCGTCAGCTCAATTGGTAAATATGGCATAAAGGGATTGATTCCACCCTGTGTTAATACGTCTACTTTTGGTGTAGGCGCTGTCGAACCAAAAGCAGTAGCTCGCAATGGACAAACTGAAATTCGTCCTATGATGAGTCTAATGCTAAACTTTGATCATCGCTTGATTGATGGTGCCCCTGCTGCTCGTTTTCTCAGTGATGTACAAGCACTTATGGAAGGCGGATTGGCTCAGTACTTACATGAAGTAAGTGACGCCAATGCTACTGCTACAGGCCAATTGCAATTGAATTAGTTGCCAACTTGGTTTGTATGTCGGCAGGTTAGATAATCAGTAATATTAATTATTCGGTGTGAACAGTATTGAGAACAGATTGAGCGGCAGTCCAGAGATAATGGATATCTACTCCAACTGCTATCAGTTGAAATTCTTGTTTTAAAGAACTTAAAGCTGCATCTGCATTTAATGCAAAAATGCCGCAGGGAATTTTACGAACCGCACACGAATTCTTGATTATTTCAACAGCGGCTTGCACTTCTTCATCTATTACTTGTCCGAGCTTGCCGAAACTGCCTGATAAATCATAAGGGCCGATCACAATAGCATCTATATCGGACACTGCCAGTATATGCTCAAGATTTTGCACACCATCTTTATGCTCTATTTGCAAAATAACGGCGGTTGATTCGTTGGCTTGAGAAACATAATTGGCAAAGTCCATGCCATAGGTATGTGCTCTGGCAATGCCGACACTGCGAGTGCCAACTGGGGGATATTTAGCTGCTTTAACTGCCCGCTCAGCATCTTGCCTGGTTTTTATTTGAGGAACAATTATGCCGTCCGGACCAAGATCAAGCACTTGCTTAATCCAGGTTTCATCGTTATCGGGAATACGCACCAGGCCTGAGCAGGGTGCAGTAATACCTTGCAAGAGATTCTGTACATCAGTCAAAGTTAATGGTGCGTGCTCCATATCAATCCAGAGATAATCAAATCCCACACGGGACAATGTTTCTGATACTGCCGCTACCGGCATGGTCAGCAAAGTGCCAATAAGCGGCTTGTTTTCCAGGAGCTTTTCTCTAAAATTGAGCATTATTTTACTCGAAGCTAAATTCTACTGAGCCGATAGAGCCAAAATCAGCAACTATTTGATCACCGAGCTTACCCAGATAAATTTCAGTTGTGATGCCTGTAGTGACAAAATCTCCTGCTTTTAATCCTTTACCATGTTGCGAAAGCATATTGGCCAGCCAGGTAAGCGGATTAAGAGGATGTCCCATTACTTTATCACCGCGGCCTTTAAGTAAAGGAGTATCGTTAACTATCAAATTGACTTCATGATTGGCCAGATCAAAATCAGTCCAATTGTGTCTGGGTTGTCCATGTACCCAGGCTGCGTTGCAAGCATTATCAGCAATTAAAGAGAATGCTCCGACGGTTGTCCATTCGTTGTAGCGGCTGTCAACGATTTCGATACTTGGTAGAACGGATGCAACGGCTTTACTGACTTCTTGTTTTGTATATTCTTTGTTGCGTGGCGGTAAATCAGCGGCCATTTGAAAAGCAAACTCAGCTTCGATTACGCGCATGATAAAGTCATCGGTTTTTAGCTTTGTTGGACTTGTGTAAACAAATGCCGACAGTAAAGGTCCATAAAATGGACCATCCAGGTTCATATGCTTTTGGGCTGATGTATTTGTACAAGCAGTTTTATAACCGACTATTTGACCACCATAATGTTTGAGCATTAGATCAGTCAATTCGTTCTGGCATCGATAAGCGGTGTCCAGATCTTGAGGACGGCAGCTTTCCGGCAGGCATTCAATACGCTTATGTTCTGTACGCGCCTTAAGCAAAGTGCTTGCCGCTTCCGCGGTGGTTATCATAAAATCCCTCAAATAAAATTATTAGGCTTAATTGTAGCATCCAGAGAGTTCGGACATTACTAACTGATACAACAATCTATATCTGGCAATAAAGCTGGTAGAGGAAATATGTTGAATAACAATAAGCAGCAAAGTTAAAAACAAGCATGGCTAAAATTAGTTTATTTGACCATTTTTTTCCGGCGCAATGTAAACCAGCAATAAGCATAGACATTATAGGAATTTCGCTGGGAAACATATATCTGCCCTGCGGGCCGGATACCTGCGCATAGACACAATAAGCGGACATAAGAAGATTTAAAATGATACATGTGACAAATAAAATCCATGTCGACGCTCTGGGTTGAATGTTTTTTATGTCCTTAAGAGAACGCCAGTAGTGGATGCCTAAACCACCAGCCAGTGCAACAAAAAAAAGATAACCGTAGTAAATAATTCTTGGCAGGCTGTGAGTCATATAACCAAACCAGCCCCAGAAGCTAAAGAAAAGCATGCGCCAAAAATAACTGCTAAAAATAACTGCTTGCATAGTTAAAGCAGGATCAAAATGTTTATTATAAACCATTATCCAGAGGTGATTCATAGTCTTGACGCCGGTAATGTCTCCATTGAATTGCCAGTAATTGCGAATGAACCACCAGCCAGTCATAAGGGCGATGAGAAATAAAAAGAGCCGCCCCATATCTCAGCCATACATGAATTTTTTGCTTGTGCAGATAGGCACTTATAGGCAAGAACAAACAAGTAACCAGCAGTAAATGCAGTCCTGAATATTTGCTTAAAATAAGCCATGAAAGAAACACAGCCAGAAAAAATATGTGCGCAGCGCTTAAGCCATTATCGAGCACCAGTATTAGATTAATGAGAATCAAGCTGGATAAAGCAGCTGTGGTCATATCATTATTGACGTATGCACTGACAAAGACAAATTGCGGGTGAAAAACAATCAGTAAAGGCACAGCCACAGCAGCCAGATGATTGTCTATAAATAAACGGCGCCCCATCCACCAGGCTGCTGCCACCACAATTAAACTCATAAGCAAGCTGCCCAATCTTGTCATGAATCGATTGACAGCTGCAGAAACTTTGGCAGGGGATAATTGCAAGAAAATAATATGAGGTAAATAAGCAAATGGTGGTACTGAGCCATAAGCAGATTCAAGTCCACTACTTGCCAGTGTCTGGTGATCTGGTAGACGCCAATTGCTACTAATATAATTAATTACCCAGCGGTGCATGTTTTCATCCGGCGCCTCTGTCTGTGGTATCATTACCAACCAGGGCAGTCTGACAATAGCGGCTAGAAGAATGATAAAAACCAACTCTTTGCTGTTTTTCATAGTACATTATCCATAATTTATTCTGGTGACTTATTCTACCGTGAAATTACGTACTGTAATCAATTTTGTCTGCCTGCTCATAATCATCGCTCTTATTGCTGCTGCTGTTTATATAAACCACCGTGAGGCGCTGATGGAGGATGGGCAGATTGTGCTGCCCGGGCTGCGCAGTACCGTGCAGATTGATTTTGACAAACCATCTGTGCCTTACATTCAAGCGCGCTCTCAAGAGGATCTTATTTTTGCTCAAGGCTTTGTCACTGCCAGCGAGCGTCTCTTTCAGATGGATATATTGAGACGTCTTGCTCGGGGACAAATGGCTGCCATTTTTGGCGGCAGTTGCTTGCCCAGCGACAGATTGGCGCGTATTGTCGGCTTTAGAAGGTTGGCGCAGGCGGAATTAGCTGCCATGCCTGAGCAGACAAAAGAATGGCTTAGAGCTTATTGCCGGGGGGTAAATGCTTACATTTCGCAAAGTTCTGCTAAACGATTGCCTCTGGAATTTATCTTGCTCGGCTATAAACCAGATGTCTGGCAGCCGGAAGATACACTGACTATTTTAAAATATGTACAATATGCTGCCGATGAATGCTGGCAAATAGATGTTTTACAGAAAATGATAAAAGAAAAAGCAGGGGCTCAACTGACTGCACAGATGTTTGGTCGGTGGGCGCAGGCGAATTCTCCGCTACTGAATATTGATTTATCTGGCTGGCATGGTGCCAATACATCTAAGGGTATTGATCATCTTATCAGCACATTGCCACCGGCAGCGAAACTGTCTTGGGGCAGTAACGGCTGGGTGATTGCTAAAGAGTTTTCGCAATCGGGGGGATGTTTGCTTGCCTGTGATAAGCATACTCTGTTTACTTTTCCAGATTTATTCTTTGCTTGCTCCTTGCGCTGTCCGTTAGTGCATGTGGCCGGGCTGACAATTCCTGGCGTGCCTGGAGTACTGATCGGTCGCAATGATCATATTGCCTGGGCGCCTATAAGTATTAAAGGACATTGGCAGGGTCTCAGTTATGAAGAACCCGGTAGTCAAGGATGGCTTAAAGCCGAAGAATTTCAAGAGGAAATTGGGCAGAGATTTGCC
Organism: Candidatus Melainabacteria bacterium; assembly: GCA_963847765.1. Classification (GTDB taxonomy): domain Bacteria; phylum Cyanobacteriota; class Vampirovibrionia; order Obscuribacterales; family Obscuribacteraceae; genus CAWKBA01. The sequence continues at coordinate 204,275 of CAWKBA010000005.1, read as the reverse complement.
AGCAATGTTATTGAAAAAGTACTGGTAACCCGACACGGTCCACTGTTGGTTAAAGACGAACACACAGCAGTAGCTCTAAATTGGTATGGTCTCAATGCTAACAATAATATTATTGAATCAATCTGGGCTCTGGACACTGCCAAAGATCGATCTGAATTGCAGCTGGCTTTGCAAAAATATAGAGGCAGCCCGGCAGTATTTTTATATGCTGATACCGCTGGTAATATCGGCAGGCAAATTGCCGGCTACCAGGCTAAACAATTGTCTGCGGCCGCTAGACCTGATTTAGAGCCGGAGAAATTTATTGTTGCTAATGCCGTGCCTGCAGCAGTCTCAGGGCAACTAGCCGGCCTTGGTGCTTTAAGCAATAACTGGGCGGCATCGCGGGCCAGCAATTTTTTGCAGGCGAGCTACCAGTCCAGGCAGTCTGTAAGTCTTGAAGATATGATTACTATGCTCAGCGATGTGAAGGCGCCATTGAGTGACATAGCAATTAAATCTTTGCGCAATGCCTTGCAAAATAATGCCAGCATTGATCAATATCAGCAAAAAGCATTAGCTGCATTAGCAAACTGGGACGGAGAGCTAAAAGAAAATAGTTATTGTGCTTGCATTTACGAATCATTTTTAATTGAGCTGACCAGGCAGGTACTGAAAGACAAAATCGGTACCTCCCTGACCAATGATTACATTAACAAATGGCCTCGTTGGAGTGAGTTCACAAGGCAGCTTTTTGAAAAACAACCAGGTCAATTGTTACCGGCGTCACAGCGTAATTTCTCTGCTTTTATAGGCAGTTGCTTTTCACAGTCTTTGCAAAATCTGCGCTTAAACTTTCACATGCGGCAAATGCCAGGCATTCTGCCGGGATGCCAATGGCAAAATATGCATCAACTTGATTTACGCTCCAATCTATCTAGATTTATTCCATCGGCAGTGATAGCCATGGTTGGCCCGCTTCTGCCTGCAAATACCGGATTAGCCGGAGATCAAGATTGTATCAATGCTTGTAATTATTCCCTGTCCGGTGAGTCTTTTCAGCATGATTGTAACTCTGGCCCAACGGCACGTCTTATTATTGACATGGCTGACAATGACAAGTTTTATCAAGCTCTGACTTTTGGACAGTGCGCGCACCTGTTTTGGGGCGATAGAATTAGTCAAACAAATAATCAGTTCAATTTATGGCGTAGCACGAAATTTCATGCCATTGCCTTTTCAAACAAAGAGCTGGACATACTTGCTTTGCACCATCTTACTTTAGTGAATGAATAAGATACTTATTGCTGATGAAATAAGCGGCGAGGGCAGAAAGCTCCTCAGTGATTCAATGCAAGTTGATTATCAGCCCGAAATTACTGCTGACAAACTGCTATCAACGATTGCTGATTATGATGCTTTGCTTGTTCGCAGCCGAACAAAGGTGACAGCTGCAGTAATAAGAGCCGGCAAAAAATTAAAAGTAATTGGTCGGGCAGGTGTGGGTGTAGACAACATTGATGTTGATGTTGCTACTGAGTGCGGTATTGTTGTCTTAAATTCGCCTGAAGGTAATACTGCCAGCGCTGCCGAACACACTATTGCTCTAATGATGAGCCTGGCCAGGCATGTTCCTGCTGCTGACGGCAGTGTCAAAAAAGGAGCCTGGGAACGTAAAAATTTTATTGGCAGTGAGCTTTTTAATAAAACGTTGGCTGTAATTGGTATGGGCAAAGTGGGTCGTCGCGTTGTTCGGACAGCGCTTGCTATGGGTATGAAAGTGGTGATTTATGATCCTTTTATCACAGCAGAGCGGGCAGCTGAGTTAAAAGTGCAAAAAGTATCACTGGATGAGTTGTGGGCAAAGGCTGATTTTATTACAATTCATGCTCCCTTAACCAAAGAAACAACAAAGCTGATTAATCAAGCCACTCTCTCTAAAATGAAGCCGGGAGTAAGAATAATTAATGCTGCTCGCGGTGGCATTATTGACGAGGCAGATTTGACTCAAGCAGTTAAATCAGGTCATGTTGCCGGTGCTGCTTTTGATGTTTTTGAAAATGAACCACCGGCTGGGTCACCTTTACTGGAGCTGGGTGATAAGGTTGTTCTCACCCCTCACCTGGGTGCTTACACTGATGAAGCGCAATTCAATGTGGCTATTGATCTGGCTGAACAAATACGTGATTTTCTACAGACAGGCATTACTAGAAGTCCTGTTAACCTTCCTTCTATGCGTCCAGAAGCAGTCCGTGAATTGGGGAAATATATTTGGTTGGCTGAAGCCATGGGTACTATTGCTTGCGAGCTTAGCGATGGACAGGCTTCTCAGTTGCAAGTAATTGCGCATGGAGATTTGTCCGCCAAAGAAATTTCTCCGCTGGTGGTGGCAGCACTGCGTGGCATGCTTTCTAAAAGAATTAATGGTGTAACTTATGTAAATGCTCATCTCATTGCTAAAACACATGGCATTCAGGTGCGAATAACTAAGGATGAAGAAAGCGATCAGTTTAAAGAGGAGTTGACGGTGATTGTTTCCACTGGTAGTGGTGAAACAAAGCTCAGTGGTACTATACTTACTCGCGAGCAGCCATTGATTACTGCAATAAATGGCTACCCGATTAATCTTTATCCTGTGAAAATGATGCTTTTGACTTCGCACCACGATCAACCTGGTGTGGTAGCAAAAGTGGCTGGTGTTTTGTCTAAACATGATATCAATATCAGCAATATGAGCTTAGCTCGTATGGCTTCGGCTGAAGATTCGGTAATGGTTATGGGTGTAGATGATCCTCTTTCTCGGACCATTCTTGATGAATTGCTTAAATTGCCCGGTATTTATAAAGCTCATTTTGTTTCTTTGCAATCGTTAGGTCACGTTCCTTGCTAAGAAAAGCACCACGTTCAAAAATTACCGGCTGGATGCTTGCTGCGGCAAGCTTTTTCTTTGTCCTTTGTCTTACGCTCAAGCCGGTCTTGGTGGTAGCAATCTTTTTGGCAACAATGGCATGATTGATTCCGGTGCTGCAGGAAGCAATCCTTTTAGTACCATGAGCAAGCTGGGGACGCCCAGCATTCCTCTAGGCAAAAGAACAGGAGGGAGTGAAGAGACTGATGCCAACTGGCAGCCGGCGTACCTGCAGCCGTTTCCGGTTAATTATTTAAACCTGGCTGAATTACCGGCAGCGACAAGAGAAATTCTTTCCGAAACTTATTTTGTGGCCATCAATAGCCCATCGGTAAAAACTTTTGGGCAATTGTACAAAAACAACCGCCTGGAAAATGTCTCTAGCTTTATTACTGCTGATAGTATTGTCCATCCTTTGCTTTCTTTTCAAAACACCGTCAGGCTGGCAGTTATTGATCAATCCCTGACTCCTCAGCTTAAATCATTGCTGATCGCCATGCTGGCAAGCGGTAAAGCCGATTATCTGGCAGCGGATGATGCAGAAGTCAAAGAAGAAATTAAGTATAATCTTGCATTTTTGGTGGTGGCAATCAGAATTCTTCAGCCTGATTATGCAATGCCTGATTATGCTGGAATCAGGCAATTGGCAGAAGACGAATTGAATAACATAAAACGCAGGCGTCCGGCTTATTCAGGAGTTTTTCACCGCCAGGAAAATTTTGCTTTACTGGAACCGGTTGGCTGGTACCGATCAACTGTTATCGGCCAGCGTTTTTTTTCCTGTTGCCAGTGGCTGGGAAGAATGTACCTTGAATTAAGTGATACTGAAGGAAGTAATGGCAATGAATTCCGGCGTGCTTTTTTGCTTTTTCAAAACTTGATGAAAGCACAAATGCCTGCTGCGAAAAATAACCAGCCAGAAAACCCGGACACAGCTTTTACCGCCTGGCAAAATATCACTGCTGCTTTTGACAGTTTAAATATAAATAGCGGCAGCAATGAACAAACCCCTTTTCAAACTGTGCTGCCTGATAATTTTGCTGGTATTTTCCCTACAGCCAAAAGTGTTTCTAGAATCACCCTGGCTAGTTTAAGCGATCCCTTGAACAGGACCAGACTTTTTCTCACTTTAAGGAGCAATGCCCCAAGAGTTCATTTAAATACCACTTCCATATTTTCTTTAAGTCAAAAGAAAGCAGGCAACGAAAGACAATTGAGATTTTGTCTGATTAACCCTGTCTATCAGCCTTGCACAGAAACCTGTTTTCAAACGCCGGTTTTTCAAAAGGATGCTGCTACCGGCTTTAGCCTGACACCGGTTGCCCTGGTATTGACGCAAAGCAAAGGTGTAAGCTGGGCTCGCCATGTGCTGGCCGAGAATGCTACTAAATTAAATGATCAATTAGCAGCCGGCCTTGCTTCTGATGCAAATAATAATCCGGCTATTAGCGGCAAAATAATTTATGGACCTTTTTGGGCAGCTTTTAAAGGTTGGAGTCTGCCTTTTTCTCAGTTCTCTGCTGATGTTTTTCAAACCAAGCAATGGCGAAGTTTTTGCCTGGAGCGTCAGATAGCAGCCTGGGTAGATAATTTAATATCAGGGGGCACAGCGGTACCGGCTGTGCCTGCTGAAACTAAAAGCGATGAAAAAAGCAGTACCAACTCTGTCGGTTTAAATGTTGCCATCAGAAAATTTGGCATTCCTTCCTGGCGCACAACCAGCACTTTCAATTATTTAGAGCCGGCAGCCGGCCTTTATGCGAAAATGGCCGAGTATGAAACCAATTTTGAGCTTGCTTTAAGCAAGTCTAATTTATTTCCGGCTCAATATCTGGATCGCAGTCACGAGTTTGTTCGCTTATTGAGGCGTCTGGCGGCTATTGCCAATCTGGAAATTGACAATAAGGCTTTAAGTGCTGAAGATCAATCACTATTGGCTGGTATCGACAAAGTTTTGCAAGTAATTGAGCCGCCCTTATCTGGCAATCTCTTTATTGCTTTTGCCGTTGGCAGCAGCAATGATACTGATTTGGCAGCCAGTATTATTGCTGACGAGCATGGGGGCGCGCCTCCTGCAAAAAAATCTAATGATTCGGCTGTAATTAAATTATCCGATAGCGCTAATAAATCTGAAAATTCCCATTTTCATTATGCCGGCAATGGCGATAATAACAAAAATGTCCAATTTTTGGGCGTGAACATGGGACTTGTCTATCCAGCCAGCCTTTATGTAATTTTGCCGTACAAACGTATTTATTATCTTTTAAGAGGGGCTGCTTATTCATATCATGAGCAGTGTGGGGCACCAATCAATGAAAAATATTGGCAGCGCCAGCTTGAATTAGGCTTTTTCATGAACCCGCCATTCTGGTGTGAATCGTTTCGTAGGATAGGGAATAAATAGTCTGTAAACGCTTCGGCGGCTTCATCCCTCGCCGCCTCCGCTTGCTCCCCGTTTCGCGTCGCACGGCTCCTCGCCGCGCTGTGCTCCACTACAATTTCGTCTATAACTTGCTATAATCGCTCTTTCAAATAAAACAACCATTGAGGGATGATGTCCAAGACGCTTGCCCGGGCAGAATCGATTAAGCAAGATGCTTATTTAACTATCATCAAGCTGGCCAGACAATATAAAGAAGAAGGGCTCTTCAATCAGTCTGAAGATTTTTATAGACAGGCTATTGCTATGGCCAGAAATTTGCTTACCGGTGACAATGATGCACAAAAGTTGCTTCTCCTTGAAGCTCTAAGAGAACTGGCTGCATTTTATGCCTTTCAAGGCAAAGAGGAACGCGGCGAATCTCTCTGGCTTGAAATTTTAGAGATGAGGAAAAACAGCCTTAATGCTGGTGACAGCATTTATGTTGAATCTGTATTAGGGCTGGCTGCTGCCAATGAAAAAAAGGGAGATATAAAAAAGCAGAAGCTTTGTATCAAGACCTTTTGCATAAGCAAGAAATCATTCTGGGCAATGAGGCTCTGGAAGTATGTCCGGCTATTAAAAAAATGGCTGCCTTTTATTATCGCCAGCAACAATACCCGCAGGCAGAAACGCTTTATTTAAAAGCTCTTGCTATTGAAGAATATCATTTAGGCACATGCTCAGAACAAATTAACAATACAGTAACTGCATTGATTGACCTGTTTGGTAAGCAAAAAAAATGGCGTCTGGCTGAATATATGTTAGACAGGCAAAAGGACATACTGAATATTTTGCATGGTGAAGATTCTCTTTGTGCGGCAAGCTGTGAATTGCGCCTGGCAGAATTATTGAGACAGAGTGGGCAAATAGAAAAAGCTATACATTCCTATGACACTGTTTTGCGCACTTACACAAACATATTTGGGTCACAATCGAAACCGGTTTTATCTCTAAAAAGCAAGCGCGATCAATTAACGACGCCAACCATATCCTTCGCACCGGATATGGCGCCAGTTGTTGTTTCCCCGCTTGCTTTTATGGCTATTTAACGGCGAGAATATAAATTTATTCGCTGGTGGTGTCTGTTGAAGCTTCATTCTTTGAGGTATGCATGGACCGTTGTTTATAGCGCTCCATATATCTATAAGGATTTAATCTATCAAAATATACATGTCCGTCGGGATCTTGATAGTACTGGCTCAAGATCTGGTCAAACTTCCACCCGCGTTGGGCAAATGTGTTAGCGCCATGCTGACTAAGTCCACGTGCCCCATTGCCTGGTCCGCGATAAGTAAAAAGCCAATCAGTATCTAATTGCCGCACATCAAGAATACAAGCGCTGCTGAAATGCAACATTTTGGCAAAGGCAACACCATCTACTTCACGGCTTTTTTTAGTACCCATTATTTGTAAGCTGTGTACATTGCCGTTTGGGTACCATTGTTTTACGGTCACACCGATTATTTTAGGCACGCCGGTAATTTTTTCTAAAACAGCATTGCTTATACTTGATTGTCGTATATTGAGATTTTCAAAAGCATCTCCGACTGTTGCTCTATAGAATCCAGACTTGACGCGTCCTGCGTTTTTTAAAATAATGCCCAAAGTATCTTTTACCGCCCAATCAGTAGAACGCGTTTCTACGGCAAGGCCTTTGTAGCATTGATCGCGCACATCAGGGACAAGATCGTATCCTTCAGTGCGGTACCATTTGGAGTTGACTCCTGTATGAGCAAAAGCATAACTGCGTGCTGCTACCGCCTGTGCTTTAAGTGCTTCTATTTGCCAGGTGGCAGGCATCTCGGCAGGGACAACCCCGCGTAAGTAATCCTCAAGATCCAATAAATTAATTACTGTTATGCGATCGCCGCGCATTACTAATTCCAGGCAACCACGATACCAGTGATTATGTGCCCAAACCCGGTAATCAGCAGCAGTAATATATGATCTTCGATCATGGGGAAGCGGATAACTTTTACCGCTTGCTAACTCGGTGATACGTCCGTGCTGCAAACTATAAATATGTTGTGGAATAAGGGCAAATACTGGTTTCTCGTCCACAAAAAGAGCGCCGGGATAAAACACGGCTATATAACTTAAAACTGAACGGTCGGCAAGACCTATGCGTATCGGATAGTTCATCAGTGGATAGGGATCAAAGTTTATATGGCTTAAGGCAGTTGAATGGGCGCTTAAGTCTTTATCGTCAGCAAAGACAGGCAACCAACTTGCCTTAAAGCTGGCCAAGAGAAGCAATAAAGCCACAAACAATAATTTAAACTTGCTCAAAATTTCCTGCACCTATACACTGATGTTACTATGAAAGCCATATCAATATAATAAAAGACGGACAGGAATGCGCGACTGAATATGAAAAAACTGCTTATTGTTGATGACGAAACAGATATAGCTACCTCTATTCAATATGTGCTGACACAAGAGGGCTTTTCTACGGTGCTTGCTCATGACGGTCTCAAGGCCCTGGAGCTGGCCGAAAGCGAAAAGCCTGATTTAATCATTTTGGATTTGATGATGCCCGGGCTGGATGGTCTGGAAGTATGCCGGCGAGTGCGCGCTCATGATCGCCGCACCCCTATTTTGATGCTGACAGCGCGCACGTCAGAAATTGACACGGTGGTGGGGCTTGAACTGGGAGCCAATGATTATATTGCTAAGCCGGTACGCTTGCGTGAGTTAGTGGCCCGAGTCAAAGCTCATTTAAGAGAAAGCCCTACTGCTGTTCCTGTTCCGGCCGGCTCAAGTCGTAATATTCAGCTGGGGGCTTTGCATATTGATGTGGACAGCCGCACGGTACGTGTTGGTAATCATCGCCTTGATCTCACTTTTAAAGAATTTGAATTGCTGGCAGCATTGGCCAGGCAGCCTAATCGCGTTTTCACTCGCGACCAGCTTTTTGCTCAAGTCTGGGGCTCTGATTTTCTAGGGGAAAGCCGGACGGTGGATGTGCATGTCCGTTACCTGCGCGAAAAGCTGGAAGATAACCCCAGTCAACCCAAACATCTACTCACTGTGCGCGGCGTTGGCTACCGGCTCGTCTGGGAATAGATAAAACGACGGTACGCGCAAAATTTGTAAAGAGAACACGGGCGCCCCTACGCAAGCCTCGCCCCTACAAAAATCTGCTCGTAATATTCCCACTGAGAATGCCGGACGCAGGCTGTAAGTGACGTATTTTCGTACTTTTACCAGTGACAGGGTTATCTGGGAATTCTATGCTATCTACTAAGCCCGAAAAGGCTTACTGGGCATTAACTATGGCGTATACAAAGTCCAGTGCGAAAGGCGGAAAATCAGGAATAATTATGAGTAGACAGATTAAATATCTTGGCTTGAAAGTAGGCTTATTATCTTCTTTATTGATAGCCTGCCCGTTGGTTGTTTATGCTAACGAAGACTCTGGTCAATCAATTATAGTCGACTCTCCGGATAATCCGGGACAGATAGTTAAATTGCGCCCATTTAAGCCTAATCGTATTTTGCCTTCCCGGGCAGAGCTTAAGGCTTTGCAGGAAGAAAAGGCAGAAATGGCGGAGCTTAAGGCTTTGCAGAAAGAAACAGCACAAATGGCTGGGCAAGCCCAATCTCAAGCTGTACTGAATGGCCAGGTTTCTGCTTTTACTAATAACAGTGCTGATGATTCTTATGTATGGACACCAACAGATGGCTTATTGCATCACGGTAAACATATTGCCAAAACTTATCAAACTGCCCTCGCTCATAAAACAGTGATCAATTCAATCAATGCATCGGTAATAGCGCCAGTTGAGACCGGTAGAGAAAGCAAACCAGATTTTTCTTTTTTGCGCGCAGCTGAGCAAGACTTATCGTCCTTATTTATCCATCCGGCAGAACCCCCCAATCAACAATTTGGTGACACTTTTAGCTCTAATGCGATGCCATCTTTACCGGCACCTGTCGAACAGATGCCAGCCATGCCTTTCAGCCCTTCTGCCGGTCCCAGTGCTTTTGCATCAGCTCAGACAGACAACTCTGGTTTTGGTGCTGCCGGACCGCCACCTTTTCCTTTAAGTCTTTTGCCTCAACCAATATTGAAACAACTAGTAAGAAGTCTGGCTCATAGTACAGCTACACGTTCGGGCAGCATTCCAATGTGTTTTGGCGCCTGGCATAACAGCTCAACTTTTGGCACCAATACCCCCATATATGCAAACGGATCGCCACAAGGCAGTTTTCAGAATTACTCGCCATTAGCATATGTGCATAGAAATACGAGGCCCGTCGGTGCACCGTCGGCAGTGACAACCTTGCACAGACATGGATATGCTAGAAAAAATCCTATTAGGTACAATCAAACTAAATTGTTTAGCTACCCTGCTTATCCCACGCAAAACATACCTGGCTTCAATCTGGCTGGTAATTAATGACATCCGGGTGGATATGGGCGCGGATGCGGGCAGGTGCGGGCGGTTAAAGCTGTAGCAAGCTCTGGCATAGCGGGCTCAGTAAACCTCGCCCCTACATCGACATGGCATAATGAAAGGCGTTATGATTAGCAGGCTTGGCCGCCAGCGAATGATTGAGGAGAATAAGGAGTATGAACTATAGAGCAATTTTCATTGTTGCTTTTCTAGCATCAATTGTCACACCATCGGTAGTATTGGCTCAAAACGGCAGCAATGCAGACGCCAATGATCCTGTTGCTGTTTATAAAGAAGCAGGCATTGATGCCCAACAGGAATCCACTATTCGTAAAATGGCGCAAGACTATGATCAAGAAAGCGCTGTTAAAATTAAAGCTCTGGGTTCATTATTGCAAGAATTAAAAGCGCTGGCTTATCAATCGGCTATAGATGGCAATGCTTTGCTTGCCAAGCAAGAGCAAATCAATAAGTTGCAATCAGAAATGGCTATAGAAAGAATCCAAATGGTAATTAAAATTCGCAATACTCTTACCCCCGGCCAAAATCAAAAATTGGCCTCCATACTACAAAACCGTCTGCGTGAGGAAGAACAGCAGCCACGGCTAAAGTAATCAAGATATTGTCAACCTTGATGAATAAAGCCGATTTAATATGGCTTGTAATATAAGCACTTACGTCTCCCTTTAATGCCCGAATTATGGTAATTTTTAGCGGTCGTGGCAAAATTGATTCAGTATGCGTTGTCCTGAATGTAGTCAAAGAAATTCCGTTGCTGCAAGAACCTGTGTTAGTTGCGGTAAGGCATTGCCTCGCAAGCCTTTACCAGTATTGGCCAAAATATTTTTGGGCAGTGTTGTTGGACTGGTTTTTGTTCTTTGTCTGGCTGCGATTTCCACAACTATGGACAGTCCGGAAAAAGCTTTAATAAGAGCAGCCGGAGCAATAACTGGAACGTCAAGATCGCCTGAGCAAGCCGTGAATAATTTTCGCTGTTTTGATCAGGCAGTACAGGTGTTGCTGCGTAAATTTGGACATTTAAGTACCGCTCAATTAAGGCAAAAATTAGCACAGAGCCTGCCCAAGTCTCTTTATGAGGCGCATGTGTTTGAACTTTTGCCTGACATAAAACTGGTTGAGATTGATACTGCTTTAAATGTGGCTGACTATCTTGTTTTACTGCGTAATGATAAAGCAGAAATTACACCAGTAATTGGTTTGCATGTTTATGACAGCAGTTCATTCCTGCCGCAGACTGTAAACAAACAAGAAGGCGGTGCCCCATCGACTGATGGTCAAATGCTTGTCTTGCTCGGGCATACTGCCGGTGCTAATGGACATCATCCCACCGTTAAAGTTTTATTTTTGAGCGCCGGGCGAGGGGCGGAAGGCATAGTCGATATGACAGACAGCATTGTGCCTAATGTTTATGGGGAAGGCTCAGTTAAATTGGCGGCTAACCAAAAGGATATTGATCTTGCCTTGACTGTGTTGAGCCGCGGGCAAGACTTGAAGTTATTTGCCGCTGCACAAAACAAGCCGATGCCTCTGGAAGATGAGACTTTATATGATCAATTAATATGGGCCAATAATCGCTATAATCTACGCTCTCAATCAGGCAATAGTAAACTGTATGCTCTTTACAGTGCTCTGACTACACTGCAAAATCACCATAAAATGTGGCGCCATCAGGCCTATTTCAGTCCAGCTGCCAGGCGTTTCATTGCTCAATCTCCTGTTATTACCAGCAGCGAAGGATTTGTTATTAAGCACGGTGCTGCTTCACCGAGTAAGACAAAGGTTGCCACTACCGGCAATGCTTATACTTTGATTGATGATACAAATAAAATTGTTGCTGTTTTAAGATATATACCCGGTAGTAAAAAAACTACTGACCCAGGTGGTAGATGGTTGGTGGACAGCATTGCTATTTATGCGCTGCCCAAACCAGCTAAAGAAATTGTCAGCCAACCGGTAACGCCACCGCAGCCGGCTGTGAAAATTGAACAACCGCAAGCACCGGCAATTGCAACAACTGCTCCTGCAAAATCGGAAGCTATTGCCACCGCTATACCGGTTACAGCGGTAACAGAACAAATAAAAGCTGGTTTTTATCCGGATATTACAGCCACAGTAAAATTGCGTTCTGGTCCAGGGACAAATTTTGAGATTATTGCTCCCTTGCCGCCCAGTACTACTATTGTTGTTACAGGCAGAAGCGGCAGCTGGTTTAAAGTCAATGCCGGCGGCAAAGAAGGATTTGTTTATGGTGGGCTGGTCGATACGCAAGGACATCAATTAGCCGGCTGTACGAGCGCTAAAATCAAAGTCAGCTTGCCTATTAAAGATGAAAATGAGCATGTTATTGCTTATGCTCAGCGCGGGCAACACCTGATAATTGTGGATAGCTCCGGCAAAAAATATAAAGTGATACTGGCTAACGGTAAAAGCGGATATTTGGACAGGGAAGCCATTGACTTTGCGCCAGTTACAGTGGCCAGCTCAGTGGCGCCGCCGGCGACAAGCACAAGCAATCTGGCGGCACACTCGGCTACACGCCCACGGGTACATGCACATAAGCATGCTGAAACCCCACCACCGCTTGTACCTTAAAGCTTTGATTTATATAGTTAATTGTGAGAAAATATGAGTCTTGAGCATTGAGGCGACTCGATGTTGAAAGAAAAAACGGGACGTAGCGCAGCTTGGTAGCGCGGTTGCTTTGGGAGCAATAGGTCGCAGGTTCAAATCCTGTCGTCCCGACCAGTTGCAATCATGTGTGGGAGCGAGAAGAACATGGGCTCATAAATTTTGCCCCTACAGCCAGAACATCGCAAAGGAGACAAAATGAACGTTACTATTTCAAAATCTACTCAATATGTTGAAAAGTTCATGCGGAATTTAATAGATAAGCATCCTGCTGAGCCCGAGTTTCATCAGGCAGTCAAAGAAGTTGTCGATTCATTGGCGCCATGTTTTGAGCGCAATCCCAAATATCTTGAGGCGATGATACCGGAGCGTGTGGTTGAGCCGGATCGTGTCATCATGTTCCGTGTGCCGTGGCAAGATGACCATAATAAGATCCATGTCAATCTCGGCTTCCGTGTGGAATTTTCAAATGCCATTGGACCTTATAAAGGTGGGTTGCGCTTTCATCCTACGGTTAATCTGGGCATTCTCAAGTTTCTTGGCTTCGAACAAATTTTTAAAAATAGCTTGACCACATTGCCCATGGGCGGCGGCAAGGGTGGCAGCGATTTCGATCCTAAAGGTAAGTCAGACTCTGAAGTGATGCGCTTCTGCCAGAGCTTTATGAATGAGTTGCATAAATACATTGGCGCCAATATTGATGTGCCGGCGGGCGACATCGGCGTGGGTGGGCGTGAGATCGGCTATTTGTTTGGACAGTACAAAAAGTTGACCAGTTCCTTCGAAGGCGTGTTCACGGGCAAGGGCCTTGGCTGGGGCGGTTCGTTGATTCGTCCTGAGGCAACCGGTTACGGTACTGTCTATTTCGCACAAGAAATGCTCGCTACCCGTGGTGAATCCTTTAAGGGCAAGACAGTCACCATTTCCGGGTCGGGTAATGTAGCGCAATACGCTGTCGAGAAGGTTAACGAGCTTGGCGGCAAGTGCATCACGCTTTCCGACTCTGACGGCACCATTCATGATCCCAATGGCATTGACGCTGAGAAGCTTGATTTTGTCATGGATCTCAAAAACATAAAACGCGGGCGTATTAGTGAATACGCCAAAAAATATAAATGTAATTATCTAGAAGGTAAGCGTCCCTGGGATATCCCGTGCCAAGTCGCTCTTCCCTGTGCTACTCAAAACGAAATCGATCACGAAGACGCTGCGGTACTGGTAAAAAATGGCTGCTTCTGTGTGGCTGAAGGTGCTAATATGCCGTCAACTATTGAGGCAACGAATGTTTTTCTCAACAAAAAAATTCTCTATGGTCCCGGCAAAGCCGCCAATGCCGGCGGCGTAGCTACATCTGGTTTGGAAATGTCACAAAACAGTATGCGCCTCTCGTGGACCCGCGAAGAAGTTGATCAACGCCTCCACGGCATCATGAGAAGCATACACAAAACCTGTGTCGATACCGCTAAAGAATACGACCAACCCGGCAATTATGTTCTGGGTGCCAACATCGGCGGCTTTGTCAAAATTGCTGATGCGATGATCGATCAAGGTCTTGTTTGACAATCAATGGATAAAGTTGAATTGGCAGTTTCGATCCCTTTGTAGGTATAGAATTAATAGAAAAACGTTGATTGTTCCCATTAAGCATGCAGAAGTATGAAGTTAGAAGATAGCGTTGTAAATGCAGCGATGTTTAAGTCTGCTGGAAGAAGCTCAGGACAATAATTGGGAATTTACTTGTGGCAATCGTAATGATTTTAAATCTGCAACTATTTTTATAAACGGTAAGCTTATTGCGGAGACCGAGGAAGAGAAGCAGATCCTGGGTGCTGCATGTGATCGGATGTTAAACGAGCTAAGCTGGATTCGCAATGTTAAAGGGTTTCTCTACAGAGTGACGGACAAGGGGCGAGATGCTTTAAAGGAGCGAAAGGCACCGCTTAAAGTTAGCAGATCTAATCAAATGAACTTCGCTGCAGAAGCAAGCGGTCAATTATTGTGTCGATATGGTGTTTTTATTAGTTCAACTTACTCTGATTTGAGGGATGAACGCGAAGCATTAATGGAAATGGTGCTGGAAAAAGATCATTTTCCTCTTGGTATGGAATTGTTTGGAGCTGATAACGGTACACCATGGGAGGTAATGGAGCGCAAAATCAGGGAATGTGATTATTATTTGCTGATTATAGCTATGCGATACGGAAGTATTTCTAAGGATGTCGGAGTTAGTTTTACAGAGCGTGAATATGATTATGCATATAGTATACAGAAGCCGATAGCCGTGTTTATTATGAACGAAAGGGCTTTATCTGATTGGCCAGACGAACACATCGATAAGGGCGAATCGGCACGGCTATTGGAGTCATTTAAGTTTAAACTAAAAGAACAAAAACAGATTGCACAGTGGGTGAACCAGGACGAATTAGCAAGAAAGGCTGGAACTGCCCTAGACAGACTAATTAAGGATCATCCACAAATAGGCTGGGTGCGTAGTAACGCAAATGCAACTCGCCATATTACGACACAGAGCTCAGATTTGTCGGGTTCTGCGGACACGGCATTTAGAAGTGCAAGACCGCGCCCAGCGATAGGGGTAGACCTCTCGATTGTCTATAGAAAAGAGGACATTAATCCGCATATTCAACAGTGGGTGTTTTGCATAGAGATTCGAGCTGTCAACAATCGGGCGGAGTCCATTAGGCAATATGTGCTGAATGTCTCGATTCCGAAGGATGTAGTTCTTACTAGCGGACAAACCGGCCAAGTTTTGACCAGAGAGAGCAGCGCTGAATATACTGTATTTCAATTCCCCCAGGATCCTGATAAAGAAAAACAAAGCCCCCTTCTCTGTGGTAGGCAGGAAACGATAGGCTCGGTTCGCTGTATACTTCATAGACATAATTTGGAATCTCGAAATAAAATCATGGAGCAGGAAATTAAAATAAGTTTGTACGGAGATAATATCGAACCTCAGATACTAAGATTCCCCATGTCTGAAGTTGATCCTTTTAAACTTGTAGAGCAGGATCTGGGAATTCTCCATTCTAATAAATTTTACTCGATCCCTATTTTCCAAAAATAGTGTCACAGGTTCGGGAAATTTGTCCCTTAACTTTCTTCTGTATAGGTTTGAAGCAGCTATTCTAATTTGCATTTTGTACGTAAATGACGTATAATTGTACGTAATATGCATACAAACTTAATGCTTAATACATTAATGCCGCAAACTCGCCAAAAGATTTTGGCGGCTACGGTATTGCATCCTGAAAAATCATGGTATTTGAGGGAGCTTGCCGACTTTTTGAATGTTACTCCATCAAGTATTCAACGGGAGCTTGTCAACTTGGACAAAGCAGGGATACTGAATAGAACAGTAAGTGGCAATAGAACCTACTTTAATGCTAATCAAAACTGCCCTATATTCACTGAGTTGAAAAATGTGTTGGTCAAAACAGTCGGCGTTGTTGGTCTTCTGCAAAGCTGTCTTAAACCATTATCTAAAAAAATTGTGGTTGCTTTTGTTTATGGTTCTATAGCTTCCGGAACTGAAAATCCTGAAAGCGATATTGATTTCTTGATAGTGGGTGATGTAAAACTTGCGGAAGTAGCAGTGTCCATAAAAGATGCTGAGGACCAACTTCGTCGTTCAGTTAACCCGGTTGTATTTTCGGTAGCGGAATTAAAGCGAAAGTTAAAAGAGAAAAATCACTTTGTCGAAACGATACGTAAAGCAGACAAATTATTCTTAACAGGTGAAGATAATGAATTGGGACGGATTTTTAGCAGAAAAGCGCATAAAACCTCACAAAACTAGTCTTTCTGAAATGGTGCAGCTGCGTGAAATCGTAGCGCGAGATTTAAAAGATGCTCAAATTAAAGAGCTTTCAATAGATCGTAGATTTGCATGTCTTTATAGCGCCGCTCTGCAACTCGCACACATGGTAATCGCATGTGCTGGATACCGGGCTTTGCCTGTTTCTGGACATCACAAGACGAGTTTTGAGGCGCTCAAATTGGCAATGGGCAAATCAGTTACACCATATGCCGTATATTTTGATGTTTGTAGAAGAAAGAGGAATATTGTTGAATACGATGGTTCAGCTATTGCGACAGAAACGGAAGTAGCTGAACTTCAAGATAAGGTCTTAGAATTTCAAGAGATGGTAGAACTCTGGATTCAACAAAACCATTCGAAGTTATCCTAAAACACTCTGGTGCCGGCGGCGTAGCAACCTCAAGACTTGAGATGGCGCAAAACAGCAGACCTACCTTGACATTGCCGATGAATACTATCAGCTCATTTCGATCTACTTTGGGCCTTAATTTCCAGCAGATTTGCTTCTTTATTTTTCTTAAGTGCTCTCAAGACCGAGGCATAGTTTGTCACCAGAACGCCTAATTCTTTTATGGGGTGGTATCTGCTCCTGATTGCCATTGCTTGCTTATAATAGTCTTCAGCTTGTGCGTACTTTCCCTCTGCAAACTTCAAATCGCCGACGGCAGCAAGTGCAACCCCTGTGCAATCATGTTGCGGACCCCAGCTAGCTTTGACTCTAGACAAAGCGCCTGATAGAGTGGACTGAGCTTTTATAAAATCCTTTTGTCTCGTATAAGTGCCTCCTAATGCCACCATTGTCAGAGCCGTGTCCTTTTCTAACAGCTTTCGGTTCAGGCTTGAAAGGGCAACACCATTGTCGTCAGTTCCTCGAACAAGCACCTTATCACGAATTTCCCATGCATCCTTATAGCTGTTAGCGGCTTTATCGAGCTTGTTTTGATAGGCATAAGTATCACCCAGGTTTCTCAAGGCCCAGCTGAGCGGTAAATCTCTTTTGGAGCTTTTAAACTTTTCAATTGCTTCAAGATATTTGGTTTCAGCGCCTGCCTGATCCCCTTTTTTCTCAGCTTCTTGAGCTTGAGATATCTCTTCATCGCCAGCAAGATCAGCAGCAATCAATACTTGCCAAGGCAACATAACAGTTGCTAGTGCTAGGCATGCCAAAGTTAAGATCCTTTTTCTCAGAATCATAAAATCATCGCTATATGTTTCTAATAACTCCGCGTAAAATTATGCACTGCGAATGTATTTATGTTTCCGATTGATCCGGTTCGTCCAGTCGATCCAATATTTCTTTAAGAGTGACTTCTGGTTTTGGCTCGTATAGGTTTGCCGTCCCTAATTCTTCTCTGAGTTTGAACAATTCAGGTGAGCCCAGAGCAATAATCCTGGTTTGAGTGCCTTTTTGTCCAATAGAGGAATAAGTAAGCCCACCACGGCGTTTATAGTTCATATCGAACGACATTTTCCCCCTCCCTGCAACGCGGTTATTAATTAAAAACATATCACCCGGACTCACCATTAAGATCACCCGAAAGGGGGAACATGTCACACAAAGTAGTTACAAGATCACCCGAAAGTGTGAGTAAGGAACTGAGAGTGATAATGGCACCATAAAATGGTAATCGTACTCTGCCGGCTTATTTTTCGAAGAATTCTTTTCCTGCTTCGGCAACGGTATGATCCTGCTCGCCGGAACCGCCACTTACTCCTATGGCGCCAACTACTTTACCGTCTTTTTTCAATGGAATGCCACCAGCAAAAATCATAATCTTGCCATCGTTGGACGCGTGAATGCCAAAGAATTGTCCACCAGATTGAGAATGTGTTGCCAGGTCTTTAGTAGCAATATCAAAAGCGCGTGAAGTGAATGCTTTCTTTATAGATATGTCGATGCTGCCAATCCAGGCACCGTCCATACGCACATGGGATACCAAATTTCCTCCGGCATCAACCACTGCAATATTCATAGGTTGGCCAATTTCTGTCGCCTTTTTCTCAGCGGCTGCAATTACTTTTTTTGCATCACTTAGTGTAACCATAAAACTCCTTAATGTTGTTGTGCGATCATTTCTCAATGGATGCTTGAAATCTCCATCTCGACAATTATAAGCAATATGATAAGAATTTCGCTATATTCAACAAGATGATATAAGTTTGGTATTACAAATAGTAGAGGATTGGTCATGATTGAGCGCAGATTATTCAGTGAGCTTGGCGGTGCAGACCACGGTTGGCTAAAAGCTAAGCATCATTTTTCATTTGCAGACTATTATGATCCCAAACGCATGGGATTAGGTAAATTGCGGGTGTGGAATGACGACGAAATTGCTCCCAATACCGGCTTTCCGCCTCATCCGCATGCAGACATGGAAATAATCACTTATGTCAGGCAAGGCGCCGTAACACATGAAGACAACCAGGGCAACCAGGGGCGAACTGAGGCGGGTGATGTCCAGGTGATGAGTGCCGGCTCTGGTATTCGCCATGCTGAATATAACAAAGAATCTGTGCCGACTACGCTTTTCCAAATCTGGATTGAGCCTACTGGCAGTGGTGGTAAACCATCCTGGGGCGCCAAGCCGTTTCCTAAAACTAATCGCTCAGGTCATTTTGTGGTATTGGCTAGTGGATTCGAATCTGACAAAGAGGCTCTTCCCATTCGCACTAATGCACGTGTACTGGGAGCGACACTAAAAGCTGGTGAAACTTTGCAGTATAAATTGGGCGAAGATCGCAAAGGCTATCTTGTTCCAGCGACTGGTGCGGTGGAGGTAAACGGCGTTCGTATAGAGGCTCGCGATGGGGCTGCTATTCAACAAGAAGCAATCTTAAAAATTACTGCTGTGGAAAATGCAGAACTTGTTTTGGTGGACGTCTGAATTCTAGAAGATGAGATAATTCGCCCCTGGTTAATTCTCTCCATTCACCAGGCAATAGCGTCAGGTCAAAAAGGTTGAGCCCATTAATGGCAATTCGGACCAGCCTGAGCGTTGGACATCCCACTGCGGCAGTCATCTTACGCACTTGCCGGTTGCGTCCTTCAGTCAGACTGAGTTCTATCCAGGTTGTGGCAATGTGTTTACGTTCCCGAATTGGCACTGGTCGTGGTGGCAGCTTGGGATCTTTGTCCAGTAACTTTGCCTTTGCAGGTAAGGTCTTTTTTCCTTCGATGCTCACCCCGGACCGTAGCATTTGAAGCTGTTCGTCAGACGGCTCATTCTCGACGCATGCATAATAAGTGCGTTGATGACTGTGTTGTGGCGAGAGCAGCTCGCTGTTAAGCCGACCGTCGTCGGTAAGGATTATCAGACCTTCACTGTCGAAATCGAGACGGCCGACAGAATAAACATTTTTGGGAAAACCAAATGCTGCCAACGTCTGTTTAGTGCTGCCTTCAGGAAGGGTAAACTGGCACAAAACTGCATAAGGCTTGTTGAAGGCGATGTACTTTTTATCTAAGCTAGGGTTGAATCTTGCCAACGTCAATTGAATTCAAGACTTTTCAGGCGAGGCAACACCTGACTTTTCCAGATATCTTCAGAAGTATGCAAAAGGAAAGAAACGTTAGAAATTATTCCGGCTTCGGGGTTAGATTTAGCATGCTCAGGTATTAGATTCTGCAAATTAACAGTGTCTTGATAAGCTCTTGCTACGGATAAGCTGTACTGAATACCGTGCAGTGCGGCAATTGGGCCGAGCGATTTTTTTAGTACTATAATGCGGCAGAGAGGATCATTTTCCAGAAGGGCATTTAATGTGCCTGGATCAAACAAAGGCTTATCGATTACATTTACCAGTACTACCCCTGGTACTACTGCAACGGCAGTTTGTGCTAAGGTTTGAGATACCTTTACGGCCTCATCGTACACCATTGTACATTTTTCCAGCCTTTTCAGCGCCGATTCGCTTCCACTCACAGCTTTTAGCCAATCCGTAAATAATTTTTGCTGGGTTGCCTCTCTCTCCTTTGGCTTTGATGAATCATAGGATGGCAGCACAGCCATACCCTTTGCCAGCAATTGACTTATGGGCGTTCCTGTTACCTGCGACTGTGGTTCTCCATCTAGTTTAGCGGCATCGTCATCCAGCCCGGGATATGAAACTCCTGCTGCTTTCATAGCTGCCGTCAATCCATCAGCATCCGGGTCGGCAATAATTGCCACTGCATCCTCAAACTCACCAACCGAGACAAGGGTACTGCATGCCGGATGTAAGTGCCTCACAGTAATGTGACAGTCTGTACCTAATAATTGATACAGTTTCGCAGTTGCTTCAACAACTCTCTTTTCTCGATCATTAGAGGGTTCTCCATCAATACCGTGATGATCTCTGAAAACTATTTGAAAATTCTCGGATTTTAGCTTTTCCACAGTCTCAACTGTAGCTGGCGTAATCGGTGTATCAATAAATAAAACTCTATTGCTGGTACCTGTATAGGATGTGGTGGCATGGCGAACAAATTCCATAATAGTACAGACATCTGCAGCAGTGAATGCCTTGATAAAAAGGGTGGGCACGTTGTTAATTTTCAGTGTAATTATCAAGGTATTGGGCTCGGGACATTACTAATCAAATAATAGCTTATTAGCCAGTTTTAATCTCTTTTTTGCCGTCTCACAAATATCTCACAAATTTCTCCCAAAAAACTCACAACTGTTGTTTAAGCTCATAACACGTATTTTTATCTGGGCTGAAACAATAAGGCAGTGTGTTCAAAATGTTTAGAAAGGCTGCATTTTTAACTATCTTAACTATTGCCTTTAACCTTAACATGCCGTCTTTTGCAGGGCGCGGTATGTATTTTCCTGCACGCGGCGGTGGTTCTTTTCTAGGCAACCGCACGCCAACCCAAACAGGGGCTCAACAAAACATTTACCAGAACCGGCAATCAATCAACAATTATCAACAAAATATCTACCAAAATCGCCAATCTATCAATAGCTACCAGCAAAATATCAATCAGAATAGGCAGTTGATTCATCCATATCAACAAAACTTGTATCAAAACAGGCAGACGATTAGTCCATACCAGCAAAATATGAACCAGAACACCAGTGCTATGGGCAGCTATCAACGTAACATGGGTCAAAATTGGAATGCCTATAATAACAGGCAACAAAATATTCAACAAAATCAATATGGCATCAGCAATAATCAGCAAAATATTGAGCAGAATCGAAATGCCATAGGTTATGCGCAGCAAAACATGTCGATGAATCGTTATGCAATCAACAATAATCAGAATAATTTACGCCTGAGCCGGCAAGATCTACCCACCTATCGAAATGACATAAATCGAGATCAACAGGCCATGAGTGGCTACAAACAGAATTTAGATCAGAATAAAGCAGTTGATAGTCGTTACCAACAAAATATGGGACGGGATCAAAACGTTATTAACCGTGACCAGCATGCTGTTCAGCAAGATGAAAGCGCACTTAATAGGGGTCAAGCAAATATTGGCTTGCACAACAATACAATCAGTAGTGATAAGCAAAATATACAGTTGAATAGAAACGATATAAGTGCCAACCACCAAAATATGAGGTTTAATCAAACTGAGGTCAAAGCTGGCGCGCAAAATATCAGACAAAATCAAAACATGATCAAGGCTGATCGACAGGACATACGCCATGACCAGAATTCGCTCAAAACGAATCCGCAGAATTCAAATGAAATTCGACAAGGAATGGCTGCTAAAGAGCAAAGTTTGAAAGCAGATAGCAATACCATCAAAGTCGACCGGCAGACTATTCGGCAAGACAACAATTCAATTAAG
Source organism: Candidatus Melainabacteria bacterium (assembly GCA_963847765.1). Lineage (GTDB taxonomy): Bacteria > Cyanobacteriota > Vampirovibrionia > Obscuribacterales > Obscuribacteraceae > CAWKBA01. The sequence goes on along the minus strand of CAWKBA010000005.1, from coordinate 182,297 downwards.
TCGGACCGGCAGAATCAGCGTGACGATAGGAATACCATTAATGCAGATAAAAAGAATACAAAAACTAACCGCGGCGCCATTAAAACTGAGGACAAAAAATCAAATCACCTCAGCAATAGCATAAAAACTGATCAGAAGAAAATCACTAAGAAGCAGGCTGATGTTAATAGTGACCAACGTAAAATCAGCAAACAGCAGAATAAAATCGATGCCGATCAACAGAAAATTCAATCTAAGAAAAATGCTATCAGCACTGATCAGCAGAAAGTTGGTCAAGTCAAAAATGCTCAAAAAAATGCTAAGCAGGACAAAAATACCATAAAAACCGATAAAAAAGATATCAAAAAGGACAGCAAAAACATTCACACTGCGCAAAAGAATATTCGGAAAGATCAAAAGAAAATAACCTCTGATCAAAAAGCTAGTAAAAAGAGCTTAAGTAAAATCAAATCTGATCAGCAGCATATCAATCAAAACCAAAGCACAATTAGTGCCGATCAAAAGAAAACGACTCCGGCACAGAATAAAATTAATAGCGATCAACAGAAAATAAGTCCGTCGCAGACTGCAATCAAGACTGATAAACAAAATATTCAACAAGCGAAGAGCACGATTAAGGGCGACAAACAAAAAATTACCCAAGCCAAAAGCACAATTAAAACCGATAAGAAAAAGGCTAAGTAACACAACCTTACTGTTGCGATACTCTGATAATGAGCAATCTAGAATGAACGGATTAAACTTGGCTGTGCTTGCTTACCCATGATTGTCTTTAAAAGGGCATCGACAATTTTCTTATTGGTAATGTTGTCTTTGACGGCTATACGAAGAAAGTTATTTTTGAACTGTTTGCTCATAGAATCGCAATTACGCAAATATATACTGTCACCGCGCAATTGTTTAATAATTTCATCTGCACCAATTTGTGTATTGCATAACTCAATCAAAAAAAAGTTAGCAACTGATGAATATATTTTGATATTGGCTAATTGAGAAAGCGAAGCTTGCATTTCTTGGCGAAGCAGATGTGTTTGGGCATATTTTTTATCGTAATAGGCTAAATCTTTCAGAGCTTCCACAGCGCTTATTTGTCCTATTAAGCTTACTGCCCAGGGAGGCATTAAATAAGAAAATTTTTGTAAGATACTTTTGTCGGCAATCATATAGGCAACACGGGCTCCACTTAGCGCGTAAACTTTGGACATTGATTTTATAATAATCAAATTTTTGTGAATACCGGCAAATCGTTCTAATGAATGATTGCGTCCAACGTATTCGATATATGTTTCATCGATAACAAAAAGAATGTTGGGATTTTTAGTAACCAGATCAAGAATTAATTGCCCATCACAATAGTTTCCCGTCGGGCTATTGGGGTTTACTAAAATAACCATGGCTGGTGTAAAACTGTTGATTTCCCGCTGAATTTTTTCTGGATGTAATTTGAATCCTTCAGCTGATTGCAATAAATGGCGTTTAAGTACTACAGGAATGACATGTTCAAGAATATGCGCATATTCCCCATACATTGGATCAAGTATTAGTACACGATCTTGCCAGTTAAGTATGTTAGGGAAAAAACTAAACATAATAGCTGATGATCCTGCACCAACAATAATATTTTGCTTCAGCACTCCTCGGTAATCGGCAATTGTAGCGACAAGACCATCGCTATAAGTTGGCGGAGAAGTTTTCAGCGCGAAAGATAGATACGAAGAGATTTTCTCCAGCACTTTAGGTGATGGATCAAACCACGCATCAAGTACATCGGCTGCAATAACTTTCTCGGTATTTTCTAAAACAGAGAAATCACTTCCTATAGCCTCAAAGAATGCACCGCCATGATATGCACGTTTTTTCACGTTTGGACTCCTTGAATACTGTCTCTTCGGAATGTATTTGTATTTCATACTAGCTTAAAAAGCAACCCGTCAATTTACTTAACGAACACTTTATCAAGTGTTCGGAAGTCTAGCAGAAGACACTCAAGAAAGTGTTTTGTTACCAATCAATTACAGGTTAGAGTAGATTATCGTAAAGATGTTATCTCGCCAGAGGGACTGTATGACAAAGTCTAAAATGAATGTGATTGCATTGGTCGTTTTATCTTTTTCATTTGTCACGGAAACAAAGGGACTTGCCCTGCCCATGTTACAAGGCAACGTTAGCCATTCAGAAAACTTGCCTGAACTGGATCCACATATATGTATTGGTGCACAGTTTGACGAAAATATGTTACCTAAGCCTGTGCAAAATGATGATTGGTACCAAATACCTTATTGGTTTGCTGGTAAGTTTGCTATGTCAGAAAAGACTATTGTTTCATATTACAGCTATAAGACAGATACACAGACGCAACCGAATAGAACTATCCCCTATGAATTTAGTAGCGTACATGGATGTCAGATAGATTCTCTGAACACAGTTTGGGATTGTAGCCGAGTACCGCATATTTGCCGGGCACGCGGTAGTAATTTTATTGATATTGCTTACGTTTATTCACAGCAAGCAATTGAAGTGAATTCGGATCGTGTCATTTTCAAAAGCGCTGGTTATGGTATCCGTGTTAGTACCGGTTCAAACCGTATAATTAGAATTTTTCCTCAAGTAGACTGGTTATCCACTTTTTATCCAGATGACGAAGGGCATATCAAACGTGAACTGATATCAATTGTCTATGACAGGTATGGTAACGCGATTACCAGAGGCGTTGAAACAAGCATATTGACTAAAACCGAGCCATTCCATCGTGTTGATATGTTTAATAGCAAAGATTTGCGGGAATCATTTAGGACATATTTAATTTCGCAAGGGTTAGCTAATCTTGTACCATCAACTGTAGAAATAAAATACGACCAACTTTCAAGCCTTAACTTAAAAAGTTTATATTAACAATTCATGAGCTGATAAATCAGTCATAATTATTTGAATGATATGGCGAATATTAGCTATGCAAATTTGGGTTGATGCTGATGCCTGTCCGGGCGCAGTCAAAGACATTATTGTTGCGGCGGCCAATCGCAGAGCAATAAAAGCTGCGTTTGTGGCGAACAAATTCTTATTCTTACCAATATCTCCTTACCTTTCTTTCGTGCAAGTCAATACAGATCCAGATGCCGCCGATCTTTATATCAAAGGGCACGCAAAAAAATTTGACCTGGTAATAACGCAAGACATATTGCTGGCTCACGTATTGGTGCCAATGGAGGTTGTAGTCATAGATCCACGCGGCAAAAAATACACGCAGGATAATATTGGTGAAAGTGTATCCACTCGCAATCTTATGCAAGGATTAAGAGATAGTGGAGAAATAACTGGTGGACCGAAACAGTTTGGAGATAAAGAAAAGAGAGCCTTTGCTTCCACTTTCGATAAAGAACTTACCAGGCTATCCAGGATTGGTCTAGAATAATGCTAATATGACTTAGGTTTTCATCAGTAAAATATTGAATTGCATACTGTTTTATGAACACTCTGCCTGTAATGATATTGTTGTTTGTTGGTGTGATGGGTTTTGCCGGCAACCTGTTTTACCGAGTAATCATTTTGTATGTAAAATATCGCGAAAGAGAACCAATTAATTGGTGGTGGGAAATGGTGGTTATTTTTGGTGTGCCTTTAACTATTATGCTTGCTATTGTGGAAATAATGTACGTGTTGGGTTGGTTTGCGCCTGGTGATAATCATCGCTATTAGAATATATGAGTTTACGCATTAAATTGATTCTGTTTAGCTGTGCTCTAGCATTGTCGGCTTCGACTGTATCTTCTGTCGCCCAACCGCTGCAGGGTTCCGTAGAGCAATCGAATGCACCCACACGTATTCTAAGACCCAGCAATGACATGCTCAATCCTGTAATTCAGGGTAATGCCAATCAAGATACTCAATTACCACAGCAGCCGCCTATGGTTAATACGGAACAGTTCAGCATTCAAACACCACCAGTGCAATTACCGGCTAATAACCAACAAATAATGGGAGGCACAAGCGGTGGGCAGGATGAATACTGGGTTAGCTGGGACCTCTGGCGGCATAGAATTGCTGACGCTGTTTGGGGACCACTTAAAGAACGGCGAACCATAATGTGGGGAATGACTCGCGTCGACTATGATGTTACGCGAGATCGCCATATTCGAATAACTGCTGTTCGCACGCCGGATCCAACCGGTAAAAGTGCTAAAATACTTGTGGATGCAATTATGCAGTTAGAGGGCAATCCCATCCTTGCATTTCCGCCAGGCAGTAAACAGACAATCCATCATAGTTTTAATTTGTCTATAGGGTTACCCATGCCTAATAGAGTGCACTATTCAATATATTTGCCTGGCGGCACAGAACATGTGGTTGATCAATGGTAACTATGGTCAGCATGAGTGCAATTCCTGCGTGTACTATTGGCAAAAGGTTCGAAGCGTTGAAAGAAATGCCTTCGTTTATACATGTTGTCTTAATGACACTCTTGCTGCAATGTGTATTGCCGTTCCTGGTTTTAGCGGCGCCAGAAGATAATAATGTGCATGACCAGGTGCGCGAGTTGGTTATTAAGTCGCATGAAATGGAGAGACAGGGCGACTATGCCTCTTCAGCAAAAATGCTTAAGCAAGCTTGTGACCTCGATCCATCTTCTCCGCAATTGCATTGTATTTACGGTGGAGTTCTCGGTCTGTTGCAACAATATGATCAAGCGGTGGCTGAAATTCATAAAGGTTTAGATCTTGATAAAACCCAAAGCCAGGCGTGGTATGTGTTGGGCACTGTTTATGGAAAGAAAGGTGATTTGAAAGCAGCTGCCGATGCATATGAGAAGTATTTGCGTCTTCACCCCAAAGGTCTGCAGGCGCGCAAAGCCAGAACAGTAATCGATGTTTTTAAAAACGAAGGTACTGAGAATAGTACAGATGCTTTGCGAGCAATTTATTTGCACGATCACGGATATGCAATGCTTAAAAATGGAGACGTTACCGGTGCGGTACTGTTGCTCAAACAAGCCTGTGATATGGAGCCATCTGTGGCCTACTTTCACTATGACTATGGCGCATCTCTTGTTAAATTAGGTCGCAATGACGAAGCGATGCCTGAGTTTCAAAAGGCTATAGATCTTGATAAAAAACTTGCCGAAGCCTGGCGCAATATAGGCACTCTTTATAAAATGAAAGGTGATTACAAAACTGCTGTCGGTGATTATAAAGAGTACTTGCGGTTGGCTCCGGATGCTTACGACAAGCTGTTGATTACTGCCCTGATTGAGGACTTGAGCCAGCGATTGGCGCAAGCTAAGAGTCGATAAAATTTATGAAATGGTTTAGTATTTTATTCTTGGCTATTGTATCGTTTCTCGCGGCCTTTAGTGCTCTAGCACAAATGCCACCACCGCCTTTTGATGGTGATGATGGCGGCCCACCACCATTTGGTCCACCAGGAAGACGCCCACCGCCGCGATTTCGTCAGCCGGCAGCAGAAGCCGCACCACAGCAGCCGGATGAGCATGTTCTCAGTGCTCTTAGCCCGGCGCAAAAGAGAGATACTTTTAATGGCAATGTCAGAGTTTCAATTTCTGGACAGTTTCTGGAAGTGGAAAGCAACGGCATTCCCAATCATCCTACCGCCAATTATCCCAATGAACATAATCCCAATTCTATTCTTGAACAGGATTATCATTTCCGTATTCCCCTTAAGCCCAAGATGGCAGTGAGAACAACTTCACTACCGTTTGGTCCAATTGGCGTAGCTGTTAACGGTATTCCTTTTTACAATCCCTATAATGCCCAGGGGCGCGACGCCGTGCTTGGCCCTTATGCGGAAGTTTTTGATTCTTGCTGTGGTCATCCTGATCCCATGGGACGATACCACTATCATAAATATCCTGTTTGTGTGAATTCACCATTTCGCGATCCATTGGGAAAACATTCACCTCTTATTGGCTGGGCATTTGATGGTTTTGCTATTTATGGTCCCAATGGTGAAAATGGCCAGCCGCCTACAGATCTTGATCACTGCAATGGTCATATTGATTCTGGGCGCGGTTATCATTACCATGTGACAAAAAACTTCCCCTACGTGCTTGGTGCTTATCGCGGTGTAGTGGAAATGAGCAATTTCGATGGGCCAGTCTGGGGCCACTAACTACGTTGTCTGTGTTTTTTGCGGCGCGTTTTGATTTCGTGTAGAAATTCTGGCGGCCATTTTTCTGCTGCTGCTGAAAAGGCGATGGCACTGATACGTGTGGCATGTTTGCGGACAAATTGTTTTGTGGCAGCCGGATGAGCAGAATGACATTCACGTAAGGTCCAGCCAACGCCCTTTTGTACAAATTTATCCGGGTCTTCGATAAGACTTTCTACTAAGGAGAGAATTTCATGATGTGGTAAGACAGTCTTTCTGGCGCTGCTGTAATAAAGCAATGAAACAATAGATTGCCGTCTTTCCCAGGGATTGTGAGACTTGTTCCATGCTTTTAATTGTGGATAAACTTTATGATCGGCATATTCTAAAATGCGAGAAAAAACTGACGATAAATTATCTGATGTATCCCAGCTATCTATAAATCTAACCCACTTACTAATTACTGGCCAAAAATCCAGCAATAGCTCAGGGTCTTTTATATCCGCCAACCAGTGGAGTGCCTGCATTTTTGATTCGTGATGTTTTGCTCTCTGCAAGACGGCATCCCAAATCAATAACTGTTCGCTCATGGGCAATGTAGAAAAGTCATAACCGGATTTAAGCAGCTGCCTTTGTTGCGGTACTGTCAATCCCAGCACTCTGTTATTAGTACCTAAATAAGCACGCTTTTGTTCAGCAATTTGTTTATCAATTTTTATAGCAGCCTTCAACAGGCTGCGTTCTACTTCAGCAATATGATCAGTAAATGAGATAGTTTTTATTGCCGACATGAGATGTTTTTAGCGTAACTTGCCAAATAACCATGAAGACACAAGGAATTGCATTACAGCTAAAATGCGCGGCAACGCCTGCTTCTCGGCAGCCAATTTTAATTGTCTTTGCCAAAAATTACTCCAGGCGTTTGGATTAAAAGCCAACCACAGTGCATCCACTATTCCCCATAGTCCCAGCAATCTTATTAATAGTTTGAACATTGATAACGCCTCATGCCAATATTAGTGTCTATGATAACGCATTACTGGAGACAGATAGAGCAGGTTGTCCTGGAATATCAATAATTTGTGGTGCATGTTTGACCGCCTCCAGAAATTTAAGAAAATCGTTGGTGGCTATGGCAGTAGTGCGATCGTTTCTTAAAGGATGAAAATTAAGTGGCGAAATTTCCAAAAGCCGTTTATCTAAAACTACTGAAACCAGGCTATCAGTGTCATTTATAATTGCCAACGGTGACACAGCCCCCGGCACAATACCAAGAATTGTTTGTAATTCTTCAGCGCTGGCAAAAGAAAATTTTTGTGCTTCCAATAATGCTGCCGTGACTTTGAGATCAACAGATGTGTCTTCCAGCGCTACCAGCAACCAGTAGCGTTTCTTTTTATCCTTGAGGAATAAATTCTTTACGTGGCCGCTGACAATGTGCCCGCGCAGGCGTTGCGCCTCCTCAACAGTGCGCAAGGGCGGATGCTCAATGGTATTTGTCAAAATACCAAGATCAGCCAACATGGTCATAAGTTGTTCACTTTTAGATAGCATGGTGGTGATTATAGCAATTATTGTTTTCGGCGCTAGCCTCACTTGTATTGGTGCTATTAGCCGATGCACGATTAACTAAATCTTCATTGCCACCAGGCATATACAGGCGCATTATTATGTACATATGTCACAAATTATTTCCGATAATAGTAAGGCGGTTGCCGTTGTTACAGGAGCTGCACGTGGTATTGGCCGAGCATTGGTTGAAACCTTATATGGCAAAGGCTATTACGTTGTAGCTGTGGTGCGCAATCCAGCTGATGTAAATGTGCTCAGTGCTATTGCTCCTGGATACATTTTCCCTCTTTGTTGCGATATCACTCAGCCGCTGGCTGAGGAAACATTGCAAGAATTTCTGGATAGGCATACTAAGAAAGTAGATCTGCTTATAAATAATGCCGGGGTTGATACTAAGGGGCGCGGAATCAGCGGACTTAGCCTTGAAACACTGGATCTTGATTTGGCCGTGCATTGCTACGGTGCCATACGCTGCGTACGTGCTTGTTTACCGTTTCTTCGCGCCTCTTCCGGTGCGTTAATATTGAGTATGTCATCTTCCTATGCGTCCATTGAACTAATTGCCAGTGGTAAGGTTGGCAATGAACAGGTTAATCACTCCTATAAAATTGCTCAGGGAGCTTCAAACATGCTCACGGCACTTCTGGCTGCAGAATTGCGAAACGAGAATATTCGTGTTCTTTCTTTTGATCCAGGACCAGTAAAAACCCGTATGGGTCCGGCTGATGCAAAGACAGAGCCAGAAGATGTAGCACAGGCAATTATTGATCTGGCAGAAAAAAATTCTGACACCGGGGTATTTTTACATATTAGCGAAGGAAAAGTTCCGTGGTAGCCGGGGTTTACATCGGCTTTTCAATTGGCTCTGATTGATATATACTTCTTGTCATGTCGGAACATACGGTAGCATTAGCGGAAAAAGAACAGATAGTTCATGGCTCCCTCTGGATTTCCATTTGGGATATGAGCTGGCCTACTTTGCTCAATATGTGCATTTGGGGGGTTGGTCTGCTGGCAGATATGTGGGTGGCAGGAAGGCTTAGCGCTGATGCCCAGGCGGCTATGGGTATCGGCTTTCAGGTTCGCTATTTGATGATGATGCTCAGTAGCGCCATGGCGGTTGCTACAATTGCTCTCGTCGGCAGATATTTTGGTGCCGGCGACATTAAAAATGCCATAGAAGCGAGCAGGCAGGCGCTTATATTTGCCGGCTTTTTCGGCGCCTTATCGATATGTATAGGTTGTTTGTGCGGTAAAAGTGTTTTGCATCTTCTCGGTGCTTCTGCTGCTGTTGAAGGTCAAGGTTGGGCGTTTCTCAAATTCGTTCTTTTTTCCAATCTATTTTCCAGTTTATTTTGGATATCGCAATCTATATTTCGCGCTATCGGTGCTCCTCGTATTGCCATGATGACTTCAGTGGCAGCAGTTTTATTCAATCTGGTGTTTGATTTTGTCTTTTGTCTTTTCCCATTTCATATGGGTATTGGCGGCATTGGTCTTGCCTGGATAATTACCGGGTTATTTGGCTTTACCTGGAATGTGATTAAATTGCACGACAGCGAAATTGCAGAATGTTTGAATATTATTGATTCACTGCGTGCAGGCATATCTGGAGAATGGTTTGCACGCTTTATGAAAATCGGCTTACCAGGCTGCATGCAAGACGTGGCTGTGATTTTGAGCTGTTTTGGACTGTTTTATATTCTTTCTTATACGGGTCAGCCAACAATAAGCCAGGCTGCCTGGTCTATTGGCTGGCGTATTGAAGAAATTGTGGTGTTTTTGCCCATGTGTGCGCTCAATATTGCTGTCGCCACCATTGTCGGGCAAAACCTTGGTGCTGCTCAGCCTGAGCGCTCAGAAGAGGCTGGTTGGCGAATGGCATATGTGGGATTTATACTCAATCTTGCTCTTGCCGTAATTCTCTGGTGTTTTGCGCCGGTAATTGCCAATTTATTCAGTAATGATGCTGCTGTGGCTGCCACCGGCGTTGATTATTTGCATTTTATGGCTTGGACAGAGCCGCTTGTCGCCATATCAATCATTCTTTCCGGGGCTATGCAAGGGGCCGGTTATACCCGTGTACCTATGGCTATAACAATAATTTGTTTTGATATATTGAGATTTGCAGGCTCCTGGTATTTAACTGTCAATCTGGGTATGGGTGCTAATGGTACATGGATTGCCATGGCAGTTACTTCCGTGCTATCAGGTATTTTAATGGCAGCGGCATTTAAATATGGACGCTGGAAACAGCAAATAGTTTGATAGTTAGTGACGATTTCAGGATAGTGTATGGCAAAGATTTTAATTGTAGAAGATAGTGAAACTGTTTGCGCCGTTATAAAAATGGAACTTGAGCCTGATATTTATGTGACCGATGTAGTGTCGTCAGGTGAGCAAGCCCTGGAGCAATTAGAATCATCCACATATGATTTGATTATCCTGGATTGGATGTTGCCTGATATCAGCGGTCTAGAAGTTTGCCGCGCATATAGAGCTAGAGGCGGAAAAACACCTGTGTTGATGCTCACCGCCAAAAACACTATTGACGATAAAGTGGCCGGACTTGATGCTGGTGCAGATGATTATTTAGTTAAACCATTTAATCATATTGAGTTAAATGCTCGTGTTCGTGCCCTGTTAAGAAGTTGATTGCTTTAGCTGCAAGCGATAGCGTCTGTCATTTTTTTACTACTTTCACGTTCGTTTCATCATGCATTCACACTTACTTCATCTTTGGAAGATAAGCTCCTATTAATACGGTAAATGATTCTGTATTTGGAGAAACGTGATTAATAAATTACTACCCCTATTGTTTTGTCTATTGTTGGTCCGAAGTCCAGCCAACTGTGCTATCGGTTCTGATTATACAACCACGCAGTCTAGAGCAGGATTTCAACTTAAGCAAACATATGTTCCCGATTACCTCAACACATACAGTGGTTGTAATGCAACAGCAGCTGACACAAAATGTGACTGTATTAATGGAATAACATTATATGCACAAAGTTGTGGAGGCGATGAGGCACAACGCCTAGCTAAAGAGGATGTTTATATTGGTAGTGACAGTGCTGGCAATTATATAAACCTTGAAAAAGGCAATGTTTTGCTTATTCCTGATAAAAATATGGTAGTAGGTACCAACCTGGGAAAAATAAATGTGGTAGCTCAGGCAAATCTTTTTCTTGTCAAATCCGAAGATGGATTGGTAATTTATGATTTATCCCAGACACAACCAAAACAAATAATAATTATGGTCAATCAGAAGAAGATTGCTCTAACGCCGGGTTGTATGCTAGTGCTTACCAGAGAAAAGACTAAAGATTTTGAACACCTAAAAATAAACTGCCACACCGTAGCCTACTCTAATGTGAAAGAAGTAGATTTGTGCAGAGATACGGTAAAAGCATTTATTGCCAATTTTTCAATTACTGCTGCAATGACTGCCATCTGTCCTTTAATGCGTTTGATACAATCTCATAGTCAGCAAGACAAGTTGGTTATGGACAGATTAATGAAGACAGCTGTAATTCTAGGAGACAGGATGGACCCTGCAAAAACGGTGAGAGATTTTAACAATAGCGTTAAATATTCCGGTAAAGGGCAGCAATTATCAACTTCATTGTGATTATTATTCTGTCCTATCCAATACAGCTATTCTGTAACCTAAGCCGCGTTTGTTCTCTATATGCCATTTTTGATCTGTTTCTGATTCTGAAAGTTTTTTGCGCAGTGTTTTTATGAATGTTCTAACACTATCGATCGATGTTGCCGAATCCGTTCGCCATATCCGACTTAAAATTGCCTCGGCTGTAAAGTAATGATCAGCACGACGCATTAATAATTCAAGAATAGCAAATTCTTTTGGCAATAAATCTATTAACTTGCCATCTTTATGCACCCTAAAAGTGGCTGTGTTTAATTCAAGATTGCCAATTCTTAAAACCTCGGTTTCTAAGCCTGGTGGTCGGCGCAGCAATGCTTTAGCCCGCGCGATAAGCTCGTTCGAGTCGAATGGCTTTACCACATAATCATCGGCCCCTGCCTCAAATGCTTGTACTTTATTATCCACACTTACGCGAGCAGTTAATAACATTACTGGCTTATTGCCACCACTAGCACGATATTTTTGACAAATTTCAAGTCCTGTTTCTGCATCAGGCAGATTCCAGTCTAAAATTAAAAGATCATATTCTGTTAGCTTAAGGGCGGTTTTAGCTTCCGGTGCGCTTTTGCAAATATCAACAGTAAAATGCTCGCTGGTAAGAGCTGCTTCAATTACAAGCGCTATGCTCGCATCATCTTCTACTACAAGAACTTTCGCCACAATTTCACACTCATTTCATATTCAATTCTTCCATACTTCACTCACGCTTGTCTACTATCTAAGATAGAGCGGGGGAGCGGAGGAAACCTAATTATGAACAGTACTATATCTCTTGATAGGCTATCTATGAATCCGGCGTCGTTCTATTTATCACGCCTGGAGAAGGAAAGACCTAATTATAAGCAAGAGCCAACGGATGATGTTAAGAGGTTGTGCCAATTGGCATTAACAGGAAGCACCATGGTAAGACTCCGAGCAGCAGAACAGCCTTCCGTCAGTGCAGGAACCCTTTTAAAACTATCCCAGGATAAAAATCCGGAAGTACGATTGTCGGCCGCCGAACATCCTAATATGCCTTATTTGGGGTTACAGCGACTTATACAAGATCCGTGTCTTGATGTACGATTGGGAATAGCCGCAAATCCAAATATGCCAATTTCTATTCTGGAAATGCTTATGAAGGACGAAAACCCATATATCAAAGATAGAGCGCGGCGTTCCATAGATCGTCTTAATTCTACCCGAGCAAAAGGTATAAGACATGTTGGCTGAATCTGAATTTGAGCTTCAACTGCTAACGATAGCTCCTGTCAATTGCCGGCGTGCATTGACCAGCCGTTGATTGGCTAGATTGTGGAGTTCTTTAAAGCTTGCGCTATCGCCTGGATATTCGACAATGCCGGCACTAAATGTGGCTTTAAAATGACCAAGGCTGTTGCTTGAGAACAACTTTTCGGAAAATTCGCCAAGTAATTTATTTACCGCTTTAGTAATTATTTGTGGTTCTTCTGCTAAGAAAGCAAGAATAAAGGTGTCTTCTCCAAGACGTCCTCGTAAATCTTCAGCTCTAAAACGACCATTAATCAATGTCTCCAGGTGCGATGCTGCTGCTTGCACAGAGGACAGGCTGTGTACAACGCTTAAATTCATAAAATCATCGATTGCGATAAGGCATATGGTCACCGGCAGATTTTTTTGTTTAGCGATCGCAATTAATTTATTAACTGCAATCATAAAGTTTTGACCGGTCATCAGTCCGGCTATCGGATTGCCGTGTAGTAAGGCATTTGTTTGCCGTTTTTCTTGAAGTTGTGCTTTAACGCGTGTAAGCAATTCTGGTGGCAATACCGGCTTGGCTAGAAAATCATTTGCTCCGGCCTGATATGCAGCTGCCCGACCCTCTTGATCGTTCTTTGCAGTAAGAAATACAATAGACACATCCCTCCATTGCTCATTTTGACGCAACATGCGGCAAATATCATATCCACTCAAGCCAGGCATGATTACATCGAGCAAAATCAGATCAGGCTTGAATTCAGCCGCAGCATTCATGATATCAATAGGATTATTCAATATAGAGGTACTAATGCCTTCTTCACCCAAGGTTTCGGCTACGAATTTGGTCAATATCTCATCGTCATCTACAATAAGAACACGTGGTTTATGCGTTTGTGATTGAGAAAGCAATGTTGTGCAGGCTTGCTCGATATCCATTTTTTGGAGCGGTTTGGTCATAAGAGCAGAACAGCCACCATAGACCAACTCTGGCGGAGAAAGCTTAGCTGAATCTTGGCAAATAAAACCAAATGGTAAGCCCTTATATCCTGGAAATAGGCGAATCTCCAATGCTAATCGGAAAATTCTATCTTTGTCATCTATGGCTGCATCAAAAATGACTGCATCGAAGTTTTCGTGTCTTACTTGTTTCAATAATGATAACTGTCCTTCGGCCATTTCTATCTGGATGGGAGGAGATGTATTGGTTAGATTATCAGCGAGATACTTATATTCCTCTTTGTTGCCATAAAGCAAGATTTTGCTTGATTTGAGAGCTTCCAACCGCCCTTGTGTAACTGCTTCTGACACCCTCTTCGCTTCTCTAACTGCAACTTCACCGTCAGCCAAAACGCGAAGGATTTCAGCCCATATGATTTCTTGTATAGTGTCGCTTGGATCTATGCTACATAGCAGATCTTCGATTTTGCCTGCCAGTTTTCCTGTTTTGGTAAAACCAACGGAGCCAGCGGTGCCCGTCAATTTATGAGCAATTTGCTTGGCCTCATTGACCAAAAAGCCGTTGTTCAGATCTTCGTGCGCTTTATTAACGGCTGCAGTCAATTCATCCCATGATTCCGCTAAACCCTGGGCATAATTTGCTTTTACTCCTGCCAGTTTATTGTCTCTTGCCAGCTTCAAGCTCAAATCATTTATCTGTCCTAATAATTGCTGGCCACTCTCTTGTATTGGCTCAGGTGTGGTTAATTCTTTAGGTTGCTCGATAGCCACTGGTGTTATACCGTGCATTTCTTGCAACAATGGAGTCGGCAATAAACTTTCGATTTGTTGAACGAATAAATCAGGCACTATTGGTTTTTGCAGAATGAGTGAAACTTTAGCGATATTTCTTAGCCAATTAAAAGTTTTTTTGTCACACCATGTGGCTGACACAAAGACCAGAGGAAATTTTCGACCAGCCTCTCTGAGGCGAGTTATCCAGGTAAGCCCGTCTTGCTCGGGTAACTTATAATCAACTATGCATATCAAAGGATTTATCTGCTTGAGGATGGTGTCTGCCTCAGAGACAGAAGTAGCCTCGGCTACCTGTAGTCCTCTATTTTTGAGGATTGTTGCCACCAGATTACGAAATTCCGGATCATCATCAACTATCAGTATTGCTTTTGAAGATATGGGCATAATCGAATTCCCGCATAACTAATTATCCTTCCTGCCAGCAGCAGGAACGGACGAAGCTACTGTGCCATTTTCTTTTTTCGCGCCTGGTATCAAGCCATTAAGCAAAGTTTTTACTGTATCTAAAAACTGTTCTTCTGAAGTGCGTGATTTTGTTAAATAGGCACTAAGCCCTAATGTCAGCTTGTCTTTATCATCATTGGTAAGATCACGCGCTGTGTAGACAAGAAGAGGTGTTGTTTGATTCTTTTCTTGACGCAAAATCTCTACCACTTCAAACCCATTCGGGTGAGGCATGGCCAGATCTAAAATAATCAAATCAGGATCATTAATACGGGCCAGGTGTACGGCACCGATGCCATCCTTTGCCTCTAAGCACTCTATGTCAAATGATTGCAATTGTTGTTTTATTAATTCACGTGTAGGGGCGTCATCATCTACTACTAGCACCCGGGCGCGTCCTGGAGCTCTGCTGCTGATCGCTATTTTCACCGCACTTAATAGTCGCTGTATATCAAAAGGTTTTTTAATCCAATCAATTAGAAGCGGGTCTGAATATTCGCCTCTATTCATTTCAGAGCCAGTAATTATGACAACAGGAATAGAACTAGTTTCTGCTTGTTTGCGCATTTGTTGCAGTAGTTCAAGGCCGTTGCCATCCGGCAGATGAATATCAAGAAGGATGACAGCAGGCAAATCTTGCTGGCTGGTTAGATATTCCATGGCTTGTTTTAAAGTCGGTGCTTCATCCACTCTAAAACCTTCGCTAGCCAGTGCTTCAGAAAGCACGGCACAAAGATGTTGATCATCTTCGACTAGCAATACTTTATGCTCGGCAGGAACATTTTTACGTATAACAGTCTTTTGATGCGACTGTTGCTGAACCGGTAATTCAAACCAGAATGTCGAACCCTGCCCAACGCTACTATTGACGCCAATCTTGCCTCCATGCTCTTCGACTATAGTCTTAGAAATAGCCAAACCCAGCCTGTTCCTCCTTTAGGGCGACTATCGGAAGAATCAAGTTGTTGGAATGGTGTAAATAGTTTGGGCAATTGTTCTTTGGCTATACCAACTCCTTTGTCTACCACAGAAAAGCGTATAGTTCCCGGACTGGCAGTCTCAACGCGTACAGCTATCTCTGCGCCTTCCGGCGAGAATTTAATGGCATTGGAAATTAGATTGGTTAAAACTTGACCTATTCGATCGCGATCACAATCTATTTTATCGACTGTGTTTATTTGACTTGTAAGTTTAATAGACGATTGCTGTGCCATATTAGCTAGAAATTGCAATGTGCTGTCGACAATTTCAGAAGGCAGTAATTCTTCGAATGTAAGCGGAAGTTTTCCTGCTTCTATCTTTCTTATATCGAGAATGTCGTTGATTAGGCGAACTAAACGCTCTGACTCCGAAAGGGCTATTTGAGTAAGATTCTGGGCTCGCTCAGGTAATTGGCCTAGCCTGCCACCTGCCATTAGGCTCAGCGTGCCTCGAATCGATGTTAATGGAGTCCTCAGTTCATGGGAGACCATAGAATAAAATTCACTGACACGGCGTTCCATTTCTTTTCGTTCGGTAATATCGGTATTAATTTCGAGCACGCCTGTGCCCTTTCCGTTAACGTCCTTCTTCAAGATTTGCCTGCTATAAACAATAATTTGGCGGTTATCCGGATCGTAGTGTGTCAATTCCCCAATCCAACGACCTTTGGTAACAATGTCGTTTTCAATTTCAGGCAATGGTTTTGGAAATTCTGTTTTGAATAAATCATGAGATTTTGCTCCCATTGCTTGCTGTCGTGTGCAGCCATAGATGGAATCAGCCCCCTTGTTCCAATAGCGAATCGTGCCATCGAAATCGCGGAATATGATTGCATCGCTGGAGAGCTCAAGTAAGTCTGCTTGTCCCTGCAGCGTAATCATGGCTTCCCGCAAAGCTTGCTCGGCTAATTTTTGGCCTCTGAGAAATTTGATTGTTATCAATCCCATGATAGTTTGAAAGATTATTGCCATTGCGGCTATAAAGAACAGTCCTAAAAAAGCTGCCTGTGATCTTTTATCTCCCTCGGCGGCATGCATAGTTAATAAGGTCTCTTCCTTTTCTCTCATCTGGGCAACGAGTGCCCGTATTTCATCCATATGATGTTTACCAAAATTGGTCATAACCAATTTAGTAGCTTCTGCCAGTCCTTTATTTCGTCGCAACTCTATGGTTTTTTCTAATTCAGCAAATTTAGCATCGATTGCTTTTTCTAAAGCTTTAATGTTATTGGCATGTTCCGGATTATCACCGGTTAATTGTTTTAACTGCGTCAGAGATGTCTTCATATTCGTTTGGGCGCTTACGTAAGGAGCCAGGTAGTCATTCTCTCCGGTGATTAAAAAGCCGCGTTGTCCCGTTTCTGCATCCTCAGCTGCTTCTAAAACATTATGCAGAGATGTAATTACAGCCGCTGTATGTCTGTATAAATTTCTTGCTTCTGTTAACTTATGGAGCTGGTCAAGTCCGATTAAGCCAATTGCGGCCAGAACTAAAAACATTATCGCTATTCCCAGTTTCAGGGAGGCATTTACTTTGTCGTAATTTACTAGCATAAACTCCCTACTAATCGTTCTATTTCTTGTGACAGGCAGGTGGGATCAAAAGGTTTGGTAATTACCCCGGCTACACCGAGGGCTGCATAAGCCTCCAGCTCCTGCTTTTGGGCTTTGGCAGTCATAAAAATAACCGGGATTTTGGCGGTAATCGGGTTTTCTCGCAGTTTAGCAAGAGTCATTTTGCCGTCCATGCCGGCCATCATTACGTCTAAGAGGATTAAGTCCGGTTTTTCTTGAGCAGCCAATACTAATCCTTCTGATCCCGATGCGGCTGATAAAACCTGCCAATCAGGTCTATCTTCTAGCCCGATTTGAGCAATTAGCCTGATATTGTCTTCATCGTCTATCAGTAATATTTTTTTATTCTGCATGATCCCCGCTCACGAAACCATCTGTTGCCAGATTACACTATGTTTTCGCCATGTCCATTGTTTTGGAAAATTACATTCATTTTCCGGTCTAATATAGATGTGCCATAAAAAAGAGATATATAAGCATATTAACGGCGAATATTTATTCTCTGTTTCCTATGCTTTTTATGATTGTGTGTAATTTGTAGTAAACTAAGTTAATTATTTTAGTCCTGTATTCACAGGCCAGTTAGCAGTTTGGAGAATTATATGAACAAAATCCAGCCAATTAGTTTTTCTATTTTACTATTAGCTCTTACTTGCCAGTGCGCAGATGCCGGCGCGGTTAAAAAGGGTGTACATGAGGGTGTTGGCGGCACAAAAAAAGGTGTTAAGGAAACAGTAGGCGGTACAAAGAAAGGTGTTAAAGAAGCAGTTGGTGGTACGAAAAAAGGTTTAAAAGAAACCGGCAAGGCGCTTAAGAAAGTATTTTGAAAAATAGTCCCCTTTTATTAAATGAAATGCTTATCCCGGCATTGCTGCTGGCAGTCGTAACGGTTCCCGGCCCTTTGGAGGCGATACCGCTAGCTAATGCAGACGATTTGCCTGTGCAGTCCGGTGGCGTTGCTATACCCCCGCCAGCTAATACCAATATACAGGGCCGGGTAGAGAAAACTGAACTTAAAGAAGACGAAGCGATCAAGCTAAGCCTTAAAAATGTGTCTGATTCGGTTCGTCGATTGCAAGAAACTTTGCGCGGTGTTGTTTATGAAATAACTAGACAACAACAGGTACCAATAATGCAGCCAAATGTTGTCGGGTCAATGGTGATACCGAATGTTCCGGGCATGCAAGTACCAATAGGCGACTATCTGCCGCCGCGGCAACAATATATGAGTGTTTTTGCTAACCAATTGCAAGCACTTTTGCCCATGCTTGTTGAGCAAGCATCAACTTTGGCAGGCGATGATCTCGACAGTGATTTGAACTCCGACATTGCTCTTATTAAAAGTGACGTGCAATATCTACAAGAGCAAAATCAGTTTTTGTTAGATCGTATGGCTGGTCCTCCGTATCAGAATCTGGCCATTGGTAGGGTTGTTGTTAAAATGTCAGACAAGTTAGATGAAATAAAAAAGCTGCTCAAAAAAACGGAACGCCGCGTTGGCAAAGATATAAAACGTGACCCTAAATAATCACACCAGAAATTTCAAGTAGAAATCAGTGTCCGGCACTTTGTACATTGTGGCAACACCGATAGGCAATCTGGGCGATATAACGCCTAGAGTTAAAGAGACGCTGATTGCAGTCGATCTTATTCTAGCCGAAGACACCAGAGTGACGATTAAACTGCTCAATCATTTGGGCATAAAAAAACGCATGATTAGCTGCCATGATTTCAATGAGAAATCGCGGCTATCAATTGTTTCTCAGTACAGCCGGCTCAATCAAAAAGTGGCCCTTGTGTCTGATGCCGGCACACCGCTTGTGAGCGATCCTGGTAGTGAAATTGTTCGCCAGGCTATTGACTGCGGCATGAAAATTATTTCTATACCAGGGGCAAGTGCATTTTTACTGGCTTTGGTAAGCAGTGGTTTACCCTGCGATCGTTTTGTTTTTGAAGGTTTTTTGCCCAGTAAAGCTAGCTTATTAAAACAAAGGCTCGAAGAATTGCAGCTTGAACGGCGGACGCTCATTATTTATGAAGCACCACATAGACTACTAAAAACACTGGCCGCTATAAAAGATGTTCTGGGAGAAAGAAAAATATGCCTGGCACGCGAATTAACTAAGCTCCATGAAGAAACTATACGTGGCGGTCTTTCCGAAATTATTGCTACTGTCAGTGCTAAGTCTTCTAAAATTCTGGGTGAATATGTGCTGGTAATAGAAGGCTGCAAAAAAGATGATCTAGAAATAACTACTGAGAAAAATGAATTACCGGCTAAAATTGTCCGGATGTTGCAATCAGGCCAGAGTGTAAAAACCATTGTGCAAGAGATTACCAGAACATATAAAATGAAACGGTCAGAAGTTTATCAGCTCGCTTTGCGGATGCAAAGAGAACAAGAGGTCAAAAATAGATGAAGATTGTGGAAGCAGTAGTATTAGGGGTGGTGCAAGGGCTGACAGAGTTTTTGCCCATCAGTAGCACTGCCCATTTAAGAGTGGTGCCTTCATTGCTGGGCTGGCAAGATCCAGGCACGGCCTTTTCAGCAGTGATTCAACTAGGTTCAACTGTGGCAGTAATTGCTTACTTTGCTCAAGATCTTATCGCGTTGGTCAAAGGCTCTGTAACAGCTCTTAGAACTGGCGATTATATGAATCATGATTTGCGCCTGGCAATGGCAATTATTCTTGCTACGTTGCCTATTTGTGTCATTGGCCTGCTGCTTAGACATGTACTGGAGCAGGACAATAGCCCTTTGCGGTCATTGAATATCATTGGTTGGGCAGCAATAATCATGGGTTTGCTTTTATTTTTTGCTGATCGGCATGATAAGCAAGACCGCAGCTTGGCTGTTACCGGTGTTGCTGATGGTTTGCTTGTTGGGCTTGCTCAGGCCCTGGCGCTAATACCTGGTTGTTCTCGTAGCGGATCAACACTGACAGCTGCTTTATTATTGAATTTGAAAAAGGCCGGATGCGGCTAAATTTAGTTTTTTGCTGGGCATTCCGGCTGTGGGGCTGAGCGGGCTGCTGGAATTGAAAAAAATGATTGATGAAGGCTTGAGCAATAGCATTAGTAGTGCTTTGATTGTTGGCTTTCTTGTTTCAGCGATTGTCAGCTATATTGTTATAGCCTGGTTTTTTAAATTCTTGCAACACCACTCTCTTAAAGTGTTTGTTGTCTATCGCCTGATATTTGGTGTTTTGGTACTGGTGTTAAACAGGCAGTCTATAATCAAATGAAACTAGTTAATGCCACCATGAAAAATTAGTCGCCGTGGACGCTTGCTCATTGACTACAGGCTCTGTTGATTTAAGTCCATCAGGATCGGTAATAAATTCTTCACTGTCGGCTGATCTGGCGAACTCCAGCGGCAGATGAGAAACATTGTTTGCTCTGGTTTGTTTAAGTGGGTTGGCTGTTAACATATTCTGTCCCGCCGGTTGTTTATGGAAATAATCAATGGCTGTAAAGGCAAGCAGTACGATTGTTAAGGTTGCCAGGCAAGTGGCGAGAACATAGGCATACGGCGGAACTGTTGATTGCCGTTCCGGCGCTATCTCTAGAGCACGAAGCATTTCAGCAGCACTTTGATAGCGCACCCATACATCCTGAGCTGTCGCCCGCTGAACAATTTTATCTAGAAAATCCGATATTTTGTTATTGTGCTGTTTTGGTGAACAAGATTGCAGGGCAATTGGTTCTTGCCCGGTGAGAAGATAATGCATAGTGGCGCCCAGGGCATAAATGTCGGAGCGCGGATCGGCAGCACCCCAATATTGTTCTGGTGGAGAATAACCACCTGAGACAACATGAGTGTTTTCAGAATTCTCCGAATAATGCCTGGCAATGCCAAAGTCAACCAGCTTTATACTATTAACAGTATCAACCATGATATTGCTGGGTTTGATGTCTCGATAAATGACCGGCGGATCATAATTGTGCAAATAATGCAACACATTGAGAATAGTAGTAGTCCAACTGATCACTTCTTTTTCAGTAAATGGTGCACCGCGCTTTTTTAAAAGTTGCTGCAAATTATTTCCTTCAACATACTCCATAACCAGATAATAATTGCCGCGTTCTTGAAAGTACGCCTGGATGTGCACAACATTAGGGTGCTGCAAACTGCTTAGCACTCGGGCTTCGCGTTGAAAAAATTCAGTGGCTTTGTGTTTGTCACGCTCGTTGAATCCATCAAGGCGTAATTTTTTAACAACACAAAGGCGATTAAATAAACTGGTGTCCTGGGCCATAAAAACGGTGCCCATGCCGCCTTGCCCGAGAGGTCCTATAAGCACATAATGATTCTGCAAAATAGTTGATTCTGCAGCACCTGGGGCTGTGTCTGGTTTTTGCGCCGGTATGTCTTGTCCAGATGAGGCTGCCGATTGAGCGTTAAAAAATTCGGGCATATGTATACCCGCCTTTGGTAAGAGTACTTTCAGTTAAACACTGAGATAAAGTATAGCAATTAATCCTGTTTAGGCAATTGTTTTTTTATCTAAAAGGCTATGTTGCTGGCAAAGCGCCTCGTATTTATTAAGGCTGAGCTGGTGCTCACTATTTAATGAATAATCAAGCTCTTCTTTAAAATATTTGGACAGCTGTTTTCTGGGCAAGCCGGTTTTTGCTTCCGCTTCGTCCAGTACTTTCTCAAAATATTCCGTTAATCCCAGTTTTGCTGCTTGGTTAAGAGTTTCGCTTATTGTCTGGTATGCATGGCTATTATCGGCGGCATACCAATCTTCTCTGGCGGCAAAAACACCAAAAACAGCCGGCAGTGAGTAAATATCGTACCACCATTGTCCCAGGTCACGGCGCCAGTATTGTCTGGACCAGGCCTGATCAATCATTAAAGCCTGGTCACCAATAATCAGGGCGGCATCTATGTTTGGCTCAGACAAGTTCGGCTGCTGAAGCGGGATTAATACCGGCTTTGGTAGCCCCTGCTCAAGCAGCAGAAGCAATAAAAGATTAATGGCGGTAGCCGAGGCGGCCGGCACGGCTATACGCAAAGGTGGGCGTGTTTCCAGGCTGACTTTGCTGAAAAATAAGACACTGCCTACTGCTGCCCGGCTGGCTATGGCAATGCCGGGCATAAGCTTGAGATTAGCCTGTTGCAGGAAAGAAAAGGCACTCATTGCCCCTAACTCCAGCTCCTGATGGGCATAAAGAGCGTTAAGCTCCGCTGGTTGGGCAAAAACAGTCTCGGCTTCAACCGTTACCCAGCCATTAACAATTGGCAGGACAAAGGGTAGTGAATTAATATAGTTGATTAAACCTAGGCGTGCTTTGGGTTTTGCCGTCAACCTGTTGGGGGCGGCTATATTTATGTTTGGCTTGGTCATTTTGGCGGTCATAGATAGCCGAATACTATATTATGTTATGGATTATTGAAAGTGAATACTAATTTTAGCATTTGAGCATGCATACCAAGCAACCCTACCGCTTCATTAATTACGGCAGCTATGATGCGGCTATGAATATGGCCATTGATGAAGCTATTTTGGAAGCGCATCTAAGTGGGCAGGTTCCACCAACTTTGCGCATTTATCAATTTGCACCGCCAGCGGTATCATTTGGTTATGCTCAAAAAGTGAACGATAGCTTAATCGAAAGAATAAAAAAGCAAAACTTTGCTGTAGTGCGCAGGCCGACTGGTGGACGAGCGGTGTTGCATATGGGCGATCTTACCTATGCTTTTATCTGTTCAAGCAAAGGCGCGCCAATAGCTGGATATGCTCTGCTCGGCGAATCCATAGCTGCTGCTTATAAGCAAATATGTCAGGCACTTATCTTGGCTTTGCAATCTCTTGGTGTCGTGGTAACACTCGGGCATAAGAATGGTCGGTATCAGGATAAACACGATTGTTTTTTAGCAACAACTGCTGCTGATCTACAATACCAGGGCCAAAAAATAGCCGGCAGTGCCCAATTACGCAGGCGGCACGCAGTCTTGCAACATGGCTCCATAATTTTAAATCAACCACAATTTTTATTGCCGCAATTGCTCGGCAGCGATTATAAAGAAAACAATTCACATCACGCTAATTTGTATGAAATACCTGGGCCACAACCTTCAATTGTTGATCTGGAAAAAGCACTCAAGCATGGCTTTGAACTGGCATTTGCCAATCAGTTTTTAGCTGCTCCTTTAACCGGCTGGGAAGAAAAGCAAGCGGCTGCGCTGCTTACCCAGCACAATCGCAACTGCTAATCATGCCTGTTTCTTGGTTGACAATATATCAAAATGCTATTGCCTACTTAAACATTTGTCATGAGCGTACTTTCCTTATTGGTAAAGTCTTTGCGCAATTGTATAATTTTAATTAAGTAGAGATTTAAAACCGGAATCGAATATACATGAACGCCGCCGTCCAACCTCGCGAGGACAAGCTTTTTGACATCTTGCAACAACAGGGCAGACCTGTTGAAGATCTTGTTTTGGTCAAAAACGCATATCAATTTGCTAAACAGGCGCATGAAGGACAATTTCGTAAATCAGAAGAGCCATACATTGTTCATCCAGTTGAAGTAGCTATTGTTCTGGCTGAGTTGAATGCAGATATACCGACCATTGTTTCTGCCTTATGCCATGACGTTTTGGAAGATTGTGACGTCAGCGCTGAAGAAATAGAGAAAAGATTTGGCAGCGAAGTAAGAAAAATAGTGGAAGGAGTTACTAAGCTGGGCAAATTCAGCTTTAGTTCTAAAGAAGAGAGACAGGCTGAAAACTTTCGAAAATTGATTGTTGCTATTGCTGAAGATATAAGAGTGGTGCTGGTAAAGCTGGCTGACCGCCTGCATAATATGCGCACGCTTGACTACATGCCGCCGCATAAACAGGCTGAAATCGCTAAAGAAACTCTAGAAATATACGCGCCGCTGGCCAATCGCTTTGGACTTGGGCGTATGAAATGGGAATTAGAAGACATGGGTCTTAAATTCTTGCATCCCGACGAATATGGTGAAATTCAACAACTGGTTATTGATAGCCGCACTTTGCGTGAGCATCAAATCAATTTGATTGTCGACAAACTAAAAGTGGAGCTGGAAAACCGTTCTATAAAAACGGAAATAATGGGGCGGGCAAAACATTTTTTTGGCATCTGGAAAAAAATGAAAACCCAGCAGAAAACTTTTGAAGAACTCTATGATGTTCTGGCCATCCGGGTAATTATTGATAGCGATGAAGATAAGAATTACTGCGAATTGCAGTCAGATCCGGACACGCAAAAATGCTATGAAGTGATGGGCACTGTACACTCGCTTTTTCGCCCTATTCCCGGGCGCTTTAAAGATTATATTGCTATGCCCAAATTCAATAGCTATCAGTCTTTGCACACAGCGGTAGTTGGTCCGGAAGGCAAACCGGTGGAAATTCAAATTCGTACCCGCCGCATGCACTATATAGCTGAATACGGTATTGCTGCCCACTGGAAATATAAAGAAGTGGGGGCAGCTGCGAAAGCAGACAGCAATGTCGATCAGAAACTGGGTTGGTTGCGCCAGCTGGTTGACTGGCAGCACGATTTAGCTGATGCTCAAGAATTTCTTGACACTGTCAAAATAAATCTCTTTGGCGAGGAAGTCTTTGTTTTCAGCCCGCGCGGCGATGTTTTTGATTTGCCAACCGGCTCAACATCTATTGATTTTGCTTATAGTGTCCATACCGATATTGGTCATCGTTGTATTGGCGCTCGAGTTAACGACCGAATGATGCCACTAAATTCGGTATTA
This sequence comes from Candidatus Melainabacteria bacterium, assembly GCA_963847765.1. Lineage (GTDB taxonomy): Bacteria > Cyanobacteriota > Vampirovibrionia > Obscuribacterales > Obscuribacteraceae > CAWKBA01. The sequence goes on along the minus strand of CAWKBA010000005.1, from coordinate 157,238 downwards.
AAAAACGGCGATATTGTTGAAATTGTCACCAGTAAAACAGCTCATCCAACATTGGATTGGTTGAATTTTGCTAAAACCCATTCTGCTAAAACAAAAATTCGTCAGTGGTTCAAAAAACATCACCGCGAAGAGCATATTACGCAGGGACGCCAGATGCTGGAGGCGGAACTTGGCAGAACCGTACTGGAAGAATTTCTCAAATCTGAATTTGCCAAAGAAGTCTATAAAAGATTGCATTGCAATGATGCCAATGATTTAATGGCGGCCATTGGTTATGGAGACGTTGCCGTTTCCCAAATAATGAATCGCCTGCGCGAGCATGAGCAACAGGAAAAAGCGTCGCGCAAGGGACATATACCCATTCAGGATAGCAAGGTCATTAAGCCAGCTGCTGTAAGCAGCCTTGGCGGACTTATGCACCATCTTTCTAAATGTTGCCAACCTGTACCAGGTGAAGAGATAGAAGGTGTTGTCACCAGGGGCAGTGGCATTGCCGTGCACAGAAAAGACTGTATAAATCTAGCCAAAGCTGATAAAGAAAGACGTATTGCTATTGACTGGGCGCTGGATGCCCAAAGTGCTTACCCGGCTTATCTGCAAATTGATTGTCTTGATCAGAGTCGGTATTGCCGGTGATGTGCTCAAGAAAATCTCTGACTCCAAAGTCAATTTACGTGACTTGCGTGTGGAAACAAATACTGCCAAGCATACTGCCACTATCAGTGTTATTATTGATGTGGTGGACATAAGCCAGCTAACCAAGATAAGTCAATCAATCAGCAAGATTAGCGATGTCTTGAGAGTAAGGCGCCGTGATTTTCGGCCCAAAGACAGTGCGGGAAAGACAGCCAGCAATGTTACTCCTTTGCCGCCGCGCAAACGCAATACAGAAACAGATAAGAATAATGACACCCCCGAACGAGAAATTAAATCAGAGTGAGCCTCTGATGAAACTGGTTCTGGCTACTAAAAATCCCGGCAAGTTGCGAGAGTTGCAAACCCTGGCTTTAAAAGATGGTTTGTCCTGGCTCAGTCTGGAACTGGCTCCAAATGATTTTAATCCGGATGAAACTGGACATACCTTTGCAGCCAATGCTCTTATTAAGGCGCAAGAAGCAGCACGCCTGACAAAGTCTTATGCTGTGGCGGATGATTCGGGCATTGCTGTTGATGCTCTCAACGGCAGACCGGGTGTTTATTCAGCACGCTATGCAGAAGATGAACGCAAAGCTTGTTTGAAACTAATTGATGAATTGAAAAATATACCGCCGGAAAAACGCACTGCTAGCTATCACTGTGTGATCATCCTTGTTTCTCCAACTGGTGATGTCTTATGCCAGGCGGAAGGCATATGGCGCGGGCGCATTATTGATGATATGCGGGGCAGCGAAGGTTTTGGCTATGATCCTATTTTTTATTTGGATGAATATGGCAAAACAGTGGCACAAATAAGCCTGACAGAAAAAAATAAACTCTCCCATCGCGCCCAGGCCTGGCGGAAGATTGAAAGATATCTACTGGCTCATCAATCAGAATTTAAAAATTTCTAAAAAATCTTGGAGTGCCGCTAAAAACAGTGTAGTCAAAAGTGAATTGAATGTCGACATTTTCCTGCGCGCCTTGTGGCAGAGGCAGAAAGGGGGCTGCATCCATCACTGCTTTTAAAGCACCGCGATCGGCTCGGTCAGATCCGGAGGAGCGTTGCAGGCGAAGATCTGATAATTCGCCATGCCTGTGTATTTTAAATAAAACTATTACTTGTTTGGAAGCATCTTCTTTCGAGGGGTTCCAGGCTCGCTTTATGCGGCGTTGTAAGTCATTCATATAAGGTCCAAAATTAACCGGCATTGCCTCAATGTTACTGGGCCCACTGATATTGGTATTTACAGCTGGATTGCCCTGAGTGGTTTCACCAGGCGTACTGCGCGCAGGACTTAAGCCGGGTACTACTGGTTGAACATTGATTCCAGGTATATGACTATTAGGTCCACCAGCTCGTATGGGATTGATACCAAAGGGAAGACCACTAGCATGATTTTTACCGGGTGAGCCTTCACTACTTATCGGTGAAATAGGAGTGATTCTAGTACTATTGCTGCCAATATTGGGATTTATAGGAGAAGGCGATTGACCACCCGCAGCTGCAATTATTGGACCACCGTTTAAATTAGGAAGGATCAATTTTGGTGCCGATCTATCTTTGTTTGGCAAAGATGGCCCAGGTAGAGTTGATTTAAGTTGATTATTTATTTGATTGGTTGCAGGCGGATTAATAACAGGCTGGGTGTTGGATAAGGGCTCAGCGAGCTTCGCCCCTACAGGTGTTACCGGTGGTGCTAAACGTTTAGGTGTTAGGGTTCTCGGAGTTGTGCGATTAAAGACAGGATGAAATGTCGGTGTAAATGGAGAGGTAGATTTTGCTGATTGTTGTGTCTGTTGCTGTGTCGCCATGGTGGCAGGATTGGTAATATGGTGAGACGGCGGTGTAATCGGTCTTTTTCATGCTGCCCGGCATTTTCCGAAGCCTGGTTAGATACACGTTTTGATACTATTATCTTTTTTGTGGGCAGCTGATCTTGCACGAATTCAATGTCTGTGATTTGAGCTTGTGGGCGAGTATGTTGCAAGTAAAACACTGCCACGAAAAATAAAACGAGGATACCTATAAAATGCAATAAATAAGAACTGCTGGTTGCTTCTGTCATTTCCAGCGCGTAGTCGGCGTAAATATATTTATTTTGCAGATAATTGGCATATTCGTGGGCATCTTTAATGGCATAAACAATAAAGCCTATGAACAAGGTGCTAACAATAAAAGACAAAGGAGAGCCGGCATGTAATTCACGTAAAGCAGAAATCAAATCAGAATCGGGCTGCATATGAAATACCTGTCCAAAACTATTCAGCCCATTGATGAGACCTTGATTAAAAATGATCAGCAAAAACACAAAAAGATAGCTAGCTGTGGTGGCTAGAAATAAAAGCCCTTTGCGAGCTTGTCCATTATAAATTTGCCCTAAGCCTGGTAGAAAAGAAAGAGCTGATGCTAAACCGGCATCGCGCGAACCCAACTCAATGCCTGCATTCCCGACTGAAATTTTGACCATCAGGTAGCCCTCATATTATGTTGGCTTATGCTAAATGTGAATAGCCGGGCTGTCAAATTAAAATGCATAGGTATGCTCGTTTTCAGTGTTTTTGTCTGAGTTATTATCAGGGACGGTAGTGGCAGTTGGATTAGTTAATTTGACGTTCTGATTGTTGGGAAGCTGATCTAGGACTGGTGTGACTGGAACTTGATTAATGTTATAAACCGGCTGGGTTGGATAAAGTGGATAGGGAAATGGATAAGCATACGGAGGCGGATATGGATAATATGGATTCATATAATACGGCGGCCAATATAATGAGGTCGCCATATAGTTTGGTATTGAGCCATACAAGGGATAAGTCCATAAGTATAGCGGACAATAAGGATAACTATAATTGTCAAAATATGAATGTTGAAGGTAATGATGTTTGTGAAAACAGTGGCGAAAGATAGAACATGCCCCGGCTGAATAAGAGCTGCCATAATAATGATTACCAAACAAGTAACTGTAGCTTGCGATGTGTAACCCGCTGCTGTGAAATCCGCCACAACAATGCCCGCCACAATGTCCACCGCCGCCGCCATGTGCATAACAAATATTATTTGAGCTTAAGCTCAAAATAATAGCCAAAACTGCCACAATGCGGCTGCACATAACTATTTTCCTCTCAGGGCTGAATCAAATTAGCAGTTATTTGTGGAGTTTTTGTGCAGAGAATGGACAACTTTGCCTACGAATTTATAACAGTTAAGGACTACTGTTGGTCAAGTGGTTACAATAGAAGTTTCCGTATTGCAGCTCTCATCATGGGGTTTATCAATTGGCTTACAACGATTTGCGGCAATTTATTAAAGTGCTTGAAGAAAGCGGGCAACTGATCACAATCAATGCTCCTGTATCGGCCGAATTGGAGATTGCTGAAATTACTGACCGCATCAGTAAAAGCAAAGATGGCAACAATAAAGCTTTATTATTCACCAATGTCAAAGGCTATGATATGCCTGTGCTTATCAATACCTTTGGTTCGATGCAGCGCATGTGCATGGCGCTTGAAGTGGATAAACTTGATGAAATAGGCGCCCGCATCAAACATTTAATTAAGCCAAAAGTGCCGGAAACTTTTCTGGAAAAACTCGCCCTGCTGCCTACATTAGTTGAATTGGGCAAATTTCCGCCGAAGCTAACACATACATCAGCTCCTTGCCAGGAAGTGGTAATTACTGATCCAACGCAGGCAATGCTGAATAAATTACCCATAATTACTTGTTGGCCCGAAGACGCCGGGCCATTTATTACTTTTGGCACAGTGATTACACGCGACCCAAAAACCGGCATTAGAAATCTGGGTATTTATCGTTTGCAAAAATATGGCAATGCTCAAACCGGCATGCACTGGCACAAACATCATGATGGTGCAAGGCATTATGAAGAGCAAAGGCGAATACAGGAGCAAGGCAATCAGCGAAGCGGTAAAATTAGCGAGCCGCCCAATTATGGCACCATGTTTGCACCGCCCGTGTCCTCGCGTCAATTTAATCCGGCACCGGCCATGGTGAATTTTGGTGCTCCCCCAAAACCCGACGGCAATAAATTAGAAGTAGCGATTGCCCTAGGCTGTGATCCAGCTGTAACTTATGCAGCCAGCGCGCCTCTGCCTCCTGATATAGATGAATTACTCTTTGCCGGTTTTCTGAGACAAAGCCCGGTAAAGTTGGTTAAGTGTAAAACAGTGGATTTGGAAGTTCCAGCCACCGCTGAAATTATTCTAGAAGGCTATGTTGACCAAAGTGAATTAAAAGAAGAAGGACCCTTTGGTGACCACACTGGTTTTTACAGCCTTGCCGGCATGTTTCCTGTCTTTCATATTACGGCGGTTACCCACAGATATAATCCTATCTATCAGACCATAATCGTCGGCAAGCCGCCTCAGGAAGATTGTTACTTAGGCAAGGCCACAGAAAGAATATTCTTGCCCATGGTGCAGCTGCTGGTGCCTGAAATAACGGACACGAATTTGCCCTGGGAAGGGGTATTTCATAATTGCGTCATTCTATCTATAGATAAGCGCTTCCCTGGTCATGCCCGCAAAGTAATGAGTGCTGTCTGGGGGCTTGGTCAGCTTATGTTCAGCAAATTTATAATTGTTGTTGATAGTGATGTTGATGTGCACAATCTTTCGGAAGTGGCGCTTAATGTCTTTGGCAACACTGATCCCAGGCGGGATATGATGTTTGTTGACGGACCGCTCGATATTCTTGATCACAGTTGCCCTGTGCTTGGCTATGGCTCTAAGGTGGGGATTGATGCCACCAGAAAATGGCAGGCAGAAGGTTTTAATCGTGACTGGCCTAAACCCCTTACCATGACGGACGATGTGGCTGAGCGTGTTTCCCAACGCTGGCGCGAATATGGATTCAGCTAAAAGTCAGTCTTTTGGGTGATAAAGATGGCTTTGCCTGTGCTGAGCGGCATTTTGATTGGCTTGAACAGTGATCCGCTAAATGCTTGCTGGTACTGCTTTTCGCGGCCACCTTGGCAATCTGGGCTGCCAAAGCCACTTTCCACGGTTCCGCAAAGATTAATATTTAAAGCCGGATGTATTAAAAGTCCGCCTGGCCGGGCATATACGAATTACATAACCGAAATCATGTTTGGCCAAGTGGCCGGCAAAGCATCGGTTTTTCGACAAGAATAAAAATCTCCCATGAGTTTCGACAAGCGGGTGCTCGCGGCTCTTGCTGCTATCTTCTTAATTTTATCGCTGTCTGTGCAGCCAATTTACGGGCGTCATAATGATGCAAGAGGAATCTACCATCAAGCCTGGGAATTAGTCAAAGACAATTACTACGATCCTACTTTCAATGGTCATGACTGGAATGATTTGGAGCACAAATATGACAGCCAGATCAAGGACGTCAATGACTCTTATCGTTCTATCAAATTGATGCTCGACAGTCTTAATGATCCTTACACAAGACTCTTAGATCCCAAAGCCTTTCAAGATGAAAATGACGCTATTGATGCTCATATTGTCGGCATTGGTGTCAATTTGCAGCAATCTAAAGACCAGGCGCATTTGATTGTCACTCGCACTATTGAAGGTGGACCGGCTGAAAAAGCCGGTATTACAAGTGGTGATGAAATAGTCACTATTGACGGTACCGTTGCCTTGGGTATTACTCCTGAGCAGGCAGCCGAACATATACGCGGCAAGCTAGGCACGCCGGTTCAACTAGGTGTTAAGCATGCCGGCAACAGCAAAGTGTTAAAAATTACCAGGCAAGAAATTGAAATCAAGGCAGTTGCAGGCCAAGATGCTTGATTCAGGCATTGGTTATATTCAACTTTCCACATTTATTTCAAGCGATGCTGCCCGAGAGTTTCGCAATGCCCTTAGTAAGCTATCTGGCGCTGGCGGCATTATTATTGATTTGCGGGATAATCCCGGTGGTTTACTGGCAAATGCTTTAGAAATTGCCGATATGGTTCTAGAAGGTGGCACTATCGTCAGCACCATCAGCCGCCATGGCAGGCATACTGATTTATGCTCCGGGCAACCTCTTACCAGGCAGCCAATTATTGTACTGGTGGATGAAGAAAGCGCCAGTGCCAGTGAAATTCTGGCTAGCGCCATCAAAGACAATGAGCGTGGTTTAGTGCTCGGTACACGCACTTATGGCAAAGGTGTGGTGCAGGAAATCAATCGTCTGCCCAGCGGCGCTGCTCTGCATATTACCGTTTCGCGCTATCTGACGCCAAATGGATCTGACATCAATAAAGTAGGCATTGCCCCGGATATTTTAGTGGAAAACAAAGATGATCAGCTAAAAATTGCCGTGTCTTGCTTGAAAGAAAAGATTGCTAGCGCCAACCTGGGCATCAAACCAGCAGCATTGCTGACATCAGCAGCGAACTGACATTAAGCCCTGTGGATTCAATTAAGTTCTGCTGCAGCTGCGTCCTCCGCTGTAACGGACACAATGGCATTGTAGGGAGCGATTGCATCGACCGGCTGGCAGTGTCCGCGGGAGTCGACCTGGGGAGTCGACGAACCACCGCCGGCATCGTTTGTTCGCTGTAGGGGTCGACTGTGTCGACCCAGAACAGAGTGCCGTTGAAATCCAATATAAATGCGAGCCCATTCGAAGCGACATTATGCGGAGAACACGGATGCCGCATCAATGACTAAACAATAATCAATTCGGTTTGCGGAAGCGCCACTTCCAGGTCCTTTCTGCTGATGAAAGAGTAGTGCCACCGCTGGAATCTGGAGCCATGCATGAACTCACTGCTAACGTGCCCAGAAGATTATTATAGCCTGAGCTAAGCGTGAGACCGGCGAGGGCGCGTACATGTGCGTCATCAACTGCATAATAGCCGGCGTCATGGTAGTTATTGTCGCTTGGCTGTCCATTTAGCCCTGTCGTATCTACCCAGTCGTTATTGGCGCAGTCTTTTGGTCCTGTGCTACCGCAAATTTTGAAATAGCCGGTGTCCAGCGTAGCTTCATAACTATTTGAGTCTGGAGTTGCATTAGCACTGGCCCATACTTGACCTGGATCGGGATCAGCAATGAGAGTAGGTGAGGTAGGATTAGAGGTAGGATCAACATGTATATTAAGATACCCACCTGGTGGCAGCAAAGGAGCATTAGAATCAAACTGAGTACCGTCTGTGTTGTGAATATTAGCAGAGACGAATCCTAATGCATTATAAAGCTGAGACATTGTAAGGTAAGGGCTCATTTCTCTGCATGTGCGCAGTAATCTTGTTGTTAAATTAACGAAATCAGTATCGGCTGTAATGTCTATAGCATTGTTTTGATTTTTAATCTGAACAATGTTATAGAGGTATTGTGCTATTGTGCCCACATTTTCTGCTTGTGGCAACGGCTTTCCGGCGTTGGCAGCTTCAGGCAAATGTCTTGGTTGATTGGTAGTAGAATCCCATGGATTAACAACATATTCCCAGCCACTGGCGACATAAGAACTCGATTGAACATGAACAATAGGCAGCTCAATCGTGCCTCCAGCTTTGAGATGTCTCATCTGGTCCTCTACTGCTGCTTTTAAACAATGCCATCCAGATGTATAGAGAACAGAATTGACGGCAACATCAGCAGAATGTCTTCCAATAGCATCGGACATGTCAGCTATTAAAGAATTAACAACATCCGGTTCTACAGCAAATGGAGTATCAATATCAGTATCGGTTAACGATATTATATCGGTGGTAGTTGTAGTACCGGTTGACTTATCATAGATCTTCTTTTGAAAATTTGGGTAGGCTATAAGCTTATTCCATTGATAGTCGCTAAAGCCCATAAAGTCCTGGATGATTGCCTCAAGATCTTTCACCGGATCATATGGATCTGCGCCTATTTTACTGATTACGTTGCCACTGGCATCAGTGCCTGGATAATAATTGGTGACATTATATTGAAATGTCGGACTAGTGGGCAACGGTAAATTATCGTAAGGATCGAGAGTGGTTGAATTTAATTGAACCATATTGATGATATCGGCTGCAGTGGCAATTTTATAAGCGGCTGTGCCGTTATTCGCAGCCGGTGGAATGAATACTAATATGCCTGGCGATGGCTGGTAGTGAAAGCCACTGCCGCTGCTTTGTATAGCCGCAAATAAACCGGTATTACCTGGAGTCCAATAATTAAGGGGATCTTTACTTAAATCACCCACCACTGTTGTTGATCCCATAGTGATTTCTTCTGGATTGGCATAGGCAGGTCCTTGTCCTTTGGCGTGAATTGTTCTGGCCCAGTTGCGCCATAATTGCAGAGTGCCAAAACCTCTTAAGCTAAACAAGAAACTTTGATTGGGGGCGGCCGCTGTTTCGGCAGCTGCTAATGCAGCCTGGGCAGCAGTATTGGCAGCCTGAGCAGCGGCCAAATTACTGTTGGCAGTTTGTAAATTGCTGGAAGCTGTGGCGGCTGTAGTCACAGCGTTGTTAGCAGCATTCAATATACTTTGAGCGTTTGTTAGCGCTGTGGTATCTGATTGTATTGTGCTAACAAGAGCACTTGTTGTGGCGACAAGGGCTAGATAGTCTTTTGCCCATTGTTTGGCCTTGGCGCTGGCGTTGCCCTCAGCTAACAGCTTTAAATATCCTCGATAGGCAGCGGCCTGATTATTTACGCTGGCTAAATCAGCATTATAACTGGCTTGATCCGCATTCAATTGGTTTTGAGCAGCATTGACTAAATTTTGAGCAGCAGCGACTGCAGCTTGCAGGGCACCCGGGCCTCCCTGGGCGGCATTGTATGCATTTTGAGCATTAGTTTGCGCTGTTTGCGCCGCAGCCAGTGCATTGGCGGCATTGGTTGCTGCTGCCTGCGCCGCAGCCAGGGCAGCGTTTGCAGCCACGATTATAGAGTCAGTTGCACCACTAAGACTGGGATTAGCACTGTCAGTAGCATAAAAAGGAGTGCAAAATACCTTTCCGGCCATCTCGATGTTCGATAACGCATTTGAGCCGTCTGACTGGACACTAGGCCCAATAGGTGTTAACGATGGTCCATTTTGGACCTGGACAGTGCCGGCTGCAATCTCAGCTGGATAGACTGTCCCATTTACGCACATAAGAGCGCAAGCGGTAGCATATACATTTGTTGTCTGGCTGCCGGAAGATGAACCACCTCTGGGTGCAGTTGTTCCATTAGGAGAATTGTTTTGTGTGGTATTGGTAGTTTGAGAAGAAGTAGTGTTGTTTTGTGACGATGGTATCGATCCTGCATTAGAGGACACAGTTCCCTGGCTATTAAAACTAGTGGCGGCTTGAGTTACGCCTCTGACAGCATCAGCTGGAACAGACGAATTCGGAGCACTATTAGCATCAAAAGTTTGCTGAGTAATTTCATGCGGAGATTCCAGCGGTCCTGCCGGTACAGCATATAAGGTTACGCCGCCCACAGTAATAGGCTGATAACCCTCGACAAAAGCATCAGTACCGGAAAAATTAGTATCTGCAGATACATTAGGCACCTGAGCATATGGTTGAGTGGCCAGTGGAATAATACTGCTGATTTGAGAACCTGGAGGGAGCGAAGGAAGAACACTGTCATCAACGAAAAAATTAGCAGAGCCTTGTACATAGCCCAGCTGCAAGTCACCATCGCGCTTAAGATTTGGTTGGCTGCCCAGCATATTTAAGTTATTTATGTCAGCCAATTGGTCAAAATATTTATTAAGTGCAGTGGCTTGTTTAGCGCGCAAGGCTGCTCCTAGATTTTGTACAGCCGTGGCAACGGCTGTAGCATGTTGTTTGGCTGATGTCGTGCCAATATATTGGGCATTAAAAGCAACCAGCATTGCCTGACCAACTAACCGATTATAAACAGCGAAATCAATTGCCGGAGATGTTGATGGCGGTACTGATTGACCACTAAGAGGAACAAAGCCTGATACACCAACCTCAGTGGGTGTAACTGTACGGTCACCGTAAAGCCGAAAGTCATAATATGGCAATGTATCGGCATTGGGCAGACTGTTGTCTAACAGTGCTACTTCCGGGGTGACTGCTCCCTGTTTTGCTGCTTCTATAGCACCGAACTCTGTAGCACTGGTCAGCTGAAAATTACCAGTCATCAGACGTGCACCATAGTATAAAAACACACTAAGGATGACGAGGAATAACATTAATGCCGCTGTTAATGCCAGAGTAGCGCCAGCTGACTTGCGCGCATTGCTAAGTAATTTCATATATTATGGTTAACCTCTGCGGTAGAGAGACTTAGTTATTTGTCTTTTAGTAAACGAAGACACGAGGGAGTAAAGTTGTTTTGACATCTATCTAAATGGTCCGTCCCCTGGTTGATAGACCATTTAAGATTGGCGTATTCTAAGTTAAAATCATTTTTGATAGCAAGCCTGCTTTTGTTGTCCATCAAACATCTCACAATTTGCTCACGAAATTCTTATCTAAATAATGATATAGGGGCGCATATGCTGGCCCCTGTACATGATTTTTAGATATGGGATGCATATCAAGTAGCCCGAAACCTAATGGCAGCTCAGCATATCAGTTTTAATGTTAAAGATAACGATTTACCTGAAGAAAAAAGGCTTGCTGCTCACACTCATGTTATTATAGTCGCATGACTATGTTTTGCAATCATTAGACTATAAGACGATGGGCGACAAAGATAAGCAAAAAACGACTAATTTCACGCTGCGGTTGCCGGAAGAATACCGCAAACGCTTGCAGCTGCAGGCGGACAAAAAGGGCATTAGTGTTAATGCGCATGTTTTGCGCGTTTTAGAAATTCATCTGATGAATACAGGCTTTGGCCCTACTGCTATAACATCTACTACCAGTGGGCGGCTTTTTGAAATCAGGACTGAGTTAGTACACGATAGTGTGGAAGACACAACCTGGGCATTTTTTGTCAATGAACCAAAATATGAAAAAGAACGCGCTTATTACATGATTGGTGTGGGCAGAAATGCCCTTCGTGATTGGAATGTTAAAGATAAGGCGACTGTAGCTAAAGAAGTTGGGTTGTCGCTCTTAAATTTTTACAACCGGTTGGGTATGGAAATTGACCGTATAAAGTGGAATCAATTCCCCGGTCCTGATAATGATGGTAGACGAATAATACAAGTATCTGAAGTTCCAGAAACTCTGGAGGAATTTCTGGGCATATTAATGGATGGCACCTGGAAAGACATATATATAGAAGAAAGTGAGAAAAGCCAGGACATCCGCAGGGGCAGGCTCGAATCGGCGCTATATAGATGATCTGTTTATTGAGCTGATAGCTTAACACCCTAAAAAACTATTCGCACAAGACTGCCCAATTGTCAGGCACTAAATATAGTGCCCTGACCAGGTTCATCTTTAACAAGCCTAAGTAAAGGTTGCACGGGCGGATAAATCTCGTCCCTACGAGAATCGGGAGAAAAACAATGACCGAGTTTATTCTAGTTTTTATACTCTCCTATCTATGGCATGCCATGGGAGTGACCATTGGTTATCATCGGCTTCTGTCGCACCGCTCATTTAAATGTTTGAAGATTGTTGAGTACTTCTGGGTGCTTGGCGGTTATTTGGCTTTTGAAGGTTCGCCTATCTGGTGGGCAACCATACATCGGGCTCATCATCGTTATTCGGACACTAAACCCGATCCCCATACACCAAAACGTGGTATTAAATATGCTCATTATGGCTGGATGTTTGAGCCTGGCTATCCTGACTATATTGATCCTAAAAAACAAAGCAAAGATCTTATACACGATCCACTCTATAAATTTTTAGATCAAAATGGTAATTGGAAAAAAGCACACTGGTTAACTTTTGCTATTGGTGTTTCTTTTCGCTTGCTACTCTTGGCTTTCTTTGGCTGGCAGGCTTGCTTAGCCAGTGCTTTGGCTGGTGTTTTTGTACTGCAAGTGCCTTTGCTTTTAAACGTTGTTTGCCATATGCCGAAACTAGGCTATAAAACATTTGCCACTGAAGATGATAGTGTCAATGTCTGGTGGGTGAGTCTTTTGGCTATGGGTGAAGGCTGGCATAACAATCATCATGCCTTTCCCGGCTCAGCTAGATCCGGACTGCTGGCGCATGAAATTGATTTATCCTGGCTGACTTTGCGTTTGATGAAAGCACTGGGACTGGTCTCATGGATGCACGAAGCAACACCGGCAAAAAACGTGCCTAAATCAATGATATCTGCCTTGAAATAAGAGTTGACCTGGTTGGATAATCAGCCAACCTTAAAAACATGTACCAGTAGTGGGGCTGCCTAACTGCTGAGAAGTAATGGTTTGGCGAAAATGCACTTCGCCGTGATTGCAGTTAGAACCTGTGCCTGGACATAAAGCGGCCATATCAGTTAAAGCAACCGAGTTAGTATCCAGCACTCTATAGGGAGCTATAGCTGTCATATTATCTCCATAGGGAGCTGGCGAAACATTTTGGCCATTGTCCGAAATTGTGCTATTTGGTGCCGCTGTTGTATCCAAAAGTGTTTTCATGGACAAGGAACCGGTATCACCGTCAAATAGATTACCTGGCCCGTACTGGCTTGTCTGTCCAGCGATTTTATACGTGACGGTGTCATATGCCCAGGAATTGGTCATATCTGGTGGTTGATAAGTCATATTGCTGGGCAGACTGTTAACCATGACCAGTTGTTGCTGGTTTGAGTCATAAATTAAATAAGCTGATTGACCAAGATCCAGTGTAAAAGTATCCAGTGCGGCAGTCAGATTAGCCATTGTGATATTGCTGTTCATTTGTTGGACTATACGGAGCAGTTGGTTCAGGACGAGATCGTTGGCTAGATTAAGGGTGCCATTATTATTCATTATGTTGATATTCTCTATTAGCTTTAAAGGTGTACTAGCCTCTGGATATTGATGATTAGTTTGATCCGGCCATGAAAAATGGGTTATCTTGCCGTTGCTGTCTAATGGCCAATATCTTAAGCCGGAGCAGCCTTTTAAATAACTTTCGATAGGTTGCGAATATGGTCCAGATGACGCCGATGGCAAACTGCTCACAAATCCAGGCAGATAGATCGTCCCCCTGGTGCATGGTTGAATGCATGGATTTTGAAAAAGTCCAAGCGCACCATCTGTACAGGTAATTTGAGCTTTGGCATATTCGCCGCATGTATATCCATTTGGCCTGGTTTCCCCAAGAGGGGTTGGTGTAAAAGCTATTCCTAAATTACTGGCAACGGTACTCATTAAATTGTACATCCAGTTAGACAAAGGACCAGCAAAAGGATTTTTTTGATCTTGCCAAAAAACAAAGTCCTGAATATTTAAAGCTTGAGCTATTGTCACACCTGCCCCGGCACCAGGACCCATTTTGATAGAAGTACCGGGTACTAAAGCATTAGGATTTTGATTGAATAGTGCTGGTGATCCGCCGGAATTTATAAGCGGATCAAGGCTACTCTCACGACCAATTGTGTCCGGATTTTGGGCTTTGCCCTTGGAGCGATTATATTTTGCCCAGGCGATAACACTTTGGATATCGTTTATTGCAGGTGTAACATCGCCAGTAGTTGGATTGGCTGTTGTGTATAGGAATGGTATTGAAGATATATTGCCGCCGTAATTGGTGGCTGGGAAATTCTGTAACTGGCTATTGCAGGCGGCAAGCAAAGCATCATTAAAAATAACCTGAGGAGAAAGGTTAGGATTAATATTGTTTAAAACTGAACTAGGATTGAGCGCCAGGTCATAATCATGGCCGGTGGAATCGGTGGCTATAATTACACCGCAGTATTGGTGATTGACAAAACCATTATGTCCAATCAAATCAAAGATATTGGGTTGAGAATGATCAAAGGCAATGGGAGTGTTGGCAGTTAAATCAATATTGCTATAACCAAGTTGTTGTAATTGGGCTGTGGTATAGCCTGAATTACTTACAAAATCAGGGCCATTAAAAATGGCTACAAAGGCTGGATCGGTAGTGGTGCCGGTAGTCGTGCCGCTGCCACTAGTAGTACCGATTGTAGTGCCGGGAATATTAAATATCTGCCCGGGAGCGCCGGCGACAGCAGCACTAACAGCTGTTAGGATAAAGTTGTTATTGCTAGAATTGCCGCCCTGGGGCGAGCCGTTCTGGTTATTGTTATTGTTGTTATTACCGCCCTGCGATTCGCCGAATTGTCCTTGAAGGGTAACGGAGTTACACGGTAATATTCCGTTGCTGGCGGCCACTGTCATACTGGGCAGATTGGTGGAAAAACTGTTCTGGGTAATCAGGTGTGCTTGTTGTGGAAGAGCTGCCAGGGCGATGTAACCTGTAAATCCTGGAACACCGGTAACATCAGTCATATTATAAGCTGTATTTCCATTTAAATAATATGATCCATTGCTGCTTTGGGTTGTGGAAGAAATTTTAGCTAACCATGCTGGTTTAATAGTAGCGGCAATAGCAGAAGAAAAAGCAACATTTGAAGCACCATCATGGTAGCCGAATTTCATGCTGCCATTTGCTACTTGAGTCAGGTGTGAGGGTTGGTTGAAAAAACCAAACGGCAGATTGGTAACCAGATTGTTTTGCAGAATGCCGGAAGCGGCATTGCCTGGATATGCAGAAGAAGTTTGATCTTTGAGCTTATTATTGAGTGCTGCAGCGCATAGGTTCAAGGCGGCAACGGTGGCGTTGGCATTATCTATAGCTGGTTTTGAACCGTCGGTAGCGGCACTAAAACAGGTCAGCGTAGTAGAGGCAGCGGCATTATTGTACCAGCGTTCATCAAAAATGGCCGTAGAACTATCTGCGTCCACGCTGCCGTCTGCATTTACGCCGAGGCTCAAAAATTGCTGGGGTATATTCGGTATCTTCTTTACCTCATCTAAAGTTAAACTGATACCACAAATCTGATGAGCAGCTGCTACTGTAGCGAGATCCGTGTCATTCATAACTTCTTTATCGCCGCTAATAAATTCAAGACAATAAAAGAAAGCAATTCCTAGACTAGTCAATATCAGCAAAAAACTGCCTACAAGTCCCATCATGGCGCCTTCTCGTTGTCGTAAATTGCTGAATATTTTTGTAAATGGATGTCGCATATATAAATTACCTTATTTAAGTGACTTCTATCTGAACAAAAAGTAAAAACAACTGCTGATAAAAGCTATTTGCCCTGGGATTTTTGGTCCAAGCGCATCTCACAAATATCTCACGAAACTTTTATCTGAACTTCAGTATTGAATCCTTAGTTATATATACGAGCTTACGGAGTTGTGAGAAATTTGTGAGATCAAGTCAGCACAACTTGCAATTTAAGCAATTATTTTTGAAGTTACTGCTGGAGCGCGTTCTGGTACTACTTCTTCCACCATTTCTTGAATTTTCTTCATCAAAGTGGGGAAACCAAGGCGCTTTAAGGCAGAGATAACCACCGGGTTGGGAACCTGAGCAATAAGCCAGAGCAAATCTTCTTTGCGCACCAGTTCGGATTTATTTAAGACAGTGATAATTGGTTTATCTATTGCGCCCAGTTCGCTCAGTACATCATAAACGCTATTAATCTGGTCTATAGCCAGCGGGCTGGAAGCATCAACCACATGCAAGACAATATCGGCAATGGCCACTTCTTCCAAAGTGGCTCGAAAAGCAGCTACCAGAGCTGTGGGTAATTTTTTGATGAAGCCGACGGTATCACATAAGTAAAACAGTACTGTGATCAGGCAGGGTAGTTTTGCGCGTGGTCGGATCAAGAGTAGCGAATAATTTGTCTTCTACAAAAACATTAGCTTTAGTCAAAGCATTAAGCAAAGTCGATTTGCCTGAATTGGTATAACCGGATATGGCAATAACAGGCAGATGATTTTCATTGCGCATGCGCCGCTGCGTGTCACGATAATTTTTAATTCTGATGATATCTTCTTCAAGATGATTGATGCGCTGGCGAATGCGCCGGCGGTCAATTTCCAGTTTTGTTTCACCAGGACCTCTTGTACCGATTCCGCCACCCAGACGGCTGAGCATTGTGCCTTTGCCAATCAAGCGTGGCAGCAAATATTTAAGCTGAGCCAGCTCCACTTGCAATTTACCTTCTCGGTATGGGCGCGCTGGGCAAATATATCCAGTATTAACTCTGTGCGATCCAGCACTTTCACACCAACAGCTTTCTGCAATGAATTATGCTGCAAGGCCGTTAATTCATGATCGAGAATGACAAGATTAGCGCCGACTTCTTGCACAAGTAAAGCTAATTCCTGAGCTTTGCCGGCACCAAGGAAAAAGGTTGGATCCGGCTCGCGCCTGGTTTGAGTAAAGCGGCGGCATACGGTAGCGCCGGCGGTGCGAGTTAATTGAGCCAACTCATCAAGATCATCTTCCATTCGCCAGAGGTCCATGTCTTCAGTGATGACGCCTACCAAAATTGCCCGCTCTTCCCCGGCTTTTACAGGGAAAGCCGGCACTTGTTTTTTAAATTCTTCTTCCAAAGATTCAATGAGAGCGGTGAAGTCTTCTTCTTGAGCCATTCTTACTGTGCAGGCAGGCATTTGTTTCCATAGATTACCTTCGCTATCACGATCCGGCAGCAAGTGAGTAATTTCCACTGAATCAGCCAGATGGCTTTGCTCTCCATGAGAACGACTGAAAGAACCAGCGGCACTGACATTGACCTGAGCCATTAAATCAAGGCGATTTTTAGCCAATGACATTAAATTGTCTTTGTTGACACTATGTCCGTTATTACTGTTACCATCGGTCCCATTTTTGTTTGCTTGTTTACCATTTTTAGCAAGATGTGTGTAGATCACTCTATGCCCACACAACCTACCTGGACCAACTCTAACCTGTCTCAATTCAGGCGTATTGATTTGCCAGGGTTGGCCAAGGGTAACATTGACAATTTGACCGCGACGATTGGCAACCAGTGATATAGGTTGGCGCAAGCGGTATGAAATTTCTGCCACTGCCTCAGCCAGGTCTATAGTTAAAATGCAATCGGGCGGCAAACGCTTCTGCAATAAACGATTTAATTGATGAATTTCTGACTTTTTCAGTCCTTTAGTTTTGACTAAATCTAAAGTGCCTGTCAATCTCGAAACTTACCTCGCCACTTGACTATTAGTGCCAAAAGACAAAAAATTAGTCATACTTTCCTCTCTCCACGACGTGGCCGCCCTTCTGGCAGGAGAAAATTTTTGACTAATGAAAAGCCTTTATTTATCATCCAAGACAATCATACACCGGCTTTGTCCAGCCAAGCCAACATTTAATCTAATATAAGGACTATGGAGAGAGTCCTTTTTCTATGATTACCGATGGCAAAATGCCACGATGCTGACAGTTTGGCAGAGGATTAGGAGAAAAGCCGGACTGATTTGTTTCTGGGGGCTTAGGTTGGGCTAAATAATACTGATAAGGGGATCGATATAATCCCCGTTCTGCATCAGTCAAGCGGGGATCAGAATTAAACGTAAGTGTAACCATGACCGGCAAGCGTAAATCCTTTGGAGGACATGCGAAATGATGGGTGTAAAGAATAGCTTTTAAAGCAGCTTGATCATATTGCTGATTTCCACTGGGACAAAGCGTTTTTACGTTACCGATTACTCCATCTTTATTGATCTCTAAACTAACTATCGATGTTGTTGGACAAAGAGGCGGATTCCAGTTGACCTTTACTGATTTTTTAATGCTATCTAGATATGTATTGTTATTCTCACCCAGCAACACATATGAGCTGGTGACAAACGGATTCCATGCTGGCGGAATTTTTGTGGACATGTAATTGTCATCTAGTAATCCAGGCATCGGCGATTCATGATTGACGAGAGCGTCCGCGGGTAGATATCGCAGCTTGCGATTCCAGGAGTGATTGGGGGATTCATCAGCGTAAGCTGTGATTGTATTTAAAATAACGCAGCCACAAAACAGAGCGAGAATAGCTTTTAACATTATTAGTAACCCCGTTTATAAATTGCTCAGGCTATCAAAGATTATAATTTGACTCAAGTTGACATAACAAGTCGACATAACAAGTCGATATCTTACAATTTTGTATGATGCTGTGCCTGCTTCAAAAGGGTGGCTTCCGTAGAAATTGAGGCGAGGCTTGCGTGGTGCAGGCACTTGCGCCGTGGTTAGTGTAAGAGGGGCGAGATTTATGAGCCCGTGTTTTCTAAATAGAATCTTTTATGTTTTTTGCTCATTGGCATGGCCACGCAAGAAATCTGCTACTTTATCTTTTTCGATAAATCCTTGGGCTGCTTGCATGGTGAGTTCTTCGAGCTCAACAGACTGAGCTTCGATTTCTATTTTGTTGTACGCCAGAAAAACCAGGCAAGAAGCTAACGCAGTGCGTTTATTACCATCCAAGAAAGGATGGTTCCTGGAAAGATGAAACAGATAAGCGGCAGCCATTTCATAGAGATTCGTATGGAAATAATTTTCGGCAAAGCCTGCCGAAGGTTGTGCCAATGCTGATTGTAGCAGGACTAAATCTCTGATACCGTCTTGCCCGCCGTATAGCTGGATACGGGATTGGTGAATTTCTAAAACTTCAGCAAGTTCTAAGAATCTAGGATTCATCTGTTAGCTAGTCGCTTAAATGCATCGCTGTATTTAGCGTCAATTTTAGCCAGTGTGTCTGTAAGTTCTTTTTGCTTCTTCTTGTCCCGAACCGGTGTGATTAATAGAGCATTACCATCAGTAGCTATATCAACAGCAGTGGTGTCCGGATTTATCTTTAAAAGCTCCAACACTGCCTTATCAAGCAAAAGAGCATGACTGTTGCCATGTTTAATGAGATGTTTAATCATTTTGATTGTACCTCTAGTAACAACATTGTATACACAATGAGATTCCCTGTCAAGACCATAATTCAGCATAGGTTAGCAGCTCATTGATAACTTATGTCGCGCCAGCGGGCGCATGCCAGTTTCGCCACAAATAGCGGGATTAGGCAAAATTTTGCCGGGATTACAATATAGATCTGGATCAAATGCTCGCTTCACCCATTCCATAGCTAATAAATCATCCTTGTTAAAAAGAAAAGGCATAGCTTCTGCTTTTTCAATACCTATGCCGTGCTCGCCAGAAAGTGTGCCGCCGAGATCAACGCACATTTTTAAAATGGCATAGCTAGCTTTGAGTACCTGCGCTACTTCTTTTTCGTCGTTGCCGTTATAGAGCAAGCAGGGATGTAAATTACCATCGCCGGCATGCAATACATTAGCAATAAGCACCGAGTATTCAGCAGCGATGGCTTTAATTGCTTGCAATGCCTGGGCTAATTTAGAGCGCGGCACCACACCATCGAGCACATAACCATGTGAAGCCAGGCGCCCATAGGCGGCTACTGCTGCTTTGCGTGCCTTCCACATTGAAGCCCGTTCTTTTGTATCTTTTGCCCAGGCAAAGCTCAGTGCCTCACAATTTTGTAAAAGAGTAGCAATTTTGTGTTTATCAGTTTCTACTTTTAACCGGCTGCCGTCTAATTCAATAATTAAAAGTGCCTGTGCTTGCCTGTTTAAACCTAGATTGAAAGCATCTTCAACAGCATTGATGGTGAGTTGATCAATCATTTCCAGGGCGCAGGGAATTATGCCGGCAGCAACTATTTTTGATACTGCTTGCGCGCCTGCTTCCAGAGTGGAAAAATAAACAAGGGCGGTTTCTACTGCTTCCGGCACAGGCAGCAAGCGCAAAGTCGCTTCTGTGACTATGCCTAAAGTGCCTTCGCTGCCGGTAATTAAACTAAGCCAATCAATACCAGGGTGACAGATATTGCCTGTGCCATAAGTGGTTAATGTGCCATCCGGCAAAACTACTGTCATACCCAGTACATGATCAGTAGTGGTGCCGTATTTTAGAGTATGAGGGCCACCGGCATTTTCAGCAATATTGCCGCCAATGGTAGAAGCTGCCTGGCTGGAAGGGTCCGGGGCAAAGCAAAGATTGAATTTTGCGGCTGCTTGTGACACGGCACTGTTGGTGACACCACTTTCTACAACGGCTGTCTGATTTTCAGGATCAATATTGATAATCTTTGTCATCCGGCTTAAAACAATACTTATGCCACCACATATGGTGGTGGCGCCGCCTGATAACCCAGTGCCTGCCCCGCGGGCAGTAAAAGGCACCTTGTGCCGGCGAGCCGTTTGTACTACTGCCTGCACTTCTTGCGTATTGCCCGGCAGCACCACCAGATCGGGTCTGGCGCTATCCAGT
The DNA here is from genome assembly GCA_963847765.1 of Candidatus Melainabacteria bacterium. Taxonomy (GTDB): domain Bacteria; phylum Cyanobacteriota; class Vampirovibrionia; order Obscuribacterales; family Obscuribacteraceae; genus CAWKBA01. The sequence goes on along the minus strand of CAWKBA010000005.1, from coordinate 136,470 downwards.
GTTTCGCCATCACAAGCATAAAGAGCCAGATCAATACCTTGCTCCAGGACATTATTTTCACCGACTATACCTTTTAGAATGCTGGCAATTAATGAATAATCTTGCATTTATTTGGACGGTATAGTTTCTTTGTCGCCGGTTGTATATTTAAATCCTTCTACCCCATAATTCTGGGTGAACATGCCTGCCTTACTGACAGACTGGCGCTGTGAACCGGGTGGGAAGGCAAGAATATCTGTCTGTCCGGACATGGAGTTGATTACAGCCAGCACCAGAACATTGAAAGCAATGTTGGGACTTTTTTGCTGCAGCTGAGCGTTGACAATACGTCCGTCTCTGGTGATAGTGTAAGTGACATAACAAGCTAAAGGTGTGCTGTAACGGAAAGCAAATTGGGCCATGGCGTTGAATCTTTCATATATAGCTGCTGCCACGCGCTTATGCCATTGATCCCAGGCAAGCTGTAAAGCTGGAGCGCTGTCAGGGTCTGCTTTGCCTGGTTGCAATGACGCTCCCTCTTCTTGTGCATTCAAATTAAAAGGAGGTTGATTGCCGGCAGGAGCATTGGGATCAAGACCAGGCACGCCCGGGTTCAATTGTCCTGCAGGTGGGCTGGCTGGTGGGTTGCCAAAATTAAAGGCATTATCCGGTGGTTCAAAAGCTGGTCCCACAGAAGGCAAAGACGAGTCACCTTTACCAAAAGGATCCGGGGCCTGCCTGAGATCACCGCTGTTCAACCCCGGCACTTTGCCAGGGTTGAGATAATTTTGTTCTTTCACAGTTCCTTGCAACAGTGGTGTGCCCTGCTGAGCTAAAGATCCTGGCATGAAAGAACAGATAAAGACAAAAGCCGCCAGCACTGCAGCATGAGCCCGGCGAGGAGCAATAATCTGCCATATATTAATAATGATTTTCCAGTAAAACACGTCAGGAAATACTATTCTTATCTATCCTTTTATTCTATCCTTAGAAACAATTTTAATCAAGGAATATTCTATATTAGCTGTATTGTATGGCTTGGTAACAGAGGGTAGCAAATGGATGACCTGGAAGCGGCGCGATTTAAGATCCCGGTGGATTTTGCCAACCTGGAAAGATTTAAAAATATAAGTGGTGGCATCATAGATAGCCATGCTCATTTGCTTAAAGAATTTTATGAGCAAGAAAGAGACTTAGTTATTGAGCGTATGATGGCAATGAATGTCAGGCAGATAATTAGTCCTGGTATTGATATGAAGTCTATTCCAGAGTTAATTGATCTGGCGCAGCGATATGACAATATTTTCATTGGCATAGGCTTGCATCCTCATCAAGCCAATGAGTGGGATGAGGCTGCCTGCGCCACCATGAAAGATCATATAACTCATAACAAGGTGGTGGCAGTAGGGGAATGTGGACTTGATTTTTTTTATAACAACAGCCCGCCGGCACAACAAATCTTGGCTTTTAAAGAACAACTTAAAATAGCGCGTCAATTCAACAAACCAGTAATTATTCACTGCCGCGACGCCTGGGAAGAATTGTTGACCATTCTGGATGGAGAAGGCAAAGGGATGAAAGGTGTTTTACATTGTTTTACTGGTGATGAGCGGATAGTTGAGCGTTTGCGCAAACTGGTTGATTTTGACGCCTATATTTCCTTTTCCGGCATTGTCACCTTTCCTAAAGCTACCGGCGTACAGGCAGCGGCTAAAATAGTTGATGACGACAAAATACTGGTAGAAACAGATTGTCCTTTTCTGGCACCGCAGGCAGTGCGAGGGCAGCGTAATGAACCTGCCTATGTCTGGTTTGTGGCCGAAAAATTAGCTCAACTTAGGGAGCAAACGCTGGCTGAGATTGCCTCTCTTTCTGCAATCAATGCCCGGAGACTATTTGCATTCTGAGGTTATTACTTGTCACCGTTCTTCTGAATTGACTTGATCAACTTCTCCTGCAATTTCCGCCCATGGGCAGCTGCTATTGATTGTGGATCGATGCGCGTCAGTAAAAGGAGAGCCCGATCAGGTTGATTGTTTGCCAGGCACGATTTGGCCTGTTTTAAGTAAGCCATTCCCAGTTGATCACGCTCTACAGGAGTTAGTTGAGCCAGTAACTGTTTGTGTTCCAGAAGTTCTATTACTTCAATGTAATTGCCTTTTCTGGTCAGATCAGATATTGATACCTGATGTGGTATCGGAGTTTTTAAAGCCGAATAGATAACATAAACACTGGTCCCCAGGCATAATAAGGTAGTTCCAGCCAAAAGAATATTGCCAAAATTTATTGGTCGCATAGCACTGTCTGCTTTTAAGCTTGCTGCTTTGGCTCGCGTGCTAATTATGGCAGTGCGTGTGTGTCCGGTTTTTTTCCAGCCTTCCAGGCGAGAAAGGGTGTTTCTATATTGTTGTTTTACATAATGAGTTTTATCATCTTCCCCGGGAGTACTGCTTATTGGCAGGGGATCTTTTAACACACGAGCAAGTCTTTCATTAGTGGAAAGTGCTGGGCTTGGTGTGGATGAGCTTATGGCATTAGCAGCTGGTGATAATTTGTTTGGTGCTTGTACAATGTTGTTATGGTTGGTTGTTTGTCCTCTATGAACTGCTGCAATCAATCGGTGTACTGTATCTTTTCCAGCAGTTTTGCGCTCTGCATGGGCGTGATCTTGTTCGGCTGAGTTTTGCTGTCTGGGCAGGTTGTTGACATTGTTGCCGTGAACAGCAAGTTGTGGTGATGGAACCGGTTGATTGGCAGGGATTTCTACTGCCGGTGGTAAGCTTGTTTGAGCAGCCTGCTGCAGTTTGCCTAAAGCTGATATCGCCGGCTGATCTGAAATCTCCTCAACCTCTGCTCCTTGCCAGGCTGCTTGCATATCGAGAATAAAATCCTGAATAGTTGCCTGCCGGTCAGATGGTTGTTTTGAAAGGGCGCGCGCCAAAACATTTTCCACTGCCGCAGGAAAAATTAAATCCGGTCGTGCTTCCGCTAATGTCATTGGTGTTTCGCTGACATGGAGAACCATGACATTGACGTTTTCAGATTGTTGGAAAGGACGGCTGCCCGTGAACATTTCAAATGCCACAATAGCTAAAGAATAAATATCACTGCGTCCGTCCAACTCAAAACCCTGGCATTGTTCCGGACTCATATAAGCAGGGCTTCCTGAAACCGTTTTTGGTTTTTCCATATTATGCGTGAGCTGGGCATGTTGTGGGGAGTCGGCAATGCCAAAATCAAGCAATTTGACATAATCGGCACCATGTCCGGTTTCTTGCAGAGCAATATTTTCCGGCTTTAAATCTCTGTGGGTAATCCCCAACCTGTGCGCTTCAGTCAATGCCTCGCCAATCTGGCTCAAGATAGCAAGAACGCGCTTTGGTTCTATTTTGCCTTTTTCTCTGATTATATGGCCAAGAGTTGTTCCTTCCAGATAATCCATGACAAAATATGGCTGCCCGTCGTCGGTCACGCCTGATTCCCAGATGGTTATTATATGGGGGTTACGCAGCCGGCTGGCAGCCTGAGCTTCACGCAGAAAGCGATCGAGAGCAGACCCTGCCGCGCCAATAAAACTATGCAAAACTTTAATTGCTACTACCATTTCGCCGCGCCCGAGGCGCGTAGCCCGGTAGACAATACCGCTTGAGCCTTTGCCGATTACAGATTCAACCAGATAGCGATCGTTAATCAGGGCACCAATAAGCGGATCTTTGCCGACACTCTCAAGCCAGGCCTGATCAGTTGGGCATTGCTCGATATTGTCGTCAAAGTATTGATTGCAACGCAAACATAACTTCATGTTTAGAGAACTGCTTTTTTCGCGAATGTACCAATCACCAGGAAGTCTAGAAACCACACCAGCCAGTTCAAGCATAGTTAAAATAGCCGATAGTTCACCAGTATTCATTCCCGTTTTTTCGACTAAATAGTCAAAATGCACAGGCTCAGCCGACATTAATTCATAAATCTCCATTTCTCGCCCCTGTAAAGTGACTACTGTAGCCGCACCGGAAGGGTGATTTTTGCTTACCCAGTTCATTTCTTCTAAAATATCAGCCGCATTTCTAAACAAATGAGCCGTATTTTTAGCAATTAAATGGTTAGTGCCGGTACTGCTTTCAGTGTCTACTCGACCGGGAATAGCAAAGACTTCTCGATTTTGCTCAAAAGCCAGTTTGGCTGTAATTAAGGCACCGGAATCAAGTCCGGCTTCAATGACAGCCAGAGCCGGGCATAGTCCGCTGATAATGCGATTGCGGGCAGGAAAATGCCAGGTCTGGGGGCGCGTGCCGGGAAAATATTCTGATACTACGGCTCCGCCGCCGGCTTCAACAATGGCCTTGTAAAGTGGTTTATTGGTAGATGGATAGCATATATCTACACCACAACCGAGAACAGCAATTGTTTTACCTTTGCCGGCAATTGCCCCCCAGTGAGCCAGAGAATCTATGCCAAAGGCCATACCGCTAACCACCAGGGTGCCATTTTCTGCCAGCTCTCTGGCAATGCTTTTGGCTAATTTTTGCCCGTATGAGCTTGGTTTGCGCGTGCCCACAACCCCTACGGCATGACTGAAGTCGCAAAGATGAAACTGCCCCTTGATGAATAAAAGCAGGGGTGGATCGTGAATTTGCCGCAAGGCATAAGGGTAGTCGGCGTGAAAATATGGCAATGCCGCAATACCGCTGGCTTTAAGCTTTTCAAGCAATAGCAGGGGTTGCAGAGACTTTTTTGCTCGCTGAAGCGTTCTATGATAGTAGGGTTCAACCAGGGTAAGCTGCCCAATTCTTTTAATGGTGCCTGCCAGGCTCCTTGCAAACCCTGAAAATGATCGTAAAGGAGCTTTATTTTGCGAAAGCCCAGGCCGGTACCGGAGAGCATATTAAATGCCAGCCAATAGGCTAATTCTTCTTCCTGCGCACTGTTAAAATCTGGGAAAGACATATTAGTGGACAGTCCTTGTTAATCGCGGTGCTTATACTATGACATCATTGTTTAGTTTACCTTTCCTTGTTCTTTTTATTTATCTTTTTATTGTTTTTGCCGGTGTTTGCCCGGCTCAAATGCAAAGCAATTCGGTAACAGCACCGGCTGACCAGATTAATAATCTGGAAAATCAGTTATTTTTTCGTCAATACGCAGATGAAAATGTAAGTGCTCGTCTTGCCAGGATAGAAAATTATATATTTGGACAACAATATGATGATTCCACTGAAAATAGAATCGCCAGAATTCAGGCGTCTGTAGCTACAAATAAGAATCCTGGCGGCGGGGCGATGCAATCGCCCCCTACGCAAAATCCTGGCGATCAAATGCCTGTCCAGAGCAACAATATACCGGCAGCCGGCAGACCGTCTAATGATGATGACATTGATGCCCAGAATCGACAACTTCAGGCTCAGCAAGCCAGGGCCAATCAGGTCAATACCTTGCTTTCCCAGGCTGTTTCTCTTTATCGGCAAAAACAATTTAAAGAAGCAATTGATTTATTTGAGCAAGTAATACGCCTTGATCCGCAAAATGCTTCCGCTCACTTCAGCCTGGGGATTGCCATGGAAGCAAACGGAAATTTAGAGAATGCAGCTGCTGAATACAGTCAAGCTGCGGCTATTGATCCTGATAATAAAGACTACCAGTTGGCGACGCAGAATATAAAAAATAAAATTGATCAAGTTAATAACACCAAAAGCGAGAATAACAAATGGCAATTTCTTGCCGCTGAGGCAGCTGAAGCTTTAAAAAACGGACAATTTGATCAAGCTTTGACTATGTACACTCAGCTTACCGAGAAAGATCCTCATCAAGCTCTCTATCAATACAATCTGGGTACAACTTACCTTATGCTAAAAAGACCGGAGGAGGCTTTGCCTCATTATAAAAGCGCGCATAAGCTTGATCCGGCAAATAAAATTTACGATGAATCTTTGCAAAAACTGGAACTGAGTCTCAAAGAAGCCAAAGAAAAAGAAGCTAAAGACAAAGAGGCGAAAGAAAAAATAGCTAAGCAAACTAATCAGAAAAAAATCGATTTGCTTAAAACTTTCGGACTGGAAGTGAAATCAAGCCGCGATGGTGTGGAGGTAAAAAAAGTAACACCAGGGCTGCGAGCAGCTACGGTGGGTTTGTATCCGCGAGATATTATCAAAGCCGTTGACGGACAGGGAATAAATAAAATTGCAGAGCTTGAACAAATATTGGGCAGCAAGCCAATGGGGCAGAGATTTCAAATGGTGCTCATACGCAATCGCATAACCTGTCAATTGTTTTTTTAAATGGCATTCATACGACGCATAATCACTTTTTGCTCTGAGCCGTCCAGCCAGCGGCGGCTCGGCTCCAGCGGCCGTCGAATATTTTGGGATTGTCCAGTGTTAAGTTAGTACTCTTGTTTTTTTTCAACCATTCTTTTACTTTTTGCTGCTCACTTTGTTGAGGAAAACGAATAATACCCAGCACGGTTGGCGTACAGCAGCCGGTTGTTTGTGGGCGTGTGAATGGTACTCCTTTAATTCGAGATACGGCTGCATCGGCAAATAATCGTGCTTCCATATATTGACCACTAAAGCCATATTGATCCGAAAGAGCAATTTCAATTTTTTTGCCGTGATTTAAACGTTTGTGGATTTCTTTAAATAGTTCTGTGTGTTCCGGCAAAATCGGTGCGTCATCGAAGTTACCGTTTATCAGTTGTTCAAAATGACTGCGGATAATAGGATTATTCCAGCCGCCGCCACACAAAGCAAAACACACAGGCATTGGTATATCGGCAGGAATCCATTTGAGTGAATAGAAATAAAAATAAGCAGCACAATATTCTGCCGTTCTTACTTTGTTTTCAAAAGAGAAGTTATTGGTGCTTGCAGAAATTAATTGTGGTATTAACTTATACCATTGTGGATCCGATGATTTAGGTGGCGGTTGTAAGAGAAAATTGTCACCGGAGGCGGTCACAGCGCCTTTGTCAAAGAACAAGCGCAAAAGATCCATATTTACTTTTCCACTGGCACCGGTTTTGCCATCAAGATCGCAGGACTTATGGCGAACAGCTTGCATAAGTTTATCGGGATAATCGTTAAAAGGACCAACATCCCAACCTAGCGTGACCGCTTTGCCATTAGAATCTTGCGCGATCACGCTTATATTACCGGTATTGCCGGCGTTACAAAAAGCAATTGGAAATTTATCTTTGTTTCTTAAATTTAGCGCCAGGTGCTCATGGTGGATTGGCGCTAAAGGAGCAGCTTCGCCTCCGTTCATAAGATCATCAGATCTAAAATCAAATACAACTGGAATACCAGTTTCATTAGCTAATAATTGACCGTTGCCTATTTGCACAGTATAGGATATATCGGCGCCAATAGAAGGTGGTTGATGGGCGCATGTTTGTCCATGGAAGCCGATAAGATCAACGGCTATTTTAGCTCCATTTTTTTGTTGCCAGTGTTTGATTAGTTTTTTTACTGCTTCAGCAACATAAATAGTATAAGTGGTTATCAATTTATCCATAGATTGCAAATTCGAATCTAAATTACCGGATCGTTGTTGATAAACATGTCCAGCTTTTTTCATATCCGCACAACATTCCATAACAGCGCTCCTAAAAATTCGTAAAGCCTCAGCTAGTTTTATTGGCATAGGTTCGCTTGCTGCATCCAGATCTTCGATAGAGTCGTCATGGCCAAATTTAGTTAGCACAATATCAGCGGCATCAAGTGAATTGCCAGTGTTGACGCCTATAGATAAAATATAATCGTTTGTGGGCATGAATTGTTTTTACAGTACTTCCTGCCCGGGATTTTATTAAAGCAGCTGTAATCTTTCCAGTAATGGCTCCGGACTTTGTGGGGCAAGTTCAGAAACAGTGATGATATTATATACGGTATCGCGCTCCACGGCTGTTTGCCCGGTCTCGGCAATTAAAGACTCCATCTTTTCTTTGGCTAATTGCAGAGGTGTTTTGGCGCCGGCAGCGTGAGTAATTTTTTCTTCGCCGATAGTACCGTCCAGATCATCAGCACCAAAAGACAGCCCCAGTTGAGCCAGCTTTTCGCCCAATTGAATCCAATAGGCTTTAATATGGGGGAAATTGTCGAGCAGCAGGCGTGAAACGGCAATGTCTTTAAGTAAATCAACTGCTGTCGGTTCTTCAACAACACTCTTTAAATCAGTGCCTTCGTAATAACATTTAAGGGGAATAAAACACATGAAGCCGCCTGTCTTATCCTGTTGCTGCCGCAAAAGCAACATATGGTCGATTTTATTTTCTACACTTTCACCAATGCCGGTGAGCATAGTGGCATTTGTTTTTATACCGAGCTCATGAGCAGTACCGTGAATTTCAAGCCATACGGCTGCCGGTGTTTTTTTGACGAGCATGCGTTCTCTTACACCTTCATCAAAAATTTCAGCGCCGCCACCAGGCATTGAACCCAGCCCGGCTTTTATAAGCCGCGAAAGAGTTTCAGCATATGAAATGCCTTCTAGATTAGCTAGATATTCGATCTCGACTGCCGTCATGGCTTTCATGTGAATGTGCGGAAAATCCCGCCGGACTGCCTGTAGAATTTCTTCGTAATAATCAAGGTTGCAGGCCGGATTTAAGCCGCCCACCATATGAATTTCATTGATACCCAGCCTGGCACCGCGGGCTACTTGTTCCAGGACTTGATCAATGCTCCAGGTATAAGCGCCCTCTCTGGTTTGGGGATTGGCATAGGAGCAAAAACGGCAAGTTTCCACACAAAAATTGGTGGGGTTGAGATGCATATTATGAATATAATAAACATAGTCTGCTTTTTGTTTGCCGGCTTTGCGTCGACGGGCAAAATTACCTAGTGCTGCTAATGTCAGTAAATCATCGCTGGCATAGAGGCTTAAGGCATCATTGCCGTCAAGCCGTTCACCTTCATAAATTTTTCTAGCTGGGACGGAAAGTGGAGAATTGCCGGTTAAACATTTTTCCAGCTCATTGCTGAGCAGATTACTACCGCTCATCTGGACAGTATCAGATAATTCTTGATTGAGAAGTAAAGCCATGATTAAGAACCAGTTGATGGCAATGTTTTATTGGAGTCAGAAATATTAGCACGGACGGCAAATATAATATAAGCAACAGTGATAATAAATGCTGAAGGACCCCATAAAAGTGAATCAAGATTGCGCACTTTAAGCAGCGAGTCTATTAACAACACAGGTGTAAGAGCTACTGTGGAAAGCCTGACCAGCGTGCCGTAAGATAATTGCACCTGACTGGCGCTGGCAATAGCCTTAGCAATTAGCCCATAAATGAGTGTTTGTAAAACGCAAAAGATAAAGGACAGAGGCAGAGCAAACAAAAAAACAAAGAAGGCAACTGATTTTTTAAAACTGTTTACCATTCTTTCTACAGCCGCCTGGTCAATTACAGCATGGTCTGTGTTGGTGAAAAGATCCAGGTTCTGGTCGGGGGTATTGTCAGGTTTATAGGCAGAAGATGAGGACGAGTCTTTACTTTGTTCCATCATGCGTTTATTCAATTCGCTAGCTTTAAAGATGACATTATTGTTTGTCACAAAAAAAATGCCTGGTGCTTGCGCCGGTGTCATAGGTGTTTTGGATGTGTCGAATGTAATAATAGCTTCTCCGTTAGACCCTTTAAGGGTATATGGAGAGGGGCGGTCAATTGACAATATGCCTTTGTTTATTGTGATTACTGGTAATTGTTGAAGCATTGGTTTGATTGCATGATCAACTTGATAAGAAAAATCCATTTCTTTTTTAATGGACATAAATAGCCAGGTGAAACAAAGCAGTACCAGGAGATAGATATATGCCAGACCATGCCAGTTCTTGGCCACATCGACATAAAACGATTTAGACCAGAAAGAATAAAATGGCGCTTGCCAGGCTGCATATTGTTTCATTGTTAGTCTATTGCCCGCTTCTCTAAAAGTTTTATCTTTCAAGATTCCAAGTGAAAATGACAAGCTATAGTATCCTCTACCTCAGCTTATCGAAAGATAACATTAGCGCAAATTGGGACAGGTTTCAAATGATGACGCCAATGCGCTTGTCAATATATAATCATAGAATATGAATTCCTGGGTTGAGGCAATATACGATGTGGAAAGCCATGAAACAGCACGGACCAATTCCTAAAACAATTGAGCTTGCTCCAACTCTTGCGCAGCGACTGTTGCAGCTTCGTGAACTACGCAATATGACTGTACGCGACCTTGCCAGGAGCACTAGATTTGGTATCAAACGCATCGAAGACATCCAGTCTGGTCTGGAAACATGGTTATCGGCTGCTGATCGTCAGGTTTTGGCCAAGGCGCTGACTGTAGAGCCTGCTCTTATTGAAGAAGTAGAAGTAAGGGCGGATAGGCATTTGTCTAATGTGCCTGAGACTGTTATGCATGATTTGAGCGAAGCAATTCTTGAAAGAGTAGATAAACTCAATTGTCCGGTATGCGGCAATGCATTAAATTATTCTTTGCAGAATGGCTTTGATATTAATGGCAATCCGATGCAATTACCCAGAGCCAATTGTACGCAATGCCCATTCGTATTGCGGTAGGGGGCGATGCAATCGCCCCCTACAATCCCACCTTGCTGGCAAAGCACTGCCTTACAGTATCTTCCAGTCGATGGTAGAGCTTTCGCAACCTTTGGGAGAGTTCGACGCGGCGTTTTTGCAGATCAAGCAGATGAGCACGCCGGTGATCAGCCAGAGCGGAAGTGAAGGAATGATCCAGGGCAATATCTTCACTATACGCCCACCACAAATCTTCAATGACGCTGCCGATGAGATCGTGCTCGGCATCACTGAGCATATGTTTGATCAACCTGTATTCATCAGTCCAAACATACTCTATGGCCTCACGGGCCTGTTTTCTTAAATATTGTGCCGTTGCAGAAATAATCTGGCTTGTGCTTTCCTGGCTATGTGTGCCGGTAGTTTGAGCCAGTACTCGCAAACCCTCTTCCAATGAATAACGCTGAAAAGCCAGCTGATATTGCAGGCATTCGGGCAGATAAGCTATGCATACTGTTTGCAAAACCATATCTTTTTCAGGTAGCTCGAACAGAGCAATCTTGCTTCTTTGCATCAATTCTTGCACTACATATAGTGCGGCTTCATGTTTTTCCACCAGTTCTTTTATGCAAGCAGTCAATATAGAACGAAAGCTCATTGGTTGAGCCATCCTGAAGTGATTTTGAGCGATTAAATGCATGATCTTGCCTTTGAGAAAATCAAGATTGGCGCTCAATTCTTCAAAAATCTGCTGTGCGCAAGTATGTTTAATCTCAAGCAAGGCCAGCAAAACATGAGCGGTATCAATGCTTTCCTCGCCCAGATAACGAGAAAAAAGATCGGCTCTGGTTATGGCTGTAATTACTTGATCACTGAACGGCAGCTGCTTGTCGGTTTCTTTGACTTTACAGGACAGCTGGCGTAGATAAGTATTACCGGGCAAGGCATTATCAGCAGCCTCATAATTAGGGTAATCTTTGCTTGCTATAAGTTTTTCCAGCTCTTTTGCCAGACCGGCTCGATCAATTTTCATTAAAGCCAGTGCTTGAGCAGCTATGGAGTTCTCTTGCGCAGATAATGCCAGCAAGAGATGTTCAGTTCCGGTTCGAGTGCTGCCCTGGTGAGCGGCCTCTTGCCCGGCGTGCATAATTGCTGCTTGCAAATCCTCTTCCAGGCTATTGCAGCTATGGAGCATTAATATTTCTCTCTCTTTAAGGGTTCTTTGTCTTAACAAAACAGTATAAGTCATGGGTTGAAGTTAATCCGAATTTGATTAAAAAAAGCTACAACCTATGGTAGTATTATTCTACAGGCTCTTATCTTTCGTGCTGCTTCAGCCGCAGGCATGTGTAGCTAATATTTATGAGAAGTCAAGGAACCAGTCATTCATTGCTGTCAACCGGTTATCAGACCGGCATACCAACGGATGCTGATGACCTGCCTCAGCCTACTCATTTTCCAGAATCTCTTTTTGTTTACTCCTTCTACCCTCGTCGGCATAATCGGTTTATTGACTGATTGATGCCGGATAACATGTACGTAAACGGAAGGTGATTCATTATTTATAAGCTTGCCTTAATACCAATTTTTATTCTAATCAATGCTTTCTTTGTGGCCGTTGAGATGGGAGTGGCGCGTGTCAGACGCACCCGCATTGATGAGCTTGTAGACGAGGGGAATAAAGCAGCTAAGCTTGTACAAACAGCTCTGAATGAACCGCAGCGTTTTATATCTGCTTGCCAATTAGGAATTACTCTGTCCACGCTGGGATTGGGCGCTACTGGTGAAGCGGTCTTTGCTAGAGAATTGGTTCAATGGGCATCCATTTCAAGTCATCTCACTTCTTCGTCTATTGCTGCCTCTGTGCAAGCGCTTATTTATGTGCTGTCCTTTTCTTTTACAGCTTTTATTCAAATGATATTTGGGGAATTGGTACCTAAAACATGGAGTTTTCAGCGTGCCGAATCAGTTATTCTTGCCACTATTTATCCTATGCAAGCCTGGTGCTGGCTGACTTTTCCGGTTATTAAAATGCTGCAAATGGTTACGTACATTATTTTGCGCGTATTTAAAATAGACAGCACCAAGCCGGCCAGTTTTGTGCACTCGGAAGAAGAATTGAAAATGCTTGTTTCTGCCAGTCAGGAAGAGGGTGTTCTGGAATCGGAAGAAGAAGAACTTATCCACAGTGTTTTTGAATTTACTGATACTACTGCTGGTCAGATTATGACCCCGCGCACCGACATGATTTCTGCCAGAGCTGACACAACTGTAAAAGAGCTGATTGAAATCGCGCTTAAACATGGATTTTCCAGAATCCCTGTTTATGAAGACAGCAGGGACAATATTTTTGGGCTTGCGCATATACGCGATTGTATGAAAGCGGTGATGGATGGCAAAGACTTACTGCTGGTACGGGAATTAGTCCGTAAAGTTTTAATTGTGCCAGAGAATAAGAGTTTATCTGATTTATTGCCTGAATTCCAGAAAAGCAAAACGCATCTGGCAATTGTAGTAAATGAATATGGCACTACTATTGGCATGGTCACTCTGGAAGATCTTGTTGAAGAATTGGTGGGAGAAATTGCTGACGAATATGACATCGTGCAAGAGATGATTAAAGCTGAACAGGACGGATCTTTTCTCATTGATGCCAAACTTAGTATTGATGATGCTAACGAGAAATTAGGATTGGATATTGAAGATGAAGAAGTGAACACCCTGGGCGGGCATGTTTTTGGCTTATTGGGCAGAGAGCCTAAACCTGGCGATGAGGTTGAGAAGGATGGTTATGTCTTGCGTGTCGTTGAATCGGATCGACACCGAATTATCAAATTGCGCCTGATTAACAAAAAGGGCAATGGCAAGATAAATCAAAGCCAGAAGGAGACGGCATCTGCTCCTGTCTATGACTGAGACTAATCTCGGGGCAAGGGCGAAAGATTTTCCTGCCAAAAAACACCTGGGCCAGAATTTTCTTATCAATAAAGATGGATTGCTAAAAATAGTCAATCAATTGTCTTTGCGGAAAGGGGACAATGTTCTGGAGATTGGTTCCGGACTGGGATTTCTTACCGAAACACTTATTGCTCAGGGAGCGCATGTACAGGCCGTCGAGATTGATCAATACTGTGTTGATGCCTTGCAAAAATTGTCTTTGCCGGGATTGACTATTATTCAAAATGATTTTTTGCAAGTTGATCTTAATAAAATAATGACCAACCAGACAAAAGTAGTCGGTAATATCCCTTACAATATCACCACACCGATTATCAGCAAATTATTGGGAGAAATTGGGCAACCGGCGCCATGGCTGCCTAAAATTGAATTGATTGTTTTGACAGTACAGCTAGAAGTGGCTCAGCGTTTTGTCGCCAGTCCTGACAACAAAGACTACAGTCAAATAACTTTGCTCATGAATTATTTTGGTAACACTGAAATTGTTTTTAGATTGTCGGCGCAAGATTTTTTGCCGGCACCACAAGTGGATTCAGCCGTAATTAAATTTATTCCTCATCGGCAGCCTACCATTTCTTGTCAGAATCATTTGCTCTTAAGAAAAACTATTCAAACTGCCTTTGCCCGTCGGCGTAAAATGCTGAAAAATAATCTGCTGGCATTGCATCTTTCCGATACAGCTATCAATCAAGTTTTTTATGAGCTCAATTTTGACCCACAGGTACGGGCCGAAAATTTAAGCCTGGCACAATATGCTCGACTGGCTGATGCTATCGAAAACGTTAAAAAACCAGCGTAAAATTTATTCTATAATGACGACTATGCAATTAATTGTCAGCTGCCCGGCAAAACTAAATCTTAGTTTCGATATTATAGGCAAAGATACAAATGGCTATCATCAGCTCATTACTTTATTTCAGGCCATTGACTTGCAAGACAAGCTGACCTTTGCCATCGCGCCGGCCAAAGAAAATGCTGTGCTCTTATTGCTTGCATCAGCCAGTGCTCAATCCACTCCTTTGCCTTTGGACGACAGTAATTTAATTAATAAGGCAATCAAGTTATTCCTGTCCAGGCTTTTTCAATCAACGCCTGTAAAAGTAACCGTGACAATTGAAAAAAATATACCGATTGAAGCAGGACTGGCTGGCGGTAGCAGCAATGCGGCTGCCACTTTATTGGCGCTTAACCATTATTTTAACCGTCCATTTGTCGATACGAGTCTTATGGAGATGGCAACTCAATTGGGTTCTGATGTCGCTTTCTGTCTTGGCGGAGGGTTGGCGATTGGGCGCGGCTATGGAGAAAAATTGCAAAAATTACCTTCGCCTCTGCCCGGATATTTTGTGCTTATAAAACCAAAATCAATTTCTATTTCCACCCCTTGGGCTTACGATATTTTTGATCAGTCTGTCAATTTTTCTTATACCGAGCCCGAGCAGGCAGAAGCAAAGCTAACAGATCTAATCCAGCGGCTTAGCGGACAGGCACCATCTTCAATACCAGAGGGCGGGGAGCCCATTCAATTTTTTTGGAATTGTTTTGAACCGGTAATCTTTAAAGAATTTCCTGTTTTAGCTCAAATTCAACAAAGCTTGCTTGATCTTGGTTGTCTGGAAGCTCATTTGACAGGCAGCGGCCCAACAATATATGGACTGGTGAAAAACAAAGAACAAGGACAGGCAGTTCTCAAGGGTATTTGCTCTATGCAGGAATATATGCAACCAGGGATAATGATTCAGGGATGGCTGGCAAAGTCTATTGGCCATGGAGTTCAAATTTTGCATGAAGGATCATATGAAGGGCAAGCAAAGCAGCAAACAATTGCAAGCAGCTAAAATTATGGCGCTTCTGTGCCGCCAATATCCGGATGCTTTTTGTGAGCTTAGTTTCAAAAATCCTTTTCAACTTTTGATTGCTACCATTCTTTCTGCGCAAACAACTGATGCCAGTGTGAATAAAGCCACACCTGGTCTTTTTAAAGCTTTCCCTGATGCGGCAGCTCTGGCCAGCGCTAATCCTGATCGAGTCAGAGAGCTTATCAAGCCAACCGGGTTTTATAATGCCAAGGCAAATAATATTCAAGCTTGTGCGCAAAAGCTGGTAGAAAAATTTGGCGGGCAGATTCCAAAAACTCAAGCCGAAATGGTGACCTTGCCAGGCGTGGGTAGAAAAACAGCGAATGTTGTTTTAGGAGTGCTTTATGGCATACCTGGCTGGTCGGTAGACACCCACGTGCAGCGCCTTTCCAAACGCCTTGGTTTTACTAAAGAAACAGATCCGGCCAAAATTGAAAAAGATCTGGAAAAATTATTTCCCGGTCAAGACTGGTCAAAATTGTCGATTACTTTGATTTTTCATGGCCGCCGCATTTGTACTGCCAGAAAGCCGGCCTGTGATAGATGTCCTGTGGATGAATTATGCCCCAGTGCTTACAAAATAAGATAGGGAATTGAACCGATGAATATGATGCAAGCCATTATTGTTCTAGTCATCGGACTGGCTGCTGGCGTGCTGGCGGGCTGTTTGGTATCGGTGGTGGTGTCATTATTGTGCCGACGTTAATGGTTCTGGTTGGCTTTAGCATTACAATGGCTGTGGGCACTTCACTGACGGCGTTGTTATTACCGGTGGGAATCTTAGGAGCAATAGAATATTTTCGCAACGGGCAGATAAATGTAACTGCTGCTATTTGTCTGGTTATTGGTATATTTATCGGTACTTACTTCGGTGCCAAGCTAACCTTGGCATTACCTGAACTGTACGTAAAAAGAGCCTTTGGTGTTTTGCTCTTAATCCTGGCAATACGTTATTTGACTTTTAGTAAATAAATTTTTAAAAGTTCATGACAAAGATGATGAAAGCGGTTTGCGGTCTTTTGTTTCAGGCACGAATTTAGCCACAAAAATCAGTCCGACTATGCCGGTGAGCATAATGATAAAACAGGCTGGTTCAAAACCAAGTTTATCGGCAAGCATGCCGCCTAGATAAGTGCTGGTGGCTGCGCCTATGGCACAAAAAGCATACATCATACCCTGGCTCAAATTAAAGTGTCCGCTGCCATATGCAAGATCGCTGACAATAGTAATACTAATCACGCCAAAGACACCGGCAGAGATACCATCGAAAATCTGACCGGCAACCAGTACGTATGGGCTGTTGGCTAGTGCAAAGATTAATGCCCTTAGAGCTAGACTTAAATAGCAAAGTAAAAGTAGCGGCTTGCGGCCTTTACTTGCCCATTGACCTGTAAATATGGCGGTAAAAATCATTACCAATTCAGCAATGATAATGCAACTGGTAGGCCAGAAAGAATTTAAGCTGGACGCACCTTTGGTAGGGAAGTGGACAATTCTCTCCAGGACCAGTGGCAGAAGTGTGCCGTTAGTGAGATGGAAAAGTAAAACAGCAATGAGAAATACGACAAAGCCCGGACTTTTAATAAGTGTTTTGACAGTGGTTGCATGAACGCCGTCTGTTTTTTCAGCCAATCCGGTTGACCAGGCTTCGTTAATATCTTTATCTTCAATGACAAAGACAGAAACAATGCAGGCTATGACCAGAAACAAAACCAGACAAAACATACTTTCCACCGGGAAATGTAATCCAAGAAAACCAATAGCCAGTGCCACAGCTACGCTGCCGGCATGATTATAGGCGTCATTGCGGCCAAGGCGGCCGGCTATACGATCATGACCAACCAGTCCCAAACTGATTGCTCCCAGGGTCGGTGCCATGATTGAACAAACAGTACCAACGAATATCTGGGTTAAAAGAATCAATTTAAAGTCATGGGTAAAAATCATGGCTAAAACGCAACAAGCAAAGAGGAAAAGATTTGTTGCCATCAGTTGACGTTTGTGTGGATAGCCATCAACAAATTGCCCGGCTGGAATGGTAGCAACGGCAGCAGTGAGTGCTAAAACGCCTATGATGGCGCCGATCTGTCCTCCGGTAAAGCCTTTGTGGGCAAAATATATGGGCAGGTAGGAAGCCAAACCAGCCCGGATAGGAGCCAAGAAAAAATTAAGCCAATCAAGCGCTGCTGAGCTGGTTGACTTCGTTAATAGGCCGTTTTCATTTATCATCAATTCCTTAGTTTACTAAAAGTGATTTAAGATAAATTGCAAGCGCTTGAGAAGCTCAAGCTGATCGGCATGTATTGTTTTTTTTGCTTGTTTAAGTGTCATAAATTCGGCAGCATCGATTTCCCATGAGGCGCAATGAGGCAAAGCGTCGCCAGGCGCCTGTCCATAAAAACAATGCAGGCGCTTGCGTTGTTTACTATAGTCGATATAACCAAGAGGTTTAAGGCTTGCCGGTATAACACCAGTTTCTTCCATAGTTTCTCTACGGGCAGTTTCTTCAAATGATTCAAGCCTTTCCGGCTGCGCCCTTAGGAATACTCCAGGGGGCTTTGCGATTGTAATTACCGGATGGGTGGACCAGCAATACTTCAAGCTTGTCCTTGTTTTTCCGGTAAAGCAATGTTCCTGCACTTTCTTTCTTAAATGATTTCATCTTCAATAACTTACTCCAGGCAGGCGGGCTGTGGCAAGCCCTTGATTGGAAAATGAAAAACAAAACTTCTCTTATGGGCAATGCTACACTTAAGTTAATTATGGTAACCACAGAAAAAACAAAACACGTTTTGACCAGAACTCAGTTGCGTGAGATCTGGCCGGAACTTACTCTGGAAGAGCAAATCAGAAAATTTAAAAAATTGTCTGCGCTTGAGGCTGCTCATTTCTTTGCCGATCTGCAAACCAGAGACCAGGCTCGCATCATTTTAACTCTGCCTATTAAAGAAAGAAGACTCTGGCTGAGAGCGCTTGATCCTGATGATGCTGCCGACATAATTCAAGCCACAAAAGAAGAAGAAGACAGGCAAGCATTGCTGAATATGCTTGATCAGTCAACGCGTAATGAAGTCATTGCTTTGCTTACTTATGCTCAGGATGTTGCCGGTGGGTTGATGAATCCGCGCTACATTCAAGTTAAGCCGGAGTTGAGAGTAGATGAGGCAATCAGTTATATAAGAAGGCGTGCTCGCGAGCAAGAACAGGTAGAGACTATTCATTATATCTATGTGCTTGATAGAGAACAGCATCTGCTTGGCATTGTTTCTATGCGTGAGCTTTTCCAGGCGGCACCACAGCAAAAAGTTAAAGATATAATGCACACCCAGATAATCACAGTTGCCGAAAATCTGGACCAGGAAGAGATAAGCGTATTGTTCAGCAAATATGCTCTTCTGGCCTTGCCTGTCGTTGATCATCAGGGGCGCATGATGGGTGTTGTCACTGTCGACGACATTGTTGATGTTGTGCAAAAAGAAGCAACAGAAGATATTCAAAAGATGGGTGGTACAGCCGCACTGGCTGCTCCCTATTTGCAAATTGGTGTTCTGGAGATGGTGAAAAAAAGAGTGGGCTGGTTGACCGTACTCTTTGTTGGTGAAATGTTTACCGCAAGTACTATGCAGTTCTATGAGAAGGAAATTGCTCGAGCAGTTGTGCTAGCCTTGTTTTTACCACTAATTATAAGTAGTGGTGGCAATGCCGGCTCGCAGGCTTGTACGCTGGTAATTAGAGCCCTATCCTTAGGTGAAGTACGCATACGGGATTGTTTGCGGGTACTTACGCGAGAATGTGTTGTTGGGACTATTCTAGGTGTAGTCTTGGCATTAATTGGTTTGATGCGTGTTTTATTCTGGCCGATGGCCTCTAAAGTTTATGGACAGTATTTTGTTTTAATTGCTGTAGCGGTGGCTTTAAGTATTATCGGTGTCGTTCTCTGGGGAGCACTTATTGGTTCTTTCCTGCCGTTTGTTTTAAAGAAAGCTGGACTTGATCCAGCCGCCGCCTCGGCGCCTTTTGTGGCCACCTTTGTTGATGTGACTGGATTGATTATTTATTTTAGCGTCGCCAGCTGCATCTTGCACGGGACGTTGTTATAAATTCATTCATTGCGCAGGAGTAGTCCTGAGAGCAATTCGTATGCTTTATCATCGAAGGTGTTTTTGCGCAAAGCCTGCTCAAGCAATGCCCGCTCTTCGCTGGACATTACGCCATCAGCCAGAATCATCTCTCGAATTACTTTGGCTTCATATAAAGAGACTTTATGGTCGTCTTGCAGGCATTCTTTTAAAGACTGATTGAGATTTTTACTGACCATATAATTTTCTCCTTTATTTATTGAGTTACTTTAGCGCTGTCCTGTCCGAGAATGTCAGGCATTGCCAGGGCAGCGTTTTTACCCTTTCTCACAACCTTAGCTGTAACAGTTGCTGTAGAAGGACGTAAAACACGCTTTAAGTAGTGGGCGTCGGTTTCGAATGAGTGCGGGGAAGAGCCGGTTAACTTAACCAATGCTGTTTTGGCAGGAATAGAGCGCTCCTCATCATTGTACAAATCACCAATAGGATTGACGCCGTGCCAGCGCATACGCTTTTCGTCGCCGTAACGGTTACGCATTACATCCAGCCACTCTTCAACAGTTTTATTGAACAAATTGGGATCTTTCTCAATTTGATTATCCAACTTTTCATTCAATGCACTGGCATACAATAAATGAGCATCCATATCATCATTATCAAGATTGAGTGACTGTTTCACTTTTTTCAAGGCCACTTCTAAATCGCCGCCGCGAAAGGCTTGTTCCGCTTCTATTAAGAGCATTTTGGGAGAATGAGTATCTGCGTCCATCATGCTATAAGTGTTTTCGTATAGTCTTTTGTTATTAACGGTAACGGCATTATCGTTATCAGTTGAATCATCATTATCTGCAGCGATAGCACCGCTAAACGACAGACAAAAGAAAAAACTGACCATAATATGTAAATAACGCAATTTTGTTACTCCTCAGTGCAGAACAGTATTGCCTTCTTGACTGACTTCCACATGGGCATCTCGCCCACTTTTGGAGATAACGAAAGTGCCAGGTTTGTCAGGTGTGCCATTAGCGGTAAAGGTCACGGTCCCGGCTATACCTACTCCATGAGGCAATATTATTTGTTCAATGGTGCGGGTGCCGGTCTGAATTAAGTAGGAACTGGGTTCCTTTACAGTTGGCGGAGCACTGGTGACCGTTATATTCAAATGGAAATCCTGGGCATATTTTTTGGCTTTTCTTAGATCTGTGATCAGATCGGTGGCAGTATTTTGCACCATAAGAGTGGTGCCGGCAGTGTCAACGATGCTAAAAGCAAAAAGTGGTACGACAATTAGCAAGGTGGCAAAGACCATGGTTTCAAATACGCGAATTAATGGAGGCCAGTGAGATTTAGAACCTGTCATTTTTTAAATCCATTACCGTTTATACCTACTTTAGAATACCCGCTTTGCATCCAGTTTGAATATTGGTTAGCAACTCTCGGACAGTATCAAGAAATTGCGCTTCTGAGGTGCGTGATTTGATGAGATGTTTAGTCAGTCCAAGGCTTAGCTTTTGCATATCTTCTTTATCTATATCTCTGCTTGTATATACAAGTAGGGGGGTATTGTGCATGTTCTGTTGTTTTAAGACTTCAATTACAGTGAAGCCGTCCTTATAAGGTAAGCCAATATCCAGGATAATTAAATCAGGTTTTTCTCTTACTGCCATATCGATAGCTGTTGTGCCATCGGCTGCTTCAAAAAATTGTATATCCAGATTTTGCAGCAGGTCAATAATCAAATTGCGGGTGGGGCGATCATCTTCGACAATCAATATTTTTGCTTTGCGGTCAATTGTGCTCTTCACTGCCACTTGCAGGGCTCTTAGCAGTTCGTTTTCTTGGAAAGGTTTACGTAACCAGGCGATTAACAGAGGAAGGCTGTAGGTATTCATGTCTGTCTCTCGTCCTGTGGTAACAATGACTGGAATAATCCTGGCGCCGGGAAGCGATCGCACACTCTGCAACCAATCAAGTCCATTGCCATCCGGCAGTTGAATATCAAGAATAATAGCTTCTATCTTTTCTTTAACAAGCAGTTCTGATGCTGTCTTTAGAGTTGGCGCTATGATTAAATTGTAGCCATCTTGCTGCAATCTCAATTTCAGCAGCTCTGCCAGCTGTATGTCATCTTCTACAATTAAGATCTGGTGCAAGTATTTTGGCGCTGCTTCTGAAACCAGCGGCACTGCATTTTGCTCGGCAAGAGGCAATTCAAACCAGAATGTGCATCCGGCACCTTCAGTGGTATTGACACCGATTTTGCCGCCGTGCTCTTCCACAATTGCTTTAGAAATTGTCAGCCCCAGACCAGTGCCCCCCTTAGCTCTGGTATCAGATGAATCAAGCTGTTGGAAGGGGCGGAACAACCGATCGAGTTTGGCGGTAGGAATTCCCGGGCCTTGATCTACCACTGAGAATTTAAGCGATGACTGATCATTTTCCAGAACAATCTTAATCTGGCTATTGGCGGACTGAATTTAAGAGCATTAGAAACAAGATTGGTTAATACTTGAATAATTCTGTCTTTATCGCCTGAAAACTGCTGCCTGCTTTTGATGTCGCTGATAAGCTGTACATGCAAATCATGGGACATGGCTTCCAGGCTTTTCATAGTTGTCTCTACGATCGAAACTGGATCGATCATTTGCCGTTTCAGCTCCAGTTTGCCGGCGGCAATTTTGCGTATGTCGAGAATGTCATTAATAAGTCTGATTAATCGCTCTGATTCGTTTTTGGCAACACTGGTGAGCTGAACTGCTTTTTCAGGCAATTTGCCGCCAATACCGCCCTCGAGAAGTCCCAAGGCTGCCCGGATTGACGTTAAGGGGGTTCTTAATTCGTGTGAAACCATCGAATAAAACTCGCTGACGCGCCTTTCCATTTCTTTACGCCCGGTAATATCATGTGAAATGCCGCATAAGCGAATAGTGACTCCGTTTTCATCTTTAACCGGGAAAGTGTTTGACCATATCCAGCGTTCTTCTCCATTTGGTTTAACGATTCTGTATTCAACACCTGTGCCATCAACAGGTAATTCTTTGCCTGTCATGACCGCCAGCACATGTTCCCTGTCTTCAGGAATAACTGCTTTAAGGAACGATCGTGGATGCTCATATAATTCCTGTCTTGATAAACCCCATAATTGCTCATAGGCAGGGCTTACATACAGGCATTTGCCGGCATCGGCAGTAGACACCCAAAACACTTCCTGGATATTATCGGCAAGCTGGCGGAATATTTCCTCTCTTTCCTGCAAGTAGCGATTAATTTTACTTTTCTGGCGTTCATAGTAGAAAACGAAGAAAAAGCTGGTAGAAAGCAAAAGAAATGTGATAACAATGAAAATGCCAACGTTGCGGATATCTATGCTATTGTTTCTTCGAAAAGAATCGTTGCGTTCATGAAGCAATCTATATTCATCGTGACGCATGTCAGAGAGAATGGTTCTTATCTGCTCACCAATAGCTGATGTTGAGCCGACATAAGTACCGTTTGCCGGAGATGAAGCATGAGCATGTTTTTTAGAGACGGTGGCATCAAACTCGTCTCGCCAGTTAAAAAGCAAATTGTCCAGCCAGGGAATTCTTGTCTGCTCGCCGGTATTGTCGGTGGTGAGAGCTGCTAACTCGTTTAATTCTTTTTGAGCATCGGCTAATGCATTTGTCCAGGCCTGGCGGTTTAGTTGACCACCCGCTAGCTGGTAATCATGCTGAGCAATTTCAACGTCTTTAACCTTGGCATAAAGAGACTCAATTGCTCTCAACACTTCATGGCTCTGCACAAGCCATTGTGCGGCTGTTACTTGCTCGATGTCATTAACATAAAACGTGTTACCTAGATAACCCAGGAAAACAAAAGTAATTAAGGTGACAATGCCGGTTTGTAGAGTAATTGACCATTTCATTGTCAAAAATCACCAGCAGTCTGCATTAATTTCTAGCCCCAGCGGACATTTTTTCTTTGCGGGCTGAAGCCAGCCTGCCAGACAGCAATTCTAAAATGCCTGAAATAGTATTGGCTTCCTTGGGAAAATCAACCAGTGCCCAGGTCAGTGTTATATTTAATTCCTGTCCTGGTTTTTGCTGCTTCGTTGTACTGATAAATTCGCGATTGAACATTTCCATGAGCCGAGACACAGATGCCTTGTCACTATCAGGGAAAGTGAGCAGAAAAGCTTTGTCGCTAAAGCGCCCGCGTTTAGCTTCGCCTTTGAATCGGCATTGCAGCAGCGAGCCCAATTGTTCCAGTACATAGTCTTGTCCGGCAAAGCCTTTTTGTTCGCCAATTTGATCAAAATGATCAATCTCCACCATGCAAACACAACCTCCACTGCTGTTCTTGCTTGCTATCATAGACAAAGTTCGTTGCAGGTCGCTTAAATATGCCTTGCGCATAGGATAACCAGTTAAATCTTCTGCTTGCGTGCGCCGCTGTTTGACCTGAGAGCGTTCCAGGTGATTTTTCACGCGTACAATTAATTCTTCACCCAGAACCGGCTTAGTGAAGAAGTCATCACCTCCGGCAATAAAGGCGGACATGCGTCCTTGAGCATCTTGCCTGGCGGTGAGGAAAATGATCACTAAATCTTGCCAGGCGGGATTGGCCCGTAGTAAGCGGCAGACATCGTAGCCGCTCAGCCCCGGCATTTGCACATCCAGTATGACAACATCAGGCTGGAAATGCTCCAATTCTTCGATAATATTTATTGGTTCAGTCAGGCACTGGCACACCATGTCGGCGCCTTGCAGAACTGAGCTAATGAACTGGCATAGCGTCTTATCGTCGTCAACCAGAAGAATGCGCGGCCTTATCGATTGTTGAATTTTAAGCACTTGCTGCACAGCTTTCACAAAAGCTTGCTCATCTATAAATGTGTCCATTTGAGCGCTCGATGATGTTGCTGCTATTAGAGAAGAAAAACCTAAATAAGCCATTTCATCCGTATTTTTCATATGCTGTTCACTGGTTATAGCCATCATAGGCAGGCAACCAGTGCCCGGTGCTTCTCGTAACTCTTTGCAAATCTGAAAATAATCTTGACCCAATTTAGATCGCAAATCAAATATCAAACCGGATAAGGGCATGGTTTTGGACAATAAAAGAGCATCAGCGCAACTGTCGGCGTAATAAAACTGATAAGCTTGCATTAAAGGAAGGGCGCTTATTTTTTGGCGCAAAATATGATCAGTGGTGAGTAGCAAAAGATTGCACTCTTTATAGGTTGATACCTCTATCTTTTCCTGGCTGCTTTCTCCGCTTGCACTTCTGATTAAATTGTCTCCCTT
Organism: Candidatus Melainabacteria bacterium; assembly: GCA_963847765.1. GTDB lineage: Bacteria > Cyanobacteriota > Vampirovibrionia > Obscuribacterales > Obscuribacteraceae > CAWKBA01. The sequence continues at coordinate 111,791 of CAWKBA010000005.1, read as the reverse complement.
TTTTTGAGCAGTTATAATTTCTGCCCAGACATTGTCCTGGGTAGAATCGCCTGGCAAAATTCGCAAACGTTCTTCAATGTCTCCGGCTGCCCGACCGATATCAATTAATCCAAGGGTTCCGGCTGCTCCTCGTATTTTATGGGTTTCATTGATAAGCTCGTTTTTTACCGTTTGATTGGCTGGATTTTCGCGCAAAGTTGCTATTTTTTCACTCACTGATAGCCACAGCCCCGGCAATTGCTTTAGATAATCTCTTTTGGTTGCTGCCAGGATATTGCCCACGCGTAATTTCTGGCCTACTTGTTTTAGTTTTGAAATAAGCCAGGCTTCAGACCCACCCGATTCGTTTTCCAGCACTTCGTCAAATTTTTCTCTGTCGGCTGGAAATTCTTTCAACAACTTGTCGTATTCCTTGCGTACAGAATTAAATGTTTCTGCTAAATGGCCTGCTTTGGGCGATTTGGCGGCATTAAACTCAGGTTTTAATGCCGGCAGATTATGATTAGTGATTGAAGAAAAGGGTAAAATGCCATCCAGTTGCTGTAAAAGAAGCTCAGCTGAAATGGGTTTTTGTAAAACCAGAGATACGTTGAGAAGATTTCGCAGCGAATTGAATGTTTTGGCGTCACAGAAGCTGGCACTGACAAAAACAATAGGCATATTTTTGCCGGTTGCTCTCATTTCCGATATCCAGGTCATACCATCGCCATCAGGCAGGTTATAATCGACTATTGCCAGCGCCGGCTGCCCTGTGGACATAATGGTTGTGGCTTCTTTCGTGCCGCCAGCTTGAAGAACGGAAAGCTTAAGCCTGTTGAGCAGGCTGGTTACCGTTTTACGAAATACAGGATCGTCATCAACCAACAGAATTGAATTTTTATTTTCGTCCGACATTTTATCCCCAGTCCAATAGCCCTATCATTGTTTATACCCGCATAAAATAGCAGCGAAAACAGACAGATTAAATCGGGGAATAATTAAATATTGAGGTAAGTTATCAGACAGTGAAATATATTGCCTTTTACCCATTAATGTTTTTAATGCTCTGGCTTTGTTTTATTGCCTGGGCCCCTGCTCAAATGGATAGACAAAAGCAATTAATGGTTAAGGCGATCATTGAGCGGGGCAATGCCCTTATGTCCAGGCAATTATATAAAGAGGCGCTCAGCGAATATCAAAAATCGCTGGATATTGATCCTGGCAATACCACCGCCAGAGCTAATATTGTCCTTCTCCATAATAATTGGGGTATATATTATTTCAAGCATAATCAATATCAAGACGCCCAGGCAGAATGGGCAATGGCTTTACAGTTAAATCCTAATGACAGCAAAGCAAAAAATAATATGCAAGTGCTTAAGAGTACATTGGCGCGCATGGGTGTGGATTTAAACGCTGAAACTGAAATGACTGAGCAGCAAAATATTGCTGATAAGGAAAAGAAAAAAGATGAGCCTGGATCTGCTGTAGTTATTCTCAGCGGTAATAAGAGCAAGACTGACAGTCAAGATAAAAATCGGCAGGACACAAATTATGTAGACCAATATTATTCTTCCGAGCGAAATGGCACCGTATCTGGTGCAAGTAATAAACCTGCTGACAGTAGTCGAGCAGAAGAAAAAACGACGCTGCCGGCGCAGTCCCAACAAGTGATCGAGGCGCAATTAGCCCGTATTGAGCGCAAAGTTTATGGACGTACTCTTGACGAGCTACCGGTGACCAAACGTCTGGAAAAGTTGGAAACGGATAATTTTGGGCAGATTTCTACTTTGCCTATCCTGCAACGGGTGCAGAAATTGAATCAGTTATATCCGTGAAATTCACTAAAGCACTCCGTCGCCTTCATCCTTCGGCTCCTCCGCACATATCGCCTCGCCTCGCTTATTGTCTTGCACTACTATGCTGATGGCGGATGCACATTGCGATCAAGGAATTTTTGCAGAATTACAGCGGCTGCCTGGCGGTCAACCAGATGCTTATTTTCACCGGTTCTTACTCCCTGTAAAGTCAGGGTACGGATGGCCGTTATGGTTGTTAATCGTTCATCTTCATAAACGAGCGGCAAGCCACTGGCACGGGCCAACTTGCGCCCAAATGATTTCACCTTTTCCGCCTGGGTGCCTGATGAACCATCCATATTTATAGGTAAACCAATTACTATTTGTGCTGCCTGATGCCGGTGAGCAATTTGGGTTATCTTGGTTACATCACTTTCAATATTGACTCTATCCAGGGTTTCCAGTCCGCCGGCAGTGATGCCAAGTGGATCTGAGATGGCAATGCCAATTCTTTTATCGCCTACATCCAGTCCTAATATTCGTGATCTTGCAATCATGAGTTCATATTATCATTGCTATGTTGAAAACAGCGCAAGGACAGTAAAATTATCCACTATGAAACTCTATTTATTACGGCATGGCATAGCAGTTGATCGCATTGGCGGCGAAATTAACTCTGACTGGCAGCGCCCATTGACCAAAGAGGGGCGCGCGGAAACTAGCCAGGTAGCCCTGGCATTAGCAAAAATCGGTGTCAAAGCCAAACTTGTTGTGACCAGTCCGCTGGTAAGAGCAAAGCAAACAGCCGAAATTGTAGCTAACACTTTTGCAAAGGACATAGAATTGCAAATTACGGAGGCCCTTGCTCCTGGTGGCACAGCTTCGGATCTGTATAAATTTCTTACACCGTTCCAGCAGTTGGAAGAAATTTTTTTAGTTGGGCATGAACCTGATATGAGCAGGTTAGCCGGCACTTTGCTATGGGCAGGACCGGAGCTCAATATGTCTTTTAAAAAAGCTGGTGTTTGCCGTATAGATATTGTCGATATACCGCCGAGCAGTCCAGGTATTTTAAAATGGTTTCTCACACCCAAAATACTGCGGCAAGCCTTGGAATAGAGGGCTCAGTGAACCTCGCCCCTACAAAGACTATTCTGTTATTTTCTCGATGATACGAAGACGTTCATAAAGTTCTTCACAATCGTCTGAGGGAAAAGAGGGAGCGTATGTTTTAACGACTCGCTGAGCATGTTTGCGAATTTCTGCTAAATAGGGAGCATGTTTTGTTTTGTTGGCGATGTCCAGCAGAGCGCGCAGCAGGCGCAATGAAACTGCCATATCATTTTTGCCGTAGGGAATGATTTGATTGTAAGAGACATTTAGCAATCGTGGAAATGATGTTCGTCTTTTCGACAAACGAATGATGCCGTTTTCATCAGTAACATGATAGGAAGGTGGTTCTAAAGTGACAGCCAGCATTAAAATGGGACTTAAATGATCTATGCAACAAATAGCTGTGCTTGGATCATTGACTGCTGGTGAAAGTGCTTTTAGAGCAATATCTACAATTTGAAAAATGCCAAATTCGACATCGGCTTCCATAGAGCGCAGCGGACCCACATGCAGGCAGTTAAGCAATTCTTGTTTGAAATTTTCATCGATGTCGCTGCTTGTATTAACATTGAAGACCGGTGCTCTTGCAGGAATAAATTGACCTACGGAGCGATAAATATAAATATTGCCATTGACTTGGCTGGCCAAAGCCACTAATTTTTTTTCGTCAACATACTGTATGTAGCCAGTTCTTTTGCTCTGTATTGTTATGCCTGCCGTTGGTTCAGTTAAAACCTCTTGTTCTTTGGGTGGTCCGGTTAATTCGTTGCCAAACACGCTGCGCAGGCTGATTTCCGTTTCTTGAGCAATGTGATCAACAATATAATTAACCTGAATGGCTACGGCCATGTGGTGGATAAAATACATAAGATAAAAAAGACAAGCAGTCGCCAGGATAAGGGCAAATGTCAGTGACAATGTCGGCAGAATAACTTTTGATAATCCGCGCACATTAGGCAGCAGTATAAGGCAATAAACGAATGTGCCGATATACAAACCCAGGGTGGTCTGGCTAACCCGATCATTGAGAAAGCTGGTGAGAATGCGCGGTGAAAATTGCATTGAAGCAAATGTTAGTGTAACCAATAGCACAGAATAAACAACAGAAACAACTGTTATGCAAGAGCCAGCTATGGCACCCAGTAATAATTGAGCCATGCTTGGATCGTTCGGCACCAGCCAGCGAGTGTGATGAGCCCATCTAGCAATACTGGGCACCTGTATTTCCAGCATAGGCAAAGTCATGGCTGTTAGACCCAAAGCCAGGGTAATAATCACAGGCAGAACTAAATAGCCCCCCTTTTGTTCATAGAGCATGTGCCTGAGTGAGCTGGTTTTAGTAAAAAGCATCGGCGTCTACACTAACCTTAGGGTTTTAAAATTGAACCAAGAAAAAGAATTTCTTTGGTTTCATTATCCGCAAGAGCAAGCACAAAAGGATGGTCAACACGAAATTCAATTGGCGGTGCTTCTCTGTGCACTGCCATAGTGGCGCCCATTATCACGGCTGTGACAGCAGCTGCTTCTGTCCCCTCTTCGTTCACATCCATGTATGTCTTCTGTAACACACGGCTGATCCAGGCTTTGTATAGAGGACTAATCATATTGGAAAAATTAGCATGCTCTGGATCAAATGCTTCCTTCATGCCGATTGTTTGCAGGCCGGCAGAAAGATCTTGTGAAAATTTAACTGTGAATCTTGGCAAAGACAGATCGACTTTGACAGGGCTAAATGCTGTCATCCACTGATTCCAGTTTGTTGGTGTAAATTCTGCCAGAAACAGCGGCCATTTTATTTTGTTATTTGGCAAAAAGATATAAAGACTCTGCCGCCCTCCTTTATAAGGCATTGCTACAGCTTGAAAATGATCATTGTCCAAATATGATAAACGTTCCAGTTGATGCATCATTTTGATGCTTGTCTTGGTACCGGATAAAGTAGTAAATTGATCATCTTGTGTCAGAAACTTTTTGAATGGACTTACCCATGCACCTTTAAAGTAAACGGCATTTAAAATCACCATTTTTTCCTTGCTGCTTAATTTGGCTACTATGGTTGGTATCTTTCCATGTGTTTTGCTACTGCACCAATTGTTGATACTATCGACAGTTGCCGGGTCCTGAAAATTAGCACTCTTTATTTCAGCATCATAAAATTGCTTGCATAGGTTTGTGAAACTGCTTTTAAAGGGAGTATGAATATCGCTGAAAATTGCATTGCCAATTTCTAACTGCACTGTTTTGTTGGTGTTGGTCAGCGATGCCAGTACGGCTTGATTCCTTTCGTTTAGAGATTTAATAGTATCGGCAGTGACTCCCAGTACAGAGGCCATTTGCTCGCTGGTGCTGCCGGCTGCTCCATTTAAAGCCATACTCAGGGCTGCATAAGCACTGAAAGGAGAAATGACAACATTGTCTTTGCTTGTCTGCGCCAGTTGGGCAAATAATTTGAGAGAAAAATCTGTGCTTGTGCAGGGAAGAGCTTGCATCTTATTTTTTGCCATGGGACTCTCCAACTCTCCTAATAATTGTTTGTCTTTTCTTGTGCCAGTATAGGGCTTGCCGATGCAAACATGGACATGATTGCCGCCATTGACAAGAGCATTTTTGTTTGTTTATTCATGATTTCTATTCCTTGCCTGATTGTTCGCCCTAAATTGTATCTGAACCAGGGTTGTTAATATAGTAGGAGCAGGCTTTGCCTCGCCCGTCTTCATCCCGCCCTTACCCATGGCGCGATACAATAGCTTCCTGGGGAATCTAATATATATAAGGAACATGTACGTGCCAAGACGCTACCTGCGAAAGAACATACAGGTAATGTTTTGTCTTTTATTCTTTATTGTCGGCTGTCATTGTTGCAATGCCCAGGACGATGACGACCCAATGGCGGATTCTTTTGGCAGTAACGGCCATGCTCCTGCAGCTTCAATGTCTGGACCGGATTCAGGTCCACTAACTACACCAGATGGAACTGAAGATGCCAGCAAAGCCAGTGGAGAATTTGCTAAGACCTTGCCGAATAATCCACGTGGGGTGGTGCGAATAATCAAAGGGCTTTTGCAAGAGCATCCGCCCATGTCTCCGCATACCTGGCAAACAAGCTATTGGCGCGGGCGCTGCTATGTATCTTTGCAGAAGCTTTCCTTTTGGCATTTCCTTGTTATTTAGCCTGGTATCACGCCACTGTTGCTTATGAAAAGGTTCTCTCGGGAATGCCATCCGCTAACGCAGAATTTCAAAAGATGTGGGCAGAGGCTGAACGTGTTTGTAATGACGAATCCGGCAATAATTCACCGCCGGCAAAACTACCTCATACTCCATCTCCGTCCGGTAATAATAAAACGCCGGCATCGTCACCGCCTTCAAGTGATTCTTACAATTCCAATTCGCCACCCGCTGCACCACCTTCCACTGCGCCACACAGTGCCCAAGCTGAAACCAACAAAATGCCGCCACTGGCCCCACAAAGGTCAGGATCTAACTCGCCTGAAAAAAATGCAAACCCAGAGCCATATAGGTCGAATGCTGCAAATGGTGGTCCTATAAAAAACAAGGTACCATCGCTAATTCCGCAAAGTCCTGATTCCGCGGCGTCGGATAAATACAAGCCTTCAGAGTTAAAGGGACCGCACTTTATAAAGAGTGGCCGCGCATCAGAAGAATTTGTACGTAAGCTGGAAGCTGCGTTGAATGCTATTCCTGATCGATTGCGGGCACTGGTACGAGGCAAAGGATTTAAAATGTATGCTGTACATATGATTTCTGAATCCTACCCTCGGTTTGCGAATGAACAAGCTAGAGGACACGATACAGGTGAGAAGCTGGGAGATCTCTTTGGTTTTACGAACCCCGATCCCCGTGATCCGTTCGTAGTCATTGCTGAGTACAAAAATGCACCCACTAATGCTGGGCCAACCGTTCATTACATGCCGATAGAAAATAAGGATCCGGGAGAAACACTTAGGCATGAATTCGGACATGCTGTAGATAATGCTTTAAATAAATTTTCTAGTAGTCCAGTTTTTCAACGAGCGTATGCAAAGGATATAGATAAGTTTTTCGCTGAAGGTTCGAAATCAGCAAGGCAGAGATTAAAGTACTATACGCCTGATCAAGCTAATGGTACTCCCCATTCTCCTCAATCAGAACTTTTTGCGGAAATGTTTGCAATTAAATTGGGTGGGGGCCAAAACAAAGAAACCAAAATAGACGATGACCTTGTGAAATATTTCCCCAATGTATCTCTGTTGGTTGATCAAACGATTAAGCAACTGACTAAAACCTAATTAGCTTATTGACTATAAATAAGGAGGAGCAGTTCGATATGAACTAAAATTTATATCTAACAGATAATTAGGTATGTTGGGTGTTACTGCAAAAATTAATTGCCCCCATGGACGTTTATAACAATATTCAAGGTATTGAATTTTATGACCAGTTATAGTTGGTGGGTAGTTATGTATTGACGACTCCATACCAAAGTGGTGAAGAATATCTTTGAGCACTATGCAATGAGCATTGGTATTTATTTCAAGATCTACAAACCCACCTTTATCTTCAGCTGATTCAGCTGGCTCATATACCGATACTCTTGATACGAGTTTTTGGAAATCAGGCTGAGTACGCGAACATATTTCCCATTTATCCGATTCCTTGGGATCAACGATAAATATTCGGCCGGTCAGTTTTGCCACGGACGTGCTCCTAAAAGGAAGACTTTTTTCTAATTTGTCTATCAATGCAAATAGATCTTCTTTTTCTTGGGCAGCTATTTTATTCTCAATCTGAGCAAAGCATACTGAGGCAGTATTGTGAAAATACAAAACTCCTGCAAATATTGATATACATGCAAGCAGAGGTTTTAATTGTTTAAACTTAAATGCCTTCAACACAAATGTCCTATTTACCTATCTGTTCTCATTATACCGGATGTATAAAGAATTTCGAGCAAACGAATTTATATATAGCTATTTGAATTTCCAAAGCTTTTCTTCAAGGACATCCCCATAAAGAGAAGGTTGATATGTCTCAAAAACTATGTAAAGCAAATAATGAGGCTCCTTTTGTAGCACCTGGAAGCTTAGAGTTCCCCATGAACGTTCGTAATTGTAGGTCATAGCTAGTTGATCAGCGGGCACTTCATTTATTGGCTGCTTATAAATTGATGACTCTTCACCAAATCTTTTGGTAATTTCCCCTTGTGTTATGCAGTGCATGTTGGGATTTATGTTAAGTATTACGCTTCCCTTATCTCTCTCTGTCACCTCGGCAGGTTCTCTGATCCATACTTGTGTCAAAAACTTCGTCTTATCTTCTACTGTGTGTAGATGAGCATTGGGATCGTTGGGGGGTTTATATTCTGGCGCAATTACAAAGGAGCGACCAATCAGTTTTGCTATAACTTGAGCTTTAAAGGGTAAACGTTTTTCTAGGTTGGTTATCAGCGCAAATAAATCTTCTTTTTCCTGAATGGTCGTTTTATCCATAATCGTTTGTTTCACCGATTGTGCTGCAATATTGACCGCTGCCCGTAATGGTTTATCTAAATTAGTCCCGTCTATCTTTAGTAGAAGCTTGATCGGTGTATGTAGTGGGACGGCTGGTTTAGTAAACGGGGCTGCGTTTTGAACCGCTAGAATTAATGCTTTGTCAGCAGCTGCAGAAGTTTTTTTTGTGCGGTAGTTTTGTGGGTGTCTCAAAATAGTAATCTGAGAAACTTTTCCCCAGTCATCTAAAACAAAGGATTCGGATACAGGATATATCTCATATCCAAAAATCTGAAAATAACAATTAAGACATTTGTCAGCAACTGCGCGCAAGTAACTTTCGGTGTTGATTGTTTTACCTTTGAGAAATCCGGGCGTCGGGGACTGGTTTTTATTTTCATAATAATCATTGCGGAAGTCGAATTCAGGTCCTGTCGGAAGTAAATTGATCAAGAAAGGTGTAGCGTTACCAACCGCTATTAAACTAAGTCCGACCAAGACTTGCTGTATCCTGTTTAGCCTCCAATCAATAATGGGTAAAGTGAATTTCTCAAAAAATGCTGCGTGACAGACTAAATACAAACCACAAATAATACCTATCAGCTCCGTAAAATTAGCAACAACGTTTATGAGCGCCAGGTAACCGTGTAATTGGATTGATTGGTCCATTAATTGTTTTCTCCTGTTCTAGACTGCATTGCCTCTGGCGAAAGACAATATCTCTAGATCTGTGGCAAAATTGTGGCTGCTAAGATAAAATGTGCTTTTAAACTTGACGTTTGGGTGGATCAACCAGTGCTGGTCGGATATATCAGTTTTGCCCTAATTTTGGTATCAGTTAGTAACTGCTTTTTTTTCTGGACCGCCGATGCTAGCGGGTCGGAGGTTATCAATGACGCTGCCATAGTCAAACTAACCGATGAGATTCTCGTTAAAGAAATCGGGATGGAAAGATACTATTTAAAATATAAAATTTTAGCTAATGAAGAGCCAAAACTAAGGGAGCTTAGATATTTCTTGGGACAGCAGGCATCTTTGGGGTTATTTCTGGGTGGTGATATTGTTGGCCTGACCGATGCAGCTGAGCATTTGAGCACACCTCGCAATATTTCTATCGGTGGTTTGAAGAGTGCAGTCAGAGTGGAATTAATCGGCAGTATTATCGGCGGTGCCAGTTCGGCTACCGAACTCTGTTCAAACGGATTTATTGCCTGGAAAAACAGCAAGCACAAACGAAATCCAGGCAGCGCGCTTTTAGCTATGAAAAATACTGTACAAGAAATTCGCACATTGTTGGCCCGAAGAGCTGAATTAATCGGGCAGGAAAAATCTAACCCAGCTTATAATATCTATATAGCCGAAGGCCGCCTGATGCAAGATTATTGTGATTGGTGTATTTATGAATTTGCCAAAATATACGCTGATGCCAAATCGTATCAAGCCGGGGCAAATGTCTATTATTTTCTGAATACTGCCTCTAACTCTCTCTATGGAGCCGCCGGAGGCTTAGCCTTAAAGGGTTTTGATCATCCGCAATATACAAGTTCTTCAATCGTAACTGCCATTATTGGCGATGGTATATCTATAGTCAGCGCCCCAGCCGGGCTGATTGCACAAAAGTGCCTAAAAAAACATTATTTTAAAATGGTCTACAAAAAGCTATCCGAAAAAATATATGATGTTGAAATGGCTAGTGATGATTCTCGTCTTCGCCTGCATAAATATGTTGAAGCTGCTGACCCAAATGTTCTTGATAGGGTGGGGCCAATTAAACACCGGCTGGAAGCTTATGATCTATGGGATCAACGCTATGATGATTATATGAATCAAGAAACAAAGCAATTGCGGCGGCATGACAAAATTGCTTTGCAGTCAGTTATTTATGGACCAATAATTTCAGGAACGTTTCTGGCCCAAGATGTGCTTGGGGCAGCCGCATGGTATGGTAACAGGCGCCGGCCAAAGACCGCTAATAATCTTGCCTTTGCCGGATTTATCACAGCCGGAGCTGGATCAGCAGTTGGCTTGACTGCATCAACATATTATTACGTAGATGAATATCTGGAACGACGTAGATTGAAGCGCGAAGGTAATCTACCGGAGCAACTTTTGCAAAAGCGTCTCAAAACCCTTGACGAAGTCGAAGCAATGATACGCGCTCCCCGCTAAAAGTTTTTGCTAGCAAGATATTCTCTCGGCTATTTTGTCATAAGCGCTTATCACTTCGTCCATTGATTGATAACGTTGCTGAGGAGATTTTGCCAGACATTTAAGCACAATATTTTCTATTGCTTGAGTAAGTTTTTTGTCGGCGCCAATATCGCCAAATTTGGCCGGCATCTCATTGGTGTGCATAAATATGGTTGCCAGCGCTGTCGCTCCCTTTAAAGGTGGCTTGCCTGTCAGTACTTCGTACATGAGAGTTCCCAATGAATATATGTCTGAGCGCTGATCAATAGGATGAGCCATGCATTGCTCAGGACTCATATACAATGGACTGCCAAATACTTCGCCGGTTTTAGTAAGCTTTGTGCCCACAACAGTATTTTCGCTAATAATTTTAGCAATGCCAAAATCAACTATTTTTACAAAATCATTTTGTCCGTTTTTGTTGGTTATGACTATATTGCCTGGTTTGAGATCGCGATGAATAATATTTCTGCCATGCGAATAAGCACAGCCGGCAGCTATTTGGGTAAATATGGGCACAGCCCGGCTGATAGGTAGTTTGCCCTGACTATCAACCAATTCAGCCAGAGACTGACCTTCAATAAATTCCATGATCATATAAAGCTGACCGTTCCATTCACCAAAATCGCTGACTGAATTTATATTTGGATGATCCAGGCGCTTGGCGGCAATTGCTTCCTGCCTGAATCGCTTTAAATTGCGTTCGTCTTCAACTAATTGCGGCAACAATAATTTGCAGGCGACAATTCTTTGTGTTTCTGTGTCTCTGGCTTTAAAAACAACGCTTTTTCCACCTTTGCCAACCGGTTTAAGAATTTCGTATTTGCCAATTAATTTATGACCTGAGCCAGTTTCTTCGGCACAGAGTTGTTCTTCCAGATTTTTAGCTATTGCTTCAGCGGTTGTAATTGATGTCCATTGCCTTTGCCAATCTAATCTCATGACAATTCTAAAAATGGTCAATCCCTAATTAACATACCCATTTTGCCAATCAAATCTTTTGCCTGCCAAGAAGTTTTTGTAGTTGCCAGGGGTTTGTAAAAGCGCCCCTGCTATAATTGAACTCTTCTCAAGAAGGAAATCATGAAAGAAGCTGAACCGGTTCCAGTACAAATTCAGCCCAAGCGAGACGTTTGGGAAAAAATTGGGGCGCTTTCGCCATTATTGTGCGGAGTGCTCATATCGGCCGTGGGTACTTATTGCACTTATACATATAATCAGCAGCAGCTCAAAATTCAACAAGTGCAAACTATCGGCAATTTTATTCCGCATCTGATGGGCAATGAGCAAAGCAAAAAAGCAGCAATTTAGCTTTGTACACAATGACTGATAGTGAAACTGCCAGTAAATTTGCTCAGATTTTTGCCAGCAGTGGTACTGTGTCCGCGTTGCAGTCTATGAGCAATACCGGTTCGGACAAAGACAAAGCCATTGCCAGTCAAGCTCTTTCCAGCGCTTTGCAGAACCTAGCCCAGCAAGATGCTCTTTCCAAACAAGAAAATGACTATGAGAAGAAGCTGATTGGTCTGAAAGATTCAGGCAAGAGCAATTCTTATACGGCATATAATATGAATAAGTTGGCGCAGATTTATATTATGCGCGGGCAATATGATCTGGCTGAGCCTCTTCTGCAACGCTCACTGGCATTGCGCACTAAATTATCTGGTCCTGATAATCCCGAAATTTGCGATACCCTCCGCAGTCTGGCCGAAATATATTTCCTGACCGGCAGAGCATCTAAGGCGGAAGCCAATATCAAACTAGCGCGAGCAATAGAACAAAAATCGGATACATCCCCGGCTGTTGCTGCTACCCCAATAAATGATCAGCTTGCAGATAAGACCGATCCAGCAACAGCAAATAATCAGCCGTCTGCGCAACAGCCGGCTATACAACTGGATGGAATGACAACAGTCAAAGACCAGGGCAAAGATATGGGTGCACAGACTGATCAAACAGGAACGCAATTATCCGGATCAGTCCCGCAAGGCTAATCTAATTCCACTTGGTTTTAGAAGGAATGATTGTTAGGATGCCGCCCTCGGTACCAGGAACAGCGCCGCGCACAAGCAATATTCGTTTTTCAGCATCCAGACTTACCACTTTTAGATGTCTGACACAAACATTTTCGTTGCCCATCTGTCCAGGCATATGAATACCTTTGAAAACTCGCCCCGGGTCGGTGTGCTGACCGATTGAACCCATAGAACGGTGGAATTTAGAACCGTGGGTCATATTACCGCGCCTGGCATTGAATTTTTTGATTGTGCCCTGAAAGCCTTTACCAATTGAGCGCCCGCGCACATCAACCAGCATGCCCGCTTTTAAAATTTCTGTTACCGGCAGGCGCTCGCCCACGTTCAATTTGGAGGAATCCTCAATCCTGAATTCTGTCAGCGGCTCAACTGCTGGGATAGAATTTTTCTTATACTGTCCCATCTGAGGTTTATTTAGTTTTGCCTCTTTGACTATAAAGCCTCCCACTTGTACAGCTGAATAGCCATTGGCTTCTTTGCTCAGTTTTTGCACAACAAAATTGTCACCAACTTCAATCACGGTTACTGGTACAGTCAAGCCTTCTTCGTCAAAGACCTGTGTCATTCCTACTTTCTTGCCAATCACACCTAGTGACATGGTAAATTTCCTCAAGCGCACGATAAACTTAGCGTCTAATTATAATGCCTTATATATGACAGTGCATATGCAGCCGATAAAAATCTGCTCAGACGCTTAATTGTGCAAGAATATGGGAGAATTGTTGATAGGTTTCCAATATGACAAGGATGGGCAAGGCATGAAAGCCTTAAGCATTTTTCTGGCAATTTTATTTATTGGTCAAATTGCATCAGCTCAGCCATATGGATATGGCGGTAATTCAAACACCACTAACTCCACAACTGGTGGTTATGGATCTGGACCTGGACCTTCACCTTCACCTTCACCATATAATAATTCTGGCTCTACTGGTTCTGGATCCGGTACTGGACTGAGCAATTATCTGCCCCAGTCAATTAATAACTGGCTGCCCGGTTTCAGCAATCCGTTTCGATCCGGCAACTCGATGCCGTCATTTGGTGGCGGCTATAACTCATTTTATAATAATGGCGGTTTATTTAGTCAAACTAACACCAGTTATTATATTTATCCGGCGTTCCAAGACCCATCTGGAACTCAGGGTCAACCGGAAACACTTGTGCCCAACGGTGATGGTACCTGGTATATTTATCCAGCCACTAGTGGACCTCTGTCCGATGTTGTTAATCGAGCTCAGAAAGTGGTGCCCAATAATGATGGCACCTGGAGTATTTATCCGCCTGGTGTACAACCAGGGAGCAATCAATCTGGTGATAATCAATCAGAGATGCAGCCGGAAAGAGTTGCCCCCGCTGGTGGTGGCAGCTATAATATCTTCTCTCCTTTCGGCGAGCAACCACAAAGACTTGTTCCTAATGGCGATGGCACTTGGTATATTTATCCACCAGGCGGCGGACCCGCCTGAACGAGTAGTGCCAATAAACAGCGGGCAATCGTCAATGCCAATGCCGGCAACAACACGCTGAGCATCAATGATAGACACAGATTTTACTATCTATAGAAAAATTTCTTTTGTCTCGAGCGCCATCGCTCTCATAATTGGTGCTGTGGTCATTTTGGGTTGGGTAACCCACACTCCCATTTTGACCAGCTTAAGTTCTGTCTGGGTAGCTATGAAGGTTAATACTGCCCTGGGTTTTGTCCTAGCTGGTACTGCTATTTTATTTTTATTGGGCTGCGATAAATCTTCAGAGTCCAGCATCTATCGCTGGCCAGCAAAAATATGCGCCATAACTCTTCTTCTTGTAGGTGGGCTGACTGTTATTGAATATATGTTTTCACTTAATTTGGGTATTGACGAATTATTTTTAAAACAAGAAGAAGCTAATTTAGGCGTTGCCATACAAGGGAGAATGTCTCCTTTTACAGCTGTGATGCAGGTAAATTTTGCAATTGCTTTATTGCTTTTAAGCAACACCGAAAAAAAGAACTTGGCTATTACTCTTGCTCAATATTGTGGATTTGTTGGTGGTGCAATTGGTCTTCTAGCTTTTATGGGATATTTCTTGAATGCTAAAGAATTATACTCACCTGGTCATAATACAGCCATCGCTGTCCACACAGCCATTGGCTTCATATTAGTTTCGATAGGTATATTGTTTTTACAGCCACAATTGGCTTTGATGCGCACATTTACCAGTCAAACCAGAACCGGTCAAATTTTAAGACGTTTTGTGCCGCTTGCCTTATGGGTGCCCATTCTGATTGGCTGGCTAAGGCTGAAAGGGCAGCAAATCGGGTTGTATAGTTTTGAGTCAGGCGTAGCCTTCATGGTCACCTTTTGTATTGTAAGTTGGGAAGCAGGCATCTTTTGGATAACCAGAAAATTTCAAGCCATAGAGTTAGCCCTGGCGCAGCACGAAGAACAACTGCGAGGGCAGGCCGAATTATTGAATCTAACCCATGATGCCATTATCGTGCGTGAATTAGATGGCAAAATTGCTTTTTGGAATAGTGGTGCGGAAAAAATGTATGGGTATCTTCAGGCAGAGGCAATGGGCAAAACTGTGCATGAACTCTTGCAAACTAAATTTCCCATTGAGCGGAAAAATGTCGAGTTCATAGCGCTAGAAACAGGTAAGTGGGAAGGTGAACTCACTCACCAGACTAAGAACGAGCAGCCTATTATAGTGGCCAGCCGATGGTCTGTAAAAAAGAATGAGACAGGCAAACCGACGGCCTTTCTGGAGATTAATAATGACATAAGTGCTGCTAAAGAAGCAGATAAGCAAGTGAGTGAGTTTTATTCGACAGTTTCTCATGAATTACGCACACCATTAACATCAATGAAAGGTGTTTTTAGCTTGCTTGCCGGTGGCAGAGTTGGTGATCTTTCAGCGCGAGCTGCCGAGCTAGTTACAATGGGACTGGGTGAAACAGAGCGACTAATAAGACTTATAAACGATATTCTCGATATAAAGAAAATCGAAGCCGGCAAAATTGAACTTAACCTTGCCAATATAGAGCCTAAAGAACTTGTTGAGCAAACTATTATTACTGCGACAGGCTTTGCTGAAGAATATAAAGTGAAATTGGTTGCTGAAATTGGTGATAATAATTTGATCAGAGGTGACAAAGATCGCCTGATACAAATTCTCACTAATCTCATTTCTAATGCAATAAAATTTTCTGATGCTGGACAAACGGTGACAGTTAACACTGCTGCCGGTGGCAAGGTTGTTCGCTTTTCTATTACAGATAAAGGTCCTGGTATCGATCCTCGCAATGTGCCCAAATTGTTTCGCATGTTTCAACAAGTTGGCTCTGCTGACCAGCCTAAAGGGGGCACAGGGTTGGGACTGGCAATTTGCAAATCGCTGGTAGAGCAGCATGGTGGTTCAGTCGGCATAGATACAGAATTAGGAAAAGGCTCCACATTTTGGTTTGAAATACCCTGCGCATGAAACCGGCCAATAAACGCGAATTAGCTTTAATTCTTAGCGCCATACTGTTTATTCATCAATTTTATTTGCCCTCTCAGGCAAAATTTCTTCACTTGGACAGCATTCATCCAGCTAAATCAGGTGACCACTCGGACAATATGCTCGATGACAGCAATCGCAATAGTGAACCAATACAAACCACCCCCGTAGGCGGGGAAGTAGTAGAAAAACTCACTAAACAAGTTTTAGCCAAAGAACTTCAGCTAGAAAGATTGAATACGGTTTTTCGCCAACAAACAACACAGACAAGCAACTGGCGGCAAAGAAGAATGTTCGCATACGGAGAAGGTAATGCGTGTATGACCTTATCCGGGCTTTTGCTGGCTTTGCCAGCACAATATCAGGTAGCTGCAGAAAAAACGATTAAGACAAAAAAGTCAACGGTGAAGCCGCATTCCACTCCCAGTCAAAGAAATAATCTCAGAGCAGGCGTCAGAATGTCACTGATTGCTAACTCATATAATACCGGAGGAGACTTATTAGAACTAGGGCTCAATTTTATCAACTATTGTAGTTTAAGGAAAAAAGGACTGGTGCCTTCTATCTATCGAGCCAATGTGCACAAATTGCATAACGAAATTGATAATCTCATAAAAGAGCGTCGCGTCGCTTTAGCATCAGTCGCTAATTTCTCTGGCGAGGATAAAACAACGGCAAAAGTAGAGGGTAAGCTACTCGATGATTTGAGAGATCTTTATCTATTGGAATATATGGATTATCATTCAGGCTGCAAAAGATTTTGGTTTGTACAAAACATTGCCTATCTAACTGATATTGCTAAAAACGTTACCGGCGGTGCGGGTAATATAATCGCTCTCCAAGCTTATCATTTGCATCACCCCAACCTGTTTGGTGGTGCTGGTTTACTGACACTAATTTCCGGAGCGATTATTTTAGTGGTACCGCTAGTCGGTCGGGTTACCGGTAATATATCAGGGCTGGCTGCCAGGCGAACCGTTTCACAAGAAGTAGCTGATGTTCATACATCTACGACAGAAACTTATTCAAGTGATTTGAATAACTTTTAGCTATGACTGATAACCAACCAGTGGATAGTGACTATATACTCGGAGTACGCCGGCGACTGTCGCTTTATGCAGATCAAGAAAAAATCATGATTATGAGAAATCAATTTGTTAAAAAAGAGCAAAAGGATGCTCATAATAGCCTGGTGGAGAATATTGTTTTTGCTGGTGTTGTCGGTACAACTAAAATGGCTGATGGTACGTTGACAATGATCGCCGGCTGGCGTTATCCACTAAACAACCATACGAATGCACAACTATATGCAGCTGGAACGACTGCTTATACTGTGGGTGCGTCGTTTGCTGTGCTGGAAACAGCCAGACTGGCGATAGAATTTGAACACTCTAATTGGAAACTGAGAAATTCAGACTTATTGCCCAGTAATCAATTTAAGAAAAGGTTGATTCTGTTGGATAATATGGATAGTTTCCTGGGTAAGTAAATCTACAGTAAACTGAAAGGCAAAATCATGAATAACTCCTTAAAAATATTGTCTGCTTTTATATTGTCTATTGTTAGCTCCCAGGCTTATGCGGATTTACCGCCTACGGCTGCTAGTAATCCAGCTGCAACTGTTACTAAGCAGCCTTTCAAATTGTCGGCTTCGAAAGTAGAAATAAGTCTGGATCAGCTCAATGATGTCGGCTTGGATTTGAAACATGTTCTTACACTTTGCCGGCATTTATATGATGAAGTGATGATTCGTCCTATGAATGTTATTACTGAGCCCGAAATGATTGGCACCGGCGTGGTTATCAATCTGCCGGTTGCTCTTGAACCGACCGGACCTCCTAAGCCGCCACGCAAAGAACGAGTCGATTTAATAATGTCTGAAATGAGGCCGGTAATAACACTATTAGTAAAAAATGGCGATCAATTTTTAAAAGACAGCCAGCTTGCCGGTTTCCCTGACTCCATGCAGGAAAAGCTTGATCCGCTTATAAAGAAATGGACGGCTTATGCTGATGATGTTTATGCCAAGTTACTCAAATTAGAAACATTAACTACCGGCCCTGCTTATGACAATTATGCTATTGCCGACACTGCCAAAGCAGTTGAACAAGACATACAGCAAATAGATGAAATGCGCCGGCCAATTTATAAGCTTGTGCAAGAAGAAGGCAAAAGGCTTACGGCACAGCAAAACAATCAACAATAAATTGTAGGGGTGGGGCTTACACTTCCGCTGAACTCTGTGTTGGAGGCTGAGGAATGGGCTGTACTTCTGGCGCCATGTCGATAGTTCTACTTTTACGTTTGCCGGCTTTCTGGCAGTCGCGGCAATAGCGACCATAGCCGGTGCTGAGCGACGGGTTGTAAAAGGTAATTATCGATCTAGTTTGTTTGCATTTCTGGCAATATTTCATATCGCCATCCTGTAACTTTTTAACATCATCTTGAACTTTGGCTGTTATTTGATTAGCCGTATTTTCAACCCTGACAGTATCAACCAGTACATAAAGACGTTGCGATAATGTCGATACAGGGTCAGCGCCCAGGTTGAAGCGGTTGATACGCAAAAATTTATAGCCATAAGATTCAAGCACCATTTGTTTTTCTATATCGCCCGGCTTGTAATAATAAGCAAAATTAGGCTCATATATTTTGCCATGCTCCATAAAATGTTCTCTAAAGCCGTCATATTCAACAACTATATTAATGGTTTTATCAGGCTCGCGGAACATCAGCAATAAATCAGCCCTGAAAGGCGGATGGCGATATAGAGGATCTAATTGTTTTAAATAATCACCAATGGGAAATTGCGGGCGTAACTCGATTCTATCGCTATTATTTTGGAAAAATTCAGTGGCATTAAGCCATTGCATAAGCCGCTGCTCCATAGGCGAGGCATTGTCTGTTTCATCTGACTCGATATCCGATTTCTCTTTAAGCAAGCTATCATAATGCTGCAAGGCTGTTCTGGCTGAGCCGGAAAATTGTTCTATTGGCTTGGAGAGAATAAAATGCACACATTCTTGTGCTCGTGAAAAACCGACATTAAGACGCTGCATTTTTAGCTGCTCATCAACACGATCATCTGTATTCGAAAGTTGGATGGGGAAAATATATTTTAAAGCGTCGTGTTCTGCTGTTGCTACCATACTATAAAGAATGACTTCCCTTTCTTCGCCCTGGCAAGTGTCGAATGTCATTATTTTTAATTTCAGCCGTTCGTCATAAAGACGAACATTGCTTTCGGCAAGCAATAATTGAGTAATCAATATTACTTGTTCTCTAAAGGGTGTGATAATGCCTACGGTAGGCGGACTTTCCATCTGCAAATAATCATTGAGCAAGTCTCTTATATATTCAGCTTCTTGCGAATTAGTGTTGCGGTATTTTTCAGCCCGCCCATCATGCTCAAGTACAGTAAATTTTATTACTTCATCAATGGGTTTGCCGCGAAACTTTACCGCCTGTAGCCCGCCGCCATAAAAATACTGAGAACTAAAAGAAATCAATTCTTGATAGCCGCGAAAATGTTTTCTAAGCATTATGGAATAATTGCCAAGTAATTCACAGAAATCCAAAATAGATCTTTTCACATCAAATAATGCCGCTCTAGCCATTTTGTCGGCAGACGATGATATATTGCGCCGATAATAATCTTTTAAATCATTAACATAAGCAGCATTGCGTTCACCGCTGGCAAAAGCAGCTTTGACGTTAGAAAATTGTTTGCGATCGCCTAAAACCAATACCTTTTAGCACGCATTAAAGCCGGGAATGCTTGAGCTACAGAAACCTGACTGGCTTCGTCGATTACCACCAGATCAAACATTTCTGTATATAAAGGAATATATTCAGCAAATTCTCTTATGCTGGCAATAATGCAGGGGAAGGCGTCGCGCAGGCGCTCGAATGCGTCTTGAGGAAATTTTTGTTTGGCACGGATTACTGCTGCTAATGTTCTGGCTGTGGCTGAGGCTTGCTCTACAAATTTTACAAAACGTGAATCCATTTCCAGAGTCATTTTAGTTGTGCATAATTGTTCAAGCTGAGCCCTGTTGCCGACAAAGTCAAAACGAGGCACATTTTTTTCTTGATCAGTAATAGAAATAAACAGCTTAATAAATTCAGCCATGTCAAAATAAAACTGAATAACATCAGTTGTATTGTTAAATGCCTTGCCTTTACCGATCTCATATTGGCTGATGTCCACCTGCAGAGATTGCTGGATAAGAGCATTGATGCTCTGGGCTAAAGATAAAAAGGCATTGAAGTCAAAAAACTTAGTTTGACGATGGACAATTTCTTCATAAATATTGGCAAAATCATCATCGCTAATAGCCCAAGCTTGTTGAATGTCGCCAGCTTTAGGCAGCAACATACAGACAGTTTCTAAATCATTAATGCGTTTGTGAAAATTGAGAGAATAATCGGTGACAAAGTTTTCAGCCATTTCAGCATTTAATTGTCGTAGCTTTTTATTATGAAACAACTCGGTGCCAAAATGTCCTAACAACGGCACTTGCAATGTTTGATACCGGGCAATAAAGCCTTGTAGGCGTCGGCTATCATTGGGGCAAAGTTTTCTAAAAGCAGAAAAAGACTGCTTATGAGTAGTGAGCATGTCCAGCTTTGTAGCTGCTGTTGATTTTTTAAGCAATAACAATAAACCGGCAATCGTTTTTGGCGAATTGGCATTTATATATTGCAAAGCAGCAGCTGATTCAGGGCTGATATGCCAGGCTTTAGCCGGCTCAGTTTCAAGGGTTGGCCATTGCTCTTGTTGGCTTAAGCCTTCCAGCTCCGGAATACGCTTGATAAGAGAGGACTCCAGCATATGCATTTTTTGAATATCTTCAATACTTATCCCGCTAATCCAATCAATTAAATTAGCGATGTTCTCGGACAGTTTGTTCTTGGAGTTAGTAATACCTTCTTCAATTTCGCGGCGGTGAGAAGAGGCGGCGCGATATTGTCTTTGAATAGTTTCAATTGAATCTTGCTTAAGCAGTTTGGCATAAGTGCCGCCGATTTTACCCAGGCGCAATATAGGATTTTGGAATGATTCACTGGGACGAGCTTGATTCATGGCTTTAGTAAGCTTGTCTTCAACTACATCCAGCGCTTCCATTTTGTCTGATAAAACAAGCACGGTTTTGCCTTGCAAAATATATTCAAAAGCAATGGCGGTGATAGTATGTGATTTACCGGTGCCAGGCGGGCCATGAACAATCAAATTGCGTACATGAGGCTGATTGAGAGCTATTAAAATTTTGCGCTGTTCTTCATTTAATGGAATGGGAGATTCTGTAACCAGGCGCTGCGGCACTGCCAAACTTTCCCAATTTTGTTCAACACCGGCAAATGCATTCGCCGGATCATCCTGTAAAAAGCCTTTTAAGACCTTTTCAAAAAGGCCGCCCAAGGTAGCGTCCCCTGATCGCAAAGCAGTCAGCAGTGCCTCATAGTCATTAAGCAGGGCTTCGTCAGAACGATCGAAAACAGCCATATAGCAAGATGTACTCAGCGCCACTTTTGAAGATTTGGCTGTTTGTACAGTGACATTATCAAGAACAAAATCAGTATCAAGATTGAAAAGACTGAGCAAGCGGCCGATTATGCTGATCAGCATGCTTATTACCATCACATCTGTTTCCAGATGAATAATACGTTCTTGTATTTGATGATTCAGCCGTACTGATTCAGGAATAGCCAGCTCTTGAGTAACATAATCGACAGCGCGTTTATTGATACACAGATTGGAGTCAAATTGAATATGAAATTTGTCCGAGGACTCTTCCTGGCTAATACTGAGCGGTATGTAAAAAACAGGAAAAATATTGGCGCCCAATCTGATATCACAAATATATAAATATATTTGCAAATTGTCGCCCATTCTTGTCAAAGAACGCAGATCGCGAATTTCTTGCCAGACATCGGCAACGGAAAAAGTTTCCAAAAAATCTTTTAATTTTTGACGGCATTGTTTCTCATCTAAAAATTCGGACAGTACTTCGGCAACGGCCGTTTCATTGCCTGAAACAATATACGAATTGAGAATTTCAGGCAGCTGGCGGGCGGCATCTTGTGTTAATATAGCCACCAATTCCGTTTCAATTTCAAAAACAGATTCAACGGCTGAATAAGCGTTGCCCATAATGGTGCTTTCCAGTAAAGTCAATAAAGGACGGATAACCTCAAAAGCGGACGCCTCTTCCATGGTGGCACAGACTAGATTGGTGTACGCCTCCGGGTTGGCCGTAGCCGTTGGCAATTCAGTTTTGGCGGCATTAAGAGTTTTATCAACAATATTGTTGAATTTCCGGGCATCATATTCATCTATAAACTTACAGGCCAGGTCTTTTGATTGCGGTGATACTTTGGCTGTATATTTTCCGCGCGGGATGACTAAAGTCTGAGAGCCATGATTATTTTCATTGAGCAGATTAATTACAGCCGTATATAAACTTTGATATTTGTGTAGGGCTATACCGGTAGTCTGGTTAGCTTCATTTTTTAATTGCACTCTTCGCCGCGGCGGCTGCTGGCGTTTGAAATCTGTTTCAAGAAAGTCGAGGAAATACTGACCAGCTTTATTAGCAAACTCTCTTAAATTGTCTTTTGCTTGCACAACGCCACGCTTTCATAGTAAACATTACGCCAACTATTGTAACATCCTCAATCAATAATTGGATATAAAAAGTTCAGAACCTATTTTGCTTTGGTGATTTATATTGCAATTGTTCATTCCATACTGTAATCGCCATTTTTGAATATTGGCCCAGGCATACAATTTCCTTATTTCCGGACAATCGTCGTATGTAATCAGAAATCTGTGACTGGTTTGTTTCAAAACCTTTGCTAACCTTTCATGTTCGAAATCGTGCAAAGCACCATCGTGTCCGTATAATTTGGTGGCCGTATAATAGGGTGGGTCTAGAAATATAAACACATCTTTGCCGGGCTTAGTTATCACATCTTCAAAATCATAATCTGTTATCAGTGTTTCCCTTAACGCTTCCGGTAATGGTCTTAGCCTTTCTATTGAGGACTCTGTAAATCGGTGCAGACTGGCTGCACTGGAAAAGCCACCGGCTCTGGTGGTACCGGAGAAAGTGACACGGTTAAAAAAGAAAAAAAGAAATGCCTGCCTGTATTCATCAACTGGATTTTCGGCGCGAACTTTGAGAAAGTATTTCTTCATGTCCATTGCTGACGAGAATTGGTAGCGAAAGTTTTCCATATCCGCCACCAAATTTTTGCAAGTGTCCGGATTTTGTACTATTCGCCAAAATGAAATTAATTCCTGAAATTTGTCATTAATCCAATAATGTTGTGCAAAATTGATTGTCCGGGCATGAAAATAAACGCTGCCGCCGCCGACAAGTGGCTCTCGATATTCGCCTGTTGAGGCAGGAAAGACTTTTGCTATCTGTTCTATAGCCCTCTGTTTGCCGCCGGGGTAGCGCAGCGGAGAACGGAATTTTTGCTCAATAAGGCTGTTCATAAGCATTATCATAATGGAGAGCGCAATCCCTTGGCAACATGTAGCCTGATATAATTGTTCAATAATTTTTTACAGGCAATGGAGGGGATCCATGAAGGCAAAATCAATTGTGGTATTTCTAAGTGTGATGCTTATTTTGTCTGCTGCTGTGCAGGCACAAGAAGCAGGCAAAGGCGCCACCAGTTATATGCCTGTCGATATAAAAGAAGCGCTTTCAAAAACAATTGAGCGCATGTCAGCAGCTAAACCTGAGATTGAAAAGCGGCAAATGGATTTGCTTAAAGAACGTTATGACCTGTCAGACAAACCTGACCAAACCTGTGTGATGGATAGAGCTAAACCTATACAGCAGGGAGTGCGTGTCAAGCTGCCGGCTGGCATGACCTGGGATCAGCTGGCTTCTATGACGGCAGAAGAGATTCGCGCTAAGAATTTATTTCCTGCCGGTTTTATGCCTTTGCCTCACCCTGAGCATGCTGAAGGAGGCATGATTTTCCCTCGCTTTCATATAGACGCTATTAAAGCTGCCGAAGGGCGGGATCTGACTCGTTTTGATATTGACTTTGATTTGCCTGAGCATTTTTTGCCTGAATTTCCACCGGCTATGTATTTAACAACCCGGCCGGATCTGGGCGATGTCACTCATGGCAAATTGCTGACAATCAATAATTATTATGAAACTTTCAATGGCATACTCAACCCCAAACAGCTTGAGGGATTGAGGCTGTTGCTTACACCTTTTCCGCAGCAGCAATTTAATACTACTGAAGATCGCCGCACTATTGTTGCCAGCCGTGGCGTCACCTGTCTGGAATGCCATGCCAATGGTCATACTAATGGTGCTATTCATCTCACGGGTGATGCCAGGCCGCAAGAATATAGACATAAAGTTGAAACGCCATCATTGCGTGGTGATAATATTCAAAGATTGTTTGGCTCGCAAAGAGCTCTGAAAACAGTGGAAGACTTCACTGAGTTTGAACAGCGTGCTGCTTATTTTGATGGTGATCCGGTGATTGCTACTAAGAAGGGTGTGAATGTTCTTGAGCGCGGCAGCCAGGTGCATGATATGGCTGAATTTCTGGAGCTGCTTGATTTTCCGCCGGCACCCAAATTGAAATGGGACGGCAAATTAGATCCTAAAAAAGCAACAGCGCAAGAAATGCATGGACAAGAAGTATTTTTTGGTAAAGGGCAGTGTTGTGTCTGTCACAGCGCGCCTTATTACACTGATAACACTATGCACAATTTGCAAGTCGAGCGCTTTTTCAGCCCGCGCATGATCAATGGCATGATGGCCGGTACTGATGGTCCAATTAAAACATTTCCTTTACGCGGCATCAAAGATTCACCGCCATATATGCACGATGGTCGGTTACTGACATTGGATGATACTGTCGAATATTTCAATTTAATTCTGGAGACCAAACTTTCCAATCAAGAGAAAAAAGATCTGGTGGCATTTTTAAAGACACTATAATGCATGCCAATTTGTAATTACATTCTTATTGTCGTAACTATTTTGTGGCTTCTGGGCGTTCCTGCGTATTGTGCCGACAGTGCTATTGATTTGAGTGGCGATAATGTGCTTGGGCAATCGGTAACTAGTGATGGCAGTAAGCTTGCCGATCACCTTTATAAATCTACCTCAGATCTCAGGGATTATAAGGTGGAGTCGACTTTATTCATGTGCAAACCAACACTACAGGAGTCTGGTGGTGGTATTCTTTTTTTCAAAAGGCCAAATCTGATCAGATTGCAAATTAAATCGCGCGGTCTGAAAAATGGTACTGTGATTGTGCGTCAACCGGATGGGCGTATCCGCATAGCCGGGGGTCCCAGGCTGCGATTTCTAAGAATGAATCTTGACGAAGATTCAAGAATGTTGCAAGCTCCCAATGGTCTTAATGTTATTAAAGCTGACTTTGCTACTTTGTTTGCTGCGGTTAATGCCCAACTAGCATCGGGCAGTAAAGCCAGAACAACGCCGACACCTGTACCTGTTGATAGACTGAAAAAAAGCGTCACTGTTTTGCAATTGATAAAGTCTGATAAAGGAGGCGATCTAATTACAGATCGCATTTTTATAGACCCACGTACAGATGTCCCTGTAGAGTGGGATCTTTTCAAAGAGGGCACTCTCTATTCGGTGAATTTGTTTGAAAACTTTGACTCTAATTTGGGGCTGCAAGATGATCAATTTAAGTTGTGACAGAAAAATAGCGAGAAAGAAATGAATAATAAAATTACATTATGTTCGATATTAGTTGCTTTAGTGTTCTGCGTGGAAGGCAAAGCGGCGAATGAGCCGTCAGCGGAAAATCATGAAAGGGTTGTTCCTTCCAGTATTACTGGTGCTAAAACCGAAGAGGACGAAGTTTTAACCTTGAATCGGTTGCGCGATTCCGGATTGTCGCTACAACAAATTAAACAACAAGCAATCAACATTTATTTGGAAGTAACACGCCGGGACTTTCAACCCACCGACAAAGTTGTTCTCAATTATCCCAGAGCTATTTCCGATAAAGGTCTTTTGAGGAAAGGCCGTTATCTACCACCTAGAGCTGAGTGGCTATGTTATTATGTGGGCACGCTGGAGCCAATTATTCATCTCTACGCTAATGATGTTACTGACGCAAAGGCCGGTGTGACAAAAGTTTTTGTGCCCAGTTCAGCAAGAGAATCTTTAGCACCGCTGTGGCAGAAATGGGCAGCGGGAATACAAAACCTGAATGAACATCTAAGTACTATTTATAAATTGACCAATGAAGAAAAACCCGATAATTTTGCCATAGGCAAGCAGGCGGTAGCGATGTACAATATTGGCGAAGAATTGGAACGAACACGGGAAAAGGGCGTAGCTATAATTCGCAAAGCGCAGCAGCGTAATGGACCCGATTCTGCACCTCTGCATGTTCGCTAAACTCCGATGTATGCCCTGGCTTTCATCATATTGTTTGTTTTTGGTGTGTTGGGCTTCAGCGTTAACCTGTTGTTTCGAATTGTTTATCTCTATGAAGACTGGCAAGACGGCAACGATATCCACTGGTGGTGGGAAGCGTTTCTCACTTTTGCTGTGCCGGCAACTTGTGTTTTTGCGATTGCCGAAGTAATGGCAATTCTTGGTTTGTTTTCCCACCAGAGCGCTCGCTTTTATTAGTGCTGTTATATTTTCGATCAATCCGGGGTTATTGAAAACTAGAGGTATAAAATGAAACATAAACATTTGCCAATGCATTCTAAAGAAGAGCTTATGAGTGTAATTAAAAGTGGGCATATAGGCGAATCACCAGGTTCTTTATTGTTCATCAGGATTATAGGTAGCATTATTGCCGGCATTGCCATGGGAGCATTTGCTTTATATGTTCTTAGTTTTGAAGGCGCTCATTGCTCTGTTGGTGTTGCTCATGTCTTACCGGTGGCGCTTTTGATAATGATGTTATTTCTGATTCAATTGGGATTTCTCAATCGTTTAGTTGATAACACAATTAAGCTGCATGCTTTAATTGAGTTTTTAAGCAGATGCGATATCATGAAGTGTTAATACTGGCCCTTTTGTTGTCATTAGAGATTGTGTTCTCCTCGCCCCTACAGATATGAGGATTAGTTTATGCCCTGGTACTACAAAGAAGCAGATTGCATTGCTACTGCTGAAATTGAAAGTTTAGCCAAGCGTGTGCTAGTAGAAGCAAAAAAGCGATTAGGGTGTGAATTGCGCCGTGTGTTGCTGTTGCCGCCGGACCTGACACGGGCTCATAGTGGTGCCGGTAAAATAACAGAAATGATATACAAGGCCTTGCCCGCTGGTTGTGACACTCATGTTATTCCGACATTAGGACAACATGTGCCACATACGCCGGAAGAAAACCGCTGGATGTTTGGCTCCATTCCCCATGAACGCATCCATGCTCATGACTGGCGCAATGGTGTTACCCGCCTGGGCACTATTCCGGCCAGCCTGGTGACTGAAACAACTGGTGGCAAAGCTGATTGGGAAATACCACTTGATTTAAACACTATGTTATTGAAAGAAAAATGGGATTTGATTATCAATATTGGCCATATTGTTCCTCATGAAGTATTGGGTTTTGCCAATCACAACAAAAATTATTTTATCGGTCTGGGCGGTAAAGAAACTATTTGTGCTTCACATTTAGCGGCTGCTGTTTATGGCATTGAGAATAATCTGGGCAATTTAATTACACCTTTGCGTGCCTGCTACAACTGGGCGGAAGAGAAATATCTTAGCCATTTGCCTGATGTTTATTTTCAAGTAGTTATGAAACGTGACCCACAAAATAAACTGGTTACCAGTGGCGTTTATGTTGGTGATGATTTAGAAACTTACTTGATGGCAGCGCGTGCCAGCATGGCGCAAAATATCACCACGTTTGATAAGCCGCTCAAAAAAATTGTAGCTGTGATGCAAGCTGATGAATTTCGCAGCACCTGGGTGGCCAACAAAGCAATTTATCGCACGCGCATGGCGATAGCTGATAATGGCGAGCTGCTTATAATTGCCCCTGGGCTGGAGCGTTTTGGCGAGCAGCCGGAAGTGGATGCCATCATTCGCAAATATGGCTATTGCGGCACACCAGCGGCTCTGGCCCAATACAAACAAAATAAAGACTTGCAAGAATATGCTCATGCTACAGCCCATCTTTTGCATGGTTCCTCTGAAGGACGCTTTAAAATTACTTATGCGCCCGGGCATTTATTGTGCCAGGATATTGAGCAAGTAAAATTTGCTTATGCTGATTTAAAAGAAACACTGGCTCGTTATAATCCGCAAAAATTAAAAGAAGGATGGAATGCAATGCCCGACGGTGAAGAAATTTTCTTTATCAGCACACCATCGGCAGGACTGTGGTCAACAAAAGAAAAACTGGCGGCGCGGTCAGGGAGCAAAGATGATAGTAACCTCTCAAAATCCCTCAAATGATATCGCTGCCATAAGCGCTTATGGCCAAGCCCGCGCTACCGTGCAAGGCACACCTTTAGTCCAGACAGAATTGCAAAAAATGCATGCTTATTGGCAAGCTTGCTGTTATTTAGCTGCCGGCATGATTTATTTGCGTGCCAATCCGCTTTTGAAAGAACCGTTGCAGCTTGAACATATCAAAAACCGATTGCTTGGACACTGGGGCACAAGTCCTGGTCTTAGCTTTATCTATATACATTTAAATCGCTTGATAAAAAAATATGACCTGGACATGATTTTTATGGCTGGTCCAGGACATGGTGCTCCGGGAGTGCTTGCCCCTGTTTATCTGGAAGGGACATACTCGGAGATTTATCCGGATAAAAGCGAAGATGAAAAAGGTATGGCTTGTTTTTTTAAAGAATTTTCTTTTCCCGGCGGCATCGGCAGTCATTGCACGCCGGAAACACCCGGCTCAATCCATGAAGGCGGTGAACTTGGCTATAGTCTTTCTCATGCTTATGGTTCTGTGTTTGATAATCCGGATTTGATTACAGCCGTGGTGATTGGTGATGGCGAAAGTGAAACTGGTCCATTAGCTACGGCCTGGCATTCCAATAAATTTCTTAATCCGATTAGAGATGGGGCTGTGTTGCCCATACTTCATCTCAATGGCTATAAAATCAATAATCCCACTATTTTAGCTCGTATTGATCATGATGAACTGGAAAACTTGATGCGTGGCTATGGCTACACACCTTATTTTGTAGAAGGCAGTGACTTTGACAGTATGCACCAGGCTATGGCTGCCACCCTTGAGCATTGTATTAATGAAATACGCTCAGTACAAAAAGAAGCACGAGGTACTGGTATTGCCGGCCGCCCGCGCTGGCCTGTGATTATATTGCGCAGCCTCAAGGGCTGGACTGGTCCTAAAGAAGTGGACGGCCATAAAGTAGAAGGCTTCTGGCGGGCGCATCAAGTGCCGTTGTCTGGTGTTAGAGAAAATCCCGAGCATTTTAAAATGCTGAAGGCATGGCTTAACAGTTACCAACCCCAGAAACTATTTGATGCCAATGGCAGCCTTATACCGGAGCTGAAAGAATTAGCGCCGCAAGGCAAGCGCCGTATGAGCGCTAATCCACATGCGAATGGTGGCTTGATTCGCAAATCTCTAAAGATGCCTGACTTCAAAAGTTACGGCATTGCTGTGCCTAAGCCTGGACACACCGACTGGGAAAACACCAGGCCACTGGCGCTGTTCTTGCGCGATATTATGAAAAGCAATCCCAGCAATTTTAGAGTATTTGGTCCGGATGAAACAACATCAAACAAACTTGATGCTATTTATGAAGCCAGCAAAAAGTTCTGGATTGAAAATTATTTTCCTGAAGATGCTGATGGTGGGGAGCTGGCTAATAATGGCCGGGTTATGGAAATGCTCAGCGAGCATACTCTGGAAGGCTGGTTGGAAGGTTATTTACTTACAGGGCGCCATGGCTTTTTCTCTACTTATGAAGCCTTTGTGCATGTTATTGATTCTATGTTCAATCAGCATGCTAAATGGCTTGAGATTGCCAGCCGGTTGAATTGGCGGTCCGGCATCTCCTCGCTCAATTTACTGATTACTTCTACAGTATGGCGTCAAGACCATAATGGTTTTACTCATCAAGACCCTGGTTTTCTTGATTTGGTGGTCAATAAAAGCCCTGATGTTGTTCGTATTTATTTGCCGCCGGATGCCAACACATTGCTTTCTTGCGCCGATCATTGTTTGCGCAGCACCAACTATGTAAATGTGATTGTCAGCGATAAGCAGCGGCATGTGCAATATCTGGATATGGAGCAAGCCGTAAATCATTGCACAAAAGGCGTAGATATCTGGGAGTGGGCCAGCAATGACAATGATTGTGAACCAGATGTGGTGCTGGCGTCTGCTGGTGATGTACTAACTGAAGAGGCTCTTGCTGCCAATGCTTTATTGCGCCAGGAATTTCCTGATTTAAAAATCCGTTTTGTCAATGTTGTTGATTTACTGAGACTGCAGCCGGCAAGCGAGCATCCCCATGGCATGAGCGATCAAGATTTTGACAGCTTATTCACAACAGACAAACCGATTATTTTTAATTTCCATGGTTATCCGTTATTGATTCACCGCCTTACTTATCGCCGCACCAATCATCATAATTTGCATGTGCGTGGTTACAAAGAAAAAGGAAATATCAACACACCTCTTGAGCTGGCTATCAATAACCAGGTGGATCGCTTCAGCATCGCTATTGATGTGATTAATCGAGTACCAAAACTAAAAATTATTGGCGAGCACGCTAAATCCAGGTTTCAGAATATGCAAATTGAATGCCGTAACTATGCGCATGAATACGGCATAGACAAACCGGAATTTGCGAACTGGAAATGGCCATCTTGAATGATAGATGCTATGCGGCTAGCAATATAGGAGTTTCCTGTTTAAGGCGCAATATAGTTCTTTGCGCTCTATCGGCGACGAATGGATTTCCATCCAATGCTAGAAAATCTAGAGTATCTCTATCGATATGATGATTTTCAGCAAGGGCATATCGTAAATCGGCATTAGCATCACCAGCTAATTGCATAGAAGTATTTGCGCTTGTATTTTCATTGTCTGCTACTGATGTGCGTACTTGCACGTCTTTATGTTGGGAGAGATTGTGGAGAACAGCGGCTGAAGTGGAGGCATGACTGGCAATATAATTAGCGTTTACCTGCCTCAAGGTTTTTATTAAAGTATTCATAGTTATCACCTGGGTGTTTTGGACAGGGGTGTACCCAGACCAGGCGGAAATAACCACAGCTCTAACAGAGCCTCAAATCATGTGTTGCGTGTTTAACAACCTTATCTATTTACTAGTATACGCCCTGTAGATTGATAATACTAGTTAAACTTTCACCAGCAGCACTACTCACACTTACCACCAGTTCGCTGGGGCAAAATGTCTGGTTTAGTACTACATACCTGATGTACATGAAAGACGCATGAAACCTTAGGTTTTATAGAGTATATCGTTTATAGGAAGAATAATGGAGGTATATTCATAGAATAGTAGGAGAATTAATGTGAAGCTCCGCCAAATGATTATAGGTCTATGTTGTGTTGTGCTGATATCAATTAGTGCGGTCAGATCGGGTTCGACAGCAACACTTAGCGAATTCTCTTTCAATTTACCGTGGTCTGGCACTCCTGCTCCTAATCAGAAAGAATTAGCACAACTGAGCAATCATGATGTGGCCTTGATTATAGACAGATCTCGTTCTATGTTAATTGCTGATTGTTTCCCTGCTTTTATAGATAATATAACTCGCCAATTCTATAAGCCTGTGAGCCGCTGGCAGTGGTGTCACGAACAAACTCTCCAATTGACTAAAAAGACTGCAATAGTTCTTCCTAATGGGTTGACAGTTGTATTGTTCGCCAAAACATTTGATACTTACAATAATACTGATATTGGTTCTATTGAAACAATTTTTGCTGATAATAAACCAGATGGCGGTACCGACACCGCTGCAGCACTAAGCAGCCAGATTGAAGCCTATTTCGCTAGAAAATCAAAATTGGGCGGACATATCAAACCTCTGCTGATTGCCATCATCAGTGATGGTTGTCCTGATAATCCGGCATCGTTTTATCATGTAATTGTTAAAGCTACTCAAAGTATGAATCAGCCCGGCGAAATTTCCATTACTTTTCTACAAGTTGGTAATGATCATAGAGCCATAGACTTGCTCAAACAATTGAAAAATGGTCTGCTTGATCAAAATGCCAAATATAATATGGTAAATATTATTGCTTTCCCGGAATTGAATAAAATTGGGCTTCCACAAGCTCTGGTTAATATTACAACCATGCATTCAGGCACCCCAACCGTAAGAAGTGCTACAATCAACCCTGATTAAAATTTTTATTGTGATATGAAACATACGATTTTTATTTTACTTCTCATCTTCATGGGGTTGGGTACAGCTGT
Source organism: Candidatus Melainabacteria bacterium (assembly GCA_963847765.1). Classification (GTDB taxonomy): domain Bacteria; phylum Cyanobacteriota; class Vampirovibrionia; order Obscuribacterales; family Obscuribacteraceae; genus CAWKBA01. Next base: position 79,276 of record CAWKBA010000005.1, on the reverse strand, counting down.
GCAAGCTGAACCAGCTCCAAACGCCGGCGAGAAGCTTGAAATAACCACTCAGGCTTCTGACATTGCCGCTTCTACTGCTCCGCCATATTGTACTAGAAAAATAACTTTAGTATTGGGCGGGGGCGGCTGTAAGGCATTAGCAGAGATTGGTGTATTGAAAGTCTTTGCTAAAAATAAGATTCCAATTAATTATATTGTTGGCACAAGTGCGGGAGCTATTATTGGCGCTCTCTATGCTGGTAATGTACCGCTGGACGACATCGAGCAAATGGCATACGATGGTTCATTGCAACGTACAATGACCCCCCATCTGGCTCGCTTTATAATTTGCTTGCCGTTCTCTAAGCTTATTCATCTGTTCGGCAGCAAACCATATGCTGGTTTGAGTAGCGGTTCTCAGCTTGAAAAATTCTTGCGTAAACGATTGCCCAACGATTTCTCAGGTTTAAAAATACCTTTTGCTGCGGTTGCCACAGATTTAGAAAGCGGCAACACCTGCATGATCACCAGTGGAGACTTATGCAAAGCGGTTTTAGCGAGCAGTGCAATGCCGATATTAATCCGTCCGGTCACAATCGGCGATACTATATTCATTGACGGTGGAATAAAAGCAAATTTACCCACCAAATGTGCACAGCTTACAGCAGCAGATATTATTATTGCCGTTCCAGCCGATGCACCAATTAGAATTGAGCAAAAGCGAAAATTTCGTTCCATGAGGGCATTGGCTTTGCGAGTTACCGACATTATGGAAGCAGACATCGATAAACACCGCTGGGAAGAAGCAGACCTTATAATCTATCCAAAAGTTGGCGATACACCACCTTTTACCAAAGACAAAGAAATTATCAAACGTACAATTGCTGCTGGAGAGGAAGCGGCAACCGCAGCATTGCCGCGATTGAAAATACTTTTTAACAACAAAACATCGAGCAAGCTATAATTCAATCAATTGAATGTGAAGTTAGGTACTTTGCAAAATGCCAAGAAAAGGGGCGGGTCTGATAGTGCTGATCTTAGCCACGCTCTGTATACGGGGCGCGGTTGCCACCCCTATCTGCATTATGAACAGCACAATAAGTAAGCAGCTAAATTTGCCAATTTATGAGTGGGTAGATAATAAGAAGCCATGCCAGGGGGTCATTGTCGCTGTTCCTGCCCTGACTTTGTATGCCAGGTCATGGGACAACATAGCCAGACATCTGGCCGGCAAAGGTTGTCAGGTTTTTGCGCTGGAGATGCGCGGCTTTGGCTGCTGGCGAACAGAGAGCAGCAAATTTGGTGGCAATAGCAATATTGACTTTGCCCAGAGTCAACAAGACTTGCTGGATCTGGTTACCACTTTGCGCCTGACACGTCCTCATCAGAAGCTTTTTTGTCTTGGTGAAAGCCTCGGCTCCAATATGATTTTGATACTTCTTTCTGAGCATAGCGATCTGGCGGATGGGGCTATTCTTGTTTCCCCAGGTTATAAAAATCGTCTTCACCCGAAAATGTGCTGGGCAACCGACATTGCCAAAGAGATAGTCGAACCGGGTAAGCCACTGAATGTGATGCCGTATTCCGCAGAATATGTGACTACCAACCGTGCCCTTGCTCGAACATGGAGTTGTGATCCGATGATATACCGCAGAATGACGCCCAAAGATCTTATTGATGTGAATAATCTCAATGCTCAAGGTATTGCAGCCGCTAAAAATCTTTCCCGAAATTTTCCTATTTTGATTATTGCCGGCTTAGACGACGGCATATTCAAGTCGGTAGAATTGCCAGAAGCTATTAAAAAGTTTGGCACCCATAATGTCTCGCTAAATATTCTGCCGGACAAAGGACATATTTTATTGGAAGATCAAACCGTAGATCCTCAAATGGCATTATTGATGGATAAATGGCTCAATCAGCAATATCGATCAGGCCGAAGCACCGCGCAACATCTTAGACAACATCGCTAGAACAAATACCAGGATGCCTGAGCCAATAATAGCCGGTAACAATGATATGCCTTCCAAAGACGGTCCAAAGTTGCCTAATAGGCTGCTACCAATCCAGGCTCCTACTATGCCGACTACTGCAGATGTGAAAAAGCCGCCAGGTACGCGCCCGGGCACGAAATATTCGGCAATCCAGGCACAAACTGCAGCTACCACAAGAAATAGAATAAACGCTAAAATACCCATATACAATTTTTCAACCTCGTTATACTGATGTATGACCAGACGAGGTTAGAATAACGGCAGTTTTGACAGGATCTCAAATCTGTATCGGTCGTTTAGTGACCTTATCTGGCTTTATTATACGCTTTCTATAGGCATTTTTAGCTAACTTAAGATTCTTAGCCTAATTTGATTGGTAGTATCCAAGTAGACACATGAACAATTGTGTTTTTACCGTGGATTGGCCCGTTTGCGATCGAGAAATGACTTCAACGAGAAAGTAGCAGCAACTACGAGGCGTAGAACTATCAGCGGTGTCTACGACATTTATTTGTGGTGAACAAGACCGCAGGATAGAACGTTTTTTGCCAATCTGAATTAAGGTTTGAGCTTGGCAATCAATGCTCTTAAATGTTTACATACGGCCTGATCATGTTACCCAATTTGTTTTGCAGTATTAAAGTAGACAATCTTAAATTAAAAAATTTTTCTCAGGCATGTATTTGATATACCATTAAAGAGAAGCAGATGATGTTTGAAAATGAGTGATTGAGGCTGAGAGCCCTTAACTATTACCGTTATTCGAACTGTTATGACCAGGCGTCTTTAAGAACTATGGTAGAAGCAGGCGAACGGTATGTTAATTCTTGGCTTTATTCTTTTCTTGTTTGCCGCCGCAGCATGTACCTATTTGGCAAAGAGATATGTGCCAGGTTTATTGCTGGATGATTTTATTACCTCAGTAGTGGCTGGCATTATTGGTGCCTGGGCTGGTAATAATTTGATCGGTCAGTTTGGACCGAATCTTGCTGGTGTGTCGTTGATTCCTTGCATGCTTGGTTCAGCAATTTTAGTTTATGTTGTCTCACTAGTGTCTCAAACCTTTCCTAACAGAGGAGTATTTAGTATGAATTGGGATCAAATTAAAGGTGATTGGAAACAGATTCAAGGTAAGGTCAAGGCCAAGTGGGGCAAATTGACCGACAATGATCTAATGCAAATTGGTGGTAAAAAAGATGAGCTTGTTGGCAAATTGCAAGAGCATTATGGGCACAACAAAGAACAAGCAGAAAAACACATTGATGAATTTATCAAGAATATATAGAACCAGTAGAATCACACAACTCTATAGACTAAGTTTTTAGCGCTAACATTTGGAAAGAGGAAAGAACAATGAATTTTACAAAAAATCTAACAGCTATGCTGCTGTTCACTAGCTGTGCAATATCACTACCTGTTTTCGCTGACACCGAAACAACAACCGTCAGAACAACTACGACAACGAGTAATGGGCAAGAACTTACTCTGCCAACTACAAGCACATATGTCCTGGTCGATCCCATTACCGGTAACGTCAGGGGAAATTTTGACCCGACTACAGGTTTAACTGATACAGGCATGGTTCATTCTGGGCTGGTTATCATAAATAAAGATACCGGCAATGTTATTGCTACAGTCGATTCAAACGGCAGGCCAATCGATGTTACTTCAGCACCGGCCTTTGATTCTTTAGTAGTGTCTATTGATAGCCGCCGCTCTGATTTGGAGCGAATGATCACAGAGGCTTTGAGTAGAGGTACTATGACCGCAGAACAGGCCAGTAGCTTACGGGCAGATCTTAGTAGGATCGAATCCCAGGAGCAAGCCGCTAAACAAAGTGGTGGCGTTCTCACATATTCAGAAGCCCTTTCTTTAGCTTTGTCCCTCAATAGCTTAGGGGATCGCCTGGTTCCATTTGCGCAAACAACTACCATAACACCTCTGCTTGGGGCGCGGTTTATCAGTGCTGATGGACAACTGCGCATGGTGGATGGCATCGAGTTTCGTAAGCTCCAGCTTCGTCAAAGGATTGATGATGAATATACTGCCGGCAGACTATCATCGCAGCAGGTAGCTAATCTAAAAGACAAGTTAAATGAAATCGCCTCTCTTGAGACAAAATATAGAAAGAATGGAGAGTTGAGTCCCTCAAAAACTGAAAAAATATCGGTGAAGCTTGATAGTGTGAAGACAAAGCTTGACGAGGACGTTGCTATTATCAATAACAAACGGTCAAAAATAGGTCTTAAAGTCGATTAGTGGATAGGCTGGTTTTTAGCATTAGTCTTTATGGAGAAAAAGTTATGAATCTGACAAGAAATCTAATAGCAGTCGCTCTAGTAAGTTGTGGAATTGTATCCACTTGCTTACCCAGTATTGCTGACACCGAAACGACATCCTATAGAAGAATTTCCTTCTTCAGTAGTGGGCAGCCACTGACTCTGCCGACTACAAGCACATATGTCTTGGTTGATCCCATTACCGGTAACGTCAAGGGTAATTTTGACCCCACGCAGAGTTTAACTGATGCCCGCATGGTCCAACCTGGACTGGTTGTCATAGACCAACCGAGCGGCAGGATTATTGCCACAGTTGATCCATCCGGCAAAACAATCGATGTTGCTTCTGTTCCGGCTATCAATTCTTTAGTACTGGCTATTTATGGCCGGCGGTGCGACCTGGAACGCATGATTACAGATTCTCTGGCGAATGGCACTATCAGTACAACACAGGCCACTCGCCTGCGCACAGAAACTGACAAAATTGCTGCTGAAGAATTTACGGCAAAACAAAATGGCGGAATTCTCACTTACGCTGACGCACTTTCTTTAGCTATTTCTCTCAATAAAATAGGAGATCAACTGGTTTCTTATACCCACACTGCTGCTGTACCGCCACTACTTGGCTCTCGGTTCGCAAGTGTCAATGGTCAAATTGTAATGGTGCGTAGCAACGCTCAATGATTTACAGATTAATATTTTAGAGGAAATGACTAATGCAAATGAGAAAGATAGGAACTTCCCTGACTGTTGTGACTCTATTATGTGTTGCGCTTGACTCTGCGAAAGCTGACGAATCGTACACAACAACAACTACCACCACTACTACTGATGTGCCATCTACCGTTGCGGCAACCTCAGCTGCGGGTTCTGTCGTATATCTGCGTACAGCTTCTCCCGCACTTCTGGTGACAACACTTGAAGGACGCCGGAAAGACCTCGAGAAGATGATTGATCAGGCTCATGATCGTGGCGAAATCAGTGGTGTGCGATGCGAAGCGATGAAGCGTGAGCTCCGACGCATCGCTCAGGAAACTGGCTCGAACACGATAAGCTACCCGGGAGCAGTCATGTTGGCTGAGGATTTGGATCTAATCGGAGCGCAATACAGAACCATTGTAACCAATGCTCCTGTCTACGTGCCGATAATAACCGGATCGCATTTCACCATTTATAACGGCAAGACTCTTCAGCTTGATGACCTGTCAGCGCGACGCGCTGATTTGGAAGGGAAGGTGACCAAGGATTTGCTGCAGGGACGTCTAAGCGAAAGTCGTGCGGCCGATCTTAGAGCGCAACTGAGCAATATTGGCAATGAGGCAGATCTCTACACCGCCGACGGTAATTTTGATGCCAAAGAATCCAGGCGTCTGTATGATGCATTTGATCATGTAGCTTCAGAAATAGAAAAATCAGCCGGAAAGGACAACCAGTAGAGTACATCGTCACCAGGAGCGGATTGCTCGCACTTCATGGCGATTCAAATATCCATCGTGATCTCTGTCGTGTTTGTTGAATTGACGGTATATTCTTTGCCGTGAGTAATAATGATGGTCATGTTTTAAATCAAATACTGAGGTGGAATTGCTTGTTTGAGGCGTGATAAAGTTTTTTGGGCTCTATCGGCAACATATGGATTTTCATCCTTTGCTAAGATATCTAAAATGCCATTATCGATCTGATGATTTTCGGCAATGGCGTATCGCAAATCCGGATTATCATCCCAAGCTAATTGCATGGTAGTGATTACGTGTGTATTTTTATGGTCTGCTACGGCCATGCGTACTTCCACATCTTTATGTTGTGAAAGACGATGCAGGACAATAGCAGAAGTGGTGGGATGATTGGCCATATAATTGGCATCATCCATATCCCAATTTTCCAATGGCGTAGCCATAATTATCACCTGGTGTCTTAAATCTTTAGTAGTGATACCAGACCAGGTTGGAATAACCGCAGCTCTTACAGAGCCTCCAGTGGTGTGTTACGTGTTCAACAGCCTTATCTATATTTGCAGTATAGACCTGTTAAATACATAAGGCTAATTAATACTGGCATTATTAGCTTTTACAATCAGCTTTTCAATGAAGATCAAGCACCAGGCTGTAAGGCAAACACATATTGAATTGTGACGATAGTCTACAAAGTCCTTTGTAAAGAGATTAGTTGATTAAGAACGAGGTTAGACCGAATTGGTTTGATATAGTTATCTGCTTCATTGATAATGATTATGAGAACAAACTTTTCAAAGGATGTACCATGCCTAAAAGAAGACAGTTATTGCTTATGATATTCTTCGCATCTAATTATCTATGTTTGACTGGAGCGGTTGCAGTTGAACCGGTTGATAATAGTGTTGTGACTACTAAGCATTTTCATTATCCATTTGTGCATATCGACGTAGCCAGACATAAGGATGGCACGAAAGATGTGGATGTTAGGGCGCCTTTCACAAAGGTGCATAATCCAGCTGGTGCAGATAATGCTGAGGTTAAGGCCCCTTTTTATAAAGAAGAGCATAGCAAGAATGCTACCGGCAACAATGTGAAAGCACCATTAACCACTGCGCAAAAATCAGCAAACAAAAAGTAATTGGCGACGTTCTTCTATCGAAGATGACGTCGCCAAAAGAGAATATGAAATGACGCTTAACGAACTGTGTTTGTTTCAGTATATTTATGAGTGGTCTTCTGCTTTACCGGAAAGGCAGTCTTAGACGTTTTTGTAGTTTTGGTCTCTTGTACGACAGGCGTGGCTTCGGTGGTTGTAGTTGATTCACTGGTTGTGGCAGCAGGAGCCACTTCAGTAGTGGAAGTTGATGTATTCTTCGAAATTTCATCAGCCAGAGCACTACTCATTAACAGGAAGCTCGTAGCCAGAGAAATTGCATAAAAGTGTTTAGACATATAATAATCCTCATTAGGGGTAACATGACCACTGTATATCAAAACGTACAGCTTAACTGCATTTGATCAGATATTGCTGTTGTATTGTTACTTGTGCCATATTACATCAGCGCTATGGTCAGTATTGATTAATTGAACGTATCCTTTCCGTGCCCAGTACTGGTTGCTTTTTCGGCAGTCAGAATCTGTGCTGAGGGACGATTTTTCAGAGCTTTGGCTATTCTAAGCAATGTGATCATAGAAATATTTCGCAAACCATTTTCTACATCAGTAACATAGGTGCGGTGTAAGTGAGCGCGCGCACCCAGTTCTTCTTGCGATAGGAAAAGATTTACACGACGATTGCGAATCGCATCACCAAGATGTAATAAAAATGATTCACTATAGTGTTTGTCCTTATTCATAACCCAATCCTCTCAATTGAATCATATACCTTATTCTGACCGCTGTGCGACTTGTTTTTGGCATTTTTGCCGGCATGTGCTGACGATCAGTGCCTACATCCAATGCCCAGAATCGTTAATACTTTAGTTGCAATGAAGATTTGAGTCTTTTCCATTATGCCAAGACCAGATACCTTCATTATTGTATAATGCTGCAGAATTCTCTTATTCTACAAAGGGCGTTTATGAGAAGCAAAATCAAATGGTGTAGTTTAGCTGCAATTGCTTGTTTGTTTATTTTAGAACCGGTCAATGCTGCTGTTGATGTTGATCATTTAAATCACGCTAAAATATCAATAACCGCTAAGCATTATCATCAGGGCTATATGCGGTTTAGAAAAATGGCCAATCATGGCTGTCCTTTTTCTCAGTGTATTCTCGGTATTATGCATCAAAATGGTGTCGGTGTTGAAAAGGATGCTGCCCAAGCTGTTTACTGGTTTCAAAAATCAGCCGAGCAAGGATTTGCTGATGCGGAAAGACGTTTAGGACTAATGTATTATCGAGGCGATGGTGTAGCAAAAGATCTAAGCATAGCCAAAATGTGGTTACGCAGAGCAGCAGGTCATGGTGTAGAGGAGGCAAAAGAATTGCTTGCCCAGATGCCACCAATCTCGGGTGAAAATGCTATCAGCAATGATTTAGCTCAAGCACCAAACAATGTTGCCGAGACTTTGGATAATATTCACAAGGCCTGGCAAGGCTACGCTGACGTTACTAAACAATTAGATCAAGCTGCGGCAGCTGCCTCGTCGCAATAAAGCAACAAGATTAAGTGGTATGTGTTTTGTCTTAAGCGCTCTTATGAAGAGCGCGATAGCCTAGAGATAAGGCAAGGACTGCGACTGCTGAGCCGACAGCGCACGATACCAACGACACACCATAGTACTCTGGTCCATAAGAACCGAGCCAGGTGCTGCCGAAATGGGCACCAACTACTCCTGCAATTGTGGAAGTAATAAGGCCGCCCGGTACTGTACTTGGTACATATTTTTGAGCCAAATAAGCACATACCGCTGCAATCATCAAGACAAGAGCTAAACCGAGAATAGACATTTCGCTACCCCCTATAATGAGTTATACTGAAATTGATTGAAACAGCCTGAAATACTCATTTCTCACTGTCTAATCGATTAAATTATACCCATAAACCCGCATAAATACTAGCATTTTTTAATGCCGGCTGTTTGATTTAATATGGAGATCGGCTATCCATGCGGGTTTCACTTTTGGGAAGATTTTTCTTCCCTTAGCTATAGACCGGTATTCTTAAGCTTTGGAGCCGGTTTGGCGGTAAAATCATTGTTATTGACTTTACGGAACCGAGCCCAAAAGCCTCTAGTAGCCCTTGGTTTTGGGTTTGGATGGATTGACTGCAAGTTGGCGGCCATCCACATCTTTCCCATTGAGGGCTTGGATGGCTGTTTGCGCTTCGGCTTCTGTTTCCATTTCGACAAAAGCAAATCCACGTTTCCGTCCGGTATCGCGATCTGTGGGGATTGCCACAGAAACTACCTTGCCATGCTGAGCGAATAGCTCTTCCAGCTGGGCTTCGGTGAGATTGAATGATAGATTGCCTACAAATAATTTGGTGTTCATATGTTCTCCAACAGCACTACAATTCACCAAGTATATCTTAAACAAGGGAAAACTTCACCCGCTATATCCAACGTCGTTAATGGTTAGTATATTTAGGTTTCGAAGAGGATGTTCCGGCGTTTAATAAAAGCTTTTTTGCAGAAATCAGCCTGGCATGGTCCTGCTTATCTCCTCCGCCGGGGAGCTTTGACAGCCCCTTGATTGAAAATTCCAGTGCTTCTACTTTTGAGTTAAGTACTGGTCCCATAATATGACAGCCGCAGCCATCAATGAACATGCGTTGCATACTGGCTACGTGTCCCTGTTCATATGTCAACAGAAAACGTGGACCATAGCTTTCACTGGTTAGATAAGCGTCGGTAAATTCTTTATTGAAATGAAGTTTGTTTTTGAAATCTTTGCTGAGCTGCGTTTTGGTTAAACCGAGTAATTCGTATTCATCTATGCCCCAGGGTACATAATCAGCTTTGAGATGATCGTGGCTGAATGCCGGAGATATCCATAGCAAAACACAAGTAAGAATAGCTGTAAGCTTGGTGAAAATATTGATCATGATTAGGTTGCATTTACCTCATTATCTTTTAGAATAAACTTTGATTTAAATATATTGGAAAGATATGATAACACTTATGAAAATATTGATGTACCGGGTTGCATTTTTAACACTCATTACTTGCTGGTTGATTTTTTCGACAGCGGCTGCGCAGGCTCAGCAGTCTAATCCAACTGCAACAGTGCCCAGTTATACAGACCCGCGCATATCAAGCTTCAATAATCCACATTATAGCTGGCTGCCCACCGACCGTCCTTGCGGTCAGCTTTTGGTGTTTCTGCAAGGTACATTTGGTGTGCCTCGCCCGCATTTCCCATTTTTAGAAACCGCAGCAACGCTTGGCTATCATGTTATTGAATTAGCATATCCCGATGATGTTGCGGCCCAGCAAGCTTGTATTAAAAGCCCTGACCCGGATGCCTATATAAAATTTCGGCTTGAAATAATACAGGGCGGTAATCTGTCTGATTTGATCCACGTTGATCCGGCTGATTCAATTGAAAATCGCCTGCAACAATTATTGCGTTATCTAGTGGTTCATCAAGCCAATTGTGGCTGGAACCAATTTCTGGATTCATATGGAAAAATAGACTGGGGGAAAATATGTGTTTCCGGCCAATCACAAGGCGGCGGGCATGCATATATAATTGCAAAATATCATGCAGTGGCAAGAGTGATTATGACTGGCTCGCCTAAAGATTTTAGCCATTACTTCCGTGCCCCGGCTCGAGGATTTGATAGCAGCACCAGAACACCGCTGGACAGGATGTTTGCCTTTAATCATGCTGAAGACACTATGGGTGCTTGCAATCATGCTCAGCAAATGGAAATTTTACAGCAAATGGGTTTGACCCAATATGGCATTGCTGATGCTGATCATCCAGCTGCCAATTATAATCATGCTCGTATTATTGTTACTGATGTGCAGCTAGAAAATATGAATGATCCCAAACTGCTGCACAATGTGCCGCTCAATGGCAATATACCTGTTTGTCCGCCGGTATGGCGATATATGTTGACTGAGCCGGTGCGATAAATATTATTTTTTGCGGATAAGACCATTGAGCATAAAATCTAAACAGCCTTGCATTCGAGAGGCTAATGTTGCTTTTTTGCGCCCTTCTTCAATCCAGCTGAATTGTTCATTCATGACTGCTAACATCAAAAGATTGGCAATTCTGGGCGCGTCAATTCTTTTGCGGAATTGACCAGTTTTTTGACCGTGTCTAATTATCTGTTCTAGAAGTTGCACAAAACGCATTGATTTTTCATGCTCGCATCCTTTCATCATTGGTCCAAATCTCTGGGCAGCAAAAGCTTTTAATAGCTGCCAATTTTTTTCTGTCCAATGAGCTATATCGGTAACCAGAGCATATAAAATCTCTGAGGCAGCCACTTGCTCAGCTAGAAGTGTTTCAGCGCGCCCTAAAACTTCTTGAACTGTGTTTTCTTTAATCTCAAGAATAATCTCTTCTTTAGATTTAAAATAATAGTAAAAGGTGACTTTGGCTACGTCGGCGGCAGCAACAATGTCATCAATTGTTGTTTCGTCATAACCTTTAGCAGCTAACAAGCCAATGGCGGCGTTGATTAGCCCCTGCTTAGTTAATTCACGTTTACGTTCTCTGCGCCCGACTACCATTTTGACTCCTTGCTATTTGACAATCCTACCATAGTATGTTTACATACTCTAGTAAGATTTTATGATCCTATATATTGCATTAGAGGCATTTTATAAGACATTTTTGAATTGAATATGAAAACGATCTCCACATTGCGAACAAAAGCATTAGATATGCCGGTCATCAAAAACAACCTGGCTAATTTTATGTCTAATAAACGATTAGTGAAAATAAGTGCTGTTGTCACTATTGTTCTTATTTTATTGATGCTTATGCTAATCAATGTTCTGAACGGGAAAAAACAAGCTATGGCTCAAACTACGCCGACGCCTGTGCTTACTGTAACATCTCAACCGGCAACAATGCAGTCTGTAGTGCGTTTATTGTCCGTGCATGGTTCTGTGTCGGCATGGGACCCGGTTTCAGTTGGAGCAACGGCTGGTGGATTAGAAGTAAAATCTGTTTTAGTTGAAGAAGGGCAGCTGGTAAAGCAAGGGCAACTTTTAGCAACTCTGGACTCAGCCCAATTGCAAGCTCAAATAGAAAGTGAAAGGGCAAGATTAGCTGCCAGTATTGCCACTGTGAGCAAATCTATTCAACCTAATCGTCCTGAAGACATAAATGGATTAGCTGCAGCTGTGGCGCAAGCACAAGCAACATGTGGAAGATCAACAAGCAGTGCTGGTGCAAGCTCAGGCCAATGTTGCTAATGCGCGTGGCAATTTAAAGCGCTATCAATATCTAAAATCCGAAGGTGCAGTCAGTGCCCAGGAAGCGGAAGACAGAGAAACTACCGCTCAAGTTTATGAAGCGGCAGTAGGCAGTGCTGAAAAAAGAGTGAAAGCAGCTCAATTTGCTTTGACACAAGCTCAAGAACGTTTTTCTATGGCTAAACAAGGTGGGCGCAAAGAAGATATTCAAATTGCTCGTGCTAACGCTGCTGAAATACAAGGCAATATCAAACGGCTGCAAACACAAATCGATCAAACATTTATTAAAGCCCCCATTGACGGACTTATCACCAGGCGTGACATACACATTGGCGATATTGCTGCTGCCGGTAAAACCATGTTTTTAATGGCAAGAGACAATAGACTGGAAATCAAGGCCCAGGTGCCCGAAAGTGATTTGCGTTTAGTTCAACCTGGACAAGCTGTCTCTATCAGCTCGTCATTTTTAGGTGCTGACAAAATTGAAGGGCATGTGCGCGAAATAAGCCCGCTGGTTGATTTTGACACCCGCCTGGCTACAGTGCGCATAGATGTACCTAATAATTGTGGCTTAAAGCCGGGCATGTATGCCGAGGGGCATATTAATGTTGGCAAATATCTGGCTCTTACTGTGCCCTCGCAGGCAGTGATCAGTCGTGATGAAAAAAATACTGTTTTTGTTCTCCATAAAAATCGCGTTGAAAGCCGGCCGGTATCAATCAGCAATCGTGATAATAATTTTGTGCAGATAAGCTCAGGATTGCAAGACAAAGAGTCAATTATAATTGATGGAGCCGGCTTTTTAAAAGATGGCGATTATGTATCAGTTGCAGACTGATTCAGGAAATATATAAAAATGGATTTTCGCCGTATTTCTGCCTGGTCAATATCAAATCCTGTTCCTACCACTGTGCTTTTTCTTGTTCTTACAGTGATGGGAATATTTTCCTTTTGTACGTTGGGCATTGATGAAAATCCCAATATAGATTTGCCCATTGTTTCAGTGACAGTTACACAAGCCGGTGCTGCTCCTTCGGAATTAGAAACTCAAGTCACACGCAAAGTAGAAGATGCTGTTGCCGGCGTCGGTAATATCAAACATATAACTTCTACAGTCAATGAAGGTGTGTCAACTACAACTATAGAATTTGTTCTGGGAACTAACAGTGATAGAGCTGTCAACGATGTGCGCAATGAAGTTTCTAAAATTCGCCAACAATTACCGCAAGGAATTGATGAGCCAGTTATCCAGCGCCTGGAATTTACCGGCAGCGCTTTTGTTACTTATACAGTTTCATCCGATAAACTTTCGGTAGAAGAGCTCAGCTGGCTAATTGACAATAATATTGCTCGTAATTTACTATCGGTGCCCGGAGTTGGCCAGGTGCAACGCTCCGGTGGTGTTGACCGGCAGATAAATGTCAATCTCAATCCTATTCAGCTCAATGCTCTTGGCGCATCGGCGGATATGATCAGTTATCAAATAAGATTGCTCAATACCAATTTACCCGGTGGCCGCGGAGAACTGGGCGCCAAAGAGCAGTCTATACGCACACTGGGCAGTGCCCAAACAGTAGATAATCTTGCCCAAACGCAAGTGATGGTTGCCGGCGGCAATTATGCCAGACTGAATACTTTAGGCACCGTTACTGACGGGGCTTCCGAACAGCGCCAATTAGCATTGTTGAACGGCAAGCCGGTAGTGGCATTTTCGATTGTGCGCAGTGTCGGCGCTAATATGGTAGATGTGGAAAAAGGTGTTGATGCTAAGCTTGCCCTGCTTGCCAAAACTTTGCCGGCTGATGTGAATATAAACAAAATTCGCAGCGAAGCCCGTTTTGTTCATGAATCATATGACGCTTGCATTGATTCATTGCTGGGCGGTGCTGTTCTAGCTGTTATTGTTATCTGGTTATTTTTAGGCAATTGGCGAGCAGCCCTTATTTCAGCTGCGGCTATGCCAATGTCTTTGATACCGGCATTTGCAGTCATGAAAGCCAGCAATTTTACTTTAAATAATATGTCTTTGCTTGGTCTTTCTTTAGTTATCGGTGTTCTGGTTGATGATGCTATCGTTGAAATAGAAAATATAGTCCGGCATATGAATATGGGTAAAACCCCATTTCGTGCCTCCCTGGAGGCAGCTGACGAAATTGGACTGGCAGTAGTAGCAACCACTATGAGTCTGGTGGTAGTTTTTGTGCCGGTAGCATTTATGGGTGGTATCCCTGGACAATTTCTCAAACAATTTGGATTGACTGTAGCTGCCGCAGTACTATTCTCACTGGTTGTAGCTAGAATGCTCACACCGCTTATGGCTGCTTATTTCATGAAAACTATGAAAGAGCATAAAAGAGGGGGCTGGTTGATGCAGACTTATGACAGTCTTTTGCATTGGGCCTGGCCCATCGTCTTTTAACTGTTATTATCGGTGTTGCTTTTTTTGTGGGCAGTGTGCTTCTGCTCAGTACTTTGCCCACATCTGTTATAGGCAATGTCGATCGCAATGAGACTTTGCTCACAGTTGAATTGCCGCCGGGCGCTAAACTTGAAGATACTGTTTCTGTAACACAAAAATTATTTACAAAATTGCATAGCCGTAGTGAAGTTAATCAAGTATTTGTCACTATCGGTACGCCAACTAGCGGGCGCATGGGTAACGGTGCCAGTGCCGGTGAAGTCAATAAAGCCAATATATATATAAGTCTGGTGCCGCGCGAAAAACGAAAACTTTCTCAAGAACAATTTGAGACCGATATGCGCCAGGAATTGAATAAAGTGCCAGGTGCCAGGCTTGCCTTTACCCGTATCGGTGGTATTACCGGCAAGCTCAAAGTTGTGCTCACTAGTGATGATGGTGTAATGCTCAATCGTGATGCTGGAAAAAGTAGCTGATGAAATGCGCAGCATCCCGGGTGTGTTTGATATTAATTCAAGCGCCTCTTTGCAAAAGCCGGAAATTCTTGTCAAACCGGATTTCACTAAAGCAGCTGAACAAGGTGTTTCCATTCTAGCTATTGCTCACACAGCCATGATTGCCACGCTAGGTGATATAGAAGCTAATCTGCCCAAATTCAATTTAAGCGACAGACAAATAAATATCCGCGTGCAATTAGACCCGTATTATCGACAAGACTTAGAGACAATAAGAAATCTGCGCGTGTTAGGAAAAACCGGACGTTTAGTACCACTTAGTACTGTGGCGGAAGTAGAAATGGGCAGCGGTCCGGCTCAGATAGACCGTATGGACAGAGCCCGTCAGGTGACAGTTGAAGCCAGCTTATCTCCTGATTTACCTCTAGGAAAAGCACTGGCTCTGGTGCATCAATTACCTGCTTATCGCAGTCTACCCAGCAATATAATGGACACTCCTTCGGGCGATGTAGAAATTCAAAAAGACATATTCACAGGTTTTGGCATGGCTTTATTAGCGGCTATTTTGCTTATTTATGCCGTATTAGTGCTTTTGTTTGAAGGCTATCTGCATCCTTTTACAATTATGATGTCGCTGCCTCTAGCTCTTGGCGGGGCGCTGATGGCGTTAGTGGTGGCACACCAATCACTTGGTTTTTATGCTTTGATTGGTATTGTTATGCTTATGGGATTAGTAACTAAAAATGCAATTTTGCTAGTGGAATATTGTCTTATGGCTATGAAAGAAGGAAAACATCGTTATCAGGCTATTGTTGAATCGGGCGAAGCACGTATGCGCCCCATTCTTATGACTACAATAGCAATGATTGCCGGTATGTTGCCGATTGCTTTAGGCGTAGGCGCTGGCTCTGAGGCGCGCGCACCCATGGCTATATGTGTTATTGGTGGACTGATTACATCCACTTTATTGACACTTGTTGTTGTGCCGGTAGTCTTTACTTATGTAGATGATTTTCAGCAGCGCTTCCTTAAGTTTTTACCTCAGGCTGAAACCCACAAAGAAGAAGTGTCATCTTTGACTTAGAAAATTCAGTCCGACAGTGCCTTTTTCAGCAAACCTTCTTGTTTGACTTTGTCGCTCTCTGCTTTATCTATAGAACTGGGTGGTTTTATGGCAACAGTTATACCCAAAATAGTACCTGTGAATTTGAAAGGCACCGGATAGTTTTCAGTCACAGGCGTGCCCAGGTCGCAACCAACGTCGGCGCCTTCATCAGCAGAAAAACAAAATCCCTGGGTCTGATCGATTCTGCCTTTGGCAACCTGATCTGTGTCGGCAGTGATAACGCTGATTGTGCCTGTGCCGCCTTTACCGGCGCCACCGCCATCATAGGCAAAGTCAAAGCGGATGGTGGCTGGACCTGCCGGTACTGGTTTGGGAGCAGCAATTGTATATTCCTTTTGTCCCAGCCAGTTGTATGTGAAATAAGGCTTGCTGTCTTTCAAATAAAAACTCCAGCCGCCAAATCTTCCTGCCTGAGCAAGCAACACACC
This sequence comes from Candidatus Melainabacteria bacterium, assembly GCA_963847765.1. GTDB lineage: Bacteria > Cyanobacteriota > Vampirovibrionia > Obscuribacterales > Obscuribacteraceae > CAWKBA01. The sequence goes on along the minus strand of CAWKBA010000005.1, from coordinate 62,763 downwards.
ATCGGCGCCACTATCAGGAATAATGGTGTCGGCAACAATAGAGAAAGAATGGTTCTTTAGATTGATAAATACACTTTCAGACATGCCGGTCATGCCGTCATGCAATGTCAGTGATGTCCTGCCTTGCATCAAGTCCGGACGGCCGACAAGGGCGGCATTGAGCCGTTCTATGGAACGATCATCCAGTGGCAGCACATTATTTTTAATTGCTTCTTTAATGAAAAGATCTTGCATTTCTTTTAGTTTGTCCGGCATTTTGGCCGACAGATCATGTGTGAGACTGAAGTCTTTAGTGGTGTCATAAAGTTCCCACTTATCATTGGCAAGTGTAGTGTGTGGTTTCATTTCCCACGGAGCCTTATGAACTGTTCCCGCCAGCCAACCATTGTGATATATGGAACGATTGCCAAAGATCTCGAAATATTGAGTAATGTGGTGGCTCTTGGCTGCAGAATCATTAAAGGTGTACAGCATACTTACGCCTTCAATAGGAGTTTGGGCAGTGCCGTTTACTATTTTTGGTTCCGGCAAGCCGGCAGCTTCCAGAATAGTGGGGGCGATATCAATGACATGATGGAATTGTGAACGCAATTCTCCTTTAGCCTTGATGCCTTTTGGCCAGTGCACAGCCATGCCATTCATAGTGCCGCCATAATCCGAGGCTACTTGCTTCATCCATGTAAAAGGCGTGTCCCCAGCCACAGCCCAGCCGGCTGCATAATGGTTGTATGAATTGGGGCCGCCGAGATCATCATAATGTTTGAGAATATCGGCAACAGTTTCAGGCACGCCATTGAAATAACTCATTTCGTTATAAAGACCGTTGAAGCCGCCTTCAGCGCTGGCGCCATTGTCGCCGGCAATATAAAACACCAGCGTATTATCCATCTGCCCGGTTTTTTCAATGGCTTCAATCAGCTTGCCGACATTGTAGTCAGCAAATTCTCCATAGGCGGCAAAAACTTCCATTTGATGGGCGAAAAGTTTCTGCTCATCCGGCGTCAACTTATCCCAATCTTTGATGCCCTCCGGCTTAGGTGCCAGTATTGTATCTGGTGGCACCATGCCAAGAGCCTTTTGCCGGTCCAGTGTTTCTTCACGCAATTTGTCCCAACCCTGGTCAAACTTGCCTTTGTATTTATCAATCCAGTCTGCCGGCACATGATGGGGCGCGTGCGTGGCCCCCGGTGCAAAATATATAAAAAATGGTTTGTCCGGTGTCAGAGATTTTTCGTAATCCATCCAACTGATTGCTTGTTTGGTCATATCCGGTATTAAATGATAATCAGGATCTTTTGGTGTTTCTATTTGATTCAAGCCATCATAAATAGTCGGCGCCCATTGATTAGCCTCACCGCCGATGAAACCATAGAATTTGTCAAACCCGGAGCGTGTCGGCCATCTGTCAGTTGGACCAGAGGGGCTAACTTCCCAGGCTGCCGTCTCGTGAGATTTGCCGAATGCAGCCGTGGCATAGCCATTTAAGCGCAGCATTTCAGCTAATGGCGCTACACTGTTAGGACGTTTGCCTGTTTGTCCGGGAAAAGCAGTGGCTGTTTCTGTAATTGAGCCCATATTGCACATATGGTGATTGCGGCCGCTAAGCAGTGCTGCCCGAGTTGGTGAGCAAAGAGCGGTGGTGTGGAAATTGTTATAACGCAGTCCATTGTTGGCCAGTTTTTCTAAAGTGGGCATATGAACCGGCCCGCCAAAAGCGCTTGATTGACCAAAGCCCATATCATCGATAAGAACTATTAATACATTAGGTGCATTTGTTGGTGCCTTTACCTGAAAGAAAGGCGGTGCTGTGGCATTTCTTACATCCAATATTGTCGAGTGTTTGTATGTTGGCTCCTGGATGGGTAGCGTTGTGCGATCAACGTTGTCTTGCTGTACTGGCTGAGCGGATGCCGCCAAAAAATTCAATGAGCTGATACTCATGGTTAGCACCAGGGTCAACAATCTGATGCCGAAATCTTTATTCAATATCATTTCACGCCTTACCTTATGCTTTGCCGGTTAACTTTACATATCATCAACCAGCATTTTATCAACTGAAAGCTGCTGGTATCTCTCAAGGCAGGCAATACTGAGTTACGCTTAACAAAGACAAATCTTGTCAAAACCCTTAAAAACTTTGACATCTGGGTGAATGTATGACAATATGCTCATATAGATAGATTAGGAATTATATATTGAGTAAATTTAGCGAGCTTGGCGTTTCCGAGCCAATTTTAAGTGTTTTAAGAACATTAGGGTACGAAGAACCTACAGAAATTCAAACGAAAGCAATACCAATAGCCTTAAGCGGCAAAGATATTATTGCTTCTGCACAAACCGGGTCAGGCAAAACAGCTGCTTTTGCTCTACCTATTATCGAGTGCCTGAAGGCACCCAGTAGTAAACCCAGGGCATTGATTATAGTGCCTACGCGTGAACTGGCCATTCAAGTAAAAACTCAGTGCGAGCAATTTGCTAAAAACTCCAGACTGCGCACAGTCACTTTATATGGTGGCGCAGGATTCGGCAACCAGATGCATGCATTGAGTCGCGGCGCCGATATTATAGTAGCCACACCGGGTAGATTGAATGATTTTGTAGAACGAAAATGTGTCAATCTCTCTGCGATAAAAATATTTGTGCTTGATGAAGCCGACCGCTTGTTGGATATGGGCTTTATGCCGCAGATAAAAAAAATAATACAAGAAATACCTAAACTGCGGCAGACTCTCATGTTTTCAGCTACCATCAGTCAACAGGTTGAGCGAGCGGCTGCCATGTTTCTCACTAATCCGGTAATGGTTCGCACCAATGGCAAGCAAGTAGAGCCCAGCGAAATAAATCAGCAGTTATTCCATGTTAATGAGTTGGATAAAGATGCTTTATTGCTTAAACTAATTCACGAGCAAAAAATGTCAACGGTGCTTGTCTTTACAAGAACCAAACGCAGAGCGACTCGGGTAACCAGTTTCTTGCGCACGAAGTCTGTTTTAGCTGAAGAAATTCATGGCAATGTTAGCCAGTATCAGCGCGAAAAAACTATGCAAAGATATCGTGATGGTGCTTTTCCGGTTCTGGTGGCTACGGATGTAGCGGCTCGCGGGCTGGATATTCCGGCCATAAGCCATGTAATTAACTATGACCTACCCGATTCACCAGCTGATTATGTTCATCGCATCGGTAGAACCGGCAGGGCCGGGCGCTCCGGTATTGCTCTGTCATTTGCCAGCGAAATGCAGCGTCATCTGATAAGAGATATTGAAAGAACCACCGGCACCATATTAGATCCTAATGCGCCTGCACCGCGGTTATTGGCCAGTGGCCGTTCCAGCACCGCGCGCCGTTTTCGTCCCCGGCGGCGTAGAGCTTAATCAGCTGACTTAAACAAGTAAGGCTTTATGTTTCTGCTTTTTAGCTAATTCCTTAGCTTTATTATGCGCCTTTTTAGCAGTAGCTTTGGCAGCGGCCTCTTCAGAAAGCTGTGCTTGCTGCGCTTTCTCTTTTGCTTTTTCGAGGCAGTCTAAATAATACTGATAGTTGCCATGATAAACATGCAGCTGATTATCGCGGATGTCCACAATTTTGTTGGCTATTTTGGAAATAAAATAGCGGTCGTGAGAAACAACAATTACTGAGCCGGAAAATTTTTGCAAAGCTGCTTCTAGAGTTTCTTTGGCCGGTATATCTAAATGATTTGTGGGTTCATCAAGAATAAGGAAATTATTAGAGCCAAGCAACATCATTGCCAGAGCCAAACGAGCCTTTTCACCGCCACTGAGGCTGATTACTTGTTTATGAATGGCGTCCCCAGTAAAAGGAAGCGCCCCAATAATGCTCTTACTTCTTCATTTTTCCATTGTGGTGCTGCTTCAGTAATTGTCGCCAAAACAGTTTTATCTAAATCAAGCGCTTCAGCCTGATTCTGCTCAAAATAAGCTAGCCGAACATTATGCTGCCCTAAAGTTATTTCTCCGCTAACAGGGCTTTCTTGTCCGGTGATCAATCGCAACAGTGTAGATTTACCGGCACCATTGGCACCCAATATGGCAATGCGCTCGCCTCGTTTAATATGTAAATTAGCATCCATAAAAATTATTTTGTCGCCATAGCCATGACTGAGATTTTTTATAGAGGCTACTTCCAGTCCACTATGCGCAACTTCAGGAAAACGAAATGACAGTGTTCTTTCGTCACTAACAGGACTTTCTATGCGCTCAATCTTGGCTAATTGTTTCTCACGGCTTTTTGCCTGCGTGCCCCTGGTGGCGCTGGCGCGGAAACGGTCGACAAACATTTGTTGTTTGCCTAATTCTTTTTGTTGTCTTTCGTAGGCGGATCTTTGCGCTTCTTCATTCATTTCTTTAGCAGCTAAATAAGCGGAATAATTGCCTAAATAATAAGTAGCCACGCCGCGTTTCATTTCCACTATGCCTGTGCAAATACGATCTAAAAATTGGCGATCATGAGAAATAATTGCCATGGGTTTGTTTTGTTTGCGCAAATATTGCTCAAGCCATTCTATAGTCTCTAAATCTATATGGTTGGTCGGTTCGTCCAGTAATAAAATATCCGGGCTATGCAGCCATATTTTGGCTAAATTCATACGCATTTGCCAGCCACCGCTGAATTCACTAATCAGGCGCTCAGCATCATCAGGCGCAAAACCCATATCTATCAAGATTTTATCTATTTTGCCTTCTTGTACATACCCGCCTTCATGCTCAAATTTTCTTTGCAGCCGATCCATTTCATGAATCATGTCATCGAGTTCGGAGCCTGTGGCATGCTCCATTTTTTTATGCACTATATCCAGTGCTTTGCGTGTTTCGGTTAACCCTGCAAAAGATTGCTCAAGTTCTTCTCTGACTGTATTGGAAGGAGTAATGGCAAATTCTTGATTGAGATAACCAATTTTAAGGTCTGGCGCCCGCATGACTGTCCCGGAAGTAGGCTCTACTTCACCGGTGATTATTTTGAATTGAGTCGACTTGCCGCCGCCATTGGGGCCGACTAAGCCGATGCGATCGCCTGGTTTAAGCTCCCAGGTGACGTCGCGCAGCACTTCGGCGTGCGGGTAGATTTTAGTGATATTTTCCAGTCTGAGCATTGTTTTCCTGGCTTGGGGGAAGTTGCCAGTATATACTGTTTGCTCAAATTGGCAAGACTTTGCTGGCCACTAAGGCTCAAGTATCGTAACATAGAAAAAATTACAAGGAAAATACTAATGGCTCAAACATTGCCTCGCATTTATTTGGCCCGCCATGGCGAGACAGAATGGACAGTTTCGGGGCAGCATACCGGACGCACCGATATCCCGCTGACGCCAGCGGGCGAACACAACGCTGTGCTTTTAGGCGAACGCCTTAAGGGGCTGACTTTTGCTGCTGTTTATACCAGTCCATTGCAACGTGCCAGCAAAACATGTGAATTAGCCGGCTTTGGGGCAGTGGCGCAAAAAGATCCTGATCTAATGGAATGGCATTATGGCGATTATGAATCACGCACCACTGCCGATATTCAAAAGACAGACCAGGCTGGAATATTTTTCGGGACGGCTGTCCTGGCGGTGAGACAGTTGATGAAATTTCTGCTAGAGCCGATCGAGTAGTTGCCCGTCTAAAAGCAATAGACACTGGCAATGTACTTATATTTTCCCATGGCCACTTCTTGTGTTTTATTGCTGCTTGCTGGTTAGGGCTGCCGGGAATCGATTCCCGCTTTTTTGTTTTGAAGCCGACTTCATTAAGCATTCTGGGCTACAGGCGCAGTCTAGATGAGCCAATTATTTCCCTCTGGAATGACACTGGTCATCTGTAGGGCTTCACTAAGGACGCAAGTTTGTGAGCAGGCTGCACATTACCAGTATGCTGATTATGGCAATAATTAAAGACACTATCAGTGATGCCGACCAGTAAGACGCAGGAGTAGTAGCCTTTAGAGCCTTTACTGAACGCCAATAGTCAATAGCACCGGCGAAAAGGCCGACTATTCCCAGTACCATTAAAGTGATACCAAGTTGTCTGGGATAATTTGAATCAGCTAAATGTATGGTTCCTGATGCGATAAGTTCGTGGACGAACTTCGCCAGAGTAAAGCCGAAGCCTATCAAAGTAAGTGAAGTGCGAATCCAGGCCAGCAAAGTTCTGTCCAAAGCTGTCAACGTGCGGGTGCGGGACAGTTCAAGCTGGATGTCCTGATTCGACGGTTGATTGATTTCTTTATTAGTTGTCATAATTCCTAATCCTAGATTTTATCAATTTAAAACTGCTAATATCTTTCATGTCATATAATCTAAGCTACGCTTAATATATTCAATGCCTGCTACTGCAAGGAAATAAGTTATCTCAATGCAATTCGCCAGAGCAGTATTTACAATTGCGGGAGTTTCCGGTGTTTTGGCAACACTGCCTTTGTATTTCCTTGAAAAGCAAATTAGCGAACGCACACCGCCACCAATAACCCATCCTGAATTTTATTATGGCTTTGTTGGTGTTGTTTTAGCCTGGCAGATATTGTTTTTGATCATATCGCGCCAGCCGCAGCGTTATGTTGCCATAATTCCGGCAGCCTGTGTGGAAAAATTTAGCTATGCGTTTTTAGCTATTATCCTCTTTGCCCAAAATCGTTTAGCCCCATTCCTGTTCATAGCTGGAATGGCAGATCTAACATTCGGTATTTTATTTATAATTTGCTTTATAAAATTGCGAAAAGCTATTGCCGTTGCTTCAAATTAGCTTCAATAATCGCAGCACTACTGCGCAAGTATTCCGGGTTACCCTTTATTTGAATGCCTGATGCTCTGCACTGATCAATCACATCTGCCAGTGTCCTTTGTATTTTAGCGCTGGCCTCGCGTGCCGGCCAATTTGGTAATACCTGTCCATTGACAAAATAATTGTCTCTATACATATAAATAGTCAATGCCTCTTCGTAATTGAATGCTGCTTCCGGCAATTTCCCCTGCACTACATTTAATTGAGCTAAATCTTCAAATGCTTGAGCTGTTTCAATACTGTGTTCACCATACAGTTTCTTCGAACCATCTATACAGCGTGAATAATAACTAGAAGCAGCATCATATCTGCTACTGGCATGATGCTGGCAGATCTTGCCTAGATCACTAAGAGTTTTAATGGTGGCATAGTTTTTTTCGCCATATTTTCCAGTCTGATCGCCAGTGCTTGATCATAGTTGGATATAGCATCGGCCCAATTCTTTTGCACTACATTCAATTTGGCCAGTTCTTCAATCGCCTTAGCAGCTGCTGCACTGCGCTCGCCATACAATTTTTTCGTAAATTCTATATAGCGTGAATAGTAGGCGGCAGCTTCATCGTACTTTCCGATTTGCTGATTACTCCTTCCAAGACTATGTAGTGTCTGGATAACTTCGTCGCTTTTTTCACCATATTTTGCTATTTGATACTGGACCAATTCTTCTGCTGTTGTTTTCCATTCTGTATAATCTGATCCAGGGTATGACAGTTTTTCTAGCCTGCTATATAATGCCGGCTCTTCATCATCTTGTTCTTTATCCGCTAGTGATTGCGGTGCTTTGCCGCCGCCATTAGTTGAATTACTGGCGGGTTCAAGAGATAAACTGGAATTCCGATTTTGGCTCATATTTTGACTATTAACTTCAATAAGTCTGAACCTCTCTTTTGATTAATCCCTGGATTTGTGAGATATTTGTGAGACCGGCAAGAAATAAGGTTAAATCACAGCTGTTAAATGCCTTCTATTCTTTGCCTGAACTTAATTTTGCCTGATACGTTTCATAAAGGCGATTTATGGTGGCTATGTCTCTTGCAGATAATTTGCGCAGAGAGTATGTTTCACCAGTGGCAAAAAACATAACATCATCATTGTTGGCTGAGTGCCCCTTAAGTCCTAAAGCATGGCCGATTTCATGCAAACATAAAGCGGCCATTACTTTGTCGCTGAGTATTGCACCAGTTGTAGGATCAATAAAGCATAACCTTATTTCTGCGTGAGTAAGCCGGCATAGTCCATGTTTACCACGAACATATAATCTATGCGCTTCGCCCTGTTCGGCACCTTGCAGAGTTAGATCTTTAGTAGTACTAGTCCAGGTACAGACAATGTCGGCATCGGCCGGATTTGATACCGTTTGCGCGGATAAATAATTACGGGCTGCGCTTATCCAGTCATTAAAACTGGTTATAAGTATTTGTGTAAATGAATTTCTGAAACCAGGAATATTCTCGCCAGATGGAATAAATATTTTAAGGGGCATTGCCTTTTTGGGCCATAATTCCACCCTGTCGGCAATAATATCTTTAAAATAATCCGGCGAATCTTTATCTTCGCGAGGCAATGGTGTCTGGCTGCGGTTAAGAGAGTTTAGCGTTGCCAGAACTACATTACGGTTTGGTTCGTTTGGAAAATCACTGACATATTTTGTCAGATATTTTTTTGCCTGTTCTACATCACCAATATGTTCATAACAACAACCCAGATTATAAATCGTGTTTTTATTTTGCGGATCAAGATCAAGAGATATTTTGTGTTGCTCAAGCGCGGCGTCAAAGTTTCCCATTCTTTCTAAAAGGCCGCCAAAACAGGTATGAAGATTAGCTAAATCGGATGCAGGAATGTCTTTTATTGCCAGTGCTTGCTCATATAGAGCCTTAGCGTCATCATACTGATTGGCTTTGGTTAACTCAATTGCTTTTGCGCATAGACTGCTGGCCAGTCCACGTTTAGCCGTAAGCATGTCCGGATTAATTTGCAAGGCTTTATTGAGTTCGGCGATGGCGTCATCCCATTTGCCTGTAGTCTCAAACAATATGCCAAGGTTGGTGTGAACATTGACCGAATTGGCATTAGGATCTAATAAGCACGCTTTTTTATACAGATCCAGCGCTTGATCAAAATTTCCAGCATGCATGAGGTTGGTGGCTTGATTGCATAGAGTACCTGCCTCATTTGATTTTTGAACGTAGGCATAATCATGACTTTGCGCCAGAACCGTGCCCGGCAGCAGTGATATCACTAGCGCCAATACGGAGATGGCTATTTGTCTATTCATGCACTGAATCATCGTAATGTCAGCAATTCATGAACACAGGCTACACTTTGCGAGCCATCGCCTACAGCAAACCCTACTCGCTTGGTTGAGCCTGCGCGCACATCGCCTGCTGCTAATACACCAGGTATGGTTGTTTCTGAGCGAGAGGGCGGCCTGTCTTTTAAAGGCCATTTGCCTGACTGTAATGCCTCATCACCGGTTAAGATATAGCCATTCTCATCTCGCGCTATAGAATCAGGCAACCAGGTAGCTCCCGGATTGGCGCCGATAAAAACAAATATAGCCGTGACAGGAAGTTTTGAACGCTTACCTTGATGATCTATTTCTATTTCTTCTATAGAAGTATCGCCAATTATGCTGGTAACTACCGTGTTTTCATGAACGACAATATCCGCATGAGCTAATATGCGGTCAATTAAATACTGTGACATGTTTGGCCCAAGTTTTCCGCGGGCAAATATATGTACTTTGCGCCCTGGGCAGCAATCCGCTAAATAAACCGCTGCCTGCCCTGCCGAATTGCCTGCACCAACCACGCCAACATCTGCGTGTTCATGCAAAACTGCTTCTATACTTGTGCAAGCATAATATATTCCGGCTCGCTCAAAACGTTCCGCTCCTTTAGCATCTAATTTGCGCCAATCCACACCTGTAGCGATAAGAACTATTTTTGCTTTGACAGTTGCACCACAATCAAGAACAAGAGTATGATAACCCCCGGCAGTATCATTAGGAATAATCTTTGCAATTGCCACCGGTGCATATAATTGAGCGCCGAATTTAAGCATCTGAATAACAGATCGTAATGCCAGATCTCGTCCGGAAATACCGGACGGGAAGCCGATAAAATTTTCTATCATAGAAGAGCCGCCGGTTTGTCCGCCAGGACCAATCCAATCAAGCACAAGAGTAGATAATCCTTCTGATGCTGCGTAAACAGCGGCAGTCATTCCGGCTGGTCCGGCGCCAACAACAACGAGGTCTACTGTTGTGTCATAAAAGCATTGCCAAATGTGAGCAGCTTTGGCTAGTTCATGTAAGGTTGGTTGACTGAGAACCTCTCCAAGGCAGTCTACAACCGGCAATTTTTCAGGTGAGCCCAGAGATAAATAAATTTCTTTGCCTTCTTTAGTCTCCGTATCAAACCAGGAAAAAGGGACAAAGTTGCGATAAAGGAACTCACGCACCAGAGTAGTTATTTTACAGCGCCCTGGTCCTACCACTCTTATTCCCAGCTTGTGAGCCTGAACAAATAATTCTCTGCGGGTTTGAAAAGCGACAATTAGCTTTTCCGAAATGCGCGGAATTTTTATTAAGAGTTCTGACAGTTTTTCGTTGGCAACGCGCAGTACTTGTATTTTCCCTCGAGCAATTCCGGAGATAATAATGGGTCTGCGAGTAAGTAAATCTATATCACCGGAAAAATTGCCGGCTTCATGCGTAACCACTAATTTATTGTTGTCTGCCGGATTAACTATATCGAGCAATCCGGATTTGACTACAATTAAGTCACAGCCTTCATCACCAGCTTTAAAAACATATTGTCCATCAGCGTATTCTTCACAAATGGCTAATGGCGACAGGAGATCTATCTCTTCCTCAGTCAACCGGGGGAAAGCGTTTTCTAATAAGGTGAACATAATTACCTCAAAACTTCACTCAATCATTTTAATCCTATACATGCCAAGTGTATCTGAAATTAATAAACCATAAGCCATTTACCAGGCATGTTATATATAATTTCGTTATTAGCAATCAGGTTTGTCAATTGGCTGAATGTCAACATATAAAAACTATACGCATCACAAGCTCAAAAGTGCATGAATGCAAAGATTGTGTTGTGCTTGGCGATGATTGGGTGCATTTGCGTCTTTGTACTGAATGCGGTTATGTCGGCTGCTGTGACTCGTCGAAAAATAAACATGCGACCAAACATTTTCACAGTACCACTCACCCGATAATAAAATCACAGGAGCCAGGTGAAAATTGGTTTTGGTGTTACGTTGAAGAATTACTCTTCGAATAATGACGTTTAATATAATCTTGCTTACAAATTCTTTGGGTCCAATCGACTCAACATTTCTTCCATAAGGGCACTAGTTTCTTCCGATTCTTTTTCCTTTGGATTCGATGCCTGCAATTCCTCTTTGAGCTTATCCATTTCAGGTCCTCTCATGGATCTAATTCTTGTTTGCGTGGCTCTTTGACCTAAAAAAGAGCCCTTTAACCCGCCAACCAAGTTGTTGTTCTTATCAAAAGCCATTTTTAATGTCCCCGCTCAACGCCAGCTTAATAAGAAATTATCACAAGCCACTCACAATTAAGATCCCCCGAAAGTGTGGTCAAATTAGACAAATTAATAAAACTGGAGAGCAAGATTAATCAATGCTGCTTAGTGAATAAAAACAGTAAAGATGTGGCATAACCCGTAAATAGTCCAATTGTTAAAAGAATTAGCCAATAATTCTAAGGAAGAGAAAAGTTTATGAAACCGCTACAAACCCTGATACTGCAGCTGTCCAGAATACCGATCGCTGTCCTTTTAGTGATTATTGTTGTTGTTGCCGGCGGCATAGCCGTAGGTGTAACTGGAATTATCAATGAACAAATAGCAATCTGGAAGATAAAACAGAACGACGCGGACCGATTAGCCAATGCCAAAAGCAAGGTTGTGTATGCGGTCAAGGACATAGCCGAAGGGCAGGCAATACCAAGCGATGCCTTAGAAGAAAATCAAATTGCACAAAGCAAGGTGCCTCAAGATGCCGTTACTTCCGCAAGTTTGGCAACTGGACGAATTGCTAAATATGGTATTGCAACTGGTGCTGTAATCTCTCAGCATGACCTGGCCCCACAAGGAATTTCATTAGGTTTTGATGCGAAACTTAAACCAGGTATGAGAGCAGTGACATTTGGTGTTGATAACAACTCCGGTGTTGCTGGTTTTGTAAATCCGGATAGCCGCGTCGACATACTGGCCATGGTTGGTGCCGGTGCTGATACCAAGGTGGCTCCTATACTTTCAGATGTAGAAATCATTGCCGTAGGGCAGATGTATCAGAAAAATCCTGGACAATCTACGGCTATACCGACTAGTTCAGTGACAGTTTGTGTTAGTCCGATGGACACCACTAAATTAGTTAAAGCTATCAGTGCCAGTAAACTTTATCTGGCTTTGAGAAACGGCAGAGACCATATGCCGGTGGCTACTGTAGATGTGACTTCTATGTTTCCTGGTGGCAGAAGTGATGGAGATAATCTGGTAGTAGTGCCACCACCGAGTACATTCATCCCTCCACCTGTTCCAAGTGGTTCAGAAGAAGAGACTGGAAAGATTGCGGAACCAGCAATACGTCCTATGCATGAAGTAGAAGTCTGGAAGAGTACTGTTAAAGACGTAATTCCTGTGCCCCCTAACTAAACTTTCATTGATCGGGTAAAAAAGTGCACTTAAATACTGCAAACCACCATACAAGTATTTGAAAAGTGGAATTTATATTTCTACATACTGAATTGCGCATACAAATATTTGAGATGGAGCCTTGCGAAGGCTGAGATTGATCGATGAAAAAAAATCATCGACAAAATATATTCAATGTTAGATAGATCAGCAAAAAGCTGTGTGCAATACTCGGACTACGGGCTTCTTTGGATTGCCAAGTATCGAATATGGCAATTTAAAGCCAGGGCCAATTTTTCTTGAGAATGTAGTATCAAATCCGGTTGTTTCAACTTTTGGAACACCCTATGATTATTAGCGAACTGTCTCCCAATGAGCGTTATCTGAGGCAGCTCGACATATTTTATTCGGATTCTGTAAGCAGCCCTCAGGTTGTTTGGTGTGATTTTACTGAGTCCTTATAGAAGGATTTAGTCATGCAAAAACACAAAAAAACTAATGATCTCTTCTTATCATGCCTGGGTGACTCTCTTCGACAGCGGCGGATTGAGCTTTTACTTTCGCAAGAACAATTGGGGATCTTAGCTAAACTGCATCGCAGTTATGTTACTGAGGTTGAAAACGGAGCGCGCAATATTTCTATGACTACTTTATTGAGGATTACAAGAGCTCTCAAAAGTAATCCCTCCTCACACATGGCTGCTGCTGAGCGTGCCGTTAAACGCTCAAATGGAAATGAAATAGATTCTTGACCCGATTCAATATCCAATGCGCAGACGCGGGTTGATTCTATTTTGTTTCGGCTGGTTTTTCTTTTTCAATTAAATCCAGTTCGTTTTGAGCAGATTTATTTTGCGGAAGAATATTAACCGCCATTTGATAATCATCTTTTGCCTTAGTTAAAGATACGAGACCATAATGATAAATGTCTCCTAAAAGATAATAAGCCTGTGATTTTAAAACTTTTGCTTTTATGTCAGTTGTAGTGAACATTGATGCTGCTTTTTCTAAGTAAGTTGCCGCCTCTTTTTTAAGAACATCAGCCGGGCCGGTTTTTTCAAATAGAACTACGCGAGACATAAAATTCCCTCTTGCTTGCTACTTCCTTCAAGTATAATTGGTCATAATAAGCTCCCATTGTTAATTGTTATCTCTTTGCAAGGCGTCAGCGATGATTGCATCTCCTTTCCAACTATTGACGTCCCGGTTGTCAGTTGTGTCTGGACCTGGCATTGAATATATCCAGTAAGAGATATTAGAATGTGCTTCGAGAAGAAATGGAGAGACAATCATGACTGGCACAAAAATATTGTCCACGGAGAAAAAAGCGGGCACAACCATGAATGGTGCACAAGCCTTGTTCAAGGCACTCGTCGACGCCGGGTTGGACACTTGTTTTGGGAATCCTGGTACATCCGAGATGCAGCTTGTATACGAAATGGGGCTGACTGCAGATGTCCGTCCCATTCTCTGCCTCCAGGAGAACACCGTCACCGGTGCGGCTGATGGATATGGACGCATGGCCGGTAAACCTGCTTTCACGCTTATGCATGTGGGCGCTGGGTTCGCCAATGGTATTGCTAATCTTCAAAACGCGGGCAGGGCTAACACGCCGATAGTCAATATAGTCGGCGCTAACGCCACCTATCATCAGGCCAATTATCCCGAGCATGAGCTTATCAACGGCAAGATTGTTGACCTGGCACGCGTCGTTTCGCATTGGGCGCACGAAGCTAAATCGGCCAGCGATCTGGCGGTGCTGGGTGCATTAGCAACGCGCTATTCGCGGATTGGTGCTGGAAAAATCTGCACGGTAATTGCTCCCACCAACTGCAGTTGGGATCCAGCAGTCGCTCCACCGGTGCTAGCCCCGGCCATAGAAACACCAAAAGTTTCTCCTCAGACTATTCAAGAAGTTGTTGCGCTGCTCACAAACGGCAAGAAAACAGCAATCGTGTTGGGCAGCCATGCGATGCATAGCGATGGACTTGAGCTTGCCGGTCGTATCGCAGCGAAAACCGGTGCCGATTTGCTGGGCGAAACCACTCCATCCCGCTTTGCTAGAGGGGAAGGCCGTGTTCCAGTCAAATTGATTCCTTATCTGCCCGAGATGGCTGACCCATTTTTGGAACCATATAAACAGCTCATTCTTGTAGGGGCGCTTGTGCCGGTTACGACCTTTGCTTACAAAGATAAGCCGCTCTCGAAGGTTCCCCAGGGGTGCGAAGTGTCCACGCTGGCAACAGTTGAGCATGACATATTGTCCGCACTGAGCGATCTAGCCAAGGCAGTCGGCGCACCGGCCCAACCGGCCAATCGCCACGCACGATCTAAAAGTACTCCACCTTCGGGAGTGCTGACCGATGTTGCAATTGGGCAAAGTGTCTGTATGTTATTGCCGGAGAATGCAATTGTGGTGATGGAATGTCCCACTACAGACCCGGCGATTTATCAACAGACAGAAGGTGCCAGGGCACACGACTATATTCAAGCAAGTACTGGCGGCTCAATCGGCAACGGCTTGCCAGTGGCATTTGGAGCTGCAGTGGCGTGCCCAGATCGCAAGACTATCGTTTTCGAAGGCGACGGCAGTGGAATGTATACAGCCCAGGCGCTCTGGTCTATGGCCAGGACCAAGGCTGATGTCGTCGTAGTCATTCTCAAAAATAATGAATACGCCATTCTAAACATCGAATTGGCGCGAGTTCGCGAAGGCGATGCCAACTCTAAAATGGATTCGATGATCAATCTCGACAATCCAACGCTCGACTGGGTCAAGATTGCAGAAGGACAAGGCGTGCCGGCCAGCCGCGCCACGACCGCGGAGGAATTCCATAAGCAATTTGAAGCGGCAATTAGCAGCAAGGGTCCACGTCTCATTGAAGCCCAGATTGTAGAAAACATTCAACCGATGATCGACTACATTCGCAAATCCATTTATCATCCTCACTAATTGGAGGTTTGTTAATTATGAGCAAGCGAGTTGTAATGGTTCCGGGCGCAACCGGCACACTGGGAAGTTTATTGGCCAAAGAGCTAAGTACCAAGTCATTTACTACCAGCGAAGTGGCAAAAATCGTAAGCAATGTATGTGAAATACCGAAAGTAAAAGTATAGCGGTATTTAACACATGTCAGCTAATACTTCCTCATTAATAGAGAATGAATTCAAAGGTGTAAGGCTCGAGATCGAGTCAAAGTTTTCTTACGATGAGGTGCTGCGCAGATTGCACGAGCAAACTGGACACGCATCGATTGCTGACTTTGATGCTCTGGTAGCATCAGTCACTTCGGCAGAGCAATTCAATCGCGATGTCACTGAGCGTTTTGTAGGACCGAGCGATTTTATGATTTTTGCTGAGATTGATCATGGGAAATGGATTTCTCATTACGGAATACATCGTCGGGCAGTTCGTGTCATATTGGGTAATCCTCTCATAGCCATTACTATGCTCCGTCATGATATTTCAGCTGGACTGTTTGCACCCGTTGAGCTTCTTCTTGTAGATCATGAGAATGGTGCCGGATGTACTCTGTACTATGTGCGTCCATCAACTTTGATGATGATAGAGAAAAATGATCAATTGGCTGTGGCTGCTTTAGAACTTGATCGCAAACTTGCTCTCTTGATCTCCACTATAGTATCATAGCACCGTATGCGACACCAATTAATAACCATTATTTGCCTCTTTCTTATCAGCCTGAATGCTCAGGCGGCGCAAGAGCCGGTTACTATTCATCCGCCAATAACAAATGTGCCAACAACTGCGGTTGAAACATATTTAACGCCTTATGATGATGCCGAAGATCGTCTTTTGCAGTTTTTAGATCAGGCAAAGAGTAAATGTTATATCGCCAGTTACAGTATTACTAATCCAAACATAATCAAAAAACTGGTTGAGCTGCATGATCGTGGTGTCGATGTGCAAATACTGACCGATAAAACACAAGCGGCAGGGAAAAAAGAACAAATAGCTCTGGCAATTTTGGCCGAAGATAATATTCCTGTTTTTGCCGGTAGGTCGGTTGATAATGCTTTGATGCATTGTAAATTTTGTGTGATTGATGATCATCTGGTTGAAGACGGCAGCTGGAATTACACCGTTTCTGCCAATAAAGAAGACAACATTTTAAATTTTGTCGATTCTAAACCGCGCGCCAAAATGTTCTT
The DNA here is from genome assembly GCA_963847765.1 of Candidatus Melainabacteria bacterium. Classification (GTDB taxonomy): domain Bacteria; phylum Cyanobacteriota; class Vampirovibrionia; order Obscuribacterales; family Obscuribacteraceae; genus CAWKBA01. The sequence goes on along the minus strand of CAWKBA010000005.1, from coordinate 46,142 downwards.
GTCCTATTGGCTCAAAATCCAGCGGGATATGAAGTGAAGCTAATGATATGTAAAGTAGATATCGATTTGCTATAATGCGGTGGCGGTTTTCAGAGAGTGACCATGGACATTGTCACCTGCCCCACAACCAGCCAAATCGTTCAATTGCTTCGTGGACAGATTTCCGGCTCACAGGCTACAGAACTGACTGAACACATACGCGGTTGTTCGCGTTGTTCTCAGTCGCTGGAGTTGCTCGGCGAGAAAGGTGATACAGATGCTAGTTTGGTGGTAAGAGGAGCTGCCGTTCCTTCAAGCACTGCGTCGTCCGATCAATTTGCTTTTTTAGCACCAGCGATTAGTCCTGATGAGCTTGGCTGGTTGGCCGACTATCGAGTCCTCAAAATGCTGGGTGAAGGCGGCATGGGCATTGTTTTGCATGCTGAGGATACGCAATTAAAGCGAGATGTGGCTTTGAAAGTAATAAAGGCGGAATTCAACCGCGACCAGGACATACGCCAACGCTTTCTACGTGAGGCGCGGACAATGGCTCAAGTTAAAAGCGATCATGTGGTAACTATCCATCAGGTTGGTCAGGACAACGATATTTGCTACATTGCTATGGAGTTGCTTGAAGGCGAACCGCTCGATAGCTTGTTGGACAGGCAGACCAGACCAACGCTGAGTGAGATATTGCGCATTGGCCGCGAAATTGGTCAAGCGCTTGCCGCGGCGCACGCTAAAGGTTTAATTCATCGCGACCTCAAACCAGAAAATGTTTGGCTTGAATCTCCCAATGGGCGCGTCAAGCTTCTCGATTTTGGTTTAGCCCGCCCGCACGCCGTGAATGTCAGACTGACTACCAGCGGTACTATCGTGGGCACACCGGCGTACATGGCTCCAGAGCAGGCAAGGGCTGAGACTGTTGATGAGCGAACTGATCTATTTGGTCTGGGCTGCCTGCTCTATGAATTGATAACCGGCCGCACACCATTTTATGGCGATACAGTACCAGCAATAGTGATTGCCCTTATTGAAGAGACTCCGTTGCCGCCCAGCCATTACAATCCTGGCATTCCAGCAAGCCTGGATGAATTGATTTTGAATCTTCTGTCCAAAAAACCTGCTGACCGGCCTCAGTCAGCCGTGGCGGTGATTGCGCAGCTGGAAACGATTGAAGGCAAACCTATGTCCGTTGGTTGGGAGGGGGTGGCTTCAAATGCTAATCACCCGGCTTCGCCAAGTATATGGCTGCGCTCCCAAGAACGTGCGCAGTCGTCTATCATTTCTTCCAAGGGACGCGCTCGCGAAGCTGAGCGTCGCCAGGTGACTGTACTTGTTTGTAGCTGCCATTTGTTTGAGGCAGAGGACTATCTTGAACATCTAGATGTTGAAGATCAGTCCAAAGTATTGCAAGCTTTTCAGAAATGTTGCCAGCAAGCTGTTCAGAAATCAGAAGGGACAGTTGTGCAATGCAATGAAGAAGGTTTACTGGCATGCTTCGGCTACCCGATTGCTTACGAAGACGCAGCTTGCCGTGCCGCTAGCACAGCTTTAGTTATGCGCGAAGCGCTAAATGTGCTCGGTGAACAAGTGCGTCGTGAGCATAATGTCGAACTGGCGCCATGGCTTGGTATTTATACAGGACCAGCCATTGTGGAGACGAAAGAAGATAATGTCTCACTTGTTGGTGAAGCTAGAAATGCAGCCTTGCATTTAAAAGACGTAACTAAGTCTGGACAGATTGTTTGTAGTCAGTCTACACATCGGCTACTTCAAGACAAATTTGAGTGTACTGATCTTGGCGAACACAAGATCAAAAGCCTGAAACAACCGATTGCACTCTTTCAAGTGCAAGCACAGAGCGATGTTATTGATGATACAAGACGGGTGGGTCTGACGCCACTGACTGGCCGAGATCAGGAAATGAGTCTGCTCAAAGATCGCTGGGAGCAGGCGCAAGAGGGCATGGGTCAAGTAGTCCAGCTTATCGGTGAAGCGGGGTTGGGCAAATCGCGCCTGGTGCATGCTATGAAACAGCATATCCAGGTAGCCGAGGATTCGCTCATCGTTGAATGGTATTGCTCACCGCATTTTAAAAACACTGGTCTTTATCCGGCGAGTAATTTTTTCGTGCGCCTACTGCAATTTGGGCGCGAAGATGATCCAACAGTGCGGCTTGAGCGACTGGTGCACCACCTGGAAAAGTATGATCTGGCGCAACCAGATGTGGTGCCGCTGTTTGCCTCACTTTTATCACTGCCTGTGGATAAAAAATTCCCTTCTCTTGTTTTGCCGCCAGTGCGAGAAAGGCAAGAAATATTCCGGGTGCTTAAAGAGTGGTTGCGTGCATATTCAAGTAAGCAACCAGTTTTGTTTATTGTTGAGGATCTGCACTGGCTTGATGCTTCTACTCTTGAATTTTTGGGAGAGTTTCTTGCTGAAGGATTGCATGACCGAATTTTAACCCTGCTCACTTTCCGTCCTGAATTTCGCACACCCTGGGCGGCACTCTCGCATCAAACCAGCCTTGCTCTTAACCGGCTCACTAAGCGTCAGGTTGGTGAACTAATGCGCAAGAAAACCGGTAGCAATTTGCCAGACACAGTGGTGGATCAGATTTACGATCGAGCCGGCGGCGTACCGTTATTCATTGAAGAATTTACAACGATGGTGCAGGAGTCCGGTGTGTTGAATAATGTAGGTGATAGCGGCACACGGATTAAGACTTTGACGGCGCGTGAGATTCCAGCCACCCTTCAAGATTTGATCATGGCCCGTCTAGATCGTATGGAAGGTGACAGAGAAGTGGCTCAGTTGGCTGCCACTCTTGGTCGTGAGTTTAGCTATGAGCTGCTTGCTGCTGTTACCAGCGCAGATAAATCGACACTTGATACTGAGCTTGCCAAATTGGTGCAAGCTGAAATTTTATATGAAAAGAGCCGGCCACCGCGGTCTATTTATATTTTCAAGCACGCATTACTTGAAGATGCCCTGTACAATGCACTCATTAAGAGTAAGCGGCAACAATTTCACGGGCGTATAGCGCAAGTTCTGGAAGCGCAATTTCCACAAATTGTGGAGACCCAACCAGAGTTGCTCGCCCATCACTTCACTGAGGCGGGGCTTATAGAAAGATCGATTGGCTATTGGCTGGCGGCCGGGTTGCGGGCTCAAGAACAATTTGCAAACATCGAGGCAATAAGCCATCTAACAAAAGGTCTGGAATTGCTTGCTACATTAGCCGAATCACCGGGACGCGACATCAATGAGTTGGCGCTGCTTAACCCATTGGGGTCGGTATATCAAGCTGCTCTGGGTTATGCTGCTCACGAGGTCGGGCCTGCATTTGCGCGAGCCCGAGAACTGTGTCAAAAGATTGGGCAGACTACGCAATTGTTTGCGGTCATGTGGGGAAATTGGAGCTGGCATCTGGTGCGTGGTGATCTGCAATTATGCATGGATCTTGCCGGTGAAATGATGACATTAGCGAAGAATAGCAAAGATCGTGGCATGATTATGGAGGCTTATGTGGCTCCAGCGGTGACATTATTTTATCGCGGCGATTTTGCTGCTTGCCGCAAATATTGTGAAGAGGCGATTGCACAATATGAAGATCTGGAGCAATGCCGCATTTGGTCTAGCAATATCGGGCAGAATTCCGCGTTGCACATTCGTTGCTATTTGTCTTTAGCTCTGTGGCATCTTGGCTATCCGCAACAAGCTATTCAGATGAATGAGCAGATGATTACCATGGCACGCCAGATTGCGCATCCTTTCAGCCTGGCGCACGCTTTGCATTTCACCGGTTGGCTTTACCAGCATTTGCAGATGGGAGATAAACTGCAAGCTGCAACTGCAGAAGAGATTGCCATTTCATCCGAACAAGGGTTTGCTCTATGGCAGGCTACAGGAATTTTCCTATCTGGAGCGGGCATGTTATTGCAAGGCGAGCCAAACGAAGCGCTTGCACTAATGGAAAAGGAGTGCAATCGTTTAAGGCTATCGCTGCGGTCTTAACCCTACCAGCGCAATTATGCGTACTCGCTAAAGCCTATTTGAAATCTGGTCAATTAGCTAAGGCGCGTCAAGCATTGGATGAGGGCCTGGCATTGGCACAAAAACATGATGATTGCTCTCACGAGGCTGAGATGCAACGGCTTGACGGCGAGCTTATCCTGCTGGAGTCAGGCGATAAACATGCTGCTGAGGAATGTTTTCGCCAGTCTATCGAGACAGCTCGGCGTCAACAAAGCAAGGCATGGGAGCTGCGCTCTACAGTAAGTCTGGCCCAACTATGGCAACAACAGGGCCGTGGCGACGAAGCTTGTACTGCGCTGGCCACTATATATGGTGCGTATAATGAAGGTTTGACCAGTCCCGATCTGGTTAATGCCAAGGATCTCTTGAAAAGTCTAAACTGAAGTCGATTACAATATCATTTAGATATAGATTGTATATATAATAGCAATCATTGGATATGTTGTGTACAATAATATGACTTATGGAGTTTTAAGCCATGGATCCCACTGTTTTAGGTGCCGTGATTGGCGGTGTGCTAGCCACTATTGGTGGTGTTCTTGGTGGCATTGTCACTGGCTGGTTCACATTGATGGCCAACAAACAATCGCTTGCCCATGAAGCAAAAAGGGAAGAGCGAGAACGCAGTCTTAGTTTCCGCCAGGAACAGCTCTCACAATTCTATGGGCCGGTGTTGGCCTGCATGGAAGAATTGGAAGAAAGCTGGCAACTTTTGTTTGAGGCAGATAAGAGTGTAGAAAGATTCTTAGAAACTCATCAAGACAAACATCCAGCCGATGGGTCTCTAAAAGATAAGCAAAAAGCGGTGCTTGAATACAAGCAATATCTTTATGCCAGAGAAGTAGCTGTCTTCAATAAAATCAAAGAAATATTCATTTCTCATTTTGGCCTGGCTGAACCTTCAACTAAAGAAAATTACCGCACTGTAATCAGATTCATTGAAAATCGCAATATCATCGATGTCACTGAGCGAAAACTGGACATCACTTTCACTGGCGAAGATGCTTCCGGACTGAGAGGCAGAATTGCTTCACTATTTCAAAATTTGATTGAGATCAATAGCCAAATCCGCAATCAGTTGGAAAATGGCGAACCAAAACCAATAACTCAAATAAGTTCTGAACCCTCTGAAGTATCGCTTCCTCAATATGTGTTTGAACCGGCAGTGATGGCGAGTCAACTTGAGACAAATCCTGAAACAAAAAATATTCAACCAAAAGAAAATGCGGTGGTGTCGGCGCCAGAAAAAGAAATTTCGAGTAGAAAGAATTGGCCAGGACGCTATACTTTGCTGACTAACAAAGCCTCTTTAGATGCGGCTATTACAGCGGCAGCGCGCCCTGAAATTGAGCCCTCAAGTTCAACTGATTTATCGGTTGAAACTTGATTTGGCTTGGATGTCGACTTTTAATAGTTTGAGCTGCCCATTCAAGTCAGATAATTCAATCTTTGAACTAGCCGGATCATTTTTTAGGCTTTCAGCATCATTTTCTATTTGAGCTAGTTGGGTGTAATATTCTTCAGCTTGGGCGTTGCTAATTTTATTGCTGGCTGCGGCATGGCCAATTAATTTGCTGATTTCGCCATACGTTGTTCCGCCTGTAGATGTTGTAACCCTGCTTAAGTTCAGCGGCAATTGCTTATCTATCTGTGTATTCAGGGCTGCTAATTTTTCTGTATTTTCTTTTACCACCGTTTGTGGAACAGGTACAGCAATACTTTTATACCAGCTTTCTGATGCGCCGATACCGTTGAGCTGCTCTTTTAAATCAGATGACTGATCAGGTGTAATAGCGCCACGAGTCAAAGCTTCATTGATTTTTGCTAGTACTTTAGTTTGTTGAGCAATTGTGTCTTGTGCTTGATTTTCATCAGCTTGAGCTGTACCAATTGACAGGAGAGCGATAAACAAGGCTAAGCTAATTGATAATACTACTTTCATTGTTATATCCTCCCATTATTGTTGGCCGTTAGTATAACGGGTTTGACATTATCTCCATTGCTTAGATTATCTGGAGCATCGAGCAAGACTATATCGCCTACTTTCAGTCCTTGCGAAACTTCCAGCTTATTGCCATAATCTCTAGCAATTTCAATGCGATTGAATTCAACTTTGCCATCTTTAACTATGGCTACATATGGCCCATCATTTTTGGTTATCATGGCGTTGCTTGGTATGGTTACCGGCGGGTCCTGGCGATTGAATACAAATCGTACTTGGGTATAAGAGCCGGCTCGTAAAACATTGTCTTTATTATCTATTCTAATTTCTGTTTGTAATGTACGTGAATTAGAATTCAAGCTGCCGGCAATATTGGTGACTGTGCCCACAAATACTTTGCCTGGGAACTCTTGTAATAGAATGTCAGCCTTGTCACCGTTGTGGAGATAACGGTAATCACTTTGCGGCACATCGACATATATTCTCAACACATCTGTTTTCGCCATCGTCAGTAATTGAGTTGTACCATTAGCACCACCGGCTGCAACTAAAGCACCAGCATCAACTAGCCTGTCTGTAATTACGCCATCACATGGAGCAACTATGTTTTGGAAACCTTGTAATGCTTTTAATTGACCTACTGAATGTTGGCTGGCTTCAACTGATTGTTTAGCAGCATCAATGCGAGCATCTGCTGAAACAACTTGAGCTAAGGCTGCCTTTTCGTTTTCTTGAGCAATTTGTAAGCCGGCAGTGTCGGCATCAAATTGTTTCAGCCATTGGTCTCTTTGTTCATAAGAAACTGCACCTTGAGCGGACAAATCTTGATATCTTTTGTATTCAGTATCGCTGTAGGCAAGATTGGTACGAGCTTGTTTAATTGAAGCTCGGGAAGCAAATAACTGAGCGGTAAAGTTAGTGCGATCAGCTAAGCTTTGCGTTAAAGCAGCTTGAGCTTGTCTTAAATTAGCTTGGGCTTGTTCAACTTGTTGATCTAATTCCGGTGTTGAAATAACGGCTAAAAGTTGACCAGCTTTAACATTGTCGCCAATGTCAACCAGTCTTTTAAGCACATAGCCATTGGCGCGGGCATATATAGGAATGTTTTGAATTGGTTGGGTGTCACCCGGTAAGAGTAAAGTTGTTCTGCTATCAGCTGGTGCAACCACTGTCGCTTGCACTGAGGGAATGTCAGAAACAACTTGTTGATGGATATTGTTTAGATTGCTTTGGGTAAATAGGCGCGGTACTGTTCCGATTGTCACTAATGCCGCAAACATAATTACCGGGGCGATTACATATACATTAGTAAAGCCTTTAACTTTTCGGGTAATTTTTAATTGCGTATTCATTGGTCTGACTCCTTGTTTCCATACTTCCAGCCTAAACCTTCAAGTACTGGGCCGTCCAATACCTGGTCTCCATACCAGGTATAGATAAAGGTAATGCGTCCGGAATCCCTCTGTTAGTGGGCGTTTTCGGGTTTAATCTTAGATTTTAATAGAGTGAAGATTAATGGCACAAATAAAAGAGTGGCAAAAGTGGCAATTAATAAACCACCAATAACTGCTCGTCCTAAAGGTGCATTTGCTGAACCGCCTTCACCCAAACCACTGGCCATAGGCAACATACCAATAATCATTGCCAGGGCTGTCATAACAACGGGGCGAAACCGTGTAAAACCAGCATCTGATGCTGCTTCTATAACATTTAATCCTTCGTCGCGCTTTTCATTAGCAAATGTGACCATAAGAATGCTATTGGCAGAGGCAACGCCAATGCTCATAATTGCCCCCATTAAAGCCGGCACGCTAAATGTTGTCTGGGTAACAAATAACATGAGGACGATGCCGGCAAATGCGCCCGGGATGGCCATAAGAATGATGAGCGGGTCTATCCAGGATTGAAAATTGACTACAAGCAAAAGATAGATCAATATCAGAGCAAAAAGTAAACCACTAAGCAAGCCGCCAAAAGCTTTATTCATGCTATCAGCTTGTCCTCTAATGTATAAAAGTGTACCGCGAGGAGCATGCTCCCGAAATTGTTCAACTACTTTTTTGATATCCTGAGTGACTCCACCAAGATCTCGATTCTCCGTATTGATATAAATGTCAAATACCGGCTGAATGCCATAGTGACTGATTATAGCCGCGGTAGTGCTGCGCCCTAAGGTGCCTAGATTTTTAAGTAACTCCGGCTGATTTAGCTTTGCAGTTGTGATTGGTAAATTATCTATATCATCAATAGTATTTATTTGATAAGTGGGTGTCTGCACAGCCAGATTGTAGTTAACACTGTTAAGTGGATTCACCCAATAATTCTGAGCTGTTTGAAAACTGGAGCTAAGTGAAATTAAAACTGAATTAGCTACATCATGTTGAGTTAAACCAAATTGCAAGGCCTTGCTTCTGTCCACATTTATATTTAGCTGTGGCTGGTCCGGCACCTGTAATAAAGTAACATCAACGGCGCCACGAACTAAAGCAATTTTTTCTCTCAATGCTAAGGCCAGTTTATAATTATCGACCTTGTTGCGTCCAATTACCTGTACATCAATTGGTGCCGGCAACCCAGCATTTAAAATTTGACTGGTTATGTCTGCCGGTTGAAAAAAGATTTTGATTTGCGGCATGTTGTCGTGCAAATATTGGCGAATCTGTTTTTGATATTCAAAGGTTGAAACTTTGTGGTCCGGCACCAGAGTAATGAGCATTTCGCCATCAAAATTGCTAAAAGTAATATTGTCACCATAGGCTAAATTTACCCCGCTAGTAGGCAGTCCCATATTTTGAGTAATAACTTTGATTTCATCAGGGGGAATTATTTTTCTAATTGCCGTTTCTACCTGCATGAAAATCCGTTCGGTCTCTTCAATTCTGGTTCCTGCCGGGGCAATAATGTGCATGCGCAATTGTCCACCATCAACAGTAGGGAAAAAATCTTGTCCAATAAAAGGCACTAAGCAAAAGCAACAAGCATAAAAAACAACAAAACCAATTATTACTGGTTTGCGTGACTGCAAACACTTATTTAAAAGAACATGATAGCGATCTCTTAACGCATTAAAGTGATTGTCTATAAATAAGTAAATGCGGGTAAATAAATTAGTTTGTTTATGATGGTCTTTAAATTCCGGATGTTCTTGTTTGAGTAAATAAACAGACATTACCGGCACCAGTGTTCTAGATAAAAAATATGATGCTGCCATAGCAAAAATAACTGCCATAGCTAAAGGTACAAATAAAGATCTCACCGGCTCAGTTAAAAGAGTGACAGGCACAAAAACAATACAAATGGCTGCAGTGGAGACAAAAGCAGGCACAGCTACTTGAGCAGCACTATCAAGGACAGCAGTGACGATTGGTTTATTTAATGCTAAATTACGGTGAATGTTTTCTACTTCTACAGTAGCATCGTCAACCAGCATACCTACTGCTAAAGCTAATCCACCTAAAGTCATAATGTTCAGTGTTTGGTGGCAAATGTTTAGACCAATAATTGAAGCCAATATAGACAACGGAATTGAGATAGCCACAATAAAAGTGCTGCGCCAGCTGCCCAAAATAGCTAACATTAATAGACCTGTAAGCAAGGCTGCACTGGTAGCTTCATTTACAACTTGATGTACAGCTGCTTTTACAAATATCGACTGATCAGTCAATATATCTATATTTAATTCTTTAGGTAATGTTTGCATTAATGCAGGCAGCGCATCTTTGACATGTTGAACTACTGCTAAAGTTGAAACTTCTCCAGAACGAAGGACATTGAGTAACGTGGCTCGCAGTCCATTTATATTGACTATATTAGTTTGGGTAGCAAAACCGTCGTGAGCAAAACCAATGTCTTTTATATAAATGCTGGCATTGTTGACTTGCTTAATAGGATAATCATTCAGCTCAGCTATGGTGGCGGGACTGCTATTCAATTTGACAGGATATTCTTTTACGCCAATTTTGGCGGTTCCCGAAGGTATGATTAAATTCTGCAGATTTAAAGTATTGGTAACATCATTGGGCGATAAACCTTTAGCGTATAGCTGATTGGTATTTATATCTATCATAGCCTGGCGCTGCTTGCCACCATAAGGCAAAGGCACCGAGCAACCACCAGCAGTGGCAAGGCGTGGGCGAATGAAATTTAAACCCCAGTCAAAAAGTTCTGACTCAGAAAGACTTTTACTGCTTACACCAAGTTGCAAAACCGGCACATCAGATGTGCTAAACGCTGTCACAAGCGGCGGCGTAATGCCTGCCGGCAATACTTTTAAAATAGTTTGATTGATTGAGCTCATTAAAGCTACGCATTTGCCTATATCAGCATCCTGCTGCAGGAAAACTTTTATAACGCCTAGTCCATTAATAGAATTTGATTCTAAATGTTCAATCTCGCTGGTAACGGTAGTCATCGCCCGTTCAGATACCGTTACTATTCGCGATTCCACATCTTCGGGCGGCAGGCCGGTATAGCTCCAAATAACGCTCACTACTGGTAAATTAATGACTGGAAAAATATCTATTGGCATGCGGGTAATTGATAACACGCCAAGCAGTGCAATTAACATGGAGACCACTACAAAGGTGTAGGGGCGTCTAATCGCTAATTGCACAATCCACATAAATTTGCTCCTTGAAATCTTCTGCTTTGCTACAATGATACAAAAGGCAACGGTCAATGGAACTCAGACATATTAGATATTTTATTCGAGCGGCTGAACTTTTGCATTTTACGCACGCAGCTGAATCACTATATATATCCCAGCCTACTTTATCTATACATATACAACAGCTTGAAGAAGAATTAGGGGCGCCATTATTTATTCGCACTGGACGCCAGGTGCGCTTGACAGAAGCTGGACAATTATTCCTCGTCCGTGCCCAGCAGTCTGTTCGTGCCCTTGAGCTAGCTCAGGAAGAAATTGCCGATCTGCAAGGAGTGCGCCGCGGCACTTTACGTATTGGCACATTGTTTTCTTTCAGCCAGGAATTAATTCCCAGTTGGCTTGTAATCTTTAATGAGGCTAATCCCCAGGTTCAGGTTGTGGTTCAATCCGGTGTGCCCGATGAAGTCGAACAAACTGTTTTGGATGGGACAGTTGACTTTGCTCTTTCCTTTTTGCCGCCGGATTCTGAAGAAATTGCAACAGAAGGATTATTTGAAGAAGAAATAGTGATTGTTGTTGCCAAAGAAAATCCTTTTGGTAAAAAAGACAAGTTGGAATACAGTGATTTAAGCGCCATCCCATTTGCGCTACCTGGCCGGAGTGGTGCATCTGCCATCCGCCGTAAAGTCGACCAACGTCTTGCTGAAGAAAAGATTGAGCCAAAAATTCTTGTTGAAATGAACGATATACATGCTCTGCTTACAATTGCTGAAAGAGGCAATGCAGCTACTATTCTTTCCCGGACAGCGGTGGGAAACCACGACGGCTTGCGCCTTATGTCTTTACCGGGCAAACCACTTTGTGTGACTTCCGGTATTATGTGGCATAAAGCGGCTCAATTAAGTCCGGCAGCAAAAGCCTTCTTGAATGTAATCAAAACTAATCTGCCGGTAATAGAAAAACAATATAATTGCACCCCAAAATATTCTTAGTCTATTGGCTAAAAATTCAGCGGGACATGAAGCGAATGCTTATTTTCTTCGCGCAAAAGTGTTTTTAGCCAACGAGAGATTTACTGTGATCGTAAGTAGGATAGTCAGTGTAGCCCTGAGCGTCAAAAGCGTAGAATTTCGACATGTCATCCCACGAATTTAATGGCCAGTTGTTTGCAAATCTTTCTACCAGGTCCGGATTAGTGATTATTGGTCTGCCAAAGGCAATTAGGTCTGCTTCGCTGGCGGCAATTCTAGCTTCAGCAGTTTCTTTTGTGTAACCGCCATTGCCCATAATTGCTCCATTAAAATTCTGGCGCAATTCAGCCAATGTCACAAGTTGGTCAAGGCTATGAAAAGGCGAAAGAGCGGAAGCATCAACCATATGCAAATAAGCAAGGTTGAATTGGCTCAGTTGTTGCACCACATACAAAAATGTTTCATGATTGTCGGGAGAGCCCATATCGTTGTAAGTGCCGTTGGGTGAGATGCGCACACCAACTTTGTGTGATGGCCAAATTTCTAAAACAGATTGGACAATTTCTTTTAGAAAACGAAATCGCTTTTCTGTGCTGCCGCCATAATTATCATTTCTATGGTTGGTTTTTGATTGCAAAAACTCATCTATCAAATAACCATTGGCGCCGTGGATTTCCACACCATCAAAACCAGCTTGCTTAGCATTTTTAGCGGCAGTTTGATAATCTTTGACGATATCTTTAATTTCGTTCTCTAATAATGCGCGCGGTACTTCATATTCTTTTTTGCCTGTTGGTGAATGCGTAGGCTTGGAATTCTCAATCTTAATCGCCGAAGGAGCAACCGGTAATTGTCCTTGTAGTTGAAAATCACTATGACCAGCACGGCCGGTATGCCAGAGTTGCAGAAACATGGGCGTGTCTTTTTTATGCACTGCTGTGGTAACTAATTTCCAACCCTCAACTTGCGCATCACTATAAACTCCTGGCGTATGTAACCAGCCATTTGCTTGCTGCGAAATAGTAGTGGCTTCACTGATAATCAATCCCACTGATGCCCGCTGCGCATAATATTCAGCCATTAATGCATTAGGTATGCGCTTCTCACCCGCTCGCGAGCGAGTCAGGGGTGCCATTACCACCCGATTTTTTAAATGCAGTCCATCCAAGTCAAAAGGGCTGAGAAGATGCTTGGCATTAGTCATAGACATACCTCATTCAATAGAAGATATTATGCCATCTTGACTGAAAGTTACGTCTGAAAGCATTTTTATTATATCGGTCAAGAAGGCATCCTGGTACGACAAGCGGGATGTGAAGTGAATACGGAGCAAACGTGCTACAATGCCTGCTCTAAGTAAAGGTAGGGAAGTTTATGTCGAAATGGTTGTTAATCAGTATTTTCCTTTTGATAGTGTTTTCTCAGGCGATACTGCAGTCGCCGGCAGAAACTATTTCAACCGCTTTGGCTTTAAAGTCCAAACCACATGTTGCTCTGGCTCTGGGGGGCGGTGGCACCAAGTGTGTGTCCGAAATCGGAGTGTTGAGGGTACTGGATGCAAATAAAATACCTATTGATTATATAATTGGTACCAGCACTGGTGCCACCATCGGCGCTATGTATGCTGCCGGCATGAGCGTGGATGAGATCGAAAGAGCGTACATGGATGACATTGTTCAAAAGGCAATGATACCAAGACTGGCACCGCGTCTCATTTTCTTTCCCTTTGCCCAGGCAGAAAGAGATATCACTAAAAAGGGGGAGGCAGGCATAACTAACGGTGCCCGTTTCAAAGCCTATTTAGACAAGACACTTCCAGCTCAATTCACTGATTTGAAAACACCATTTTCAGCTGTAACCACAGATCTTATTACCGGTAAAACATTTGTTTTTTCAAGCGGCAATTTACCGATTGCGGTGCAGGCCAGCAATTGTTTGCCACCAATGTTTGAGCCTTTAGCTATTGATGGAAAAATGCTGGTGGATGGTGCATTAAGAGCGAATGTTCCCGCTAAGCAAGCGCGTGCAGCCGGCGCCGATTTGATCATTGCAGTAGACGTGGATCCTACAATTAAAGAAGAGAATCCTAAAAAATTTGCAATGCTGAAAGATGTTTTGATTAGAGCCTCCGATATTAGTGTTGCCGAACTAGATATGCGCCAGGAAGGTGAAGCAGACATACTGATTCAACCGAACACAAACGGCATAAAAATTATGACAGGCAATAAAGAGGCTCTGGAAGAGGCTATCAAAAATGGCGAGTCGGCAGCAACTGCGGCTCTACCGAAAATCATGAATGCCCTGCAGCGGCACGGTGATGCTAATACGAATTCATCTCTCTAATGTTGGAGAAGTAGTGAAGATTTAAGTCTTTTCGACTCCTCCCAGGCCCGGCGCTTCACGATTTAAGAGAACGATCACATTTAAGCAAGATGTCTACTTTGATACTGCAGACTGACGGTGCAATAGAGTTGTAGGGTTATTAATATTTGTCCCGGCTCTAAGCAGTCTAAATCTAGTTCGGACATTGATGCCAAACAGGTCTATAGTGATTGTAGGTAGAAGTTAAATTGTCTTCTGCGCAAAGGAAAGGGCTATTCCTTGGCTGCTTTGATGCAGCAAAAAAGATGATTATTACAAAATTAGTGAGGATAGAGATAAGCAATGCAAAGAAAAAGAATAGGTATAGGATTGATTTTGTCGATGGCAATTAGCTCAAGTGTGGCTGTGAATGTTTATGCTCAAGGAAGGCATGACGTGGATAATACGACTGTGAACAAACGTGATCGCAGCAGTTCTAGTCTTACAGCTCAGGACCAATCTAATGATAAACGGGACGTCGAAATAAGCGCAAATTTGCGTAGAAAAATCGTTGGTTACAAAGGATTGTCCTCAGATGCTCAGAACGTGAAGATCATCAACCAAAAAGGTTGTATGACACTTCGTGGTCCAGTCGATAATCTAAGGGAAAAGAAAATTATAGGAAAATTAGCCCAGCAATGCTGTGGCGAAAACTATAAGAATGAATTGGAAGTTAAAGAACAAAAATAGTCTATTAGTTTACAAATCCAAAATAGGAGGATTTATGTCACAAGCAGTAATTTGTATAGTACCCACCGAAATTCAAGCCGACCGTATTGTGGTCGCTTTACGTAACTCTGGGTTCACTGGGGATAATATCTCTGCGCTCATGCCTGACAAACGCACAAGCAAAGATATGGGTCATGAAAAACACAGTAAGGCTCCTGAAGGCACCTCTACCGGTGCAGGCGCCGGAGCATTGGTTGGCGGTGCGCTGGGCCTGCTCGCAGGCATCGGTGTACTGGCAATTCCTGGTGCCGGACCATTCATTGCTGCCGGACCAATCATGGCTGCTTTAAGCGGTGCTGCAATTGGTACCAGCGTAGGAGGTATAACTGGTGGTCTAATTGGTTTAGGGATTCCAGAATACGAAGCTAAGCAATATGAGGGAAAACTTCGCGAGGGCAATATTTTATTGTCAGTTCATACGAAGAATAGCGATGAAGCCAAACGCGCTGAAGATATTCTCAAGGCCAATGGCGCTAATGACATTAAACGTGCTGTCGACGAGAAAGTCAAAGCTAAAGCTTAGAAGTGGTTAGTGGCGGCAGGAGTTGCTTTGCTTTTGCAGAGCTTCTCCTGACCCCTGGCCATTTGTTTCAATGGTCGGCTAAAAATCCGTTATTTGGATTTTTTGGCGCTGCTTTTCTTTTTTGAAGCTGATTTTTTATTCGGATATCTGGCGCTTGTCCGCTTTTGTCCGGTTATATTTACCAACGCTTTTTGTGATTGCTCATAATATGGTTTCAGGATTTTACCAACAATCTCCATCTGGTCTATAAGTGTAGTTTCCAGCTTTTCTCGTTGTTCTTTCCATTTTTCCAGTTCTTTTAATATAGGCTGATGTAGCTTCATCAGTTTTGCAATCGCTTCACGTTCGGTTGAATTAAGGTATTTCTCAGACACCTGTTTTAATTTATTTGTTGCCATGTTTTATCCTCCCAGAGCCTTCTCATCATCCATTTTCAGCATATGCCCAATGATATTACCGCAGAAACCAAATGTTAAGTTAGTATTTCTTCAGAGCAGATATGCGCAGACCAGAGTTTAGTGCCTGTTGAAATTCGGGTGAATTGATGACGGCAGATAATGGCCGCGGTTCTGCCGGAACAATTGGTCTTGGCTGTAATTGTAATTCCAGCCAGCCAACATCATGCCAGGCGCTACCTTTATATCCTGCCTGATGGTAAACACCTACGTCGGTGAAACCAAATGACTTATGCATTCCAATGCTGGCTGGATTAGGCAGTGTAATACAGGCATAAGCATTGACAAAGCCCTGTAAACGTAGAATGGCAAACAATGAAGAGTAAAGCGCTTTGCCGATTCCATTTCTATGGGCTGTGTCATTTACATAAACTGTTGTCTCAACCGACCAACGATAAGCAGCCCGCGCTCTGAATGGGGTGGCGTATGCGTAACCCAGTACCGAATCATTAAAAACATATACAAGCCATGGATATTGTTCTAGCGTTTTTCTCAGACGTTCTTTCATTGCTTCGATTGAGGGTGGTTCAATCTCGAATGACACAGCCGAGTCATTGCCACAGTATGGTGCATAAATAGCTAGTATTTCGGCGGCGTCATCACTTGTAGCCAGTCTGATTTGGTTCATGCCAAATATTATAAGTCAGTGTTTACTATGGACGATGTCAGGTGCTATGGCATCTGGGATAATAGGCAGACAAGTTAAATAACCGGGGGAAAGATTATGAAACTGGTTGTGGCCATTGACGGCGAACAAAGTGCTGAAAGCGCGCTTGAACATATTTTAAAAGAAAAATATGCCAGTGACACGGAGATTCACCTGATACATGTGATGGTGCCTGGTTTTGCCGATGCTCCGGTGGAAGGCATCCCTGATGTTGTCGCGCAGGAGAGAGAAGAAGAACAGGCGGTGCTTAATCGTATGGCGCGCACGCTTAAACAGTCACTTAACATTAATGCTACAGCCGATATTATGGCCGGTGAGGAGATTGCCGAGGTGATTGCTCAGGCATGCAAGCAATTCGGCGCTGATGAAGTTATTGTTCCCAGTCATGCTCGCCATGGCTTCAGCCGCCTCTGGTTTGGCAGCGTGGCCGACGACATTGTTGATGCTGCACCATGTGCTGTCCTTGTGCTCAAGATGCCGCACGACAAAACAGCCAGCCCCCGCTAGAACACGTAGCAATTAAGGTTGACTTACCGGGATAGCAGGTTTACGGGTTTGCACAGTTTTAATCATCAAGCCTATATCATCCATCAGCTGTATATTTGATTTTCCAGGCTCAAAATTTAATTCGTGGTTAAGCTGACCAAGACGCTCTGGTAAATGCATATTGGCAAATGTGTGGCCAAATACTTTTACTTCACACCAGCCTACTTTTATAATAAGTCTGGCACTGGCATCCGGTGGTGCCGGTGCATAAACGGCTGGATCTTCTGGTTTTGGCGCCGGCTTCTCTGGTTCTTGTTGCTGCGGGGACTGCTGGCGGCGCATTCCTCCACCGCCAAAATTGCCCATCGGACCAAATCCCATACCGCTGCCGCCCAGTCCGCCTCCGCCATATCCAAGTCCACCACCTCTGCCGAATGTTCCACCTATACCATTCATGTTTGGCGCGGCCATGCCAAAAAGTGCCTGTCCCACTTTGGAGAATAACCCGCCCTTCTGGGAGCCAGTGTTTGTGGTGTTATCTTCCGTAATGGTGGAAGGATGGACATGTAATGTTTTTTCGGCATATGTCTCAAGTGCGTCGGTGCGGGCACTCAAGTCTGAACTATTGGAAGCTTTGCCAAAGGCTTTAATTTCCATGCGGCTGAGCCGATCGGCAAGTGGTTGTCCGGCAAAAGTCTGTCCCAGGATGGTTTGCTCTAAAGCGGTAACATGCGGATAATCAGTCTGGTTTGAACTAGACAAAACTTCTTCCGGACTTGATGCTTCCACATCCATAGCGGCCTGGAGAAGTTTTTTGTGCATTTGTTTATCTGTATATTCATCGAGAGCATCTGTGCGTTCACTCAGGTCGGGATTAGTAGAAGCGCTGCCAAAGACTTTCTTTTCCATTCTTCCCAGGCGTTCGGTTAAGGGCTGTCCAGGAAAACTCTGACCGAGAATGGCATTTTCAAGAGCGCTAATATGAGGATAAGTATCGGCAGTATTGTTATTATCGGCAGCAGCAGTTGATTGCTCCTGGGCTAATGCGGTAAGACCCATATAGAGCATAAGCGCCAATATTGCAGTTGAACAAAATATTGCTCGCATGAATGATTACTTGGTATTGTTGCTTGCTTTGGTACTCAGCAATTGACCAGCAACTGCAGTAGTAGGTCTGTTGACCCACTTCAGGTATTTGTCGTCTGTTTCCCAGGGTTTGGGCGCACGTCCAGTCAGAGTAACAAGATGTGCTCTAGCCGGCATGCTTCTGTCTTCGTCTTCGTAAAAATGTCCAAGGGGATTGATGCCATGGAAAGATAATGATTTTTCATCGCCAACTTCGGTTCTATAAACAATCAGCCATTCTCTAACACATTTGTTGAGAAGCTCGTGGTCCTTTTCCCTTTGTCCGTCGAGTTTATCTTCTAAGGCACCGGCATAAGTCATATGCACGTCCATATCATTGTAGTCTTTGTCCAGTGCCAGTTGACATAATCTAATCGCTTTATCATAGTGGCCGTTCTTGGCGGCATATTTGGCAGCGAATTGCAGAGAAGTAGCTGTTTGCTCGCCGATGTTACTATAGGCGTCCATAGATGTAACTGTATCGAGCGGGTGATTGTCTTGACCGCTTGTATCAACCAGATCAACCGGCTCAGATTGATCAGCTTCGTCAGGTTCAAGCGCCCAAGTGGGGCTTATTTGGCAAAGTATCAGCAGTTGCACAACAAAGAGGAGATTTTTTAGCATAATAACCATCACAAAAAGATTATCTGACAGAAATCATAAAGTCAGTCTGGAAGCAAATTTTTGCTTTCGACTGACTTCATGATTTGTAGCTGCTTTTTCCTAAAGTTATTTTAGGTGTCCAGCGACCAGTTTGGTCATCTCAAACATGGAGACTTGTTTCTTACCACCAAAAATGGGCTTGAGCTTTTCGTCTGCATTGATATTGCGCTTATTATGGCTATCTTGCAGTTTATTCTTCTTGATGTACTCCCAGATTTTTTTGGTGACTTCAGTCCGCGGTTTCGGAGAAGCACCGATTACTGCGGCGAGCGCAGAAGATGGCGTCATTGGTTTCATGAACGCTGCATTGGGTTTGCGTTTTGTTTTAACCTTTACCTTTTTTGGTGCCTTCTTCTTAACCACTTTCTTTACGGCTTTCTTCTTAACCACTTTTTTCTTGGACGATTTTTTAGCTTTTGCCATCCCAAAACTCCTTGACATTGTACTGGTAACTTACATAAACCACCATTAGATTTTACACCAGATATAGTGACTTTTTTTGTCTACGAATGCAAGGGGTATTTTTATTCAATTACGTCTTGTCCTTCTCGAGAATGTTCGTGGGCGGTATTCAGGGCTATCCTATTTCTTCTATTCATAGCTAGTTCATAGTGTATGGCAAGACCCGGTATAGATATATGTAATATCAATATATTGAATGCTTTTCTGACTATGTGAAACTTTTTCACGAATAAGAGCGAAATATGCTGTTTTCAATATGCAACAATTCCGTGAATATGTTGTTTGCTTTACCCCGGCTCATTTCAATTTTTCTTTGCGGGCTTATTTTGGCGCCGCAATGTTTTGCTTACACCTATACCCGACCAGTTGGCTTTAGCCAGTCCGAGGCCATGCAGGCAGCTGAAATTTTAGGTGTGCGAGGACACTTAAATCGTCTGCTCTCAGATAATGATTCGGCAGACACAATTCTTCTCAAGAGTTTGATGTTGAGAAAGATTCTCCGCGGGGTGCTTGAGGTTAGACAGGCTTGCAACAAAATTGATCTTGAGCTTACCTATGCTTATGATGTCATGAAAAAAGAAGAAAGAAAGGAGCAATTCGTTTTCTCTCTTTTTAACCTTGCCAACTTTGCCCAGCTTTCTACCTTTTATACCTTAGAACCTTGTATGCGCATGCACGATCAATTTATAACGTCCGCAATATTTACCACTACCAGTGGATCGCTCAGCACAACCATTAGCACGGCCTCCAGAGTGTATGGGCACCTGGCTAAGGCCAGCCATGTGGCGCCGCCAAAAATATTGGCAGGTATAGTCGATGGCACCCCTGTAGATACTAGTGGTATGCCGCCACTGGTGACTAAATATTTAGACTCAAAGTCATTGGATTCAGATAAAACACATAGAGAAGAACTCTTTGCCATGTGGAAGCGCAGCTACCATATAGATGCTTCAAACACAAAAAATCTTTGTGGTATTGCCGATAAAAATAAAGCCAGCCTGGGCTTACTCAACTCTCGCATCTTATTGTTATGGTCACTGCATACATTTGTGCAGGATTTTGACCATGAGTTACTGGCTTTGCTAAAGTTGATAAAAGGCCCCTCTCAAGACAGTCCTGTCTTTTCCCGGGGTGTTTCAAGCTCGGTTAAATATAGGGTTGGAACGGCAGAGGCTGTGCACCTCATAAACATTCAGCCACAAATCGACGAATTAGTCAGCCTGCATAATACTGATAGTAAAAGACGCGACGAGTTAGAGTTGTTTGTATTGGAAAAAACCCTTGAGGGTGCCCTGGAAATCCAGGTAGCGGCCGACAAAGTTGATGAAGAACTCAACTATAACTACCATATCGTTCTGGCGCAATTACTCCAGAGTCGGGCCAGATGGTTGCAATGGAATTACAATTTAAACTTCCTCCAGTCCGGCGTAATGGGCATAGTGGCCGGAGGACTTTATCTAACCCATTCTACTTATGCTGGGGACAGGCAATTTGTAATTTCCGGCGGCATCGGCACCGGGCTAACAACGCTAGCAATTTTGCAAATGCATGGTTTCTGGAGAAAAGTAGATACACCACCCAATTCACTGGCTGAGGTTTTCAATCTTGAACCAGACAGCGAATATCGGTTTTCACCGCTTGTGTCAAATTATCTAAATGCAGTGCCGCCAGGATCAACCGATGGCAAGACCAGAAGAGAATTGCTCAATGAAGCCTGGAAAAAAAATCAGGTGACAACCGTGAATCTTGATCGTAAAAAAAGTCTTGAGGCGCTTGCTGCTATGCCACCGCACAAATACGACACAATAAAAATAGTGACCAATCGCAATGTTTTGCTTCAGTCCCTAAAGAAAGAACTTGAGTCTTTCCAGGTAGACATGTTCGATCTGCTAAAGGTTACCGATTCAGGAAACGCAGTTTTATGAGTAGATTGAATTACCACTGCCGAATTCTGACCGGTCTTTTTGCCATGGCGCTGGTCTTGGTTATGCCAGTGCAAGCATGGGCCGAAAGTACTAGCAATATACAATTAACAAAGCGGGGGGAGGAAGCAGCAAGATTATTAGGCATTGAGGGTCCAGTACAGAAATTTATTGACCTTAAAAATAGTGGTAAAGCGGAAACGTATGATAAAGAAGCTGCAAAATTGCAGCTGAATATAATTCGCAAAGTTATGACTGCCGGAGTGGAACTGCGTACGGTGTCTGCTAAGTTGGACAGAGAAATAGTTTTTGAGCAACAGGCTGTAGATAAGCTCACCAGGCAGCGTGATTTTAATGTCGCTGTCATAACTAACACTAACTTTTTACAATTAGGTATTCTCAGCATCATTATAGATGGGCCTTTGGAGGAATCGCACCAATCTAGCCGAGTTTTAGCCGGCAATGAGCTGAATGTAGTTTCCGGTGCTTTAGTTGGTGCTCTGGCTATTCTGGCCTTTTGGGAGCTAAAAGGTGGAAGCAGACATTCACAGGTAGAACCGAACATGCTTGGACAGCCGCTTGGACTTGAACCTCCGGCGGATGAGAAAATACCGTCAATGATGTGGACTTATTTAAATTCAGTCTCGCCCACTTCCCCTCATGGATTAACTAGAAGAGAACAATTAATTGAATATTGGAAAACTGCTAAAGTAGTGCCTATCAATATCAATAAGCAATCAACTATTGAGCAGGTGTCCGCTTTTGGTCCAAGCCATCGCCGGCGGCGCGAAACTATCAAGCTTATCAATAGCAGAGTTATCATGTTATATGATTTGCGTGCCATGATTGATCTACTCAATAGTGGACTGGTTGATCTACTCCAGGCTTTGGATTGAGAGATTTTCTAGTTGTCGAGAAGGCGTGAGTTTATATTTGCTCTGTCTTGTTAAAGTTTCTAGCCGCTGCTAGAATTTTCGGCACGTTTATATGTTGCACATACTGGCATCTGAATAATACTAGTCCTATAGAAATAGCTAAGGAGCTCGATTATATGCCTAAACTTTTTACTAAGGTACAAAAAACTGCGTACTGTTTTCTGTTGACCATACCGATTGGATTGTTTTTGGCAAATGTTGCCAAAGCCGAGCCCGACCAGCTTGCCACGGCTGAATTCCCTGCCGCCACATTTGGTGCCAGCCCAATTTTGCAGCGAATTCAAACCAGTGTTGGTAAATTGCCAGATGGACGGTTTTATGTGCCATGTACAGTGCCAAGTATTCGTTGGGGATATCTTCCTAATAAAGAATCAGAGCCGGTCTTGACTGTTCCTTCTAAGAGTGTGATTACTTTTGACACTCTTTCCTCTGAAGGTATGGTTGAAGATCAAGGTCGTGATCCGGTTAAGTTTTTTGGAAAGTTTGGGGTGAAACCCTCGCAAGTATTGAAAGATGCTATAGAAATCTGTGCTTCTGATATACCCCATAGTATTACTAAGGATGGCCCTCATATTATTATGGGCCCAGTAGCAATCGAAGGTGCACAGCCTGGCGATGTGCTGAAAGTAGACATGATTTCATTTGTTCCCAGAGTTCCTTATGGGATAGTCGGTAATCGACATGGCAAGGGAGCATTACCGGGTGAATATCCTCAAAATGCAGGTCCATGGCCAGGTGCCAACAAAGATCATCCGGAGTTGTTTGGCAATGTTTTTACTTTTGTGCCAATCAAAGATATTGATGGACAAACATTTGGCATTGTCCATACCGCTGCTGGAAAAGAAGTGCGTTTTCCGCTTCATCACTTCATGGGCATTATGGGAGTAGCGCCGGATACAACTGGGCGGGTTAACTCCATACCGCCATCTTCATATGGCGGCAATCTTGATCTCAAAGATCTGACCGTAGGCACTTCATTATATTTACCAATTCAAGTACCAGGAGGCATGTTCTTCCTCGGTGATTGCCATTTTGGTCAGGGGGACGGTGAAGTGGCTTTAACTGCAGTTGAAGGATCGCTTAGATCAACTCTAAAGTTGACTCTGCTCAAAGCGGGCGATCCGGCGATTCCGGTAGCAGGATTAACCGAACCATTTGGTGAAACTCCTGATTTCTGGATGCCGATTGGATTGGACCCTGATCTAAATGAAGCCATGAAAAAGACTGTGCGAGCTTCACTTAAATTCCTTACTGAAAAAATGGGTATGGACGGTGCCACGGCAATGGCTTACATGAGTGGTGCTACTGACTTTGAAATCACACAAGTTGTCGATGAAACAAAAGGAGTGCACGCACATATACGTAAAAAGGATTTCGTTGACAAAAAAGATCTAGCGAATACTGGCGTTCAAGAATAATTTCAAGGAGTAATGTATGAATAATAAGCGTACCAGCAGTACATTTCTAGTACTATCGATCTTATTATTGGTGTTTTTTGTTAATAGTATTTGTGCGCCAGTGTGGAGTGCAGAAAGCAAACTAAAAGGTATTCGCGGTACGTTTTTTGATTTTATCGATGACCCCTGGAAACATGTAGGACATGATGAAGAAGCGGCTCGATTTTATGAAGATGGTCTTCTTGTTTTAGACAACGGCATCATTAAAGCATTTGGTTCTTACTCTGAAATTGCTCCCCAATACCCGGGACTAAAAGTTACTAATATACCCGGGCGCATAATTGTTCCTGGCTTTGTTGATGGTCATGTGCATTTTCCCCAAACAAGAGTTCTGGGTGAATACGGATTGCAATTATTGCCCTGGTTGCAAACCTGGATTTTTCCGGAAGAAATGAAGTATAGAGATCCTGCTTATGCTCAAGAAGGTATTAAGCACTATTTTGACAATATGTTGGCCAGTGGTACAACCACTGTTCAAGACTTTGGCACATCTTGTCCAGCAGCAATTGATGCTTATTTTGATGAAGCCGGTCGACGCAACATGCGTGTTATCTGTGGTTTATGTGGTCTTGATCGCAATGCGCCAGCAGGAATGCTGACTCCACCGGATCAATTTTATTCTGAAAGCAAACGACTGATTGAAAAATATCACCGCCATGGCAGAAATTTATATGCGATTACGCCACGGTTTGCATATGGTGATTCGCCGGAACTTCTGGCTAAGTGTGGTCAGCTGCATCAAGAATTTCCAGACTGTTGGATAAACACCCATGTGTCTGAAAATCCAACCGAAACTAGAAATGCAGCCCTTGAACATGGCTGTTCTGACTATCTTGGTTGTTATGAAAAATATGGCTTGGTAGGACCTAAATTTACGGCTGGACATGGAGTCTGGCTTTCAGATGCTGAAATGGACCGTCTTTCTAAAGCCGGTGCATCTATTTCCTTCTGTCCGAATTCAAATACGTTTCTTGGCAGTGGATTGTTTCGTTTAGGTGCTGCTACTAATCCTGAGCATCGTGTTCGCCTTACTTTTGGTAGCGATATGGGTGGTGGCAACAATTTCTGTATGCTCAACGTTCTTGACCAGGCCTATAAAGTCGGTATGTGCAACAACACTGAGCTTGATGGCAGCCTGAATCCTCGCTGGCATAATGAAGCGGCTGCTGAACGCAATAAACTGAATGCTTATCGGGCATTTTATTCGCTCACACTCGGTGGCGCCCAAGGGCTATATCTTGATGACTTAATTGGTAATTTTACTCCTGGTAAAGAAGCTGATTTTGTCGCTCTGGATTGGAATGGCGGGCCTCTTGCTCAGTCATGGCATCAATCACTTATTTGCGATAAACCAACTACGAAAGAACAAGCCGCCCAATTGCTTTTTGGAGTAATGGCAGTTGGTGATGATCGAGCTGTTGATGAAACCTGGGTCATGGGACGCCGCCTTTATAAGCGTAGCGAATTAGCGCAGGTTGTTCACAAAAATGGAAAAGCGCAAATAGCTGAAAAAGGCGACGGGGTTGGTAAATAACAACTCAAAAGAAAAATGGTTGAGCCGGCGCGGCTTTCTCTCAAAAGGGATAGCCAGCGCCGGTTCTCTATCATTCTGGTCTGGAATAATCGGCAATTCTGCTTTGGCTCGAGTAGTCAGCACAGGTAACTTGAACTTAAGTGCTTTGCAAGGCAAATTTAAAGGACTGCTTTTAACACCAAAAGACGCAGATTTTAATAAAATTGTTTTGGGTGGGCTATGGAATGAAGTGCGCCCGACTCGGATGCCGCAATTAATTGCCCAGGTGAATGATGAGCATGATATTGTTGAGATTATCAAATATGCTCGAGCCAATAAAGTAAAAGTAAGTGTGCGCGGTGGCGGGCATAACTGGTGCTCACCTTCTAATCGCAATGGTGGCATCCTTATTGATCTGGCCAATTTAAACAAGGTGGTTTCAATTGATCCGGATGCACGCAAAGCAGTTGTACAACCGATTGTTAGTAATCGCGAAGTACAAGCAGCCTTGAAGCCTTATAACCTTGCTTTCCCAAGCGGGCACTGTCCGCCTGTCAAAATGAGTGGTTATTTGCTTAGTGGTGGCATGTCCTGGAATCAGGGCGTATGGGGACCAGCTGTTGGCAGTATCGAAGCCATAGAGCTTGTCACTCCTGATGGTGAGCTGATAACAGCCAATGCCAATGAAAATCAAGATTATTTTTGGGCTGCTCGGGGTGCTGGTTGCGGTTTATTTGCAGTTGCTACTCGCTATCACTTAAAGTTGTATCCATTGCCAAAAGCAATTACAACCAGTCTTTATTATTATCCTTATGAAAATATGGAAACCGTATGCGATTGGCTTGGACCATTAGCGCCTCAATTACCCAAAAATGTTGAATTGAGCTTTGGTATTCTTTCTGCTCCGCCGGAATTAGCCGAGAAATGTACGGCAAGCAATGGCAAACTTTGTTGCGTATCGGCGACTCTATTTGCTGACAGTGAGGCAGAAGTACAGGCAGCTTTAAGCCCGCTTGATAGTTGTCCTGTAATAGATAAATGTTTATCGAAATCTGTGCAACAACCATCAAATTTTGAAGCTCTCTTTGATGCTTCTGGTGCACTTTGGCCATCAGGGCAACGTTGCCGCACTGATGCATTATTTTATGAATGTGCTTTGACTGATGTAGCCAGAGCAGTAAAGGATCATTTTCTAAAAACACCTTCTCCAAAGTCATTGATTTTTCTTTCGGTATTCACTGGAGAAAATGTGCCAGTGCCACCACCGTCAGATGCTGCTTTTCTATGACCGGTAATTTATATGGTGGGCCGTGGACAATGTGGGAAAAATCAACCGATGACGATGAAAATAAACGATGGCATGAAAAATGTGTGCAATTGTTGTCGCCACATATTTGTGGACATTATGTTGCCGAAACAAATACAGTCGAACATCCGGATTTTGCTAAAGCATCTTATAAAACGCAAAATTGGACACGTCTGGCGCAGCTGCGCAAAAAGTATGATCCTCAGGGAGTATTCTTCGATTTCTCATCTGGATTATCGTAACTGCGCCTGGCAATCCAGCTAGTGGGCGCATGGACAATTATTCCTCTCTTTTCATCAGAGAATAAATATGCCACAATTTATCTTGAGTATTTTTAAGGATTGTATTGACTCAGATGCCTAAATGCGACCGTATTGCCAAGTAGCCACAAAAAAATCTGGTATCAACAGCGGTAGGCACAATTCCGGTTTTTTGCTTATTATTCTTTTCGCATCTATTGGCTTCTTGCCTCTCAAGCCGGCTCGAGCTGAACCACCGGCACTGGCGCCAATAAGCCTGCCTAACGAGGGGCCACTGCACCGCCCCAATTTATTCCTACTGATGTGACACCATTTACGGTTACGCCGCAACGAAACAGTTTCAGCCCTGGCTATAAATTCAAACTATTTCAAATGTTGCCGGAAAGACTGTGGTTCAACATAACGACTGAAGTTTCACAACGTCTTGACACTAATGTGCTTTTTACATATAGCAATCCGAAAGCTGATTATGCCTTTCGGGCTATGCCTAATATCTCGGTTGGCTACAATATTTTGAAAAACACGTCTATCTATTGCAATTATTTTGTGATTAAAGATGTTTTTGCGCGTGATTACAACAATATTACTTTCCCCACCACACAATCACTATCCTGGGGGATACAGCACAATCAAGTCCTGGGCCGAAAAACAACCCTGCAATATAATTTTCAGGCCCGCGAGTTATGGCAAGCCAGTAATTTGCATCAGTTTGACTTTATACCTGGTGCGACTTTAACGCGTGTCATTAATCCAAACAATGTTTTTTGGTTCAGCACCTTGTTGCAGCTCAGGGGCGGTGATTATTTTGTTGCTCCTACCAGAGAAATAGACCCTTTCTATACCATTGGCTATATGCACCAGTACGGTATGTGGACATTAATTATCAATGACACTCTGGTGACCAATTTCAGGCACCCACCTTTTAATGATGCTATTCCCCGGCAAAGCAATATGAGCATGATTGCCGACATTGAAGTCGATCACCCTGTAAGTAAAAAATTTCCGTCACTATTAGCCTTTATAAGGGCTGAGCCTATCTGGAACTGGGATTCGCAAAAAGCGCCAGGTATTAGCGGCTTTGATTTTCGTTTTTATGGAGGCTTAAGGCTTTCAATCAGTAAGCCGTCTTATTATGCGACTATGGATGATATGCGTAAACAGCTTATAGAATCAAAACAGTCGGAAACGAACTCCAGAATACCGGTCGAACCTGAATCAAACTCGACTGAATCAAGTCCATCTTCGCCGACGCCGCCAGCCTGGCAAAATATTGACTCTCCCCAATCAGATCACCCAAATTAATCATTGCCAGGTCTTAGTTGTCACCTTTTTTATCAGCAATTAGCTAGAGCCAATTGTTGATTTTTGGCTTTGGAATTGAATTAATCCTCTACCCCGTTACTTAATCTTTCTGATTGGTAAGATGTAAAGAAGGGCGTATGATGGGCAAAAAGTTTATTTCACTGGTTGTTGGATTGGCTGTGCTTTGGGCACCGATATTGCCGTGCCTGGCACAAGCGCATATGAGCATGCCGCCGGCAATGCCAATGCATCAGTTTTCGAATAGTTCTAGCTCTGGTTCTAGCTCTTCATCAGCACCCGTAAATCATCACAATTGGTCGGCAACGCCAACAGGTCAATCTTCAGGAAATTCATCTTCTGCCGGTTCAGGTTCGACCAGTTCGGGGTCAACACATACAAACAATCAGGCATCCAATTCGGCGCCCTCTACACCGGTACACCATGTTAATGTTTGGGCTTCACAGCCAACAATGCCAGTGCAACAGCATGCCTGGTATTTGCAGTCTGGACATTTTGCTAATCCAAACTTTCAACCCGGCCTCCTTTTTGGCTTGCCGATCATTCAACCCGTTTCTGGTCCAACACCAATATCGGCAATTTCAGTCACACACCATCAATAAACCTTGATCTTTCGTCCAGCACTCAAAATATGACTGCTGGACATTTGCTACATAATGGCTCAGTAACAATTGATGTTGGTGGCATATCACAGACAGTTAATTCCAAAACAGAATTGACACCGGCAGAATATCTGGCGGTTATGGAAGTAGCTTCTGGTGGACAACAGTCCGTTATTATCGGCACAAACGGAGTGGCCACCGGCGGCACGATTATTATTAATCAGCATTTGAGCCAGCAACTGGCCAGTCTGGTCATACCGCAAGGTGTGACAGTAATAGACATTAGCCGGTCGGGAACATTAAATCTATCTGGCAATATTACTGATGCCGGTAAATTATATCTGGAATCGTCCAACCCGTTGCTTAGCGCAGTGACAATCAATGCCAGCAATATAACTGTGCAAGGACAGGGGCTGATATCCGATGTGCTGACACCGGCAACTTTAAATCTCAATCTTGATGCCGCTAATAACATAAATAATTCAGGCACTATATTGAGCAGTGGTTCGGTAGGATTAACTGCCGGCTCAGGCAATATCATTAATGCAGGCAGTATTATTGCTACCAAGGGCAATATAAATATTGCTTCTTCTTCTGCAAATACTATTAATATCAACGGCTAACGGCGGCACATTTCAGGCTTTAAATGGCAATATCAATGTGCGTGATGCCTCATATACAGGCGCAGGCAATACCAACATTAATGGCGGTAATTATTTATCGCAAAATTTAAATCTATATTCCGGCACTGGCGCCATCACCGGCAATCTCGATAATGTGACCGGTACATTGAATACCTATGGAGATGCTGCTCATTTGTATGCCAATACGCCGAATCTTATTCTTGGTAATAATAATATCAATGGTGATCCCACATATGCTTCTACGGGCAATATTACTATTACTGGAGACATCACTGCTTCGCAGTCCATTGCTATTCTGGCCGGCGGCAATATATCAGATAATGGTAATAACGTTTATATAAGCACTGAGGGCAGTGGTGGGGCAATAACACTTATTGCCGGCGCCACATTAAGCGGTTTAGGCTCGTCGACTAGCAATGGTAGTATTACCAGTCCCAATTTATATAGCAGTGCCACAGTAGGCTTTTCTTCCAGCAATGGCGGCAATATATCTTTTACAGGGGGCGGGCTTTCTCCCGGCGGTGGCAGCGGCACAGGCAGCGCTCTGCTTGATACAAGCTCAACTACCAATGCCGGCGGCACAGTTACGCTTATTGCCAACTCTAATAGTGGCAGCACTGGTTATATCACTATAGGCAATGGTGGCATATCTTCTTATTCTATTAATACGGCAAGCAGTTCAGGAAATGGTGGCGCGGTTACTATTGTTGCCGGCGCACCGAGCAGCACTGCTGTAACTACTAATAATATTGCTACTGCCGGTGCAGGCGGTAGTACATCTGGTGCAGTGAATATTTATACCACCCAACCCAGTACATCTTTTAGCGCCACATTTGCTTCTGACGGCACCACAGGCAGCAACCTCAGCCCTGCTAGCATAATTGGTTCAAACCACTCGCAAATCGCCGGCATCACCACTGGCAATATTATTACTGTAGGCTATGGCGGCGCTGCTGGCACATCAGGAGGTGCTGGTGGAGCTATTACTCTGCAAGCTGGCGGCGCCATCCAAACCGGCAATCTGCTCTCCTGGGGTGGCGGTGGCGGTGGTGCAAATTATACTGTGACCCCCGGCAATGGTGGTAACGCGGGAGCAATTTCGGTAACTAGCGGCAACAATAATATAACGGTATCAGGCGAAATCAATGCCTCTGGCGGCGGCGGTGGTGCTAGCGGCGGTTATGGTCTAAGTGGAGGCGGCACTGGCGGCAGTCAAGGCACTATTCTATTATCGGCAGCCCTTGGTTCGGTCACAGTGACAGGCAGTATATTTTCCTATGCCGGCGGCAATGGCGGCATGGGCAGTTTAACGCAATCCGCCGGTGGTGGCGGTAGTTTCGGTGGCGGTGGTGGTGGTGGTGCTAATGGAAACGGTTCGGCTGGCGGCGGCGGTGGCGGGGCTGGTGCTGCTTCCGGTGGAGGCGGGGCAGCAGGTGGCGGACTCGGTGTTCCTACTGGTGGAGGCGGCGGTGGTTTTGCAGGTGGTGGCGCTGGCGGTATCGATGGCTTTGCTGGTTCAGCAGGTACTGCCTCAGCAAATCTTACTTATGGCAGCGGTCAAACTGGTGGTGCTGGTGCCAGTACTTTGGGCAGCACTGGTGGTACCGGTGGTGCTCCTAGCGGCAGCGGTAGCACACAACTTGCCGGGGGCGGTGCAGGTGGAAATGGTTCTAATGGCGGTTCTGCTGGATCAAGCAATACTACCGGTG
This sequence comes from Candidatus Melainabacteria bacterium, assembly GCA_963847765.1. GTDB lineage: Bacteria > Cyanobacteriota > Vampirovibrionia > Obscuribacterales > Obscuribacteraceae > CAWKBA01. The sequence goes on along the minus strand of CAWKBA010000005.1, from coordinate 15,464 downwards.
GCGCGCTGACTGTAAATTATTTTAGCAGTCATTCATTGCAAACGCAGGTGGTGGGCAGCACAACTTTCAATCAAACTCAAACTCTGGCAAGTTTAGATCTGACAAACACTACTGTTCAAGCTGATATTACTGCCCTAATTGCAGATGATGTATCAGGGATTAGCGGTACATACTCGGCATTAACCATCGATTCATCAATTTCAAGTTCAGCCATATCTTTAAATTCATTGACGGCGTTCAATGTGCCTAATGGAGACACATTAACCTTTACCGGTTTTACTAACAGCAGCCCTACAATCACTACCAATATCACTAATACCAGCACCACCAGCCAGGCCATTGTCAGCGGCTCGATTAGTTTTTCCAATAGCAATAATTCAATTGCTGCCATGACGGTTACTTCGACACAAGCCGGTCCGGTAATGCTTGTGAATAGCACCGGCACATTGACCTCAGACAAACAATTGACCATCACAACGCCTACAATTCAAAACAATGGTGTTGTCAGTGCCAGTAATACTTTAAATGTGACCAGCAATAGCGGCAATATTGCAGGCAGTGGATCCTTTCAATCACCAACACTCAGTTTAACTGCTACAGGCGGCAACATTGGTAGCAATGCCGGTGCAACCAGTCCTTTATTAGTAAATAGCGGCGGCACCGGAGGAATGAATTTATTTGTCAATGCAACTACAGTCAGTAGTGCCGGTGGTACTGTTGATCTGAGCGATGCTAATGCAGAGGCAGTAACATTTTCAAATGGCAGCAATCCAAGTCATGGCGATGTTTCATTTACACTAAACAGCAACGGAAACATATTAGCCGGCAACTCCGGCTTAACTGCAATAAGCAGCCCAATTATTTCATTGACAGCATCGAGCGGCGGTAATATTGGAGCGTTAAATATAGCTACCCCAAATGTCACTTTCAATACAAGCGGCAATGTTACTCTTGTTGATTCAACCGCTCTAACAGGTAACAACGCTTCCACCGGTGCAAATGTTAGTTTGACCGACAGTGCTAACGGTGGCATTTCAACTACCAATAGCATAACTGCATCCGGCACACTGGCATTGATGAGTACAGGCACAAATAGTCCGATAGCGTTGGGAGCTACTCTCAGCGGTACTAGTGTCGTTCTGGCTGCAAAAGGTAATATTCTTGTCGGAGAAAATATTAATGCCGGCGGCAATATTGCCATTTTGGCTGGCGGCAATATTACAGATAACGAGGGCACACAATACAATCCATATATAAGTACAGACGGCACGGGGTCTGCCATAACACTCATTGCCGGGGGAACCTTAAATTTTACAGGTAGCACAATTGGTGTGACCTTTACATCAAGCTATGGTGGCAATATTTCATTTACCGGCAGTGGTGCTACTGCAGCCGGTACAGGTTCTGCAACAGGCACAGGTCATGCTCTTTTAGATGCCAGTTCAGCATCAACAGCAGGCGGTGCAGTTAGCCTCATCGCTTACAACAATGGCAGTGCCGGCGGCAATATAACCATAGGCACAGGCTCAACTTCAGCAGGAATTCCTTATTCCATTAATACCTCGAGCACTGTCGGCAATGGTGGAGCAGTAACAATAGTTGCCGGAGCAGCCAGTGGTACTTCGATTACTACTAATAGTATTGCTACAGCGGGCGCAGGCTCACAAACAGGTTCTGGGAACACCCAATTTACAAGCGGGGCTGTATCCATTTATGCAACAAACCCGACAACGTCTTTGTCGCCATCGCTGAGTTTTGACACCAACGGCAATCCATCAACGACACTAACGGCAGCGTACATTACTGGTTCTAATACTCCGCAAAACGCCTCAGTAAATCTCGGCAATATCAATACTGCGGGTTTTGTTGGTGCGGACGCTTCCAGCAGTGCTTCAACCGGTGGCAATGGCAGCAATGGTGGTGCGATTACAATAGAAGCTAATGAAAACATAGCTACCGGCAGCCTGCTTTCTTATGGTGGTGGCGGTGGCGGCGGCGGCGGTTATTATGGCTTCGGATCAGGGGCAGCTGGCGGCAGTGGAGGAAGCGGCGGTGCAATAAACATTTCAACCAGCAACGGCACTCTAACAGTTGCTGGCAATCTTATCACCGCCAGCGGTGGTGGCGGTGGTGGTGGCGGAGCCGGTAGTGGGGACGGTAGTTCTAGCAATACTGGCGGTGCTGGTGGCAATGGAGGTACTAACTCAGGATTGGTTAATTTGCAAGCAGGCGGAACTGTTTCGGTGACTGGCAATATCTATACGACTTCCGGTGGTAATGGTGGCAATGGCGGCAATGGCGGCACTGCACCTTCTGCTGGAGGAGGAGGTGGTGGTGGCGGCGGCTCATTCGGCAGCTCCGGGCAGGGTGGTTATTTGGGCACTAATGCTAGCGACGGTAGTAGTGGTAATTCCAGTACAGGAGCGGGCGGTGCAGGGGGGTCGGGTACGGTGCCGGTGCTGCCGGCGCTACTGGCAACAATGCCGGCTCTAATGCCGGAGTCGGTAATATAACTATAACCAGTACTACCAGCGGCAACATATCTATTGGCGACAATGTTAATGCTACTTCTGGGACTATTATGCTAAACGCTGCTAATGCCATTACAAACAGTGTCGGAACCTTAACTGCTAGTACTATTCAATTAACGGCTGATTCAATTACTAATTCAGGGACAATCTCAGCCTCAGGTGCTTTGACTTTACAGTCAACAAGCGGTTCGTTGACTGTAACTAATAATAATGGTGCCACAATACAAGCAGGGACAGTACTGACTATACAAAACACAAGCTCTTCAGGAGGGGCAAGTTTATCAATATCAGGGGCAGGTTCATTTACAGCCGGCACAAATATTGCGCTTAGCACAGCAGGCAGCAATACATTGAGTTTTGGCTCAAATGTATCTTTTACGCCCGGCTCATCGAGTAATACTTTAACTTTAACATCATCAATAGTTGACTTCAGTTCACACACAATCACTGATACCGTGTCTGCAAGTGCTATTTCGGTAACCTCGCCATCTGGCGGGTTGACCATAGAAGCAGCCAGTGGTGGCACAGGAACATTGCTGAGCACAGCCGGCAATATTTCTATTGCACCGGCTTCCGGCGCATTAACATTCCAATCAGATGGTGCTTCAGCAACAACTATTCAACTTAATACCGGTCAGACAGCTCTGGTGACAACAACAACAGGCTCTTCCGGAACAACAGTAGCAGCAAATGCCACTGTGTCATCGGACAGCGCTATGACAGTGATTGTAAACGGCGGCACGTTGACCAATAGCGGTACCCTTGAAACTCTTGAAAGTGTCAGTTACAACGCTACATTAACAATAGAATCAACCAGCGGACCGCTAACTGTAATTAACAATACTGGAGCAGTTATGTCCGGTGGAGAGGGAATCGTAATACAAAATACCAGTGCTGCAGCTGGGGCAAATGTATCAATATCAGGGACAGGTACATTTGAAGTGGACGTAGACAGTATAGCCATAAGTACAGCCGGCAGTAATACATTGAGTTTTGGCTCAAATGTATCATTTAGTCCCGGGACAATCTCAAATACTTTGACGTTGACATCATCAATAATTGACCTGGGCGCTTACACTGTGACCAATGCCATACAATCGAGCAATACTGTCGTAAATTCACCATCTGGTGGTTTGACCATGGAAGCAGCAAGTGGTGGCACAGGAACATTGGTGACTACAGGCCCAATGACAGGCACTATTTCTATTACACCTAATTCAGGACTATTAACCTTCCAATCAGATGGGGCGTCGGCAACGACAATCGCCCTTCAGACTGGTGCTGGTCCCGGAACCCCAGTGACAATAACGTCAGGCTCGTCTGGAATAACAGTGGCGACAAACACAACTGTAACATCAAACGCTGTTACGGCAATGAATGTAACCGGTGGTGGCACAATAACCAATAATGGCACTATTCAAACCACTAATAGCAAGGCATTAACATTGGAGTCAACCAGTGGGGCATTGACTGTGGCTAATAATAGCGGCGCTACAATAGCTGCTGGTGGAGTGTTAACGATAAAAGATACAGACTCCACTTCAGGGGCAAACTTATCGATATCAGGAACTGGTTCATTTACAGCCGGAACAAATGTAGCTTTGACTACGGCCGGCAGCAACACATTGAGTTTTGGCGCCAATGCATCGTTTACACCGGGATCTTCAAGTAATACGTTAACAATAACCTCATCAATAGTTGACTTCGATTCTTACACAGTGACAGACGCAAGATCCGGCAGCGCTATTTCTGTGACATCACCGTCAGGTGGTTTGACTGTGGAAGCAGGAAACGGCAGCACTGGAACACTGGTAAGCACAGGCGGCAATATTTCTATCACACCCAATTCAGGCTCATTAATTTTTCAAACGGATGGACCCTCGGCCTCAACAATCAGGCTAAATACCGGCGGCTCAGGCACAGTGACAACAACAACAGGCTCATCCGGAACAACAATAGAAGCAAGCACAACTGTTTCATCAGACAGTGTGATTACCATGAATGTCAATGGTGGCACATTAACCAATAATGGCACAGTATCTTACACAGGCTCAGCCACAAGCACCAATACGATAGTTCTACAAAGCACAGGCTCGCTCACTTTTGCCGGCGGTGATGGCAGCACAGGCGGCTTCTTCAACGCCGGGGCAGCAAGCAACACATTAAAAATTATTGGCACAACCATAGACTTTGGCACTGCAGTAGTCACTAACCATACATCAGGCAGTGCAATTGCTGTGATATCACCATCTGGTGGATTGACTATAGAAGCAGGCGGCGGCAATACAGGAACATTGTCTAGCAATAACGGCAATATTTCTTTTACTCCTAATTCGGGCACATTAACATTTCAATCAGATAGTGGACAAGCAACGACAATTGAAATTGATGCTGGTAGTGGTGGCGTAACCACATCGTCAGGTTCATCGGGAACAACTGTGGCATCAAAGACAGCTCTGTCCTCAAACAGTGTAATTACTATGAATCTAAATGGAGTTACATTAACAAATAATGGCACAATACAGTCAACCAATGGAGCATCAAACTCTGTCGTTTTGCAATCCACCAGTGGTTTGACCATCGCCGGCGGCAATGGCACCACACAGGGATTGTTTACAGCTAATGGCGTGAAGATAAGCGTTGCCGGCGGCAGCACTTTCAATTTGGCATCAGGAGTAGATCAAAACAATACTAGCGGCACAATAACGATAGTTGCCGATACTATACAAGCGCAAGGAAGTGGTAGTGCTACAGATACTTTAATAGCATCATCAACAATAAATGTGCAAACAGCATCAGGTGGGGCAACAACACTAGCATTTACAACAGCCACATCAGGCAACACAATAGCTTTGAATGGCAGCAATAATATAACCACAAGCCAAAATGTCAATGTGCATAGCGGGACAACCTTGTCGTCTAATGGTGCGATAACTATTAATGTCAATGGCGGCACAATTACTAATAACGGCACAATAGAAACAATAGCCGGCGGAGGGGATCTAACTGTAATTAACACAAGCGGCAGTTTTACGTTGGATGGTACAGGGACCTATAGCACATTAACTAACAGCAATGTAATATTTCAGGCCAACAATTCCTCATCAACAGGCATTACTTTCGGAGGCTCAGCCGGGCTAAACGCTACCGTTCACACAGGCACTCTAGGACAATTTGAGATAGTAACTCAAAATGTAATTGCAGCCAGTGTAGCCGGAGGAAGTACACCATCGGTACCGACAGTGAACGCGAGTGCAGATGGGACCGTAATAGAGCCGACAACCAATGGCACTGGTACTTTAATTACGTTTAAAAATGACGGAACCGGGGCGGCGCAATTAAATTTAAACGGTACTGAAGTAAACGCAGAGGCTAACAATATTACTGTAAATGCAAACATGACATTGTCATCAAATAATGCCATAACCATGTCTCTAGACAATGGAGTGATGACTAATAATGGCACTATTCAAATTGTATCGGGAGGATCTGGAATAACTGTAAATACTTATAATGGTGGTAGCAGTTTTACATTGGATGGCACTGGGACATATAGCACAGCCGCAAGCAACGGCAATGTACTATTCAATGCTATTACAATTACTCTTGGCGGGTCAGCAGGCTTAAATGCAACAGTAAATACAGGAACAGGAGAGGCGGAATTAGAGGCTAATACTATCACTGTTGCCCATACGCCATCTAATCCTGTAATAACCGAAACAGGTTCGCAAATTGAGGTTAATTTCGACACTAGCACAGGGGCAATTAACAGTAATGGCGGAACACCAACTCTTTTTCTGTCCGGCGCGCCTGTTGTTGTAGATTCCAACTATATTCTTACTTTGAATGTTAATAGCGCACTGACGTTGCAGAGCAATGATGGTATGACTATTAATGCGGGCCAGGTATTTCTTACTGCTAACGCGATAATAGAAAACACCGCTGCCGGTAGTCTGCATCTGCAAGGCACCGGAGCAGCAAACCATTCATTATATGTGTCATTAGACAACGGTTCTGAAATTTACAATGCTGCCGGCATTGTTGGTTTTAACCCCACCACTGCTGGGACGATCACAATTGTAAATACCGGCACTGGGCCTGAATACGGCACGATTAGTGCTCAGGGCGGTTCATCCTATGTAGACTTTAACATCCAAGATAATGGTAGTGTAGCGCCCGGCACACTGGGTGCTGTCAACGCCACCTTATACCAAATAGCCGGCACGATTAGAGCGGCCGGAAATCCGGTAAATATCAATGTCGCCACCGGTATGAATAACATCACCATTGGCGGAGTGACCACAGATGGCGGTGAGTTTGTGCTTATCGGCGGCTCGCCCACAACTACTGGCAATGTCACTATCACCGGTACCATAGATACCAGCTCAACAACCGGCAATGGCGGCAATGTGTTTATTGTTTCCACAGGCACAACCAGTGTTATCAGCGGTCAAAATATCACCACTACTTCCAGCGCTTCAGGAGGCAATGCCGGAGCAGTGGCTGTATCTTCTGCTGTTGGTACTATCAGTTTAGGCACAATAACCACAACAGCTACTAATGGCGGCAATGGCGGCGATGTCCTTTTAACAACTGCTGATAGTAGTGCCAATAGCATAACTGTAACTGCAATAAATACTTCTACCAATAGCTCGTCAGCAAATGCCGGTCAAATCTGGGTTTCCACAGTTGCTTCTGGGGTTAGTAATATCACGGCCAGCAACACTACCCAAAATCAAAACTCAACTCGCGAAGCTAATCCTGTTTTTGCAGTTAATGCCACCAGTGCTATTACCGGCCCGACTACACAGCAAATTGTATTTACACCCAGCAATATTGCCGCATCACAATCCGGAAGCATCTCAGGCTTCAGCCCTGGTGGTTTTACCAACATTACTGATAGCGGCGGCGCTGTTGATATAAAAATTTCTATCGGTGGCACTGCTGTTACTGATAATAGCCTGTCGGTACCTATAATTTCTACTGATAACTTTTCGCTAGGAAATGTATCTGGTTCCACAATTGAAATACCCACTTCTAGTCATGGAATGCCGGCAGGAATAGCATTTTTTGGGTCTACCGGAATAACGATTGGCAGCAGCGGCACTAATCCGGTTTCGTTAACGACTAATGGTCAGGGAGTTTTAAATATAAATGCTATTGGCAGCAATGGTGGCAATGTCACCATAGATAACAATGTCCTTAATCAGACTATTGATCTTGGTCGGACAGTGATAAATGGCAGTTTGACCTTCACCAATATGGGCAATATGCAAATTGATTCGCTTACCAATATTTACGCCTCAAGCAATATATCATTTACATTGACCACAAGTGGTGCAAATGGACTGACCTTTACAGATAATGGCACGATGCAAGCTCTGAGCACCATAACAATTCAAGAAACTGACGGCCAGACTTTTACTCTGGCTGGCACGGCTCAATTCAACTACTCACAAGCCAGTGGCAATAATCTATATGTAAACAGCAATGGCTCAGGAGCACCATTGCTGGCACTGACTAACACATTAGACTGGACAACCAGCTCCGGCACTACTATTAATATAACCGCACCAACAATTACAGTTGGTCTGTCAGGGCAAACTGGTGCGGTGTCAGCTACATTCCATACCAGCGGTAATTCCAATGGCGATGGTGACATATATGTATACGCCAATAACAGTAACACCGGATCACTATTACTTAATTATGATTCTGCGGCCAGCTCAGGGACATTGAATCTATATGGAGACGATGTCACTACTACATCGACAAATTTGACTATCCCTCAAAATATGACCGTGGCAGCAACTGATAGCAGCATAACTATGAATGTGAACAGTGGCACATTCAGTAATCCCGGTACTGTGTCAACTCCCAGCGATGCAATTTACCTGATCTCCACCGGAACTTTGATCATTGATAATTCTCATGGAACGCTCACTACTACCAGCGGCAACTCGGTGCAAATTACAGCTGATACATCACTGACTTTGGCCAATAACGGTCAGCAAAGTCTGCCTGGATCAGGAGAAAGTCTTACTATAATAACGCCGCAAATATATGTGGGTGCTGCTGGGGATAGTGGCAGTGTCTCCTATAGATTTACAACCAATGGCGGCTCAATAAATTGGGATGGTGTGAATGGCAATTATTATAGTAGCAGTGGTAATAGCCCGATCGAGCTGTCGCTCGGTGGGTCGGCAACATCAGCAACTTTGTATTTAAACACTGGCGGCACAGCAACAGTAACCGCATACACAAATTTCCTCACTACCATAGATCAAAGCACTACGTTATCGTCTGATAGTCCAATTACAATTAATAACGGTACAACTACCAATAATATTAATGAGTTCAATAATAACGGCACAATCGCATACACCGGTTCGGATACAAATCAAACTACAATTACAATAGAAGGCACATATAGTAGCGGAGTTACACCTTACTTAACTATAGCCGGTGGTAATGGCAGTACGCAGGGCTTGTTAAACACAGGCGCAAGTAACACTGCCAAGATATCTGTAAGTGGGATAAGCACACAAAATCCTGTACTTTATTTATCGGGTGGCTCAAATCAAGTTGTGCAGGGCAGCTTGAATATAGTGACAAATGTAATTCAAGGAACAGGAACTAATACGCAAACAGGCACATTAACTGCAGGTGGTGCAATAAATGTACAGCCAAATAATGCTATAACTCCAAGTGTTTCCCAGAATCTCACCTTTGCGGTAACGAATTCAGGCAATACAATCGCTTTAAATGGTACCAGTTTAACAACAACAAGTAATGTTGTTACTGTCAATAGTGGTGTCATACTATCTTCCTCGTGCCCGATGACAATGAATGTCAATGGCGGCACAACAATGAATAGTGAAGGCGTGATAACCAATAATGGCACTATTGAAACCACTGGCAATAACAGCATCGCCCTGGCGGCAACCAGCGGTTTGTTTACTGTAAATAATAATAGCGGAGCCAGTGTAGCCGCTGGTGGAGCGCTAATCATAGAAAATACTGATTCTACTTCCGGGGCTAATTTAACTATTAACGGCACCGGCTCATTTACAGCCGGAACAAATATAACTGTGAGCACAGCCGGCAGCAATACATTGAGCTTTGGCAATGCTTTATCCTTTGCGCCTGGTTCGTCAAGCAATACATTGACGTTAACCTCATCAATACTTGATTTAGGTACAAACACAGTAACTAATAGTACATCCGGCAGCGGCATTACGGTCAATTCGGCCTCTGGTGGACTGACTGTGGAAGCAGCAAATACCGGTGCCGGAACATTGCTCAGTACAGGGGGCAATATTTCAATTTCACCTAATAGTGGCTCGCTAACTTTTCAACCAGATGGAATGACGCCAACATCAACAACGATTCACCTCAACACAGGCGGCTCAGGCACAGTGACAACAATTTCAGGCTCATCGGGAACAACTGTGGATACGGGCACAACTGTGTCATCAGACAGCGCAGCAATATTTAATGCCAATGGTGGCACATTGACTAATAGCGGTACTATTGAAACAAGCAGCGGTAAAGCGTTAACGCTGGGGGCAACCAGTGGCGCAGTAACTGTACTTAATAACAGCGGTGCCACAATTCAAGCTGGTGGAGCTTTAAATTTACAAGATTCAGACTCTACTTCAGGGTCTAATTTATTGGTGACTGGCACCGGCACATTTACGGCTGGAACAAATGTGACTCTGGCTACAGCCGGCAGCAATAAAGTAAGTTTTAGCAACAACTTTTCATTTACGACTGGTTCATCGAGTAATACATTAACTTTAAACTCATCAATAGTTGATCTGGGCACACACACAATCACTGATCCGACATCAGGAAGCGCAATTTCTGTAACCTCACCATCTGGCGGACTGACTATAGAAGGAGGAAGTGGTAGCTCGGGAACATTGTCCAGCAATAGCGGCAATATTTCTATTGCACCTAATTCCGGCTTATTAACATATCAATCAGATGGCGGTTCGGCAACGACAATCAATCTCAATACTGGGGGCAATGGCACAGTAACATCAACGTCGGGAAGTTCAGGCACAACAGTAGCATCAAGCGCAACAGTGTCATCAGACAGTGCAGCAACGTTTAATGCCAACGGTGGCACTTTGACCAATAATGGCACCATCGAGACTAGCGGTAGCAATGCCTTAACGCTAGGATCCACAAGCGGGGCAGTTACTGTAGTTAATAACAGCACAATACAAGCTGGGGGAGCATTAACGTTACAAAATACCGATTCTACTACCGGTGCTAATTTAACAGTATCTGGCACCGGTTCATTAACGGCCGGAACAAGTGTGACATTGAGCACTGCCGGCAGTAATACATTGAGTTTTGGCAACAGTATGTCGTTTACACCTGGCTCATCCAGCAATGCATTAGAGATGACTTCAACGGTGATTGACTTATCACATACGGTGACAGATGCAAGGTCAGGAAGTGGAATTATAATAACATCAGCATCTGGTGCTTTGACAGTGGAAGGAGTAAGTGGTGGCACGGGCACAGTGTTAAGCACAGGCGGCAATATTTCTATTACACCGGCCTCAGGGTTATTAACCTTCCAGTCTGACGGAGGTTCAGCAACGACAATTGCTCTTAATACTGGTGGCTCAGGTTCACTAACAACAACATCTGGCTCATCAGGTACAACTATTGCCGCCAATACAACAGTGTCATCAGATAGTTTGATAAGAATAAATGAAAATGGTGGCACGTTAACAAACAATGGTGTTGTTACTTATACTGGAAGCACAACAAATACCAATGCCATAACTTTGCAAAGTACAGGCACGATAACATTTGCCGGAGGCAATGGCAGCACAACCGGGTTGTACAAGACCGGAGCAGCAAGTAATACATTAAAGATATCAGCAACAACAGTAGACTTAGGCAGTGGCAAAGTAACAGATGGCACATCGGGAAGTGCAATTTCTGTTACTTCAGCCTCAGGTGCTTTGACAGTAGAAGGAGCAAGTGGCAGCACCGGAACATTAGTGAGCACAGGCGGCAATATTTCTATTACGCCTAATTCCGGTTTATTGACATTCCAGTCTGATGGTGCCTCAGCAGCGACAATTGCTGTTAATACTGGTGGCACAGGCGCAGTATCGACAACGTCAGGTGCTTCCGGCACAACTATTGCAACCAACACAACTGTGTCATCAGACAGTTTGATCACTATGAACGAAAACGGCGGCACGTTAACTAGTAACGGAGTTGTAACTTACACAGGAACTGCAACAAGCGCTAACACAATAACATTGCAAAGCACAGGCACAATAACATTTGCTGGCGGCAATGGCAGCACAACGGGATTATATAAACCCGGGGCTGCGAGTAATACGTTAAATATAATTGCACCAACAGTAGACTTTGGCAGCGGCACAGTCACAAACGGCACATCGGGTAGTGCAATTTCTGTTACTTCAGCTTCAGGTGCTTTGACAGTAGAAGGAGCAAGTGGCAACACAGGCACATTGGTGAGCACAGGCGGCAATATTTCTATTACGCCTAATTCCGGTTTATTGACATTCCAGTCTGATGGTGCCTCAGCAGCGACAATTGCTCTTAACACTGGTGGCTCAGGTACAGTATCGACAACGTCAGGTGCTTCAGGGACCACGGTAGTTACAAATACAACTGTGTCATCAGACAGTTTAATCACTCTGAATGAAAACGGCGGCACTTTGACTAGCAATGGTGTTGTAACTTACACAGGATCAGCAACAAACGCAAATACAATAACATTGCAAAGCACAAGCACAATAACATTTGCCGGAGGCAATGGCAGCACAACAGGGTTGTACAAGACCGGAGCAGCAAGTAATACGTTAAATATAATTGCACCAACAGTAGACTTTGGCAGCGGCACAGTCACAAACGGCACATCGGGTAGTGCAATTTCTATTGTTTCAGCCTCAGGTACATTGACAGTAGAAGGAGCAAGTGGTGGCACAGGAACACTGGTAAGTACAGGCGGTAATATTTCTATTACTCCTAATTCTGGTCGATTAACCTTCCAATCAGACGGAGGCGCAGCTACAACAATCAATCTCAACACCAGCGGTTCAGGCACAGTGACAACCACAGCCGGCTCATCTGGAATGACCATAACGGCAAATACGACTGTGTCATCAGACAGTGTCATAACAATGAATGACAATGGCGGTACTTTAACCAATAACGGTGTGGTTACTTACACAGGATCAGCAACAAATGCCAATACAATTATTTTGCAAAGTACAGGAACCATGATATTTGCTGGTGGTAATGGCAGTACAACAGGATTGTTTGATACTGGAGCAGCAAGCAATACATTGAAGATCAGTGGCTCAACTATCGACTTTAATACTGCCACAGTAACGAATGGCACATCAGGAAGTGCTATTTCAGTAACCTCACCATCTGGTGACCTGACAATAGAAGGAGCAGGTGTTGGCACAGGAACATTGTTAACTACAGGCGGTAATATTTCTATTATACCTGGCTCTGCCAGATTGATATTGCAATCGGATACTGGCGCGTCAACAACCATTCGACTTAATACCGGTGGCTCAGGCACAGTAACAACAGCAACAGGCTCTTCCGGAACAATAGTAGGGGCAAATGCCACTGTATCATCGGATAGCGCGATGACAATGAATGTAAACGGTGGTGGCACATTAACAAATAGTGGCACAATTGAAACCAGCGGCAGTAAGGCATTGACGCTAGGATCAACAAGTGGAGCAGTGACTGTAACTAATAATAATGGAGCAACAATACAGGCAGGAGGAGTATTAACGATACAAGACACTGATTCTACTGCCGGGGCTAATTTATTAGTAACTGGAACTGGATCGTTTACAGCTGGAACAAATGTAGCTGTGAGTACAGCCGGCAGTAACACATTGAGTTTTGGCTCAAATGTATCGTTTACACCTGGGAGTTCGACCAATACTTTAACGTTGACATCGTCAACAGTTGACTTTGGTTCGCAGACAATCACAAATGCAACAACTAGCAGTGCAATTTCTGTAACTTCGCCATCCGGTGCTTTGACGATCGAAGGAGGTAGTGGTGGCACAGGCACATTAGCTACTGCAATGGGAGGCAATATTTCTATTACATGTAATACAGGATTGCTAACGTTTCAATCAGATGGAGTGGCGGCAACGACAATTATCATTAAGGCTGGTTCTGCTGGTGGAAGTGATGTGACAACAACGTCAAGCTCATCTGGTACAACGATAGCGGCAAACACAACATTGACATTGGAAGGTATTTCAACAATGAATGTAAATGGTGGTGGCACATTAACGAATAATGGATCTATTGGAACCGCTGGCGGCAATAGGCCGTTAACGCTTGAGTCAACAAGTGGCGCAGTAGCTGTAGTCAATAACAGCGGAGCAACTATAACCGCCGGCGGTGTGTTAACTATACAAAATACTGATGCTACTGCTAGTGCTAATTTGACAGTCTCAGGCTCTGGATCTTATACAGCTGGAACCAACATAGCTTTAAATACAGCCGGCAGTAATACATTGAGTTTTGGCTCGAATGTATCGTTTACACCTGGCAGTTCGACTAATACTTTAACGATGACATCTTCAGTAGTTGACTTAAGTTCACACACAGCTACAGATGCAAGATCCGGAAGTGCAATTACAGTTACATCACCATCCGGTGGACTGACAGTAGAAGGGGTAAGTGGTGGCACAGGTACTTTAGGCAGTACTGGCGGTAATATTTCAATTACACCGAATTCAGGCTTGTTAGCATTCCAATCTGATGGAAATTCAGCAACAACAATTACATTGAATACGGGAGGAACGGGTACAGTAACAACAACATCAGGTTCTTTGGGGACAACAATAGCAACCAATACGACTGTGTCATCCGATAGTCCCATAACGATGAATGTAGGTGGTGGTACGTTAACGAATAATGGCACGGTAGTCTTTAGCGCAGGGACAACTGTAGGAGCAACAATTACATTACAATCTACCGGAACAATGACAATAGCGGGTACTGGTACATTGACCCCAGGCGCTGGAAATAATGTAAAGATTAGTGCTGCTACTGTGGTAACGTTTGTCCGGGTGCCGCTTTTCTTTCGCTTGCCCGGCAAGGTGCGTGCCGGTTCCCAGACAAGCGCGCTTGTCGAGATGGTCGACATTGTTCCGACCGTGCTTCACCTCTGTCGCGTGGCGGTTCCCGCGAACGTTCAGGGCCGCTCGTTTGTCAAAGTCCTGACGGGAGAAAAGGATCGCCATCGATCGCGGGTCTTCGTCGAATACGCGCCAACGACGAGGTGATGGTTCGCGACGAGTAAATTGATCTTCGAACGCGGCAAACAGCGTCGCCGCGACGGTTACGATACGGGTCAGCCGTTATCGGATGCACGATCCGGTTATTCGATCTCGATCACGATCCGGCGGAAACGCACAACGTTGCTGATCGACCGGAAAACGCCGGCCGGGTCGCCGACCTGCTGAAAATCCTGGCGAAGCACCTCAAAGCCACGGCCGCCGACCCAGGGCTTGTCCCGCAATCGAATGACCCGCTCGACATTTTGGACTACTGCGTGCAATCGCGGGATGCGGGACTATTCGAAAGTCGCGTGGCCGGCATTCTCCGTCGACACAAACTGGGGTTGGCGTTGACGGGGCTCGGATTCATCGCCGTCGTTGCGTTTGCGGTCACCAAATCCCGCCCCTGAAAGCGATGGCTGCGATGGGTCGCAACGATGCCTCGAACGGTGATTTCTAGGCTCTTGCTTGGCCGTTACGCAATCACTTCTTCGATCACGCGGCCGTGCACATCGGTGAGGCGGCGTTCGATGCCGTTGTGGTAGAAGGTGAGCCTCTTGTGGTCGATCCCCAAGTATACGCAACGGAACCAAGTAACAGGCACATA
>CAWKBA010000004.1:0-16809 GCA_963847765.1 Candidatus Melainabacteria bacterium | reverse complement strand
GGTTTTAACATACGCCTGTCGTCAGCTGCGTTGGATTGACGATAACCCCTGCTTTAATTTAATTAAGCTTAAGGAAGCACCAGGCAGAGATCGTATATTGACGAGCGATGAAGTATGCCGATTGTTTAAGGCTTGCCGTGAAAATCAGAATAAATATCTCTACTGTATCGTTCTACTCGCCTTCACCACAGGTATGCGACAAGGGGAAATCTTAAATCTTACCTGGAAACAGATAGACCTCGATAACAAGTTGGCTCACCTGACAGAAACTAAAAACGGATCTCCTCGTAGTGTTCCCCTTGTAGAGTCGGTACTTGAGGAGCTTAAAATTCTCTTTAAGGAGCGTAATCCTGCTAAGGAGCATGTGTTCCTTTGCTACGCTAGCAGCTCGCTCTGGAGCTAGCAATCTTCAGCTTAAAACAGCAATGGGTCATAAGACCTTGCAAATGCTTGAACGATATACTCACCTTGATGTGCAAACAACAAGGCTTTTGTGCGATACGGTAGCAAAGCAATATGAAGGGAATAATCATGAATAAACCAACAGAGAAAACAAAAAAATATTTAATTTATACGTGGAAAAACTGGAACCTTTTGGTGAAGGAGTTTTGTTATGACCTCAAAACGACGTGATCTACAGCAAAAAGCAAGCAAATCACCGATCATGAAACAAGATCTTCTCAAAGATTTACGCAGCATGATTGAAAGGACGCAGCAGTCAATATCGTCCGCTATCAATGCCAGCCTCACCTTCTTTATTGGCATGTAGGTGATCGCATCCGCAGAGGAATTCTACAGGAAACACGAGCCGAGTATGGGAGATCAATTGTCGCGACACTGTCGCGACAATTGGTACTGGAGTATGGCAATGGATTTACAGATAAGAATTTACGCCGAATGATCCAGTTTGCTGAAGTTTTCCCGATGAGCCAGAATTGTCGTATCGCTGATACGACAATTGAGCTGGACCCATTTTATTGCCTTAATTCCTCTTAAAGACGATCTTTAAGCGCGATTTTTACGCAGAACTGTGTCGCATTGAAAGGTGGAATGTAAAGACCTCTACGAAGTAAATTGACTCTATGCTCTATGAGCGCACGGCTCTATCCAAAAAGCCCGAATTGGTCGCTCAAGCCGAACTAGAAGGGCTCGCGGAAAGAAGATCTTCTTACCCCTAGACCTTGTCTTTCGCGATCCCTATGTATTGAATTCTTAAACCTCAATGACCGGTACCTTGAAAAAGACCTCGAAGACGCCATCATGCGAGAGCTCGAGCAGTTCCTATTAGAACTAGGGGCAGGATTTAGCTTTCTTGCGAGACAGAAGCGCATCACAATAGATGATGAAGATTTCCATATAGACCTCCTCTTTTTTTCACCGAGACTTAAGACGAATTGTAGCAATTGAATTGTTATGTGGTGCACCACATAAAATATCTTATGTGGCGTAGCCACTTATGTGTTGTCCAATCTGCTTTCACAGGTAAATTCTCATCAAATTCAAGTTTCTACACAACATAATTACAGCCCTGTTGTCATTCATTGAGATCTATTTGAGTTTGCTCAATAAGGCGCTTGACATCGTCTTTAGTTTTTTTGTTTTTTATCGTATCGACCGACTTTTTAAGGGCTATTAAATAGGCGACCTTGAGCGCTTGTTTCTCTGGAACCTTAATATCCGGCTCGATGCCCGCCCCTTCCCAGTTAGTTTTTGTAATTGGATTGATTGCGCGTCCAGTAGGTATGAATACGCTAAAGTGTTCACTCAAATGAACCTCGTGACCTGGGTTAGCGCCCCCAAGAGTGTTCTCGCCAATGATCGTCGCTCGCTTTAAATATTTGAGATTATAGCAAAATTCTTCGGCGGCGGAAAATGTTTTCAAGCCTGTTAGAATGTAAACATCTTTGCTGTATTTTATTTTTGCAAGGATTAGGCTTTGTCCAGAACTGCTCTGTTCTGTTTTCTTGCCGCCAATAAAGATCATTCAAATGAATTGGCTTATCTCCAAATAGATAAGAAGAAATCAAAGCAACCATACCTGGATCACCACCGTCATTTTGCCTTAGATCGAAGATCAATGACTCTGTGTTTGAAATAAAAGTCATCGCCGCAGCGACAGTTTCAGCGCCAGCTTCTGGGTCAAGAAAACCGCGTAAATTAATATAGCCGATGTTTCCCGGCATGCATTCGACCTTTTCAAAACCAAAATTTAGTCGTTTATTTAACTCAGCATCTTCGGTCTTTTCTTCTAGAGTTGGTATATGTTTTTTCTTCTCGAACGGGTAGAGCCTTAAGGGAATAGCGGACACGAAAATGCTTGTCATTACTGATCAATTGGATTTCTTCAGTAAGTTTTTCGGCAAATGTTTTGGAACTTGTTATTTCATCATATTCTTTGTTTTTTAAGCGTTCATTTAGGTCGTCTTCTATCATTTTGGCTTTTTCGGGAAAAACATATGATTCATTTAACGCTTTGATCAAATTTTCGATTACAGAAAAGCGGGTTGCCGCTTCTATTTCAAGATCTTGCTGAAGCATAGGCTGTTTGGTCGATAAACTAGCCATGACAGCACCGAGTGCAAAGAGACAAATGGTAATAATGCATACAATAATTTTCATGATTTTTAGGATTAATAATTTTGTGATTTTTACAAGAAGTAAATTTTCGATATTTTTCTACTCCGCAAAACCCTAAGAGTATTGGAAAAATATGGTATTACCAACTGTAACAGCTTCTATTTGGTTACCTTATTTGGGCAGCCGGCGAGGATAATTTATCATGCAGGCTTATAGAGAATCCAGAAAGTCCATCAGATTTTTGTCATCACGCCAATGTTTTTTTGTCTTTTTGCTCACGATCTCACAGCATTCTAATGCCTTTGCCTTCATTTCAAGATCTACTTCGACATAAATGTTCGTTGTATTTATGGAGACATGTCCAAGCCACGCTCGAATAGTGTTGATATCCACGCCAGCCTGGAGAAGTGTGTGTCGCTGTTGTATGGCGTATAGTATGTGGGCTGACTCGTTTCTTTTCCAGTGAAGGAAATTCATGTAGTAATTTCTTCACATATCGTTTGACCATTGTATGGATGCCAAATCGAGTGATTGGTTCTTTACGACGATTAAGAAATACATTTTCATCTTTTCCTCGTCCTTCTATAATAGAGATTAATTCATTGACTGTATCATGCCATAAAGGGCAACGGCGTAATTTATCGCCCTTTCCTCTGATCAGAACGATGGAAAAATCTTTTTTTGCGTTGTAGGCAGATATCAAGATCTTCAATTTTCAATTGAGCAGCTTCATCAGCACGAGCACCGGTATTATACAAAAATAACAGAAGGGCATAATCGCGTCTTCCTTGATCCTTCGAATGGTCTGGAGCGTTAAGGAAGGCATCCATTTCATTTTTTTCAAGATAGGTAATGAGTGATCGTGCGGCTTCTTAAATGGGATTTGACGAATCTGTCGACACCATTCAAGATGTTCAGGACTGTTGAGCCCCATGAATTCAGCAAAGGCATGAATCTGCTGCTAAACGCTGATTGCGAGTTGCTATGCTACATCGCGTCTCTGTTCTAATTCAGCTAGAATATTGCTTTACTTCATCTGGAGATATATCTTCGATGATCAATTGGTCAATAGTGTTTACGCTACTTTCTTGGCTAGCGTAAGTAAGGTACTGTCGAAATGTATCTCGATAACTTTGCTGCGTATTACGAGATAAATTTTTTATATTGATTAGATATTCTAACAAAAACCGTTTTATCCATGGGCCTATAAAATTGTGATTATTCATTATGTTTCTCCCTTGCATATTTTTCAAACCTCTTCCCAGCTTCCTGAAGAAGCTCGTTTGTCATCGTTAAATAAACTGAAGTTGAGGCAAGATAAGCGTGTCCCATGTAAACCGAAAGCACAGGCAAAAGTTGTTGAACGTCGGCTTTTTCTTGATACCAGCTTATAAGGCGATGGACGGCAAAACTGTGTCGTAGGAAATCCAAACGTTTGGATTTCATACGTCACACTTTCTGCACCCTTGCAGCTCGACAAGGTGCTTCGAATCTCGAACTCGCAACGGCCATGGGTCACCGCACTCTTTCCATGCTGCAACGCTATACGCATCTTGACGTGGAGATCACCAAGAAATTTAGCAAAAACATCTCTACAAAGATTCTTCAGGAAACAGCGTGAATCGAATCAATGATGAGACAATCTTACCGGTAAAAGCTGAATAATGCTCATTATTGATTTTATATCCCAAATCTGGGATAATAAGTTTAAGATTAATGGAAGTGACTATGAAAAAAGAAGTTGAATGGGTTGGCAACAGTAAAAAAGATTTAATGAACTTTCCTAAATCTCTTATAAAAGAAGTAGGACACGCTCTTTATATAGCTCAGGAAGGCGGGAAACATAAGAGCGCTAAGACGCTCAAAGGATTCGGAGGGGCAAAAGTTCTTGAAATCGTTCTAGACGATCGAAGTGGAACATATCGCATCATGTATACTGTGGAGTTTGAAGATGTCATCTATGTACTTCATGCTTTTCAGAAAAAATCGAAAACAGGAATTAAAACTGATAAATCTGATATGGATTTAGTTGAACAGCGACTTAAAAGAGCTAGACTACAACATCAAACACGATAAAATACAATATCCAATAGACAATATAACCAATAGACCATAAAACGATAAAGGTAATGAAATGAGTAAAAAAAAAGACAAAACATTTGAAGAGATCGAATGTGAACCCAGCAGCGGGAATGTCTTTGCAGATCTTGGAATTGAAAATCCTGAAGAAGAGTTGACCAAAGCAAAGCTTGTTTGGGAAATTGAACAGATCATCAAAAGGAAAAAATTAACTCAAGTAGCTGCTGCAAAGGCTATGGGGATTAGTCAACCAAAAGTTTCTGATTTAATTAGACGCAAACTCGACGGGTTTTCTGTGGAGCGTCTGATGCATTTCTTAAATGCCCTTGGACAAGACATTGACATTGTTGTTCGACCAAAGCCGCGTAGTCGAAAGCTGGCGATTACAAATGTTTATCATGATAATGGTAGTACTCAAATGCTTTCCGTTAGCAGCTAAAGGACATTAATAAAAAATTAGAAGCCTCCTCAAATTAATTTTAACTAAGCTACTCCTTTTTTGCCATACCCGTTAACTGCAATGACTCCGAAAATGAATGAGATTTGAATGGTGAGCCTTCGAATGTTGTGCGTAACTTGATATAGGACTGTCTGGTAAAGTAGTGCCAAATTCAAACCAAGGAGGCACATGCCTGAAATCTCATAATCCACCCCTTAACCATTTCGTAAAGCTCGACAGAATATTCTGCAGGTAGTTTTACGGCTGCTTTGAGATAATCGAGACAGAATTCTGGCAGTTCCATGTCTTACAAATACATTTGATAATATTCACGACTTCTTTAGGCCGCTTATCAGCAACCCGCATCAAGTACTGAAACAAAGGCCAGTCAGGGAAGCGTACATATTCGGATTCCCGCACAGGGTTCAGGTGGACTGTTAAAGTAGTTTTTGCTTTCCAGAATAGGGAAGCCAGTCGGGGGGACTCTATGATTTCAAAGAAGTAATCCAGTTCTACAGGCTGTCCTATTAGTTTTTCTATAGCATCAAGTCCTTCTTCTGAAGGGTGTTGATCAACTCCCTCGACTAGCTTCTTAATAGCTGCACGAATATTAAAGGTTTGAGGGACTAACCAACTGATGGCTATCTCTTCAAATGAGGAGATTCGAAGAATAAGTTCATCAAAATCTTTGCTATCAAGTGTGATCCTATGCGCCATACGAGTAAAAAAGTCCTGATGCTCAAGCCAAGCTGTAACTTTTCTTTCTTCAATATGCCCAGGAAGTATCTTCTTAGATGCATACTGCTTTTTCGTAACAAAGTTTTCGCTGAAATCCTTTTGTGCTGGCCTAATTTTGGCATAACCAAGACATCTCCGTTCTTGATCATTACTTCTACTTCTTCGAGTAGTTTTTTCAATGTACTATCTATCTCTCCTTCCCATTTTGGGATACCTGGCCAACGATCATTCTTTATCATTTTTGCCCAAGCAACACTAACGTTTTTTGCTAGATCACCGAGACGAATTTTAGATTCTTTACTTATGGGTACATCAAAAATACGAGGCAATGACTGCATGATCAAGCGCAAGGCATGAGCATAGCTTGGACCTCTAAAAGAGCCCCTTGAACGAAGGAAGTCCTCTGTCGCATTGCGATAAAGATTCTGCGTATCTGAACATCTTTAACGGATAATGCTTCGTAAAGCATTTGTTGAATATGGGTAAAGGAAATAATAGTAGAAGCAGTCCTATTTTGAATTTTATTTTAAATTAATAAGTCGATTTGGCAATTTGGAAAAATCAGTCTAGCACCGCCTCTGAATGTATTCGAGCATAAGGATGAAAAAAGCCTGTGGCAACCAATTAATGGTGTAGAACTTGCTCTATAAATATATAGCTGGAATGAGTAAATGTCTATTGATTCTGCATGACCAATTTCGTTAATGGTGTAATATGTAATCTAAGTACCCATTGGACATCTTTGGGTGCTTGTCTTACAGTTTAGAAAGTCACCAGGGAAGTTAGATTGCATGGATACCCCCAGGACTCAATCTCTTTTAAAGAATGTCGAAGGTTCTATTAGCTTCTTCATAATCTGTTCGAAATTAAGCTTTCGTAGCCTGCCAGAGGGGTCTTGAGCTTCTAACTTTGACCAGTCATTTGGAGAGGCATTGTTAAGCCAAGTCTGTAGATTTTTCTGAAAAGTTTTAAACCATTTTGGATGTTGTTTTGCTAGGGCGTTGAATTCATCTAAAGCGTGATCAGAAAAGTCACCCAACTGGGAAGCGACATACCAAATGCCATAAAGATCCTTAAGTATCTTTAGAGAGCTTTTGCGTTTTGTAAATGTTAAGCCCTTTATGGAATATCCAAGCACCAGGTGTCACCACATTTCCAGTAACTTTTGAATAAGTATGAAACTTTAAGGTTGTCTGTAAACTTAAAGTTAAGTAGCTAAGTGGTTGTGCTACCACACCTGCTATAACAACATTTTTATTTTTGTTGTTTCTGGCAGAGTCATCGGTCAAGAATTCGATTTCAACCTCTGCGCCTGCAATATCCTTCACATAGGCTTCTGTCGCTGGATCATCTAAATCTTTAAAAACATGGTTGAAACCAGCTTCTCGAAGGTAACTTTGAATGTTCTTTTTTGATACTTCTGGGATTTTTCTTGGAATAAGAGAATCGATATCTCTTGTTCCTACTGGAGGGTTTTTTAATTTTGGATCGCTTAAGTAAAGTTTGTAGATAAAGAGAGCAAAACCGCCTCCAATGACAACAAAATCTCGCCATGGACCAATCGACTCTAAAAATTCTGAAATGATTTTGTCTTCTTGATTAGATGTCATGACGATTTACCGCTTTTATAAATACGCTTAAGCTCTGGAAGACGCTCTGCCATAAATTCTGCTTGTTCTTGCCCACGTAAAGGAAAGTGATATAAATCCAAAAAAGTCAAAATGGAAGGAGAGACATTGATGTCTAGATCTTGAATCAGAAGTATTTTTAAGCAAGCTTTTGTAGTAAGGCTCTATAAGCAAAACTTCATAGCCTCTTTCTTGAGGTTCTAATAGTAGCTTTTTCTCAAGTTGTGGTCTAACCAAAGGATCAAGCAGGTATAGTTCAAGAGTGTTTAAATTGGTGTTTTTATATCCATGCGCTTCAGCAGCAGAATGAAGAGCCAATGCTACCTTATTGCTTAGATTGGACTTTTTGATCGCCTCTAAAAGCTCTGCTTTATCTTGAAATCCTGAACGATAGGTTCTCATTTTGCATTTTTTGACGATGCTGTAATGTTCTAACCAGCCTTCAAGAAGGCGTTTGGGATCTTTCAAGAAAAACTTTTTAGCGGTTCTAACTCCTTCAGTTTGCAAAATTCCTTTTAAAACTAAAATCTCAAAGACGCGTTGTACCAACCCAAGACTTACACCAGCCTCTTTAGACACATTTCTTAAGGATAACTCTTGACTCTTTGATGCCTTCTCGTAGAAGCCAATCAAGGATCAGAGCAGATTTGTCCGAATAGATATTCCCTTCCACAGGCTTTTCATTCGAGCCTATCAAAAACCGACCTTTCATAAACCCTCCTTATCTGTTCATTAATATACACTGTTCAATATATATTGAACAAGATAAAATATAGAACAAAAATAAAGGTGTCATCAATCTAAGCCAGGAGCAGAATATGAGCAAAGCTGTTGAAAATCTACTAAAAGCGCAACAATTCGCTATGAAAATTCGTCCTAAAGTGGGCGGTTTTCCTTATCTAGCTGAAGCTTTAAGAAAAGCTGGGATTACTCGAAATATTTGGAATCTTCCTTCGTGCCAGAGTATTTATCTGACCGAGTATGGATCTGTTGTAAGTCAAGGCATCCCCCTTATTAACACGACTGTTGATATTCCTCCATTTGATCGGGAGGCCCTTATTAAAGCCTTAAGGATCGATCAAGCAGGTCAAAGCTCTTTTCCAGAATTCTTAAAAGCTTCTTGGGAAGCAGGTGTGGTAAGTTATATTGTAGACTTCGAAAAGCGAGTAGTAACTTACTATGGTGTTTTAGGTGAATCCTATACTGAAAATTATCCTGCAGTAGAGATTGGGTAGAGATGGTTAAAATGAAAAAATGGTTCATTTCAGACACTCATTTTTCCCATACCAATATCATTAGGTATACAGGTAGGCCATTTGAAACTGTAGAAGAAATGAATCGATGTCTTATCAATAATTGGAATGATTGCATTGATGCCGACGATCAAGTTTTCTTTCTTGGTGATTTTGGACTTGGTGACGTCGATCATCTGCATTCCATTTGCTCTCAACTCAAAGGTCATAAAATCTGTATCCGTGGAAATCATGATCGCAATGCAAGTCATCATGATGAGGGTTGGCTTCAGTACTGTTTTAGAATCAGCCTTTCTGAAAATCGGCCAGCACACAGTTGAACTCATTCACATTCCTTCAAATGAAAAACCTGCTCATTTTCAATTACATGGACATGTCCACGAAAAAAGACCAAGCAAAATCATATCGAATCAACTCAACCTATGTGTTGAAGTTTGGGACTATAAACCTGTCGCTGAAAAAACCATTCTTAGTCTTTTGGATAAAGCATCTAAAAATGAAATTAGTCCTGATGTGCATCAAGACGATATTTAAATCACCAAATCGGGAATTCATGATTTGGGGCATTTATTTTATCTCAACCAAACTCGCCAACCAAATCCAAGAGATTTTAAACGATCACACGAAATGTAAACATGAATGGCTCAAAATTTTTTCCAGGCTCAAGTCACTACTTCATTCTAGAAGGAGAATCACGATTTATATTGGAGTATTTCGGCTCCGAAGATCCGCTGTTCGAAGAGCGTATTGAGTTTAAAGAGAATCTAATCAATGATTTAGTTGTAAGAGTAGCTGATGCTGACCTTAAAATTAAGCTGCTGTTAACGGCAAAAGAAAAATATGAAGAAGAAAAACGGAAATATCTATCAGCCGAAGTAGCTTTGGAATGTAGCTTGTTAGATGATGCTCTTCAAACGAGTTTGTTAGAGATAGCAAGAAATTTTCGCTGAATTTCTCAATAGACTTCGTA
Organism: Candidatus Melainabacteria bacterium; assembly: GCA_963847765.1. GTDB lineage: Bacteria > Cyanobacteriota > Vampirovibrionia > Obscuribacterales > Obscuribacteraceae > CAWKBA01. Next base: position 7,125 of record CAWKBA010000004.1, on the reverse strand, counting down.
CAAAAATTCCAGCTCAAAGCCATCTGTTTAGAAAATTCAAGAAAAATCTGTCTGCAAGATGGACTGGGGGTAGTCAAGACGCATACGCCCAATCTCGATCCTTTTTATTTCCTGAATTAGATGATGCTATAAGCAGCGGAAAAGTCAAAGACAGTTATTTTCATGCCTTAGCCAATCGATTACAAAGCAACGGGAGACTGAATCCTAAAATTTAGAGATAAGGTTCTAGCTCATAAATATATGAGGAAAGATTTGTCACTCACCTATCTTTTAAACAATATCGTAAATTAAGGATGCTTCTTGGCAAGTACTCTTGATGCTGAAGCAATAGTCGGAACGTTGTCCTGCAATGATTGGTCTATGACAAGGTCGCCTATAGAAATTCCACGAACAGCTCAATGGTTAAATGAAGGGCTAATGGCTGCCGCTTGTCCTATTCGTTGGAATATGGGTGTTGAGCCACGTTACGTTAAACATGGTATGAAAACTGTGCAAAGTCCCAATAAACCGACTGATATAAGCCAATAAAAAATTTTTAATATCAGGAAAAATCCGTGGACCACTGGTGGACCAAATAGGGGCAGCAAGTCACATCAAACGGCCTCAAATTGGCATGGACGAAAAGGGCTTTTTCTCTGTATAGTGGTTGCTGTCAGCTACTGTAATTTGCGGTGGTTTAAGAAGAGGGTACGGACTCATAACCCGCTGGTCGCTGGTTCAAGTCCAAGCTTGCCCCACTTTTTATCCATCATCCATAAGCACTTGTAAGCACGATTCAGCTTGAAATAAATATCTTGTATCAAGTTAATTTTATCACTTGCGGTGCAAATGTCGGTGCAATGAAAAACAATCTTAACAAGCACCATCCAGCCGCTCGAACCATAAACCAAAGGTTTGAGCAATGGCTTCTATCTATAAACGAAAAAATAAAAACGGCAAAGCCACTGGCCGAGCAGTCGTTCGCATTAAAGGCTATCCCACTGTCTGCAATCAATTCGACCAGAAACAAGAAGCAGAAGATTGGGCAATAGCTGTCAGTCGAGAAGCAAATCAAAGCAGGGCAATTTCAATTTGATCAACATAAAAAACAACGTACATTTTCTGAATTAGTTGATCACTTTATGCAAAGTGGTGCATTAGAGCATCATCGATCAGCCAAAGATATCATCCATCATCTTAAGTACTGGAAGAATCACGTCTTGGGGAATATGCTCTTGTCCATCTTACTCCAGAGCGTCTAGGAAAAGAACGACAACTTCTTACCGATACCCCTACTCATAAAAATACTAAGCGCAGCCCTGCAACAGTCAATCGATACTTCTTCACTCTCAGCTGCCTTAGCTTATGCATGTCGCCAGCTTGCGTTGGATCGATGAAAATCCTTGTTTTAGTTTAACTAAGCTCAAAGAAAACTCCGGAAGAGATCGCGTTCTAACCGAAGAAGAAATTCAAAGCTCCTTAAGCCTTGTCGTCAAAGTCGAAATCCCCTACTCTTTATTGCATTGTTCTTATGAGCCTTACAACAGGTATGAGACAGGGAGAATTTTTAGAATCTGCTGGAATCACGTTGACTTTGACAATAAGCTTGGCTATCTCAAAGAAACGAAAAATGGATCGCCCCGAAGCTTCCTCTTGTCGATGCCGTCATTGACGAGTTAAATCTCTTTTCGAAAATTCGCAATCCTGCTAAAGCCCTTGTTTTTGCTAGTAAAACAGCCTTTGGAAGCATTGATATCAATAAAGCCTGGAAGGAGGCCTTAAAGCGCGCTACAGATTGCAGGATTTGCCGAGCACACGACATGCGCCATACATTTTGCACCCTTGCCGCAAGGCAAGGAGGCTCTAATCTCGAATTAGCACCGCCATGGGACATCGTACATTAGGAATGCTTCAACGCTATACCCATCTCGACGTCAATACAAGTAATCAATAAAATTTAGCAAACACATTTCCGAACAGATTCTTCAAGGAGTTCCTAAAGGATTCATGAAAAAACGAAGTGACCTTCAAAAAAATGATAACAAAATCTCAACAGTAACAGTGGGATCTACTCGAAGATTTGCGAGAAATGATCGAAAAAACTCGGCAATCCGTAGCATTGACAATCAACTCAAGTCTAACCTCGCTTTATTGGCATATTGGTCACCGTATTCATCAGGAAATTTTGCAGAGAGGAACGAGCAGAATATGGGAAGGCAATTGTCGCGACAGTGTCGCGACAATTGGCAATGGAGTATGGAAATGGATTTGCGGAGAAGAGTTTACGCAGAATGATACAATTTGCAGAGGTTTTCCCCGATGAGCAAATTGTCGTTTCGCTGATACGACAATTGAGTTGGAGTCATTTTATTGAGCTAATTCCACTTAAAGACAATTCAAACGTGAATTTTACGCTGAAATGTGCCGGATCGAAAAATGGAATGTTAGAACTTTACGTAAGAAAATTGACTCGATGCTTTTATGAGCGTACTGCGCTGTCAAAAAAACCTGAATTGGTTGCACAAGCTGAATTGGACAGACTACGCAAAGAAGATCGATCAACTCACACCCGATCTTGTTTTCCGTGATCCCTATGTATTGGAATTTTTAAATCTCAATGATCGTTATCTCGAAAAAGATCTTGAAGACGCCATTATGCGCGAATTAGAACAATTTCTACTAGAATTGGGTGGAGGATTCTGTTTTGTTGCGAGACAAAAGCGCATTATAATAGATGATGAAGATTTTCATCTCGATCTTCTATTTTTTCATCGAAAATTAAACGCTTGATCGCCATTGAAATCAAATTGGATGACTTTCAACCCGAACATAAAGGACAAATGGAGTTGTATTTTCGTTGGTTAGATAAATATGAACGGCCCGGAAGAAGAACCACCTATAGGGCTTATTCTTTGCGCCGGAAAGAAAAAAGAACGAATCGAGTTATTAGAATTTGATCGCTCAGGAATTCATGTCGCTGAATATCTAACCGTCTTCCCTCCAAAAAAGTCTCCAAGAAAGTTGCATAAAGCCATTGAACATGCTCGTCAGAGATTTGAGTCAGATGAACTAGGAGAAAAATAATGCGGCAAAATGCATCTGAGAGATTCACCGTGGGTATTTCACAGCTACTTGATAGGATTTACAAATATTGTATTAAGCAAATAGAAAATGAGTTGGTCTTTGGAGCTTGTACAGTTAATCCCAAGCATGCTTCGTACCACCTCCAACGCAGGCAATTCAGGAGGAGCTAGAAAACCGTGCAACAACTTACTTTATGCAAACAGAAGCGGTTGGATACTATTTCCGTTATTGGACTCCTCCAATCAACCAGAAATAAATCTTCAAGGAGCCTTAAAACCAATTTCAGCAGACGATTATCAAATGACTTTGGAAATTCCTCGATTTGATGATCAATGGGAGCAGATTACACTTGCTCGTAGCCTGATTTACTGTCCTCTTGATTTTGAACATCACGGGTAGAATGAATGGTTTGAATTGCAGCTAGAAGCTATTAGATTAACCCCTCTTTTGCATCAAAGCCTTAAGGAATTGCAGATTAAATTTCGAATTAAAGCGACGCTTACGTTGCCAGCTAAGCTTATATTTCAATCATTAGTTTTTGAATACACCTTAAGTGATCCGCATTTTCCTGAAATGACTAAACAGGAAAAAGAAGGGAGAGAACATTAATAAAGAATGCAAAAATTCGAATAAGGATGAAAATAAAAATAATGATATGGCAGTTAGATATCGCCTTGCGACGGATGCCGTAAGGTCGGCTAAAACCTTAAAGGATTTGTATATTATAGCTAGAAAAAAGGCAATTTCAACTCGAAACCCAAAGTTAAAATCTTTATTTTGGACATTTGTCAATAAAGTTGAAGCTAATTTGGTGCATGAGAGACCGACCTCCTAGACGAAGACAAACAATTGTTAATCTGTCAACTGCGAAGCGCAAAAGAAAAATCATATAAAGAAAAATATATAGCAAGACGACCAGCATTATGTATTAGCGACTTAGAATGTAGTCAGATGCTTTGCTTATTAAGAGAAGAGTTTTTGACATCTAAGACAAATAACAAAGCGATTGCAGAAACCATCCTTTTTATACTAATCGCACAGCACGCAGCTTTTTCTGGATTAGCTCTCAAAGAAAAAGATATTTTAAGCATCCAAATGAACGATATTAATCAACAGGACTTAACAATCCACATCAAAAATCAAGAAATAAACATAACGGAAGGATTGAATGAAATTCTCTTGGCTTGGACTGGAATATGGAGAAAGAAAAAATAAAAGACTTTTATTTCAGAATCTCACCTATGACAATCTAGAAGATATTATTAGCAAATTTTCAGCAAAATTTTATGGACCATCAAACAGATTACTTCCCAAAGACTTTTTAGAAAAAGTACACGTGATTGTAGGTGTTCGCATTTCTGTTGAAATGAGACGTCAAATAACCCAGCAAGAAGAGCTTGCTAAATCTTCCCTATACAGAATTAATCCTCGTGAAATAAAAAAACAACTCAAGGAAGTTTTTCAAAAAAAAACCTCTTAAAACCTGTTTTGAAAGCATTTTTTAATTCATTTTTTTTCTTAACTCCGAATTTTTCAAAAGACCCGTACGACAGAAGATGGTTGTTTATGGCCTAATCATATCCATATTAACACATAAAAGCACGTAGGTGCCAAGGAGCGTCAATATGGAGGAAATGGTCAAACATTCTACCGCGCAACAAATTGCTGAGAATTCTTGTTACCCATTTACTATGGGACAAATTCGCCATTTTTTGCTAAATCGTCACAAAAACGGTTTGAAACAAGCTGTGCGACGCATAGGAAAAAGACTTTATATTAGGCAAGACCTCTTTGAGCTTTGGATTGAAGAGCAAAAGGAGGGAAAATGGCTGATTTTTTCCTTAATAATAAAGGTGTTTGGTATCAACAAGAGCCAAACGTAAAAGGAGAGATACCCAGTCCAATCTGGGTATGCTCACCACTCGAAATCACTGCTATAACTCGAGATGATAATAACGAAAACCATGGCAAGTTGCTACGGTTTTTTGATTACGATGGTATAGAACATAAGTGGGCAATGCCTATGGAGTTGCTTGCAGGCGATGGCATTGTCTACAGACAAACTCTTCTTTCTGGGGGTTTGCAAATTCAGGAAGGGCGTAAGGGACGAGAACTTTTGGGTAGATATATCCAGGATTCTAATCCTAAAACCAGGATGCGTTGTGTCAATAAATTGGGTTGGTACCGTAATTTCTATGTGTTGCCTGAATCTACCATAGGGGCATCTGAAGAAGAGGAAATTGTTTTCCAGTCTTCAAATGTTTTAAATCATCATTGTGACAGTAAAGGCACTTTGGAAGAATGGCAGAAAAACATTTCTCAGTATTGTGTTGATAATTCGAGACTTTGTTTTAGCGTTTGCGTAGCATTTGCAGCCCCTTTACTTCATTTGCTTGGTGAAGAGAATGGTGGCTTTAATCTTCGAGGCCCAAGTAGTGGCGGAAAAACAACTGCATTAAAAATTGCCCTTTCAGTTTATGGAGGTGAAAAAATGCTTCATTCTTGGAGGGCAACTGCCAATGGCTTGGAGTCAATAGCAGCCTTTCACAATGACTGCCTACTTTGCTTAGATGAACTTGGAAAACTTGAACCAAAAATTGCAGGTGAAGTTGCCTACCTTTTAGTGAATGGCGAAGGTAAACAAAGATGCGATAAATCAGGATTTGCCCAAAGAAACAGGCTTGGAGACTCCTTTTCCTTTCCAGTGGAGAGATAGGTTTACCTGACCTTATCAGGCAATCTGGTCAAAAAGTAAGGGGTGGACATGAAGTACGAGTCGTGGATATTCCAGCTTTTACAGGAAAAGTATGGAGTTTTTGAACATTTACATTTTTTTGATTCAGGTGATTCATTTTCTCGTATGCTATGCGCTAATGCAGAAAAATATCATGGAACTGCTGGAAAGGCATTTATTCAGGAACTTGTTCACAACAAATCTAAGCATATTGAACGAATAAAGCATCTTATAGAACATTTTAAAAATACAAACACACCATTAGCAGCAGATGGTCAAGTGCTTCGTGTTGTAAACCGATTTGCTTTGATTGCGGCAGCTGGGACTTTAGCAACAGAGCTTGGAATTTTAGGATGGACGGAAGAAGATGCTATGTGGGCTTCAAAACAATGTTTCGAGTCATGGTTAAAAAATAGAGGAGGTATTTCAGCTCAGGAAGGGCATGAAATAGTTCGGCAAATAAGGCATTTTTTTGAGCAGCATGGTGATAGTAGATTTTCAACGATAGGTGAAAACGATGAGCGTGTGACGATTAATCGAGCTGGGTACAAAAGAAAAGTAGATGAGGGATGGCATTATTTAGTACTTCCAGAGTCATTTAAACAGGATTTGTGTGATGGCTTTGATGTTCAGGCAGCAACTTCTATATTAATTGAAAAAAGATGGCTAATAACTGATTCAAAGGAAAAAGTACACGTTCGGAGTATTTGCCCTTTTCGAAGTCTACTGTTCGTTGCTATCGAATTGATGGCAATAAAGTTTTCAATGATGAAATTTAAAAGGTGAGAGATAGGAGATGAGTGAGAGCTATCGCGCATCTCACTTATCTCACCCCAAAAATAATAACTTAAACAAGGAAATATCTATGACAACAGAAAAGCAATTTGAAGCGAATCGTCAAAATGCTCTCAAATCTACAGGGCCTGCAAGTGTCGAAGGCAATATCTATGTGCGAGTAAAAATGCTCTAAAACATGGGATATTATCAAAAAATTTTGTAGTTTTTGGAGAAAAATCTTCAGAATACCAGCATTTCGTCAAAATCTTATTGAGACACTCCAACCAGAAGGTACTATGGAGGCTTTATTAGTAGAAAAAATTGCTTGTCTTGCTTGGCGACAAAGAACCGGTGAACGCCGCGGCAATAGAGTGCGAGTGAGGTGGCGAACATGATGGCGCCGCCGACGCCCTGCACGGCGCGGGCCAGGTTGAGCATCAGCGGCGTGGTGGAGAGCCCGCAGACCAACGAGGCCAGTGAAAAGACGACGAGGCCGATGGCGAAGATCTTGCGCCGCCCGTAGATGTCGCCCGCCACCCCGGCCGTCAGGA
>CAWKBA010000003.1:0-3946 GCA_963847765.1 Candidatus Melainabacteria bacterium | reverse complement strand
AGCCGGTCGCGAACCCTTGAGGCCGCACTTCGCTTGGCGGAAATCAACGCCAACCGGCGCGCGGAAGCAAGGTTCGATTCCGCCGCACATGAGGATGCCGTCGGTGCACGAGAAAGACAGTTTCCGCTCTCTTTATCGTTGCCCCGTCAGGCTCACACATCTGCGTTGTGTGGCACGGCATGCTCCCTCTCCCCGCAGTGCGGGGAGAGGGTCGGGGTGAGGGACGCTCTCCACACGCCTGAGCAATTCAGTCGGATCCGTTCACACGCTCAGAACTCGTCGAACAGGCCCCCTCACCCGGATTGCTCCGCAATCCGACCTCTCCCCGCGCGCGGGGAGAGGTGCCGGGGCGCCCAAATCAGATGTGCGAATCTCGTAGGGTCGAGCGGGCCAGCGACAATCATTGGGGATGCGATCCGAAGCGCCGCCGATGCGGCGCCCCGGAATGACAGAGCGCCGTGCCCTAACCCGCGACCGTCTCCCCAATTCTGCGCCAGGTGCTCGGCGCCGCGCAGCGACACCGAGAAGATGGTGTAGGTCGGGTTCGACGCGCCTTCGCTCGGGAAGATGCAGGGCCCGGCCATCCACAAGTTCGGGATTTCGTGGGTCTGGCCGTAGCTGTTGGTCACCGAGTTCTCCGGCCCGGTGCCCATGATCGCGCCGCCGTGCAGTGGCTGGTCGGCATGCGCGGCCTTTGCCGGGCCAGGTTTCCTTGGCGTTGGTCGCCTTGGCGATCTTCATGCCTTGTCGAAATTCGCGTTCCACAAGCGCGATGCCGTCCTCGTCGAACTGTGGATCAGGCGGCCGAGCGGCATGCCGAATTCGTCCTTCTCGCTCGCCAGCTCGATGCGGTTTTCCAGCTTCGGCTGGTCTTCGCCGAAGATGGTGATGCGGGTGATGCCGCGCGCCGCGCGCTTCATGAAGGTTTGCAGCTCGGCGCCGAACAGGTCGGGCCGGGCGCTGGCATCAGTCGTTCGTCTTCATCGCCGCACCGGCGACGATATAGGTGATGCCGAACGCGCCCGGATAGCTCGTCTTGTTGTAGCGGTCGTAGGACATGAATTGCGCGCCGATCGTGCCCATGTGCGGCGTGATGTCCTCGTCGAACAGCGCCCAGGTGCCGGCGATGTGATGCGTCATCATGAATTTGCCGACCAGCCCGTTCTTGTTGGCAAGCCCGTTCGGATGCTTGTCGGTCGCCGAATTGAGCAACAGCCGCGGGTTCTGCGCCGACCACGCGGCGAGGATGACGACGCTCGCCTCCTGCACCTGTTTTTGTTTCTTGCGTCGTAATATTCGACGCCGGTGACCCGGCGCCGTCTGCGTTGGTGAGAACGCGCGTCACGGTGGAAAAACGCGCGCACCTCGGCGCCGGCTTTTCGCGCTTCGCCGAGATAGGTCACCACCGGATTGGCGAGCGCGCCGATCGGGCAGCCGACATGGCACCAGCCGTCATAGATGCACGCCGGCGCGGCCTTTGAATTCGGTCGAGTTCATGCCGACCGCGGCCGGCACGAATGCGGACGCCGTTCGCTTCGGAGCCCTTGAGCCAGACTTCGCCGTTCGGAAACGTCTTCATCGGCGGCATCGGATAAGGCGCGCCGGCCGGCCGCCAGTGCTCCTCGGCCTTGGCGTCGCCGGAGACGCCGAGATCGGCCGCCACCTTGTCGTAATACGGCGCGACGTCTTCGTAGGCGATCGGCCAATCGTGGGCGCGGTCATGCTCGCTCTTGATCTTGAAATCGGTCGGCAGATAGCGCGGGAAATTGGCGAAGTAGTGCAGCGCCGCGCCGCCGACGCCCCAGCCGGCCTGAGCCGACATAGCCGAACGGATTCTTGCCTTCGAGCATGACCGGCGCGCCGGCCGGCTTGATGCGGCGGCCCCAGATGTCGGACGAGATCAGATCGGTGAGCTGCCAGTCCGGACCGTTGTCGAGCAGCACGACTTTCTTGCCGGCCTTGGCCAGCACCGCGGCGTAGACCGAGCCCGAGGCGCCGGCGCCGACGATGACGACATCGACTTTTTCGTTGCTCGCATGTCACCACCTCTTCGTCCGGCGCGATGTGGGGCATGTAGGGCACGCCGAGCGCCTCGTAGCCGTCCATCGTGGCGTAGTCCACGTCGACCGCATCGCTGCGCAGCATGACATAGACGAACGGCCCGGCGGGCCCTTGCCAGCCGTCGATCTTGTTCTGCCGCATCGATCGACGAAGTCGCGCTGCTCGTCGGTGGAGAGCTCGCGAATCTTGCGGCCGTTGGCGCCTGCGCTCGCCCTGTCGACCGCGTCGATGCCGGCGCGATAGAAATTCGCGAAAGGCGGCCGCACGTTGAGCGATCCGCGCCTGAAGCAGCGCCTCGTCCGGCGGACCGAGTTCTGCTGATCGACGAAATGGCGATGCCGGCCGCCCGCGCGCCGGGCACCAGCGTCTCGCCGAGCGCTTCGAGCGTCTCGGCCTCCTCCGCCGTCAGCACCCTGAGCGGCACGCTTTGCGCATGCGCCTGCCCGGCGTGAGCATCACTCGGCGCCGCCGACCGTGAAAGCGAGCGCACCCATGGCCGCGCCCTTCATGAAGGCGCGGCGCTCCATGGCGTCCATGGCGTCCTCCGTGATGGCCCGGCAACGAACGCGCCGGTGCGATGGTGTGGCCGGAGTGAACGCCAAAGAGGATGGGGAATCGAAGCGGGCGGCGGCGTGGCGTGATTCGAGAGCGCGATCGGCTAGACTGTTAGGATGACAAAGATCCTCGATACTGCCATCGCCAAGGCACGCATGCTCCCCGAGGAAGATCAGGACGCGCTCGGCGCGGTCCTCTCTCGCTTGCCGAGGATGGCAAAGCGGACTGATCATCTCGACGACGAGACCCGTGCGGCCATCCGTGAAGGACTTGAACAGGCAAAGCGGGGCGAGTTCGCGCCGGAGCAAGACATTCAAGCTCTGTGGAAGCGCGCCGAACCTTCATTCAGCTGAAAAGTCGAAGCGCTTCGCGAGGCGATCAAAGACATCCCTCACCGGCTGGACCTGCCCACGCTTCTGCCTGGGCGATTCCCTCATCGAGTTCCGCGCGCTGCACGGGCGTCATACGGCCGTAAAAGGCGCCGACGAAGGTTGCCCATAGAGCTGCTCGGCGATCTCACGCTGCTGCGTGGGATCCAGCGTCTTGAACAGCTCCATGATCTGAGCCTGGGTCTTGGTCATGCGAAAACATATCACGGCAATAGGGTGGGCAAGACGCACAGCGCCGTGCCCACGTCGGCCTTTCTCGTCGATCACGCGCACGTGGGCACGCTTCGCTTTGCCTACCCTGCAAGCTCCGACGAATTACTGCGGCAAATTCAGCCGGATGTGCAATTCCCGCAGCTGCTTTGCCGTCACTTCCGACGGCGCGCCCATCAGCAGATCCTCGGCCTTCTGGTTCATCGGGAACAACACGACCTCGCGCAAATTCTCCTCGCCGCACAAGCAGCATGACGATGCGGTCGACGCCCGGCGCGATGCCGCCGTGCGGCGGGGCGCCGAGCGAGAGGGCGCGCAGCATGCCGCCGAATTTTTGCTCCAGCACGCTCTCGTCATAGCCGGCGATGGCGAAGGCCTTCTTCATCACATCGGGGCGGTGATTGCGGATGGCGCCGGACGACAGTTCGATGCCGTTGCAGACGATGTCGTACTGGATCGCCTTGAGGCCGAGAATTTTGTCGTGGTCGCCGGCATCGAGCGCCAAAAATTCTTCCGGACCCAAGTTGGGCATCGAGAACGGGTTGTGGGGAGAAATCGATTTTTTTCTCCTCCTCGTTCCATTCATACATCGGGAAATCGACGATCCAGCAGAAGTCGAAGCGGTCTGCGGTCGATCAGGCCGAGATCGGTCGCCGACTTTGGTGCGGGCCGAGCCGGCGAATTTGACGAAATCCTTCGGCTCGCCGGCGACGAAGAACACCGCGTCGCCG
>CAWKBA010000002.1:0-32709 GCA_963847765.1 Candidatus Melainabacteria bacterium | reverse complement strand
AAAAGTGCGCCAATTTTTCTTTGGCGAAATAATGAAGTCCACAAAAGGCAAAGCCAATCCACAAGTTATAAATAAATTATTGGACGAGTGTTTGAAGTAAAATCTCGCTTCGAACGGGCTCAGTAAACCTCGCCCCTACAGCTTCGATGCAGATAGTTTTTTCATCGCAGCACAGCAGTTAACGGACAGGCTGGGGGACGGCATCGAGATGTTTATGCAGAAAGGCGGCACTGCGTGAATAAGCAAGCATAGCGGCTCTGCGATTATAAGTTTTTCTTTGATCACAATTAAAGCCATGATCAACATCGGCATATTTGTATATTGTCACATTATCTTTACCGGCAAAAGCAGAGCGAATTTTTTCTACTGCTGTTGCCGGAATATAGGTATCTTTTTCAGCAAAATGCATAATCAACGGACAATGAATATTTTTGGCTTCATCAAGCGCCTGATCGATGCCGCCACCATAATAACAAACGGCAGCATCTACTTTGCCGCGCGCAGCAAAACGATATGCTATATGACCACCCATGCAATAACCAATAGCACCTACTTTGCCGGCAACAGAAGGCAATGCCCGCAATGTATCAATAGCATCACTTAAATCAATCAATGCTTGATCCATATTTAATTTATGAGCTAATTCAAGCCCTTTAGCAAAATCCTCTTCATCATAACTAATCTCAACACCTGGTTGTGAACGCCAGAAAAGATCCGGGGCCAGAACCACAAAACCTTCTTGAGAATATAAATCAGCAACATCTCTAATGTGATTGTTGACACCAAAAATTTCTTGAATGAGCAATAACCCTGGACCTTTGCCGGCGGGGGGCAGACTTAAAAAGCCGGAAAATTCTTTTGCGTCTTTGGTTTTGATTTTTATATAGTCACCAGATTTCATTAAATACACCCGTACATTGCTTATTTTGACCATGCTATAGTAACCGCTGGCCAGCTTAAATTGTGAGATCATTGACTAAATATTTTCTGAAAATAGCAATTGTTCTGTGTCTGGCTAGCACGATTCAATCAACTCTGGCTAATAATTTTCATGGCTATTATTGCCCCACCATACAAATTTCGCCCATGCGGGACGATGTTACCTACACACCAGTTGGGCTTGGTATTGTTACATCTAAAGCCGGCTTTCGCATTCATCCCATTACCGGGCCGCGGTGACTTTCATAGCGGTGTTGATTTAGCTGCCAATCTAAACGATCGCGTCTATAATTTACTCGATGGCATTGTTACCAGAGTGGGCTGGCGTGGCGCGCTTGGTGTGGCAGTTGAGATTTATCATCCTTATCCTAATGTCCGTACTATCTACGGACATTTAAATGCCTACAGCGTTGTTCCGGGACAATTCGTAAAACGCGGGCAAGTAATTGGCTTTGCCGGTACCACAGGACGGTCTACTGGTGTGCATGTGCACTACACTGTCATCCGTGAAGACACTAAACAATACATTGAACCAATGGCTTTCCTGGCACAAGTGCCTAAATATGTAGCTGCCTGGAATAAAGCATACACTCAAGCGCAACTAGCCAAAAACAGGCAAAAACACAAAGAAGAAGAGCGGGCGGAGAACAGGGGCGGAGCTGTGCCCCGCCCCTGCAGGGAGGTTGATCAAAAGGCAGAAACAAATGACGAAGATTTACCGCCCAACACTGGTGAAGTAAAGCCTCCCGCCGTAGAAGATTGACTGGTCTTAAGGAAAAAGAGAATTGCGAACCAGGAGCGTCGCAATTCTCTAATATTCTGTGATTTATATATACCCCAACTCCTTGCAACTATGCAGAAATTGTCATCAGAAAAGATTAAATTTAGCGATTTTATTTTTACTCTACCACCACGCGCACGGGGGCTAATTCTTCGGAAAATGGGCCGGCATCATCGAATTGCGGCTTTATTATCATCTGTCCCTGCTTATCGATATAGCCTTTTTTCATGCCCAGGCGCACACAGGCCAAACCGTCCGAAAATTCATCGACAGCATCGTATTCTGGCTCAATCGCCACACTGCCGGATTCGTTGACAAAACCCCAGCCGTTACCGTGCTGAAACATAGCCATTCCTTCATGAAAATTGCTCCGCAGCTGTAGCGAATCAACATAGGTTATATTACCCACCTTATCTACCAGTGCCGGCTTCTGCCCATCAACAATAACGTCGGCAAGAAAATTTTGAAAGGGATGAGCCTCAAGAAAGGTATTTTTTATTACCACTCTTCCTTTTTCATCAATAAAACCCCAGCGATCATCAATTTTGACAGGAGCAAGATCTTCAGAGAAAGAGCCTGCATCATTAAATTTTGCCGGTATTAACCAAGCCCCGCGTTCATCAAGATAACCCCATGTTCTATCCGGTCTTGCCGCTGCCTTATGCTCTGAAAATGGCTGCACAGCTTTGTATGTTATTGGTACAACACAATGATCTTGTTTATTGATAAAACCCCATTGTTCGCCAATACCAACAGCAGCAAAATCATTGATAAATTGAGTGGCATCATCATAGTGAGGGCGGATCACTATATTGCCTTTGGTATCTATAAAACCCCACATGCCATCTTTTTTAACCGCAGCCAGCCCTTGAGAAAACGTCTGTGCGGCTTCAAATTGCGGCTTTATGACCACGGCACCGGATTTATCGATAAATCCCCAGAGTAGGGTTTTCATGTGCTCAAGTCCACCTGATGTGGACTGCGCTCCAGGAACACCGCTGCTTTGCGGTGCCGATCCGTTATTTGATTGGTTTGCAGCCTGCTTTTTTTCGCCACCACAACCGGTGACTATAAACATGACCAGCAAGACAGGCAATACTTTATTCATTCGATTTAGCTATTGACGAAACCATTATAGAAAAGGTTGGCAGAACAATTAATCCACACTCAGCTAGTGAATAGAATAACATTATTCGGTCATTGAGCGCACTGGTACCCATTGAAATCTCTGGACGGAATTTTTTGATTATTGACAATCGTCAATAAGAGCGCGCCAAGATGATTTTTTTGCCGCCGCTTTTGCCTGTGTAAAAACACGCCCCTTCTTCGTTTTGATTAAAAGGTATGACTCGAATGGTTGCCTTGGTTTCTTCTTTTATTTTACCTTCATCGGCATCCGATCCAGCCCAAAAAGCTTCTATAAAGCAATTTTTTTCGGCAAGCAAGCTTTTAAATTCAGCATAGGTTTTTGCTGTATACGTATTTTGTTCACGCGTAGACAAAGCTTTATCATAAAGATTTTTTTGTATTGCCTGCAACAGGTTTCCTAACTCGGTAATTAAAGACGCCCTGGCCACATTACGCAGTTTTTCACCACTATCACGACGAACAATTTCAACCACATTACTGCTCACATCACGCGGGCCGATATTAACTCGCAGCGGCACCCCTTTTAATTCCCAATCATTGAATTTAAAGCCGGGAGTTAAATTGTCTCGCGCATCTATGTGTATACGCACATGCCCTTTTAATTCAGCAGCAATGGACTCACAGTAAGTCATGACCTGTATTCGCTCTTCATCAGCTTTAAAAATAGGTACTATGACCACCTGAATAGGAGCAATTTTAGGGGGCAAAATAAGTCCTTTTTTGTCACCATGAGCTAGAATAATTGCCCCAATCAATCTTGTTGATGCTCCCCAACTCGTTTGCCAGACGTATTCCAGAGCACCGGCAGGGTTTTGAAATTTTATATCAAAAGCACGAGCAAAATTTTGTCCCAAGAAATGAGAAGTACCTGCCTGCAAAGCCTTTCCATCCTGCATATGAGCTTCAATAGCATAAGTATTTACCGCCCCGGCAAAACGCTCACGAGCCGTCTTTTCACCGGCAAGAACAGGTAAAGCCAAATATTCTTCTGCTAGTGTTTTATATACTTGCAACATTTTTCTGGCTTCTTCTTGCGCTTCTTGCGCCGTAGCATGCGCAGTATGCCCTTCTTGCCAGAGAAATTCTGTGGTGCGCATAAACAATTTAGTGCGCATTTCCCAACGCACAACATTGGCCCATTGATTAATTAAAATGGGCAGATCACGCCAGGACTGCACCCATTTGGCAAAAGAATGATTAATAATGGTCTCGGACGTCGGCCTGACTATCAGCGGTTCTTCAAGTTTTTTACCACCACCATGTGTAACCACAGCACATTCCGGGGCAAAGCCCTCTACATGCTCTTTTTCTTTATTGAGAAAGGACTCCGGTATAAAAAGTGGGAAATAGGCGTTTTGATGGCCGGTATCTTTGATCATTTTATCCAGAGCCTGCTGAATATTTTCCCACAAGGCATAGCCATAGGGACGAATAATCATACAACCGCGCACGGGAGCATAATCAGCCAGTTGAGACTGCAAAATTGTATCTGTGTACCATTTTGCCAGCGTGCCTTCGGCTTCGCTTTCGTCCAATATCTGGTCGCTTTTTCCTGCAATTCCATCAACAAACTTTCCTTTAGCTCTTGCTATTGATCATCGATGGTCATCTTACAGCCTTTTGGGTCATGCTGACAAGATCTCTTACGCGCTCCACATCAATAGGGTTTTCAATTAAGCCTTGCTGTTTCAAGGAACTGGCGACAATAGCACCACCAGCGATATCAAATATTTTATCTATATTATCCTTACCCACACCGCTACCGGCCAAAAGCGGGCAATCGGGGAGAGCCCCTCGCACAGTTTTTAAATCTTGTATTGCCGGTGGATCACCTGTGGCCAAGCCGCTAACAATCAAAGCATCGGCCAGGGCTCGATCTTTGGTTTCTCTGGCAATCAGGGCAATATTATTGTTGTTACCATTGGCTCCGTTAGTAACGGACAGTCCAAGCGGCGCAGCATGTTTGACTAAAACATCAGCAAATATTTTTACTGAATTATCAGCACCTAAATTTTTTCGGTAAGGAAGCAGCTCATGGGCAATACCCTCAATTATGCCTTGATCAGTAACCATGGCTCCGGTAAGCACATTGACTCTAATAAACCGGGCGCCGGTAGCCACGGCAATGGCCATTGCCGACAAACCATCATTGCGCAGACAGTTTATGCCTATGGGCAAATCACAAAGAGCCATTACACGTTTAACGGCAATAGTAAAAGTACTGATGGTTACCGGATCTAAGCGATGTTTGGCATATGGAGCGTCAAAGAAATTTTCAATAATAACGCCATGGGCGCCTCCGGTAGCCAGAGCAATTGCTTCCTGCTCCGCCCGCCGGCAAATTGGTTCTATCTGCCCATCCCAACGCGCCGAACCAGGCAACGGCAACAAATGCACAACGCCAATAATAGGTTTTTCGGTACCAAATAACTCTTTAAACATATAGTTTGTACAGATTACCAGTAATAACAAAGACAATGTTAGAATTTTAAGAAACCTGTTATAGGGTAATTACATGGGACTTATTTCTTTTCTCCGCCATGACATTTTTCGTTTGCATGAAAACCCGCCCATGCACCCGGAAAAATCGGATCGCTTGCTGGCTATTGATAATGCCATCGCCGGATCATCCATTGCTCAGTCTTTGATAAACGTGGCTCCTCGCCTGGCAGAAGCAAATGAATTATGTACAATACACAATCCCTCTTACATAGAACAAATTGAAAAGGCAGCCAATATTGCCAGAGGGCAGAATAAGCTTATTCAACTGGACGGAGACACATTTTTAAGCCCGGCAACATTGGAGGCAGCCAAGTTGGCAGCAGGGGCTGGATTAAAAGCAGTAGATTCTTTGTCTGATGAAAAAATATTTTCTGCTTTTGTTGCCGTGCGTCCACCCGGGCACCATGCAATGTCCGGCAGGCAAATGGGGTTTTGCATTTATAACAATATTGCCCTGGCAGCAGCTTATGCCCGCAGGCAGCTTGGTTATAAAAAAATATTGATCATTGATTGGGACGTTCATCATGGCAATGGCACCCAGGATATTTTTTATGATGATCCTGGTGTGCTTTTTATTTCATTACATCAATATCCCTGGTGGCCTTATGAAACCGGCT
This sequence comes from Candidatus Melainabacteria bacterium, assembly GCA_963847765.1. GTDB lineage: Bacteria > Cyanobacteriota > Vampirovibrionia > Obscuribacterales > Obscuribacteraceae > CAWKBA01. The sequence goes on along the minus strand of CAWKBA010000002.1, from coordinate 26,721 downwards.
GGTTTACCGAAGATGGAACCGGTGAAGGCAAAGGTTTTAATTTAAATATCCCTTTACCTGGCGGTACCGGGGATAGTGGCTATCTGGCTGCATGGGATCGCATTGTTATGCCAGTCAGCTTGGAATATAAACCAGATATTATTCTAATCTCAGCCGGATATGACGCTCATCAGAAAGATCCAATGAGCGGACAGCAAGTAACAAGCACTGGCTTTGGCTTGCTGGCAGAACGACTACGCATTCTATCTGAAATGACCGGCGCTAAAAGTGCTTGCTTCTTAGAAGGCGGTTATGACACTGGCGCTTTAGCTGAATCAGTAATTGGCACTTTGTCTGCTTTAAGCAAAAGCTCAGAGCCTGATTTAAAGCCGGTTACAGGTAATCAATCACCACACGAATTTGAGGAACGGTTGTCTTCGGTGCGCAAACATTTCAGCCAATACTGGCCTTCTTTGCGATGAACTGAGCCTCAAGCCGATTTTCGCTTCAACCGTTCCAAGACCCACATTCTGACCATGGACCCCATGGGCAGACCAAGCTTACTTGCCTCCGCATAGAGCTGATCCATGATTTGAGGCTCAATACGGAACTGTACAAGAGCATCCTTGTTTACACGCTCTGTGGCTTCTTTCCTTATCTTTTTTATTCTCTTAGAGTCCATAACTTCGTCCTCAATGATATTGCTTGGTGGCATTCATAGCATGAAATACATGCTCATCTATATCAGAAAGCACTTCCACACCAACTTCCATTAGGCGTCCTCCCATAGTCAATCCTACAAACATAGCCCGATCATTACCATTGCGAGCCGGAGGAAGATCGAACACATGCGTGCTGAGATTACGGCTATCCAAAACTTGGTCCACTTCTTGGCGACTAACTTTGTGCTTCTTTAGGTTCCGGTCATCATAAGTGAGCATTATTGCCCTACTTGCGTATGTAATTGTATGACAAATCAATACGACTGTCAATACCGGGATCTGCCGCTTTGTAAATGTCTATTCGCTGGCGCGCGATTAATTTCGATCTAAGTAGCAGCTTACTAAATAGTTGTGACAAAAGTGTGGCACTCGATACGAGGACACGGGCGAGTATAAATCCCCGCCCCTACAAATTCTTTGTTAGCAGCAGTGCTAACGAGAGCAAATGGCAACTTTCGAAGAGCCTGCGGGAGAGCACGAAAGTGCTCCCGTCGAGCCGCACAACAAAAAAGTAAATAAAAAGACGAAACGCCGGAAGAAGGAGCGCGATCGATCGCCACGGCGACAAATCAAATCCCTCCTTCCGGCGCCGCAATATTGAACCAGCGGGAAAAGATTGCTAGTCCCCTCCTCTGCCCTCTTCTTCTCGGATTTGTTCACAGATGCGCCTGCAGACATCGCAGGACGCAACGTGAACATGGATCTCGTCGTATTCCCGAATGTTCATGGACCCATGTAAATCCTGAGCTGAGACCTCAACGGACACCCACATAAACTCATCATCGCTCGACTCCTCCACAATTAGGGCAGATCGAGAACAAATCCGATCGTGCGCCCGCCCTCAGCAGTAGCCTGCCGGGCACCGGAGTTGCGGCACGCCTCAAGAGAGACCGAATTGTTGGACAGAACGACGATTTGTATGCGTCGCACGCCCGTGCGCCTGGCATAATCTGCCAAAAGCGCCTGGACCAGTCGAGTGGCGACTTTTCGTTCGCGGAAACCCGGATAGACGGCTACATGGTGTAGGAAACCACGCATTCCGTCGCTCAAGAATGCACAGCCGATCAGAACACCGTTTGTTAGAGCAACAAAAGCTTGTCGTGGACAGCGTTCAATGAACGTTGTCATGACTGCGGGCGTCTCCCAATCCAACATCACGGTGCCTTCCATGGCTGAAAGCAATGCATGTACCGATAGCACATCCGTTACTGCCATCGGTCGGATTTCTAGTTGCAACTGACTGTCCATCATTGCTCCTTTCAGAAGCATGGACTAAATACTTGGGGTAGTACCGATCACCGATTTATAGGGCAAGAATTAGCCCTGAAAATTGCCTGACATTGTTCTGATGCGGTTTATAGAACTCGATATGTGGCTGTCGAATAACCGGTTGTCACGGGAATCGACAAAAGAAGCGCCAGCCTGTAAAAGGGGGTGTTAGCTTTTGGGGAGCGCATCTATGAAAGAGCCGAGAACTTGCAATCGTGGACAGCTGTTGTTGTTGCCACAAAACATGTATGACTGGCTACCGCCTAAGCATTTAGCTAGATTTGTGCTTGATACAGTTGAAGTGCTGGATTTGTCAGAGTTTTATAATGATTACAGTGAAAAAGGCGGTCCGCGTCCATATGATGCTGCCATGATGGTGGCGTTGCTTACATACGGTTATTGTGTTGGTGTAAGGTCATCTAGAAAGCTTGAACAAGCAACATGGACTGATGTTGCTTTTCGAGTCGTCTCAGCAGATCAACATCCGGACCATGCCACGATAGCAACGTTTAGAAGGCGGCATGCTAAGTATTTATCTCAGCTTTTTGTCCAGGTTTTAAGAATGGCTAAGAAATCAGGACTAATAAAAATGGGGCATGTCAGCATAGATGGCACAAAAATACGAGCAAATGCGTCCAGGTCAAAGCGCATGAGCAAGAAAGAATTATTAGCAGAAGAAGCAGAATTAAATGCTGTGGTAGAAAAAATTCTGCAAGAAGCAGAAGAGATTGATCAAGCAGAAGATGAGCTATATGGCAAAGGTAACAACGGATATGATTTGCCGGAGCATTTACAAACAGCAGAAGGCAGACTTAAGGCATTGCGTAAAGCAATGGCTGAAATAGAGGAAGAAGACAGGCTAGAAGAAGCAGAAATTGACGAAACCGAAGAATCTGAAACAAAACAAGAAAGCAGTAAAGAGGTAACAGCAAATGTAACGGATCCAGATTCCCGAATAATGAGGCAACGCAGGGGACTCTTTAATGAATGCTACAACGCGCAGGCGGCAGTTGATGTATCTTCGCAATTTATTATGGCGCAAACAGTAGTGCAAGATGCAAATGACAAGAAGATGTTAATACCAATGTTGAAACAAGTACAAACGAACACTAGAAAAATGCCCAAGTGGGCTTCAGCTGATAATGGTTATTTTAGTGAGAAACAGATAACCGACAAACGTATTATGGCAACACGAGTGCTTTGTCCGCCGGCTAAAAATCAGCAAGGACAATTTGCACAAAAAATGAGAGAGTTTCTGGACACACGTGCTGGGCGAAAGTTGTACAGGCGCAGGAAATCAACAGTTGAACCGGTATTTGGCCAAATCAAACACAATCGGGGATTTCAACAATTCTTACTGAGAGGCATACATCTTGTGCAGACTGAGTGGAGTTTGATGTGTATGACACACAATCTAATGAAGATGTGGGCAAAAACACAACAAAGTTCAACCCCAGCACCAGCTTAATACAAGCAGATGGGTCTACAACTATATTTTTACTTTGAGCTGTTCTTTAACAGCAGATCGGTTGTTAGTTACTTAGCCATCCGAACTAGTTAAGACACAGCCACGATATGAGAAATTAGACTCTGGGAAAAACATAGTCTTAGCCTCTCAAATTGCTAGACGAAAAATCAAGTCAACACCCAGCTGCGTATTACCTAGACAGGCTGATTCAAAGGTTGATTCGGCTTTATTACTAACTTTTTATGTCTCTATATCAAATTAAAATCTGCTTTGCAGGTTAGCGAGGCTCGCGCTAGCAAATTATTCAATTTCAAATTCCACTCTTATTTTGCGCGTGGAGTCAACGGGTTTACCGTCAAGAGTAGCCGGTTTGAATCGCCAGCGACACAAAGTGGTCAAAGCAACATCATCAACTTCAGGTGAACCGGATGATGTAAGCAATTTTACCGACACTTTGCCGTCGGCTTTGACAACAAATCTAGCCGTACAGCAAAATTTGCAACATTGTTCTTTCAGTTCAGAACTAATTTCTGGTTTGGGGTAATAAGTTGGCTCAGCAATTTTATAGCTTGATGAATATTCAGTGCCCAGGCTAAGAGTTGTTGACAACGCCGGCATAGCTGAGCCTATAATCGGTACAGCTGCGGCAAAAGAACAAAATAATATTGAGCAAAGTTTTTTATTCACAAGACAATAAGATATCAAAAATGAAAACTATTTTCAAATTGCTTTCGAAGCAGCTGGTTGGGAGGCTATCTGCGTCGGTTCTTTACCTATACTCCACTGGCAGCCGATAAGAAAACGAAAAGGCAATAAATATCTAGTGCCTTGAAAGGGGCTGCCTAAATTAGTTGCTTCTCGTAAATCAGTTAGATTCTGCAGCCTCACATCAATAGCATCCGGCGCAAAATGAATTCTGCGTTTGATTTTTTGTGGCAGCTTATAGCCGGCGCTGAGGTTGAAGGTAACCAGAACAGGCGTACGTGAAGGATGCCAACCATAATATTGGGTGCCAACAACAATACCAATGGGTAATTCATTTTGCAGACCACTCAATACTTGCATGTCAAAAAGAACCCACCAGTTTTTTCTTGATTTATAACCAAGTCCGTTTACTAACTGCAAACGGCGATCATGATCAGGATATTTAGCTTCAACAGGCGTTGTTTGAATATCATAGATACCGCCTACAACTTGTTTATCACCGCGCAGATAGGCAACAGAGACCGTATTGGAAACAAAACCATAAAAACCATAGCCGCCCTTGCCCGGTTTGAGATCGATGCGATTTTCTACACCATAAGCTTCTTGCTTGTCCACACTTTGGCGGTTATATAAAAGTGAATTGCCGACTACGCCAGAGTCGCCATAATTTTCCAGTGTCTTGTAAAACAAATTACATCTGGCAACAAATCTAGGTCCGATCTGCTGCTCCACGCTTACATCTGTGAGCTTGCCGCGCGTCGCTCTCATTGGTCTGACAGTGCCGTTGTAGATACCATTGACAGCACCACCGTAATTGCCATAGATCAGCCCCTGACTAATATCCGGCGGAGTAGAAAAAATATCAACTGCAGGCGGCATAAACAAATTAGAGAATGAGCCGCGCAACACAGTATTTTTTGTAACCACAAACGAGCCACCGAATCGGCCGCTGGCTTGGGCGTCCGTAACACGCTGAGTCTGAAAAGGTTGAGTATTTAAAGGAGCCGCACCAGGAATGGTATCAAGAGCATACAACACCGGCAATGTGTTGCCAAAAATACCATGATAAAGATCGAAGCGCACACCAGCATCCACTGTTAGTCTTTTTAGAATTCCCTTATCCGGTCGCCAGCTGTCCTGGAAATAAGCGCTTTGCAAAAACCGAAAGCTATGCATTTTCCCCATGGCTGATGTAAATTGTGGGCCAATTTGCGTCTGCGTAAATGGACTGATGACGGCACCGACTGGAACCCCAGTAGTAGGATCGTTATTGTAATAAGTAGCACTAAAATCAGTATATGTGGGGCGGACTTCATCTAAAAAACCGGCTTTAAGATGATGCGTGTGCAAAACTATTTTACTTATGTCTCCTTGCGCGGAAAAGGCATAGTCAAAACGAGTGGCGTTGGGACAGATGGTTTGAATATATTGGCCTCCATTTATTGTCGGATCAGGATCCCAAACATTGCGGCTATTGTATTTTTCATAATAAATAGCATTGAGAATATGCAAATTAGCTTCATCAAAAAAGCGCTTGAATTTATGCTGATAGTTAAGAATGAGATAGTCCTGCGCATCTTGTTGATGCGCGTTTACACCAGCAGCGGCTGATACTTGTGATGTGGGCACCTGCAACATTGTGTGGTTGATACCCAGAGTAAGATTGACTTTGTCTCTTTCTGTAATTAGATATTCAAGCTTAGTTAGAGAATTAACATCAAAGCGATTGTTATGCACATAATCTTTTACCGGTGGTGCAGAACCCAACGACGAGCCGCGGAAAGAGCCGGAAGATTCTATTCGCAATCGGTATAACGGATTATTCGGATCCTGACTGAAAGCAGTGCTGCCGCTATACCAGAGATTGCCCGCTATAGGACCGCCAAGCTGTTGCCCAAAAGTGAAATAAGGCTGAGGCACAATCGGCAATGATTTCATATGTATAACTGCCCCCAAAGGACCGCCGCCATCTTCGGCTTGATAGCCACCTATGTCTACTGCCATTGATTGCAGAGAGCGTGGCGTCACAAATTGACTTTGCTGCAAAACACCGGCAGCTTCAGGCAAAACAACACCATCAAGCATATAGTTAACTGAATTATGCTCGCCACGAGTAATTATATTGCCGTAGGTGTCATAAATTACACCCGGGGTGCTGTTTATCAATGAACGCAAATCATTGCCGGTTTGATATTGATAGATCATATTGTGATCTAAATTTGTTTCCGAACTGATATTTTCAGGGTGAATTAAAGTTCTTTTGCCGCTGACACGCAAAAGATCCGTTCCTTCCTTGTCTTCCAGTTTAAAATCCAACTCATCGTTATTGCCGGCAACAAGCTTAACTTGCCTGACTTCGGAAAGTTTGTCTGTTGCCGACATGGTTAATGTGTAATCGCCGGGTTCCAAATTAGTGAAAGAATAACTGCCATCGGCATGACTTTCGGTAAGATAACGCTTATGCTCTTCGCCTATCTTAGCCAGCACAGCCCGAGCATTAGGCAAAGGATCATTGGTCAACAACTCAAAAACTTTGCCGTGAATACCGGCTTTGTTGATTGACTGAGCAGTACCATAGGTGGTGCCAGGATCGATACGCTGCGCCAAAAGATTTGAGTAATCTATAGCCTGCCCCTGCAAAACATTTAAACAATTCAAAGATATAGCAATACTGCCTGCCGTTATCGATATACGCGCTAGCCGTTGGCAAGATTTTAATAAACTGGCAACAAGCAGTAACATTATCAACTCTCTATGTGAACATTGCCCAAAGCATGTGCCAACAACGACTCAAGCAAGCACAATAAAGTGCGGAACAGCGCCGTTGTTTGCTTCTAACCAGGATTTACTTGATATCCTTGTCTTTCTATAACTATTATTATTGTCACCAAAAGAAGAATTTGTGAAATGAAAACCGTTTTCATTTTAATAAATCTATACAATATACAATGTAAGCTTCTGATCTGGCAAGATTCCGCCAGCAACTGATAAATCCACTTCCATGACAACAGCAGATTCAACAAAAGAAATTTTTGCAGGCTTGTCCTTCCCTGAAGGCACAACCATAGAAATTCTGAAAAAGCATTCTGTGGCTGTATTGATCAGCGGTGGTGTTGACAGCGCCTTTTTAGTTTGCGCTCTCACAAATTATTTTGCCGGTGTGCATCCTGTGTATGTGCGTTTTGGATTGCACTGGGAGAAAGCAGAGTATCAGTGTTTACTTGAATACCTGCATACAGTAAAAAGACCGGGCATCAAAGCAATCAAAGTCTTAGATATGCCGATAGACAATATCTATGGCAGCCATTGGAGCACAACCGGCGACAGCGTCCCTGATGCCAGCAGTGATGACAGGGAAGTTTATCTTCCTGGCAGAAATCTTTTGCTTTTAACAAAAACAGCTGTCTGGTGCACCTTGAATAATATCAGCCATATAGCAATTGGCTGTCTTGGCGGCAATCCATTTCCTGATGCCGACCCCAAATTTTTCGATCAGCTGCAGAGTACTCTGACTATGGGGCTTAATTTCAACATAACTGTACTTCACCCTTTATTGACAATGGGCAAGCATGAAATCATCCAAATGGCTAAAAATTTGCCTCTACACCTTACTTTCTCATGCATCAACCCCATTATCTCAAGAGGTGAAACCGCATTGCATTGCGGCAATTGTAATAAATGCGCGGAAAGGCAAAAGGCATTCACTATCGCTCAAGTTGAAGATCGAACAATTTATGCTTCATCGTTGCCAGCCGGATCCATGATATGCGAAAATCATACATTGAGATAGGTATTGTATGCATGATTCAATCATGACTGGAGAAAAAATGGCAATAGGTACAGCGTTGAAAATCAGCAAGGGACATATGTGGCGCGGTGCAATAGAAGATAAGCCTGGCAGTTTTGCTGAGGCGCTCGAGCATTTCGCTAAAGCAGGATTGAATCTACAAATTGTTGCCGGCTGGGCTCCTACTGCGGGCAATTTGAAACAAACAGCTTCAATGGAAGTTTTCCCGGTTACAGACGAGAAAAGCAAGCAAATTGCTAAAGAGGCGGGCTTGAAAGAAATGACTGATGTAGTCTGCCTAATAGTTGAAGGCCCGGACAGTCCTGGATTAGCATTTAAAATGGCCAGAGCCGTTGCTGATGCTGGTGTAAATACGCGCTACGCTCTCATGCAGAGTGTAAAACAATCTTTCCTGGCTTGTTTAGGTTTTCAAAATGATGCTGATGCAGAAAAGGCCAAAACCGCATTATCAAAAATATAACGCCGCAAGCGGCTGCACTACTGCCCAGGTTTTGCAGGGCCGGCGCTCACAAAAATACCATCATCTATGGCTTTTATTTTGTAGAAAAGCTGGATTTGTTCTTTGGTAAGTTTTTGTGGCATGGTCACTTCGATACTAACCAGTTGATCGCCACCAGCTAAGCCCAGCCCACGCAGACGATAAACTTTGCCCGGCGGCGTAAGCGGGTGCAATTTCATCAGCACCTTGCCTGTAGCTGTAGGCACTTCAATTTCTGTGCCAAGCACTGCTTCATAAAGAGAAACAGCCACAGTACAAGTTATGTTTTTGCCTTCAATTTTTAAGGATGGATGATCAGCAATGTTGATTTTGACGACCAGATCACTGTTCTTCCCCGAAGCCAAATTGTAGCGTCCCAATTCAGGAAAGCGAATTTCCTGCCCGGGCAGCAGGCCGGCAAGGTTATATCAACTTTGCGATCAACAAAAACATAGGTGACTCCTTTGCATTTTGCACATTGCATGCGGTTAATTGGTTTGAGATTACTGCAATCTGTGCAAGCAACCGGGTCATTAATAGTCAGTGTGCAAGTTGCACCACGAACTGCCTCTTTAAGCGACACCCCGGCGTCCGCTTCCGTAGGCAAGGCTTGAATGGCTGCCAATCTAAGCTTGGAATCGGAAAGCTTTTTGTTAACAGGCAAAGTGAGAGTGGGCTGCTGTTCTTGCAATTCAAGAATTGCTTCAAAGCATCCAGTACTGACACCAGGATTTCTTCCGGCTGGTTTTTTAGTTTCGTTCATTTTCTATTGCTGGGGGAAATATAATGCCATCCTACCACGGGGTGCGGGATTCGGGCTCGGGCGGAGACAAGCCCCGCCCCTACACGTTTCTCGCCCCTATAACTTATACTACCCAGCCGGCAGCTTAATTTATATTGGGTAAAGATAAAAACTGGCGTTTTTGCCATGGCAAGACTTCTATATTTATCAGTTGATCACCACCAGCCAGACCATGCCCTTTCAGGCGGTAAGTTTTGCCTGACATAGTAAAAGGATTCAGCTTTATAATTGCTTTGCCAATCGCTGTAGGCACAGAAACTCTTTTGCCGAATATTGCCTCATAAAAGGAAACCACCAGGGTACAGGTAATATTTTTTCCTGATAATTCCAGATATGGATGTTGGCAAACTTTAACTTTAACAATTAAATCGCTGTTTTTTCCTGCACACAAATTGTAGCGGCCCAAACCCGGATAGCAAATTTCGTCACCAGCAAGCATTCCCGCTGGTAAGTCCACTTCTACTTCACGATATATATGTACATAGCCATGCCCTGCGCATTGAGTACATTGTCTGTTACTACCACATTTAATGTTGACGCATTGCGGACAAAGAGCTGGATCTTTCACAATCAATATACGACTTGTGCCCCGGCTTGCCTCATAAAGAGTAACTTCGGTTTCCGTTTCTGTCGGCAAAAGTTCAAGCGGCGCTAAATTTTGCTCAGGATTTATTGTTGCTCTTGCATTGATACTCATTGGTCTACCTCGCCAAAACATAGCACTTGCTTTAAAGCAAGTTGCTCTGTTCAATATAAGTCTTTAACTGCTTGTGTTAGTCCCTTGACCGTATCTTAGATCAGGCAGATCCGGGTGGCAAGGTGATTTCTGTTCACTGCCGGGTTACCACCAACGGGTGAATGGATTACAAAATCCTGGCGATTTCAGAAAATTCAAAACGGGGACCACGCGGATGCAATTTGGATGGATCACCATAACCAATGTTGCATAGCCAGTTTGACTTATAGGTTGTACCGGTCAGAAATTCTTTATCCACCATATCATTGTCAAAACCAGACATTGGGCCAATATCCAGACCAAGCGCCCGGCAAGCCAACATAAAATAGGCTCCTTGAAGAGTGCCATTACGAAAGGCTGTGGAAAAAATGAAATCTGGTTTGCCCACATACCAGGATTTGCCATCAGTATGAGGGAAAAGACGCGACAAGTGCTCATAAAATTCAAGGTCATAGGCAATAATTGCCGTCACCGGCGCGCTCATAGTTTGATTAACATTGCCAGGGCTTAAAGTTGGTTTCAGTCTTTCCTTAGCTTCTTTGCTTTTCACAAAAACAAGGCGCATTGGATTGTCATTAGCACTGGTCGGGCCCATACGCGCCAGATCATAAGCTTGCTGCAAAAGATAATCAGGTACTTCTCTATCAAGCCAGGCATGGTGTGTGCGAGCCTTAAGAAAAAGCAGGTCCAGCATCTCTTTTCTTGTAAATTCGGCTATTTCGGCTTTTTCGCTTGCTGTTTGCATGTTGATACCTGTAGTAGGTTCACTGGCTTACTTATGTATAAATTGTCTGACAGTAAAAAATGGCGATATCATTACATAGCCATATTTTACTACTACAAGAATTAAAAGCAGAGTTATCAAAAGCCAGGAAAGTCTCAGAGCCAGATGCCATTGAGTGATTTGAGCTTCATGTGCTTTACTCCTGTGATAACTCTGTCTTATTCGAGCAATACTATTCTCTTGTGTATCCGTATAGCCTAGCGCAGTACTTTGCAGCGAGGGTATTGAACTAAGACTGGCACCAAGCAAGCTGTCCGGTGAATCAGGAAGATTGGGCAGATTTCCAAAATCTTTTCGCCTTTAATCCAGAGTGTTTGATTGACCTCAGGCACATGCTCATGTCCCATATCAAGCACAGCATAGTTGCCAGACTTGACAGTCAACAATTTTTTAATTGCCGGATAGCCGACTTCGCCGGTATCATTAATACAGCCGCCTAAAATATGTCCGCCGGCGCCAAAACCTATGCGCCCTTGCAATCCTGCTTCTTTACAAGAAACGCGCAACAATGCGCTGGGCACGGACTTCAAGTGAATGATTGTCTCTATTACCTCATTCAAGCCCTCTTCTGCAGTTATAATGCCTTCGATTACAATATCCAAGAGTTAGCCTCTCTGCCATTTCAGATGATACTATCATAAGCGCTGCCTGGGGCTTCAGCGGCAAGCACGCCTGGCAGTAGGGGCGGATTGTATCTGCCCGCTATGTTCTATATTTCTATTACCATCAATCAATATCTGATAGAATCGCTTTCATGAAAAAGCGCATAATGTGTGTATTTGGCACGCGACCGGAAGCTGTTAAACTGGCTCCGGTAGTGAAGGCTTTGCAGTCATCAACTAAGCTGGCACCATTAATTGTGCTTACTGCCCAGCACAGAGAAATGCTTGATCAAATGCTGGATTGGTTTTCCATCAAGCCAGACTTCGACCTCGATTTGATGCGTCATGGACAATCTTTAGCCCAGCTGACAGCATCAGTTTTAAGCGAAATGGACAAATTGCTTACTGACACCAAACCTGATTTTGTATTGGTCCAGGGCGACACAGCCACAGTCATGGCAGCGGCTCTGGCTGCTTTCTATCACAAAATTCCTGTTGGTCATGTGGAAGCGGGGTTAAGAACAGATGATCGCTACAGTCCATTCCCGGAAGAAATGGCCAGACGCCAAACCGGACAGTTGTCTACTTTGCATTTTGCTCCCACAATAAGTGCCGTAAATAATTTAAGCCGCGAAGGAATCACCAAAGATGTGGTTCTCACCGGCAATACAGTTATTGACGCCTTGCTTGACACCATTGCCAGGCTTGAGCAAGCACCAATCGATAAAAAATTATTTGGCGGAGCTGATTTTGATCAACACAGAGTGCTTTTAGTAACAGCACATCGGCGTGAAAACTGGGGCGGCGGCATTGATGCCATTGCCAGAGCCTTAAAACGCTTGGCCGATCAATTTCCGGATGTGCAAATTCTTTATCCCATTCATAAAAATCCGGTCGTGCGCCAATCGGTAGAACCGATTTTTACCGGGCACAAACGCTTAATTCTTATCGAACCGCTTGATTATGTGCCCTTTGTTTACGCCATGCAGCATAGTTATCTAATTCTTACCGATTCAGGCGGTGTGCAAGAAGAAGCACCAACACTAAAAAAACCGGTTTTAGTGCTGCGCGACAATACAGAGCGTCCGGAAGCAGTAGAAAGTGGCGCTGCCCGCCTTATCGGCACGGAAGAAAATAATATATTTGCCGCCGCCAGCTCATTACTCACCGACAAACAAGCCTATGAGAAAATGATCTGTAAGGATAATCCTTACGGCGATGGACAGGCCGCTCAGAGAATTGTTCATGCCGTAGAAAAATTTTTTGTAAAATCATAAAGGAATTCGTAGGGGCGAGGTTTACTGAGCCCTATAAAAAAGAGGAGACCATCGAACATGCCCGATCCCGCTATCGAAAAAATGTTTTCGTACGGTGAATTTTTAACCGATGATCATGAAGCAGTGCGGCAAATGGTACGGGATTTTGCCGACAAAGAAATCGCTCCAAAAGCTAAAGAAGTTGATAGTCAAGCTAGATTTCCGGAAGAAACTTTTAAAGCATTAGGCAAATTAGATCTGCTGGGATTGCCTATTGGCACTGAATATGGCGGCGCCGGGGCTGATTATCGCAGCTATGCTATTGCTGTTGAAGAAATTGGCACGTGCCTGCGGCTCCACCGGTTTAAGTTATGCCGCTCATGTTTCGCTGGGCAGCAATCCCATTTATTTATTCGGCACCGAAGATCAAAAGAAAAAATATTTGCCCAAACTTGCTTCCGGAGAATATTTGGGCTGCTGGGCACTAACAGAGCCTGGCACAGGCTCAGACGCTGCCGCCCAAAAAACCACAGCTAAACTTGACGGCAACAGCTGGGTGCTTAACGGCACCAAGCAATTTATTACCAACGCCACTCATGCTCATGTGGCAATCATTATGGCCATGACTGACAAAAGTAAAGGCAGTAAAGGTATTTCTTCTTTTATTGTTGAAAAAGGAACACCTGGATTTTTTGTCAGCAAAGTAGAAAAAAAATTAGGCATGAGGGGCTCGCCCACTGCCAGCCTTACTTTTGAAAATTGCCGCATCCCTAAAGAAAATATTTTAGGCAAAGACAGAAGAAGGTTATAAACAAGCTCTTATCACACTCGATGGCGGCAGAATTTCTATTGGCGCGTTAGCTTTAGGAATCGGTCAAGCCGCTTTTGAAGCCGCTCTTACTTACGCCAAACAAAGAGAAGCTTTTGGCCAGCCCATCGGCAAATTTCAATTGATTCAAGGCTATCTGGCTGATATGGCTACCCAAATTCAAGCCGCACGCCTGCTTATTTATCATGCCGCCTGGCTGAAAGATCAACACAAACGTGTGACTATAGAAGCCTCACAAGCAAAACTTTTTGCTTCTGAAATTGCTTCTCGGGTTTGCAATTTGTGCGTGCAAATTCATGGTGGCTATGGCTATATTGAAGATTTTCCAGCCGAGCGCTATTTGCGCGACGCTAAACTCTGTGAAATTGGCGAAGGCACCTCTGAAATCCAAAGACTGCTTATTGCCAGGCAACTGGGACTTTAAGAATAATCTTCAATCTGAACAATACGAATACCAGCAATTGTCGGCAAGTCTCGATCATTAGTGAGGAAAGTTGAGCACCCAGCTATAAGCGCAGTGGCAAGCTGAAGGGCATCGGGAGTTTTGATACTATAAGCCGCGCACAATTGAGCTGCCGCTCTACAAGTATTTGTAGTAATCTCGTCCAATCTCAGTCCACGGCTTCTGGTTAGAAAAGCCTCGTACTGTTTTGCCAAAAAAACATTTCCCAGACGATAAGGAAGCACAAGTGTCTCCATTAACGTGAGCGCTGAGGTGACACCGCTGAGACGTCCTGCACTGATGTCCGCAAAAATTGGCTGGACAATTGATAAATATTTAGAATGTTCTTCTATAAAATAAATAAAGACGCACGTATCTAGAGCAACTGGCAGCGAACTTTTCTTAAGATCGCTGATTAATCCCAAGTTTTACGCTCACGAGCAATATATTTTCCAGCATCCATCCCTTGCCAAATTTCTTTGCCTAATCCTTGTAGCTCCAGAATAGATAGTTGCGTCGGTTCCGAAATCGCGGAATCAAGAATATGAATTACTTCCTGAGCAAGAGACCGCCGATCGTGCTTGGCTTGCTTTTGCAGCTTTGCATACAATTTATCAGGAAAGGATTTTATATTCAGGATTGCCACCGTTATTCCTCCATTATGGAGTTATTATGCAGGAATCATTGCAGTTTGTCAATAGGACGATCGCTGCCTGAGCAACTAGCGCAGCTCTCGCTAATTTATCGTCAGGCCTATTGTGTTAGTGCAGGAGTATAACTTTTATTGCTACGCATAGTTGAGAATGGGACGCATTGAAGAACCTGTAGGGGCGAATGCTCAGTGGCCGTGAGACATATAAGTTATGCCGAACGGGCGCCACTGGATCCAAAACATAAATGCGAGCCCGTGTTTTCAGCGTTTCTCGGACATCCGGGCTCATGAATTTCGCCCCTACTTCCCGAATCAGATTGTCATTTTAAAGTGCGCACAGCTTTCTCAACCTGCTTAGACGCGATATGCCTAGCTTATCATCAGCTTTGTTCATTAATTCTGGCGGACATAATATTGAGTAGCGTGCCTATCATAGGTCCTGGTCCCAGCGCTTCACCGACATAGAAAAAAAATAGTTCCACAAATAAGCTTGATAGTGCTGTCTGTTTGATCTTTTTTTCGTTCGCGCATAGTTGGATTCCTTTCTAAGCGCTACAGCAGTGGGGAAACATTGCTTCCCTCTTTCGTTGCTGATTGTCCTAACCCGTAAAAACCACCGTCGATATTATAGTGTCACAGGTGGTATTAAGACAAGGTAAAGATCACAACTTATTATTAAACCATTTGCTAATCATTTGCCGGTGCAGGGGAAAGGCAATATTTTTTGGCAAAGTTTTTTGAGTAAAGACTTGCACATCACTAGCATCGTCCCCTGCTTGAAGAACTCCGCTAGCAGTTTTAGCTAGATAAAACAAAATAATGACATTAATTCCACGACCTGGGGCCTGAGCATCAATCATTCGTTCAATCTCAACTTTCAGTCCTGTTTCTTCTTCCACTTCTCTAATTGCCGAATGCTCAGGAACTTCATGAGCTTCAATGAATCCCCCCGGCAAGCACCAATCGTCCACAAAAGGGGGATATTTTCGCTGCACAAGAACAATTCCTTCATTAAATGGCACCAGAGTTGCTGTTACCGGTATAGGATTGTCCCAGTGCACAAATTCACAGGCAAAACAAACCAGGCGCTCGCGCCCGTTAACCAGGCTGAGCTGCAAAGCTTGCGCGCATGAGGGACAAGACTTGAGGGTGAGTGCATTTACCCGGGTAAAAACCATTGTTGTTGCAATACTCCTTATTAGCTATGAGCATATCCTCTTTTAAGGGGATGAGTTAAATAAGTGACCTTGATATCCTTGGGAGTGGGAGTAACTTAAATACGATTTTAGTACTCTCCAGATTAAAGGATCGAGATTGATCTAGATTAGATTTAAAGACTGGCTAAAAAACCAACAGAATTTATCTATTTTTTACCAAATCTAAAGCTAATATAAGGTCGATATCACGGTTGTTATTTTGCTGCGATTTATTAAAAAGAAAGAGAGTTGTAATCATGGATCTGTCATCACTAATAGATATTTTTCGGGCGGCATTGGCACCAAAAGGAACCAAGCCAAATAAAAGTGAACACCCTGCTGATTTAACCAACAATCAATTGCTCTGTACCGGTGACATATGTCTATGTGTCTGGAAGCCTTGCCCAGCTCAAGTTAGCACTCAAGACAATACTGATCGGATACGGCAAAACTGACAATAGCAAGAATATTAGGGCCGAACGAGGGGTGTTAAAGCGGTGTATTCACTACACCGCTTTAACTTTTCTGCAATAAGAATTCTTCACCGGTAATTTGAATGTCTAACGGCTCAACAATAAGCTGGCGGCCTGAGCTTGCCGGCAATACCACGCCCGCCTGTAAAGCTTTATAGCCAAGCGCTTGAGCAATATTCACTGTCTCGATAGCTTGCCGGTCATCCGGCACAAAAATAGCAAAGCCGGCGCCGCAATTAAACATTTTAAGCATATCCGTTTTGCTTAATTTTGCTTTTTCTTCCACAAAAGAAAATATCGGCAACGCCGGCAGCATTTTTTCAATCTTATAACAAAGACTTTTTTGTGAACGCATCAGTTTCAGCCAGCCGTGCCCAGTAATATTTTCCAGGCTGCAAATTTCAATTTTTTTTGTTAAAAGCTCCTGCACCAACGGCGTGTAAAGTACAGATGGAGCATTTATAGCCTGCCAGTACTCCTGCCCATCTGGCAATTGGCTGCGATAGCCATCCGCTAATTTGGCAGCTAGATCTCGCAGCGTAGTAAAGCCGTTTTCGTGCGGGCCGGAGCTGCCTATTAATACAATTTTATTACCGGCAGCAAGGCGCGAACCGTCAATTGGCGCCACATCTGGTGGCATAACCGCAAACAAGGCCCCGGCAATATCAATTTTTTCATCATGTATTTTGCCCTTTAGCTGCGGGGTTTCTCCTGAAATCCAGGCACAGCCCACGGTTTTGCAACCAGCAACAATACCTTGCGTAAATCCTTTCAAAAAACCGGCATTAAAAATATTTTCCGGAGTACTACTGGGCAAATACAAAGAAATTAAAACAGTTTGCATTCCAGCTGTAGCAGCATCGTTAGTAAGGGCGCTTATTGTCTTAATGCCAATATTGTGCCAAAACTGCGTTGATTCACCTTCTGTTAGATCAGGCGGGCGGGCATCATCGGCAGTGCCAAGCCCCTCTGCAACTAAAGTTACATATAAATTGCCGGCCGTTTTTTTCCCAACTTGCAAATAGGGATCAAGATTAAAACTAAAAACATTAGCGCTTGCGCCTAGCTGTTGCTTGGGCACTGAGCCAAAGCGGTCGGCAAAACCAAGTGTCTTTTTGCTGGCTTCAATAAAAGCTAGCTTGGCCTTATCAAGAGAATTATAATCAACCTTATCTATTATTAAACGCTCCGTTCGGTTGCAGGCTCAGTAAACCCCGCCCCTACAATATAACACTGCCTGTTTATAAGCTAATGTGACTTGATGCTATGCTTAACGAAGATAATCTTCAACGCGTGCGGGAGAGAAAAAGATGATTTATCAGGCAAATTGGTCAACCAAGTTAGGATATTTTTCCGTCATTGTCATTGTCTTAGTTTTATTTTCCGGTGTCTTACCAGCCCCGGCTCTTGAAAAATCCAAACTATTCACCAACGGACGTAATGAAATTCATGGTGGCAGTGCCGTAGTTACGCAAACCGGACAGCTTGATGCTTATGATGGCGCACAAATATCGGCGTATGACAATGCAGTCATATACGCCTATGATATCTGTACCGTGGACGCTCACGGTAATGCCGTCGTTCATGCAAACTCGCGTGTAAAAGTTAAGGTAGCGGACAACGCCCACATTTTTGCTGTCAACAAAGCAGATGTAGTCGCTGTTGGTAGCGCTACAATTTATGCCACGGATGATGCCACTGTCGTATTGCATGGCAATGCTTCTCTTGTTGCCCATGGCAATGTCAAAGTAAAAGCATATGATGATGCTTCTGTTGTTGCCTGGGACAATGTCACAGTGGAAGCACACGGTTCTTCATCTGTACTAGCTCATACCAATTCCGTAGTAACAGCTTATGACTCTGCTGTCGTTAAAGCTTACGATAATAGTCAAATAAGCGCCGGTGACAATTGCGAAGTTCTAGCAAATAACAGTGCCACGGTTACAGCCACAAAAGGCACGCATGTAATTTGCAATGACCATGCTAAAGTAATTTACGTAACTGCTCCAGCCGCCACTACTACAGGCCCAACCCTTAAGTAGTGATTGTGCGCAGAATTTAGGCAACGGTTACTTGCGAACAGAGATAAACATCTTGAATGGCATTAAGCAATTCAATGCCTTCTTTCATCGGCTTTTGAAAAGCCTTGCGCCCGGATATTAAACCCATACCGCCGGCTCTTTTGTTAATCACAGCTGTAGTTATGGCCTCATCTAAATCATGTTGCCCGGAAGCACCACCTGAATTAATCAATCCAGCTCTGCCCATATAACAATTGGCAACTTGATAACGAGTTAAGTCTATAGGGTGATCAGTACTGAGCTGCGAATAAACCTTGGGGTCGGTTTTGCCGAATTGCAAAGCGTTAAAGCCACCATTATTTTCAGGCAGTTTTTGCTTGATGATATCGGCTTCAATTGTCACACCGAGATGATTGGCCTGACCAGTAAGATCAGCAGCTAAATGGTAATCCACACCTTCATGCTTGAAGGCAGCATTACGCAGATAACACCACAACACAGTTGCCATGCCCAATTGATGAGCTTCATGAAAGGCCACCGCAATTTCCTGGATTTGCCGATCTGATTCCGGTGATCCAAAATAAATAGTTGCACCAACAGCAGTTGCTCCCATCTCCCATGCTTGTTCGACTGTGCCAAAGAAAATTTGATCATAGTGATTGGGATAACTTAAAAACTCATTGTGGTTTAGCTTGACTATAAAAGGAATTTTATGCGCATATTTGCGCGCCACTGAACCAAGCACGCCAAAAGTAGAAGCTACGGCATTGCAACCACCCTCAATTGCCAGCTTGACAATATTTTCACCATCAAAATAAATAGGATTTTTGGCAAAAGACGCACCGGCAGAATGCTCAACGCCTTGATCGACAGGCAAAATGGAAACATAGCCAGTACCAGCCAATCGACCATTATTTAAAATGGTCTGCAGGCTGCGCAGTACACGCGGCGATCGATCGCTTGGGGCAAAAAGGCGATCAACTGAGTCTGGACCAGGCAGATGAAGATTCTCTTTCTGTATAGTCGTGCATTTATGATCCAGAAAGAATGCAGTTTTATTACCCAGGGCTTTTTCGATTCTTGATAACTCAGTCATAACCGGCATATCTCAGTTGCTACCCCCACATATACACGCTTGCAAACATATCATTTCTTTTTTGTTTTCTGTATAAAATGAGTAATTAGTTACATTCGCAATAGTTTTCCGACCCTGGTAAAATAACACCTTGGCTTCTCAATCAAAACAGGCGAGGCACAGAGCGCAAATGAAAATCAATATTTCTAAATCATGGCCGGCATTGAGCTTCTGGCTTGTTTCCATCTATTGTACAAACACATTATCTGCCCACGCTGCTGATTCCATTGCCATACGCAACATTTATGTCAACACAGATAAGCAATTAGTAGTGGAATTTGACAATTCGGCTCACATCAATCCCTCTGCCCCTCAAGTCCTGGATTATCCCGGCGAAAAACACGACATTATTCTTGAATTTAGCAACACATCATTTGCTGTTGGTAAAGTGCCAAGAGCAAAAGCAGTACTTGATGAATTAACCAAAATCTTTCCCAGCATAAATAGTATCGCCTATGCTGCTTCCAACGATGCTACCAGAGCCAGAATTAGGCTTAGCATCTCCAAAGATATCACTACACATCCTACTCTTGTTAAGATCGATCAAGATGTAGCCATAGTTAATTTAGATTTGCCACCACAAGCCGGTAGTGAATCAAATAAAGAAATAGCAAATGCACCGGCAACAGCAACAACAACTACTACGGTTATAACTGCTGCCCCACCGATAACTACTACCCCAGTGATAGCCGCTGCCCCACCGGTAACTACTACTCCAGTGATTGCCGCTACCACACCGGTAACTACTACTCCAGTGATTGCCGCTACCACACAGGCAACAACACCGGTCAGTGAGCAACCAACTGCAACACCGGTTAGCTCTGAAGACAAACAACCAGCCGAAACGGGCGAGAACACGGGCGGTGCAAAGCCCGCCCCTATAGCAACAACAAATCCTGCTGTCAGTACAACACCCAGCGGACTGACCAGCAAGACCATGCATGGCATAAAAGGAGCATGGCAATCCAGCCTTAAAGCCGGCAGTGGGTTAGGTAAGTTTGCTAATTTATTTGGCTCTAAAAAACAAGTTGTCCCCAGTGAACAGACCGGACCTCAAGAACCATCCAAACAAAATGGCAGCCCGGTCTCATCTGAGCCAGTATCAACCACCCCTGTAGCAGACAACAACATTAGTCCAATAGCAGCACCGCCGACAACAACACCTGCTCCGGCAACAGAAACCATTAGTCCAACAGCAGCACCGCCGACAACAACACCTGCTCCGGCAACAGAAACCATTAGTCCAACAGCAGCACCGCCGACAACAACACCTGCTCCGGCAACAGAAACCGTTAGTTCAACAGTGCCGTCAACAACTAATACGTCAACAACTGTTCAGCCAAAACCCGATACAACCCCCAGTAGCATACCAGCTCCAAAAGCTTTGCCTGCAGCTATAGACAACACTGATAATACTGCCTCTGCTACCACCCCTGCCTTAGCACCGGCACCGGATGTAAGCTTATCCACAAACACTGATGCAAGAAAATTAGATCTGCCTCGCATTGTAGTACAGCCGCAGGAAGCTGCAGAAAGTCAACAGATTAAAAACGACTTGATTACACCACTGAAGCCGGATGAAGTAAAACCCGAACAAAAATCAGTACCTTCAGCAGTTAATACACCTGAAATAGCACCGCCGTTAACTACAAAAACAATTGAAGGCGATCCTACAGTCACAGCTGATCTCAAGACTGGCTTTTCTAAAGCTAATGACAAAGCGCAAAAGGAAAGCAAAGAGTCAGCAGCACCACAAATTGCCAGTGCTGTCCCCAGCGATTTTACCGGCAACCTGCCTGCCAAAGAAACCGGAAAAACAGTAACTAGAGTGGAATTGAAGTCCATGACGGCACACAATGGAGGCAAAGATTATTTCCCGCCTACGGCCAGCACAAATGAAAAAGCTGAACCTATTTATACTGAAGAAACACTGAAACACTACAATGAAGCAGTGCGTTTTCATTTAGCAGGCAAATTGCCGGAGGCAGTTGCAGAGTATCATGCTGCTCTTGCCGGTAACCCAAGAATGGAAGAAGCACATAGTAATCTTGGTCTTATATTCAATCAACAAAACAAATACGACCAGGCTATGGCTGAATTTCATAAGGCTCTGGCAATTAATCCCAAAGATGCCATTACCTTCAATGGCATCGGTGCAGCCATGCGAGCACAAAAAAATATGTTGGCAGCGGTAAAGAATTGGCAAACAGCCCTATCACTTGATCCCAATTTAGCCAGCGCACATTATAACCTTGGCACTGCATATGAATTAGACAAGGATCTTGAAAGAGCGCTGACTGAGTACAAGCTGGCTGTTAAATGTGATGATAAGCTGGGAGAAGCTTATTATCATATGGGTTTGATTTTGCAAAAAATGGACAATCGCCCACTGGCCCTGGAACAATTCAAACAGGCAGTAAAAGTTTCAGCACAAGCAGACTATTCGCAAGACGCTAAACATAGAGTCAATTTGCTCTCGCAAAAGAAAAATATCAATATGTAGGGACCGAAAGAACACGGGCGGAGACAAGCCCCGCCCCTACTATCTTTTTATCCAAGCGCCGGCGGCGGCTTGCCGGCAGTGCGCACTGATTCAAGATTGTGCAAAAACGTTTTATTGGCAGGATCAAGCTCGCTGGCTTGCTTGAATTCTTTCTCTGCCTCCTCTAAATAATGTTCATTGAAGAAAATAACACCTAGATTATTATGAACAGCAGCATTAGTCGGTGCCAGTTTTACACAAATGCGCAATTCGCTTACAGCCTCTTTAAAACGATTTTCTTTAATAAGTAAATTGGCAAGATTGTAATGCGCTTCTACTGAGGAGAAGTTGGTTTCAGTAGCTTTTCTAAATTCTGCCTCAGAGGCTTTATTATGCCCTAATTCTTTTAAAACGCTGGCCAGCCCGATTCGTGCCTGCAAATAATCCGGTTTCTCGAGCAGCAAACTGCGATATTTGGCAACAGCATCGTCTTTTCGCCCCTGCCATTGATAAAGCAAAGCTCCCAGATAACGAGCTTCGTAAAATTTAGGATTCTGTACCAAGGCCGCATTCACTTCTTTCAAAGCCGCATTGTATTTCTTTTCATTAGCCAGTTCCTGGGCTTTGCGGTAATGGATATTAGGATCTATTGATGCTACATAGCCAGGGACAGTATCATCACTTGACATATAATCAAGCGCGGTTCTGGCTTTTTTGCCTTTTTTAGTTTTACTTTTGTCGGTATCTTTGGCTTTACTTTTGTCAGTATCGTTTTTCGTTTCGCTCTTTAAGTTTTCAGTTTCAGCAAAGACAGGCAAAGAAAAATTGACTCCGGCAAGCAGCAAAAAAACTATTAAATATAAGACAGTCGCCAGTGCAATAAAATCTCCTGCCCTGGGAATAATTTTATTGATAGCATTTAATGCCATTTTTACTGTCCGCATCTTTATTATCTCCAGTCCCGCCAAAAGAATATATAATGGTTGTATATAAGCTATACACAGTGAATGTGCTGGACTAAAATCAGCCCAGACCAAGAATTTTACCAGTCTAATCAATCGGAGTGTGATTTCCTTTGCCAATGAGACTTGACCAAAAACATGATTTTCCCGGTAAGTTAATTGTTGTCGAAGGTGTGGACGGATCGGGCAAGTCGACTCAGCTTAATTTATTGAGAAATTGGTTGGAATCGAAAGGTAAAAGCGTTGTTTTTACAGAATGGAATTCCTCCAAATTAATCTCCAAAACCATTAAACAAGCTAAACGCTCCAATAGCTTAATTCCGGTGACATTCAGTATTTTGCATGCCACTGATTTTGCTGATCGCCTGGAAAATATTATTGTGCCTGCATTAAAGCCGGCCTGATTGTTCTAGCTGATCGCTACTGTTACACTGCCTTCGCTCGTGACGTAGCCCGCGGTGTCGATAAAGAGTGGGTAAGAAATTTATATGGGTTTTCTGTGCGCCCGGACGGCACATTTTATTTTCAGGTGCCCATTGAGGTTTCCCTTGAACGCATAAACAATCAGCGCATGCCTGGCTATTATGAATCCGGCATGGACACAGGACTTTCAAGAGATCCGCGCGAATCATTCCAACTTTTTCAATCAATTATTATCAATGAGTACGATAAAATGGTTGATGAATTCGATTTTTATATCATGCCTGCCACTCATCCTATTCATGAGCAGCAGTTGCTTTTTCGCGAAAAAATATTTCAACTACTCAACTGATAAAGCAGGCAATGATTTTATGAATTTCAGCAAACAAACCAAACATCCCTATCCAGGCAAACTCATTGTTCTGGAAGGGACCGATGGTGTAGGCAGAACCACTCAGGCTGGACTTTTACAAAACTGGTTGGCTGTGGAAGGTTACAGCGCCGTGGTAACAGAGTGGAAATCTTCCGAACTGATTTGCCGCGTCATCGACAAAGCAAAATCCAAAAATGCTCTTAATACCATTACCTTTTCGCTGCTTTACGCTACGGACCTGGCTGACCGGCTAAATAATATTATTTCGCCGGCTTTAAAATCAGGACAGATAGTAATAGCCGATCGTTATTACTACACTGCCTTTGCTCGCGATGTTGTTCGTGGCGCTGATCCCGCCTGGGTAAGAAAACTATACGGCTTTGGCATAGAGCCAGACTTGGTTTTTTATCTTAAAATGCCCTTGGAATCATTATTGCGCCGCATTATCACTACTCGTGGTGGTTTGGATTTTTATGAGTCTGGACGCGATATTGGCATGTCAACCGATCTTTATCAATCATTTAAACTATATCAATCTCATATTTTGACTGAATATGAGCATATGGCAGATGAGTATCAATTCAAAGTTGTGGCTGCTGACGAGCCTGTGGATACCGTGCAAAAAGCTTTAAGAGCTCAGGTGCGCAAGCTTCTTATCCGGGACAATCTAACAATATTTCTTCTCAATTAAATTCTTCTCTGGAATCAAGAACAAAAGTAACCGGACCGTGATTGGTCAGGCTTACATTCATACAGGCACCAAATTGTCCTGTTTCCACGGTCAGCCCTTGTTTCCTCAATTCATCCGCAAAATGTAGATAAAGCTTTTCGGCTTCTATTGTCGGTGCCGCTTCACTAAAACTCGGTCGACGACCGTCTTTCCAATCAGCTAATAAAGTAAATTGCGAAACAACAAGGGCACAGCCGCCTGCATCCAAGACAGATTTGTTCATTTTTCGCTGATTGTCCTCGAAAATTCGCAATTGAGCAATTTTACGAGCCAGATAAACACTATCCTTTTCGCTGTCTCCTGAGGCGATGCCAATAAGAATCAACAATCCATGCGTCTCTCCCGTTTTAGGATTATGCGTTCGCCCAACAAGCTCGCCGCCCACTGTTACGGTTGCTGAAAGAACACGTTGTACGACAGCTTTCATAAATCCACTCCCACTGCTTCAGTTGTATAGCAAATATTCATGAAATTGTTAACTAGTCATTTTTTTTAGGGGAGCCGTTGACAATTTGTGATAGGATGCAATGTGGTAGTTATGTGTATATTAATGACGCGGGGTGGAGCAGTCCGGTAGCTCGTTGGGCTCATAACCCAAAGGTCGCAAGTTCAAATCTTGCCCCCGCAACCATTTAAATCCGGTCTTCACTGGATGCATAAAATAAAAGAAGAAGAGCGAAGACGGGGTTTTCGCCCCGTGACCGCACTTCCGATTGAACGGCTCGACTGGAATGAATTCTCGTATTGAACGAGAACTCGCTCCAGTCGAGCAGATGGACAGAGTTGCCTCAGTCACCGAATCCAAAGAATGGAAGGGCCACGCGGTTGGGCCAAGCGCCGGACGAGTATCATCGCCTGGCGAAGACGAAACATCGGGGCGACGAATCGAACTGGAACATAGGGCGGTATCACCACCCTGCGTCCAGCCACTCGCATGACCAGATCATCGGCCTTCCAGCACGACGACTGTTCCAGCCGTTTCTTCCGGCTGATAAACGATCGTGTGGGTGAGGACGAGAACGCCATTTTTGTTGATCTTCGGATTTTTTGACAGGACAACGGTGATCTCCTCATCGTCGTTTACACGAACCGACTGCCCCGGCTCTGGCAAACCAATGCCCGAGTAGGCCGGGTCGTTCGGTTCCGGTTCTGTGGTGGCGACTGTGCCGTGTAG
The DNA here is from genome assembly GCA_963847765.1 of Candidatus Melainabacteria bacterium. GTDB lineage: Bacteria > Cyanobacteriota > Vampirovibrionia > Obscuribacterales > Obscuribacteraceae > CAWKBA01. The sequence goes on along the minus strand of CAWKBA010000002.1, from coordinate 1,223 downwards.
GGCTAGGTCGGTTTGGACAATTAGCCATCCCTCCCCGCCACTCACCAATGAAACCGTGGAAACTCCTCCTCCCCCTCCTGATCCTCCTGAACCACCCGATCCTCCCCCCGCTGGTGGCGGAGGTGGTGGGGGTGGAGGAGGTGGTGATGGGGGCGGAGGAGGAGGTGGTGGTGGCGGAGGTGGTGGTGAGGGCGGAGGTGGTGGGGGCGGAGGTGGTGGCGATGGAGGAACATCGTCACCAATATCGCCGCCATTTTGTCCCGTTCCGTATGCGTTACTGCCCTGGGCAGGAATGTACAACTGGTTTGTCTGATTGGGGGTCGCAGGAAACCCCGTGAGCTGGCTGGACGAACTGGTGAAGTTTGTGTAGTCCAAGCCAGCCACCACGATGTTGTACGAACCCTGATAGATAGCATCTCCGTAAGTCGCCGGATTTTGGACATCGCCGAGGCTGTTGTATGCCGATATGGTGTCCGTGACTTCCGGGCGGTTGTTTCCCATCCGCCCGAGACCGATCATATTCGTGTTATACACAACCGTGCCATTGGTGATCTCGACATCACCAGCGCCGCCGGTTGCCTGGAATGCTGCGCCGGGCGCACCCGGAGCAGTGTTACCGCCAATGGTGACGGTGTTGAGAGTGATCTGTCCAGAGACAGTCCCACTTCCTTGCGATTCGTCGATGTAGACATCGATAACGAATTGGACGCTGTTGGAATTCATTTCGCTGGTGGAAACGGCAAAGTTGTCGCCGACTCCCAGCCAGACGTTAAACAGTGAGGCATAGCCGGCGTTCTGGAGAAACATCGAACCGGAAATGTTCGTCGTCCCCCGCAGAATCGTGATGGCCGGAGGCGAAGCGGACCCGCCGGGACCGGTGTTATTAATGACCTGGGAGTTGGTAATGGTCAGCGAAGTATCCGTGAAGTTACCCAGCGGACCGTTGCTGTCGGTTACGGTGGTGTTGTTAACAACGAAGGTCCCGTTCGTCGACGCGAGCGCAGTCGAACCGGCGGGCACGTCATTTACGGTGTCGCCCGTCAACGTCACGCTGCCGCCATTGTTCACAACCGGCGCATCGGTCAGCGTAACACCCTCGACCGTCAGATTACCGCCACTCACGACGCTGAACACATTATCACTGTTGCCGACGATCGTGACTCCGGTACCGCCGTTGATAAGAACGGTTCCGCTGATCGAGTTTGTCCCCTGACCAGCAAGAT
>CAWKBA010000001.1:0-6487 GCA_963847765.1 Candidatus Melainabacteria bacterium | reverse complement strand
TACAACCGAACAAATCCCATCTTACAAAAGCGAAAAACCTTACCAAGACTGCCTTATTAGACCAATCGTGTGGTATGAAACCTCCGAGGACAGAGATCCGAACCCCTTTACGCGGAACCACACTCTTCAAGGACCAGAACCATGCCCACCAGCGAAGCTAAACTGAAGGCCAATCAGGCCAATGCAAAACTCTCCACAGGCCCAACCAGCCTGGAAGGGAAGGCGATCTCATCCCAAAATAGTCTCAAGCATGGGCTCACCGGCAAAGGACGTGTCCTCGCCGTCGAGGATCTCGCGGAACTCGAAAGCCTCGTCGAAGCCCTTGAGGCCAGCATGCGGCCTTGCTCGCCGGAAGGTCAGATCCTGATCCGACATATGGCGACCATGCTCGCTCTTCATGGAACAGGCCGCTCGCCACGAAATCAGCACCAAGGTTCTGAACGTCCGCCACGCCGCCCGCGACTTCGACAAGGCCCGCATCAAGGAGGCCGAGGCCCTCTTCGAGACCCTCGGCGAGAGCCCCAAGCGAATCTTGCGCGAACTGCGCGAATCGCCCGAAGGGGTCGATTGCCTGATCGACGCCTGGCAAGAACTGCGCGAGGATCTGCACCGCGATCCCAGGCCATACTGGGTCGCCGACAGCCTCGAAAGGGCGGCCAACATGACCGGCGTGCGCGGGGAGAATGCCCGGGGGACTCGGCTGGGTGCGCTCTCGCGGGGGTTCTGGGGCGACTTTTTCGCGCTGGGGGACTCGGAGGGGGGCAACCTGGACGACGAGGCCCGCCAGTTTTGGTGCCGAAACCGCCTGATCGAGCGGATTGACGTGGAGATTGCCCAGTTGGAGGAGCATCGGAAGTCTCTGGACTTCGAGCTGATCGAGCTGGATCGGGCCGAGGCGGGTGATCGGGCGTTGTTCGACGCCTCCAAGCCGGCCTGCCTGGCGAGGCGTTACCGGGCCGACGCCGAGCGCGGTTTCTTCAAGGCCATGAAGGAGTTCCGTCAAGTGGAGGCGGAGGCGATGGCAAAGGGAGAGTGGGCCTCGCCACCGGCTCCCGAGGCGAGCCCGGAGGCGAAATTGGGTTCGTTTCGAGAAACCGCGGAGCCGGTGCCGACGGATTCCGATATGGACATGCCGAAGGCCCATCCGGCCGAGGTTCCGGTGGTGAAGGGGCCGGAAGATCGGGCCGCGAAGTCCGCGAAATCGGTACAACCCCCCGCTTGAGCGGGTGAAATATCGGTCGAGATCAATATGATGGACCTCGCGAAGACGAGGGGAGGGGGAAGGTGCGCTTGGAGGGGCCATGAGGCGGGCCGGAAAGCTCTCATTTGCGAATCCCATTGTGGATTCCGGCCAGAGACCGTTGGAGCAACCAGTAACTGTAGGGTGGGTCGAGCGGAAGCGAGCCCCACCAGCATTGGCAGATGGTGGGGCTCGCTCCAGGCTCGACCCCATACGCAGCAACTTAAGGAATCGGATCTGGAAAAAGTGGAGGGAAGCCCTTAAACCAGAGCGGGTTGTGTCGAGCAACATCGTCCTGGGATAAGGGACTTCCCGATGGATATCATACGCTCTGCCGGTCATTGCCTGCAAACCGTGTTGGGCTCATCGCTCGATCAGATCGGTCGCCAGACCGGTGTCATTCGACGGCAACGTAAGTTCTCCGGCATGACTCTCCTCAAGACGTTGGTCTTCACCCTCCTCAAATCCCCCTGTGCCGCTCTCGACAAGTACGTCATCACTGCGGCCAAGCTCGGCGTCATCGTCACTGCCGAGGCGATTCAGAAGCGGTTCACGCCCCAACTGGTCATCTTCCTCCACGAAGTCCTCAAGCGGGTCGTTGCCCAGGTCGTCGCGGCTCGCCCGGTTGACGTCGCGTTGCTCCGCAGGTTCACTTCGGTTCGCGTTGGCGACAGCACGTCGATCACCCTGCCCGACGAATTCGCCACCGAGTTCCCCGGTTGCGGCGGCACGGCGAACTGCGGCAAGGCCGCGCTCAAGATCCAGGTACTCTGGGACCTGCTCATCGGAAAGCTCATCACCATCGACCTGGAACCCGGCCGTCACAGCGATGCCAAGAGTGTCCTGCTTCAAGGGCCGGTGCCGGCGGGATCGCTGTCGATCTTCGACCTGGGATACTTCTGCCTGGACCGGTTCGTCGAGTTGATCGGATATGGAGCGTACTGGATCTCGCGTTGGCAACAGGGGACGGCGGTCTTCCATGGCGACGGTCGGCCCCTGGATCTGCTGCGATACGTCAGGGAGCACCTGGGTCCTTGGCCGATCGACATCCCGATCCTGCTGGGCACCAACCACCGCCTGGCCTGCCGCTTGATCGTCCTGCGAGTGCCCCAGGAAGTCGCCGCTCGGCGTCGCCAGGCGGCGTTGGAGAAGGCCCGCAAACACGGCCGGACGGCCAGCCAAGAACAACTGGCCTGGTGCGACTGGACGATCTTCCTGACCAACTGCTCGAGGGATCTGTTGAACTGGAAGGAGGTGGTGATTTTGTATCGCGCCCGCTGGCAAATTGAGTTGTTGTTCAAGCTCTGGAAATCGCACAGCCATCTGGGCCAGCACAACACGACCCGGCCGGCGGAGTGGCAGATGGCGGAGTTGTTGGCCAAGCTGATCGGAGTGATCCTCCAGCATTGGCTACTCCTGACATCGACCTGGAACAACCCTCGACGGAGCCTTTGGAAGGCCGCCGGGGTGATCCGCGAATGGATTGACAATCTGGCCGAGTCGCTGGATGACCTCGACCGGCTCGTGAACGTGCTGACCCGGATGAAGGCGGCGATCGACGCCATCGCCAACGTTGACTGCCGGGTCAAACATCCAAGCTCGTTCCAACTCCTGGGAAATGCTGAACTTCTGGAGTACACTGCTTAAGTTGCTGCGTATGGGCTCGCTTCCGCTCGACCCACCCTACACCTCAGTCAATTGGCACTGCAATCGACTAAAACCTTACCCGGAATCCGCTGGCTCTCCCAGGTCCCTGGCTCAGCCGCCGACCTTCGTGAGGACCCGGGCGACCCTTTCGAGCAGATGCTTGCGGGCGAGGTCGTCGCCGACCCAGGCGGCCCGATCGGCGATCCCTCCGACGTGCTCGCGGAGCCTGGCAAGCTCGACGAGCGAGACCGGGCCTCGTTCCAGGTTCCCTTCTCGGCGAGTTCAAGCTGGCGGGCCAGTTCCTCGGGGTTGACCGCCTCGGGCACGGCGGCCAGAGGGTGGGCGGCGGGCTCGTCGCGGTGCCTGTCGAGTACGCCGTTGATCAGGGCGGCGAGCGGGTCGATCTGCTCGGCGCGGTCCCAGACGTAGCGGAGGACCCAGAGGTCGGAGGGATTCGCGGCGTTCCGGCCGCTCAGGAGGGCCGAGGCCGCCAGGAGCTTGAGCATCTTGACCGCCCGGCGGTCGGAAATCGCCACGCCCAGGTCGCGAACCTTGAAGACGACCTCGGCGTAGGGTTCGGTAACCCGGGTCAGGTCAACGTCGTGAACCTTTCGCGAGAGAGCGCGAAGGTCGGCGGCCGAGACCGAGGTGGACGCCCCGGTCGCCCGCTCCAGGGCCCATCCCGCCGAGAGCAAGCGGGGCATCGCCTCGCGCTTGAGGTGGTCTACGTGGCATCGGAGCAGGAACCGGTCGAAGAGGCGCCGAGGGCCTCGTCCTCGGCCAGGTGGTTCGAGGCCGAGAACAAGGAGAGCAACGGCAGACGATGGACCTCGGCCCCCCGGCGGTAGACCCGCTCGTTGAGCACGGTCAGAAGGTTGTTGAGGATCGCGCTGTTGGCGTTGAAAAGCTCGTCGAGGAAGGCGAATTCAGCCTCGGGGAGCATCCCGGTGGTGACGGTCGCGACCGCCCCCTCGCGGAGCCTGGCCAGGTCGATCGGGCCGAAGATTTCGTTGGGCTCAGAGAACCGGGTCAGCAGGTATTCGAAATAGCGGCCCTGAACGGCCGAGGCGAACTGGCGAATCAGCCCTGATTCGCCAGTTCGCCTCGGCCGTGCAGGGCCGCTATTTCGAGTACCTGCTGACCCGGTTCTCCGAGCCGAACGAGGTCTTCGGCCCGATCGACCTGGCCCGGCTCCGCGAAGGGACGGTCGCCACGGTCACGACCGGCATGCTCCCCGAGGCCGAGTTCGTCTTCCTCGACGAGCTCTTCAACGCCAACAGCGCGATCCTCAACAACCTGCTGACCGTGCTCAACGAGCGGGTCTACCGCCGCGGGGCCGAGGTCCACCGTCTGCCGTTGCTCTCGCTGTTCTCGGCCTCGAACCACCTGCCCGAGGACGAGGCGCTCGGCGCCCTGTTCGACCGGTTCCTGCTCCGCTGCCACGTGGACAACCTCAAGCGCGAGGCGATGCCGCGCCTGCTGGCGGCCGGCTGGGCGCTGGAGCGGGCGCCGCGGGCGTCGACCTCGGTCTCGGCGGCCGACCTCCGCCCTCTCTCGCGAAAGGTCCACGACGTTGAACCTGACCCGGGTGACCGAACCCTACGCCGAGGTCGTCTTCAAGGTCCGCGACCTCGGCGTGGCGCTTTCGGACCGCCGGGCGGTCAAGGTGCTCAAGCTGCTGGCGGCCTCGGCGCTGCTGTGCGGCCGGGACGCCGCGACCCTCCGACCTCTGGGTGCTCCGCTACGTCTGGGACCGCGAGGAGCAGATCGACCCGCTGGCCGCGCTGGTCAACGGCGTGCTCGACGGCACCGCGACGAGCCCGGCGCCCACCCTCTGGCCGCCGTCCCGAAGCCGTCGACGCCGAGGAACTCGCCCGCCAGCTCGACTCGCGGAAGACAAGCTGAACGAGGCCCGCTCGCTGTCGAGCTGCCAGGCTCCGCGAGCACGTCGGGGCCATCGCCGACCGCGCCGCCTGGGTCGGCGACGACGCCGCCCGCAAGCACCTGCTCGAACGGGTCGCCCGGCTCCTCGCCAGGGTCGGCGGCTGAGCCAGGGAATTCGGAGAGCCAGCGGATTCCGGGTAAGGTTTTAGTCGATTGCAGTGCCAATTGACTGAGTGTAGGGTGGGTCGAGCGAGGCGAGCCCCATACGCAGCAACTTAAGCAGTGTACTCCAGAAGTTCAGCATTTCCCAGGAGTTGGAACGAGCTTGGATGTTTGACCCGGCAGTCGACGTTGGCGATGGCGTCGATCGCCGCCTTCATCCGGGTCAGCACGTTCACGAGCCGGTCGAGGTCATCCAGCGACTCGGCCAGATTGTCAATCCATTCGCGGATCACCCCGGCGGCCTTCCAAAGGCTCCGTCGAGGGTTGTTCCAGGTCGATGTCAGGAGTAGCCAATGCTGGAGGATCACTCCGATCAGCTTGGCCAACAACTCCGCCATCTGCCACTCCGCCGGCCGGGTCGTGTTGTGCTGGCCCAGATGGCTGTGCGATTTCCAGAGCTTGAACAACAACTCAATTTGCCAGCGGGCGCGATACAAAATCACCACCTCCTTCCAGTTCAACAGATCCCTCGAGCAGTTGGTCAGGAAGATCGTCCAGTCGCACCAGGCCAGTTGTTCTTGGCTGGCCGTCCGGCCGTGTTTGCGGGCCTTCTCCAACGCCGCCTGGCGACGCCGAGCGGCGACTTCCTGGGGCACTCGCAGGACGATCAAGCGGCAGGCCAGGCGGTGGTTGGTGCCCAGCAGGATCGGGATGTCGATCGGCCAAGGACCCAGGTGCTCCCTGACGTATCGCAGCAGATCCAGGGGCCGACCGTCGCCATGGAAGACCGCCGTCCCCTGTTGCCAACGCGAGATCCAGTACGCTCCATATCCGATCAACTCGACGAACCGGTCCAGGCAGAAGTATCCCAGGTCGAAGATCGACAGCGATCCCGCCGGCACCGGCCCTTGAAGCAGGACACTCTTGGCATCGCTGTGACGGCCGGGTTCCAGGTCGATGGTGATGAGCTTTCCGATGAGCAGGTCCCAGAGTACCTGGATCTTGAGCGCGGCCTTGCCGCAGTTCGCCGTGCCGCCGCAACCGGGGAACTCGGTGGCGAATTCGTCGGGCAGGGTGATCGACGTGCTGTCGCCAACGCGAACCGAAGTGAACCTGCGGAGCAACGCGACGTCAACCGGGCGAGCCGCGACGACCTGGGCAACGACCCGCTTGAGGACTTCGTGGAGGAAGATGACCAGTTGGGGCGTGAACCGCTTCTGAATCGCCTCGGCAGTGACGATGACGCCGAGCTTGGCCGCAGTGATGACGTACTTGTCGAGAGCGGCACAGGGGGATTTGAGGAGGGTGAAGACCAACGTCTTGAGGAGAGTCATGCCGGAGAACTTACGTTGCCGTCGAATGACACCGGTCTGGCGACCGATCTGATCGAGCGATGAGCCCAACACGGTTTGCAGGCAATGACCGGCAGAGCGTATGATATCCATCGGGAAGTCCCTTATCCCAGGACGATGTTGCTCGACACAACCCGCTCTGGTTTAAGGGCTTCCCTCCACTTTTTCCAGATCCGATTCCTTAAGTTGCTGCGTATGGGGT